>NZ_QXIO01000009.1 GCF_003545765.1 Colwellia sp. RSH04 | reverse complement strand
CGAATGTTTATCCTAAGATAAAAGCTAAGCCTATTTAAATTCTGTACTTAAGAATTGGTTGCGGAAGCTGTATTTGAAAAAAACAACGACCTTCGGCTATTCGCATATAAGAGTAGCCCGACGAGGTTGAACTTTAAGCTGCTCCATCCCGCGTCCGAATGCTTATCAAAAGATAAAAAGCTAAGTCTATTTTATTTCTTCACTTAAGAAAACTTTTAGAGTGAAACATCACTGCTTGAAAGCGAGGCGTATATTAAGGAGTGCGACGAGATAAAGCAAGTTGTTTTTTGAAACTAATGTCTAATTGACTAAATGTTCTTCGTTATGTGTTAATTATAAGCGATAAACGCAATTATCTCTAAGATTGCTCGCTCATTCGCTTAAGTTTTGTTTATGTCAGACCTGCTTTAGGTATATAATCGCGCCATTGTTATATCAGGAAATGCATTATGCAAAATTTTTTAGCTTTAACTTCACCTGGCATTGAAGTATTACTCGTCGATGAAATTGAAAAGCTCGGTGGTGAACTAGTTGTTCAGAAGCCTGAGGGGGTATATTTTAGTGCCTCGCTAGAGGTAGGATACCGTATATCTCTATGGACAAGACTTGCGACTCGAGTCATGTTAAAAATTGGTGAGGGTGAAGCTAAAAATAAAGATGAGTTATTTCAAACGGCTTCATCGGTAAACTGGATCGAGCATTTTGATTGCCACCATAGCTTTGCCATTGATTTTGTCGGTTATAGTGAAGAAATTAGAAATAGCCAATTTGGCGGACTAACAATTAAAGATGCTATTGTTGATCAATTTAGAGATCAAGGATTAGAGCGTCCAGATGTTGATAAAAAATCTCCTGACATCAGCTTTCAAGCAAGATTACTCAAAGATCACGTAAGTATATATTTAGACTTTTCTGGACGAGGATTGTTTCAACGTGGCTACAGAGAACATACTGGTGCTGCACCTTTAAAAGAAAACTTAGCTGCAGCATTGATAATCCGTTCTGGTTGGTTGGATGATACCTCTAAACCTTTAGTTGATCCTATGTGTGGCTCTGGCACAATTTTGATTGAAGCAGTTTCTATGGCAGGTAAGCAAGCACCGAGTATCGATAGAGCTACATGGGGTTTTGATGTATGGAAGAAACATGATGACGAAATTTGGCAACAAGAACTAACGAATGCCCAAGAGCAATCAGCAAATTCTTTAGCCAACCTTAATGTAAAAGTGTTTGGTATCGATATTGACTCGCGGGTGCTAAAAACAGCACAACAAAATGCGCGTAATGCAAATTTACAGCGCTTCATAGAGTTTAGCTGTAAAGATACCAATAAAATGAATAATACCTTTGGTCAG
This sequence comes from Colwellia sp. RSH04, assembly GCF_003545765.1. Classification (GTDB taxonomy): domain Bacteria; phylum Pseudomonadota; class Gammaproteobacteria; order Enterobacterales; family Alteromonadaceae; genus Colwellia. The sequence goes on along the minus strand of NZ_QXIO01000009.1, from coordinate 161,243 downwards.
GCAGGTACTATTTTGTTTAACCCTCCTTATGGTGAGCGTATAGGTGAGTTACCTGAGTTGGTTGAAAGCTTTGTTTTATTTGGGCAAAAATTAAAAGCGCAATTTATCGATTGGCGTGTGGCAATTTTAACGGCGAATATTGACTTATTATCCATGCTTAAGCTTTCTAGTTTTAAGCGTTACAAATTTAAAAATGGTCCATTAGATTGTCAGCTTGCACTTTATAATATCGATGAAAAGCAAATTGAAAAAGATGCGACAACACCTCAGTCAAATTTTGCAGAGCAAGACAGTGCCTTTGCCAATCGATTAAAGAAAAATAAAAAAGCATTAAAAGGTTGGCTTAAGTCAGGTGAAATTAATAGTTATCGACTATACGATGGTGATATTCCTGAATATAACGTTGCTATTGATATTTATAATGAATATCTAGTAATACAAGAGTATGCAGCACCTAAGACGATTGAAGCCGATAAGGCCGCTAAAAGATTACAGGAAGTTATTTACTGGGCACCAAAGGTGCTAGAGGTAAACACAGATAAAGTCGTCTTAAAAACACGTGCTAAGCAAAAAGGACGAAACCAATATCAACGTCTTGATAAATCTAAACAAGCGCTAACCGTAAATGAACATGGGGCATTATTTAAGATTAACTTGTGGGATTACCTTGATACCGGATTATTTTTAGATCACCGTAAAACACGTCAAATTGTTGCTAAAAAAGCTAAAAATAAAAACTTATTAAACCTCTTTGCTTATACCGGCTCTGTATCTGTTCAAGCAGCTTTGCATGGCGCAAGTTCAGTGACTACGGTTGATATGTCAAACACCTATTTGAACTGGGCACAAGATAACTTTGCCTTGAATAAGCTATCAGGTCATAAGTATGAATTTATTCAAGCAGATTGTTTAGATTGGTTAAAAAAGAATATTAAACAATATGATTTGATTTTCATTGACCCACCAACGTTTTCAAACTCTAAGAGAATGGAAGATAGCTTTGATGTTCAGCGAGATCACGTCACTTTAATTACCGACGCGTTAAAGTGTTTAGCGCCTGGCGGTGAAATATTCTTCACTAATAACAAACGTAATTTTAAAATCGACGTTGAAGCGATGGAAGCTTTAGGGCTAAAAGCTGAAAATTTAACGGATGTTACTAGAGATAAAGACTTTGCTCGTAACAAACATATTCACAATAGCTGGTCTATTACCCGCAAGAAGTAATTGAGAAAGAAAGTAATGACTTCAATAAACTTTAATTTATACGGTAGTGAAGGTTGTCACTTATGTGAACAAGCATTGAGTATTTGTGAAGCGACATTGCCTATTGGTTCTTTTACGCAAATTGATATTATCGAAACCGAAAGTGTAGCTCATGAATCGTTATCGTTAATTGAGCTTTATGGTGTCCATATTCCCGTACTCGAACGACTGTCTGATAATAAAAAATTATTTTGGCCTTTTGAGAGTGAACAGGTTAAAGCATTAGCTTAGCGAATAGCACGCTTTTATCACGATTACATTTAACGCATTACATTTAAGAAGTAAGTTAAAAAACTATGGAATTATTTAGAATTGCTAATGGCGAACTCGCTTTTGGTGAAGGTAAAATTTTAGATCAAGCAGAATTGAGTGTACAAACCAACGAACGTATCTGTTTAGTGGGTAAAAATGGCGCCGGTAAGTCTACCTTGATGAAGATTATTATGGGCTTACAAAAGCTTGATGATGGACAAATTCTTAAATCAAATAGCATGCAAATGGCGATGTTGGAGCAAGATCCACCCGAGTCATCAGATATTAGTGTCTTTGATTATATTGCTCAAGGCGTAAAAGAAAATGCTGAGCTCATAAAGCGTTATCATGGCTTGATTAATCTTATTTCTGAAGATCCAAGTGAGAAAAACTTAGAAAAGCTCTCTAAAGTACAAGAGGAATTAGAGCAGGCGAGTGCTTGGCAAGATGAACAGAAAATTGAGCAAGTAATGAGTACGCTCTCTTTGAATGCTGATGACAAAATATCAGATTTATCAGGGGGCTGGTTACGTAAACTCGCATTAGCAAAAGCACTGGTAACGTCGCCAGACATTTTATTACTTGATGAACCGACTAACCATTTAGACATAGACAGTGTGCTATGGCTTGAGAAGTTTTTAAAAGATTTTAATGGCACGATTATCTTTATCAGTCATGACAGGGCATTTATTCGTGGATTATCAACGCGAATTCTTGATTTAGATCGCGGTAAACTCAAAAGTTACCCTGGTGATTATGATCTGTATATCGAGCAAAAACAGCACGACTTACAAGTTGAAGATCAACAGAATGCACTGTTTGATAAACGCCTTGCCGAAGAAGAGGTGTGGATAAGACAAGGGATTAAAGCAAGGCGCACAAGAAATGAAGGCCGAGTTAGAGCGTTAGAAAAACTGCGTGTAGAAAGAAAAGAGCGTCGAGAAGTGAAAACTCAGGGTAGTATGACTATTAGTCAAGGTGAGCGCTCTGGTAAATTAGTCTTTGAAGCTGAACATGTGTATGTATCTTTCGATCATAAAGAAGTGATTAAAGATTTAAACCTGTTAATTAACCGTAATGACAGGCTCGCACTAATAGGTGCTAACGGTACAGGTAAATCAACGTTAATCAAACTCATTATGGAAAAGTTAGCAGCAACCAGCGGTAAAATGCGCTCTGGGGTCAACCTAGATGTCGCCTACTTTGATCAACACCGTGAAGCGTTAGATGTTAATAAAACCGTTCAAGAAATTGTCGGTGAAGGCAAGCAAGAAGTCATGGTTAATGGTAAGTCTCGACATGTTCTTGGATACTTACAAGATTTTCTTTTTAGTCCTAAACGTGCACGTACACCAGTAAGAGCACTTTCTGGTGGAGAGAAAAACAGATTATTGCTTGCAAGGTTATTTTTAAAACCCAGTAATTTATTAATTCTTGATGAACCTACTAACGATCTCGATATAGAAACTTTAGAGCTTTTAGAAGAAGTCGTTGCAAATTATGCAGGAACCGTTATTTTAGTAAGCCATGATCGAGATTTTGTGAATAATTGTGTCAATACATGTCTTTATTTTGATGGTACGGGCTATATCAATCAGATAGTAGGCGGATATGATGATGTTGATAGTTATTTAGCTCAAAAAGAGCAACAAAGACAAGCACAGCTGTCAGCTATTAATAAAGAGACAAAAACACAAGAAAAAAATCAACCGAGTAATGTATCAAAAGAACAAAGTAAAATAGCAAAGAAAAAACTGTCTTATAAAGAAAGTAAAGAGCTTGAAGAGTTACCTGAAATAATTGATGAACTTGAAACCTTAATAGAATCTTTACAAGAAAAGATAAACCATGCGGATTTTTTTAATCAAGACAGTGAGCAAAGTCAAAAAATATTGAACCAGCTTGCAGAAAGTGAGTCAAAACTTGACGTTGCTTACAGCAGATGGCAAGAATTAGATGAATCATAGTCGTTAAAGTAACCTTTTAAGACAGTGAACATATTCAACAAATAATCTATAGATTGAGTTAAGAAGTAAAAATGAAGCAATTTGGAAAGAGTTTTTTAGCACTAGGCATTGTCAGTGCATTAAGTGTTAGTTTAATAACCACTACACAAGCAGCAACCTATCGTGTAGTTGATAAAAATGTTGTTGATGAGCTTAAATATACTTATGCCCAACATCAAAACAATAACGGCGTTTTAGCTATTTCAGGGGCAAAGTTGTATAACTTACCGGTACAATTTGAGTATCTTGACGAATTAAACTTTCAAGATATTCAGCGTTACGCATTTCGTTATCATGAACAAGTTCATGAGCTTGAAGATCTAGAAGATTACGATGCTATGGTCGCAGGTACCCCTACGGCTAATGATCTTTCATGGGTAATTCGTTGGTTGGGTGACAGCCAAAATGGTGCAGGTGTAAGACATGGAGGCCGTTTAGATGAGTATCAGAGATTAGCCGATTCTGTTGCTATGGTAAATCTAGGTGGCGATTCAATAACCGAGCAATTTACGGTGTTTGATGTGCCTTTTGAAGGGACAGGCCAGTTGACCCGCTCGACATATGACATTATATCAGGAACGACCGATTCAGGTGTTGCCTATGGAACAGCAACTGCACCTTACTTACCTATGGAACCTTTCACTGACGGTAATGGAAATATTAGAAACTATTGGCTGAGAGACTTTGGTCAGCGTGGATTTTTCTCGTTTGATAACGGTGCTCAAATTATTCAAGTAGAGCCTGTAGAAACTGAATATGGTGGTGGATTATCCACTGTTATTGATATTAATGATAATAATACTGCTGTTGGTTATGTCAGTTATAAACTAAATGAATTTGTTATTGATAATATTATAGAAAGCACAGGAAGTAACGATTGTCGTAATAGCAGTATGCTAGAAGCGATGCCATTTGAAATTTGTGTTCAGCGTAATCAGGGAGACATGTATCATAAAATGGCGTATAAGGCGACGGTAACACCTGGTGGAGAACTGGTTACAGAGCAACTAGGTCTTTTAATAGAGCCGCACCCAGATGATGAAAGAACTCATTCAAGTTATGCGACCGCAATTAATAATCATGGTGTCGTTGTTGGTTATGCTGATGGCTGGTATGAAGAAAATGTTACTACACCAGCGGTTAATCAACGTACTTATACCGCTTATGCTGTAATGTATAAGGACGGTGAGGTGTTTGATTTCAATCAAAAAAACAATGTTTATCCTTATTCGTCAAATGCAGTATCCAAGGCATATGATATTAATGATAAGGGTATTGCCGTTGGCTACATTTACAATGAAAGAGGCACGAAGAAATTTTTCTATGTAGATACCAACCAACCAAAAGATACTATGGAAATCATCACACCTGATGATTTCTTTACTACCTCAGATAGCACAGCTTATGCAGTTAATGAAAATGGCTTTATTATAGGTGATGGGCAAGTAGAAACCCATAATGATAGTTCAAGTAATCCTCGACGAACGGCTGCATTTTTATACGATATGAATAATGATGTCTTTAATAATGTTAATGATCTTATTGGCTGTGATAGTCCATATGATATTTTAGAAGCAAGAGATATTAACGATGAAAATGTCATTTCTGCTACCGCTATTATTTCAAGCGAACGTTACGACTCTAAAGGTGAACTTGTTCTTGATGATGATGGCAACCCTGTTAAAGAAGATGTAGTAAGAGCGGTTGTTTTAGAGCCTATAGAAGGTGAAGTAGAAGACTGTACCGTTGTTGAGGAAAAAGTTAAGCGACAAGGGGCAAGTTTGAATGTAGCTGTACTTTGGTTTCTTTTTGTTTTAACCGTATTTCGTCGAAGAATTCGCATTAATTAACCATTAGTTAGTCGCACTATTTTAGAAAGCACTCATTGAGTGCTTTTTTTATGCTCGTTAAACCATGTACTCTGGTAAAATTAATTACTAACATAATTCTAATTATTTTCATTCACTTATTAAAAAGTGCTGTTTTATTACATGAGTAACGATTGTTTTTTACTGATTGTTGGCTATTCTTAAAAAGTAGCTTACAGCTAACTAAATTAACAATAGTGGCAGCAATAAAGGAGCGTGTATATATGATGAAAAGGCAAAAACGCGATCGCCAAGATAGGGCTCACACTAAGGGGTATCAAGCAGGTATAGCCGGACGTTCTAAAGAACATTGCCCTTACCAAAGTACGGCAATTAAGTCGCAGTGGTTAGGTGGATGGCGAGAAGCCATAGAAGATAAACAACAAGGCCTATTCAGGTAAACGCTAGCGCAGTTTATTAACATAGCCATAAAAATAAACCCAGCATCAATGCTGGGTTTATTGTTTTAATCACTAATAGATAAGTGATTAAAAGTTAGTTGTATCCGTGAACAAACCAACCTTTAAATCTTTTGCTGTGTATATTTCACGGCCGTCAACACTTACGCTACCATCTGCAAGACCCATAAATAATTTACGTTTAATTACACGTTTCATCTCTATTTTAAAAGTCACTTTACTTGCCGTTGGTAGGATTTGACCGGTAAATTTTACTTCACCTACGCCTAATGCACGGCCTTTACCTGGGCCACCTGACCAACCTAAGAAGAAACCAACTAATTGCCACATAGCATCAAGACCTAAACAACCAGGCATAACGGGGTCGCCTTTAAAGTGACAGTCAAAAAACCATAAGTCAGCTGTAATATCTAATTCAGCTAAGATGTAGCCTTTACCGTGTTCGCCACCTTCTTCTGTGATAGTAACGATACGATCCATCATTAACATATTGTCTGAAGGAAGTTGAGAGTTACCTTCACCAAACATTTCGCCAGTACCCGCTTTAATTAAATCTTCTTTGCTATATGAGTTTTGTTGTGCCATCGCCATAGTAGAGGTTATATCCGATAATAAAATTAAGGTCGCTACTTTAGCGTACGCATGTACACTAAACAACTCTGAACAGTTAAAAAAGCTAAAATTTTTGATGAAAATCAAGTTAGGCTTTGTAGTTATATTGATACAGCAGCGTCTTCTTTTTACCTTAGCCAAAAGTAGACTTTGTATAAGAATTTACATACTGATATTTCTTTACGAAAAGATGTGTATATAATGTGATATTAGATAGCGTATTGGCAAATATGAGTTAACTGCAATGAATCAAGTTGAGTCTAAGCAAGAAAAAAAGGCAATGAGCAATGCTGAAAAGCAAAAACGCTACCGTGAAAGGCAAAAAGAACGTGGCTTACAAGAGATGCGTGGCTATTTATCACCGGAAGCAAAGGAATGTTATAAACTCATCAGTGAACAAACTAATTGGTCTGACAGTGTTATATTAAGTAATGCTGTCAGGTTAACTTATGCAGCATATAAAAATGGTCAGATAGGGCTGTTAAATAGCTGGTTAAAAAATAATAAACTATAGCAAATCATAAACGTTTTACTCAGCTCAAAGGCAGTGATACATTAATTTAAAATGTAAAACAAAGTAATGATCATTTTCTGCAAGATGTTAATGATGTAAGTAAGTTGATTTATGAAAATATAAGGCGAAACCATTGATAAACGTTTTATTGGTAGATGATCATGAGTTGGTTAGAACAGGTATCAACAAAATTCTCAGTGATGTTAAAGGGCTGAAAGTTATCGGGGAGTGTGATACTGGCGAAGACGCTATTAAATTTTGCCGACAAACTGAGGTTGATGTCATCTTAATGGATATGGATATGCCAGGTATGGGCGGCTTAGAAGCAACTAAGAAAATTTTACGAATATCCCCTGATGTTAAAGTTATTGTACTAACGGTTCACAGTGAAGATCCTTTCCCAACAAAAGTAATGCAAATGGGTGCTTCAGGCTACTTAACCAAAGGGGCTGGCCCTGATGAAATGGTTAATGCCATAAAAGCTGTAAATAGTGGTCAGCGTTATTTAACAACTGAAATTGCACAACAAATGGCGCTGAGTCAATTTAAGTCGGTTGATGAAAACCCTTTTAATGCCTTATCAGATCGAGAGTTACAAATTATGCTCATGATTACCCGAGGCGAAAAAGTACCTGATATTTCAGAGCACTTGGTCTTGAGTACTAAAACAATCAATAGTTATCGATATAGAATGTTTGAAAAGCTTGGCGTGAGTAATGATGTTGAGTTAACACATCTTGCTATTCGTCATGGTATGTTGAAAACAGAAAAGCTGTAATTTTGTCTGACAAACCTGATCACTCAACGTTAGTTGAACCTGAACACGCAATACATAGCGAACCACAAGTATCAAATGATTTTGATTCTGTTGCTTTTCTTGCCTCGGTAACCGAACAAGCTGGTGTCTATCGCATGTATAACCAGCAACAAGAAGTTATATATGTTGGAAAAGCGAAGCAATTAAAAAAACGTTTAGCGAGTTACTTTAGAAAAGATGTTGGCTCTGTAAAAACTAAGGCGCTAGTTAAACAAATTTGCGCTATAGATGTTACGGTAACCCATACCGAGGGTGAAGCATTAATTCTTGAAAATAACTATATCAAGAAGTACCAACCAAAATACAATATTTTATTACGTGATGATAAAACCTATCCGTATTTACTAATTACCGATCATAAGCACCCTAAATTAGGAGCTCATAGAGGTGGAAAGAAAGTAAAAGGTGAATATTTTGGTCCATACCCAACCGTCGGTGCTGTTTGGGAAAGCTTGCGCTTAATGCAGAAAATCTTTCCTATTAGACAATGCGAAGATAGCTACTATCGCGCTCGCTCTAGGCCTTGCTTGCAATATCAACTAGGGCGTTGTTCTGCGCCTTGTGTCGATAAAATATCAATTGATGACTATCAGGAGCAGGTTAAATTAGCAAAACTCTTCTTACGAGGTAAAAGCTCAACAGTCATTGAACAATTGGTTGGGCGCATGGAAAAAGCAAGTCACGAATTAGCTTTTGAACAAGCTGCTAAATACCGAGATCAGATTTCAACTTTACGAAAAATACAGCAACAACAGCATGTTAGTGGCTTAGCAGCAGAGATGGATGTTGTCGGTTTATTTCGCATCAATTCACAAGCCTGTGTTCATTTGCTTTGTATTAGAGATCATAAAATATTAGGCAGTAAGAGCTTTTATCCTGTGGTGCCCAGCGAAACACAAGATAGTGAGATATTACAAGCTTTTGTTGGGCAACATTATTTAAACCATGAGCCTTTACAGGGAAACATTCCAAAAGAAATTGTTATAGGTCATGAAATAGAGCAGGTTACAGAATTAAGTAAATTATTGTCTGAGCAAGCTGAACATGACGTTAAAATATCAACACGCATACGCTCTGAAAGAGCCCAATATTTAAAGCTTGCAACCACTAACGCCCAAACGGCATTAGTAACGAGAAATAGCCATAAAGAGTCAATGCAGGCACGCTTCGTAGCATTAAATGAAGTGTTTGAGTTATCTAATGGTATTCAACGTATTGAGTGTTTTGATATTAGCCATACTATGGGCCAACAAACCATAGCATCGAACGTCGTTTTTAACCAAGAAGGTCCCTTAAAAACAGATTATAGGCGTTATAATGTTCATGGCATTACGCCCGGTGATGATTACGCAGCAATGGACTTTGCATTGAGAAAGCGTTATGGAAAATTAACCAATATGGATAACATGCCTGATATTGTTTTTATTGATGGTGGTAAAGGGCAACTAGCAAAAGCAGAAGATTTTTTTAATGAAATAGAGCTCGATAAAACGCCATTATTAGTAGGTGTCGCAAAAGGGGAGTCGAGAAAGCCTGGTCTAGAAACATTAATATTGGCGGGTAGTCATCAACTTATTTCTTTACCCGCGACATCGCCTGCGTTGCACTTAGTACAACATATTCGAGATGAATCACATCGCTTTGCAATTTCAGGTCATCGCGCTAAAAGACAAAAAGTGAGTAAAAAATCACAATTAGAAATGATTGAAGGAATTGGCGCTAAAAAGCGTCAAAGTCTATTGAAGTTTTTAGGTGGTATGCAAGAAGTAATGCAGGCAGATATCTCGCAACTTGAAAAAGTCCCAGGGATAAGTAAAGTACTCGCTCAAAATATTTATGATGCATTGCATGACAAGTGATTCATAAACTGTGTAAAATAAAGTAAAAGTACTTGTAGTGAAAAGTAATGTGGACAATACCTAATCAAATAACACTTTTTCGGATCATATTAATTCCTATCTTCTTGTTGGTTTTCTATCTTCCACTTTCTTGGAGTAATTTTGGCGCATTTGCCATTTTCTGGACTGCCTCGATCAGTGATGCGTTAGATGGCTACTTAGCAAGAAAGCTTAATCAATCATCTTCTTTTGGCGCTTTTATCGACCCCGTAGCCGATAAGTTAATGGTGGTAGCAGCATTAGTGATGATTGCCCAAGACTATCAGTCGTGGTGGGTTTCAATCGCTGCAATAATTATGATATCAAGAGAGGTATTTATTAGTGCATTACGTGAGTTTATGTCTTCCAGAGGAAAACGAGATGTTATCGCGGTATCAAATATGGGGAAATATAAAACAGCTGCACAGATGTTAGGTATTATGGGGCTAATATGGCAACCTAATTACGATATACCTTTAATCTTATTTCAATTACCTCATGAAGTGATCAATTATGCGGCTTATTTTTTCTTTGTTGTCGCAACAATTTTAACGGTTTCTTCATTAGTTAGTTATTTTAAAGCGGCATGGCCGGAGTTAAAAGAGCAAAAAAGTTGATTTTGTAGTCACTGATTATTGAAACAACTAACTTTTAGCTAAAAAAACAGCAAATAACTCGCTTTTTGACCACTCGAAATAAAAAAAGAATTTAAGGGTTGACTGGAAAATATTTCGATGTAGAATGCGTTTCCGTTGACAAGGTAGTCAACAAAGTGAAGCGGCTGTAGCTCAGCTGGTAGAGCATCACGTTGCCAACGTGAATGTCACGAGTTCGAGTCTCGTTAGCCGCTCCAATTTTATTCTTCTTTAACAAGAAGTAACAGGGAATACCTCGACTCGGTTGTTGATAAAATGGCGGGTTGGCAGAGTGGCTATGCAGCGGATTGCAAATCCGTGGACCTCGGTTCGACTCCGGGACCCGCCTCCATTTTGCCCGGGTGGTGGAATTGGTAGACACAAGGGATTTAAAATCCCTCGCTTGTAAGAGCGTGACGGTTCAAGTCCGTCCCCCGGTNTTAGATAGCAATGCCCGGGTGGTGGAATTGGTAGACACAAGGGATTTAAAATCCCTCGCTTGTAAGAGCGTGACGGTTCAAGTCCGTCCCCGGGTACCATTTCTATTATGAGAGGAACTCTACGAAGCGGCTGTAGCTCAGCTGGTAGAGCATCACGTTGCCAACGTGAATGTCACGAGTTCGAGTCTCGTTAGCCGCTCCAAATTTCCAAACATATAAATCTAAATAGATAACAAGTTATTCATTTATTATATGTAGTAGGTGCCAAGCTTACTTTAAAAAGACTATCCTCTATCGTTAGATAGCAATGCCCGGGTGGTGGAATTGGTAGACACAAGGGATTTAAAATCCCTCGCTTGTAAGAGCGTGACGGTTCAAGTCCGTCCCCGGGTACCATCTTTATACTGTAATATCTCCTTAGTAAATTCAAAACACCTATAACTCTGTAAACCTTTATCTGTAAGTGTTTTAGAGTTAGCTCACTTTGCTATATCTCTTCAATAACTCGTTAGAAATCATCAATTATAAACATTAAAAATAAAACTCAATTTTATGCCACTTTTTGTATGTGAAGACGTTATATCGTTTTCAATCGGTATAAAAACGTCATATTAACGATTATAAACTTCATTGCAGCACCGATAGGCACAAAGATGACCTGTAAATCTCCTATCTCTCGCTTGTCCATCAAGTTCATGAGTACCATATTGAGGAACAAACTCTTCCACTACAAACACTCGCCACAAAAATTTTATTTAGAGAACCTATAAGGCTAGCTTACTGTATACAATCTGCTTATACGATTTTAAAGAATGCTGATGTTAACCAAAAAAAATATATTTCAAATGCAATTACAAATACATTAGTGCACCTTGAAGAAGAAACTCAAATTAATGAACAAGATTCAGAAATAATTATTTCAACGAAACTGACGTTAGGGGAAATTTCCTGCCAATATGCACTTAAATTATATAAAGATGGAATGTTTATCGCAGATGATAAAGAACAATTAATAATATGGAAAAAAAACGCAAACTCTGAGTGTGAGTTTAATGAAATTAAAAGTCTGTGGTCACAATAGTTAAAATCTAGGCTAAAGTTTGATTAAAAAAAAGAGCAGAATTTCTGCTCTTAATTTAGAGTCAACAAACTAGTGATTAACAATCAGTCCAAGCATCAGCATCCCAAGCTTTACACTCTTTGTTATAAGTACCGTCAGCATTAAAGCGTGTGGTTTCATAGTTCCAACCATCAAAACCTACCATTACTTTTTTATACTCAACACGTAAACCATTTTCTTCAACCATTTTGGTTAAGGTAACAAAGCTAAAAGTTTCGTATAAAGCAGTAGTATCGCTAATATCATCGTCATAGTGATAACTTAACCCATCAATTTCAGCATTAATTGCCGCATAATCTAATTGATTTTTGTTTTGATGAAAGCGCTCAATATCGCTAAACATCATGAACTGCTTGGCTTCAACATCGAAACGGATGATATATTGCCCGATAGTGCCAAGGCGCTTATCCCAATCTGACCATTGCATGTTAAAGACATACTTACCATTATCTTCATCAGCACAGGTCGAAGTGATGTTAGTCATTTCACGTTCATGTACCTCATTAGTACCTAACTGCTCATAATAATTAAGGTATTCACGTGTATTACAAGTTTCCTCAGAAGTGGCTAGAATGATTTTATCATCACCGACATTCTTACCTGAGCCTCTACGGTTATAGAAATCAATTTGCTCACCAATAACTTCTAAATCATCACTAACGCTATGGGTTGTTGATTCAACTTTAGCGTGTGAAGACCAGCCATTACTGTTGTCATTGCCACTAGCGGTATAGATATACTCTTTACGTACCCAACCATCAGATGTTTTTAGATACTTAACATCAACATAACTGTTGGGATGGTTTTGTTTAAGCTCTGCTGCTTCAGCAAAACCTTTCTTTAATCCTTTAACAATTAAAACGGCTAGTTCGTGTGTTGCACTATCACCATTAGCAATGTAATCAGCAAAGATAGCGTCTTGGCTAATGTTGTAGTGAGCTGCGATATCTTTTAATGTTTGCTCAATATGTCGAGCTAGTTCATCAATTTTTTCATGATTATCACGAATAGCATCACAGGCAAGGTTTGGGTTGTCTAAATCTTCATCTTTTAATAAAAATTCAGATTTAATGGATTCCCAAATAACCGTTGTTAGTGGTGTAATGTCAGTAATATCGCCTGTATCAATAGCACTTCCCATTGATGGAGGAAAAACTAATTGATATGCTTCGGTGACTTCACCCGTATCACTATCAGACGCACCTACAGGTACATCAACTACTAAAGGTACATATGCTTGACAGTCATATTGTTCGGTATCTAAATCTAAAGAATATTCACCATTATCCCCCGTTGTTGCTGATGGTTCATTGTTATCAAGTATGGTATTACCGTTTAAATCCAAAAATACGGTAGCACCTGTGACATAACCATCAATAACTTTACCTGATATGGTTGCTGCCGGAGGCGGTGGTGTTGGTAGAGGTACGGGGTCTTCATCGGTCGAGCTACCTCCTCCGCATGCTGTTAACGTTAATAAACTTACTGCAATTAAAGAATGTTTCATTTCCATTTTTTCTACTCCATTGAGAAAGGGCTGATTTACCAAGAAAAGTGTTAAATCAGTGAAATTGATTGTAGCTCAAGAATATATAAATATCTTGAGCTAAATCAGGTTATTACAATTACTTTTTTATACTCAACTGTGATTTTGTTGTTGATTAAATCACGACCAATTTCATAGTCTGGATTGATGGTGCTAATCGGTGTAAACCAACACCTAAAAGAACTAATGTGCCACTACTACCAGCAAGTACACAAGCGGCAGCTGCTGCACCACGACCAACAGTGTAGATACGACAACGCATTTTTTTTGGACTCAATAATGCGTTCAATATATTTAATCGTATCGTTAATTTTTCCTGAACAGCCCAAGAGCACAAATGATGCTTTATTACCTATTTGTTGCTTGATAAAACTTAAATTAACAGAACTTAAATCGACTTCTTTCATTGGTACTTCCTTATTTGCATTGATTAATATTTTGTCATTAGTAAAGGGATACATAGGGTTATTACTCCATTTGATTAGCGGCTTTTGCTTTAGCTCTTAAACAAACAATTTGCACAACGGCAGGAATGGTAACGCGATAAGCTGGCCCTGCTATGTCGGTAAGAGCCCATACTCCTGTAATAGCCCAACCAATTGGACCAGCAAAAACAGCAACCGAACGAACAACGGTAATGTTGGTAGTAAAAGCTAATCCATGACCTAATAACGCTCGGGCAACGCCATTCGCGACTATCAGTGCTAATTTATATGCGATGATGCCGTTAGTTCTTATGGCAAGTTGTATCGCTGATACCACGGCTTTTGATGTGAAGGTGGTGGTCTTAAGGCCTAATTCACTAATTAAGTCTTTTAAATCATCAGCTGATAATTTCTCAACCGCATCTTCAAAAAACTTCATTAATAAATTGCGTTCCATGGTTTCAACAGAGGCATTATTAGGATGATTAGCTTTCATCTTTTTACAAACGTCGGTTAATACTTCACGGTACAAGATACCTTTACCGCCGCGAAACATACTTGCTAAGGTATTAGCACCGTAGCACTGGATTTCAGCAGTAATATTGTGCCAGTACTTGCTATGCTCAGGCTGAAACTTCTTATACTCGTCGGTACTGGTTAATGCTTCGGTGTAACGGACTTCGCCATCTTTATCAGTAATTAATGTTTCCAATAATGCTGACAGTTCATCATCACTGCAATGTGCTAAAAAAGCTAAATCATTATCATCACGGTAAGCCATATATCTTCCTCTTCAATTCAAGTTATTTTGGACTTGAGTTAAAGATACACAGACACTGCGACAGGGTTTGTCGGGCAATAAAAATAATTAAATTTTCTTTATTTACCCTTTATGTCAGCTATAACAAGACTTACAGCGTGATTTACTTATTTTCGTTAAATTATTTTTTTGAACCTAACCTGTCGGGCAAGATTGCGACAATAGCGTTCTAATAATAACGAAGAGATAAAAAGCAGTTATGGCAAGAGTGAAACTAGGTGAGCGATTAGCAATGCTACTAGCTAATCTTATTACGGGTGAGAAAATTTACATTCATGATATCGCTGATAACTGTGATGCTAGTGTTAAAACCATCCAACGAGATTTAAAGTCGCTCGCTTATCATGTACCGATTAATACCGATAAAGGTTATTACTGGATGACTCCAGCCAATAAAGGGCAATATAACCTTCAAGCATTACGTCAGTTAATAACTACTCTAGGGTTAAGTGAAGAGTTCCCGTCATTAGATAAGCGCTTATTGTCATACCTCTTACTACCCGAAGATGAATCACCGTTTTATATTCAATCCAAAGCGCACGAAGGGAGTAACGGCTACAGTGACGCATTCAAACAATTAGCCACTGTAATAACCAATCGAAATATTATCGAGTTTTATTATCACAACCATCACTACAAAAGCGTAGAACCTTATAAACTGGTAGGCGACCATGAAAAGTGGAACCTAGCGATGTGCTACCGTGATAACCTTATTTATCTGCGCATCAATGAAATCAGGTTTATTAAAGTCACGACAACGAAATATCAATATGAAGCATCAGTTGTTGAAAAAATTAAAGGCAATTCATAGATATAACATTATTCTTTAAGGATTTTGAACTGACTAAAGGCTAAATTATTTAGTAACTTTATACCGATTTTATACGATGATTTTACTGTTCAAACCTATTTAAGCAGTAAAGATTAATATACATATGGAAATAAGGCTAACAATATCAATGACTAATATTTTTTCATGTATGTTACTACGAAGAATTTAAAATCCCTCGCTTGTAAGAGCGTGACGGTTCAAGTCCGTCCCCGGGTACCATCTAATTTTCTATATAATTTATATCTTATTTACACTTGAAATTTCTTTATTTCACTACGTAATTCGTATTCATTAATCTCAACCCCAATTAATCGATGTTAAAATGAAAGCAGTAAAAATCGGCCTTTCAATGAGTAGGTTTTTTCACTGTATGGATTAACCGTGCTTGTCGAGTAGAGGTTAACTAACGCTTTATAGTAAATAGTCGATGATTTAAGACTTAATTCCGTATTTGTTGAGCACTGTTTTCAGCTTACCTGTTTCAACGAGTTTATCGATGAAGCTATTCATTTCATCAATATCAAGAGAAACTTCCTTTCGGAGTAATATTGTATGCTTGTATTCTTGATCTAATTTTCTTGATATTAATAGTTTAGATTTTGTTGACGGGTTTTCTAATAAAAACCTATCCAAATAAGATTTAGTAACAATGGCAATATCCATTCTATTTGATAATACGAGTTGAATATTCATTTTTTCATCGGTAGATAAATGTATGTTGAATTTAGAGCGTAAGTAGTTTGGCTCTGAATTAAGGTCAGCAAATTTATAATGGTAGCCTAACATGGCAGAAATAGACCTTTCCTCTAAGCTGTTAAAGTAATTTTGTGTTTTTGCTTTGCTTTTTAACGCAATAAAAACTTCACCGCCAAATAGGAAGACTTTTGATGCTTGTACTGGGTGATTTTGCCAGCCCCATAATATGTTTTCAAAGAATAATGCATCAAATTGTTTTTGCTCAAAAGCAAGGTACCTTCTTCTTGCACTGGTCAGTATAAAACTGAAGTGATACTTGTTTTGAATTTCATTAAGTGATTTGATTAAATCGAGAGTAATGCCCTTTGTTTTACCATTATTATCTTTTTCTACAAAAGGGGGGAATATGTATCCACCCACAATGATATTTTCAGCAGCATAAAGCTTACTTATAAAGAGATAAATAAAGACAAACAGTGATATTAACAGTAATTTTTTGGACATTAACTATCTAATATTCGTTATGACTATTGTATAAAAGCATATAGGGGAGAACAAAACAAGTGATACGTTGAACACTTTATCTCCTTTTATTCACCAATATCTTCATTCCATAGTTCAGGTTGTTCTTTTATGAATGTTTCCATCATCTTGATACATTCACTGTCATTTACAATATTAAGTTCAACGCCTTTAGAGCGAACATATTCTTCAGGGCCTTGAAATGTCTTATTTTCACCTATAACAACTTTGGGGATACCATATAAAAGTATTGCGCCGCTGCACATATCACAAGGAGATAATGTTGAATATAGGGTTGCACGTTTATAGTCGTTTGCTTTTAGCCTTCCCGCATTTTCTAAACAATCCATTTCCGCATGAAGCACTGAACTGCATTTTTGAATTCGTTGATTGTGACCACGTCCAACAATCTCACCGTCTATTACAAGGACAGAGCCAATCGGAATTCCACCATTACCTTGACCTTTTTGAGCTTCTTCAATTGCCGTTTTTAAGAACTTGTCCATAGTGAACTCCTGTAGTTATGTTAGTAAATATAGTTACATAGCGGTAAATGTGCCATAAAACGTTATTATTTATTAATACTGCAATGAGTGTGGCGTATTTTTACGATACTATTTTCATGTAAATATTTTTAGCAACTTGTTTCATTCTTTTATGCACATTATTTGATTGTGGCTGTTAACTTAACTATTCGTCATTATTCGGCTATTTATCACCTAAAGACGCTATTCCCTTAATAAAACACTTGCTATAATGCTGGCAATGAATGCTATTTTAAGCATGTTAACGTTTATTTTTCGAGGTTAGATATAAATGTCGGATACAGAAAACCGCCCAAGCAATTTTATTCGTCAGATCATTGATGCTGATTTAGCTAGTGGTAAGCATACGAGCGTGCAGACTCGTTTCCCTCCTGAGCCTAATGGATATTTACATATTGGACATGCTAAAGCCATTTGTTTAAATTTTGGTATTGCTCAGGACTATAATGGGCTTTGTAATCTCCGTTTTGATGACACAAACCCGGAAAAAGAAGATATTGATTACGTTAATGCTATACAAAAAGATGTTCAGTGGCTTGGCTTTGAATGGGCAGGAGATATCCATTATTCTTCTGATTATTTTGAGCAACTTTATAAGTATGCTGTTGAGTTAATAGAAAAAGGGCTCGCTTATGTCTGCTTCTTAAACGCAGAAGAAACTCGTGAGTATCGTGGAACATTAAACAAACCCGGTAAGAATAGCCCTTACCGTGATACGAGTGTTGAAGAGAATTTAGCGCTTTTTGAAAAAATGAAAAATGGTGAGTTCGAAGAAGGTGTTTGTGCACTTCGTGCAAAAATAGACATGAGCTCTAGTTTTATGTGCATGCGTGACCCTATTATTTATCGTGTAAGGTTTGCCCATCATCACCAAACGGGTGATAAGTGGTGTATATACCCAATGTATGATTTTACTCACTGTTTATCAGATGCGATTGAAAAAATTACTCATTCTATTTGTACGTTAGAGTTTCAAGATAACCGTCGTTTGTATGACTGGGTTATTGAGAATGTATCGGTACCAGCAGTGCCTCGTCAGTATGAGTTTTCGCGTTTGAATCTTGAATATACTTTAATGAGCAAGCGTAAACTGAACACCTTGGTTGATGAAAAGCTTGTTGACGGTTGGGATGATCCAAGAATGCCAACGATTGCAGCGTTTAGACGTCGCGGTTATACGCCAGCCTCTTTGCGTGAGTTTGCAAAACGTATTGGTGTTACTAAAATGGACAATACCGTTGAAATGAGTGTGCTCGAAGCGTGTATTCGAGAAGATTTAAATGATAACGCACCCAGAGCGATGGCTGTTTTAGATCCAATAAAGCTAGTGATTGAGAATTACCCAGAAAATAAAACAGAAGCGTTAACGGTTAAGAATCATCCAAGTGATGAAAGCCAAGGTACGCGAACTGTGCCATTTAGTTCAACACTTTTTATTGAAGCTGAAGATTTTAAAGAAGAAGCTAACAAAAAGTATAAGCGATTAGTCTTAGGAAAAGCGGTACGTTTACGTGGTGCATATGTGGTAACGGCAACTCGCTGTGATAAGGATGAGCAAGGTAATATTACGACTGTTTATTGTCATTACGATGCTGAGACCTTAGGAAAAAATCCTACTGATGGCACTAAACCAAAAGGGGTAATTCATTGGGTTGATGCCGATAAGTCAATTGATGCAACGGTACGTTTATACGATAGGTTATTTTCAGTACCAAACCCTGCTGCTGCTGATGATTTTTATAGCGTAATGAACCCGGAGTCATTAGTCGTTATTGAAAACGCTAAGGTTGAGCCTGCTTTACAAGATGCTAAGCCAGAACAAGCATACCAGTTTGAAAGACAAGGTTATTTTTGTTTAGATAATGCAATTGAGGAATCAGGAAAGCTGATTTTTAACAGAACGGTTGGCCTTCGTGATACTTGGGCTAAAATATCGGGTTAAGATCACTATTAATGAATTCAATTGAGTCTTAAAGTAAAACCTGTAGCTATTTTAATAGCTACAGGTTTTTTATTTTTCAATCCCCAAAAGCTATATATAAAGGGAAGGTAAATGAAGTATACAAATCGTTCGATAATAAACCAAACGAGTAAAGTGTTAATTATTTTATTTAGTTTACTTTTTTTATTTAAACCTTTCCCTTTATTTGCGAGTCAAGGTGATGAAACCTATACCGCGATAACGTCTCAGAATATTAATGTACCAGTAAGCGAATTAGAGTTAGCACTTTTACCATTGCTTAAAGATGAAATAGAAATTGAAGTAAAGGCGTGGTTAGTCATTGTTAAAAATAAGGCAACGATACTCAGTGAAGCTGAAATTTTAGTCAGCCAAAAAAAAGAAGGTGTAGAAGCGTTAACAAACCTTGCCGATGCAAGTTCCGACGCAGTTGAAATCGTCACCTCAACTGATGCAACAAACGATAGTGTTAACGAAATAAAGTTAGAGGTAAAAGAGGATCTAAATCAACTAGAGGCATTATCGAAGAAATTAAATAATGAAAAAGCTAATAAAGCGATAGCTTCATTGGAGTCAAAACAAAATAATTTATCGGCACTTTCTGAGCAAGCAAATGATTTTGCTGTTAAGTTACAAGAAAAAAGAAAGACACTTATAGCAAGTTTGACCCAGCTTAGGGAAGAGAAAAACGCCGTTCTAGAGCGGTTCAATATCGTACTATCTCACTGGGAATCTAAAGGTGGAGAGGCAAGTGATTTAAAGCTTTATGCGAAGGCATTGCAAACAACTAATGTTGATTTGTCAGATGGAAATGCGACATGGTTAACATTCAAGGGGTGGCTTAACTCCAAAGAAGGTGGTCAGTTGTGGCTATCAAACATTATTAAGTTTATATTTTCTCTTTTTATTGTGTACTTAATAGCCATGTTTTTTGGCGGTATTACAGATGCAGCGTTAAATCGTAATAAAAAAATATCATTTTTACTTAAAAACTTTATTCAGGTTATGGTTAGGCGAATTATCTTGTCGATAGGTTTTCTTATGTCGTTAACCATAATAGGTATAAATGTTGCGCCTGTATTAGCCTTGATTGGTGCGGCAGGATTAGTGATAGGTTTAGCATTGCAAAGTACGTTAAGTAATTTTGCTAGTGGTATGCTTATTCTAATATACCGCCCATTTGATGTAGGAGAAGTAATAGAAATTGATGGTGTTGTTGGTACCGTTGATTCAATGACACTATTATCAACAGCAATAAAAACGTTTGATAACCAACACCTAATATTACCAAATAATAATGTATGGGGCACGACGATTATCAATGTCACAGGTAGTGAAACACGCCGTGTAGATTTAGTTTTTGGTATTGGTTATCGGGATGATTTATCAAAGGCGCAAGCAATCCTTGAGGAGATAGTAGAGCAGCACGCTAAAGTATTAGAAGCCCCCAAAGCTATCATTAAAGTTCATGAGTTAGCTGATTCATCGGTTAATTTTGTTTGTCGTCCTTGGGTGAAAACTATTGATTACTGGGATGTATACTGGGATATAACTCGAGAAGTTAAAGAGCAGTTTGATAAACAAGGCGTGGGCATTCCGTTTCCACAACAAGATATTCATTTACATCATGTTAAGAGTGATTGATTTTTAGATGCGACTATATCGTTTTAGGTTATTTAGCTTTTTCATTTTGTTGATGTTGCCGTTTTGCAAGGTGTTCGCTGACGATGATATTGATAGAGAGCTTGACGTTGTTCATTATGCTTATGCTAATTACTTAGGTAGTGGTATATACCGAACTACAGGCCAAAATGCGAGCATCATTAATTTACCTTTTGCTTATGACATAGATACAGAAGGAAAAACGACCTATGGCTTAAGGTTGCCACTTTCTTTAGGTTTTTTTGATTTTGATTTTTCAGATATCCCTAGTGTTGAGCTCCCCTCAGAAGTTGGCACAGCGACATTTACGCCAGGTGTTGCCTTAAGTTACCAATATTCAGAAAACCTTGCGATTGAAACCTATTTAGATTATGGCTATGCAAAAAACTTTACCAGTGGCTTTAACGTAAGCGTTCATTCTGCTGGAATTTCATCTTTATATAATTTTACTTTTCAAAATATGGACTCAATTTGGGCCACTAGACTTTATTATGCGGCTTATCATGGTAATGGTTTTAGTGTTCATGATTCGTATGCAGCATTTCAAATGGGGTTAGATATAGGTTTGCCTTTCAAGTACCAGGTGCTTAGTTATTCGTTTCAACCACGGATATTTACCACAGCCTTTTGGTACTTCGATGATGTTGAACTTAACTCTCAAAAGTCTTTGTTAGATACAGGTGTTTCTAATGTTACTTTATCAAATTCAATGGAGTTTGGTGTAACGTTGAAATTTGATAACGTGATTGGATACTCATGGGCAGGCTTTGATAGATTGGGGCTTAGCTATCGATTTAGTGATGACTTTAGTGCTTTTCGTTTATTATTTTCTTTTCCCATATAATTTAGTGTGTAAGGTGAAAAGGTAAAACACAGAAGAGGTGTTAACCTCTTTTGTGTTTTATACGTTATGATATTAACCCTGCGAATAACATGTTGGTAATGCTTGAACAGGGCTAAATTCTTAGCGCTTTTTCTCCTCGCGCAATACCAACACTACCAGAACGAACTGATTCAACAATCTCTGTTTCATTCTTCAAGGTCTCAATAAAGGCATTTATTTTGTCAGCATCACCAGTAAGTTGAATCGTATAAATTTGCTTACCAATATCAACAATTGCACCTCTAAAAATATCAGTGATACGTTTCACTTCAGTACGAGATTTATCACTCATCGCGGCGACTTTTATTAATAAAAGTTCACGCTCTAAATGCTTTCTATCGGTTATATCTGTAATCTTTATCACATCAATGAGCTTGTTTACCTGCTTAACTATTTGCTCCAATACTTTATCGTCACCTTTTGTCGCTATAGTCATGCGAGACAAGCTTGCATCATCAGTAGGAGCTACAGTAAGACTTTCAATGTTAAAAGCGCGTTGAGAAAATAACCCAACAATGCGAGAAAGTGAGCCTGGTTCATTTTCCATTAGAATAGCTAAAATACGTCGCATTATGCTTTTACTCCTTTTGATAACCACATATCATCTATTGCGCCTGTTCGAATATGCATAGGGTAAACATGCTCTTTTTCATCGACTAACACATCAACAAAGACTAAGCGGTCTTTGATACTAAATGCTTCTTCTAGCTTACTATCTAGTTCAGATAAGGTATCTATTTTTATACCTACATGACCATATGATTCAGCAAGTTTGGTAAAGTCAGGCAGCGACTCCATATAAGAAGATGCATGTCTTCCGTCGTACACCATGTCTTGCCATTGCCTTACCATACCTAAAGAACGGTTATTTAAAGCGACAATCACTACAGGCAAGTTGTATTGCATACATGTCGATAGCTCTTGAATATTCATTTGTATAGAGCCGTCACCTGTTATACATATTACGTGTTTATCAGGAAACGCAAGCTTTACGCCCATTGCCGCAGGTAAGCCAAAACCCATGGTGCCAGCGCCGCCTGAATTTATCCATTGTCTTGGTTTTTTAAAAGGATAATATTGCGCGGCAAACATTTGATGCTGACCTACATCAGAAGCCATATAAGCTTCACCATTCGTGATCTTATACATGGCTTCAACAACCCGTTGAGGTTTAATCTTCTCGTTTTTATCTTGCTTATAGCTAAAGCTTTTTACATTGCGCCACAAGTTAATTTGCTGCCACCAAGGGGCTAAAACACTTTCATCAGGGGTAAATCCTGTAGAGTTAAGCTCATCAAGCATTTGCTTAATAACCACATCAACTAAGCCAACAACAGGAATATGTGCGTTGATCGTTTTAGATATAGAGGTTGGGTCAATATCAACATGAATGATTGTTGCATTTGGACAGAATTTTTCTACGTTGTTAGTTACTCTATCATCGAAACGAGCACCTAAAGCGAGAATGACATCAGCATTGGCCATTGCTTTATTTGCTTCTAAACTGCCATGCATACCTAGCATGCCAATAAAATTGTCATGGGTGCCTGAAATCCCGCCTAACCCCATTAAGGTATTTGTAATGGGGGCTTTTAGTGTTTCAACAAGCTCAGTGAGTAAATGGGAGGCATCAGATAGAACAATACCACCGCCAGAATATATAACTAATCTCTTAGCCGATTTTATTGTGCTAACCGCTTTTTTTATTTGTTTTGGATGGCCTTTAATATTTGGATTATAAGAGCGCATCTTCACATCAGTATTTATACTAAAGGTTCCTTTGTTTTGCGGAACAAGTATATCTTTTGGAAGTTCGACAACGACCGGTCCAGGCCTTCCCGTGCTGGCAATATAAAATGCTTTTGAAATAGCGTCTGGAATGTCCGCTAAGCTTCTACAATTAAAGCTGTGTTTTATGATTGGACGAGTACAGCCAACAATATCAGTTTCCTGAAAAGCATCGTTTCCAATCAATGATGTAGCAACTTGACCTGACAAAACAACCATAGGGATAGAGTCCATATAGGCAGTTGCTATGCCCGTTACACAGTTTGTTGCCCCTGGGCCAGAAGTTGCTAAAACAACACCAACTTCACCAGTTGCTCGCGCATAACCATCAGCCATATGGGTCGCAGCTTGTTCATGTCGAACTAAGATATGCTCTATTTCATCTTGCTGGAAAATTGCATCGTAAATATCTAATACGGATCCCCCTGGGTAGCCAAATATATATTTTACATTAAGTGCTGAAAGAGATTTAACTACCATCTCTGCACCGGTAAAAAGTTCTGTTGTCATATCGTCACCTTGGTTTATGCATAGCATCCAAAAAATAGTAAGCTTGTTTTATATTCAAAAAAAAACCCCGATCCTAATTAGAGCGGGGTTTTGTTGTTGTTAGTTTATTTGTTAAGTTAAACGCAACGAAGCCCCAGCAATGATTTGACAACCACTACCACATTGAGGACGACGAGTTTTAGATTTGTGTTTAACATGATTAAATTTCTTAACATTGAATACAAATATATGGTGCTATTTTTAAGGCTTTAGCTTCATCTGTCAACCATTAAATACGAAATGTTTATATTTACGCTATCTTAAAATTCTACGAGAAACTTGACAACATGGAAAAGCTTGATTCCAAAAATGTTTTTATATAATTAATAAAGGTCAGTGCTGTATTAGTTTATCTATTTGTTTTATATTAATACTTAGATAATGTCAGCTAGAGTTAAGAGATAAGTTAACAGTTTGAAATTGTTAAACTTGTGGAGATAGCAACTAAGGAGCTATTTACTTTTCCGATCTGGGGTTAGATACATTAAATAACAGTTTAATTGTGTAATAAGAGTATTTTATAGATCTCTATTACCATAAATGGAAGGAAATTATGAGCCAAGTTAAAACACTGATGATAATTGCAATATCAATAATTATGATAGGTTGTACTGCAAATCAAGCAAAAGTGTCGTTTGATCGCAACGCCGATGTAGACACAATGAATTACAAAACCTTTGCTTGGCTAACCGAAGCTAAAATAATGGCTCCACCAGCAGACTTTAATCCAGTGATGAAAGTTCGTGTGGATGAAGCCATTGAAGAGGCATTCATTGCAAAGGGATATAAATTAATTACAGACGCTGAACAGGCTGATTTTACTATTTCTTACACGGTAGGTAGTAGAGATAAAATAAAGGTAAATAGTTATCCTGCCACTTACAACACAGGTTTTGGCTGGGGTCGAGGTTATTACGGGGGCCGAGGTTATTACGGAAGTATGCATATGGGTACCGAGACGAGTGTAAGACAGTATACTCAAGGTAAACTCGCTATTGATGTCTATGACGTTAAAACTCGTCAACCTGCATGGCATGGGTGGGCAACAAAACGGTTATCATCTAATGATACAGAGCAACCCGGTAAAGCGATTAAAGATGTTGTTGAACAAGTGGTTGCTCAATTTTAGTAAACTTTGAAATATTTATTAAAATAAACAACTATATAAAAGCGGCTTCGGCCGTTTTTTTTTCTTTCTTTACTCGTATTTTTCGTTATCTGAATTACACTAAGTATAAGTTTCCCAAAATATATAAAAATTAAATGAGTGACTTTATTTTTCAAGATGAAATTGAAGAAGATGAAATTGAACCTAAAAAGGGTGATAAATACTGGAGAATATTAGTTGTCGATGATGATGACTCTGTTCACCAAGTAACCAAATTAGTGCTGGCTGATGCTGAGGTCGAACATAGAAAATTAGAAATCGTGTCAGCCTACAGCAGCGAAGAAGCAAAAAGCATTTTAGAAATAGATAACAGCTTTTGCATGGCGTTTGTCGATGTTGTGATGGAGACTGATCATGCGGGGCTTGAACTCGTTGAATGGATTAGAAAAAGCCATAAAAACCAAGCGATAAGGCTTATCTTGAGAACAGGTCAAGCGGGTACTGCTCCTGAAGCGAAAGTAATCAGAGATTTTGATATCAATGATTACAAAGAAAAGACCGATTTTACCGCGAACAAAATGATCACTACTGTTTATGCGAGTATCCGCGCATATCGCGATATAATGACTATTCAACGTAGTCTCGATGCGTTTAAAATTTTAATAGAAGCCACCCATGATTTATTGAAAATCAATCAACTTAGACCCTTCGGTTCGGCCGCACTTAATCACTTACTAGCACTTATGAATGTGGATAGTTCCGCACTTTATATCGCGAGAAATCAAGTTGATTTTGCACAACAGGTCACTAGTTCAATCATTGCATGTACAGGTAAATACGTCTGTGAATCTGACTCTCTTGAATCTTCAAATATTGATGCTGAAGTCAAAGAAAAAATTCAGCAAGTATTTAATGATAAATCTCATTTTAGTAATGATGAGTGTTTTGTTGGCTATTATCAAGCGGGTGTAAATTCTGCGTCGGTTCTGTATATAGAGTTTGAAGATGACAATGAACATTTTAAAGCAAGTGTAGCTGAATTATTCGCCACTAATGTTGCACTGATATTAGAAAGTCTAACTAAGCAAAAAGAGATAGAAAAAACTCAAAAAGAATTAATGTTTATTGTCAGTGAGGCCGTTGAAGCAAGGAGTAAAGAGACAGGGGCTCATGCGAAGCGTGTAGCTATTATTTGTGAGTTAATAGCACGTAAAATGAACCTTGATGATGAGTATGTCAATGCAATATTTTTAGCTGCGCCTTTACATGATTTAGGCAAAATTTCAATTCCTGAAGCTATTCTACATAAACCAGCAAGTTTAGATGAAAGTGAGTGGGAAATCATGAAAACTCATGCCGAAGTAGGAGGTGAATTACTTGATAAGTCATCCGTTAGCATATCAAAACTTGGCGCTAAGTTAGCAAAATATCACCACGAAAATTGGGATGGTAGTGGATACCCTGAAGGGCTTAAGGGTGAAGAAATACCTTTAGAAGCAAGAATTATGGCAGTTGCTGATGTATTTGATGCGTTGGGTTCAAAGCGATGTTATAAAAAAATCTGGGGTAATGAG
Source organism: Colwellia sp. RSH04 (assembly GCF_003545765.1). Classification (GTDB taxonomy): domain Bacteria; phylum Pseudomonadota; class Gammaproteobacteria; order Enterobacterales; family Alteromonadaceae; genus Colwellia. Next base: position 134,507 of record NZ_QXIO01000009.1, on the reverse strand, counting down.
CAAATTAGAGCGTATTTAATCGATGAAAAAAATAAAAAATTTGATGAACAGATTGTCGATATCGTCATTGATAATTTTGATGAGTTTTTGAAAATTAGAGAAGAGTTTCCAGATCAAGTTTAATGCAGTTATTGTTTTTTAAAAGCTTAACCGTACTCATTTAGAACGGTTAAGCTTTTTTGTGCGTTCCTACTTATTTAACGCATTTGCATGCCAGTATTGCCAATGCATGTGCTTATTATTTTCTATTAAGTGCTCTGGTTGTAAATAATCTTTATAGGTATAGCGATAGAACTGACGAGGTTTTTGTGGATCGATAGTCGCTTCAGTCTCTTTACCTAAATCTTTATTATCTTTTAACCACTGATGAAATTCTTCTTGGTATTTTTTACCTGACTCATCAAGTAATTTCTTATAGCCTTTAAAGAAGTCTGTTTTTAAAAAGTGTGCTAACTGATGGTAATCCTCTTTATGTTTTTCAAACATAAATCTTACGGCTAGGTAACCCCATTGATATACTTGCGTGGTACCATCTTTATACTCTGTATCAAAAACTTGCTGTAAGGTTAGCCATTTATCTTCATCGGTATCGAGTAGTACTTTAAAGGCTTTAGGGTTGTTATTTGCTTTTGATATAAATTCAGCCAAGCCTTCAGACCACCATACCATATGGCTTGGAAAGTGATTAAAGGTATCGTACTTAATAAAACGACCATCAAGATAATGAACATATTCATGATGTAAGTTCCATACTTTAAATTCAGGCCTTACCCAAAAGTGCTCGTATGAATAGAAGGTTGCAATATTGTCAGGATCTTGCGTTGTTCCTTCTATATACATGCCTCCGTTATCGGTGTGAATATCAAATACCAGTTGACCATATTTATTGTATTCCGCCGCATTGTTAAAGATAACAACCCTTAATTGGTCATTAAAGTCGTTGGCAACAGGTTGATTATTAGTGGCTAATTTTTCATGAAAATCAGCTTCTTGACCAATTAATTGTTTGCACGAATCATTAAGCTGAGCCGTGGTCATTTTTTGCGTTAAAATAAATAAGCTGTCAGAGCAAACATGTTTAATTGGTAACGCTTCTTTAATTGTGGGCTCAATACATCGACCAGCTAAACTACCTTCCTTACATTCTGATTTTCCTCGAAAGGTTGAAACAACATATGGAATACTGAAAAGTGTTTTAATTTCTTGTTCAGTTTTGTTGTGTGTTTGACCAAATGTTTCCAGAGCAGCCCATAGTTGGTGATCTAGTTCTGTCATGGCTTTTTCAACAGGTAATGAGGTTTTGTCTTTATCTAATAGGTCACGTTCTTCTTTTGTTTTACTGTAATATTCATTCCAATATTGTTTGTTATAAATATTATAATATTGCCCCAAAGCCCAAGCAGCATGTTGTGTAGGCCAGTCTTGTTCATTAATAATGGCGTTATTTGAGTTAATAAAATTAATTAAGGCATTTTGAAGCTTATTGTCTTTGTTAATATCATTTAAATTATCAGCTTTATTTTTTCTTCTCGCTTCATAGGGCAAAATAGCAGCTGCTCTGAGTACTTCCCAAAGGGCATATTGCTGAGCTGTGTTTGAAGCTGAATCTGTTGATAATGCGGTATTACTGTAAAGGTTTATAAGCTTTGTTAAGGGTTCAATGTGTGCCGATATATATGGTTGCATCGATTCTAAAAAATATAAGCGATAAAGGGCAACAGCATAATTTTCATGTAACCTTGCGGTTTTATCATTGAGTTGATAAAAGCCATCCATATTTTGTAAGGCGATTAGTGCATTATTTAAGGCTATTTCACTGCCATCTTGCCACTCCTTATCTGGTCCAAAACTACTATATATTCGCAAATAAAAACTTAACTTATCTAGAGAGGCTGAATTTAAATCGCCTTTAACAGCTTGCAAAGATATGGCATGAGAAACTTGTTTTAATAAACCTTTCTGATAATGATTAAAATCTTGACTCCATAACGTATCTAAATTTGTTTCAAGCAGCTGGTTAATCATAGGCTGTTTCATCGCGCTAGATAAATTCACTGAAACGTTATTCTCATAGGGACTTTTTTGATGACCAGCACAAGCACTTAATAGCGCAATGCTAGCTGCGGTTAAGAGAAACGGGATTTTTTTAATCATTTACTACTCATTATATAATTATGTAAAAAACACCAATGTATACAATATAAGATTCTTGTTCAAGTAATTGAACTACTTAAGATGTAGTAAATAAATATCATAATTGACTTAACTTATTGTGCAAAAAGAGTAATTATAGTTAATAAATATATATGTTTTTTACGCTTTATTTTTTGTGATATTCGCTTTGAATGAGAAAGCGATTTATAACTCGTTCTGGTTGTAATGCTTTTTCTTACAAATAAAACAGATCATGAAAATATTCCCCCCCCTTAACATAGGAGAAATAAGTGTTTCATCATAAAGAAGGTAGCTTTACCGCATGGATTTTAAGGTTGCGCAAGATTATTCGCTGGCCTTTGATGACTTTTCGTGAATCTGAAACATGTTCTCAACACTCATTTGATGTGGCAGTGATAAGTCATCAAATTGCATTGATTGGTCAAATAAAATTTAATAGACGTTATAATTCTGCGGATATTGCGGTTGCCGCGTTATATCATGAAGCTTCTGAATCTGGCGGGGTAGGAGACTTGCCCAGCCCATTAAAATATCATAACCCAGAATTGACTGCGCAAATAAAAAAAATAGAACGTGAAGTGGAACAGTCTATGGTATATCAAGGGTTACCTAAATATTTGCATGATGCGATGGCGCCTATTGTTATACAATCGCAAGTAAATAAAGAGATTAAAGCCATTGTCAAAGCCGCAGATGATTTAGCGGCATATCATTATAGCCTGTCTGAGCTTAATACCGGAAACCGTGAATTTACCGATGCTTGTACGTTACTTGAAAAAAGGGTTATTAAGCATTGTGAACAATGGCCTGAAGTTGAAGAGTTTTACGTAACGCAATTTCCTGCTTGTACGCAAACATTAGATGAACTCTCTCGAATAGATTAATAAATTTTTAGATCAGAATAAACAAGGTTGTTTAGTAAGCTATTTCTCACCTAGTTATATTGGATTTGTTGCCAATAGCTTGTCTTTGGCTTAACAAAACAACTTTATTTGTTAATTAATCTTACTGACAGAATCTCGGTCAATAATGGTTGGTTCAAAAGAGTATTGGATATCTTCATCGGTTTTCTTGTAAACGTTTTTCAAAACTAATTTAGCGGCCATATGACCCATTTCGCCGACAGGGTTATCTATTGTCGTGAGTTTAGGGTAAATATGACGAGAAAATATAATATTATCAAAACCAATAACAGATAAGTCTTGTGGTAATGAAATACCATGCTCTCTTGCGTAGGTCATGGCGCCAGAAGCCATTTCATCATTGGCACAAACTAGCGATGTAAAAGTCACGCCATTATCTAAAAAGTATTTTAATCCATCAATACCACCGGTCTCGCAAAAGTCACCTTCAAAATATAGCGTATTATCAAAAGCAATACCGTGTTCTTGTAAGGCTTTTTGGTGACCTGTAAATCGTGCTTTTGCATCAGGTTTTACTTGGGGACCTGCGATGTAGGCAATATCTTTATGGCCATGTTCAAGTAAATTTTTTGTCGCTAAATATCCACCTAATTCATTATCTAAACTGATACAGTGATTTTCAATTGTTTCAACAAAGCGACTCATAAAAATGATTGGTGTAGACCCTTTAGTTAGCTCAATAAGGTACTCATCAGATAGTCCCTCAACATGCACAATTAAGGCGTCACAGTTTCTACTAATAAGAAACTCTATACCTTCTTTTTCTTTCTCTTCATCACTATGACCAGTCGTTATGATGACATGTTTACCTGCGGCTCTTAACTCCGCTTCAATTCCAGCCATCATTTGACCGAAAAAAGCACCATTTAATTCAGACACTAATACGCCAACACTATTACTGCAGTTAGAAGCTAATGATTGAGCAATTGAGTTTGGTCTATAACCAAGCTGAACCATAGCATCTAGCACCTTTTGCTTTGTTTTGTCGCTAACACGCGCATTATTATTTATAACGCGGGATACCGTTGCTAAAGAGACACCAGCTAGGTTAGACACTTCATATATAGTCGCCATAAAAATCCTGTTTTTTTGATAAAGTGTTTTGCTTTTTTATCTTTCTTTAAAAAGAAAATTCTATCATGTTTATTTACATCAGCACTATAGCTAGTCTGGTGTTTTAAATGCATTTATATTGTGCTAGTGACAAGACGCCTTTGATCTAATTCAGCAGAAATTATTTCATTATGATGGTTTGTTAATGGGTACATCAACATTAATAGTGCGCCAGCAAAAGCAAAACTAGCTGGGATCCAGCTCATTAATAATGTCATGCCGGGAAGGGCGCCAGAAATAGTAGTTAAATCCATGCCATTATAGCCATAATTTGAAAGTACAACGAGTACAAGTGCACCAGCAAATCCGCCACCTGTTTTTTGTACAAAGGTGCCTGCTGAATAAATTAAACCTGTTGCCCTTCTGCCATTTTTCCATTCAGAGTAATCTGCGGAGTCTCCAAGCATAGAAAAATAAAGTGTAGGCATCATGGCTGCAAAAAACTCGGCACTACAGCCTAAAGCAAATACCGCAAGTAAATTATCTGTTGGTATCCAATAAAAGCCAACGGTAAGGGAACCGCTTAGTATGAGCGATATAATTAACAACCGACTTTTACCTAAGTACCGAGCGAAAAAATCAGTTGAAAGAGCGCCAAAGATTGAAATAACGAGCAAGGCGATAAAGTATTTTCCTGCTAATAATTCATCACCAAGTTGATATTTAAAATAATAAGCAATAACACCATATTTAACCCCGTTGAACATCATGGTTAAAAAGCCGATGCCTAATAAGATAAGCCAAGGCTTATTAGTTAACAGATTTACCATATCGACTTGACTGGAGCTAAGTTGGTTTGAATCTATTTTTTTGACTCGCTGAATTAGCAAACCAACGCCGATCATTGTTACGCAAAAAAATAGCCCACTGTAAACCTCTCGAAAATAGAAAAATAAGGTCATGGCAAGTAAAGGCAATACAATAAAAGGCAAACTCTTTGATAAATCTAGTAGCTCTTGTTTTAATGAAGTAGAAGCGCTCTCATGTTTTGACGTAACTCTTTCTTTTGTGCCTGAAAATGTAATTAACATAAGTATTGTTAATATAAACGCAAAAAAATACATAGTGCGTTGGTAACCTAATGCACTATCTCCTTGACCAAATAAACTGACGAGATCGGGTAAAAAACCCATAACAAGTAAACCACCAGCAAAGGCTCCTGCAAACCTAAAACCAGATAAACTGGTTCTTTCTTTATCATCAGGAGTCATAACGCCCATTAAGGCTGAGTAAGGGACATTGTTCAACGTATAAGCAAGAGTTAAACCTATGTAGGTGATATAAGCATAAATTAACTTATTAGTATCACTGAAATTGGGGGTGGTGAAACAAAGTATCATGAATAAAGCCAGTAATGGGGTAGACCAGAGGATCCAAGGTCTAAACTTTCCCCATTTGGTTTGAGTTCTGTCGGCTATCATTCCCATGATAATGTCTGAAATACCATCGGAGAGTCTTACCACTAAAAAGAGCAATGCAGCGGCAGCGGCTGTTAAGCCAAAAGTATCCGTATAAAAAACAGCTAAATAAGCAAGGGCACCACGCCATACTAGATTAGCGGCAGCGTCTCCCATAGCATAAGAGAGTTTTTCTTTGATGTGAAGTTTTGTCATAATGATTATCTTTGGCTTATCATTGCGCTATAAGAAATTCCGCTTTGCTTTACTGTACGTTGTTGAGTGATATAATCAACATACACTATGCCAAAACGTTTTGAATAACCTTCAGCCCATTCAAAGTTGTCCATTAAACTCCATGCAAAATATCCTTTAATATTGACTCCGCTTTCTATGGCATTATTTACTTCCGTTAAATGTGCTTGGTAGTAATTAATTCTATCGATATCGTTTACTTGGTCTTGTTCTATCTTATCATCAATTGCTGCACCATTTTCTGTGATGAAAATTGGTGGTAATGAGTATGTATTATGGAGTGACACAAGTAATTCTGAAAATGCTTTCGGATATATTTCCCAACCAATATCAGTTCTAGGCTCTGGTGGAGCAATTTGGAAAAAGTGCTCATGTTTATCAGCCCGATAAATCGCTCTCGTATAAAAATTAACTCCGAGAAAGTCTAATGGAGCTGAGATAATGTCCATATCGCCATCGTGAATGGCAGGCTGTTGTTCATCAGGGATTTGATTAATGATATCAGGATATTGCCCATCGAATAATGGTTTAATATACCACTGGTTAAAGTAATCATCTGCATAACTTGCAGCTTTTGCATCAATAGAAGAATTTGTTTCTGGATAGCAAGGCGTGAAATTCAAAACGATACCATTTTTACTGTCAGGGCAGTTTTTATTTAACACTTGCATAGCTAATCCATGAGCAAGTAGTAAATGATGAGCTGCTTTTTTACCGTACTCTTTTCCTTTAATACCCGGAGCGTGAACTCCTACTTCATAGCCTAAGTATGCACTGCAAAAAGGTTCATTTAAGGTAGCAAATGAATAAACTTTCCCTTTTAATGCTGCTGATATTTTATCTGCGTAGTCTCTAAATAAATAAGCGGTGTCTCTATTTAACCAACCACCATTGTCTTCAATGTGTTGGGGGAGATCCCAATGATATAAAGTTACAAAAGCTTTTATATTTTTTTGCGCGAGTGAATTTAAAATATTTAAATAAAAATCAACACCTTCCTGATTAAGCTCTCCTGACTTATTGATTACCCTTGGCCATGAAATTGATAGTCTATATGCATCGACACCTAACGAGTCAATAAGCTCAATATCAGATTGCCATTGATTAAAGTGATCACAAGCGATATCGCCATTTGAATTGTCAGCGATGGTATTTTTTTGAGCACAAAATGTGTCCCATATACAAGGCAAACGCTTATTAACTCCGCCTTCAATTTGAAATGAAGCGGTAGCTACTCCATATATAAATTCGTTAGATCTCATTTTAGAATTAGCGGGTAGTGAAAGCTTAGCCATGATATTTGTATTACCTATGTATTGTTAAATTATCGTTTTAAATGCACATTTCACACGGAGAAAAAATACTTCGTGTAAGCGCTTACATTTAGGTTAGTGTTTTATCACTAAAAGGTCAACAACTTTAGAGGTACTGAATTAAAGATAAGTTTATTTGTTTGAAATTTAAAGAAAAATTAAAAGGTGAGTTAGGAGGGGTAATTATAGGGTAAAATTATTTTGGTATTTTATGTGTTAAATATGATTAATGAAAATAGCGAGGGGTGGTAGCGCTATCATTTGTGCTTTATTTTTATTGTTATATGTAGAGCAAATAAAGCCAGAAAATATAGTCTTAAATTTTTCTATTAAGGCTACATTTTCTTCAAATTTCTATAAGCTAGGCTTTATCTGGAACGACAATATTGGTCGATAAAGTGAGCATGACTAGGCAGTTGTTCTACAGCATTGCTTATTGATTGACGAAGACCAGAGAGAAAATTCTCCAATTCTTTATCATTCATGATATCGGCAATTCGGTGGTATTGATTTGGCAATATTCCTTGACCAAGCATTACTTGTGTCCATGAATCGACTCTAAAAATATCTCCATCATCAAGAAATACACGGCCAGTACTCTTAAATAGGTTCATTTTATGGGTAAGGGAGTCAGGTATTTCTAATCGCTGACAATGATGCCAAAATTCGCTATCAGTCCTTGATGTCGCCTTGTAGTGTAAAATAATAAAATCTTTGACGGCGTTTAGTTCGGAATCAAGCTTGCTGTTGTATTCATCAATAGCAGACTGCTCAATACCATCAAAAGGAAAGAGTCTTAATAACCTAATAATACCAGACATAATTAAATGAATACTGGTTGATTCTAAGGGCTCAATAAATCCTGAGGATAAACCTAATGCGACACAGTTCTTGTTCCAACCTTTTCGTCTTCTTCCTGTTTTAAATTTGATGACTTTAGGCTCTGTAATTGTTTCCCCTTCAATATTACTAAGTAATTGTGCTTTTGCTTGCTCGTCAGATAGAAATTTACTGCAATAAACTAAACCATTACCCACTCTGTTTTGTAGTGGAATTTTCCATTGCCAACCACTTTCTCGTGCGATTGAGCGTGTATAAGGAATAGGTTCATTGACAGAAGATGTTTGAACAGCGACAGCACTGTCTGCTGGCAACCAGTGTGACCAGTCTTCATAACCTGTGTGGAGGGCTTGTTCTATTAATAATCCTCTAAAGCCTGTACAGTCAATAAAAAAGTCGCCTTCAATTTCTGCCCCAGAGTCTAAAGTCAAAGAGGCAATATCACCTGTTGCATCCTGTTTACTTACATTGGTTATTTTCCCCTCAACTCTTTGAACACCTAACTGTTCACTGAATTTTCTTAAGTATTGAGCGTATAATGTTGCATCTAGATGATAAGCATAATTTATTGGTACGTTTTGGTTTAATGCGAACTTATTTGCTTTTGCGGCTTGAAGTTCAAAGCAATAGTCACCGAAGGGAGCATGAACTCCTTTACTTTTTCCATGAAGCCAAAAGTGGTGAAACTCTCCAGCCCAGCATTCTTTACCGGTCATACCAAAAGAGTGAATATAATTATCATTGAGTTTATTCCAGTGTTCAAAACCTATTCCTAACTTAAAGGTTGCGTGGGTCTCACGCATAAACTCTTGTTCATTAATACCGAGTAATTTGTGAAAAGTCTTAATGGGAGGAATGGTCGCTTCACCAACGCCAACAGTACCGATATTGTCAGATTCAATTAGCGTTATCTGTAGATTTTTACCTAATAACTTTGAAAAAGCAGCAGCTGCCATCCAACCTGCGGTTCCGCCACCAGCAATGATTACACGTTGAATTTTTTTCATATACTTCTCACTTTTTATTAAATGAATTTTTACAATGATTTATTTACTACTAAGTTGCGACAATAACGTTCTATTCGCGGGCAATGCAGCTAAGTATTGGGCTTGTTGGGTTTTCACCTCATCAAATAGTTTAGCTAGAGCAGGCGTGTTTTGTCTGCTGCTTGGCGTGACACGTTGTTGAGTCTTGAAGCCCATGCCATAAAGAATGTATTGATAACTCGCCGATGGAAATATCTCTTCATTTTGAATAAAGTCATAGCGACTTGGTGATTGATATTGCCACAAAGATAATAATGACTTTAACCTTTCGGGTATTGAGCTATCTTTTTTATTATCAAGCCAATAGTTACTGTCAGTGCGTTGGCTTAATACATAATGTAACTTTAAAAACTCAATGACTCTCTCCCAGCGATAAGTAAAGCGCTTGTTATAGCGTTTTGCGATAATATCCATATGAGCTCGGGTAGTCGGTAATTCTTCTCCAAGCATCGAGCTTGATAGCTCTATCATTGCGAGTGCCGATGCCTCTAAAGGTTCAATAAAGCCAGATGACATGCCTATTGCAACACAGTTTTTATGCCAAAACTTCTCACGATACCCAGGAGTAAAACTGATTTTTTTCACGGCTAGCGATTGAGAGAGTTCATCACTAATTGAGCATTTAAGATAACGACGAAGCGCTTGTTCTGCTTTTTCATCTGTAATGTATTTATCTGAATAGGTATAACCAACACCACGTCTTGAGGTTAACCCGATATCCCATATCCAACCTGCTTCTTGTGCTGTAGACAATGTTGCTGATGCAATATTTTCATTTAAGCTTTCATAGGGAACTTGCACCGCAAGAGCACTGTTATTAAATAATATATTTTCTTTATTAATGAGTGGAATTTCAAAGTGCTTACCTAGTAGCAATGATAGGTGACCAGTACAATCAACAAATAAATCACCGTGAATACAACCGTGCTCTTTTGTCTGTAATTTATGTATATCACCAGTATTGTCTGATTCTATACTGTCAATGTGGTCATAAAGGTGCTTTACACCTAATGTGTTAATACAATGTTCTTTAAGTAGTGCTGCAAATTTTTTGGCATCTAAGTGATAGCCATAATTAGTCACCGCAGCATAATCAGGCGTGGACAATTGTTTTGGTGCAAGTCCTGCCTGACAAACATGACTCTGAATATTAATAGCATCAGCGAAGGCTTGTTCTTTATGGTAGGTTTGCCAGTGAGAATATAAATCAACATGACCATAGCCTTTTGGAGTCATAAAAGGGTGATAATAATAGTCATCTTTTCGACCGTTATTCCACCCAATGAATTTTGATCCTTGCTTGAAGGAAGCATCACAACACTGTAGAAAAGCACTTTCATTAATGCCTATTCGCTCAAGGGTATTTCGTATTGAAGGCCACGTACCTTCACCTACACCAATAGAGCTAACTTGCGGAGATTCTATTAAAGTAATTTCAAATAAAGAATTTGGTTGTTTTGCATATTGAGCCGCTATAGTTCCTGCTGTTATCCAGCCAGCAGAGCCGCCACCGACAATAACAATTTTCTTGATTACTTTATCCATAATGAATTACTGCCTAAATTGTAATGCTTTTTAAGTGTATAAAACCCACGCCGTACAAAAGTATGGCGTGGGTTTTAACTCGATACTATGAACTAAAAGGTATAACGTGCACCTAATGCATAACGCGCCTCTTGCTCTGCATAGTTCCATAACTGTACCGTAGTACGGCCATGTGTTCGCGTATCTTCACCGGTAATATTGATACCTTCTAAGAAAACAGACAAGCTTTCATTGAATTGGTAAGCCACATTAAAGTCAATTTGGGCATATTCTTCGGTATAACCTGGCTCATTAATATATTGAGCTTGTGTGTTTAAGAATTTGTCGCGCCAGTTATAAGCAACTCGCGCTTGAAATGAATCATTCTCATACATCAATACTAGGTTTGCGGTATCACTTAAACCAACTAAGGCAAACTGAGTGACACTTGGATCACCAGTGTTATTAAAGCCAATATCACCATTTACTGTAGTATAGTTAGCTTGCACACCAAAGCCTGTTTCGCCAAAGAAGTGTTGTACGGCAAATTCAAAACCATCAATTTTAGCTTCTTTATTATTAACAAATTTGGTAACGGTGAAGTCCATCAATGGATCATCTGAGTTTGCTAATACATCATAATGCACTTCGAACTCTTCTGCTGGCATTGAATAAAAATCGACATTATTTTCTGTTGCAGCAACCATCGCAAATAAATTAGTGTCGGTAATTTCTTCACCTAATTCTAACAGTTTAGCTTCAGCAGCTTGTGCTCTTGGTCCTGCTGTTGCATCACGAAGGCCATAAACATTTTCAACAACGGGTTGGCGCCCAGCAAAGTTATTTACTCTTTTTTCATAATAACCTAATGACACGTAACTTGTGTCAGCAAAGTACCATTCTGCAGAAATATCGATATTATCAGACTCTAAAGGCACAAGTCCTGGATTACCGTTTGATGCAGTACCTAGTTGAACTCCCTGTAAAGTCGTAGGGCCTGAAGGTCCGCTCACATCAGATGCTGCAGAACTTAATTGATCATATGTTGGTCGTGCAATAGTTTTACTGTAAGACAAGCGTGTAATAACGTTATCAACCACTTCAATATCAAAGTCAAAACTAGGTAGAACATGACTATAGTCAGCATTCGCACTAAAATCTTCCATACCTTCACCATAACGCACATTGAAGTCATTATTGCCTTCCCAAGCAACAGCATTTGGTAAGGTTACATTCGCTGATGATGTAATGTCAGTATTCTCAAAACGAACACCAGCAGATACATTGTAAGGGCGACCACCTAACTCACCAGATAAATCAAGCTGCAAAAAGGCTGCCGTAATATCTTCTTTGATTGTTCTATTGGTTGCATATGCACCATCGGCTACAAAATCAAAGCCGTATGCACCTGCAGCCCAAGCACCAATTTGAGACGCGCTGCCAGTAAAACCATCAGAGTAGCCACCAGCACCATTACCAAATTGCTCAGGTGTTAAATAACCTTCTGGTAATTCACCAGGGTTTTCAACACCCCAATTACCCATGGTATGACGCGTTAATGATTGAACCGAATGACTTTCCATTGCTCGTGATTCGACACCGAACTCAATACTACCTTCATCAAACTGATAGTTACCAATCAAACGGAATTGATTAATTTCTGACTTTTGAGCCGCATATTGCATATCAAGAATTGAAGTACCAACATCATCTTGATCTAAAACGCCATTACAGTTTAAGCCTCTGCGTGAATCGCAATCATCAAAATCAACGCGTAAAGTAGGGTAGTCATTGGTGAAATCAACGCCTTGACCAGCAGAAATGTTGGCACCTAAACCTGTATTTAACCAGCTACCATACGCCGCATCAGGTGTACTTTCAGCAGCAGAGCTATGTGCATCAAGAGTCACATTAAAGTAATCATTAACATCGTAACTTAGGTTTAAGCCTATAGAGTCATTTTCATTAATTTGATTTAATTCTTGCTGCGCTAAACCTAAATCTCTTGGAGGTTGGCTGCCGCGATCTTCATTGTAATCAACAGGAGTTGTTGCTGTTTCGTTATCAAAACCTAAACTAGACTTATATGTATCCATCCAAATTGAATGTTCTGCGCGCGCTTCAAAAAGATCTTGTTTAGCGTAAGTGTAATCAAGTGTTGCAGTAAGAGAGTCTACAGGTCTAAATTGTAAAGTAAGTTGAGCGTTTGTTCTTGTACGTTCTCGATCTGCAATATAGTTACGTAAATCAGATGGCATAGAATATAGCTGATCTATTTGGGGTTCATTAGCTATTTGAATGTCATCTGCAGCTTGAGGAATAGTGCCATCGTAAGGGCTAGTACGCCATTGGTTTACAAAGGCACCTGATGAAGAGCTGTGTCTTTCTTGGGTATTGAATGTTAATGAGGCACCAAACATTTCATCATTGTCTGTCCAGCTCAATAAGCCAGAAAGTTCAGGTGTTAAATCATCACCAACTCGGTTTGTTGTATCTGCGTGGGCTTTAGCGCCTATGCTGACTTGCAAACCTGGGTTATCAAGTGGTCTACTGGTAACTATATCAATAGTTGCACCGATACCGCCAGTTGCAATATTGGCTTTACCTGTTTTGTAAACAGAAACCGACTTAACTGCGTCAGAGGCTAAATTTGAAAAATCAAAGGCACGAGAATTTGCTACACCGCCTCCAGCTGGTAAGCTAGAAGCCGGCATTGTTCTGCCATTTAATGTCACCATATTAAAGTCAGGACCAAAACCACGAACCGTTACTTTACTACCTTCACCATTTGTTCTATCTATTGAAACACCGGTAATACGCTGTAATGACTCCGCAAGGTTGGTATCTGGAAATTTACCAATATCTTCAGCTGAAATGGCATCAACGACACCGTTAGCATCACGCTTTAAAGCGGTTGATTCCTTAATGCTTGAGCGCATTCCTGTAACAGCAATGACTTCAATTTCATCTTTTTCTTTTATGTTTGCTTGCTCTGCAGAAATAGCAGGCAGTGACGTTGCACCAAGTATTAGTGACAAACTTGTTGCAACCTTTGTTTTGGTGAAGGTGGTCTGACTCATGTTATATCTCCTGGCTATATAACCATCTTTATAATTATTTAGTTGATGTAAGCGCTTTCAAGATAATGCAAAAAAAAATACTTATTCGCAAGCTCTTTTATTATGTAAGCGCTTACATCTAAACTAGATTATTCATCTCGATAGATCAACTGTTATTTTAAATTAATTATTTTTTAACCAATTTATAAAAGAGAAAAGGCAAAGTTTTTAAAGTGAAGTGTTACTTTTGGCTCTGTTTAACATGTTGTTTATAATGGTTTAAATGTATTTATTGCTCGTTTTATTAAAATTTATATTGCAATTGATATAGTAATTCAGTTAACTTGTAAGCGCTTACATTTTGTTTTTTGAAAATTCAATAAACATAAAATGACTCATTTATCGGGAAGTGATGCAAGTGCATAAAAAAACATTAGAACGACATTTACAGTCAAAAATTAACATCAGTGAAAAACTCACACTGAATGAAAAAATTGGCTATGCCTGTGGAGATGTAGCGTCAAATTTTTACTGGCGTGTATTTGATGTATTCCTATTCATTTTTTATACCGATGTCTTTGGTCTTTCTGCGGCGACAGTTGGTACTATGATGTTGGTCACCAGAGTTATTGATGCATTTTCTGATCCTTTAATGGGAGCGTTAGCTGATAGAACAGAGAGTAAATATGGAAAGTTTCGTCCGTATTTATTATGGGGGATATTACCGCTAGTTGCTGCTGGCGTACTAACTTTTACCGTGCCTGACTTAGATAGTACCTCAAAAATTATATGGGCATACCTTACTTATATATTTATGATGCTAGCCTATACCTTTATTAATGTGCCTTATGGCGCATTACTTGGAGTTATCACCAGTAATAGTCAAGAAAGAACAGTACTTACCAGTTTTCGGTTTATTGGTGCTTTCACAGGAGGAAGCCTTGTTGCTTACTTTACGCCAACGCTAGTAAGTTACTTTGGTCAAGGAAATGAAACCTTAGGTTGGCAATATACCATGGGGCTTTATGGTGTCATTGCGGCAATTTTATTCATTATTACTTTTCTTACCACCCAAGAAAGAATTTCTCCTCCTGCAGATCAAAAAACGAATGTACTACAAGATATAAAAGATTTAACCAATAATAAGCCTTGGCTCATTTTATTCTCGCTAGCATTGGTCATCATGATGACAATAACGCTTAGGGGAAGTACGGGTACGTTTTATTTTAAATACTATGTCGGTAGACCCGATCTTATTGGCAGTTTTGCTATGGCTTATATGTTATCGCTTGCTGCGGGTGCAGCTGCTACACCTCTATTGACTAAGTTTATAGATAAAAAAATGCTGCTAATGCTATTAATGTCAATTGTCGCTTTTCTTTCCATTATTTTTTACTTTATACCTGCTGAAAACATTACCTTGATATTTGCGATGCAAATTGCAATTGGTTTTGCCTTGGGACCTAAGTCGCCATTAGTTTTCTCAATGTATGCCGATACTGCTGATTATTCACAATATAAAACAGGGCGTAGAGCAACAGCGATGATTTTTTCGGCCGCGTCTTTTTCACAAAAACTTGGCGGAGCTATTGCAGGAGCAGTGATAGGTTGGTTGCTTGCTTCATTAGGTTATGTTGCTAATCAAGTACAGAGTGCATCATCAGAGCAAGGAATTGTTTTACTGTTAACGCTTATCCCCGGCTTGTTTGCCGCATTGTCTGTACCATTAATTTGGTTTTATCCGTTGACTGATAAAAAGCTTGGTCATATTCATGCACAACTTTATTGCCAAGAAGCTGAGCATATTAAGGGGGGAAGTAACTGTGGGTAACCAAAATAGAGGGTTCCCTAACGTTGTACTTGATAGTCCAACTCAACACCCAAAAGCTAGTGGTTTTTTATGGAATAAACAGCAGTTATTACAAGTGAATTGTCGGGGGTATGTCAATGCTCAATTTATGCAGCCTGAGCCCGCAAAATATGCTTATGGACCCAATATTGAAGCAAAAACATTTATGCAACCTGAACATGCTTATTATACTCATCATGCAGGACGTTTTTTTTACATTAAAGATGAAGTGACTCAGCAAATATTCTCATTACCTTATGAGCCAATGCGTAAGAAACTCGATAAGTTTCAATTCATTCAAGAACAAAGTTCCATAACATGGAATTGCGAATTATTTGATTTGAAAGTGTCTATTAAAGTGACCTTAAGTGAATCAAATGTTGCAGAGCAATGGTCTTTCAACGTGCTAAATTTGCGTGATGAGAAGAGGGTTATCAGTGTCTATCCTTATTTTACAATTGGCTATATGTCGTGGATGAATCAATCAGCTAGATTTGATGAAAATCTCAATGCGATCGTGGCAACCTCAGTAACCCCTTATCAAAAAGTTGAAGATTACTTTCAAAATAAAGACTTAAAGGATAAGACTTTTCTGGTTTCAGATAAAGTACCTGTTTCATGGCATGCAAATCAAAGTATCTTTGAAGGAGAGGGGGGATTACATAACCCTGACGCCCTTAATAATAGTACATTAGATAATGTAGAGGCGCGCTATGAAACGCCTGTAGCGGTCATGCAGTTTTATGAAACGCTAGCTGCTAAAAGCGATCTAACACTTAACTTTTTATTTGGGCCTGCTAAAGATGAAAAAGAGATTTCGTCATTAATTGCTTGCTATTTCAATCAGCAAAAAAAGCAAAGCGAACAACATAGTTACGATAATTATATGAACATGGGCGCAGGGTGTTTACATATTAATACTGGCGAACAACACTTTGATGATTTCATTAATTATTGGCTACCCAGACAGATGTATTATCATGGTGACGTGCATCGTTTAACGACCGATCCTCAAACAAGAAATTATGTGCAAGATAGTATGGGGATGTGTTTTATTGAATCACAAAGTGCCCGAAAAGCTTTTTTAAAAACGCTATCACAACAACATATCAATGGTGCAATGCCTGATGGCGTGTTGCTACACAAAAATGCGCAATTAAAGTACATAAATCAAATCCCCCATGCTGATCATTGTGTTTGGCTACCCATTTGTCTGATGACTTATTTAGATGAAACGGCAGATGTTGAATTACTGTATGAACAAATCAGTTTTCTTGATAGTGATCACGTTGAGTCAGTGATTTTTCACATTGAACGCTCTTTAGATTGGCTAATTCAATCTACCGATGAACGAGGGTTAAGTTATATCGAGCAAGGTGATTGGTGTGATCCAATGAATATGGTCGGCTATAAAGGGCAAGGCGTATCATCTTGGTTAACGTTAGCGAGTGCTTATGCTATTAATACTTGGTGTGATATTTGTGATAACTACATTACGAAAGCTTGTCAAAATAAAGTTAACGCGTATCGACTAGCCGCTAAAAAACTGAATAAAGCCGTAAACCAGCATTTATGGATAGGTGAATGGTACGCTCGTGGCATTACCGATGATGGCCGTATTTTTGGCAC
Source organism: Colwellia sp. RSH04 (assembly GCF_003545765.1). Lineage (GTDB taxonomy): Bacteria > Pseudomonadota > Gammaproteobacteria > Enterobacterales > Alteromonadaceae > Colwellia. The sequence continues at coordinate 117,384 of NZ_QXIO01000009.1, read as the reverse complement.
TGAAAATGATAGCGAAGGTAAAATATTTCTTAACCCTCAGAGTTGGGCTATGTTAAGTGGCGCAGCAAGTGTTACACAGCGAAAAGTGATGATTAATCATATTAATCAACAACTCATGACCCCTCATGGTGTAATGATGTTAGCACCAAGCTATACCGCGATGGTTGAAGACATTGGTCGAATCACGCAAAAACATCCAGGCGTTTCTGAAAATGGCTCAGTCTATAATCATGCTGCTATCTTTTACGCTTATAGTTTGTATCAACAAAATGAAAATGATTTAGCTTTTGAAGTCATTACAAAAATCATTCCTTCAATGAAAAATATAGACTCAACAGGTCAGTTGCCTATTTTTGTGCCAAATTATTATCGCGGTGCTTATTATCAATTTCCTGAGCAAGCAGGGCGTTCTAGTCAATTATTTAATACCGGTACTGTGTCTTGGTTGTATCGATGTATTGTTGAAGAGTTAGTGGGATTAAAAGGCAAAGGTAACGCTTTAATAGTAAACCCTAAACTACCGCATCATTTATCGCATATTACAGGCAGTCGTACCTTCAGAGGCGCAGAATTTCAATTTGACGTGTATAAATGCTCAAACGTCACAAGAACCGTCGTGTATTTAAATAATGAGTTGCTAGCCAATAACTCAATTGAGAATATTTGCAACAATACCGTTTATACGCTGCGAGTTAAGGTACCTGAAAATGCCTGAAGAAATCAGTGTAAGCACTCATCACTTAAACGAGTTTAAACGGCCTTATCTATTTATCATTATGGGAGTTAGCGGCACAGGGAAATCAAGTGTAGCAAAACGATTAACCCTAAAACTGAATCAACCTAGCTCCCCTTTTGAATTGGTTGAAGCTGATGACTTTCATTCTAAAGAAGCTAAAGCGTTAATGGCTTCAGGTATACCTTTGGATGATGATATGAGGCTCCCTTGGATTGAACGAATTATTGCAAAAATTGAATATTATTCATATCTTCGAAAAAACGTTGTACTCGCATATTCTGGTTTAAAATATCAACATCGTCAGTTATTTAGACAATTAAATGTAACGAATCAATTTTTTTGGTTGAACGTTAGTGAACAAGAACTTTTTGATCGACTTGATAAAAGAAACGATCATTTTTTTAACAGTAAATTGTTATCAAACCAAATACAAACCATGCAAGCGCCCCAAGCAGGAGAATCAGATATATGCCCAATTGAATGTAAAGGTTCTATTGCTGACGTCTGTTCAGATATTGAAGAAAAGTGTCGCTTAATGATTTCATGTTAAAAATAGAGGTGCTAATGAAAAAATTATTGATTAGTTTAGCTATCGTTTTTGGGGCGTTGATTTTTTCGTCAAATGCTAAATCACCTATTGAGGTTGTAAAAGCCAAAGGCGATATTGTTATTGATGGCTTGGTTAACGAAAAAAGTTGGCAGATTGCATTATGGCAACCAATAGACGAGCTTATTCTTGGAACTCCTCCCACAACCGAAGATTTCAGTGGTCGATTTAAAGTTTTATGGGATAACCAGCAATTATATCTGTTGGTTGAAATAACAGATGATGTGTTATTTGATCAACATGCCAATCCTTATTTTGCCTATTGGGATGATGATTGCCTTGAAGTATTTATTGATGAAGATGCTTCAGGAGGCGAACATCAATTTAACCATAATGCTTTTGCCTACCATGTCGCCTTAGATAACCAAGTGGCAGACATTGGAGGTCAAAACGAAGAGGGTTCTGCTCAAGTTGTTTTATTAAATGATCATATCACTAGTGTATGGCGACGCGACACACAAAAACCACACAATATTAATTGGGAGTTATCTATCAGGTTATTTGATGATAGTTTCCAGGGAGATTCATCTCGGCCAGTTACACTCATGAAGCAAAAGAAGATTGGCTTCATGCTCGCATATTGTGATAACGATGGCAGCCCTCAACGGGAGAGTTTTATTGGCTCTACTTTTATTAAACCTATTGAAGGTGACAAAAACCTTGGGTATATCACCGCAGATGTTTTTGACCACATTATTTTGATTGACTAAGGCGTTTTCACTTGTTTATGGGGAGCAACCTAAAGATATAAGCTCACCGCTGTAGGAGTATGGAAAAAGTTGTGGTGAAAACGCACAGAAAAGTTCAAAGCGTTTTAAGGGCACATGCCTCTTAAAATGAGCGCTAAAGCAATATTTGCTTTAGAAAATTAAATGCAATAACGAAAATTATTGTTTATCAATGAGTAACATAGAGCCTTATATGAAAATATCAGTCAACTTATTAACAGTGCTTGCTTTTGTAGTTATTTTTAGCGGATGCCAAAATCAAGAAGCATTAACTTCGACACAAAAAAACATCCCGAAAATAACAAAAGAAAAAGTAAAGCAAAAAAGACTAGCGGACGCAGAGCAAAAAGTAGAAGTTCTTTTAAAGCAAATGACAGTTGAAGAAAAAGTATCATTAACTCACGCCAGTGGTAAATTTCATGTTAATGCGATTGAGCGGTTAGGTATTCCAGAGATGTGGCTTTCTGACGGTCCTCATGGTGTAAGACATCAAATAGAACGTCATAGTTGGGATTCTGCTGGTTGGACAGATGATCATGCTACATATTTACCTCATTTAACTTCTGTTGCTGCAAGTTGGGATAAAAATATTGCTAGATTGCATGGTGAGGTACTTGGCGCTGAAGCGCGAGAGCGACAAAAGGACTTTATCTTAGGGCCTGGCGTCAACCTTGCTCGTCTACCTTTATATGGCCGAAATTTTGAATATATGGGCGAAGATCCTGTGCTTGCAGCAAAACTAGTTGTCCCTCAAATTCAAGGTATTCAAGCGAATGATGTAGCAGCAACGGTCAAGCATTATGCTTTGAATACTCAGGAGTTAAATCGTACGGGAGTTAATGCAAAGCCTGATGAGCGTACATTGAGAGAAGTTTATCTACCTGCTTTTGAAGCCGCAGTAAAAGAAGGTCAAGTATTAGGAATGATGGGAGCCTATAACGAATACTTCGGTACCAATGCAAATCAGAGTAAGCACTTAGTTAATGATATATTAAAAGGAGAGTGGGGGTATCAAGGAGTGTTATTGACCGATTGGCATGTTGATATAAATACTTATGAAGCAGCAATGCATGGCTTAGATTTAGAGATGGGCACAAAAGTTGATGATTACCAAGATTACTTTTTTGCGAAACCATTTCTTAAGCTAATTAAAGAAGGGAAAATACCTGAAGCTATTGTTGACGATAAGGCTCGAAGAATCTTAAGGGTTCAGCATAAAATTGGCATGTATGATGATAACCGAAAAAAAGGAGAAAGAAATACACGCGCTCACCAATTAGCAGCAAGAAAGATCGCAACAGAAGGCATCGTTCTTCTTAAAAATAGCCATGTGAATAATAAACCCATTTTACCCCTTAATAAAAAACAGTTGAAAAATATTTTAGTGTTAGGTCCCAATGCTGATAAAAAACATGGAACAGGAGGAGGCTCTTCAGAAGTTAAATCTTTATATGAAATAACACCTCTAGCAGGATTGAAAACCAAATTGGGAAATGATGTAAATATTACCGTAATGCGTGCTCGAAGTAGTGAACTAACGGCAATTGCCGGTGACTACATCGTCAGTAGACATTGGACAGGAACGCCAGCATGGAATATATCTTACTTTGCGGAGCCTTTGAGAGAAAAGTTGCTTGAAGAATCTTGGATAGTAGATTCTATGTTTGACGCTAATAGTTCATCGACAATGCAACATATAACGATGACCGCTAAGATTAAACCTCTTCAAACAGGTAGCCATAAACTCAACCTGAAAACATTGGGTGATTTTCGATTGAAGATTAACAATCAATTGGTTATTTCTCATAAAAGTGATGCAAATAAACCTGATATCATTGAAAAAGTTTCACATGATATTGCGTTAAAAGAAGGTGAAATTTATCAGTTTGAGATTCAATACGACGGACGTGAACACTTTACTTTAGGTTGGGACGCGCCAGGAGAATTATTTGCCAGTGAAAAAGAATACATCGACGCCGCTAAAAAAGCTGATGCCGTAATTTATTTTGGTGGACTAAGTCACAGTGATGATAGAGAGTCTATTGATAGAACTAGTATGAAGTTGCCTTTTGCGCAAGATGAAATCATTGAAAAGCTTGCTCGTGTCAATGACAAAACTGTCGTGTTTTTGGTTGCAGGTTCAGCCGTAGAAATGCCTTGGGAAAACAAAGTCAACGCTATCGTTTGGGGCTGGTATGGCGGTATGGAAGCAGGCCATGCTTTTGCTGATATTTTGATGGGAGATAAGAACCCGAGTGGTAAGATGCCTATTACGTTACCTAAATATCTTGAAGATACTGCGCCCATAAAACTGAATGACTACAATGCACAAGAATCATTATATTTGGAAGGAGTATTCATTGGATATCGATGGTTTGAAAAACAAAATATTAAACCGTTATTTTCATTTGGGCATGGTCTTTCCTACACTAAATTTTCACTTTCAGATTTAGCTATTTCGCATACAGCACTAAGCGAAAAAGAAACACAGACCGTTCAGTTAACTGTGACTAATACAGGGAAAGTTGCTGGTGCAGAGGTGATTCAGCTTTACTTGAATGATGTCGACTCTAGCGTTGAAAGGCCAGCGAAAGAATTAAAAGATTTTACAAAAGTATGGTTATTACCGGGCGAAAGTAAGCGAGTTTCATTACAACTCACGACTAGAGATTTATCGTTTTGGGATATAAAAGAAAATACTTGGCTTGCTGAAAAAGGCCAATTTACCGTGCTGTTAGGAACATCTTCAGATAATATCCAATTATCAGAACAATTTACTTATCAATAAATCCCCTAATTCAATCATGAGGTGTAACCTACTTGTCAAAGCATGATCTCATGATTGAATTTGCAATCACCTTAAACTGAGATGAATGTGATAATCTATGTTTTTCTTTATATTCAGTTGTTTATGTTTGTTGATGCTGCTTTTTTGATTATAGCATAAGCAGCGATTAGGTTTACCTGCTATTCTCATTTTGATATATGTCAAAAGATTTGAGAAATACCTTGATCTATATCAAGGTATATAGAACGCTACTTGATGTTTGTCATTTTAATCGGTGTATAATCAATTCATTAAAAGAAAAAGGGTTATTCTTTATTTATTGAAGCGAAAACAAGAGCATTCGCTTGCAAGCTCATTAAAACTAATGAACGAGTAAATGAATAAATACCATTTTTCAACATTTAAAAGGCAAGTCAATGACTGTAGGTGTAGATCAATCGCGACGCAATTTTTTCCGAGGTAAAAGACCTAGTGAAAAATCAGCTCTACGCTTACCTTGGCTTAAAAGTCAGCAGTCTTTGTATGATAACTGTACGCAATGTACAGAGTGTATTTCAGCCTGTGAAACGCAAATCATTAAAAAAGGTGACGGTGGTTTTCCTCAAATAGATTTTTCTTTAGGTGAGTGTACCTTTTGCCAAAAATGTGTTGCTGCGTGTCACGAAGATGTTTTTTCCGATGATTTATCACAAGCGCCATGGCATATAGAAACGACGGTTAAGAGCAGTTGTTTAGCACAAAATCAAATTATGTGTCAGAGCTGTCAAGATAGTTGTGATACCCAAGCTATTTCATTTCAATATCTAAAGTCTTCAGTACCACAAATGCGTATTAATCAAGATGATTGTACTGGTTGTGGTGCCTGTGTTTCAGTTTGCCCTCAAGCGGCAATAGAAATAAAGCTTTTAGATACCTCAACAATAACAATAGGAGATTAACGTGAGTGCACTTGAATCCTTAATTTGGACAGTATTAGGTTACTCTTCAATGCCCGTTATTTTTTTAAGTGGTTTTATCGGAACAGCCGTTTTTGCTGTTTTATTGCTTAAAATGACTGGTGCTGAAGCGAAGGAATAAAAGCATTAATAACTTAATTGAAAATTTTACTATCAAAATGAAAATCAAGGCTGAGAAGCCTTACACAAACGAATTAAACAGAGGTCAATTATTGTGATCAATCTACTTGAAGAAAACCCTGTTAATATCGCGGGGGTTTTATTTGCTGCTTATCCTGAAAAGGCTGATGAAGTTGCGATAAAACTAGGCGAGTTCCCAGGCGCTGAAGTCCATGAAATTACTGAAAGCGGTAACATGGTAGTAACAATAGAAGAAGACAATAAAGATCAACGCTTAATTGAAACAATAACAACTATGAGCAACATCCCAGGTGTGATTTCCTCATCATTAATTTTTCATCATAATGATGCTGGACTAGCACAGTTTTCAGGAGGGCAAAAATGACACTGACAAGACGGGATTTTATAAAAGCAAACGCTATCGCCGCAACTGCCGTTGCAGCAGGCGTATCAATACCTACTTCAGCTTCGAATTTGATTACAAAATCATCTGAGAGCAAAATAAAGTGGGATAAAGCGCCATGTCGATTCTGCGGTACAGGTTGTAGTGTACTAGTCGGGACTCAACACGGTAAAGTCGTCGCCACCCAAGGTGATCCAGATGCCCCCGTAAACAAAGGGTTAAACTGTATCAAGGGGTATTTCTTATCTAAAATTATGTACGGTAAGGATAGATTAACCCAACCTTTATTACGTATGACCGATGGTCAGTACGATAAAGAAGGTGATTTTACACCGGTTAGCTGGGATACCGCTTTTGACGTAATGGCTGATAAGTTTAAAGAAGCTATTAAGAAAAAAGGCCCTACCTCAGTTGGTATGTTTGGCTCAGGTCAATGGACAGTTTGGGAAGGCTATGCTGCATCTAAATTGATGAAAGCAGGTTTCTTAAGCAATAATATTGATCCAAATGCTCGTCATTGTATGGCGTCAGCGGTAGGTGGCTTCATGCGTACCTTTGGTATTGATGAGCCAATGGGCTGTTATGATGATTTAGAGCATGCAGATGCGTTTGTCCTTTGGGGATCAAACATGGCAGAAATGCATCCTATTCTATGGTCACGCTTAACTGACCGTCGTTTAAGTGCACCACATGTTAAAGTACATGTACTGTCTACTTTCAAGCACAGAAGTTTTGAATTAGCTGATAACGGTATGGTATTTACGCCACAAACCGATTTAGCTATTTTAAACTTTATTGCGAATTATATTATTCAAAATGATGCGGTTAACCAAGACTTCTTAGACAAACACGTTAATATTCGTGAAGGTGTGACAGATATTGGTTATGGATTACGTCCAACACATCCATTAGAACAAGCGGCTAAAAACCCAGGTAAAGGCGGTTCTAAGCCAATGAGCTTTGAAGCCTTTAGTAAGTTTGTTAGTACTTATACGCTTGAGTATACGTCGAAACTTTCTGGTGTTCCTGAAGCTAACTTACTTGAAATGGCTAAAATGTATGCCGACCCTAAAGTCAAAGTTACTTCATTCTGGACTATGGGCTTTAACCAACATACTCGTGGTGTTTGGGCTAATAACTTAATGTATAACGTGCATTTATTAACAGGCAAAATCTCAGAGCCTGGTAATAGTCCGTTTTCATTAACAGGTCAACCATCTGCTTGTGGTACTGCACGTGAGGTAGGTACTTTTGCCCACCGTTTGCCAGCTGATATGGTCGTTAAAAATCCTAAGCATAGAGCGTTTTCTGAAAAAATTTGGAAATTACCTGAAGGTACTATTCCACCTAAACCTGGTTATCATGCAGTTTTACAAAACCGTATGCTTAAAGACGGTAAGTTAAATGCGTATTGGGTTATGTGTAATAACAACATGCAAGCTGCGCCAAACATGAACGAGGAAGGTTTACCGGGTTATCGTAATCCTGAAAACTTCATTGTGGTATCTGACCCATACCCTACGGTTACTGCTCAAGCAGCCGATCTTATTTTACCAACAGCAATGTGGGTAGAAAAAGAAGGAGCATATGGTAATGCAGAACGTCGTACACAGTTCTGGCATCAACAAGTGCAAGCTCCCGGTGAAGCAAAGTCTGATTTATGGCAGTTAGTTGAGTTTTCAAAACGCTTTAAAGTATCAGAAGTATGGCCTGAAGAATTAATGGCTAAAGCGCCTGAGTATAAAGATAAAACTTTATATGATGTGCTATATGCTAATGGCCAGGTTAATAAATTCCCTACTAGTGATTGTAAAGGTGATGCTAACCAAGAAGCTGAAGATTTTGGGTTCTATATCCAAAAAGGTTTATTCGAAGAATACGCAATCTTTGGTCGTGGGAAAGCACATGATTTAGCTGATTTTGATACTTATCATGAAGCTCGTGGCCTACGTTGGCCTGTAGTAGACGGCAAAGAAACATTGTGGCGCTTTAGAGAAGGCTATGATCCTTATGTAGAAAAAGGCTCAGGTGTTCAATTCTATGGTAAGCCAGATAAAAAAGCTGTGATGTTTGCTTTACCTTATGAGCCAGCAGCAGAATCACCAGATGAAGAATATGACTTATGGTTAAGCACTGGTCGTGTACTTGAACATTGGCATTCAGGTTCGATGACAGCTCGTGTACCTGAACTGCATAAAGCATTCCCTGATGCGGTAATATTTATGCATCCAGATGATGCACGTAAGCGTGATTTACGTCGAGGAGATGAGTGTATTGTTACCTCTCGTCGTGGTGAAGTGAAGTCTCGAATAGAAACAAGAGGCCGAAACCGCCCACCTAAAGGGTTAGTTTTCATGCCATGGTTTGACGCGAAGCAATTGACAAATAAGTTAACGCTAGATGCAACGGATCCATTGTCAAAAGAAACTGACTTTAAAAAGTGTGCCGTGAAAATAGCTAAAGTTTAACGACTTTAGCCATTACTTTATATTTACAGAAATCAAGAGTTAATGATGAGCAGTAAAAATACTTACCAACCAAGGAAAATGTCTAGACGTCAGTTAATTACTGATGCTAGCCGTGGTATATGTGGTGTAGGTTTGTTAGCTACAGGGCTTGCTGGTTATGCCAAGCAATCTCAAAGCATTGCTGCTCAATGTTTACGACCTCCTGGCGCATTGAGCGAGGAAGACTTTTTAGCTGCGTGTGTTCGTTGTGGGTTATGTGTTGAAGCATGTCCCTATGATACGTTAAAACTTGGTAAGTTATTTGAGCCTGTTACAACAGGTACGCCTTACTTTGATGCGAATATTATTCCCTGTGAAATGTGTGATGATATTCCTTGTCAAGAGGCTTGCCCTACAGGCGCGATATCACCTAGTTTAGCGTCAATTGATGACGCTAAAATGGGGCTGGCCGTTTTATTGGATCGCGAAACATGTTTAAACACTCAAGGTTTGCGTTGTGACATTTGTGTAAGGGTTTGCCCTTTAATGGATGAAGCAATTACACTTGAAGTAGAACGTAATGTCAGAACAGGGCATCATGCCATGTTTATTCCTACGGTGCATTCAGATGCATGTACGGGGTGTGGTAAATGTGAACATGCGTGCCCATTACCTGAAGCAGCAATTAAAGTACTTCCTTTAGAACTTGCAAAAGGTGAGTTAGGTAAACATTATCGCTGGGGTTGGATTGAAAAAGACAATGCTGGTGGTTCATTAATTGATGAAGTATTAGATCTTCCAGATCGTGTACCTGAAGGGCTTCAATAAATGAAACACCCTGTAGGTCAAGAAGCAATAGCGAGTAAAGGCTGGTTATCAGCACATAAGTATTTATTATTAAGAAGGTTTAGCCAACTTACTATTTTAAGTTTGTTCATGCTTGGCCCTCTTTTTGGTGTTTGGGTTATTAAGGGCAATTTAAGTGCTAGTGTTTTATTAGACACAGTACCGATGACTGACCCTTTTGTTTTGTTGCAAGCGTTTGCAGCAGGACATATTCCTGAAACTACAGCAATAATAGGCGCTTTGATTATCACTACTGGCTATTTCTTGGTAGGAGGTCGAGTATTTTGTTCATGGGTTTGCCCTGTCAATATGATAAGTGATGCAGCACATTGGTTAAGACGGAAATTGAAAATTAGAACGTCAACGAAGCTATCTCGTAAAACTCGTTTTTGGGTTTTAGCCATGGCACTTATTCTACCTATTTTTTTAGGTACGATGGCATGGGAGTTAATTAACCCGGTATCAATATTTCATCGTGGTGTGATATTTGGTATGGGAATGGCTTGGATAATACTCGTTGGTATTTTCTTGTTTGACTTATTACTCGTAGAGCAGGGATGGTGTGGTCATATTTGTCCGCAAGGGGCACTATATAATTTAATTGGTCGTTTTAGTCCAATTAAGATATCAGCAACTAAAAGAGACAACTGTGATAAATGTATGGATTGTTTCGCTATTTGTCCCGAGCCTGAGATATTGAAAATGCCATTGTTTGGAGAAAGCAAAGGCTTTGGCCCACTCATTAAAGCAGCCGATTGCACAAACTGTGGTCGTTGCATTGATGTGTGCTCACAAGATGTATTTAAGATAACGACAATTTTGCCTAGAAAGGCAGAGGTATAATTATGAAAAGATTATCATATGTTGTAATGGTTTTAGGTTTAGCCTGCACAACAACATTACATGCACAAGAGGTTAACTCTGGTGGCGTTGAATCACTTCGTGGCACAGCAACACTTGATGAAACTAAAAAAGCAGAAACAATGAAACGTGTGATTAAGGATAAAAATCCTATTGCTCGTAACTATGTGCATCAACCACCTATGGTTCCACATCAAACTCGTGGTTACCGTGTTGATTTAAACTCTAACAAGTGTCTTACGTGTCATGGTTGGAAATATGCGGCAGAAACGGGTGCAACAAAAGTGAGCTTAACTCACTTTGAAACTCGCGACGGTAAAACACTTTCAGATGTTTCTCCGCGTCGTTATTTTTGTTCTCAATGTCATGTAACTCAAGCAGATGCAAAACCATTGGTAGATAATACCTTTGAGCCTGTTGAGTCATTGGGTAATGAATAAGTCCTAATGTGAAAGGGGAAAAAAATGACGAAAGCAAATAATAAAAAAGGCTTTTTGCAATACCTTAAGTCGCCAAATAGCGCGGGATTATGGTTTATATTGTTGATTGGTTTTGCCGGCGGTATTATTTTCTGGGGTGGTTTTAACACTGCTTTAGAAGTAACAAATACAGAAGAATTCTGTATCAGCTGTCATGAAATGGAAAACAATGTTTATGAGGAATATCGTGAAACGATTCACTACTCAAATAGATCGGGCGTTAGGGCGACATGTCCTGATTGTCATGTACCTAAAGAGTGGACTCATAAAATAATCCGTAAAATTGCAGCCAGTAAAGAAGTTTGGGGCAAACTAACAGGTATTATTAATACGCCTGAAAAGTTTAATGGACACCGCCGTTCAATGGCTGAGCGTGAATGGAAACGAATGAAAGAAAATGATTCACGTGAATGTCGTAATTGTCATAACTTTGAATATATGGATTTCTCAGAACAAGGTAATCGTAGTGTTAAAATGCATAAAGATGCATTAGGCACTGGTGAGAAAACGTGTATTGATTGTCATAAAGGTATTGCACATACCTTACCTGACATGAAAGGCGTGGAAAATTGGTAACAGTAATTAGCTAGCTTAAATTACTGTAACGAAAAAGCGACATTATTGTCGCTTTTTTTATATGTAAATTTTTAATGAGTTAATGCTATTTGATGTAAATCAGAAGTGGTTATCTACTGATTGATTACACTGTGTAGGGTTATATTATGTTGGAAAAAAATATGTCAGTTACTGTCTGTAAAACCGCCTTAGAAGCGGTTTCAATTATTGAAGATAATGAATACATTTGGACTCACTCTATGGCTGCAACACCAAGAGTTTTGTTCTCTGCACTTGCGACGCACGCTAAAAAACGCAACAACTTAACATTGATGCAGCTTCATACCGAAAGGGGAGAAGTGTTAGCTGATGAATCATTAACGCCTCACTTACGGCATCGTTGCTATTTCACTAGTGCCTCAACGCGTCCTTTAATCGCGCAAGGTAAAGCTGATTATGTACCTATCTTTCTCTCTGAATTGCCGAAATTATTTCGTTCAAAAGAACAGCCAATAGATACTGCTATCATTCAAGTTTCTCCACCTGATCAACATGGCATGTGTACAATGGGTGTTTCAGTAGAAGCGACCAATTCAGCCTGTCAAATGGCTAAGAAAATCATCGCACATATCAACCCGAAAATGCCGAGAACTCATGGTGATGCATTTATTGCTTACGATAGGTTTCATAGCGTTTATTGGCAAGAAGATGAACTCCCGCAACATCCAAAAGCACATCTTGATGAGGTGACTAAAGCCATTGGTGAAAATGTTGCTGCGTTGATTAAAGATGGCGACTGTTTACAAATGGGCATTGGAGCTATCCCTGATGCAGTATTAGCCTGTTTAAAAGATAGAAAAGATTTAGGTATTCATACAGAAATGTTTTCTGATGGTGTTCTTGAGTTAATTGAAGCAGGGGCGATTAATAATAAATTAAAGAAAGTACACCCGGGTAAAATTGTCACGGGGTTCGCAGCAGGCACTCAAAAACTTTATGATTTTGTTGATGATAACCCACAAGTAGCTTTTTTAGATATTGAGTATGTTAATGATACGTCTATTATCAGGCGCAATGATAATGTCGCAGCAATCAATAGCGCACTACAAGTTGATATTACTGGTCAGGTTTGTGCCGATTCAATTGGTACATCGATATATTCAGGCGTTGGTGGACAAATGGACTTTATTCGTGCCGCTAATTTATCAAAAGGGGGGAAAGCCGTAATTGCATTACCTTCAACGGCTAAACGAGGTGAACTCTCAAGAATTGTTGCCACACTCGATAGTGGTGCAGGTGTGGTAACGACTAGAGCGCACGTTCATTATATTGTTACTGAGTATGGGGTAGCTAATTTACGGGGTAAAAGTTTACAGGAAAGAGCGCAGGCACTTATTGCTATCGCCCACCCTGACTTTCGAGCAGAGTTAGCAGAGCAAGCGAAAAAGCTTTGGCACATCAATTGTTAAAGCTTTATTTTAAAGCAATATAAAAACGATTAAGTTAATTAATCGTTTTTATTGTAATATTTTACTCACTATTGACTATTTATTTAACCTCAGCTCGGGTTAAGAGATAAGTTAATCGTTTGAAATTGTTAGACTTGTGGTTTTAGCAACTCACTAGCTTGATAGTTTTTCTTAATTCAAGGCAAATTCATTAAGAATAGATAATTGGACTCCCTCACACCCAAAGATGTGAGGTAATATATTTGTTACCACACAAAACATATTAAAAAGAGTCCATAACATGAATAATACTATCATTGGTGTAGATTTAGCAAAAGAAGTTATCCAAGTTTGTATATATACAAACAAAAGCGTGCGTTCTAATACAGAAATGACAACGAGGGAGTTTTTAATCTTCTTAGCCAACCTTAAATCAGCGACAGTTATTTTCGAAGCCTGTAGTACCTCGAACTATTGGAAACAAAAAGCCACTAGTTTAGGGCATGATGCTCGTCTCATTTGCCCTAAACTTGTCCATTCAGTGCGCCAAAACCAAAAGACAGATAAAAACGATGCGTTAGCGGTTGTGCAAGCAGCTTTACTACCGGATGTTAATTTTATCTCAGGTAAAAATATTGAACAGCAACAATTGCAATCCATCATGCGTTTTAGAGAATTAGCAATTAAACAGAAAACAGCTTTAGGCAACCAACTAAAAAGTTTGTTATTGGAATTGAATATTCGGGTGTCCAACCGTGATGGTGGGTTAAAAGGTGTCATTCAAGCAACATTAGAAGATGGTGAAAATGACCTATCTTTTGAATTTAGAAGCGCATTACAAATGGCCTGGACACAATATCGCGGTTTAATAAAATCGATAGTGCATTATGAAGAGGTGTTGGCTAACATATCGACACAACATACTGAATGTAAAAGGTTACTACAGTTAGAAGGAGTAAGCACCATCAATGCGGTGAATTTATATATTGCTTTGGGTTGTCAACCCGAGCTGTTTCACAAAGGCAAAGAGGCTTCTGCTTGTATAGGGTTAACCCCAGTTCAGCATTCAACGGGTGGAAAAGTAAAACTGGGCAGTATTGGTAAATACGTGAAAAACAGTATGTTACGCAGTAACCTTATCGTAGGAGCAATGTCAGCGATTAACCGGATAATGACACGAGAAGCCGTCACCCAAAAAGAGGCATGGATACAAGCATTGGTTGCTCGCAGAGGAAAACGTTGTGCAGCGGTAGCCTTAGCGAACAAAACAGTAAGAACAGCCTTTGCAATGTTGACCCAAGGCACAGAATACAAAGCGGTATTAATTACAGCTTAAGAGGTTCATACAATAAAAACGCCCAATTGAAGATAAAAACCAGCAGGTAAAACCAGTGAATAACTAAGAGCCTAGAGCTCGCTTTATAGATTTGGTTACCTGTTCGCGAAAATATCAATGAGCCAGAGTTAGCTACTCAATTAGAGCTCGAACATAAGTATGCGTTTAATTCTTCAAAGAAGTTTTTATTGTTGACAAGAGGGAGTCCACATAAGTTATTCTATTGTTTATGAATTTAACACAGAAGTAAGGAAAAATAGCTGCTAGGGAGCTATTTATTATCCCGAGCTGAGGTTATTTAACTTGTTTGTAAGTCGAGAAAAAGTTTTTCAATCGCTCAAGTGCTGGAATTAGTTCGTCAACATGCGGTAAAAAGACTAATCTAAAATAATTATTATCTTTAATATTAAATGCACGACCATGCACTAAAAGTATCTTTTCTTGCTTGAGCAGATCTAAGATCATCTTCTCATCATCGGTAATATTAAATTTAGCATTATCAACTTTAACAAATAAATACAGTGCTCCCATTGCTGGGTGGCAAGAGAGACCATCAATATCATTGATCATTTTCTCGGCGATATTACGTTGTTTTAATAAGCGCCCGTCACCAGTAATTAACTCATTTATGCTTTGATAACCGCCAAGTGCTGTTTGAATAGCGTGCTGGCATGGAACATTAGCGCAGAGTCGCATTGATGATAGAATATTTAAACCCTCTAAATAATCTTCAGCGTGTATTTTTGGCCCTGAAACCACCATCCAGCCAGCTCTAAAACCAGCAATTCGATAGTTTTTAGACAGACCACCCATAGTAATAATGAGCACATCTTGAGCTAAACTCGCAGTAGGAATATGTGTAGCTTCATCGTATAAGATTTTATCGTAAATCTCGTCACTAAAGATGATCAAGTGATGTTTACGGGCTAGGGCAATGATACCTTGTAATACTTCTTCTGGATAAACAGCGCCAGTTGGGTTGTTCGGGTTTATTAATACAATTGCTTTGGTTTTTTTAGATATTTTGGCTTCCATATCTTCAAGGTTTGGGTACCAAAAATTTTCATCATCACAATGGTAATGAACAGGTGTACCACCTGATAAGGCAACAGCAGCAGTCCAAAGCGGGTAATCTGGTGCAGGAATTAATACTTCATCATCATTATTAAGAAGTGCTTGCATAGCCATGACAATAAGTTCACTGACACCATTACCAATGTAGATATCATCTACGCTAACTTCTTTTATATTTTGTTGTTGAAAGTATTGCATTACTGCAACACGAGCTGAATAGATACCTTGCGATTCAGAGTAACCTTGAGAGCTTGGTAAGTTGTGTATAACGTCTTTTAAAATGTCGTCAGGGGCTGCAAATCCAAAAGGGGCAGGGTTGCCTATGTTTAATTTGAGAATTTTATGTCCTTCATCTTCGAGACGACGGGCTTCTGCGGCTATTTGACCTCTAATATCATAACAAACCTTGTTTAATTTAGATGACTTAGTAATAGCTTTCATGAGTTAGGCACTTCTTTAAAATATGAATTTCAGGGTGATTGATGACTCCATTGTTGCCAATTTTGTTAATGATTGAAACCGTTAATTTGCTTTTTTTAAATGAAAAATAATATAAATATGAAACATTTAGCTATATAAAACGGTATACAATCTCACAAAAATAAAAAGAGGGCTCAACGCCCCCTGATTAAAGAAATGCTTTTCACTCAGTTTTTATTGAGAAAACAAAGCGTTAACATCATCAATAGCTATTAGAGACTTCTCGCCCGTAATACGGTTTTTCAGTTCTACTTTTTTCTCGTCTAAATTACGTTCGCCAACAATTAATAATAAAGGCGTTCCCATAAGCTCATGATCAGCAAACATGACACCAGGGCGTTCTTTTCTATCATCAAATATGACTTCAACACCTTGATGTTGTAGTTGCTCATACAAGGCTTCAGCCGTTTCTTTTACACGAGCTGACTTTGCCATATTCATTGGCACAATAGCCACTTGAAACGGTGCGATAGCTTTCGGCCATTTAATACCGTATTTATCGTGGTTTTGCTCTATAGCGGCAGCAACAATACGAGAAACACCGATTCCATAACACCCCATAGTTAACGTTTGGTTTTTTCCACCTTCGTTAAGTACAGCACAATTCATCGCCTCAGCATACTTTTGACCTAATTGGAAAATATGGCCAACTTCAATGCCACGCTTAATAATGATATTACCTTGGCCGCATGGGCTAGGGTCGCCTTCAACAACATTACGTATATCAGCAACAGTAATATCACCACAATCTCGCTGCCAGTTAACACCGGTGAACGAGTAATTATTTTCATTGGCACCACAAGCAAAGTCGCTTAAATGGGCGGCACTTCTATCGACAATTACTTCAATGGGTAAATCTTTAGGACCCAATGAAGTACTATGACAGTTAACAAGCGCTGATATTTGTTCTTCTGTTGCTAATGTTAAAGGAGCAGCAACGCTTGGAAGGTTTTCAGCTTTGACTTCATTGAGTTCATGGTCGCCACGCAGTACAAGCGCTACTAATTTTTCAGGCTCATCTTCAGCAACTGAGCCAAGTACTAGTACCGTTTTTACACTGGTATTGAGTTCTGTTTCTGTTGTTTTGATTAAGCGCTCAAGCTTTAACTCAACCTTTTGAATTTCTTGAGTTGGTGCCGGTCTTTCTCCTGAAGGAGCAAGTGCTTCTGCTTTTTCGACATTAGCGGCAAAATCACTTGCATCACTAAATGCGATATCATCTTCGCCTGAATCCGCTAATACGTGGAATTCATGAGACGTATCTCCGCCAATAGAGCCGGTATCTGCAATAACAGGGCGGTAATCCAAACCTAACCTGTCGAAAATACGGCAGTATGCATCAAACATTTTTTGATAAGTTTTTTCTAAACATTCTTTTTCTAAATGGAAGGTGTAAGCATCTTTCATTAAGAATTCACGACCACGCATTACGCCAAAACGAGGGCGTATTTCATCACGAAACTTTGTTTGAATTTGAAAAACATTTAAAGGTAACTGTTTATAGCTACTTAATTCGTTGGCAACTAACTTGGTGATAACTTCTTCGTGAGTTGGGCCTAAAACAAAATCACGCTTGTGGCGATCGTTTAATCGTAATAATTCAGGGCCATAATCGTCCCAGCGACCTGATTCTTCCCATAAGTCTGCGGGTTGAACCATCGGCATTAACACTTCATTAGAGCCTGCTCGTTGCATCTCTTCACGTACAATGTTCTCAACTTTTTTAAGTACTTTTAAACCAGTGGGTAACCAAGTATATAAACCAGAAGCAACATTTCTAACTAAACCAGCACGCAGCATTAACTGGTGACTGATCACTTCTGCACTGGCAGGCGTTTCTTTTAAAGTAGACAGTAAATATTGACTCGTACGCATTGAACAAAAATTCCGTAATATGGCATTGATAATAATGGCGCTATTCTATCAGGGCTTAGTATTTAGCAGAAGAACTATTATCAAAGATATTAAAAAAATAATGTTCATATAAAAGAGTTAAATGATAAACCTTTTAAAAACTTACCTGGTCATTTTTTTGACAAAAACGACGACAAATAAGGCTATAGTGAAACTACCCGTAAAAGCTTCAATTGCTGCAATAGCACGCGATAAACCTACCGGAGTAAAATCGCCATAGCCTAGTGTGGTAAAGGTCACTACGGAGTAATAAAGAGAAGACAAAAAGAAATGTATATTTTGTTGTAAACTTTGCTCACTGCTAATGGTTTGGATGGTATCTTGGTAATTTAGTCCAGTAAACGAATACATAATGGCGCAAAGGATAATTATGATGATAGATAAGCCAATGATTCTTAATGGTGCTTCTCCATATCCACAAAAAATATCGACTATTTTAGATAGAAACCTAGCCATACTATAACGAGGTAACTGCAATCGCCTCATTGTTAATTCTTTTTGAATGAAAAAGCCTGATAAGCTAAAGATACCTTCACGCTCTGCGTGCTTTCTTAGGTCACGATAAATTTCTTCTGCTTGTTCTAAATAATCAATTGATGACGGTATATCTTTGTTGATTTGAGCGGTTTTTGCATCAAATTCTTGCTTAAGTTTCGTACCTATTTTAACATTTTCAAATTTACTGCCAGACCACTTTACGCCCAACATATTGGTTTTTTCTAGATTTGCACAGTTCAAATTAGAGTCTCGCAAATCGGCCTTCATTAGACTGGCATTGGTTAAGTTAATATTAAATAAGTGACCATTTTTTAAGTTTGCATGGTAAAAGTCAGCATAAGAGAAATCATAACCCTCTTTTTTACCATGGTTTACAAGATCGATACCCTCTAGTTGCGATTGACTTAACTGAATACCACGCAGCATACCGCCATTTTTTGCGTGCAGCTCTAGTTTACCTTTAATGTCAGGTGTTGATTTATCGATAGTTTTATCATGCCAAAAACAATAACCTGAACTGGTGGCTGCTTCCGTACAGTAAAATGATGAATGATCCGTATTTTCAGGGTCTTTATATTGACAGGTTTGCTTTTTATCACTCATTTTTAGAGTATAGTGTGCTTAATTGTAAATTGAAAAGTTCACCTAATATTTTGTTTTGAAGGAGCCTCTATGGCAATTGAATTAATCCAAGCTGATTATCAAAATGAACAACATGCTACAGATTTAGTTATGTTATTAAATGCTTATGCCTTAGATCCAATGGGCGGAGGAGAAGAGCTAGCAGAATATGTGAAAAAAAATTTAGTGACTACTCTAGCTAAGCGCTCTGATGTGTTCTCTATATTATGTTATGTCGATAATAAACCCGCAGGTATAATTAATTGTGTTGAAGGTTTTTCAACGTTCAAATGTAAACCGCTGATTAATATTCATGATTGTGGTGTGCTACCTGAATTTAGAGGGTTAGGTATAAGCGGCCTTCTATTTTCAAAAGTTGAAGAATTAGCAAAAGCCAAAGGGTGCTGTAAATTAACCTTAGAAGTACTTGAAGGTAACGTTGTTGCTCAAAATGCTTATAAAAAACTTGGTTTTGCTGGTTATGAACTTGATGAAAAAATGGGCAAAGCGATGTTTTGGGAGAAAAAAATCTCTTAGAAAAAGTAATGGTTTAAAATGAAATTGGTCGTCTCTTTCTACCACCACTGGTGCTTTTGAGTTCCGAAGCACTAGTGTTCTTTTCAATTCGTGTTGCTTCATTTTGTTTTTGTTTTTTTGATGGTGAAATATTGTGCTCGTCTTTAGAAGCGACTTCAACATCAGTTTGTTCGTCAGACTCCTCTTGAGCTAAAGACAGGTTTTCATTTACTTCAATATGTAAAACGTTACCATTAAACTCGATAATATCTTGATGATATACTTTCTTTCTTTTTTGGTACTCGACTTCGCCATTTAAAAAGACATAGCCTTCACTGATCACTACCTTAGCTTCACCGCCACCAGAGACTAAATCAGCAATTTTAAGTAATTTATATAATTCAATGGGCTGTTGGTCTAATTCTATTATTAATTCTTGTTCTGACATAAATAGTATTCTTATTGATTTGTGAAGTGGAATATTAACAGTTAATAGCGTTGAGCAGAATATTTTAAGCTCAAAAATTCTTATAAAGAACAGGGCAGAATCATACTTGAATGAATTTTAACCAAAAATAAGTTACTCTCGAACGTCATCAGACCAAGCTGCCCGTTTTAATTTACCTTTTATACTGTCCTTAATCGAACTCAAGCGGGCAAGGTTCATAGCAAAACGTCTGAAGGTAGCCATATTCTCAGGGGCATCACCCCGACGAATACGCGACTCATCTTCTTTAAATGTGACATCTAATACCCAGTGTGATGAATTCTCTATTGCCCAATGACTTCGAATGACTTTGGCTATTCGTGGCAGGTCAATCTCTAATGAACTAATATAATAAGCCGTCTCAGAGCTTTCGGCTTCATTGATATACCGTTTTCTAGTCACTTCAATGACAGAGTTTAACTTACTCCAACCTTCTCTTTGGCTTAGCCAATCAGTGACCGGAAGTTGAACGTATTGCCTATGTTCAATGCGACCATGACCATCATTAGTGAGCTCTAAGGTATTAGAGTCAATTAACTGAGGCTCATCGCGGCGAATTTTGTGGAAGTACGCTTTAATTTCATTCGATAGTTTCCCCTGATTATTCTTTACTTGTAGCGCATAGTCCCCATCTTTCTTATCGATAGCTTTTGTTACTTTCTTTAAACAATGCATTGCGTCGGCTGTAATGACATTACCTTTGAGCTCTAGTAGTTCGATGAGCTCCATTACGGTGGATACTTCATTTTTCTTACTCAGTGATTTACATTGCGCAAGGACTAACCCTTGCTCAACAGCATAAGCTGAAACACTGTGCAGGGCAGTTTTTCTATCACCGTCGAATGAGTGACGAAGCGTTTTACCATCAAAGGCAATAATTGATTGACCATTGCTCTCTCGTATTTCGTTAACCCAACTCATAAAGCAGCTTAGCAATGCAGTTGGCTCTATAGCACTAATAATACGAGCTATGGTGTCATCGACAGGAATACCAGCTTCAAAATCTCTGAACTTTCTCAGCCATTCTAATTTACTGTCACCAAACTGTTTGATGTCTTTCCAGCCTTCTGCACCTGATAGTATTGCGACGACGGTTAGGAAGATGATATCGAGTAGTTCGTGCTTTTTATTAATGTGAGAACGAGTGTCCTCAAGGTTATCGAAATGTTTGATAAATGACATAGCCTAGCCTAAAGGACTAGATTTGATCATAAATCGGTTAGGTAGGGCAAGTAAAAGTATGATCTTGCCCTGTTATAAAGAACAGAAGGTGGTTTTCACTTTGAATTTCAGATGAAATTGGGGAGTAGGTGTAAAAATAAAGGAGGCAGACATTACTATAAATGCAGGCTTGAATCATTGATACGGTGCGGTTGTAAAGAGGAGAAGGTGTGTTTTAGCTAGAATGTTACATGAAATGCATTAAGATGGTGGACGATACTGGGCTTGAATTAGTGATACGGTGCGGGTTGTAAAGAACAGAAGGTGCTTTCACTATAGTGTGCTTTATTGAGATAAAACTAGAATGAAATTAAGATAATAGTTGCTATAGATGAAATAAAGATGGTGGACGATACTGGGCTTGAATTAGTGATACGGTGCGGGTTGTAAAGAACAGAAGGTGCTTTCACTATAGTGTGCTTTATTGAGATAAAACTAGAATGAAATTAAGATAATAGTTGCTATAGATGAAATAAAGATGGTGGACGATACTGGGCTTGAATTAGTGATACGGTGCGGGTTGTAAAGAACAGAAGGTGCTTTCACTATAGTGTGCTTTATTGAGATAAAACTAGAATGAAATTAAGATAATAGTTGCTATAGATGAAATAAAGATGGTGGACGATACTGGGCTTGAACCAGTGACCCCCGCCTTGTAAGGGCGGTGCTCTCCCAACTGAGCTAATCGTCCATTTTAGTTTTGCTTCTATATGGCATAGAAGTGGTGGACGATACTGGGCTTGAACCAGTGACCCCCGCCTTGTAAGGGCGGTGCTCTCCCAACTGAGCTAATCGTCCATTTTAGTTTTGCTTCTATATGACATAGAAGTGGTGGACGATACTGGGCTTGAACCAGTGACCCCCGCCTTGTAAGGGCGGTGCTCTCCCAACTGAGCTAATCGTCCATTTTAGTTTTGCTTCTATATGACATAGAAGTGGTGGACGATACTGGGCTTGAACCAGTGACCCCCGCCTTGTAAGGGCGGTGCTCTCCCAACTGAGCTAATCGTCCATTAGAGTTTTACATCTTTATGGAAAAAGATGGTGGACGATACTGGGCTTGAACCAGTGACCCCCGCCTTGTAAGGGCGGTGCTCTCCCAACTGAGCTAATCGTCCATTAGAGTTTTACATCTTTATGGAAAAAGATGGTGGACGATACTGGGCTTGAACCAGTGACCCCCGCCTTGTAAGGGCGGTGCTCTCCCAACTGAGCTAATCGTCCGTCTCTGTGGGGGCGTATTATAGGCAGATCAGTAAAGCTGTCAACCGAAAAACAAGTAAATAAGGTATTTTTTTTCAATGTTTTTAACGTTTGTTTTATTTTTGGGCAATACGGTGGTTTTGCATTCATCATTTTAATGTAATCGAATTATTTGAATAAATAATAATGGGGCAGTTAGGAGTTAATTTCATCTAGTAGGTGAATTAAGCTGATCACAGTGATAAAATGCGCAAAATTTTAAGCCAATACTTTACTAAATGAATTTACCTTCATTTAGTCTTTATATTTGAGACTCTTATGACTTTAACAACTCGTTTCGCTCCTAGCCCTACTGGTTACCTCCATGTTGGTGGTGCTCGTACCGCTTTATATAGCTGGTTATATGCACAGAAAAATGGTGGAGACTTTATTCTTCGTATTGAAGATACTGATTTAGAACGTTCAACTCAGGCATCTGTTGATGCCATCATGGACGGCATGAATTGGTTGAACTTAGCTTGGACTCACGGTCCATATTTTCAAACTAAGCGTTTCGATAGATACAAAGAAGTTATCGACCAATTACTTGAATCAGGCAATGCTTACCGCTGTTACTGTAGCGCAGAAGAAGTTGAAGCGATGCGTGAAGCGGCAAAAGAAAAAGGTGAAATCGAAAAGTATAATGGTTTGTGGCGTGATCGTACGGATCACCCTGAAAATGAACCTTATGTTATTCGTTTTAAAAACCCGCTTGAGGGTGATGTTATTATCAAGGACATGGTCAAAGGTGACATTACTATTAGTAACGAACAGTTAGATGATTTAATTATCGCGCGTTCTGACGGCTCTCCAACATATAACTTAACTGTTGTTGTTGATGACTGGGATATGAAAGTTTCTCATGTTGTCCGCGGTGATGATCATATCTCTAATACCCCTAAACAAATTAATATTTTAAAAGCGCTTGGTGCAGACGTTCCTGAATATGCTCATATTCCAATGATTTTAGGTGATGACGGCAAACGTTTATCTAAACGCCATGGTGCGGTTAGTGTTATGCAATATCGTGATGACGGTTACTTACCTGAAGCACTATTAAATTATTTAGTCCGTTTAGGTTGGTCACATGGCGACCAAGAAATTTTTTCTCGTGATGAAATGATTGAGCTGTTTGATTTAAAAGACTGTAACCGTGCACCTTCAGGCTTTAATACTGAAAAACTTATTTGGGTTAATCAGCATTATATGAAAACAATGGATCCAGCTTATGTCGCTGAGCATTTAGCATGGCACATGAATGATCAAGGAATACAAACTGAAAATGGTCCAGCACTCGCTGAAATTGTTAAAGTTCAAGCGGATCGTGTTAAAACATTAAAAGAAATGGCAGAAATTTCTAGCTATTTTTATCAAGACTTTAGTGAATTTGATGCAAAAGCGGCTAAAAAGCACTTACGTGGTGTCGCAAAAGAGCCATTACAATTAGTGAAACAAAAACTATCAGCGCTGGAAAACTGGCAAGCCGATGCTATTCATGAAGCAATAAACGCCACTGCTGAAGAGTTAGATGTTGGCATGGGGAAAGTTGGTATGCCACTAAGAGTAGCAGCCACAGGCGGTGGAAATTCACCTTCCCTTGATGTGACTTTAGCTTTACTCGATAAAGATAAAGTTTTAGCGCGAATAGATCTTGCTTTAGCTCTTGTAGAAGAGCGCATTGCTAGCAGCTAACTTGAGCTGAGTTAATTCTGCGTAGAAGCCACTGTAAAAATACAGTGGCTTTTTTATGTGTAACAAGCAGTGTATATTGTATTCTTTTTTTGCGTTTTAACATTAATAGGATTTAGAATACATGCAAATTTCTAAAGTACGTCAATTACACGTTTTGACTAGAACAACAACTTTATTGGCCTTATTTTTACTTACTAAAAGTGCATTTGCTGAGAAGCTAATAAAAGCAGAATTAAATACTATGTGGCAAGAGATGTCAAAAACGATAGCTGCTGGTGATTTTGTTGGTTATCGTACTGCTTTTCATCAAGATGCGACGCTTGTTTTGGGCGAAAAAGAAACCAGTTACCATATTGATAAGGCGTTTAAACGATGGAAATCAGGTTTTGATAAAGTTAAATCTGGCCAACATAAAGTTAAAGTTGAATTTCGTTTCTCTAAAAGAATCTATGATCATTCTACAGCTCATGAAACGGGGATGTATTATCACGAGCTTGTTGATGAGCATGGAGATAAAACAGTGCACTATGTTAATTTAGAAGCTTTATCAATGAAAGTTAATGGAAAATGGCGAGTTGTGATGGAGTATCAAAAATCGACAGGTAATTATGAACAATGGGCTAGTCTTGATGTACTTGAATAATAAACACTCAAGTTGAACATATTTATTAGGGTTATATTCTTTTGCAAAATATTTAGCCTTATCTAGCTTAGATTCGCTATAATATCGACTTTATATAGATATATTGGAGTTTCGTTTGCAATTTAGTGATTTCGCCTTAGAAAGGCGTTTAATGAATGCCGTTGAGCATTTGGGGTTTACTGAGCCAACAGAAATTCAACAACAAGCTATTCCTGCTGCAATAGCAGGTCATGATCTTATTGCTTCATCTAAAACGGGTTCAGGTAAAACTTTGGCATTTCTCATTCCTGCTATGCAAAGGTTAAACCGAAATAGAGCGTTATCTAAACGAGATCCTCGCGTAGTTATCTTAACTCCTACACGTGAACTTGCTAAACAAGTATTTAGTCAATTACGATTATTCACGTCTGGTAGTCAGTTTAAGTCAGTACTTATTTTAGGTGGCGAAAATTTTAATGATCAAGTTAAAGTTTTAGAAAAAGATCCACACTTTATAGTGGCGACACCAGGGCGCTTAGCTGATCACCTTTCTCAAGGTCACTTTTACTTAAATGGTTTAGAGTTACTTATTTTAGATGAAGCCGATCGAATGCTTGATTTAGGCTTTGCTGAACAGTTGAGAAAAATTAATCAAGCGGCAGATCACAGAAAACGCCAAACATTGTTGTTTTCGGCAACATTAGATCATGCCCAAGTAAATGAATTTGCAGCTCATTTATTGAAAAAACCAAAACGCATTGCGATTGATTCGGGTTATACCGAGCATAAAGATATTACCAAACGATTTTACTTTGCAGATCATTTAGATCATAAAGAAGCTTTATTAGGTCATGTTCTTGAAAATGAATCTTATCAGCAAGTCATTATATTTGCAGCGACAAGACAAGACACTGATAGATTGGCCACTGTGCTTATAGAAAAAGGTTTAAATGCTGTAGCGTTGAGTGGTGAGCTGAATCAAAGTCAACGAAATCAAATAATGGAAAGCTTTAGTAAAGGTCAGCATAAAATTCTTGTGACGACTGATTTAGCTTCTCGTGGCTTAGATTTGGTGAATGTTTCTCATGTTATTAACTTTGATATGCCCAAACATACAGAAGAGTTTGTGCATCGTATTGGTAGAACAGGTAGAGCAGGGAGCAAGGGAGATGCTATTTCTTTTGTCGGGCCAAAAGATTGGTTAAGCTTTAAAAATGTTGAAGCCTTTTTGCAACAAACTATTTCTTTTGACCAAATAAAGGGGCTAGTGGCTAAATTTAAAGGGCTTAAGCCTAAGAAGAGTAAAGCTAAACCTAATAAAAAGGCAGTGACTAAAACAGCGAACAAGAAAGTTGTAAAACAGAAAAAGACAACTAAGAAAACTTTCCTGCAAGGAGAGGACGTTGGTGACATGATGATAGTGAAGAAAAAGAAACCTGTATCAGCAGAGCAACTTGAAGGCGATAATCTTAAAGAAGTCGAGTAAATCGTTATCTAATAGTTTATTTATTTGGTCGTTAAAAAGTAATTTTGAAAATAAAAACGCTGGCTTTATGATAAAACCAGCGTTTTTTAGTTTAACTATTGAGTTGATTATTTATTAAGGGTAAATGCACTATGTTTATCGCTATCTACTTCTAAAATAGCTAAACATTTGGCCGTTTTCGGATCATCGCTATTTCCTAGCATAATTCTGTCGTCATGCCTCCATGTTATATTATCCCACGTCTCACCCGGAGCTAAGCTTGCGTAATAACTGCGTCGTAATAAGCCATTAGTTTTTTGGTTTGCAGCTTGTTCAGGAAACACCCAAAAGGCATAAATGTGCTGATTACTTTCATTTCTTAACGAGGCATTTTTAGCGGTGATACCCGTGCTGGTATAGCTTTCTTTTAATTTACAGGTATCGTCAGAAATTGGTGTTCTGTCATAAAACCCAATGTGACGGTACTTTTTAGCGGTGATGGTACCTAAGCATTGGCCTTGTGCATTAGACACTAAGACACGCTCACTGTTATAAATAGTATCTTTAGGTTGCCACGAGTCATTAGGGCTAAGTTGAATGCTTGTTGATGAAGCATTACCTGTTGTGGCATCAATCCTTTGTAAGTTGATGTTTTCTTTAGCATGGTTAGTGATTTTAAAGCTATGAAGTTGATTTTTATCGTTCTGAGTTAACTCATAAGGTTGTTTTTGAACACAACTATCAATTGCTGCCGATTCAATGATACGAGGAGGCTCTAGTACCGCTACCGTTTCAGGCTCGGGATCTTTTGGTAAGTTTACGCTGTTTATACAGTTTTCACCTTCGCACGCATAAATATGAGTATCAGCTAGTACAGCGATAGCTGATACATTATCAATCGTGATGTAGTAATCACCAGCTGTTACGTTCGTTAGTGTACACGCTTGTTTAGGTTGTTCTTCAACAGGTATATTTGTTTTACACACAAGTGCTTCTTGATTTAGTGACCCGATACTGTGAACAGGTTTGCCTTTACCAATTAGTAAGTCATATTCGCCAACCCCTCCTGCAGAGCCAATGGTTAATTCATCTAGGTCTTTTTCGATATGTAGTTTAAAGCCCCAATCTCCAGCACCGTAAAGTGTTGTATAGCTGTTTAAAGGTAAATCACTTTCTGGTAGTTCAAAGCTATCTAAGAAGGCTTTTTTAGTGCCCCAATATAACCAGGCTTGGAAATCAGCTTCGTATCTTTGGGCTAAATGTTCAAGAAATGCATCTGATTCTGTGTATTTACCTTGTTTGGTTAGGTTCACAAACTGTTTTAAGTCGTCTAACTTTTCTTCAAATAAGAAAGTAAAAGCGAGATGTCCCCACGAGTAGGGATTAACCTCTTTATGAAAAACTTCATACAAGCTTGCGGTATTATGTTTGGCAATTAACTGGTTATTTTCAAAAGCTAAGACAGACTTTTCTGAAAGAGATGCAGCGCCAAGACAAGACTTGTCTTCATTACGTATGATAAATCTGTCATCTTGATGCCAGCTACCTTTGTTAAATCCATTCCAGCTTTCGTTAGGTTGTAGCTCAATCGCTTTTTTGTTTTTTGAAACACTACCGTTATAATTCACGCGTTTTAAGAAAACCGTTTGTTTAGATTCATTCACAATAGTGAAGTCTTTGATAGACTTATTACTCGTGTTTTCATTATAGGGAGCAAGCGCTGTGTCACAACTTAAAATGTTTTTTGGATAGAAAGCCGAGTGCGCTGTAGTAAATTGTCTTTCTGGTCCATTCCAAAAACCAAAATGTTGAGCTAGACCTTCAGACCACCAACTAATCATATGATTGACGGCTGTAGAATAAGTACCTTTCTTAAGATACCTACCATCTAGATAGTGGGCAAATTCATGTTCTAGGTTCCAGTAATGGGTTAAACCTCCTGTCCAATGGATACCGTTAAAAGTACGGAAAGTTGCTTGTGGTGAATTTGGATCTTCAGGCGACTCTTCATGGAATATACCACTGCTATTACTGCTGTCTTGCAAATAACTCATCCATGTTTTATGACTTTTTATACTGTCATAAAGTTCAGCAACAACTCTATGATTTAGGTCACCTTCTATGGGTTGAGCAAAATAAGGATCTATCTTTGTCCAATCGTTAATAAAACGCTCTTGTGTCATAGCGAGTCGTTGACAAACAAAAGATTTTTGTTTCTCGGTTAATGCTTGAGCGCGAATATCTGCTAGTGCATTTTTGCAAGAATAATTAATCGAATAAATCTCTGTTGATGTGTATAACAAGCCATCGTTAACTTCATATTTGCCAGGTTTTTCGTGCTCTTTGTCGCTCTTATCTATTACAGGGTTTATCAGTAAGTAATAATTGCCAGCTTTGGGTTTATCAAAGACACATAGTTCTGAATCGCCTTTTTTCCATGTACCGCGACAATCATAATTATCAACCGTAGGTATTTGTTCGTGGCTGACATAAATATCAGGATTGCCAAATACTTTTGAATCTTTCCCCCAAGCTAAACTAAAGACCAAAGACGACTGTTCACTAGGTACCTCAACGGTATAGTAAAGAGGCTTATTAGTATTAATGTTTCTTACTGGTATCCCCAATTGATATTTAATAGGGTTTTGTATTGTGCCCAAAGGTGCGTTTTGCACGAATTCGACATCACTATTAGACATGTTTTGCTTAGTGCTGTTGTCAATTTCATTAGAGGTTGAGCAAGCAAAAAGTAGGGAAGTTAAGGGGTATAACAAATATCGAGTACTGCGCATGTATATTCCTTGGGTAACCATAATATGGGTGATGATCTTTTATAGATTAGAGCGTGTTGACTTTTGTTGATATTTTAAACAATGCGCTATTTTTATCATTAGCAAAGCAGTATGAACGCAATTTGGTTGTTCCAAATAAGTGAATACTAATGCTGCTAGTTTTAGAAATAGCCATTGCCCTTTGGACTGAGAGTAAAGGGGTTATATCTCTCAGCTGAATTATTAAACAAAAATAAATACGGCCTAGCTAAATGACTTATTTAAAAACTTGCTTTTAGCTATATTGAGGTAACTAAAACCAAATTTGTATATGGTATAAAATATAAAGCAACTAAAGTAACTATTAAAGGCTTATTTTATTTTATTGGTAGATCTGAGAGTGAAGATGTTGAAGAGCAGATATAAAGCAAAGGTAACTGCTATAATTTTTTTGGAGCTACCTTTGTAAAAAACTTATTGTAGAAATAATAGGGTGAGTTGTTTTTATTTCTTTTTGTTGAGTTGATTAAATTTAGCTAATTGCTCTTCAGTTGCAGGAAGTTGATGTTTTTCTTTCCATTCACTATAAGGCATGCCATAAACTTGTTCTCGGGCTGTATCAATGTCTACTTCAACACCAAGTTTTTCAGCTTCGGCGACAGTCCATTTACTAAAACAGTTTCTGCAAAAACCTGCAAGATTCATTAACTCGATGTTCTGAACATCTTTTCTATTATCTAAATGAGCAAGTAAGCGACGAAAAACCGCGGCTTGTATTTCAATGTCTTTTTCCATAAATAAACCTTGTTGAGATGGAGTTAATTTCATTCTATATCGAAAGTTTGATATAGAGGTATTTTATTAAATGTTATCTAATGGCTTGAGTAACAGCTTCATCATCTGATTTGCTAGGGTCGAATCGTCTAATTTGTACTAACATACCGATATAAGGGTGATCAAAGTAATGTACTTCACCACTAATTACTCGTCTGTTTTGTTGAAAACTAATTTGCTTTGTTACTTTTGTATTATGAGTGTCATCAATGTTTACAGAAGGCTGACTTTGCGTATTCAAATCATCTGTCAGTAAAGTTAAATCAGCTGTTATATATAAATAATGATCTAAATGGACTTTAAATAAACCTGCTAATTCCCAATCTTGTTTAGGAGCTGTAGGCATAGATGGTATCGTTGGTGTCATTGGCGAACTTTCGCCAATTGCAGGAGGGGTAGCAAAGTTAATAGGCTGATTTAGTTGGCTAATAACGAGTTCAATATTATCAGTATCGAGTTGATTTACTCGTTCAACGATGGCATTGATCTGCTTTTGTTTAACTAACTCATTTTCATCTGCTTCTGTTGAAACCCCTTTAATCATGGCATCGTTTTCTATTGGTGAATCATAGACATTAGTACGTTGATTTACCGACGTTTCTAATAAAGTATTTTCAGCGTGCAGCGGATTACTTTGCTGATTAAATTGTTCATTGAGTTCACGGGTATTATTGTCAAAAGGATAGTCACTAGCCAGTTGTTCGCTAAGCGCATTTATTTGTGATGCTTTTAACTCATCAGCATTCAACGCATTAATATAGTTTTGATATTTTTTTAATTGTTCTTGGTATTCAAGAGCAAAGTGTTTGCCAGCGAAAAGCTTCATTGGTGCAGCTTTAGTACGTGTTACACCTATTTGACGCCAACCTAAATGCAACAGCGGTTTGAAGTTTTTGCTCCATCTTAGTCTCTGAGTAACATCTGTAAGCCTTAAAGAGTCTTTGCTAATAAGATATGGGCTATCAATATTTCTGATCCCACTTGCGGCTACTTTTCCGGATAAGCGTTCAACATTAAGTGCATCGATGTTAAATGATGTGAATTGTTCTGGTGTTAAAACCTGTTCAAAAAAGCTTTCAGGAATTTGACATAAAGCGGGCTTTGATTGCTTAAGTTGTTTTGGATAATAGCTATAATTCTTGAATTGAATAGGTGAAAATTGTTGTTCAGCTGCCGCAATTAATTGTATTTGCTGTGCCGATAAGCCGGTTAATGCTTCTTCAGTTTCAATGTCAGCATTAGTATTGTGATTAACTAACGTGTCAGAACTATTGTCTTTTGGTTCTGTGTTTGCTGCCTTTGTCACGTCCTGCTTTTCAGTTTCTTGTTCAAAGCTCTTTTCATCATCAAAAGCGGTTGCTGCGATTTCAACTAACGATTTTGTTGTAAAGTTGCTTTGTGTTTCATATAAAGAAAGGCTGGTATGACTCGCTTTTGCAATAAAATCACTTGTTGAAAACTTTTCAGGTGATGAAAGTGTTTGGCAATAAGGTAATTGTTGTTTTAGCGAACTAATATCAGGTTGTAAATAATCAGACAACAAATCGAATGAACGATTAGATGTCGCTTGTGTTACGTCATCTGGAAAGTGCTCTTTTAAAAGGCTTTTATCGCCTAATTGTTTAAAGAGTATGACTTCAATTTCAAACCATCGAGGGGCATTTTCTTTTGCAGCAACGCTTGGCGAAGCTATACACAACAAGCTTGTACATAATGTTGATTTAATAAGTAGTGACAGCTTATTTAAGGGTAATTTCATTGAGTTAATAGCTCTTTTTAAAACATTATTGTGAGTTTACTTGTTAAGTAAAAACAGGCATAAATCCAGCTTACATAGTATCGTTATTTTGCTAACAGGTTCAATATATTAGTCACAATAGTAAAACGTTCTTGGCTATCTTCGCTGTTTTTTACAAACTTTAATTTACTTTGTCCGCCCATTTTATACATCGCTGGTTGTTGTTGGATCAGTCCAATAATTTTCATTGGATCAATCTCGGTATTATTAGAAAACTCTATAGACCCGCCTGCTGCGTTGGCTTCTATCCGCGAGATCCCAAGTTTTTGTGCTTTTAGGCGAAGTTTAGCAACATGAATAAGGTTTTTAGTTGCTTGCGGAAGTAAACCGAATCTATCAATCAGCTCTACTTGTATATCATCGAGAGCTTGTTTGTCTTTACAACTGGCAATACGTTTATAAAGGCTTAATCGAAGGCTTACATCAAAAATATAATCATCAGGAAGAAGTGCAGGTATACGTAAATCAACTTCTGTTTGATTTGACATTACTTGATCGAGTGATAATTGCTTGCCTTCTTTTAATGCTGCGACAGCTTGGTCTAGCATTTCCATATAAAGACTAAAACCTACTTGGCACATAGAGCCACTTTGATCTTCGCCAAGTAGTTCTCCTGCGCCCCGTATTTCTAAATCGTGTGTAGCAAGGGTAAAGCCAGCACCTAAATCTTCAAGAGAAGCGATAGCCTCCAAACGCTTTTTAGCATCTTTGGTCATTCGTTTTTCATGAGGAGTAAGTAAATAAGCATACGCTTGATGATGTGAGCGACCAACGCGACCACGAAGTTGATGCAATTGCGCTAGGCCAAGATGGTCAGCTCTATCCATGATGATAGTATTGGCACTAGGTACATCGATACCTGTTTCAATAATCGTAGTACAAACAATAACATTGAAGCGTTGATGATAAAAATCACTCATAATACGTTCTAGTTCACGCTCTCTCATTTGACCATGAGCAGTTACCACTCGCGCTTCAGGCACTAGTGCTTGAATATCTGCTGCTGTTTTTTCAATACTATCAACGTGGTTATGAAGAAAGTAAACTTGACCACCACGTAGGGTTTCACGAAGTATTGCTTCGCGTATAAGGGCATCATCACGTTGTCTAACAAAGGTTTTTACGGCTAAGCGTTTTGCTGGTGGTGTTGCGATAATGGATAAATCTCGCATGCCGCCCATTGCCATATTTAAAGTACGTGGAATAGGGGTAGCCGTTAAGGTTAAAATATCGACGTTACTGCGTAATTTCTTAATTTTTTCTTTTTGTTTGACACCAAATCGATGCTCTTCATCTACTATAAGTAACCCTAGGTCTTTATATTTAATGCTATTTTGCAGTAACTTATGAGTGCCAATTAAAATATCTATTTGACCCGATTCAACTTTTGCAATGACTTCATTTTGTTGCTTGGTGGTTTTAAAGCGTGACAATACTTCGATAGTTACCGGCCAATTGGCAAACCTGTCTCTAAAGTTTTCGTAATGTTGCTGCGCTAGTAATGTGGTGGGCACCAAAATAGCGACTTGTTTTGAGTCATTCACAGCAACAAATGCAGCACGCATTGCCACCTCTGTTTTACCAAAGCCAACATCACCACAAACTAATCTATCCATAGTTTTAGGTGATAACATGTCACTGATCACTGCGTTGATAGCTTGTTTTTGATCGAACGTTTCTTCAAAACCAAAACTGTCACAAAAACTTTGATAATCTGCTTTATTACGTTTGAAGCTATGGCCGTGATGATTGGCTCGATTAGCATAAATATCGAGTAATTCAGCCGCAACATCGCGCACTTTCTCAGCCGCTTTCTGTTTTGCTTTACTCCATGTATCGTTACCTAACTTATGAAGAGGCGCGTGATCATTATCGCTGCCAGAATATCGGCCAATTAAGTGTAATGAAGCAACAGGTACATATAACTTGGCATCATTAGCATAACTTAACATTAAAAATTCAGTGGTTATGCCACCCGTTTCTAATGTCTGTAAACCTAAGTAACGTCCAATACCATGTTCAATATGAACAACGGGTTGACCAATAGTTAATTCTGCTAAATTTTTAAACAGCGCATCGGCCTGTATATCTTGAGATTTTGCACTACGTCTTTCTTGCCTAACGTGGTCGCCTAGTAGCTCTGCTTCGGTAACTAAAGCAATCGCATTTTTGATCGCACTCCCTTTACTTTGAAAAATAAACCCTTGGCTTAATGCGTTAACAGTAATACCTAACGTTTCATTGCTATGAATAAAACTTTCTATGCTGTCAAAAATTGTGGGTTTTATATTATCGCGCTGTAACAGCTCTAAGACACTTTCTCTTCGCCCTTGGCTTTCTGCAATAAATAGTACTTTTTGAGGTGTTTCTTTACTGGCAATAAACTCATTGATAAGTTCAAACGGCGATTTTAGTTGATGGTCGATAGTTAAATCAGGTAGAGGTTTTACATCAAACTCAACATCACTTGCTTTACGTCTTGTTTTTTCAGGTGCTTCCTCATTTTCTTCAGCAACGATATGTTTTTCTTTATTTACCTCAGGTAACTTAGCGATAGGCTCTTTTATTGTTATACGATCAAAAGGCTTTAATGCGCTGAATAACGATTCTGTCGTTAAAAATAGTCGCTCTGGTGGTAGCAAAGGACGTGTTGGATCGTATCGACGATTCTCATAACGATATTCAATATCAAGCCAGTATTGTGAGAGTGATTTTTCTAAGTCGCCATAAATAATCGTTAACGTGTTTTCTGCTAAATAATCACAAAGTGTACTTGTCTCATTGAAAAATAGCGGCAAATAGTACTCAATACCTGGTGGGAGAATTCCATTGCTAACTTGATGATATATTGATTCTTTATCTATGCTGCTTTTGAATTGTTCACGGTATTGACTACGAAATAAATTAATCCCTTCTTTGTCTGTAGGGAACTCGTGAGCGGGCAATAAATTAATCGTGTTAATTTTGTCTTTAGAGCGTTGATTCTCGGGATCAAACAATCTTATTTCATCAATTTCATCATCAAAAAAGTCTAAACGAAATGGGCTATTACTACCCATAGGGTACAAATCTAAAATAGCGCCACGTGCTGAAAATTCACCATGTTCCATGACTTGCTCAACACAGCGATAGCCATTAGCTTCTAAATCTTGACGTAATTGATGCAAGTCTTTTTTATCCCCCGTTTTTACATGCAAACTGTTTGCTTCAATATATTCTTTAGGCGCAAGTTTCTGTGCCAATGTGGTTACAGGGACGATTACAATACCATGCTGCATTCTTGATAATTGATATAAGGTCGCTAGTCGTTGTGAAATGATATCTTGATGAGGAGAAAAGGTATCATAGGGTAATGTTTCCCAGTCAGGAAATAGGCAAATGGTTAACGTTTTTTCTTCGCTTGATAGTAAGCTTAATAACTCTTGCTCTAAACGCAAAGCTGAAGGTGTATCGTGTGTGATAATTACGACTGGCTTTTCAGCTGCTTTAGCGGCATTGAATATTGCAAAGGTAGTACTGCTACCAAAGAGGTTATGCCAATTTTTTTTATCGGCAGTATTTCCACGACGTTTTGCAATTACAGGGGTTAACAGACTGGTCATTTTACTCTTTACGCTTTGATTATATTTAAATTAGCTGGCTACTATGAAGATAAAATGCATGAACAATACGCATAGTTTGACGTATTAATGAATATTTAGTGTCCATGTAGATAGTAGTTGATGAAAATTAAAACTTTTTAAGTAATCAATATTCTAAATAAGCTGGCGATAAAGCGCTAGTATTTGTGCCGATATTTTTTATCAATCTTTTTGGCAATGTCGTAGGAAATTTTAACCGTGTTATCGCTTGTTATGTGGAATAACTAAATGTTAAAAGTTATGCCTTGATAACTTCCCAGACAATAACTGAAAATATCAACAAGGGTCAATATGCTCTATTCTTGTATTTTTTATTTTGTATGCAGGTTTTGACAACATGCATTTATTTTACTAGACATAATAGTAATGACTTTGATGTTCTTAAATCATGATGATGAAAGAAAAGTTATTACTAAGAGTATTTAGTGAGTAATTATTATCAGTAGATGATTATATGAAATGATTACCGCTTATCAAAATACATGGATTATTAAATGGATAATACAAGGATTAAATATGAATGTATCAAAAAAACTTTCGATCGCTTTATTAGCTTGCGCAATGATTGCGCTTAATGGTTCAGCTCTTGCTAATACCGACAGTAAAGCAAGTCAACAGACGAGCTCTAATCATACTCAAGATGAAAACCTACAACAGGTGAATATAAATGTATCCACTGTAGCGCAATTGGAAACATTAAAAGGTGTTGGAAGTCATCGAGCTAAAGCAATAGTTCAATATAGGAATGAGATAGGTAAATATACCCATATAGAGCAACTTACTGCGGTGAAAGGTATAGGGCCAAAAATTATTGAAGATAATAAAGAAAGAATAATTCTTTAACTGTGTTTGCTTACCCTTAAAAACCAGCTTTGTGGCTGGTTTTTTCATATAGAACGTTATTTTTATAGGTGTTGTAGAGTAACCCCTATAAAAACCACTATCCTTATTCGCTTTGGTTATATCGAAGCTGTTTATTATATGGAAACCTCTACAGAGGTGTGGCAATATTAGCGCCATAATTTTTCATAATAGTTTGTACTGACAAATGAATTTAACCCATTTAAAAAAGCTTGAAGCTGAATCAATCCATATATTTCGTGAAGTTGCTGCTGAATTTGATAACCCCGTTATGTTGTATTCAGTGGGTAAAGACTCTGCTGTGTTATTACACCTAGCAAGAAAAGCCTTTGCACCAGGTAAAATCCCTTTCCCTCTTTTACATGTTGATACAGATTGGAAATTTAAAGAGATGATCGCCTTTCGTGATCAAATGGCTAAAGATTATGGCTTTGAATTATTAGTGCATAAAAACCCAGAAGGCTTAGCTATGGGTATAGGGCCATTTACCCATGGTAGTGCAAAGCATACTGATGTCATGAAAACTCAAGGGTTGAAACAGGCATTAAACAAATATGGTTTTGATGCGGCTTTTGGTGGTGCACGCCGTGATGAGGAAAAGTCGCGTGCTAAAGAGCGTGTCTACTCGTTTAGAGATACTAACCATCGCTGGGATCCAAAAAGCCAACGCCCAGAATTATGGAATGTATATAACGGTAAAGTAAATAAAGGCGAAAGCATTCGTGTATTCCCTTTATCAAATTGGACTGAGCTTGATATTTGGCAATATATCTATTTAGAAAGTATTCCAATTGTGCCTTTGTATTTATCAGAAAAGCGCCCTGTTGTAGAGCGTGATGGTACGTTAATTATGGTTGATGATGATCGCATGCCTATTGCTGATGATGAAGAAATCCAAATGAAAAATGTTCGCTTTAGAACATTAGGCTGTTATCCGTTAACGGGAGCTGTTGAGTCTGATGCGGCAACATTACCAGAAATTATTCAAGAAATGCTGTTAACTAAAACTTCTGAGCGACAAGGGCGAGTGATTGATCATGACTCCGCTGGTTCGATGGAGAAAAAGAAAATGGAAGGTTATTTCTAAGCTGATCTTTATAGCCACTTACTTTATTAAATGGCTTAAAACAATTAACAGTAGACATTAATTTGATAATGAACCAATGCAACTTTTGCTTTGGTTTACTAAGGAAATGAAATGAGTCATCAATCAGACTTAATAGAAAGTGATATCCAAGCTTATTTAAAGCAACATGAAAATAAAGAACTGGTTAGGTTTTTAACCTGTGGCAGTGTTGATGATGGTAAAAGTACCTTAATTGGCCGTTTATTACATGATTCGAAAATGATTTTTGAAGATCAATTGGCCGCTATAGAAAATGATTCAAAAAAATCAGGTACTACCGGTGAAGCTGTTGATTTAGCCTTACTTGTTGATGGTTTGCAATCGGAGCGTGAGCAGGGTATTACCATTGACGTTGCCTATCGTTATTTTTCAACGGATAAGCGTAAGTTTATTATTGCTGACACGCCAGGTCACGAGCAATATACTCGTAATATGGCTACTGGTGCTTCAACGTGTGATTTAGCGATTATTTTGATTGATGCAAGGTATGGCGTTCAAACACAAACCAGACGACATTCATTCATTTGTTCGTTACTTGGCATTAAACATATTGTTGTTGCGGTTAATAAAATGGACTTGGTTGATTATTCGCAAGAGCGCTATCAAGAGATTAAAAAGGAATATCGTGAGTTTGCTGATTCATTAAATTTTAATGATGTTCGTTTTGTGCCAATGTCAGCGTTAAATGGCGATAATGTTGTTGAAGAAAGTGAAAATATGCCTTGGTACCCTGGTGCCACATTAATGAAGCTACTAAACACTATTGATGTTAAAGAACAGGATGAATTCACACAATTTCGTTTCCAAGTACAGTATGTAAATCGTCCGAACCTCGACTTTAGAGGCTTTGCAGGCACAATTGCGTCGGGACACGTTTTAGTAGGCGATACTATTGTTGCTTTACCTTCAGGTAAAGAGAGTGTTGTTAAAGAGATTGTCACCTTTGATGGCAACCTAGAACGAGCTGATAAAGGTATGGCGGTTACAATTACCTTAGAAGATGAGATTGATATTTCTCGCGGTGAAATTATTGTTAAAAAGGGTAATTTACCCACCTCAGCCAAAGAGTTTAATGCAACCGTTGTTTGGATGCATGAAAATGAACTTGAACCGGGTCGAGAGTATTTTATTAAGCATGGTAGTAAAGTAACAACAGGTCACGCTGATACCATAACAAACAAGTTTGATGTTAATACTATGGAGAAACTACCAAGCTCTCAGCTGGCGGTAAATGACATTGGTACTGTTGATTTTGTTGTTGGCGAAACATTGCATTTTGATGCTTACCAAGATAACAAAGGTACAGGCGCTTTTATTATTGTTGATCGCTTAAGTAATATTACGGTAGGTGCAGGTATGATAAATCATGCCTTAGATGAACAAGTACACGAGTATTCAGCTTTTGAACTTGAGTTTAATACCTTAGTACGTAAGCATTTCCCTCATTGGGGTGCTCGCGATATTACGAAAGCGTAAGTAATTAGCACGCGTAATTAAAGATAGCGCTTTTT
This sequence comes from Colwellia sp. RSH04, assembly GCF_003545765.1. Lineage (GTDB taxonomy): Bacteria > Pseudomonadota > Gammaproteobacteria > Enterobacterales > Alteromonadaceae > Colwellia. The sequence goes on along the minus strand of NZ_QXIO01000009.1, from coordinate 78,700 downwards.
TAGGAATAATTAATGACAGTTGAACAGTGGTTGATGATCGGTGTGTTTATCGCCACTTTCGCAAGTTTGGTTAAATTTCAACGAGCACCAGAGCGTGTGTTCTCTGTCACAATTTTACTTTGTTTAGCGTTATCTTTTGTTTCTGTTGATGACATATTAGCCAACGCAGTTAATCCAGGGTTAGTAACGTTAGTTTTACTGGTTATCTGTTCTTTTTCTTTTGAACGAACCAGTATCCTTAGGCGCTTATCTACACGTGTCTTTAATGGTTCAAAAATAAAATCTACTTTAAGGTTATTGCTTGGAACTGCATTTGCTTCCGCTTTAATGAGCAATACTGCGGTTGTCGCAACATTAATCAATACAGTTAAAAAAAATAAACTCATTAATTCAGGTAAGTTATTACTGCCGTTATCTTTTGCTGCCATTTTAGGTGGTACATTGACTCTAGTGGGGACATCCACTAATTTAATCGTAAATAGTTTAATGTTGAAACAAGGTAACCCTGGTTTTAGTTTTTTTGATTTTACAACGATTGGTCTTGTAGCCCTACTAAGTTGTTTATTTATTATCTTACTAAGAGCTAATTCTTTACCGACTATAGAAGAAGACGAACTACAAACTAATGATTACTTACTTGAAGCAAAAGTGTCATCGACTTCTTCACTAATAGGTAAAAGTATTGAGGATAACGGGTTAAGAAATTTAGATTCACTGTTTTTAGTTGAAATTGTCAGGCATGGCAAATTGATTTCTCCTGTCACTCCTGAAGAAAGTGTGCAAGCCAAAGATAAGTTAATTTTTAGTGGTGATATTTCCAAAGTGTTAACCTTACAACAATTTGATGGTTTAACACTCTTTGCTCAGCAAGATGACTTATTACAAGATAACTTAACAGAGGTCTTGTTAAAGCCTGATTCAGCCATCGCGGGGAAAACACTTAAAAAAGCAGGTTTTCGTGCCCGCTTTGATGCGGCTGTCGTTGCCGTTAGAAGGGAAGGGTGTGCATTATCAGGAAAGCTTGGTGATATAGTTTTAAAATCAGGTGATTTTTTAGTGTTAGCGGTAGGGCAAGATTTTTCAACTCGAACCAATTTAAGTAAAAACTTCTTTATTCTGTCAGGTCGTCAAACAGAAAATATGCTGAGTGGCTGGCGAGATCATACCACCGTTTGGGGCTTTATCGTAGCTATTGGCGTTTCAGTTTTCACACCCGTTTCGCTTTTAAGTGCGTTATTTGTCTATGTCGCTTTTTTAATCTTCAGTGGTTCGCTTACCGTTAATGAAATTAAAAGGCGCTTTCCGTTAGAGATTTGGATGATAGTGCTGGGGGCGTTAACATTAGCAACCGCTATTGAAAATACCGGGATTGCTGCCAATATAGCCTCAGGAATAGAGTCATTATTACACGGTCAAAGTGTCTATTTAGCTTTTATCGTTATTTTTGTTTTAACGTTAATTATGACCGAGTTGGTAACTAACAGTGCTGCGGCTGCTTTATCGTTTCCTGTAGCTTATAACATAGCACTTGGTTTAAATGTTGATCCTATTCCTTTTGTTATGGCGGTTGCATTTGCTGCTAGTGGTAGTTTTATCAGCCCATACGGATATCAAACCAATGTTATGGTTTATAATGCGGGTAATTATAAACTTACGGATTTTATAAAATTTGGGCTGCCAATTTCTTTGGTTTATAGCATAACTGTTATGATTATGATCCCAATTATTTTTCCATTTTAATAGTGCGAGTCGAGTAAATATTAATGAAAACAGATAATACTGTTTGGCATGACCAACAGGTAACAAAGCAGCAAAGAGCTTCTCTTAAATCGCAAAAACCTTGTTTACTATGGTATACCGGATTGAGCGGCTCAGGAAAATCAACAGTAGCTAATGCCGTTGATGCGCTTTTATTTCAACGCGCTTGTCATAGCTACTTACTAGACGGAGACAATGTTAGGCACGGACTTAATGGTGATTTAGGTTTTACTGATGAGGCTAGAATTGAAAATATTCGTCGAATTTCTGAGGTGGCTAAGTTATTTTTAGATGCAGGCATTATTGTTTCTACGGCTTTCATTTCGCCCTTTGCTTCTGATAGAGCGATGGCAAAAGAAAAGCTTGAACAAGGTGAGTTTATTGAAGTGTTTATTGATACGCCAATAGCAGTGTGTGAACAACGTGACCCTAAAGGTTTATATAAAAAAGCACGTGCTGGTGAAATTAAAGACTTTACTGGTATTGACTCTACTTATGACGTACCTGTATCACCACAAATACATGTTAAAACTGCAGAGAAGTCAATAGAAGCGTGTGCTCAGCAAATTGTTAATTACTTAATTGAACATCAGTTTATTAGTGATTAATAGCAATATAAAATTTTTAGCTAGAGGAAAACTCACCAATTAATCAGCTCGGTAGTGACCTCTATTTACGTAATGCCCAAAAGAGATAATTATGCATTTTGATGTTTTCAACGGTGATGCTGATGGCATCATTGCACTATTACAACTTAGATTAAATACCCCAAAAAAGAGTCAATTAATCACAGGGGTTAAACGTGATATCAGTTTACTAAAGCAAGTATCTGCGAAGGAAGCGACCTCTGTTACGGTTTTAGATATATCACTTGAGAAAAATCACCAACCACTAGAAGATTTATTGCAAGCGAAAGTCCCCGTCTTTTATGTTGATCACCATCGAAGTGGGCATATTCCTACTTCAGAACATCTGAAAAGCATTATTAATACGGATCCCAATACTTGCACTAGTCTTCTTGTAAATGAGTATTTAGAAGGACAGTATGCTTATTGGGCTATTGCCGCTGCATATGGCGATAATATGATAGTATCAGCGCAATCATTAGCTGAAAAATATGATTTGTCAGAAGAAAAACAAGCATTGTTGTGTGAACTGGGAACATATATTAATTATAACGGATATGGCCGTGATATAGATGATCTATACTACGCACCTGCAGATTTATTTAACTTATTATTAAATTATCCCGATCCATTTAGTTTAATTGCAGAACAAGGCTCTGCATTTGCCCAGCTTAAAGAGCGTTATCATTCAGATATGAACAATGCTCAAGAAGCTGACGTATTAACCGATCAAGCTAATGTTAAAGCGGTTTTATTAGCCGATGAGCCTTGGGCACGCAGAATAAGTGGTGTTTTTGGTAATGCCTTAGCCAATGAATCACCTGAAAAAGCACATGCAGTTTTAACACAAAATATTGATAGTTCTTATACCGTAAGTTTAAGAGCTCCACTCAATAATAAGCATGGTGCTGGTGATGTCTGTGCACAATTTCCAACAGGTGGAGGAAGAGCTGCAGCGGCAGGTATTAATGCATTACCAGAACAAATGCTTGGTCAGTTTTTCGATACTGTGGCAAAATATTATCAACAGTAGGGAATAAGATAATAATTAAAGTGTATTTATAGGATATTAAATGAGTTTATTAATTACCGGTGGTACTGGCTATATAGGCAGCCACACTGTTGTTGAGTTATTACAGTTAACAGATGGGAATATAGAACAGGATATTGTGATTGTTGATAACTTATCTAACTCATCAACCAAGGTACTAGAAAGAATAACGCAAATCACGGATAAAACCGTTACCTTTATTGAAGCTGATATTCGAGATGAATCAGCATTAGAGCGAATTTTTACTCAGCACACTATTGAAGCTGTGATTCACTTTGCTGGGTTAAAAGCTGTTGGTGAGTCAAATGAGATTCCATTAGCGTATTATGATAATAATGTTTCAGGTACGGTCACTTTATTGCAAGTGATGAAAAAACATCAAGTTAAAAAGTTAGTCTTTAGTTCATCTGCAACTGTATATGGTGATAACGAATCTCCATTACATGAGGGAATGACAACTTCGGCAACCAACCCTTATGGTCAAACAAAGCTAATGGTTGAAAATATTTTATTTGATGTAGCGAAAAGTGATGCAGATTGGTCAATTGCTTGTTTACGTTATTTTAACCCGATTGGAGCACACCAATCAGGTCTTATAGGTGAAAGCCCTAACGGCATCCCAAATAATTTATTGCCCTATGTATCTCAAGTCGCGGTAGGGCGATTAAAAGAATTGCAAGTTTTCGGTGATGATTACAATACGATTGACGGCACAGGCGTAAGAGATTATATCCATGTTATTGACTTAGCATTAGGGCATGTAAAAGCATTACAAAACTTAGAGGCAATTAAGGGATGTAAAGCAATCAATTTAGGTACTGGAAACGGAACTTCTGTATTAGAAATAGTGAATAACTTTAGCGAAATAAGCGGTGTTAGCATACCTTACAAAGTTGTGCCTAGAAGAGCAGGAGACTTAGCAACCGTTTATGCTGATGCATCACTTGCTAATGAATTACTGGCATGGAAAACTCAATATTCTATTACAGATATGATTGCTGATACGTGGCGATGGCAGTCAAAAAATCCTAATGGGTACAATTAACTAAACTAAATTTAAGTTCATTTGTTATTAACCCGTACTAAAACAATAAAAGGAGCTGTAAAGCTCCTTTTATTGTTTTAGTACGGGTTAAACTTTATTTTGAGTATATTATTTTGAATGTATTATTTTGAATGTATTATTATGTTGTTAGGTCAGTTTGTTCGTCAGCCCAAGTAAGCGCTTGATTGTAATGTTCAACCGCTTTGTCTTTATTAAGCTTTAATTTCTCGATGACAATATTGGTTTTATCCCATTCAGCCAGCTCTATCAACTCAACTAACTTAATTAACGCAGCCATAGGGCCTTTCTTCGTTAGTAGGGGGTCTTTTATTTCTTGAGCCAGGGGTAGCTTTTCCATCACACTTTCCATCGGTTCATCGAGAATGGCATCAATTTTTGATAATAAACCGGTTAAAAAGGCGATAGAAACATCTAACTGGGATCTGATATCTTGTGCAACTAATTCGCAGAATTTGGCTCTTGTCATTGCCAATTTAATTAATTCTGTTGGTTTGTCAGGATTTGCAGTTATAGCAAACATTACTCCCAAAAAGCGCTTAAGCTCGCCTGAGCCTAAAATGACTAAGGCTTGTTTTATTGTTGATATCTCACTTCTACGCCTAAAAATGGCAGAATTAGCATAACGTAATAACTTGTATGAAAGAGAAACATCACGTTCAAAAACACTGGTGATGCTATTCAAGTCTAATTCAGTTTTAGATGTTTCATAAAGAAGTTCAGCCATAGCTAATTGTGATGGCGAGAGCGTTTTAGTTTTGACGATTTCAGGTTTAGCAAAAAAGAAGCCTTGGAAAAACTCAAAACCCATTTGAAGGAGTTGATTATATTCTTCATAAGTCTCTACTTTTTCAGCAAGTAACTGAATATGTTCATGCCCTTTTGTTGCGGTAATAATCGTTTTAATTTCATCAAGGCTGGTTGATTGTATATCGACTTTAATAATTTTAATAAAAGGATAAAAATGTGCCCAAACACTTTGATGTTCGTAATCATCAAGGGCAATGGTATAGCCTTTACTGTGAAGATCTTTACATTGTGCCAGTAGTTTTTTACCTGGCTTTACCGTTTCAAGAATTTCTATAACAACTTCTTCAGGCGCAAGCATTTCAGCGTAGCCTTGCGTCAGTGTATCTTGAGTAAAATTAATAAAAGCAGGCTTACTTCCAGTAAATTCACTAATCCCCATATTGAATTGGCTAGCTTCTATCATTTTACTGGTTGCTTCATCGCCATCTATATCAGGAAAAACATTATCAATACTGTCGCGAAATAATAATTCATAGGCAAAAAGCTTTTTGCTCTTATCTAAAATTGGCTGTCTAGCGGCATAAAAAATCATAAATTATTGACTGTCTACTTCGTAAAAGGTTCATACTATTGAATATATGGTATAGCGCGTTATTTTTCATTAGTTTTGTTGTTTATTTTTATAATTTATACATTTTAGGTACAGCGGTATCTTTTTTTTGCCATTTTTGCTAGGTTAGACGACTTAATTTTTGTTATTTGTTGGAGATGTTTTGGAATTTAGTACACTGTTTTCGTTAGCCCTTTATTTTATCGCTATGTTAGGTATAGGTTTATATGCTTATAAAAAATCGACCAGTGATGTCTCTGGATATATGTTGGGAGGAAGAAGTTTAACGCCTAGTGTTGCCGCATTATCTGCTGGCGCTTCTGACATGAGTGGCTGGATGTTAATGGGCCTGCCTGGAGCAATGTATTTATCAGGAGTTAGTAGCCTTTGGATTGGTATAGGCCTTATTTTAGGCGCTTTCTTAAATTATTTAATTGTTGCGCCAAGGTTAAGAACTTACACAGAGATTGCTAATAATTCTATTACCTTACCTGACTTTTTTGAAAATAGATTTGAAGATAAAACGCGACTATTGAGAGTAGTCTCTTCTATTGTAATTGTTGTGTTTTTCACTTTATATACTTCAAGCGGTATTGTTGCTGGGGGTAAACTGTTTGAAAGCTCATTTGGACTATCATACGAAATAGGGCTATATGTCACCGCGGGTGTTGTGGTTGCGTACACTTTGTTTGGCGGCTTTCTTGCTGTTAGCCTGACAGACTTTGTTCAAGGGTGCATCATGTTTGTAGCTTTGGTGTTAGTACCCGTTGTTACATTAAATGAAGTGGGCGGGATTGAGGAAGTACATACAGCGGTCAAGCAGATAAACCCTGAGTTACTTAATGCCTTTAGTGGTATGACTTTACTAGGAATAATTTCTGCGATGGCTTGGGGGTTAGGTTACTTTGGTCAACCTCATATTATCGTACGTTTTATGGCGATACGTAGTGTGAAAGATATGCCAACAGCAAGGCGTATAGGCATGAGTTGGATGATAGTATCACTCATCGGTGCTATGGCAACAGGTTTTGCTGGTATCGCTTATGTTCAAAAAACAGGGTTGAAACTTGATGATGCCGAAACAATCTTTATTGTGTTGTCACAGCTTTTATTTAATCCTCTTGTGGCTGGCTTTTTATTGGCAGCAATATTAGCGGCGATTATGAGTACTATTTCTTCGCAACTCTTAGTGACATCTAGCTCGTTAACGGGGGATTTTTATCAAGCCTTTTTAAATAAAGAGGCGAGTGAAAAACAGTTAGTCTTGGTTGGTCGTATATCTGTGTTGATTGTTGCTTTAGTGGCCATTTTCTTAGCGTACGATCGCAATAGCACCATATTAAGTCTAGTTAGTAATGCGTGGGCTGGGTTTGGTGCCGCTTTTGGACCTGTGGTTATTGGTAGTTTATACTGGTCTAAGATGACTAAAAATGGAGCATTAGCAGGTATTGTTGCAGGTGCTGCGACTGTATTATTTTGGATTTATGCCCCTGTCACAATTAACGGCAACTCATTAAGCTCTGTTGTTTATGAAATTGTACCAGGGTTTATAATGTGTTCTTTAGCTATTTATATAGTTAGTGTTATGGATAAAAATGTCTCTAGTGAAATGAAGACTTTATTCAATAAAATGCTAAGTCATCATAAATAAATAAAGCTGTTTAAATGTAAAAAGGCTAGGGCTTGATGTCCTAGCCTTTTTTGATGGCGTTATGTCTTATTTTCAGCGAAATGAAATGGCTAAATTGACCAAGAAATATTATTGCCTAATTTTTTTTGCCAAGCTGATAAAGGCTCATTCTTATCACCTACAACAATGATGTTAGCTTTATCAAAAGCGGCAGATTGGCCAATAAGTTTGCTGTCAGAAAATGTATCACTAAAGCTGATTTGATCGTTTTTAGGTACAACAAAAACAGTAACCGGGCTTGTTTTTCCTTGAAAAACTAAATGGAGACTTTTCATGCCATCAAAGCGACAGTAATCAGCAAATATTAACTTGCCAATCGTGTTAGTGAAATTACCATTAAATGCCGCCATTTTTTTATTGAGCGATGTAAGATCAACTCTTGTGTTAGCATCATTAGAAAAGTGCCCTTGCTCATGATAAACGTGGGCTAATGCATAATCTCCTAAATTAGAATGCGCACTCGAGAAAAGTGTGAAATTAACAAGTAGTCCTGCCGTTATGGCAACAGATGCTGCTAAAGCAAGGTGGAAGCGCTTTTTACGCTTTTGTATTTGGTGGCTAGCTAAAGTTTGACGCAAAATTAATTTATCAGATAAATCTTCGGGCACGGGAATGTTTAATGCTTGAGCGATTTTATCATCAAGATGATTGAGCTCTTGAGCAAATTGCCTTTTCGACGGGTCAGCTTGAAGCGCAGCAAGTAAAGCTTCATCTTGGCTTTTTGGATCGGCGTAAATGCTACGTCTAAATTGTAAATCATCCATTGTATAAACCTCGTTTTTCTGGCTCTGCTTCTAGTGCTTCTTTCAATTGATTTCTCGCTCTAAACAAGCGGGTCATGACTGTGTTTTTATTTAAGTTGAGGATTGAAGCAATATCTTCACCACTAAACCCTCCTAGCACTTGTAAAACTAATGGCTCGGAATATTCAGCAGGCAGCTGAGCTATTTTTTCTCTTAACCAAGCATTTTCAATATTTTGCTCATTGCTTAAAGATTGATTGTCTGTAATCGATGCTTCATCGAACTCTCCCATATCAAAACGCTTACGCTCAAATCGTCTCGCGTTCTCTCTTCGTAATATAGTGATTAACCATGATTTTGCTGCTTTCTCATCTTTTAATGAGTCTAAGGCTCGCCATGCTCGAAGAAAAGTTTCTTGCACAAGGTCTTCAGCCACCTGTTTTTCATGGCAGAGCCAATAAGCATAACGGTATAAATCACCGTGTAGCGCCTTTACCAGCGCTTCGTATCTAACTTGTTTAGTAATCATGTAAGTAAAGACCTGCTCTTAACCAAATCAATTTCAAAATAAATAATTTATTTCATCGTAGCAAAAATTCAATGAACTAGCTTTGTGAGGCAGTGGAAGTAAGAATGAAACAATTAAGCTAACCGCAAAAGAAAGCTAGTGTGATAAACAAAGTACTAGGGTCTGTTGATCTTTCGCGATTAAATTTTGTAAGAGCTAAAAGCGTTTTATTCGCGGCGAGTAGTGTGTAGCTTAGTCATTCTAAGCAAATACTACTCAACAAAGCATAAAATGCTTTTAGCCTAATCCTTCGGACAGCGTTTGTTGGTCATTTTTACGGCGTTATCGCCTTTTTATGTGGAATAACCACATGACAAAGGCTCTGCCTTGTACAAATATCCAACAAAAAGCTGCAAAAACAACCCCGAATGATCAACAGCCCCTAGCTTTCTTATAAGGTATTTAGGTTAGGTATTAAGGTTAAGGCGTTAAGGGTTTAATTTTATCGATGTAGAAGATGATACTTGTTGTTGTTTCTTGTTATAGGCTTGTACAGCATTTAACAAGGTATCACCTTGCCAATTTGACAATCCTGAATCAGAATCTTTACCAAATAAATGTTGCTGTAATTCATTTACTGCATTTGAAAAGCTTTGTTCTGAAACAATTTCTTGTGCTTTAGCAAAAGTGGTTATTTGTGCAGAACCAGATAACTGTAAACTGTGATTTAGCCAAGGTAATATTAAGTCAAGCGCCTGTTGGGCTTGACCTTTTTTACAAGCAGCCAGTAACTTAATGTAACTTTGCCCGCTATCGTGTTTTTTCTCTACTCGAGGTAATGTCGCAGATTTTCGCTTAATTAGACTGACATGAAAAAACCAAGCGAGTAAAGTCGCTATCCATAAACCAAGGTATACCCAATGTAAATGGTTAGTTTGTGTAAGCGGAGAATCTTGTTTAAGGTTTTCGGCTTTTGTCAGTGTCGATGAGTCCGTTGTAATACTGTCCACTTGTTGAGAGTTGCTAACATCCATTCTTGTTGAATTAGGCTCATCAGGGTTTTCTTTAACAATAATCGCTTGCTCAGGTAAGGTGGCATGCTCAATTTTGTTAGTAACAGTATTAAACCAAGTGATACGAATTTCAGGCAGGATAAAACGTCCAGCATGACTTGCCACTAACGCAAAATTTTGCACCTTTTGACTAACAAGACGCTCTTTAGATAAATTTGAATGGAGCTGAGCTTGATCAGGATAAACTTTTAACCCTTTAGTTGCCTTCATGATAATAGGGGGGAGTTGTGCCTTAGATAAGCCCGCAGCTGTTAAAGTAATTGTTCTGGTTATAGGCTCACCAACCATGTAATCCTGCCCATTTGATTGCCATTCTTGATGTAATGTTAAAAGTTCACTGGGTAACCAAGTATTTTGCGGGTTATTTGGGTCATAATTAATGAAACTGTCTGGTATTGATTTAACAACCAGCTTTATACTTTCGCCTAAAATACTGACGGGCTTAGTTTCAGCAAAACTTAGAAAGTTAGAGCGCCTTCTTGATGGCATCATTATCTCACCTGAAAACATCGGTGCTGCTAAAGTAAATGTGCCACTTTGCTGTGGTGTAATGGCATAAGTTTGTTCAATAACTCGGTAGCGCTTACCGTTAATGATGGTATCAGATTGTTGATCTTGTCCTATTTTTTCAACGGTAGCGCCAGCTAATTCAGGCTCAGTTAAGTTGCCACTTTTTAGTTCAACTGAAAAGTGAAGTTTTAAGGTCAATGTTGTGAGTTGTTGAACAAATACTTCATTATTAGATAACTCACTGGTAATAAATATATCCTGATAATTATTGTTATCTTGAGGCGCTTGGTCTACTACTTCGAGTGATATGGGTTGGCTAAATTTTCCCTCTATTTCTAATGCCGGAATTGCTAATTTCCCGACTTTTCTTGGAATAAGTAAAATCTGCCAGTTGGTTGTTCTACTGGTTTTAAAGTTGACCATGGTTGTTTGAGAGCTAACCGATGTTTGACCCACAATGAAATCTTTCAATAATGGGGATGTATCGAGTTTATTGCGATTAATATCATCATCTGCAGTCACTGTTAATACGATTGATTCATTTAGCATTGCAGGGTTTTTATCAACCGTGGCAGTGACACTTGATAAGGCATTTGCTGAATGATTAAAAACCATTAAAAAAGTAAAAATACAAAAACGTATTACGTGTGTTAACTTCGAGTTTACCACTGTTTCTCTGCTCCTTTTCTTGAACCGCCTTGCTGTCTTTTTTGATACTCTAATTTCATTTTATTACGCAGTAGCAAATAGGGGTCATCAGTTACTTTATTTAATAGTTGTTGATGCTTTTGTTCTGTCTCTTTTGCTTGTTTATCTAGCATCGTGCTTGCGGCAGTTTTTTCATCGGGCTCTTGAACTGATTCTTCACCTTCTTTAGCGACTTGTTGCTGCTCACCTTGCTGCTGCTCACCTTGCTGCTGTTCGCCTTGCTGCTGCTCACCTTGTTGCTGCTCGCCTTGCTGCTGCTCACCTTGCTGCTGTTCGCCTTGCTGTTGCTCGCCTTGTTGCTGCTCACCTTGCTGTTGCTCGCCTTGCTGTTGCTCGCCTTGTTGCTGCTCGCCTTGTTGCTGCTCACCTTGCTGCTGTTCGCCTTGTTGCTGTTCGCCTTGCTGTTGTTCGCCTTGCTGTTGCTCGCCTTGCTGCTGCTCGCCTTGTTGCTGTTCGCCTTGTTGCTGTTCTTGTTGTTTCTTTAATGCTTCAATTTTTTCAAGGTTTTCTTTTGCATCTGTTAAGGATTCATCTTTTGCTAACGCTTTTTTATAGGCTTCGATAGCTTGATCAAATTGCTGTAATTGAGCTAAAGCATTACCTTGGTTATATAAAGCTTCGCCGCTATCGCTTTGTTGGAAAGCTTCTAGTGCCTGCTGATAATTACCTGCTTTATAGTGGGCACTACCTTGCCATTGGGTATTATCAAATTGATTGGCGGCTTGCTGATATTGCTGTTGTTCAAAATGATTTTGTCCTTGCTGATCAGGTGTCTGCCAAAGGTTATTCCAAAACGATTTTACTTTTGATTCACTTGAAGACTGCAGACTTGTGGCTGCATTAGTTTCGGTTGTCGAGGTTGATTCAGAAACTTGCGGAATTACTTCGTTGTTTGCTATTGCATTATGCGAGTTTAAGAGACCTGTCACTAAAAGTAATGGTAATACTGGTGAGAAAGAGATAAGCACACCACGACGAAAATAACTTAATAATAATGGCAACATAATAATGATAAGCCATGGCCCTTGTTCGTAATATTGATCACCTTGTAGTAATTGTTGCTCTTCTTTATCTTGGTTAATGTCATCATTATTATGGTTAACTGACGATTGTACTAATAGTCGAATGTCTGCATCACCATGAGTAATTGTACTGTATTGGCCTCTAGCACGTTTTGCGATAGATGCCAGCTTTCCTTCGGGTAATTTAGGTACAACAATAGCGCCAGATTTGTCTTTAAGTAACTCTCCAGAACTTAACTTTATAGGTGCACCATTTGCAGTACCAATACCTAAAATATTTATTCGGTGACCATATTCATTAGCCCAGTTATATACGTCCGACATTTCTTCATTATCAATATCGTCAGTAAACCAATAAATATCGCCATTAACATGGCCAGCATTAATAAGTGTCTCATGAGCCATCGATAATGCAGCAAAAGCATTTGCACCCAGTACAGGCATAATTTCTGGAGATAATGAAGGTAATAATAACTCGATATTTTTAATATCTTGAGTGAGTGGGCTAATAGTAAATGCGTCACCTGCGTAGGCAATTAAACCTATTTCACCTTCATTGAGTGTTTTAAGAAGATCTACAGCCTTAAACCTTGCTCGGGTTAGACGGTTTGGTTTTAAATCGGTGGCATACATAGAGTATGACATATCCATAATAAGTACAGCGCCTCGTTCCAGTTGATAGACTGGTTGAGGAACTTTTTGCCAAGCAGGCCCTGCTAACGCCAAAATCACACAACTACCTATAATAAAAGGTTTTAGCATTACGTTGCTAAACGCTGAAGAGTTTTGCTGCTTACTGACATTACCGTTAGATGTTTCTAAGACAACATTTGCTAAATGTTTAGGTAATAATTGTTGCCATGGTGAGTTAAAGTGCTGCTGCTTTTTGAGTAACCTCACTATGATAAATAATAGTAAAAAAGCAAGTAACCACCAAGGTCTTACAAAGTGAAAATGCTCTAAAAATTGGTTGAATTCAAAGCTCATATTAACGTTTACCTATGGTTGAATATGAATTTGTAGATTGTGAATCGATAGTAGATTTTGAGTTACCTGTATTAGTAAAAGGTATAAATCTGGGAAAGCTCATCATAAATATTGCTAAAGAAGCAATAACAGCTGCAATAGATAAAGGCCAATAAAACAAAGCTGTGAGTGGACGCATTTGTTGTTGGTCTTGCTCAATGGGCTCTAGTTTATCAAGTAGATTGTATATTTCACTCATACCTTGACTGTCTTTGGCACGAAAATATTTTCCACCTGTTTCTTCTGCAATTTTTGCTAAACTTTGTTCGTCTAATTCGCTTGAAGGATTAACACGACGACTACCGAATAAAGATTGCTGAATCATGACTTCTGCACCAATACCTACAGTATAAATGGTAATGTTTTTAGCGACGGCAAGTTCTAGTGCTTGATCTGGCGTTATTTTACCTGCGGTATTTTGACCATCAGTTAATAAAAGTAGCACTTTGTTAGATTGTTTCTTTTGATCGAACCTTTTTACAGCCAATGCTATTGCATCACCAATCGCCGTTTTCCTTCCTACTAGACCTAATTCACTTTCGTTCAACATTTGTTGTACTGTTTTTCTATCAAAAGTCATCGGCGTTTGCATATAGGCATCATCACCAAAAAGGATCAAGCCTAAGCGATCACCTACACGTCTTTCGATAAAATTACCTAAAACAACTTTGAGCATTGTCAATCGGTTTACTGTACTGTTATTTAACTGCATGTCTTCAATTTGCATGCTGCCTGATAAATCGACTGCAATCATCATTTCTCTTCCTTCTGTAGGAATGTCAATTGCTTCGCCTAACCATTGTGGTCGACTTAGAGCAACTACAGTGAGTATCCAACATGCAGCGAGCAAAATAATAGGAAGTTTGTTACTTTTTGTCGGCGTGACAGCTTGCCCTGATATTTTAATCAGTGTTGGCATTTTTAAAGCACTACTTGTCTTCACTGATTTTTTAGCAGGAAGTAAATAAATAAGAAAGGGAAGTGGTAACAATACCAATAACCAAGGCCATGCAAAGCTAATCATTTACCCCCCCCCCGATACTGCTTGTGTTTTTAAGGGGAAGTGCGTGTTCTATCCAAAGTTTTGCGGCTTGAAAACACTGTTCATTACTCTTTATGGACGGATTTTTTTGGTAATGGCTGTTGAAGCTATCCGAAGATAAACTAGAAAACTGTTGCTGGTATTTTTCAGGTAATTGCTTAACTAAAAACTGTTGTAATTGCTCGCCATAAAGTTTGCTTAGCTGTGTACGTGGAAAATACTGCATTGCGACCCACTTCAATAACGTCATTACCTCTTCACTCGTCATTGACTTTGAGAGAGTGCTTAAGGCTTTGGTTTTTTGCCTGTTTTTACGTTTATGCAGAATATATTTTCGTACTGCAACATAAGAAGAAAGAACAACTAAAAGGAGTAATAACCACCAGCCATATGCTGTAGGCAATTGACTCACTTGTTCAGGTAAGTGAATATCATTTAGCTGTAATGGAGTATTAGCAGGATTATTTCCTGTAGGTAGTTGTTGAAATCCACTAGCGAATACTGAGTTTGTTTGTATCGTAAAACCTAAGAATACATAAAGCATAAAAGATATTAATTTTTTAGAATAATTCATTAATTACCTCCCGCTCTAAGTTGTAATTCAAGAGGTAATCCAGCGCTGAGTTCAACGACTCTAGCGCCTGTCTCAATTAGTTGTTGCTTTTTATCATTCATAATACTTGTTGCAACTTGGTGGTATTGTTCAGATGTGTTTTCATCACCTAGTGTTAACTGTTGCTTGTCTTGGCCATCAGTAATATTAACGGAAAATTTAACATCACTGCTTGGTAAGTTATGCTCTAAAGGATCGCTAATTAAACAAATAACCAGTTCACAATGTTGAGAAATTTGGCTTAAATGTCTTAAAACTGTGTGGCTATTTTTAGAGTGGTTATTTAGCGTACTTGCATCGGTAATAAAGTAGACCAGTGAGCCAGGTTTGGCGAGTTGTCTTATACGAGCGCAATTTTCTGTAAAAACAGTTTCACTTGGTAAAGGTTTATTAACTAAATTATCACTTGTTGTGATGTTATTAATTATTTCAGTTGAGCTTTGGTGAACTGATGTAAGCGCATGCAGATAATGCAAAACGCCTTCTTTTCTACTACGTGGTTTTAACTCTTTGTGTTGATTTTGATTGAAAACAATACCGCCTAATCTATCACCACGCTCTTTTGCATGCCATGCTACTAGTGCAGCTAAATGGGCGGCTTGAACTGATTTAAATAATAGCTTACTACCAAAATGCATATTAGTAGATAAGTCGGTTGCGATTAAAACAGGTCTCTCTATTTCTTCACGAAATAACTTGGTATGTGTTTTACCGGTTCTTGCTGTTACTCGCCAATCAATAGCGCGAATGTCATCACCTGTTTGATAATGTCTTACTTCATCAAACTCCATACCTCGTCCTTTACTACGAGAGAGGTAATTACCTGATTGACGACCATGAATATTTTTTCGAGCAGTTAAGTCTATTAATGCACTTTTAGATTGATACTGCAGCAACTCCGACATCGACAAGTCGACACCGTTACTTTGGATGCTCGCTAAAATATGATCACAATGGTTGTTTTGATTATCACTGTGTTGTCTATTAGAAAAAAACTGCTTAAACCACATAAAGATACTTTATCTCAATTGACATACTTTACTTATTTGAAAAAAATAACATTAATTAGGTTAGGTATCGTTATGCAACGGCAACTAAGTTAAGTAAATGATCTAATAACTGGTTGGCTGTTATGCCTTCGGCTTCAGCCTGATAGCTCAGTAATATTCTATGTCTAAGTACATTATGAAATACTGCTTGAATATCTTCTGGGCTAACAAAGTCTCTATTGTGTAACCATGCTCTGGCACGAGCACAACGATCAAGCGCTATCGTTGCACGTGGGCTTGCACCAAAGGCTAACCATGACTTTAATTTATCGTCGTATTTTTCTGGTTGTCGTGTAGCAATAATTAAATCAACGAGATATTTTTCAAGCGAAGGCGCCATATGAATATTTAACACTTCTTTTCTGGCTAGAAATATTTCATCTTGGCTTAGTACGCGTAAAGCTGTATTTTTATCATCGTCATCTGAGTTATTGTTAGAAACTGCTTCTCCACGGTTTAACTTTAATATATCTAATTCGCTTTCTGCGTCTGGGTAGTCAATTTCCAGATGCATTAAAAATCGGTCTAACTGAGCTTCAGGAAGAGGATAAGTCCCTTCTTGTTCAATAGGGTTTTGAGTTGCCATAACAAGAAACAACTCAGGTAATTGATAGGTTTTTCTGCCAACCGTGATTTGTCCTTCTGCCATCGCTTCTAAAAGAGCTGATTGAACTTTTGCCGGAGCACGGTTAATTTCATCGGCTAAAACAAGGTTTTGGAATAAAGGGCCTTGCTGAAATACAAAGCTGCCATCTTCAGGGCGGTATATATCTGTACCGGTTAAATCAGCAGGTAATAGATCAGGTGTAAATTGAATACGATGAAAGTCTGCTTCAAGGCCTTGTGCAAGTGCATTGACGGCTCTCGTTTTAGCAAGTCCTGGTGGCCCCTCAACAATAAGATGACCATCAGCGAGTAAAGCAATTAATAGGTTTTCAACTAACGCTTGTTGGCCAATAATTTGTGTTGATAAATGTTGTTTTAATGCGGAAAAGTGTTCTATTGCCATACTTGTTCTATCTTTCTATTAGGAGCTAATTACTGTGTTAAACGTCAAGGTATAATCATTAATGAATGATGTACCAGTATACATAGGACCGAAATTAAAAAAAACAAGTATAAATAAGACACTAATTGGTATTTTGTAACAACACTTTACTTAAAGACAGGGAAGTAAATAACTCATTGCTATGATGTGGCTTTAGGTTATCAAGATACTTTTGAAACAAAAAGGGGATTGTATTTTTCTGACAATTAGATAGAATCAATGATAATTAACAGGTCAGACCTCTTGTTTTGTGACATTCATTTACATAAATTTAAGAGTCTAAATGACCAAAGCCTTGTAACTTAACGCTAAGGTATGGCCTGGCCATGAAAGCATAACGGAGTATTTGATGACAGTAAATAAACTAACCACTTCAAATGGGGAACGCATTGCTATTGTAGCAGGGCTTAGAACCCCATTTGCTAAGCAAGCAACAGCCTTTCATGGTGTGCCGGCAGTAGACCTTGGTAAAATTGTTGTTAATGAATTAATGAAAAAGCATGATATAGACCCTAACATTGTAGAGCAGTTGGTCTTTGGTCAAGTGGTGCAAATGCCTGAGGCACCAAATATTGCTCGTGAAATTGTTTTAGGTACAGGTATGAACGTTCATACTGACGCATATAGTGTATCAAGAGCGTGTGCAACGAGCTTTCAATCAACGGTTAATGTTGCTGAGTCTATTATGGCGGGTATTGTCGATGTTGGTATTGCTGGTGGTGCTGACTCATCTTCTGTTGCGCCTATCGGTGTCTCTAAAAAGTTTGCTAAAACATTATTAGATTTAAGTAAAACAAAAACCTTAGGGCAAAAAATAGCGTTAATACGAAAGCTTGGCATTAAAGATATTCTTCCTGTTGCCCCTGCTGTAGCAGAATACTCAACGGGAATATCAATGGGTCAAACAGCAGAGCAAATGGCTAAAACTTATCAAATATCACGCGCAGATCAAGATGCATTGGCGCATCGTTCTCATACATTGGCAACACAAAGCTGGGCTGAAGGAAAATTAGCTGACGAAGTCATGGTTGCTCACAGTGAACCGTATAAAGGCTTTATAGAAAAAGATAACTGTATTCGTGAAAACTCAGAACTAGAAAGTTATAGTAAATTGCGACCGGTGTTTGATAGAAAGCACGGCACAGTTACTGCCGCAACAAGTACACCGTTAACCGATGGCGCTGCTGCGATTATGTTAATGCGAGAAGGTCGAGCCAAAGAGTTAGGCTATCAACCATTAGGTTATATCCGCAGTTATGGTTTTGCAGCGATTGATGTGTGGCAAGACATGCTAATGGGACCTAGCCATGCGACACCTATTGCTTTAAAAAGAGCAGGTATGGAATTAGCTGATTTAGATTTAGTTGAAATGCATGAAGCTTTTGCAGCACAAGCATTAGCGAATGTGAAAATGTTTGCTAGTAAAAAGTTTGCTCAGGAGCATTTAGGTAGAGATAAAGCCATTGGTGAAATTGACATGACAAAATTTAACGTAATGGGGGGCTCTATCGCTTACGGCCATCCCTTTGCGGCAACGGGTGCAAGATTAATAACACAAACCTTGAATGAACTTAAACGACGTGGTGGTGGTGTAGGCTTAACAACAGCTTGTGCTGCAGGTGGCCTTGGTGCTGCAATGGTTGTGGAGACAGATTAATGACTGATAATAATACGGTAGAAAGTGCTTTTACATTAGTAAAGCAAGAAAATGGAGTAGTGCATTTAGTGATGGATGTTGTCGGTGAAACAATGAACACACTAAAAGCAGAATTTGCTGAACAAGTTGCTGAAGTATTAGCAGAAATTAAAGCGGATAAAACGATTACAGGCGTTGTTATTTGTAGCGGCAAAAAAGGCTCTTTTGTGGCGGGTGCCGATATCAATATGATAGATAGCTGTGAATCTCAAGAAGAAGTCGTTGCGTTATCAAGACAAGGGCAGATGATATTTTCTCAACTTGAACAGTTAGAAATACCTGTAGTTGCAGCAATTGACGGCCCATGTTTAGGTGGTGGTTTAGAGTTGGCTCTAGCTTGTCATGGAAGAGTATGTAGTGATAATCCTAAAACCGCATTAGGGTTACCTGAAGTACAATTAGGTTTACTACCCGGTAGTGGCGGTACACAAAGGTTACCTAAACTTGTTGGTATACAAAAAGCGCTTGATATGATGCTAACAGGTAAACAGTTACGTGCAAAACAAGCGTTAAAAGCGGGATTAGTGAATGATGTTGTACCGAGCAGTGTTTTACTTGAAACGGCTGAAAAACTAGCCTTGTCAGGTAAAGTATCTAAAAAAACACAAGGTTCATCTGCTCGTAAAGTTAGTCTCGTTGATAAATTATTAGAAAATAATGGTGTAGGACGTAACATCGTTTTTAAACAAGCGACTAAATCAGTGCTGTCTAAAACAAAAGGCAATTATCCTGCACCCATCAAAATAATTGACTGTATTAGAACAGGTGTTGAATCTTCAAATGCTCAAGGTTATCAAGTTGAAGCTGATCATTTTGGTGAATTAGCAATGACCAGTGTATCAGCACAATTAAGGCAGTTGTTTTTTGCAACGACTGACATGAAAAAAGAGCAGGGTGTTGCCGATGTAATGCCTGATAAAATCTCTAATGCTGGTGTACTTGGTGGTGGTTTAATGGGAGGTGGAATTGCTTTTGTTACCGCAACAAAAGCGAATGTACCTGCTAGGATTAAAGATATTAACCATAATGGGATTAGTCACGCATTAAAATATAGCTATGATCTATTAAATAAAAAAGTTAAACGTCGCTTTATGCTTAAAAGCGAAATGCAAAAACAATTAGCTATGATCACTGGTACTGTTGATTATAAAGGGTTTAAAAACTTAGATATTGTTATTGAAGCAGTATTTGAAGATTTATCTTTAAAACAAAAAATGGTAACGGATGTTGAAGAAAATGCTAAAGAAAGTACCATTTTTGCCAGTAATACCTCAAGTTTACCTATTGGAAAAATTGCTGCAAAAGCATCTCGACCTGAAAATGTTATTGGGTTGCATTACTTTTCTCCTGTCGACAAAATGCCATTAGCAGAAATTATTCCGCATGAAGGGACGTCAGATAAAACCATTTCAAGCACTGTTGCTTTCGCTAAAAAACAAGGGAA
Source organism: Colwellia sp. RSH04 (assembly GCF_003545765.1). Classification (GTDB taxonomy): domain Bacteria; phylum Pseudomonadota; class Gammaproteobacteria; order Enterobacterales; family Alteromonadaceae; genus Colwellia. The sequence continues at coordinate 58,670 of NZ_QXIO01000009.1, read as the reverse complement.
AACGCCGATAGTTGTCAAAGATAAGGCTGGTTTTTATGTGAACCGTATTCTGGCTCCTTATATGAATGAAGCGGCTATATTACTGTTATCTGGTGAGCCGATTGATAAGCTTGATAAAGCGCTAGTTTCATTTGGGTTCCCTGTTGGGCCAATGCAATTATTAGATGAAGTAGGTATTGATGTAGGCGCGAAAATAGGACCAATTTTACAAGCTGATTTAGGTGACAGATTTTCACCACCAGATGCATTCGGTAAGTTACTTGAAGATGGTCGTTTAGGTAAAAAGTCAGGCAAAGGTTTTTATACCTATTCTACAGCGAAAGTTTCACCACTGAAAAAACTATTAAAGAAATCAGGTAAACAAGTTGATGAGTCAATTTACACGCTTCTAAACATTACCCCATCAGGTAAACTCGATTCAGAAGAAGTTGCCAAGCGCTGTACGTATATGATGCTTAATGAAGCTGCTCGATGTTTAGATGAAGGTATTGTTCGCAATGCGAGAGATGGCGATATAGGTGCGATATTTGGTATTGGCTTCCCTCCATTTTTAGGTGGACCATTTAGATATATTGACTCCCTTGGTGCTCAGCATATTGTGAGCCAACTAAATCAATGGACAAAAGAGCAGGGTGAACGTTTTGCTCCATGTGAAGCATTAATTGCCATGGCTGAAAAAGGTGAAAAATACTATAGTTAACTAATTTACTATATAACTTTATGGATATTAGGGTAAATTTTTGCCAAAACATAAAGTTTTCAAACCTTACAAGGGGCATTGATTTGCCCCTTGTTTATTTCAGTATAATAAGATTAAAAAGGGCAAATAATACAAAGGGTATTGCTTGTGATTTAACCTTGCAAGCAGGTTGATTTTTCTTTATATTGCCGTGTTTTTTGGGTTACAGTTATAAATTTTTCATTTATTAACTGTGTTGTGTTGACTTAGGATCTGTTTATCTTTGCTATTGATAAAACAGCTTATTGCTGAAAATGTTAATAAAGGTCAACGGGTTCTAAAAGAGTAGTAAAATTGTTATGTTGTTTTTAGCTATATTGTTGAGTGCTTTTTGTTGCTCAATGTTTTTTTATTTTCAGGCTACTTTTTCAGGGTTAAGTAGAAAACGCTGGGCATTTGCAGGCTTTATGTTTGGACCATTTGCTTGGCCGATGTTTATGATGAAAAGGCGACTTAATATCGCTCGTTTTGCTTCATTTAATTCTGTATTATTTCGCGCGTGATTTGATAAAAACGCCAACCTTGAAAAGATTGGCGTTAATCATTCAACTTAATCATATCACTATGACCACCACGTTTTAGCAGGCATTTCTTTTATTTCAATACGCTTTGCTATTGGATTTTCTTTCTTTTTTTCTGCTTTATTCAATGCGAAGAATAATTTGATTATTTTAAGCATAGATACTCCAAAACTGATTAAATTCTGATAGAACCTCTTTTATCACCAATTCTGATAGAACCTCTTTTATCACCAATTCTGATAGAACCTCTTTTATCACCAATTCTGATAGAACCTCTTTTATCACCAATTCTGATAGAACCTCTTTTATCCCCAATTCTGATTGAGCCTCTTTTATCTCCAACTAGAAAAGTATCAAGCTTGGAGTTCAGTTCGAGTAATGTTGAGTTTTGAATATTTGGTTCAGCAAAAGATGAAGTCGTAAGCGCCATAGAGAAAATAATTGAAGTTAGCATAAGTTTTCCTTTATTTGAGGTTTGAATTTAGGTTGATTGATGAATCAATTCTTATAATTATCACGACAAATTAATGCGAAACTTATGCCAAGTATATTTTATCTGAAGATAAGTAAGCATAAGTCAATGTATGCTTTAAGTATCTATACTGGTGTTAGAGGGGGGAGGATTGTATTCTGGAAAATTCAATAAATTGGTAACTTTTAAAAGTACTTAAAAGCGTTATATTTTTGACAGTATTAATGTATTTTTTACTAAAGCTAATTCGTGAATATAGTAGAGTTATGGGTTATTTGATGTGACAGTAAATATCGCTGAAACTTATCTTCAGCAAGAGGTTTACTGTATAAGTAGCCTTGTAACTGCTCACAACCTAAGGTGGATAAAAAGTCGAGTTGGCTATTCGTTTCAACACCTTCAGCGACTACTTGCATATCTAAATTGTGAGCTATGGTAACTATTGTAGCGACCATATTTCTTCCTTGCTCAGATTGTTCAATATCATCAACAAAAGCTTTATCTATTTTTAAGGTATTTATCGGGAACTGTTTTAAATATGCTAGCGAAGAGTAGCCTGTGCCAAAATCATCGAGTGACAAGCTGATTCCCATGGTTCTTAACTGTTGCATGGTCTCTATTGCTTTTTGAGGGGAGTCCATTACCGTACCCTCGGTAATTTCGAGTTCAAGATATTTAGCAGGTAATTGACTTTCGTTTAGAATATCTTCAATCATAGAAACTAAATTAGCTTGGCTAAACTGCACGGCAGAAAGGTTAACAGCAACGCGACCAGTAAATAAGTTATTATCAACCCACTGCTTGGTAGCGAAACAAGCTTTTCTGAGTACAACTTCACCTATTTCTAAAATTTGCCCTGTTTCTTCTGATACAGGAATAAATTCAGCAGGACTTAAAAATCCGTGTGAAGGCGTTTCGTAACGAACTAATGCTTCCATACCGGCAATTTTCCCTGTTGAAATTGCTATTTTAGGTTGATAAAAAACAGTAAATGCATCTTCTTTTAGGCCTAACCGTATTAGATTTTCGACCTTAAAGCGTTGTACTGCTTTCTTATTCATAGAATCACTAAAGAACTGGTAACGATTGCCCCCTTCATTTTTTGCATGATACATAGCCGTATCTGCATTTTTTAATAATTCATGAGGGCCCAATCCGTCATCGGGGTAAAGCACAATACCAATACTGCTATATAAAACAATCTCTTGAGATTTAACTTTAAACGGACGTGCTATTGTTGTTAAAACTTCATTCGCTATCGTTGTAATGGTGTGAATGTCATTTGTTTTTTCAATTAATATACTAAATTCATCACCGCCTAGACGGTAAACGGTATCTTTTTTTCTGCCTAAGTTTAAGAGGCGTTCAGCTATTTTACATAGTATCGCATCACCTATTTGGTGACCTAAAGAATCATTGATTTTTTTGAAGTTATCAAGGTCAAAGACAAGTAAAGCGTGTCGGTCTTTATTGTTCACTAATTTAGTTTGATTTGCTTGAAACAAAGAACGATTAGGTAACCCTGTTAAGGTATCAGAATTAGCAAGCCTTCTTAATTCTATTTCTGTCGATTTACGTTTAGTAATATCGGAAAAAATACCGACATAGTGAGAAATATTATGGTTTTCATCATAGATAACATCTAAATTTAGATCGGTAATGTAGGTGCTGCCATTTTCACGCTTACTTTCTATTTCATTATGCCAACAGCCCTTTTCAGATAATTCTTTTTTTACATTAGAAGTAAAGCTTTCAGGATAAAGGCGAAATTGAAGCGGTTCACCAATAACTTCTTCTTTATGTTGCCCTGTAATTTTGGTAAATGCTTTATTAATATCAACTAACTGGAAGTTTTTATCGTAAATTACCATGGCGTCAGAAATGTTTTCGATACATTTTGCAAACAGTTTTAACCTTTCTTCTGTTTGCTTTATTTTGCTAATATCTTTTAATGTACCTGTCATACGTGTAGGCGCATTATTTTCATCTCGTTCAACGATTTTGCCGCGATCTAATATCCATATCCATTGACCACTTTTATCTTTAACTCGGTAAGTTGATTCAAAGTGTTCTGTTCTGTCACAGAAGTGTTGATCAAGAGTATGGTTAACTCGTTTTAGATCATGATGATGAATGTTAGTTAAAGGGAAAGAGCTAGCTTTAGTCTTGTCAGATTGGCTTGAATTATCTGCAACTTGAGCATTGCCAAACTCATTTCGCTGTCCGTCTTGTGGAAACTCCAGCATTCCCCAGATATTCGAACGATAAATCTTACCTGTGGATATATTCCAATCCCACATTTCATCACCACTTCCCCATAAAGATAGCTTTAATCGTTCTTCATTTTGCTGAATACGCAAATGATAAAGTCTACGATTATTAACTTGTTGAAATATAAAACTAATAGCAAGTGTAGCTAAGAGAGCATAGATAAAGATGGCTGTGTTGGTTAACCACCAAGGAGGTAAAATTTCTAAATTAATACTTTTACTTTTTTTACTTGTTGAGTTTTGTACATCGAATGCTTCAATAATGAAAGCGTATTTTCCAGGTGCTAGATTAGTGTATGTCGCTATGTTATTCCTTGGATCTGCTTGAACCCAGCCTTTTTCAAGCCCTTGTAGTTTATACTGGTATTTCAACTGGCTTGGTATTTTTGCGTTAGGTGACACAAACTCAAAGCCAATAGGTGAGTGGTTATGATTTAGGCTTATGCTCGTTTGACTGTTTAGGTGTTTATTTAAAAAGAATGCTTTGTTAGCAGCTTTAGGCAATTCAGCTAGAGTCTTTATTTTTGTTAAAAGAGTGATATCTGCTGGTACATTTGTATGGTCAACTTTTTTTATTACGACTTCTTTATTTGCAATATAAAGGTTACTTAAAACAGGCGTTGAAATCTTTTGTTTAACTTGTAATAACTCCTCGGGTAAAAAGTGATAAAAACCTTGAGGGCTGCCAAAGAAAATTTCATTATTACTAGCTTTAAATGAAGAATATTTTATAAACTCAGGTTCAAATAATAAGAAGTCACTATCAAAATGAGTGACTTCTGATTTTTCAGGAAAAATGACAGAAATATTTTTATTTGTAGCTACCCATGCTCTATCTTCTGAATCAATTAATATTGAAGCTATATAGTTATTCTTTAATTTATTATTTTCATTAAATATCGCTACTTGCTTACTTTCTTTATTAATTAAAATTACACCTTGAGAGTTTGTACCTAACCATATGTACTTTTTACCAATAGCGATACTAGATATTTGCTTTACATCTATTCCTTTAGGTATTGTTAATTTCATACTAATAGAAGAGCTATCAAGAGTATTAACAACGATTAATTCTCTTGATTCGTTAGTTAACCAAATATTATTACCATCACGTTGTAATGTAATAAGATTGCTTAGGTGAGGTAGTATTTGAAAGCTATAATTTATAGTATTGAATTTTGTTAGAACTTTATCTTTATTGATAAACCATGCTGAGTTATTAATAGCGATTAATCTTTGATTAATCGTGAACTTAGATTTTTTATTCCAAATTGGAATTTCTTCAGCACTCTTAGTTTTTGTTGAAAACTTATATAATTTTCCTAATTCAGTTCTTAAATATAAATGTGATTTAATTCTAATTATTTGCCAAATATTCTCTTTTATTGAAAGGGTTATTGGAGATATTTCATTATTTTTAAGCTTAAATAAACCGTGTCGCTCTGTTGAAATATAGATCGTTCCATCTGGCATCTCAGCAAAAGATTCCACTCTATAGTTTTTACTTTCAATCGATAATTCATGGTGAAACTTAGCGGTTAAAGGTGAGTATTTATTTAAACCTCCGCCATATGTTGCAAGCCATAATGTATTGTTTTTATCTTTAAAACTTGCCATTAACCAGTTTTCAGATAAAGAGAAGCTGTCGCTGCTATTTTGATGAGACGTTATTTCATTTGTTATCAAACTGATAACATTTAAACCTTTATCTGTTGCTAGCCACACATGATTATTATCGTATTGCTCTATGGCTCTTACATGATTTGATAATAAACCGTGCTCGGTTGTTATATGAGAGGTGAGGGTATAATTATTATTGCTATCAACCTTTATGATATATACACCATTATCAGTAGCTAACCATAATTTTTTATCAATAGCTTGAATTTCAAAGAGCGAATCAGCATTAATAGTTAAGCCTAGTTTATTTTTGCTTTGTAATGACCCTGCATAAGTAGACGAATCTTTTATTCTATCTGTATTAACAACATTCTCATTGAGTATATGAATACCTTTATCAAAACTACCGAACCAATAATTATTATTAGCTTTATCATGATAAATGGTTTTAATTTCAGTGAGTTCTTTATTTAGACCGACTATGCTTATTCTGTTAAAAGAGACATTATTGTTTTTATCTTCTAGCGTATGAAGACCTTTTTCTGTTGATACCCAGATATTAAACTTATTGTCTTGATAAATATCCCAAATTACATTGTCTTTTAGGGAATATTGGTTTTTTTCTTGGTGATGAAAATTGTCAAAGTTATCCAGCTCACGGTTATAGCGACTTAAACCATTTTGGGTACCGACCCATAGAGTGTTATTGCTATCTATAAAAATTTTTCTAATAAGGTTTGCGCTTATTGAATTTGAATCTGTGATTTGATGACGATAGGTCTTAAAGTTTTGACCATCATATCTATTTAATCCATCTTCTGTGCCTATCCACAAATAACCTTGCTTATCTTGGTTTATTGCAAAAACATTACTGCTTGATAGGCCATCACTTGATGACAGATGACTAAATTTTAATGTGCCAGTAGGAATGCTTTCAAAGTTTTGTTCTTGTTCCGAGGTTGGTGTGGATTGAGCTAAAACAGAAGAGGAAATAATAGACAAAAGTAAAGCGATACTACATCGAAGTCTCACTTTACTGTTATGAAGTAAATATTGAGACATTAAGCGAGTAAGTCGTTCAATCCTTGTACAGCAATTTTTCAAAAATGAAATACGCAAGTGCTAACTCTACTAATCAAATAAATAAAAAGATCATCAGTTGTAATAAAAGTACTTCTTACAAACTATTATCATCTAAACATTACAAGCAATTGTTATGTTAAGTCAATCTATGTTATTGCTATATCGACAATTTTAGTATTTTCTTTGACTATTTTTTGTAAAATCTGAATGATTGGTTATTATTTTTCCACTTAGTGTATTTAAAATATCCTGTTCAAAACCTTGCTCTGAAGAGATATCTTTCGCTTTTGAAGATAAAAGAATGAGGCGGTCAGGTGAATTTGTGCTAAATAACTCTTCTCGAATAAAACAAATAGCTTGTTCTAGCGTTAACGATAAAATGGTATTTAACAAGTTTTCTTTGTGCGCAAACTCATCGTCTTTATTGCAAATTGAAGCCCAGAACCGTTGACTTTTAATTCTTAAATTATGATCTTTTTCTTGTAGTTGACTGGCTAAACCGTGAGTAAAATTATGCCATTTCTCGTTATCCATCGTTGAAATGTTATCTAAACATGTATCGATAAACTGTTCTATTGCGATACTTAAATCAATAGCGTTTGTATGTGGTGATTGAATATAAAAAGCAATACCAGGATACCTATTAATAGGTACATACCCGACACCAACTAAATAACCGTATTGCTTCTCGGTTCTCATTTCTTGAAAAAAAAGAGGAGAAAGCAAGTGACTAGTAATCATGGTTAAGGCAATGGTTAAGTTATCTTTTGTTTGCATTGGTGTATATATAACACTGGCATAATCATGTTCAGTTAAATGTATGGGTAAAAACAACGTTTCTTGATCACTAATATCAACAACAGGGCATTGAACGGCATATTGCTCATGAATGTTATCTTTGAAGTGTTGCTGTATTTTTTTAGCGATTTCTTGTGCTGAATTACTTAACCAGTTTCCGTGTATTAGTGCTTCAATGGTTACTTTAGCAAATAACTGTTGGGTAAAATTTAGGTAATCATCATAGCTTACCTTTGATAATGCATTGATTAAGGCCTCACTATTTGGATTATTCGGTTGCATCAGTGAGCTTAATTGAGAAAACAATAGGGATATAGATTTACTTTTATCGCTATTTTTCCAATGTTTTATTGATTGCTTTTTGAATAGATTGAATTGTTGTTTACTTACATGATGGTTTTTTAAATTAACTAATAATTTTTCAAGCAAGAGATTTTGCTTCTCACTCATACCTGAAATTTGTAATGTAACGCCACCTTGGTGGGCATACAGGTGGTAATGAATACCTGCAAGCTCAGCGTCATAGTTTTTTTCTATCACTGTATCGGTATATAAATCGACGAATAGCCTAGTCATGGCTATGTTTTCAATACTTTGTATCGCCTTTGGTGAGTCTATTCCTAGATAAAGGTAACCTTTTGGCACCTTAAAAGTATTATCTTGTTTATACCAAACCTTAATACCACTTTCATCGACAATTACTTCAGGTATTAAAGAAGTGTTACTCTGATTAGGATAAACTTTAGGAGATGCAACGATATAAGGGTTTTTTTGTGGTAAATGTAACTGCTGATACCAATTTTTTTGTAAAGGCACTGTCTTTGCAGACGAAGCCTCTAATATGTTCTGCCACTGGCTTATTTTACTTTGGCTAATCGTTTTTACATGGTAAGGCGCGTTGTACCAGTAACTTGCTTTATCGAATTTGTTATTCTGCGAAATATGAATAATTCGCATGTTGTTAGGTGTTAGCGCATTTAGCAAAGTTCGGATGTCTGTTTGGACAAACTCTTCCATGATGTAATCACCATAAATATAGTCATCAACGGGGTAGTGGTGCATATTAATAACCAGTTGACTGACACTATCTAATGGGCGCATTTTTTCGTGATAAATGTAGGCAATATCAGATATTTTTTGTTTTTCTTGATAATAAAACCCTTCAATATCCTTTTCATTAAGTTGATGCAAATAACTAAAAACAATATCAATTATTTCATCAATATGCTGTTCACCTAATTCGGTAAGTGAAATGCTGATATTAAAATCTTTAAAGTTTGAACCATTTATCCCTGAACCAGCAGTTAAGCCCATACCCCATTGTTGCTTTTTCAATAGAGACAGAATACTACCTTCACCTTCATGCCCCAGTAGATAAGCGAGTATTGATTCGGGTTTAGTTTTATATAATTCATCAATACTGCCCATGGCAAAACTAATGATCAATTGATGATCGTTTCTGATAGGGCAAACGTTTATTTGAATTTTTTGATGTTCTTGTAGGTATAGCGGCTCAGTAATCGGTTCAATAGACGTATTTGAATTAGGTATGTCACAAAAGAGTTCACAAACCATTTGTTCAAGCTTTGTTATTGACTGCGGCCCTTCAACGGCTAATGTCATATGGTGTGCACTGTAGTGCTGCTCAAAAAAAGCACGAACTTCATTACTGATACTTTGTTCATTTCGATCTTGTAATGTATCTATATTTCCAACAGAGAACTTTGCAAAGGGATGTTTAGGATTAATCGTTTCTTTGTGAACATCATAAAGACGACGGATATCATCTTTGAGTTTCATTTTAAATTCAGCGTCGATATTTTGACGCTCAGACTGAACAAACTCTTCGCTTAACAGTGGAGAAATAAAAAATTGACTAAACCTATCTAAGGCAGGAGCTAAAAACGTAGATTGAATATCAAAAAAGAAACACGTGTGTTCAGTGGCTGTCCAAGCATTATTACTACCACCATGTTGGCTGATAAAGTGCTGGTACTCACTGCCATCAGGGTATTTTTCTGTGCCCAGAAAAAGCATATGTTCAAGAAAGTGAGCAAGACCTTCTCTGTCTTTAGGATCATTAAAGTGGCCAACATTTACGGCTAGAGCCGCAGCGGCTTTATCTGATTCAGTATTACTAATAAGAAGAACCCGTAACCCATTTTGCAATGTGAGCGGTTGGTATTTCTTTAAATCATTGGGGCTTTGCTTCAACCTTGGCTCCTAAGAACACTTTATACAGCAAAGCGTAGATTAGTGATGTTATTATTATTTAATTACGATTAAAATAGCATTTATTTGAAGAGAATAGCTTCAAAATATAAATAGTCATTGCTATTGAATATAGCGTAATGCTAATACTATAGCTGTAAAATAATCATAGACTCAACTATTTGTTAACTAGAAAGTAAATAAATCTTTGATATTATCCGCGATTTTTGAAGTGCGGGAGAAAAAATGCAAATTTTCATAATGCGTCATGGTGAAGCTCAAGCCATTTCAAGTTTTCAGCCACAAAGTGACTTTCATCGAACGTTAACCAAACAAGGTCAACTTGAAGCACAGTTAATGGGAAAGTGGCTACTTAATATAACTAAGAATATTCAAGAAATATTTATGAGTCCTTATGATAGAGCACAGCAAACTGCTGCTATTATGCTGTCGAGTTTACAGTCGGCTGAACATAATGCGCACATAGCGTCTTCAACGTTAGATTTTATAACACCTAGTGGCAGTGCAAAACAGGTACATGATTATATTGATGGGTATTGCGCGCAAATGAGTGGTGAGTCAACAAAAGAGCCCCATGCCGTTCTAATTGTTTCTCATATGCCATTGGTGAGTTATTTAGTTGCAGAGCTTACCACACCTGAAAACGCTCCCATTTTTGCAACAGCAGCTATTATTGAAATAGATTACGACGTAACTAGAATGACAGGTGAAGTTGTGCGACTCATTTCACCATTAGACTTGTGCTAAGAGAGTTTTCTTCAAGGTTGCTTGTGTCATTAATTAGCCGTTTAGGCCTTATTAAATTTATCTTTTAACTCTATTAACGCAAGCAAAGCACCATTGCCTCCCCATTCTAATGGCGCTTGATGAAATGCCATTACATCAGGGTGCTGTACTAGCCAGTGTGGTACTTTATTTTTCAAAATGTTAGAACCTATACCGTGTACGATACAAATACATTGGGCATGTTCTTTTTGACAAGCAAATAAAAGTGCTGCAATTTCTTTCTTTGCTTGATGTTGAGCTAAGCCATGAAGGTCAAGAATTAAATCAGGCGCATAATAGCCTCGACGTAAATTTTTAACCTCAAAACTGTCTACATCTTCACGAACATATTGCATAGGCCCTTTTTTATTCAAATTAGGCTCGAATTCATCTGAAAAATGAAACTCAGCTTTAGCTTGGTGACTTTTTTTATCGTCAAAATGGGTTTTGGGCTTGCTGCTTTTTTTGACTGGGTGTATGGTGTCCACCACCATAGGCTTGACCTTACCAATAGCATCGCTAAACAATAATTTGTCGTTTTCTGAAACGGTTTTTTTTAGCGATTTCTTTTGCTTTTTAAGTAAGCTGCGTAATGAGTCGTTGTCTTTCATGGCGGCAGTGTAAATCATTGGTGGTGAAATACAAGCATATCGCTAGTTAACCACATTGTTAATTAATAGGAACAAACTGTGTCTTTAGATAACCTAGAAGAAGCGCTTACTCAATTACATACAGTCGCTGATTTTTCTCGCTTCGGTGCGAGTTTGTTTAATCAGGCTGAACTTTTTTATGGTCATGGTAGCGATAATGCCTTCAGTGAAGCGCTCACGTTGATAATGTATGCGTTATCTTTACCTGATGAATTAGATGAAACCGTTATGAATTGCCGGTTATTAACGAATGAAAAACAACAGATATTAGGACTGTTCGAACAACGTATTACCGAGCAGCTGCCAGTTCCTTATATAACTAACCTTGCTTATTTTGCTAAACTACCTTTTTATGTTGATGAACGCGTTTTAGTCCCTCGTTCTCCTATAGGGGAACTTATTGAGAATAAATTCTCGCCATATATCAACAGTGAAAAACCACCAAAACGTATATTAGATTTATGTACTGGTAGTGGTTGTATCGCTATTGCTTGTGCAAGCTATTTTCCTGAAGCAGACGTTGATGCCCTTGACCTATCGGTTGATGCACTTAATGTTGCGCAATTAAATATTGAAAATCATGGCTTAAGTGAACAAGTTATTCCAATTCAATCTGATGTTTTCTCTGGGGTTAAGGGGCAAAAGTATGATTTAATTGTGACAAATCCGCCTTATGTTGATCAACAAGACATTGATAGTTTACCCGCAGAGTTCACGCACGAGCCCGAAATGGGGTTAGGGTGTGGCTCAGATGGTCTTGATATTGTCCGTGTGATATTAGCTGAGAGCGCAGAGCATTTAAATGATGATGGCCTGCTAATATGTGAAGTCGGTAATTCGCAAATACATGTTGAAGCACTTTATCCAGAGGTTGATTTTTCATGGTTAAGCTTTGAACGAGGTGGCCATGGCGTGTTTTTACTCACTAAAACGCAATTAGTAAAGCATAGAACACTTTTTAAGGCAGCCTTGAAAAGTTAAAACACATTAGTGTTGAATAGAAAAAAGAACATTAAACATTATTGAATACCTTGATTACTAGGTAAACATAAAGCATATAAATACAGGCGGTTTGTAGCATGTCAGGTAATACTTTCGGTAAATTATTCACAGTGACTTCTTTTGGTGAAAGTCATGGATTAGGTTTAGGGGCAATTATCGATGGTTGTCCTCCAGGTATTGAACTAACTGAAGCTGATCTACAAGTTGATTTAGATCGCCGACGTCCAGGGACTTCACGATATACCACAGCGCGAAGAGAAGCGGATGAAGTTAAAATTATGTCAGGCGTATTCGAAGGGAAAACGACAGGAACACCCATTGGTTTAATGATTGAGAATACCGATCAACGCTCAAAAGATTACGGAAATATTGCCCAAAGCTTTAGACCTGGCCATGCTGATTATACTTATTGGCAAAAATACGGATTACGTGATTACCGAGGCGGTGGTCGTTCATCTGCGCGCGAAACAGCCATGCGCGTTGCAGCAGGTGCTGTAGCGAAAAAGTATTTACTTGAAAAATTTGGCATGAAAATACAAGCATGCGTTACTCAAATTGGCGACGTTAAAGCCTCAGCTATTGCTAATGAAGAGTTTGACTTAACTAAGGTTGACTGGCAATCGGTTGAAGAAAATCCATTTTTCTTCGCTGATAGTAGCAAGCTTGAACCATTAGATGAGTTGTTACGCAGTATTATCAAAGAAAAAGATTCTATCGGCGCTAAAGTAACGGTTGTTGCTACTAATGTACCTGTAGGGCTTGGTGAGCCGATTTTTGATCGTTTAGATGCAGATATTGCTCATGGCTTAATGAGCATTAATGCCGTAAAAGGCGTAGAAATTGGTGATGGTTTTGGTGTAGTTGATCAAAAAGGCTCTGAGCACAGAGATGAATTAACGCCCAATGGTTTTGCTAGTAATCATGCCGGTGGGGTTTTAGGCGGTATTTCGTCGGGTCAACAAATAGTTGCTCATTTAGCATTAAAGCCAACCTCAAGTATTGGCGTAAGTGGTAAAACGGTTGATTTATCAGGTGAATCTACAGATATCATCACAAAAGGCCGCCATGATCCTTGTGTAGGTATTCGCGCAGTTCCTATTGCAGAAGCAATGTTAGCATTAACATTAATGGATCACTTTTTACGCCATCGTGCTCAAAATGCTGACGTACATTGTGAAACCCCGATTATCACAGAGTAACGGAAAATGAGCTAATTAATGTAGCTTATGTACGTGGCTTATTCACGGCATTCATCAAAGCGACACTTAAATTGCTGATTAATTATCTTTATTGACTAATTGGTCAGCAAAAATCAAAATAGTGGGGTATACTACTCAACTATTTTGACATACTTCACTCATCACTTTGCAATTATTTACTCGTTTATCAAGTAGTTACTTTTTCTATTTTGCCTTGTTAGGGTTAGTCACACCTTTCTTGTCTGTGTTTCTAGATGGTAAAGGGTTTAACTCTCTTGAAGTAGGTGAAATACTTGCCATTATTACGGCGACAAAAATAATAGCGCCTAGCCTTTGGGCAATGCTCGCGGATAAAAGTGGTCGTCAGTTAGCTATTATTCAATTGGGTGCGCTGTTAGCATTACTCAGTTTTGTTTTGCTTTATTGGCTAGATGCTTTTTGGCCTATTACCTTATCTCTTGCATTATTCAGCTTGTTTTGGACTGCCATATTACCTCAATTAGAAGTACTGACTTTAAGCTCAGTACGCCGAAGTGGCAAAATTTACGCTAGAATCCGTTTGTGGGGGAGTATAGGTTTTATCGCTCTAGCTATTATTACCGGTGAAGTGATGAGTATTTTTACTTATCAGTCATTTATCACTGTAGGTAGTTTACTACTGATTTGTTTATTGATATCAACCTTACGATTAAAACAACCCGTAAAAACGCTAACTACCCATAACAGTGAAACAACAATTTTTATTCGGCTGTTTAAATTGCCTTTTATTATCTTTTTCATTTCGGGCATTTTACTGCAAATAAGTTTTGGCCCTTTTTATAGTTTTTTTGCCTTGTACTTGCGTGATTTAGAGTATCCCGATTATGCGGTAGGTTTATTGATTTCCATAGGAGTGGTTGCCGAGGTTATTGTATTTATTTTTGCAGGTAAAATTTTTACATATTTTTCTGTTAAATGGCTATTGTTGTTAAGTTTATTTATTACCGCCATTCGCTGGTATTTTACCGGTAATTACGGTGATGTATTATGGCTACTTATCTTAACTCAGTTATTACATGCAGCAAGTTTTGCTATATACCATAGTGCAAGTATGCAATTCTTATCAGAGTATTTTAATCGCTCTGAACAAGGTCGGGGTCAAGCGGTTTACCTAGGCGGAGTTTATGGTTTAGGTGGTGCGATAGGGGCCTATATTGCAGGCCACCTATGGCTGGACGGTGCTGGCGCTACCTATGCTTTTAATATAGCAGCATTTGCATCTTTAATTGGAGCCATGCTTTTATTATTTTTGCCGACTTCCTTTCAGGCTAAAACGCTTTAATCGTTATAAAGGAATAAAACATCTTCTTCTTGACCATTTGGTTATGTTTTTTTTGTGTTCTGACTTACGCTCCTGTGAAAAAGCTGATATATTTTACCCCTAAAATTTAACTGTTAAATGTTATAGAAACTATGAATGTAGAACAAAAGAACACGCTAATCAATGCTGTACACACTATTGAAGACTACCCAAAAAAAGGGATTTTATTTAGAGACGTAACAGGCATTTTAGATAACGCTGAAGCGTTCAAATTAACCATTGATCTTTTGAAAGAAAAATATCAAGGTCAAGGTTTTACCAAAGTGGTTGGTACAGAAGCGAGAGGCTTTTTATTTGGTGCACCACTTGCCTTAGCATTAGGTGTAGGTTTTGTTCCTGTGCGTAAGCCTGGTAAATTACCAAGAGCGACATATGCACAAGACTACCAATTAGAATACGGTACAGATACCTTAGAGATACATCAAGATGCGTTAACGAAAGATGATAATGTGCTAATTGTTGATGATTTACTGGCAACGGGTGGTACAATTGAAGCGACAACTAAGTTAATTAGAAAAGTTGGCGCAACCACTACGCACAGTGCATTTGTTATTTCATTGCCTGATTTAGGTGGCGAAGAAAAGTTAAAAGCGTTAGGACTCTCTGTTCACGCATTACTTGAGTATGAAGGTGATTAAAATACTCACCTTTGGCATTTTCTTTTATTGATAAAAAGCCGGCCTATAGAATGATAAAAGCGAAACATTTATGTGTTTCGCTTTTTTTAGCTCTTTTTTAGGCCTTTTTTAGGTACTGTCATTCAGCTTTCTATTATGGCTGTTTGCCTAAAAGTGAGAACATTTTTTTGGCAATGTCAGTATTATCAAGTTGGCCTGAAAAAGTTAAATGCTGTTTACCAAAGGCATAAACGGGCACGTCAATTCCTGTATGGCCACCGCTCGTCCATCCGGTATTTGTTCTTTCATTAATTAACTGTTTCACCGCTTTATTCATCGCATAGGTAATATTTGGCTCTTTCATTTTTGCTTGAGCACTTTTTGATAAGTTTCTGTAGTGTTCACGCTTTTCATAGGCTTTATATTTTGCTTGTTGTAATTGTTGCGCTTCAAGTTCACTCACTTCAAAATTTAAAATACTTGATATTTCATTTTGAGTTAAATCACTTTTTGCTAATTGCTTTGCTAACATTCGCGGTGATTGCTTAATCTTATGTAATAAAGCAGGTTGCCATATATACTCGCCGTTTGCCGCAATCGTTAAACCGCCCGTACTGTGATCAGCTGTTAGTACGACTAATGTGTCAGGGTTACTTTCAACAAATTGCTCAAGGTATTCAAGTGTTTTAGCTAAGTCGTCCATTTCAGCCATTGCTGAAGCAATATCATTACCATGTCCAGCCCAGTCGATTTGGCTGGCTTCAACGAGTAAAAAGAAGCCTTTTTCATTAGTTAATTGATTTGTTGCCACTTTAGTCATCATTGATAAACGATGAGGGTTTTTATCGTCGAGTGCTGTGGGTAAACCAATATCTGCAAATAATCCTAAAACAGGCTTTTTATCGTTTAACTGGTTAAGAGCTTGATAATTGTCAATATACTGAAATCCAGCTTGCTTATATTCACTCACAAGATCTCTATCATCACGTAGAAAGTACTTCCAACCGCCACCTAACATTAAGTCAGTATTTATGCCATTATCGAGATAACTATCAGCGATAGCATTGTAGTTTTCACGGCTTTCATTATGAGTAATATAAGCTGCTGGTGTCGCGTGATTAATTTGTGAAGTAACGACAACACCCGTTTTTTTACCTTGAGATTTAGCCCGTTGTAAAACCGTACCCACAGGTTCTTTATTAACATCGACAGCAATAGCACCATTGTATGTTTTAATACCGGCAGATAGTGCCGTTGCGCCCGCCGCTGAATCGGTAATATAACCTGATTCTCTTGCAGGGTATGTACTACTTAATCCAAGTAGATGTCTGTCGAATACTGTTTGTTCAATGTGTGAGGTAGTCACATCGTCGTTATAGTATCGATAAGCACTCGTAAAAGCTGGCCCCATACCATCAGCCACGATCATAATTATATTTTTTGGTGCGTCAGTGATTTGTTCTGGAATATTGGTAATGGTCGTCGTATTTGTGTGAACGGTTGAGTTACACGCTGATAAAGCAAGCGTAAGCGTAATACAAGTAAACAGTTTATTCATGATAAGCTTTCTATAAGTTCGTTAAGTTAGTAATTATTTAGTAATTAGTTATTAGTCGCTGTTTAAGGCTATTTAGTGAGTTCAAGCTCTACCCATACGAGTCTATGATCGGATGATGCTTTTCTATCTTTTATTAATCGATAGGTTGGCTCATTGTCTAATGGCCAAAATACACCTGAATTTACTAGCTTAAAACCAAGCTTAGAGGGCAAAACGTAATCAGCACGCATTCGCCAAAAGGCAGTATGATATTGGGCGTTTATATTATCTTGTGTATGTTTTGTTGCGCCTGCACTTTTTGGCATCACATCATTAATTTTTTCATGATTGAGTAACGCATCAATGCCTGTATTTATAGCATCGCCATCAACATTTGACGCATTTAAGTCACCTAAAATAATAAATGAAGCTTGCTTTGCAATACCGCCTTTTTGACCTTTATCATCATAAATGTAATGGTTATTTTTATCTGATATGTAATCATGCCAAAAACGTATTTCATCATGATTTCTTTTACCATTTCGATCTTCTGGGCCATCAAAAACGGGTGGAGTAGGATGGCTTGCTAAAAAATGAACCGTGGTATCGTTTATCTTAATAGGAATGTCCCAATGAGACTTTGAAGAGAGCGGTAAACTTTGCCATGCATTATCTTTAAACCATGATTTATTTGTTTTTACATCAATCGGTTGTAGTGCATTAGGCATATCAGACCATTTGAAGTGTTGAAAGGTTCTAATCTTTTCACTCTCAATAGGGTATTTTGATAAAATAGCCATACCAAAGTGGCCAGGAAAGTAACCAAAACCAAAACCATCACCAGGTAATTGACCGCTAATACCGTTACCATCTAAATCAAATCCAGAATTAACGCCTGTATTAACAGGACCTTGATAAAAATAAGGATATTGCTGTGGTGTTTGGCCTTGTTGGCTTTTTGCTACGTAGTTTTTTAAAAAATGTTTTAATGCAGTATGCTTACTTTCTTGATTATTATCAGAAAAATCAAACTCATTAAGTAGGATAACGTCAGGATTTACTCGCTGAATTATTTCAGCAATATTTTTTATTTGCGAATTATTCTCTTGTAAAGCGTTTGCTAGTGTACTGCTGGGTACAGGGCTATTACTGCCGCGTTTATGTTCAATATAATTCAGCGCTTCCATACTGACATTAAATGTCGCTACTTTAATCGTTTTAGCATTTGCATCTTTCATTGGTAATAAAGTAACACCTAAAATAAGGAGGAAAATTAAATATTTCATAAGGTTAAGCTAAACCACAGCCGCGTAAAATCATTTGAGAAAGGAAGGCAATAACTTGTTCAACGTCATCTTCTTCGTATTCAGCTCTATTCATAATAGTTAATATCTGTGTCTCAAAATCAGCGTAATGTTGTGTTGAAGACCATATCAAGAAGATAAGGTGTACAGGGTCTACATCAGCCATTTCACCGTTATCTATCCATTGTTGAAATAACTTCGCTTTTTCTCTAACCCATTGTCTTTGGTAAGTTCGAGCAAATTCTTTTAAATGCTGAGCGCCTTGAATAATTTCCATAGCATAAATCTTTGAGGCTTCAGGATGATTAAAAGACATTCTTACTTTTGCTTCAATAAATTTTTCAATGGCTGCCTTAGGACCTTCAGATGGGTCGATATCTCCTATGCCTTCATCCCACATTTCAAGAGTATGCTCTAGTACAGCATGATAAATATTTTCTTTATTTTTAAAATAATAAAGAATATTGGCTTTAGGTAAATTGGCTCTATCGGCAATTGATTGCACAGTTGCACCTTTATAACCTTGTAAAACAAACTCAGTAGTAGCAGCCGTGAGAATTTTTACCTGACTTTTGGCTCTAATATTCCCTGTTTTTTTAACTTTATTATTTTCTGTCATTCTGAAAACTCTATTAATAAATAGTCTTAGTGTTAATTTTTTAAAGATATTATTGTGTAGATACTTAAAAATAACGCCAGTTAACCAATTGGTTAGGAAAAGCGTTATGAAAAAATTGAACATCCAAATAAATGGGATTGAAATGTA
The DNA here is from genome assembly GCF_003545765.1 of Colwellia sp. RSH04. Lineage (GTDB taxonomy): Bacteria > Pseudomonadota > Gammaproteobacteria > Enterobacterales > Alteromonadaceae > Colwellia. The sequence goes on along the minus strand of NZ_QXIO01000009.1, from coordinate 39,735 downwards.
GCGTATTTGTTATCAAAAGTACATTGGAATAGCAGCAAATGGGTTTAACTGTGATTTGTCCACTAATTCTGGCATGCCTGATAGAGAAGTAAATAATCAAACTTTTTAAATTGTAATTGATTTAAATTGTTTTTTTTTATTTTTAGTTTTAGTTATTGATTTTTATATATAAAAGTGTTTTTTATGTTTTTTGTATACTAGCTTTTACTTATAATGAAATGTTACCATATACATAAGTATTAATAACAAATATGTATAAAAGATGATTTGTTGCTTCTTTTTTAAACATAAATAATATTTATAGCTTTTAAGGTCTTGTATTTTATATGTTTAACTTTTTTTGTATGCAGTATATTAAGCCTGGTTAGACCTCTAATGTTTATCCCTAGTAATAAAAGCGTAAAAAAATGTAATGAAACTGACATAAAAATCTGGTCTAATTTGCATCGAAATTAAAAAACCGAGCAAATGGTTAACTTTTTTATGCGGTTTGCTTGATAAAAATAAATATCATTACTGATTAAAACATAACCAAGGAATAACAGATGACAACTCATCGTCTCTCACGCATTACGGGTGCGTTAGTACTTGCGCTTGGACTTTCAACTTCAGCTTTAGCAAATACAACAACATCCGCCATTAAAGGTAATATTAGTGGCCCTAACGGTAATCCTGCTGCTGGAACTCAAATTACTATAGTTCATGTGCCATCAGGAACGACTAAAACAGCAACGGTAAATGACTCTGGTTTATTTACTGCTAAAGGTTTAAGAGTAGGTGGACCTTACAAAATTATTGTTGATTCGGACCAGTTTAAGGATACTGAGCTAAACGATGTTTTTTTAACCTTGGGACAAACATTCCCTGTAGCGGTTGCATTAGAAGCAAAATTAGAAACAGAAGTTATCGAAGTTACAGGTAGAGCAATTAGCAAATTTGCAACGGGTACTAGCCCTGCAGCACATTTTAATGCTGAAGATTTAGCAAGTTTACCTGCTATTAACCGTGATCTTAAGGACATTGTACGAGTTGATCCTCGTATATATGTTGATGAGAGTCGCGATGATGCAATTCAATGTGGTGGTGGTAACCCTCGTTTTAACAGCTTAACGCTTGATGGCGCTAAGATGAATGATAATTTTGGTTTAAATGATAATGGTTATCCAACGGTTCGTGTTCCATTTTCATATGATTCAATTGATCAAGTATCTGTTGAATTAGCCCCTTTTGATGTTAAATACGGTAGTTTCACTTCGTGTAACATTAATGCGGTAACTAAATCAGGTACAAACGAAGTACATGGCAGTGTATTCTTTGATTACACTAATGACTCAATGAAAGGTGATGAAGCAAAAGGTAAGGATATACCCACAGGCTCGTTCAGTGAAAAACGTTACGGCTTCAATGTTGGTTTCCCAATTTTAGAAGATAAAGTTTTTGCATTTGTTTCATATGAAAAACTTGAAGGCGTTGAGTTATTTGAATACCAACCATTAGGTAACCAAATTTCACAAGCAGACGTTGACCGCGTAGTGCAAGTTACAAAAGACGTATACGGTTACGATGCTGGTGGCATGCCAGGTAATATGCCAGTAGAAGATGAAAAGTTACTTCTAAAACTTGATTGGAATATCAACGATGATCATCGTGCAAGTTTTGTTTATAACTATAATGATGGCTTTAAGTTATCTCAATCTGATAACTGGGCATTAACACTTGATAGCCACTTTTATGAAAAAGGCGCTGAGTTAAAATCATTTGTTGCCTCATTACATTCTGATTGGACAGACAACTTTTCAACGTCAATTAGTTACGGTCAAATGGACTTAGACAATCGTCAACAATCATTAGATGCTGACAGTGGTTTTGGTGAAGTTCAAATCAGACACGGTGGTTCTACAATATTCTTGGGTCCTGATGATTCTCGTCAAACTAACGAATTATACTGGGATAACCAAACCTTTAAGGTTTCAGGTAACTACTACTTAGATGATCATACTATTACTGCAGGCTATGAATATGAATCATTAACCGCATTTAACTTATTTATGCAGCATACCGACGGTGAGTTTAGATTTGACTCTATTGATGATTATGAAGCAGGTTTAGCAGCTCGTATTTATTATAATAACTCGGCAGGTACTAACATTCCTGAAGATGCAAGCCAAGAGTTTACTTATGATGTGCATACTTTCTTCTTGCAAGATGAGTACACGTTTACGGATATCGATGCAACCTTAATGTTTGGTTTCCGTTATGATATGTACACAAGCTCTGATAAACCTCGTTATAACGCTCAGTTTGAAGAAAGATATGGTTATGCAAATAACTCTACTTTTGATGGCGTAGATTTATTCCAACCACGTGTTGGCTTCAGTTGGAATGTAGATGACAACTTATCTGTTAGAGCTGGCTTTGGTTTATATTCTGGTGGTAACCCAAATGTATGGTTATCTAATTCTTATTCAAACGATGGTTTAGTACAAATCGCAACTCGTGAATACAAAGTTGATTTAGTAGAGCAAGATGGTAAAGTCGATTTATTTGCGAACAACTGGACAAGCCCAGGTACGCCAATTTACGGTGTTCCTCAAGCAATGTATGACCAAATTCAAGGCATTCCTCAAGAAGGTGGTGACGGCTCTGTAAATGCTGTTGATCCTAACTTCAAAATGCCATCAGAATGGAAATACTCAATCGGTGGTACTTATACTACAAATAACGGCTATAACTTCACAGCTGATTTGTTATATAACCAAAAAGTTGACTCAGCAACTATAAAAGATGCTGGTATTGCTTATTCAGGTGAAGTAGCGCCAGATGGTCGTCCTCTGTATGAAGAACCAGCAGGACGTTCAGGAGAGTACGTATTAACAAACAGCGGTAGAGATGGTAAATCAACTATTTTATCATTTGGTGTAAATAAGTCGTTTGATTTTGGTTTAGATGCAACCTTTGGTTACTCTTACACCAACTCAGAAGATGCGAATCCAATGACAAGTGCAGTAGCCGGTTCTAACTACGGTAACTTAGCGACAACTGACGCTATTAACCCAGCAATTGCAACGTCTGATTATGAAATCCCTCATCGTTTCACTATGGCGTTAAACTATAATGTTGAGTTAATTGACAGTTTAAATACACGTATTAGCTTATTTGGTCAATCAAGTGCTGGTCGCCCATACTCTTACACGTTTGATAGCTCAGACAGAGGTTATGGCGATAACAACTGGAATGGTTCACGCCAATTACTTTATGTACCTGCCGAAAATGATCCAAATGTAGTTTACGCTGACGGTTTCGACAAAGCAGCGTTTGACGCTTTTGTTGAAAGTGAAGGTTTAGCACGTGGTCAAATTCAAGGTCGTAATGCTCACAATGCTGATTGGTGGACAACGTTTGACTTGAAACTCACTCAAGAACTTCCTGGTTTATCTGCAGACCACCGAGGTAGTGCCTTCATTATCGTTAAGAACATTGGTAACATGTTAAATGATGACTGGGGTGTAATGAGCAAAGGGTCATTTGTAGGTAACCGTATGGTTGAAATATCAAGCAATGATGCAGGTCAATACGTTTTTGAAGAATTCAATGACGGTAACCAAGAGCAAGACATTCAAAATAAACCATCGTTATGGGAAATCCGTGTAGGTGTTAGTTATAGCTTCTAGGGTTATTCAGGACTAACTACTGACTTATCAGTAGTTTGATATTCAAAAGGCTGCATTGCGCAGCCTTTTTTGTTGCCACTCTATTAAGTAAAATTAAAATTAAATTACTTGACCAAATGGTCAGTAATGTTATGCTCAGGTATAGATTAATAACATTATTAGGTTATGACGTTTTATGAAAAACAACCCATTAACATCTGCTGAACTAGTTATTTCAGATGAATTGAAAGCGGCTGCAAAGGCGGCATATAACAATGCTTATGCACCTTATAGTCAGTTTAAAGTTGGCTCTGCAGCATTAACGAGTGATAACACTATTGTGAGTGGCTGTAATGTTGAAAATGCCTCGTACGGTTTAACCGTTTGTGCAGAGCGAAACTGTATTAGCCAAGCGGTTATTCAAGGAAAGCAAGTGTTTCAGCTCATAATTATTTATACCGAGCAGGATAAGTTAACGCCACCTTGTGGTGCCTGTAGACAAGTGATTGCTGAATTCTTCGAGCAAAACGCACCTGTGATTGCCTTTAACCATAAAGGTGAGCAACAAGTTTGGCAGGTAGCTGAACTATTGCCTAATGCCTTCACGCCAAAATTTTTATTAGACGCATAGGAGCAAAGAAATAATGAATGCTCAATCTTCAAACATGTTATTACCCCAAGAAATTATTAAAATTAAACGCGATGGTCATCAACTAAATGAACAAGCGATTCAAGCTTTTGTTAAAGGTTTAGTTGACGGTAGCTTTTCTGATAGTCAAGTCGGTGCAATGGCAATGTCGATATTTCAACGCGGTATGAGTGTTGATGAAAAAGTCAATTTAACCTTAGGTATGATGAATTCTGGTGATATTTTAAGCTGGGAAGGGTTCGATGGACCTATTGTTGACAAGCATTCAACCGGAGGGGTTGGCGATAAAGTCAGCTTTATGCTTGCGGCGATTGTATGTGCTTGTGGTGGTTATGTACCGATGATTTCAGGTCGTGGGTTAGGGCATACAGGCGGTACATCAGATAAACTTGAAAGTATTGCAGGGTTTAACGTTGAACCAAGCATTAAAGAGTTTAAAGCAATAGTTAAAGATGTTGGCATGGCGATTATTTCACAAACCGATAATTTAGCGCCTGCTGATAAGCGCTTGTACTCTATAAGAGATGTCACCGCCACAGTTGAATCTATTCCACTGATTACCGCCTCTATTTTATCGAAAAAGCTTGCTGCAGGACTTGATTGTTTAGTGATGGATGTCAAAGTGGGTAATGGCGCAATGATGACTTCATTAGCTGATGCTAAGGCATTGGCTGAAAGTATTACCAGCGTAGCTAATGGCGCAGGCGTTAAAACACAGGCAATTATAACCGATATGAACCAAGTGCTAGGCACTAGTGCAGGTAATGCTTTAGAGATGTATGAAACGGTTAAATATTTAACGGGTAAGCAACGTGAGCCTAGGCTACACAAAGTGGTACAAGCTTTGGCTAAAGCGATGCTACTAAATACTGGCTTAGCAAGCTCAGATAATGACGCACTTGAAAAAATTGATCGCGTGCTAACATCAGGAAAAGCAGCTGAAGTGTTTGAACGCATGATAGCTGCATTAGGTGGCCCTAGTGATTTTATTGACAATCCATGGGGGGCAATGAACAAAGCGAATGTTATTACTGAGATAAAAGCGACTGAACATGGTTATTTAGCCCAAATGGACACGCGAGCTGTTGGCATGGCGGTTGTTGGTTTAGGGGGCGGAAGAACAGCACCAGGACAAGCGGTGGAGCATTCTGTAGGCTTTGATCGTATTTTGCCTTTAGGTGTTAAGGTTAATCGTGGTGAAGTGATTGCACGCGTTCATGCAAGAAGTCATGATGAGGCTGAGTTAGCGAGTCAACAATTTTCTCGAACAATACACTACAGCGAAGAAGCACCGACACTTTCGCCAATTATTTATACCTAAGTTATTAGGGGCTGTTGAACTTTCGCGATTAAATTTTGTTCGAGCTAAAAGCGTTTTATTCGAGGCGAGTCGTGTGTAGCTTAGTCATTCTAAGCAAATACTACTCAACAAAGCGTAAAATGCTTTTAGCCGAATCCTTCGGACAGCGTTTGTTGATCATTTTTACGGCGTTATCGCCTTTTTATGTGGAATAACCACATGACAAAGACTCTGCCTTGTACAAATATCCAACAAAAAGCTGCAACAACAACCCCGAAAGATCAACAGCCCCTAGTAAATTGTTCTATTAAATCAATGTAATAAAAAGCCCGAACATCAATAAGTATATTCATTGATGTTCGGGCTTTAATCTATTGAAATACTAAAACAGTAGGTTATAAGAATAGGCAGTTAAAAGAGTAGACGGTTATAAAGTACCGAATATTTTATCGCCGGCATCACCTAGCCCAGGTAATATATAGCCTTGTTCATTAAGCTTTTCGTCTACTACGCCAATAATAAGATCAACGTCAGGGTAAGCTGTTTGCAAAACATCTATTCCTTCTGGGGCGGCCACTAAAAATACAGCAATAATATGTTTGCAGCCTGATGCTTTAAGTAATTCGATTGTCGCTAAAGCTGTTCCACCTGTGGCAAGCATAGGGTCAATAATTATCGCGGTTCTTTGTGCAATATCACTGACAATATTTTGATAGTAAGTTTCAGGTTGTAAAGTTTCTTCATTGCGTTGTAAACCGACAACACTCACTTTGGCACAAGGTAAAATGGTTAGTGAGCCTTCAAGCATACCTAAGCCTGCACGCAATATAGGCACAAGGGTAGGTTGTTTATCAGCTAGGGAGGGTGCCGATATTTCACCAGACCAACAAGTTAATGGTTTGTTTAATAAAGCAAAGTGTTGCGTGGCTTCAACGGTTAGTAATATCGATATTTCTTGAGTAAGTTCTCTAAAAGCTTTAACTGAAATATCGTGATGACGAAGTAAACTGACTTTATGTTTAACAAGCGGGTGTGCACTTTCAAAAACAGGCATAAAAAATTCCTAATGATGATGGCTTAAAGAATAGAACAATTCAGTGCTATTGCCAGACCAATTGCTTAAAGTGAGCTCGACAAAGAGGCTCGTATCTTTCATTTCCGCCTACCTCAACTTGTTCGCCCCCTTTTACGGGTTGGCCGTTAGCATCTCTGCGAATGACGAAGTTAGCCTTTCTCCCACAATGACAAATAGTTTTTAACTCAATTAGTTTATCTGCCCAAGCCAAAAGTGCAGCGCTACCTGAGAACGTTTGGCCTAAAAAGTCGGTACGAATGCCGTAAGCTAAAACAGGAATATGTAAAATATCGACTACATCGGTAAGTTGTTTAACTTGTTCTTTAGATAGAAATTGCGCTTCATCAATTAGCACGCAATCAAGTTTTTTGCTTTGATGTTTTTCCGTGATTTGATTAAATAGATTACTGTTGTCGTCAAATAAAAAAGCATCGGCATCTATACCTAAACGAGAGGCAACTTTTCCTTGGGCGAATCTATCATCAATTTTTGCCGTATAAATTGCTGTTGTTAAACCACGTTCTTGGTAGTTATATGAAGATTGCAGTAAGTGGGTAGATTTTCCCGCATTCATAGAAGAATAATAAAAATACAATTGAGCCATTTGTTTGTTCTTTTAATTATTAAGTAGGTTGTATTAAGCCGTTTATTTTGAGTTATGAATAAACTACTTGATTTGACTTTTCATTAAGATAAGTGACGAAGTCAGACATCATTTTCACGTTTAATATTGAGTCGTTTGAGTTTGCTTGCTTTGATGACCTAGCGTCTCTAATAGGCTGGCTAATAAGCTACTTGCACCAAAACGAAAATGTTTAGCATCAGCCCAATCTTTGCCTAAAATGTCATCAGCTAGCGTTAAATATACTTGAGCATCTTCAGCGTTTTTAACACCACCTGCGGGTTTAAAGCCAACGTCGGTATTTTTGTTTTTGATCACTTCAAGCATAATTTTAGCGGCTTGTGGTGTGGCATTTACAGCAACTTTACCTGTTGAGGTTTTTATAAAATCAGCACCTGCATTAATGGCAATTTCGCTTGCCTTTTGAATGAGTTCATCCGATTTTAATTCGCCAGATTCAATAATCACTTTTAACTTAGCGGTATTATTACAAGCATGCTTACACACTTTAACCATGTCAAAACCGATGTTTTCATTGCCGTTCATTAGGGCCTTATAGGGAAAGACTAAATCAACTTCATCAGCACCATAGGCAACAGCAGCTTTTGTTTCAGCTAACGCAATATCAATATCATCTCCACCGTGCGGAAAGTTTGTTACTGTGGCAACCTTAACCTGAGGTGTTTGCTGTGCTTTTAATATTTTTTTCGCCAGAGGAATAAAGCGTGGAAATATACAAATAGCAGCTGTTTCACCTGCAGGTGATTTAGCTTGGTTACAAAGGGCAATAATCTCTTGGTCAGTTTCTTTATCAGTTAAACTGGTTAAATCCATTAGAGATAAAGCACGTTGCGCTGTTGTTTTAAAGTCAGTCATAAAAAATCCTACAATGAAATAAATACGCCGGCAATTGCCGCACTCATTAAGTTAGCTAACGTTGCTGCGATCATAGCTTTCATGCCTAATCTCGCAATATCATGACGCCTACTCGGTGCCATAGACCCTATGCCACCTAGTAAAATTGCAATAGACGATAAATTAGCAAAGCCACATAAAGCAAAGGTAATAATGGCTTGAGTGGGAGCAGATAACGAGTCTTTAATTTCTACAAAATTAACATAAGCAAAAAATTCATTAACGACAATTTTTTGGCCAATAAAGCTACCCGCTTGTAACATTTCATGACTTGGAACACCGACAATGTAAGCAAGTGGAGCAAAAAAGTAACCTAGTAATAATTCGATGGTTATATCTTCATAACCTAGTAAACCCGAAATACCACCAACTATGGTGTTTAGTAAAGCAATTAACGCGATAAAGGCTAGTAACATAGCGCCAACATTTACCGCAAGCTTTAAGCCTGAAGCTGCGCCAGAGGCTGCTGCATCAATAACATTCGCAGGTTTGTCATCGCCACTATTGTAATCAACTGCTTCATTAACTATTTCATTTGCTTGAGTTTCTGGGTAGATGATTTTAGCCATTAACAAGCCACCTGGTGCCGCCATAAATGATGCTGCAATAAGGTATTTTAACTCAATGCCTAAGCCCGCGTAGCCAGCCAAAATAGAGCCCGCCACTGATGCTAAGCCACCTACCATAATGGCAAATAACTCAGATTGCGTCATTTTAGCAATGTAAGGTCTAACAATAAGAGGAGCTTCTGTTTGACCAACAAAAATATTTGCTGTGGCAGAAAGTGACTCTGGTCGGCTGGTTTTTAATAACTTTTGTAAACCGCCACCGATAATCTTAATCACCCATTGCATAATGCCAAGATAATAAAGCACGGCAATTAACGATGAAAAGAAAATGATATTGGGTAAAACACGCACAGCAAAAACAAAGCCGACACCATTACTGAACATGGCATCAGTGCCTAAACCACCAAATAAGAAATTAATACCCACTTTGGCGCTATCAATAACACTTTGTACACCATTGGTCATTGATGCCAGAACATCTTTACCAAACGGTACGTAGAGCACGAATGCACCCAGTAAAATTTGCAATGAAAAGGCGAGGGCGACAGTGCGAAAATTAATAGACTTTCTACTACTTGATAACCAATAGGCAACGGCTAGTAGAACAAAAATCCCTATTACACCCCTAAGTGCTGATAACTCCATAAATACCTCTTATTATTAGTGTTGTGGCGGTAATTTTGACAGTTGACGAATTTTAGCTTTGAGTACTTCAATGGCCATGCGATTTTTTCCACCGCGTGTAATAACAATATCAGCCCATGCTTTAGATGGTTCAATAAACTGATAGTACATTGGCCTAACTGTTTCAAGGTATTGATTAGTTACTGACTCAACACTACGGTTTCTTTCAATTAAGTCACGTTGTATACGCCTAATTAAACAAATATCTAATGGTGTATCCATGTAAACTTTAATATCGAATCTTTTGCGAAGTTCCATATTAGAGAGGAGTAAAATCCCTTCTACCAAAATAATCTTAGTGGGTGAAAATTCACGAGTCTCACTGATGCGAGTGTGTGTTTTATAGCAATATACTGGGCTGTTTATCGTTTCATTATTGACTAAACAGCTTAAATGTTTGCTTAATAGTTGATGTTCAAACGCATCGGGATGATCGTAGTTGGTTTGCTCGCGTTCTGACATTGATAAGTGAGATTGATCTCGATAATAAGCGTCTTCATAGAGAATAGAAATGCCATCTTCACCTAGCTCGCCAACGAGTTCATCATGAATAGTTTGAGCAAAAAGAGTTTTCCCTGAGGCTGAAGGGCCAGCTATTGCGATTATTGTTGGTTTCATCAGTTCCAAAATACCTATTGGGTCGTGCTACTTTGTTAGCTAATGTTTCAGCTATGCTTAAGGAGATAAGCGTTATAGTTAATAACAAAAGTTTATGAGTAAATAAATGAATAATAAAGGGAATAATTAATATTTATTGACAAAAGATTAGGTTAATTTTTTGTCAGAAAATAAATAGATTATTTACCCATATTTTAAAAGGTGTTAAATTAACACATCTTGACCACTTGGTCATATTTTTTATCGACTAATTGATTGAATAGATCAAAAAATACAGGAATTAGTATGACGCGAGCAATTGTTATTGTAATAGACAGCTTTGGTATTGGCTTTTCACCCGATGCAAAAGATTTTGGTGATGTGGGGGCGAATACTTTAGCAAACCTTGCGACTGCGTATTTTGACGAAACAGGTAAAAAGCTCTCTTTACCTAATTTATCAGCATTAGGAGTCATTAAAGCTTGTGAAAATGCAGGTAAGCAAAGCTTTCCTTACCAATCGCATCCTTTAAAACAAGGTGCTTATGGTTACGCACAAGAGATAAGTACAGGTAAAGATACGCCTAGCGGACATTGGGAGATGGCAGGAGTACCTGTACTTTTTGATTGGGGCTACTTTACAGATAAAGAAAACGCTTTTCCAAAAGATCTTATTGCACGCATCAATGAAAAGTCAGGTTTTTCAGGGATGTTAGGAAACTGCCATGCCTCGGGCACTGAAATATTAGCGCGCCTTGGTGAAGAGCATATCAAAACAGGGCTTCCAATTTGTTATACCTCGGCAGATAGTGTCTTTCAAATAGCGGCTCATGAAGAGCATTTTGGTCTAGAAAACCTTTATCAGTACTGTGAACAGGTGAGATCATTACTTGATGATTTAAATATTGGACGCGTTATTGCACGACCGTTTATTGGTGATAGTGCTGATAACTTTACTCGAACGGGAAATCGTAGAGATTATTCTGTTTTACCCCCTGAGCCTACAGTGCTAGATAAAATTTCGGCATCAGGTACACATGTTATAAGCGTTGGTAAAATTGCAGATATATTTGCTCATCAAGGGATTGATGAAAAAACAAAAGCAACGGGCTTAGATGCCCTATTAGATGCAACTATTTCACATATTAAAACCGCTCAAGATAATAGCTTAATTTTTACTAACTTGGTGAATTTTGATCAAGATTATGGTCACAGGCGAAATGCTGTAGGTTATGCACAAGAACTTGAAGCTTTTGATGCGCGATTACCTGAATTAATGCAGGCAATGAATGATGAGGATTTGTTGTTTTTAACTGCTGATCATGGCTGCGATCCCACATGGCCAGGATCAGACCATACTCGAGAATATGTGCCCGTTATTGCATATCATCATAATATAGCTTCTGTTGATTTAGGTGAACGATCAACCTTTGCTGATTTAGGGCAAACTATTGCTGAAATATTCAAGGTAAGCCCAATGAATTACGGAAAAAGCTTTTTAACTCAGCTAAATTTCAAATCTTAACTTATACTCAATAGGTTTGTTAACCGCCATAAGAGTGGTAAACCTTTAATATTAATGATGTTTGGGGAATAAAAAATGAATTCTTTTAAGAGAAGCTCTCTTTCTTTGTGTATCAGTTCAGCAATGGTAGGTCTCGCGGGTTTTTCACCTGTTTCTTTGGCTGAAGAAGCTGATAAAACAAAACTTGAAGTGATTGAAGTGACTGCACGAAAACGAGTTGAAAATGTTCAAGAAGTACCTGTGTCGGTTTCTGCTTTACAAGGTGAGAACCTTGAAGCATATAGCTCTGCAGGTATGGATATTCGTTTTATGAGTGCACGAATACCAAGTCTTGCGGTTGAATCTTCTTTTGGGCGTAGTTTTCCGCGATTTTATATTCGTGGTTTAGGTAATACAGATTTTGATTTAAATGCTTCTCAACCAGTATCTTATGTAGTGGATGATGTTGTACAAGAGAACCCTATTTTAAAGGGCTTTCCTGTGTTTGATGTAGAGCGAGTTGAAGTTTTACGTGGCCCACAAGGTACGCTTTTTGGCCGTAATACACCGGCAGGTCTTGTTAAGTTTGACTCAGTTAAACCGTCGCAAATCTTTGATGGTTATGCGGCAATTTCCTACGGAAGCCGAGGCAGTATTGATAGTTCAGCTGCATTTGGTGGTGGATTAACCGATAATTTATCTGTGCGAATTTCAGGTTTGCACCAATCTAAAGATGATTACATTGATAATAGAGCGGTTGGCTTTGAACAAGCAGATCAACAAGGTGGATATGAAGAAAATGCCGCGCGTATTCAATTTTTATATGAAGGCAATGACTTTACCGCTTTATTTAATTATCACTTTAGAGATTTAGATGGTTCACCGATTACCTTTCATCCTAATATTGCCACACCAGGTAGCAACAAAATTCGAAGTGGTTTTAAATCTGATGTGGTGTATCAAGATGCTGGACAATTTGCGACTCAACAAGTTGAAACACAAGGGAGTAGTTTAAAATTAGAATGGGACTTCAGTCAACATACGTTAACGTCAATTACTGCTTGGGAAAGCGCTGAAATATATTCTCGTGCTGATGTTGACGGTGGCTATAATGGTTTCCCTCCAGCTGGGGATCCAAATGCAGTATGGTGGGGGGCTCAAACTGCTGATGAAATCCCTGATCATGAGCAATATACTCAGGAGCTACGTTTAGCATCAAACTTCTCTGGTAAGTTGAATTATCAAGTCGGTGTTTTTTATTTTAGCGAAGAGTTAACAATTAATACTTATGATTTTTATACTCGCGATGCTAACTCAACACCTGCGGACCCTGAACATGGTGCTCAAAATGGTGAGTCAACACAGTTTCAAGACACGACTGCTTGGGCTGTTTTTGGCTCCGTTGATTATGACGTAAGTGATGATTTATCTGTGACCGTAGGCCTTCGCTATTCTGATGACGAAAAAAAGTTTACAGCAGAGTTAATCGATCACCCTTTCATTCCCGGGCCTGATGGAGGTAATTTTAGTGAATCTGTTAATCCAAGCGATAGCCACGTAAGTTGGGATATTAGTAGTAATTATAAGATCACTCCAGACATGAACTGGTATGCACGCATAGCGAATAGCTTTAGGGCTCCGAGTGTTCAAGGGCGAGTATTGTACGATCAAAATGTCAGTGTGGCTGATTCTGAAACCATTACCTCGTACGAGACCGGTATTAAGTCAGATATTTTAGATGGGGCAGGTCGTTTAAATGCTTCTGTGTATTACTTTAATATGGATAACCAGCAATTAACCGCTGTGGGTGGTAGTGCGAATTCAAATACATTATTGAATGCGGATACGACTAAAGGGTATGGTATTGAGTTGGACTCTGAATTTATCGTTTCAGAAAATATTATTGCGACTTTTAATATCAGTTACAACAAAACTGAAATTGATCAACCTGGGTTAGCTGTGGCAACGTGCGGTTCAGGTACTTGTACTGTCACTGACCCAACCTTTCAAGTACCAGGTGGATTTGGTCCAATCACCATGGCATATATTGATGGAAATAGCTTACCCAATTCCCCCGAGTGGATTTCTAACTTAACATTAAGTTATGCGAAAGAAATTGGCGATGGGGAGTTTTTCATTCATTCTGATTTAACCTATCGTAGTGAAGTAGACTTCTTCTTATATCGTGCAAAAGAATTTGAAGGGGAGTCTTTAGTTGAGCTTGGCGCACGTACTGGTTATAACTGGATTATGGGTGATAATGAATATGAAATTTCTGCATTTGTTCGTAACTTAACGGATGAACAAGTAATTATCGGTGGAGTTGATTTTAATAACAATTCAGGCATGGTTAACGAAGAACGTTTCTTCGGCGCTGAATTTAAAGTTTCTTTCTTCTAAAAGACACTAATAGTGCGAACTTAAAGGGGAAAACATGATGTTAGCCCCTTTTTTATTACGAGTTTTGATCTCTATTCGTTAACTGTTTGAGCATTACAGAATGCTTTCTAACGTTAGTTCCATCATATCTTTAAATGTGGTTTCACGTTCATCGGCGCTAGTTTGCTCGCCCGTTTTAATATGATCGCTCACTGTTAATACGGTTAATGCTTTTTTACCATATTCAGCTGCTACGCCATATAAACCTGCCGCTTCCATTTCTACGGCTAAAATTCCGTATTTTTCCATGGTTGAGAACATTTCAGGTTGGGGTGTGTAAAATAAATCAGCAGTAAAAATATTACCTACACGCACGTCTTTACCTATTTTTTCAGCGGTATCAACCACACTTTTTAATAAAGAAAAGTCAGCACAAGCCGCGAAATCAAGATTATTGAAACGTTGTCTATTTACATTAGAGTCAGTACTTGCTGCCATACCTATAACAATATCACGAATCTTTATATCGTCACGTACTGCGCCACACGAGCCAATTCGAATAATATTTTCTACGCCGTAATCTTTGTAAAGTTCAGTTGCGTAAATAGAAACACTAGGCACACCCATACCTGAGCCCATTACGGAAATACGTTTACCTTTATAGGTACCAGTGTAACCAAACATATTACGTACGCTAGTAATACATTTAGCATCTTCTAAAAAGTTCTCAGCAATAAATTTTGCCCTAAGTGGATCGCCTGGCATTAATACGGTTTCGGCGAAGTCACCTGGTTGTGCTGAAATATGAGGAGTTGACATAAGAGTTATCCTTTTAACGGTAAGTTTAACTCAGTAAGTTTCAAGCCAAATCTGAATGATTCAAACTGCTATCTAGGGTTTTTTACTGAAAATATTGTATTTTAATTATTACTTTCGTTGAGTTTACGAAATATAGAGTATTAATGATAATGCTAACTAAAGAATCGTTCAAGGATCCAATGATAAGCAATACCGCCAAGGTAAATACCAAAAATTCCGACAATACCTGATAATACAGGTGGGGCAGGTAGTGGTAGTTTAAACAGTGAAAAAATCACACCGACCAATACGCCTGTACCTAAAGCGGTTAAAATTTCAACCATACTTTCTCCTTTGTGTAGTTATGTAATGTTATTTTTAGTGGAAAATATTTTAGTATCACATTAATTATTGAACGTTAAACTGGCTTTATGTTCGTTGAGTAATTGCTGTTTTTCAGTATCGCTGATAAAACTCATTTGCAGTGCATTTAATTGCAATTGGGTAATTTGCGCTTCGGTTAATTTAACTACCTGACTTGCAAGGTGATACTCATAGGGTAACTCAATATTTTCGACAGCAGGATCATCAGTATTTAGGCAAACATATAAATCATTTTCTAAAAATTTTTTCACCGGATGATTTGATAAATCGTTAATCGTACCTGTCTGATAATTTGAGGTTAAACAAGACTCAATGCCTATTTGATGTGTTCTCATATAAGCCATGAGCTTTTCATCATTCATACAAGCGACACCATGACCAATACGTGTAGCACCTAACTTTTCTATGGCGTGCCATACACTTTCAGCACCAGCCGCTTCACCAGCATGTATGGTGATTTTTAAGCCAGCATCACGCACTTTAGCAAAGTGTGGTTCAAAGAGTTGACCTGGAAAATTATATTCATCACCAGCTAAATCAATAGCCACTAAATTATCTTGATGGCGTAATAAGGCATCTAATTCGAGAAAGGTTTTTTCAACACCAAACGTACGGCTTAATATGCCGATAAGGTTAACCTTTGTATTGAATTTTTTCTGACCAAGCGTAATGCCTTCAATGACGGCTTCAATAACACCATCAAGAGGTAAGCCATGAGCCATGGCCATGTAAAAAGGTGAAAAGCGTAATTCGCAATATTTGATGTTAGCAAGGTGAGCATCTTCAACATTTTCATAAGCCACTCTCACTACATCATCAAGCGTGCTTAGTACATTGACGCCCCAATCAAGCTTTTTTAAAAACTCAACTAAGTTTGCTTCACTGCCTTGAACTTGTGTGTGTACTAAAAAGTCGGTGAAATTGCTTTCAGGCAAGACAATGTTATTTTGTTGTGCGAGTTGCCAAATAGTTTCTGGACGAATATTACCGTCTAAATGTCGATGTAAATCAATTAATGGAAGCTTGTGGTTTATCATGGAATAGGCCCAATCGATGAAAAAGCCGCTATAACAAAAGCAATGTTATTATCGCGAGTAATTCTTGTTAATTATATCTGTTCAATGATTAGCTAGCAAAATATTACAGACAATTTTAAGACTGTTAAAAATCTAGAGTTACTGAAATAGGACAATGATCACTTAATGTTTGTGACAACTTACGAGTATATTTTTCTTTAAATACAAGTTGATTAAATGAATTATCAATATAATGTTTTTTAGCTTCAGGGTTAAAAACAATATGATCGATATAATCTTTATAGTATCCACCCCAACAATCTGAGTTTTTACTCGCAGTCGGCGTCCATAATTGTTGTTTTTTATCATCATTAATGGCTTGCCATAAACCTTGTTCATGAGAAAAATCGTTCGCAATATCTTGTGAGAAGCGTCGATTAAAATCACCTAAAATGATAAATGCTTCACCTTGCGATTGCTTGTTATCTATCCATTGAGATAAAGGCGTTTTTTGCTTACTTAATAATTGACAAGCGAGTTTTTTCTTTTCTTCTTTTTCTGTTGAACTGGGCATATCGGCAACAGTAGATTTATCTAGCGACTTGGCGAAACAACCCGATTTTAAATGTACAGCGAGTAAAGATGTTGTTTTACCATTTCTTGATAATGTAATATCCATACCATGACGAACTCTTCCTACATCTAAGGCTTTATATTCGCTCGCTTTAACTGTTAAGCCAATATCCTTTCTTATGGCGACGCCTACACGTTGTACCCAATCTTTAGTTGAAAAGTAGTAATTGTAGTTATCGCCAAACACTTTTTTGGCCCAATATTCACTTTCAACTTCTTGCAAGGCGATAACATCTGCATTAAGTGTCGAGGCATATTTAGCCAGTGCTTTATAATCGTCACTATGTCTTTCGTTATATTCATGTGAGCCAAGCCAGGCAATATTCCATGAAGCTACTTTTAAATCTTCAGCAAGTACCGCTGTGTTCATGAATAAACCAGCGCTCAAAGCGATAGTTGTTAAAATTGACTTTTTCATTAATACTTCGTTAGACCTCATTGATTAAGAGCGGTAAAAATATTTACATATTTTCATTGGTGTGACCATAAAAGTTCTTTAGGCTAACAATGACAATATATACTCGCGAAATGCTAGTATTATATTTTACGTTTTACTTAACCATTCGGTCAAGTTTTGCTATAATCCGCAACATTACACTAATTTCACCGTAAGAAACAACTAGTATGTCGAAAAAATTTATCACAGCACAAGAATTGCTAGAAGACTCATTTAGAGTTGCCGCTAAAGTATTTGAAGATGGTTTTAGACCACAGTTTATTGTTGGTATATGGCGTGGTGGGGCACCTATAGGTATTGCAGTGCAGGAGTATTTCGATTTTAAAAAAGTAGAAACTGATCATATTGCAGTTCGTACATCATCTTATTACGGCATTAATCAACAAAGTAAAGAAATTAAAGTGCATGGCTTACATTACATTATTGAAAATGCTAACGCGGGTGACGGTTTATTAATTGTTGATGATGTATTTGATTCTGGTAGAAGTATTGATGCACTGATCAAGCAATTAGAAAAACTTACTCGTAAAAATATGCCTTCAGATGTTCGTATTGCTTGCCCTTGGTATAAACCACAAAACAGTAAAGTCGACATAAAGCCTGATTATTATGTGCATGAATCTGACGAATGGTTGGTTTTCCCACATGAACTTTCTGGCTTAACGCCTGAAGAAATCTCTGAAGGAAAAACTGATTTAGCTAATATTATTGAGTTATTCCAGTAATTATTGCTTTAATTTGTAGCTTGACATTGCCAAGACATAAAAACGCTGTGTAATCGCGATTGCACAGCGTTTTTTATGTCTTTTTTAGTAATATACCTGTTCAGTCGTTTAAAATCATAATAGCGATGATTTACTAATAATAAAACCAAAGTGCGCTTTAAATACACTTTTACGCGGTCGTTGCAACATATGTGATGTATTAAGCCGATTTATTCATTAATAAAAAAATATAATAACGTTTTGTTTGTTATGCATTATTTTAATGTTAACTTATACTTAAAGTATTATTACTATATTTTGTATGTAAAAGGTCCGTTCATGGTGCTAGTTAGAGATAATGTAAGAAGTAAAGAAAGCTCTAAGCATTTAATATCTATAGATAAACCTATATTGTTAGTTGAAGATCAAGAATCAATGTTATTGATGCTAAAAGGTCTCATTCAAGACAAATACAATATCGAAATTCATACAGCGGCTAATTATGCCGAGGCTAAACAGTTATTAACTAAGCACCGCCATGAATATTATTTAGCAATTTGTGATTTACATTTACCTGACGCACCCAATGGTGAAATTATAAACTTACTAAACCGTGCTGACGTTAAAATGATAACGTTAACAGGTACATTTGGTGAAAGGGACAAAACTTCTATTCTTCCCAAAGGCGTGATTGATTATATCGTTAAAGATAGTATTAATGCGTATGAATATGTTGTAGAACTTGTTGGTCGCTTATATAACAATTGTCATCATAAAGTGTTAGTTGTCGATGATTCTGCTATTAGCTGTACTATGGTAGCGAACATGTTAGCCATGCAAAATTTTGAAGTTTTGGTTGCTGAAGACGGTGTACAAGCATTAGAAGTATATAAAAAAAAACCTGACATTCATTTAATTATTACTGATTACCATATGCCAAATATGGATGGTTTTTCGTTAACGCTAAATTTAAGGAAAAATTACACAAAAGAACAGTTAGCGATTATTGGACTATCTGCTAGTGGTGATACCGATTTAGGGTCACAATTTATTAAGTACGGCGCTAATGATTTCTTAGCTAAACCAATTCGCTACGAAGAGTTGTTATGTCGAGTTAATCAAAATATTAGTATGCTTGAATATATGGAGGCACTGCGTAACGCGGCTAATAGAGACTTTCTGACCAACTTATATAATCGTCGATACTTTTTTTCACAAGGTAAAGATATTTATGACAACGCGGTAGACAATGGAACTAATCTCAGTGTTGCTATGCTCGATATTGATCATTTTAAACAAATTAATGACACGTACGGTCATGAAGCAGGGGATGATCTATTAATACATTTTTCTCAGCAATTAGCAGAATATTTTGAGAATGATTTAATCGCTCGTATAGGTGGTGAAGAGTTTGTGATTTTATTTACAGATTTAGCTGACGAAACGGTAACAAACCTCTTAAATGACTTTAGAGTTAAAATATCTGAACAAGTAATACAATGCGATGAAGCAAAAGTATCAATGACAGTAAGTATTGGTTTTAATAGTCATAAAGATCAACATTTAGATGCAATGTTAAAAAAGGCTGATGAAAATCTATATAAAGCCAAACAATTTGGTAGAAACCAAGTGGTAGGTTAGAAGACGATACTTCTTTAACTTTATTATATTTGATCACAAATAAACCAAGACTATTACCTCAAAAAAGCCGATAATTACGACAATTACTTTTACCCTCTGTTCTGCGCATACATTCATGTTGCTTTTACATAAATAATGTTTAGAACCACTCAATTATTTTCGGAAATACTCCAATGGAAATCAAAGTAAACTATCTCGATAACTTAAGAATTGAAGCAAAATTTGATGACTTTTCAGTGATAGCTGATCAGCCAATTCGATATAAAGGTGATGGTTCAGCACCTAGCCCTTTTGATTACTTCCTCGCTTCTTCAGCATTATGTGCAGCATACTTTGTTAAGGTTTATTGTAATGCCCGTGATATTCCAACTGAAAATATTCGGTTATCGCAAAACAATATTGTTGATCCAGAAGATCGTTACAACCAAATTTTTCAAATTCAAGTGGAATTACCTGACACGATTTCAGATAAAGACAGACAAGGAATTTTACGTTCAATAGATCGTTGTACTGTAAAAAAAGTGATTCAAACAGAGCCTGAATTTAAAGTTGAAACAGTAGAGAACCTAGAAGAAGATGCCCAAGCTATGCTTATGGCTAAGCCAGAAGGTAGCGAAAACACCTTTATTCTTGGTAAAGACTTACCTTTAGAAGAAACTATCGCTAACATGACGGGAAAGTTAGCGGACCTTGGTATGAAGATAGAAATATCATCATGGCGAAATATTGTTCCTAATGTGTGGTCTTTACACGTTCGTGATGCGGCTTCTCCTATGTGTTTTACTAACGGTAAAGGGGCAACAAAAGAAAGCGCTCTATGCTCTGCGTTAGGTGAGTTTATTGAACGACTCAATTGTAATTTCTTTTATAACGACCAATTTTTTGGTGAAGAAATCGCAAGCAGTGAATTTGTTCATTATCCTAATGAAAAGTGGTTTAAACCAAATGAAGACGATGCCTTACCACAAGACATACTCGATGAATATTGCTTAAGCATTTATGATGCAGAAGGCGAGCTTAAAGGCTCACATCTTATCGATACAAACTCGGGTAATAGTGAACGCGGTATCTGTTCTATTCCTTATCAACGTCACTCTGATGGTGAAACAGTTTATTTTCCGTCAAACTTAATTGAGAATTTATTCTTAAGTAACGGCATGAGTGCAGGTAATAATTTATTTGAAGCGAAAGTACAGTGCTTGTCAGAAATCTTTGAACGAGCGGTAAAAAGGCAAATTATTGAAGATGAAGTTGTTCTACCTGATGTACCTGAGCATATATTAGCAAAATACCCAAGTATTGTTGCAGGCATTAAAGGCCTTGAAGAACAAGGCTTTCCGGTTGTTGTTAAAGATGCCTCATTAGGGGGGCAATTTCCGGTAATGTGCGTTACGTTAATGAATCCTAGAACGGGCGGCGTTTTTGCCTCCTTTGGCGCTCATCCAAGCTTTGAAGTTGCACTAGAGAGAAGCTTAACAGAGTTATTACAAGGCAGAAGCTTTGAAGGGTTAAATGATGTACCTAAGCCAACGTTTAACAGTATGGCGGTTTCTGAGCCTGAAAATTTTGTTGAGCACTTTATTGATTCAACAGGTGTTATTTCATGGCGCTTCTTCAGTGCAGATCATGACTATGAATTTAATGAATGGGACTTTACCGGGACAAACGAAGAAGAGTGCCAGCAGTTATTTTCAATACTAGAACAACTCGGTAAAGAAGCTTATATTGCGGTATTTGATCAACTAGGTTCGACAGCATGTCGTATTCTTGTGCCTGATTTTTCTGAAGTATACCCTGCTGAAGATCTTATTTGGGATAATACCAATAAAGCACTGCAATATCGTGAAGATATTTTAAATATTCATTCACTTGATGATGATGCGCTTGTTAGCCTAGTAGAACGCTTAGAAGAAAGTCAATTAGATAACTATATTGATATTATTACCTTAATTGGTATCGAGTTTGATGAGAATACGGTTTGGGGACAACTCACCATACTTGAACTTAAAATCCTCATTTATTTAGCGCTTGGTGAGCTTGAAGAAGCCATTGAGTTAGTTGGCGAGTTCCTGCAATACAATGATAATACTGTTGAACGTGGTTTGTTTTATCAAGCTATTCATGCAGTTTTGGAAGTCACTTTAGCGGAAGATTTAGCCCTTGAACATTTTATTCATAATTTTAACCGCATGTTTGGTGAAGAAACGATGAAAAATGTTGTTGGCACCGTTTCAGGAGAGGTGAAATTCTTTGGTTTAACCAAAACAAGTATGAAGCTTGAAGGGTTAGAGAAACATTTAAGGTTAATAGAAAGTTATAAAAAACTGCATCAAGCGCGCAGTCACATTACTAAATAAAACTCTTTAAAAGGGGCTGTTTATCTTTGTTGATATGAAACAAAGACAAACACGCTCAAGCCATGCAACTATTTTGTGTGGCTATTCTCTTTATTTAGTAACTGTATTTCGCTTTCGTAAGCTTGCTTATTAAAATGAATTGAATGCGAATTCATAAAGCCATGAAGGTAAGGCACTTGCCTAATAGATAGTTGGCTCGTATTTGATAATGTCTTTATTAATTTAGGCAGGCAAAAGTGATTTTCATGCTTAGGGAAAATTAATTCCATAGGGAAGGCGGGTTGAATGTTCGTATTATGTCTAATTTGAGCGCCATAAAAGCATATAGCGCGCTTAACTTCATATAATTGATATGGAGCTTGAAATTTCTGGTTTGATACATTCCAAATGGCCGCTGCACCAACACTAAATCCAATTAACCTTATAGGTTGCTTTACCGTTAATAATAACTCGTTAAGGCATTTACTATACTGGTTTAAGCCAAGTGATTTAGTAAACTGAGAATAGGCACATTGCTCACTTGCAAAGTTCATTTTCCTGCCTTGATACGGGTCAATAATAAAACTGTTACTTGAGATGCTTAATGCTAGCTTTTCCAAGGCAGCAGTTCTACCAAAAATATCTGAAACAATTATTGTTAACATGTTGATTTAATAAAAGATAGCAAACCCGAACTATATATCAAAACTTGAATCCGAGTTTTTAAAAAACTTTCCAATACCTCTAAAGAACATCGCGATAGCTCTAAAGGGAAGTTCAATTACAATTTCAAATATATCGTACCACGTCTGTTCATCGTTATGCTTTGCTGGCCATAAATAATGTGCAGTACAAAAGCCTATTATACTCAGTAACAAAAGCAGCCAATCAAAGCTGTAGATTACAATATCAATGAGGAAATACGCACTGATAATGAATAACGTTATTGATAAGAAAACACGTAAATGATTCATAGTAACTTTGTTTCTTTTCTTTATTTTATATTGGTTAATGTAAATGGTTGCACATGTTTAATTAAGTTAAATCAAGGCTATGTTAGCAAAATTACTTAACTTTTACTTAGGTTGTTTATGCCAGAATAAGCAAATTAATACCGCTAAAAAACCCGAACTATAAGTGCTTAAAAGAGGAATGTAAGAGAGTTGGTATGCATGCTCATGATCTTCAGGATAAAAAGAGTCGCCCGCTAAAAACCAAGCACCTAAAGCCCCCATAATGAACCATACAATACAAGCTACTTGTTTATGATTAGGTGCTGAAATATAACCAGTAACAACTACCGAAAAAGCGGCAACGGCGCCGATAAATGGTTTCTTCCAGAAACCGATGTATCCCATTAAAATTCCAGTAGATACAGCGGTAAGCACAAAAACGACCAAAACGATAATAATTGAAATTGTAAAGCCTTTAACCTGGTTCATATTGCTCTCATTGTTATTTTCTATTGATCATGTTCAACCCATATAACTTCGTTGGTATTGAATCCTCTCGATTGCGACATTGAGATAAACTTATCTACAATGGCTGGTGGTACTTTTGAAGTTCTAGCGAGTAACCAAAGATAATCATTATTTGGCCCTGAAACGAATGCATACTGATAACCTTCATGATCTAACTCAAAAACTACATATGAGCCATAAAAAGGACCAAAAAACGAGACTTTTAAATATCCTTCATCAGTTGAATCGACAAAATAGGCTTTACCTTCAGCTTCTTGCCATTCATTGGAAGCGCTTAAAAAGCCTTTATTAAGCACTTTTACACTGCCGTCTTTATTCAGGCTATAACTTGCACTGACATTACTTAAACCTCTTTCAAAGGAGTGATCTAACCGAGCAATTTCATACCATTTACCTAAGTATTTATTTAACTCAAAGTTATTTACCGGCTTTACCTTGTCAGGCATGCCTAAACAGCTTGTTAATAATAAAACACTTAAAACTAATAATAATTTTTTCATCGTTATAGAGTACTTTTTATAAATGATAAAGTTTAGATTGAGAGTTATTGTATATTACTTTACTTAATTTTATTCTCTATTTTAGGTGCTTCCTCTCTATTAGAACATTTTATATCTTGGTATTACCCAAGGTTAAAATTAACAATAACGGTTACGCTTTCTGATACCTAGATTTTCCGTATTGAGAAAGTCGTATCAAATAAAGCCTAATACAAATAAAATTTTAACACTGGGTCAGCCAGACATCTTAAAAGTTAAATAAAAAATAACAAACCTCGAAAGAGTTATTATCGTGAAGTAATAACCCACTAACACAAGTAGTTAAAAAGAATATTATAAGTATTTTTACAGGCTGACTTTACTTACTTATTACATACTCCTAGTTGAAATGTCACTCCGCAAATTATTCCTAAGATATTTTTTTATAACTAGATTGTAAAAGCTCCATAGCCTGAAATCCTTTATTAATTTTTACAAAAACACACACGAATAACAGTGGCAAAGCGTCTTTAATTTTTAACTCACTGACTCATTATATCCCCACTGCTCATATTTACACTGCATACGTATTCAACAAATCCTCTCATGACTTTGCGTAATTTTTAAGCAACTATTTACACCCCATTAACTTTTTTAATAATACCCTAACGATAAAACACAATAAATATCCAACAAAAGTTGACAATTTAAAAAATAATAATAAATAAGGATAAATAATGAATAAACGATTTTTACAATTAAGTATTGCTATTGCACTACCTGTTTTAACGGTTATGCCTCTTAAAGCGAGTGCAGAACCCACAACATTCGTACACTTATTCGAATGGAGTTGGCTAGATATCGCCCAAGAGTGTGAACAACATTTAGGACCAAAAGGTTATGCCGCAGTGCAAGTTTCACCGCCCAATGAGCATATTCAAGGAGAGCAATGGTGGACACGCTATCAACCAGTAAGTTATCAATTAGAAAGTAGAGGCGGTAACCGCGCTCAATTTATTGATATGGTTAATCGTTGTAAAGCTGTTGGTGTCGAAATTTATGTTGATGCGGTTATTAATCATATGGCAAGTGGCAGCGGTATAGGTACCGCCGGTAGCACCTATGGTAACAAGAGCTTCCCGAATTACGGACCTCAAGACTTCCATGGCACCTGTGCGATCAGTAATTACAGTAATCGTTGGCAGGTACAAAATTGCGAACTCGTTGGCTTAGCTGATTTAAATACTAGCTCAACTTATGTTCAAGAAACCTTAGCCGGTTACTTAAATGATTTGACTAATATCGGCGTAGCTGGCTTTCGCTTTGACGCATCAAAGCATATGGCCGTAGAAGATATCCAAGGCGTGTTATCAAAGGTAAATAGTTCTCCACTTATTTTTCAAGAAGTGATAGACCAAGGTGGTGAAGCGATAAGCGCGTCAGAATACACAGGGGTTGGGCTTGTCACCGAATTTAAATATACAACTCAACTGGGTAATACCTTTAAAAATGGTAAGCTTGCTTGGTTAAGTAATTTTGGTGAAGCTTGGGGGTTTATGCCAAGTAGTTCAGCCGTTGTCTTTGTTGATAATCATGATAACCAACGTGGTCATGGCGGCGGTGGTAATGTGATCACTTACGAAGATGGCCGATTGTATGATTTAGCGAATGTTTTCATGCTCGCTTATCCCTATGGATACCCAAAAGTGATGTCAAGTTATGACTATCATGGTGACACTGATAGAGGCGCTCCTACTGTTTCTGTTCACAATAATGGCAACGTAGAATGCTTTGGTGATAACTGGCAATGTGAACATAGGTGGTCTTACATTTCTGGCGCTGTTGATTTCAGAAACAATACTACAGATAACTGGAGTACTACTGATTGGTGGGACAATGGTAATAATCAAATCGCCTTTGGTAGAGGAAACTCAGGTTATGTCGCTATCAACAAGGAAGATAGTAATTTAACGACCACCTTAAGCACTCAAATGGCACCAGGTATCTATTGTAATGTGCTTAAATCAGAATTATCTGCTGATGAGAAGTCGTGTAATGGCGAGACAATAACCGTGAATAATGACGGAACCATTAGTGCCAATGTTGCACCGTGGGATGCTTTTGCCATACATAAAAACGCCAAAGTAGAAGGCGATATTACCCCTGACGATTGGCAACGTACAATAATATTTATAAAAGCACAAACAAGTAGCGGGCAAGACATGTTTATTCGTGGCGGGATTGATCACAACTATGCCAATACACAACTAGGTAGAAACTGTCTTGGAAGTAATTTTGATTGTGCAATGCCAATTAGCCATAACAATTTACGCAATGCCACAACAACCCCTTGGAAAAATAACGAAAGTTACTTAGATTGGTATGGCGCTGAAGTAAACCAAAGTGGTGATGCTGAAGGAACTCCTTTAGATTGGACAACAAATGCTTGGCTTTCAAGCTGGGGCGCTTTACGAACAACAGCCATCGACGGTTTCGGCGAAGAGGCATTGAATCTTTGGGGTCAACATTATTGGATGCTTGATGTAAACATGGATTGCAGTAAAGGTGTTAATAATAAATTTGAAGTGAAAGCTTTCGTTAAAAATGGCCAAGGTTGGGAAGGTGATATTTCACAAAATAACACCACTTACAGCTCAAACAACCATTTTGCGGAATGTGGAAAAATTAATATGTTTGAATTTAATAAAAATAGCGTTCAAGTTAACGCATTTTAATGACAAAAGTTTAGATAAATAAGTATAAAAAAGTGCCCTAGGGCACTTTTTTTATATAAAATTTAGGGCAAAGTATGAGGTATCCCAATATACTAAATAAAACGTTATTATTTGTTAACCCAAATATGCACATTGTAGCGATACAATGCCAATGCTGTTTTAGTAAAAGCATTCAAAACAAAAAGCCGGTTCATTATTTCAACAAAACGGCTCCAAGTTAACTCAAAACTCCGTGTGAACGGAGCTTTATTTATATATCTGTAAGGATTAGTCTATTAAATCTAGAGCTTCAAGCCTTTCTTTTGCCAGAATATACCTTGTACTAACATCATCAATTTGCTGTTGAGTTAATTGCTTACCAAGAGTGCGAAGCCCTCCAGCAGTATCATTATGGTGAATTCCAAAAGCAAACTTAAGGTACTCCATAAGTAACGGCTGAGCATCAAGATATGATATGGAATTCATAGCCTGAGAAATTTTATTTGCCTCAGCCCATTCTCCATTATTAACATACTCCTGCATAGTCACGCTCGCTTTTGGGAATATACAACCTACGCCTGTAATTCCACCGCATGCACCAGCAAGCCCTGCATGTACAGTTACTGTGTCAACACCGGCCAAAATTTTCAAATCTTTATTTTCTAACATTAGTGTTTCAATAGTTGAAACATCTGTTGTCGATATTTTAAGCGCAGTCACTTCAGGCAGAGTAGCAAGTCTTCTTAAAATATCAGTTGAAAGCGCATGATACCCGGCTGCATCAGGATTGTTATAAGGCATAATTGTTACGCCAGCTTCTTTTGCCGCAGAAGCAGAAAGTGCATAGTATGCATACATCTCTTCATCTGAAGGAGCTTCTTTAGTTTTTGGTGGCATTACCATTACGGTATCTACGCCAACCGTCGCTAGTTCTTTAACGATAATGGCAAGCTCTTCTTTAGTTTCTGCTGCAGCGCCGCTGATCAATGGAACATTGTATTCTTTAGCAACATCAGAAAGGGCTTTAAGTAAAGAAAGACGCTGTGCAGAGCTTAAGTAGCTATTCTCACCTAGAGTGCCAGAGCCGACAAGCCCACCCATTCTACTACCATTTTTCCCCTGAACTTTTAAAATATCGGCAGCATATTGTTGTGTTGCTTCAAGGTCAATTTCAAGAGCACCGGATTCTGATTCTTTTAGCCATGTAAATACGGCCGGCATAACCGTATAACGCCAATCTGTACTAGTTGTTTCCATCATATTTCCTGTTATTTAAAATCACATTAAATAGAGTGTATCACGAATGGTATATCATATACAATATGTCGGGTGTGGTGAATTAATTATATCAGCTAAATTATATTCGACAAAGCAGGGAAGGGCTTATTGGGCTATGAACCTCAGTTAACGAACAACAAAATATCAGCGTTCAATAAATTAGAGAGGGAATCATTTTAAATTCTCTAAAGGTAAGGTATTAACTAGATTTTAGGCTTCAAATGGGCAGTGTATTTGTCTCCATTAACAGCATACGGAAACCTTAACTATTATTGATTAATCTACCACTACACGCAGGAAAATCTAAAAAAGTGGCTATCATTGCATGTATTAGAAAGATGATTGTGATCTTAAATTCAATGCTAAGAGATGGAGTAATGTGGGAAGCGCCAAAAGTATGAAATTAACTATTGACGCCATAGTCTCTTGTTATATGCGACCTGCCTTGAGTGCTTGTTTTATACAATACTTGGCAACTAATTTATGAAATGGTTTAATAAAAGCCATATACACTTTGCCTGTTTTAGTTTTTAAATTAACTAAAGTAGAAATAGAGAACTCTTGATCTGATAACTTTAAAACTGATAACCACATATCCATATTAGGTTCATAAGCACCACAAATTACTTCTGACGGTTCGACAGTTTCTATAATAAGGAAGCCTGCTTTTTTACCAGCTTCGATATCTTCTAGAGGAAGACTCATTTCAGTGTTACTGGCTGTAAATCCAAAGTGTTTAACAATTGAGTTACGCAAAGATAAAGCTATTTGAACTGGTTTTGGCAAAAAACCAAAGATGCTATGATATACATTTTTAGCTTCAAGATTAGTTTTATTGACCTGAACACTAAAAGAATCACGGTAATATGAGTTTTGCTCCTTACCATTAATTTTTGTTTCTACGGGAAACTCCATTTCGGAAACCATGCTAAAACTCCTTGAAGCATATAACGCTTACATAAGCGGAAAATTATAAGTTTGCTAAAATGTGAAGCGGAGCGAAACCGAGCAAACTGTAAAAAGTCCCGCTTTAACTGCTTGTTAGATAGCTAGTTAACCACAATGATCGTTAAATACATACTGAAATTTACTCCAATCATCAGAAGAGCATAGGCGGTAGTTGAGCCGCTTATAGAATTGAACATAATCAGGTTCATTTTTGATTAGGGAGATAAGCTTATTACCAAAGTATTTAGCATCTTCTTTATTGTTTAGGATATAGCTCAACTCTAAAAGTGATTTATATGTATTAGCTAATTGGCTTAAATTCATATCAGCTTCGTACTTCAATAAAGCAGTGTATGCCGTTTTAGAATTAGAAAACTCTTTCTTAGTGGTGAGCTCAAGTGCTTTATAGATTAATTCATCAATTTGATTCTTTGTCGCAGCGTGCGCAAATGAAGAAGCGATTAATAAGAATGAGATTAAATGAAAGTGAAGTTTACTCAAAACTATCCCTAGCTATATAACGCCCATTTAAGGGGCTGATAATTGTTTGCTAAAATGTGCAGCGCAGCGGAACCGAGCAAGCATTACGTGTCCGACTTTTAAATACCTTGTTATATTTTTTGATTACATTAGTCGCTATCTACTCTTACCGATAAAAGCGATCAAAAATTATTAGCAACTATTCCCAACACCTTAAACCGTCGGCATTGATTGTAGGTTCTATAAAATTTGCTGCTGCCCAACCAAGTGCGAATGGGGATAACGAGTCTTGAGTGTCTTCACGATTCGTCAACACAATAATAGAGAAATTATGATCTACGGCTCGAATATATGCAGTGCCTGAATAACCACCGTGTGAAAGTATTCGTCGCCCTTCTACTGTATGAGCTTGCCATCCACGTGAGTATCCCCATGATTCACATGAGTCGCCCGAATCAAAAGTACGCTGTAATTTCCAGGTTGCCTCTAATGCTTTTCGGTTAATAACGCTAGGATTAGCAAGTTCAGCTTCCCAGCGTACCATATCATCTAATGACGACATAACTCCAAAATGAGAAGTTAACCCAAATTGCCAAACTCGTCTATTTCGTTCTATTTCACCATTCTTCAATGCATAGCCTTGAGCAAGATAAGGCACAACCTTTTTCTGATCTAAAAGATGCGTTTGACTCATACCGAGTGGCTTGAAAAATTTCGTATGCATATATTCAGCAAATGTCTTACGAGAAACCGCCTCAATGATTATACCAAGTAAAAAATAGCCTTGATCTGAGTAATTCCAATCAGTTCCAGGTTTTGCATGCATAGGTGTTTGTTTAGCCGCAGTCAACATATCATCTACGCTATAATCAAGGAGTAAAGTCCCATTTACAGTTTCTTCAAATCGATGGGAAAGACCTGCTGTATGGGAAAGGAGCTGATTAACGGTAATGTTCTCCCACTCCTTAGGCGCATCTTTAACATAAGTAACTAATTTTGACTCAATACTCAGTTGCTCTTCTTCAACAAGCGTCATGATAGCAAGTGCAGTCATCTGTTTGGTCAAAGAGGCTAATTCAAATACGGTTTTGCTAGAAACTGGAATATTATTACTTATATCAGCCTCTCCATAGGTGCGGATATATGTTGGTATCCCACTTTTAATAATCGCTAAAGCTACTCCGGGGAAATGTCCTTTATTTTTTAACGTGTAAATCCTTCTATCAAGTTCATCATTATATGAAGTCTCTTCTGAAAATGCGGAGAATGCTAACACCGTGAATAGCATTAAAACAAAATATTTTAAAAAATGTTCATATATTTTAATCATTATTAACACCTATCCTTGTGAAAAATATAACGCCTTGCTAAGCGGAAAATAACGGTTAGCTATAATCGCGGAGCGATGGCCAACTGTTATTTTTCCGTTTAAGTAACTTAGACGGTAACTCCACCAAACTTTTCCAGATAATCAACCACTTAAGCGCGCGACTAACCGAAATTGATCTGAACATACTCCCAAAGCGCTGTCCTTTAAGTGAGAGAGTCGCTCCGCCTTAGCAAAGGCACGCTAGGCTCACGTTCTCTCACTTAAAGGACAATGAAAGAAGTATAGCGCGTGTCAACTTTTCGGTTAGATTTTCTCATCATAGCAGCGCGCGTTAATATACTGATTATTTACACAGTGCATTAGATCATCTAACCGATAAACACACACAACAGATCGTTACCGATCTAACGCCCTAATAATGGGCTAAAAATAGTTTGCTAAAATGTTGAGGAACGTATATGGACTCCTCTTGCATAGCAAGCCGTTTATAATAATTAATTTCAAATGTATGTAGCAAGTTCACGTATATTCGGTTTCTGATGGGGAGCTACCCCGAACCTTAATGGCTTAATCCACTGACAAGGCTCCTTAACGAAAACGAGGTATTTTACTACCGTTGTTCCTCCCAGGTTTTGCCTTGCGTGCGTTGATACACTTTACATATTATTTTACGACTGCTTATACTCGGTTAACTTAGTTACTTTTTCAAGGTTTATCAAACACTACTGAGCTAAAGGGGCTCGATAATCTTCGCCACTTTTCAAAATAGCCCACGCCATTCTGACAAGCTTATTGGCCAAGGCAACCGTCGTCTTATTTAAGTGATTTTTTGATAGTTGATCTCTTATCCAACAACTCAAACCATCTTGTTTATCTTTAATTCTACTAACAATTGAGCGTGCTCCATGAACAAGCAATGAACGTAGGCTTCTATCGCCTCTCTTCGTAATACCAAGCAACTTATTATTACCACCCGTCCCAGAATTAGCTGGCACTAAACCTACGCTAGCACTGGCATCTCGGCCGCATTTATAAGCTGACCCATCACCTAACCTGGCATACAAGGCACTAGCAATTATCCAAGCAACACCTGGCAATGCCGTCAATCGACTACAAACTGGAATTTCTTTAGCTCTTGTAAGCAAGGCATTCGTTGCATTATCAACCTGAGTATCTAGTAACAACAATTGATCTAATAAATCTCTTAAGATAAACCGGCTTGATGTGGTTAGCTCATTTTCTGCATCTTCAAGAAAGTAAGGAAGGTTTTTACGTACTTTAGCAATACTTTTAGGGATCTTGATACCATACTCTAACCCCAAACCTCTTATTCGATTAACGGTTTGAGTTCGTTGCTTTATATAACCTTGTCGTAATTTCAATAAGCTGGCTAAGTCTTGTTGGTCAAGGTTTTTTACCTGTACAAAATACGTTTTAGGTCGTTTTATTGCCTCATAAATAGCTAGCGCATCATTAGCGTCATTTTTATTACCTGTACGATACTTAGCAGCAATATGAGCTGGGACTAGTAAGACTCTATGACCACTTTTCTGAAATCGTCGTCCCCAAAAATGGGCAGTTCCGCAAGCCTCCATACAAATTAAAGCTTCGGGGTGTTGAGCAATAAATTGAACCATTTTAGATTGGCTCATTTTATTATTAGATTTCAATACGCCATATTTATTAAATAAAGCGACTTGGAAAACTGTTTTAGCTAAGTCGATACTGATAGTGGTAGTATTTTTCATGGTATGGGCTCCGTTTAGATTGGCGTCTTCACCTTAACCTATTTAGGCCAAAGGTGAGGAGTCCATACCATTGAAAACAGCAAACTGTTTTTTGTCCTTATTAATTAGCTTGTTATATACCGATACTCTGCGTTGCCATAGAGATAAAAGCAAGAATTATTGGTAAAACGTGTAATAGAATAAACGTCTTTTTATAGCCCCAATCCTTGTATATAAGTTTAAAACCAATCGAATACGCAATAATAATAGCGACCGAAATAAACCAATAAGATTTATCAGGTTCAATTTGAAAGTCATCTCGAAATGAAAAGCCGATAGAGCCAGCCAAAACAATCCATGTTGAAATAAAGATGCTAAGAAATGATATTAGTTTGACTCGCAACTTTTGATTAATCCTTTAGGTATATAACGCCTAAATAACAGGCTAAGTAATGGTTGGCTATAATTGTGTAGCGAAGCGAAACGTAGCCAACTGTTACGTGTCCTTGTTGATTTTCTTGTTATGTACGGATTACTACCGTACCTGCAATAAAGTCATGTAACGCTCTATTTTTTTCATTGAAAAGCATTGTGATTATTTCAAGTAGGTGCCAGAGAAAGTATGAAATACCAAAAGCCATCATTGCATAAATTAACCAATCAGGTGTTTCACCTGCCTGTTCTGCTGGCACAAATATAGAAGCAATCAATAACAAGATTAACATTACGACAGGTACACAATCTCGTAAGAAGGCCTGCTTAAAACTAATGTGATTTTCTGTTAGATAATCAACTACTTTTACATCTAATGCCATTTTACCAAAGGTTTGCCCGTAAAGAGTATGAAGAGCAACTGAATAAACGGCAAATTGCACAGTGTCGATATAACCTAATATTGTTTGTATTCCTCCTCCTGCTTGGGTTCCTAAGAAAACAAGAATTGCTGATAGAACACTGATAACAACTCCATCAATAATTGATGCCCAAAATCGAGGGCCAAATGTAGCGTACTTATCTAATTCTTGTAGTTTTTCAATTTCGGCTTTAGCCGCTGGGTCATTCATTTTATTAGAAATAGCTAGCTCAATTTCTTTAGCTCTTTCAGGGTATTGCTTTGAATCAATATTATTTTGAACATCTAAAAGTTCATCTAGTGTGTAGTTATTAAAATTAGGACTAGAATCCATGTGCTTAACTCTCCTTGAGTACATAACGCCTCGCTAAGAGGCAAAAAATAGTTGGTTAAAATAAGCGACGCAGGAGCAAAAACCAACTGTTTTTTGTCCTTTTAAACGACTTGTTAGCACTACAATGTACTCACAAAGTGATTAATTATAGATTTTTTAATTTCTGGGGCTGTATCTTGGCTGAAACCGTGACCAGTTTTATAAGAGTTATGAACTACTTTATGCTTAAAATGCTTGTTTTTTAAATAAACCTCTATGTCTTTAGACATTTGAAAAGATGGCCAAACTTGATCACTTTCTGCTGAAATCAGAAGTATTGGACCATTAATATTTTCAAATTTAAATAAGGACTTATTGACGTTAGTTTTATTTTCTAATGCAACAGTAAATCTGTCGATTAACTTAGCATTTGAATCCAACTCTAGGCCTAAAGCTGGAATATCTTGACCTTCAATTGTCCAAGCTGACTTCGGTATTGTTAGGCCATACCAAGCAACCTTACTTGGAGTTGTAACAACTATAGATTTTATACGGGAATCCATACTTGCTAATAAAAATGCAGCCTCTGAACCTCTAGAGCCACCAACCACACCAATTCTAGATGAGTCTATTAAAGGGTGCGTTTCTAAATAGTTAATTGCATCAATGAAATACTCCATTGGTATTTGATCTAGCGTTTGAGAAATACCTTTTTCTTTAAAATAAGCTAATCCTAATACAGCAACACCGTGAGGTGCGATCATTTCACCATTAGCATTACCAGTATCTAATCCGCCCTCAAAGCCACCAAAGGCAATTACCACAGGAAGTTTTTTCTCAGTTTTTGGTAAATATAAGTTAGCAACTAAGTTTTTATATTCGACTTTATTTACCTCGTAATCATGATTTTCAGCTTTTAGTGAAAAAGAAACTAATGAAATAATTAGAAGTAAAAATGATATGGATTTACGCACGCTATCTCCTTGTAGTGCTAACGCCTCATTCAGAGGCAAAAAATAGTTGGTTAAAATAAGCGACGCAGGAGCAAAAACCAACTGTTTTTTGTCCTTTGAAATGACTTGTTAGGCTACGATTTCCGTAACAATTTCAGTTTTTACTGAGTTAGCAATAAAACATTGGTCATGTGATTGATGGTGCATTTTTTCAAGTTGCTCCATCGTTGGTTTTTTATCACCCGAAAACTGAACATGTGGTCTAAGTGTAACTTTAGTCATTGAAATTTTACCATCGCTATCTTTCTCCATAATACCTACAGCATCGTCTACATATGAATCTACAACATATTTTCTTTTGGCTGCGATTGATAAGAAAAACAACATGTGGCAACTAGAGAGAGACGCAACAAATGCTTCTTCTGGGTCTACATTTGCTTCAACGGAATAAGGTAAAGGAACTACGTGAGGTGAAGAAGAGGCTTGAACGGTTACACCACCATCAAAAACCCATTCATGCCCTCGGCTATATTTGTTATCAACATAACTTTCAGTGCTATCTCTAACCCAATTGATTTTGGCAAAATACTCTGACATTTGAACTCCGTATATGAAAGTAGCCTAACGCCCCAATAAGGGGCTGATAATAGTTTGCTAAAATGTGAAGCGAAGCGGAACCGAGCAAACTGTTAGCAGTCCCATCTTTATTGGCTTGTTATGAGTAAACTACTTCACAAGTTCGAGGTCAACCATTAGCTCCAGTTCCCCGCTAAAAGCTCCTAAGTGGCCAGCAGCACCTGCACGAAAAACACCTATTGCTGAAACATAGTTGCCACTTGCATCCTTTTTGCTTACTAAACCACTTAACCACTCTTCATTCACCGAACCTTTTTCAGGAACCCAATTACGAAGTGAATCATCAGAACTTGTATTAACCCATAAGGCATTAAACCTATTTCTGATGATTAAATCGTCTTTATGAAAAAATAAACCTGAAAGTTCAAAACCTCGTGCGTAAAATCCAGTAACAGAAACAACTTTACCATCATATTTTTCAGGAGTAGCAATCAAGTTGATCATTGAAACAGGGCAAATAGTGACATTATTTATTTCATAGTATCGACGAGCTTCACCACAAGGTTCTTGGGATTCACCGCAACCTTGTAGAATTAAGATTATAACCAATACTAAAATTCTACTCATAACTCCATTTACTCATAACGCCCCATTCAGGGGCTTTTTATTGTTGGCTAAAATAACGAACGCAGTGAGAGAAGCCAACTGCAAAAAGTCCCGCACTGAAATGGCTTGTTATGTTTTAAATTGGCTCTATTGCATCTTGATTTTTTAAATAGAAATTATAAGAGTCTTCAAACTTTTTTATAAGTTTCCTAAACTTATCAGGGTGTTGAATTCTATTTACAAATGGTTTTCGCTTACCATTAAATAAAACTACATCACCCAAATCTGCATTTTCTTTAAATGGAGCTAAAACATCAGATTTAACACTGCTTGGTAATTTAGCTTTAAGCCAAGTCAACTGTTCCATTTTAAATTGCTTTGGTGGTAACCATAGCTCCTGTAATTTTTCTATCTTAGAAATTGGCTCGATTCTGTTATCTTGTATATTTGCAGCAAAGCCAAAAGAAGTTAAATTTTTTATACTAGAGATCGGTTCAATAGTTTCATATAAGTTCGCTTTCCACATACCACTTTGTATATGTATATTTTCAATTGTTGTTGAATTACTGAGTTCATCTAAATTGTGAACCTTTTGAAGATCAGTTAACTGTAATTTTTTAAGGCATTTATTTTTTGATACATCCCACAATGTCTTCGCTTTTTGATTCCACCAAACTACGATTACCTTTGCGCTTATTAAATCTTCTAAAGGAGAAAGGTCTTCAACCTTAGGACATTTGAATAATTCAATTTTATGAATTTTTCTAGCGTAATTGTTAATTAAATATTCAAGTGTGTCTTGGTGCAACCCTGATATTTTTAAATTACTAACCTCATCACAATTAGCAATCAAATCTATTTTCTCAGAAGTTATTTTTCCACCATTAGTATCACTTTGAATTAAGTTGACTTCCATGCCGATCTTTCCTTTAAAACATAACGCTTTGCTAATGGGCAAATAATGGTTGGCTATAATGCGCGAAGCGCGAGCCAACTGTTATTTGTCCTGTTGAGCAACTTGTTATATGCAGCGGTGGTTGTAGCCAAACACTGCACGAACTTAAGTCACCCGTAATATAAAAACCTGACCGTGAACTTTTACGCTACACACGAAAGGTTGAAAAAAATTAATAGCGTTGCCACCTTTGAAAAAGGTAAAAGAGGCAATGCTTATTAATGCTGATGCAATCTAGTTTTAGCGTAAAACACTAAACTAGAAAGCACTTTATTTAAAGCTAATTTTTATTAGCATATAACGCCCTAATAATGGGCAAATATCAGTTGGTTAAAATAAGCGACGCAGGAGCAAAAACCAACTGTTATTTGTCCTGATTAATTTGCTTGTTAGGTTTAATTTACTCCGAACTGTCCTTTAACTCTATTGATATCACTTTTGGCCAAATATACGAAAAG
This sequence comes from Colwellia sp. RSH04, assembly GCF_003545765.1. GTDB lineage: Bacteria > Pseudomonadota > Gammaproteobacteria > Enterobacterales > Alteromonadaceae > Colwellia. Next base: position 2,672 of record NZ_QXIO01000009.1, on the reverse strand, counting down.
AGCCAATTAACAAAAAAATAAACAACAACTAAAACAATAAAGCTTAACTCAGAGCTATGGCCTGTAACTTCTACTACTTGTTTCCCTGTAAGCATTACACCAATTAGGGTAACCATAAATACAACAAACCAAATACTTCTAGATGTTTGCGTTGAAACGGATGATTTACCACAGCTTTTACACTTTATTTCAGATAACCCAAATCGTTTAAGAGGTAAAAGCTTATTTACGTCGTTTCTAGATAACAAAATACTTTGGCAATTTGGGCACTGAATATTCATTTAAACCTAACGCCACAATAAGCGGCAAAGTAATTGTTGGCTAAAATGTGAAGCGAAGCGGAACCGAGCCAACTGTTACGTGTCCGTTTGATTGCCTTGTTAGTTGCTGCGCGTTAAATCACATAACTTACAATAAGTTACCACGTTTACGGAATAGACGGAAGAATCAAAGAACTCTCACCGCAACTTTGCCGCCACACGTGAACTTTGAGCCGTTTACGCCTTTGCTAATTGTTTTTACCTTGCAGAACAAAGGCGAAAACTGTGTAGCCAAAAGCACAAATCGACTTTATAAAACTAAAAATTGAAACAACAAAGGAAGGAAACAAACACCAATCCTTTGATGTGAAATGCCGCACGTTTAATAAATAAATTAACTCGAACAAGTTGCGGCAACTAACGCCTCATTAAGAGGAAATTTATAGTTGGCTAAAATGTTGAACGCAGTGAAAACAGCCAACTGTAAATTTTCCTGCTTTAATGACTTGTTATATTACTTTTGATACCAAACACTTACCACGATTGTTGAAGGCATCCATGAACCACCACTTTGAGTTTGTATTATTTCTTTTACTTCAATGGAAGGATTTAGCGATAACCAAGTATTAATATCATCCTCTAAGCCACAATCGATATTTTCAAGAGGTTTCATCCAAAAGTTTAATTTTGGCTTTAATGATTTAGTAAAAATTTTAACTTCCATATTCGAAGTGAACTCCATTTTGATTTAGTAATATAACGCCTCGTTAAGGGGCTTTTATATAGTTTGCCAAAATGTGGAGCGAAGCGAAACTCGGCAAACTGTTAAAAGTCCCGCTTAAACGACTTGTTATATGCACGTTAAATACATTGGTACGCTTAACCCCATTTCCAAAGCTGTTTTGGCAAAATTATTATTCTCTATTTTGAACCCTAACTTTTCAAAATATGGGATTTGCTCATTTGACGATGTTGTTAACGTAATCCTTGGTATTCTATTTTCTTTGCAGTAAATTTTTATTACTTCCAAATGATTTGAGAATAGATTTAACGATTTAAAATAGTGAAGTTCATATTTTTTTTGGTCTTCGGCAACAGGTTCATAAGGGTTATAAAAGATCACATCTGCAATATATAGATCGTTAGGCCACATCCTACAAAGTGATAACTGTATACAACCAGATGAATCTATTGTGTCATCATTTATTTCAGCGTATGAAAATGAAATGTCCTGTATAACTTTACGCTTGATGATTTTTTCTACTTTTTTATAAAGCATAGGATTTGAGGAATCAAAATCACCCGAAAGTTTTTGAGGATTAACTTTAGCTCCTGATTCAACATGTAACATCCAAGCTTGCGCACCAATTTCAAATAAAATATGGGGGTCTTTCTCAGCTATTTTATCTATGTAATCCACACCATACTGTTGAAAAGTAACTGGCGATTTAAATTTCTCTGAGATTTGTTCTTTCAGCAAGATATCGTGAAGCTTCATACTATCCTTAGTGCATATAACGCCACGCTAAGCGGCAAAAAATTGTTGGCTAAAATTAGCGAGGAACGAGCAAAAGCCAACTGTTTTTTGTCCGTTCTTAAGCGCCTTGTTATGTGTTACGTGGTTATAAACAGTTCCTCTACGACCAAGTGCCAGCCAAAGCTTTCCATGCAACTTATAAGCTGAACAGAGCGAAGAGCATGAGTAGGCTTGTTGGTATGTGAATTCTTTAGTTTTTTGACACATTGATTTAACGATTTTATTTGCTGCTCTTTTTGAGCATCAGTCATATCATAACCATCTTTACTACCCAGTGGCGCCCATGATTTATGATAGCCCCAATGTGGTTCTATTAATTCTAAACCAGTTAATTCGAGACTTGTTTGTTCGTAAGTGCCTGTTGTTTTACAACCGAATAACAACACTGTTAAAAAACTTAAAAGTAGAATTTTACGCATAACTCTTTGTAACACATAACGCCTCAATAAGAGGCTAAAAATTGTTGGCTAAAATTAGCGAGGCACGAGCGCGAGCCAACTGTTTTTAGTCCTGCTTGATTGCCTTGTTAGTTGCTGATTAATACAACTTCCCGTTATTTAAGAACATAGTTTCACATGTCCAGCGTAAATCATGTGGTGAAACAGGTATATTCTTATCTTTGAAGTTTTTGCCTAATTCAATTTTACAGCTTTTCATAAATGATGACTTATGAGCAGTCAGACTAAAATAGATTGAAGCAGCAATAATTGTGCATCCAATAATTATGGCTATTGATGAGTCGATTTTCATTGATACTCCATTATATTGGATATTTACACCCAAATTTCCCTAAGCAACTAACGTTTATATTAAACGGCAAAGTAACATTGGCTATAATCGCGAAGCGATGGCCAACTGTTACGTGTCCGATTTGA
>NZ_QXIO01000008.1 GCF_003545765.1 Colwellia sp. RSH04 | reverse complement strand
CATGACTTGACCTACTATGTATTTCCTATACAAACCTTCTTGAGTTGCCCCGTGGAAGTGGATGCGCATTCTAGAGATTTTATTGGCTGGGTCAACCCCTAAAAGCAAATTATTTACTAATACTAGTCTAAGTGTTCAAAGGTTGCACAATTTAATCAAAAAACAACCTTTTATTAAGACATTTACTTTGCATACACTATTGTTACATGCATAAACCGCCATCTATTTCTACCACACGACCAGTAAAGAAATCATTTTCAAAAATATATTTTGCCGTGTGAGCTATTTCTTCAGCTTCACCAAGACGCCCGACTGGTTTCATTTTTTCTAGCCTATCTCGCATTTCTGGTTTCATTGCATCGGTCATAGCAGTTCTAATAACACCTGGAGCAATAGCGCCCACACGAATATTGTGTCGCCCTAACTCTCTTGCCCACGTCGTCGTCATTGCAACAACACCGGCTTTAGCTGCAGCATAATTTGTTTGACCTATGTTGCCACCTCTTGCGATGGATGACATATTTATGATCACACCTTCACCACCAGAATTAACCATATGAACGGCAGCTTCACGGCCACACAAGAACACGCCTGTTAAGTTAACATCAATTACTGATTGAAAGCTTTCTAGTGACATTTTCTTCGCAACTTTGCCGTCTTTCACTTTAACGAACATGCCATCGCGTAATATACCCGCATTATTGATTAAGCCATCTATACCATTGAAATCATCATTAATCTTACTGAAAATTGTTTCAACATCACTTTCAACACTAACATTAGCAATGTAATAGCGTACCTTTACACCCTCTTGCTCAATTAATGCTGCACTTTCTTGTAATAATTCTTCATTTAAATCAATTAGCGCAATGTTTGCTCCATTTTTTGCCAAACTGATCGCCATTGTTCTACCAAGGCCTTGTCCGCCACCTGTGATAACAATTGTTTTATCTTGTAAATTCATTTTGCTTCACTTTATTCTTTATCAAATAATTTAAAAATACTGGAGAAATCCTTACTACCTTCACCCGATGCAGCATGCATAGCATATAAACTTCTTGCTAATGCGCCCATCGGTGTTGAAGACTTACTCAATAGAGCAGTTTCCATAGCAAGACCTAAATCTTTCGCCATTAAATCAACCATGAATCCACCTTGGTAGTCATTTGATGATGGCACACCATCCATAACATCAGGACAAGGATTGTAGACATCTAAAGTCCAGTTACTACCTGAGCTTTTACTCATGATATTTGATAGTACTTTAGGATCTAACCCGTTAGCTATTCCTAATTGTAATGCCTCACTTGTACCAACCATCAAAACAGATAAAAGCATGTTGTTGCACACTTTCGCCACTTGACCAGCTCCATGCTCACCCGCATGAAATATATTTTTACCCATGGCTGATAGAATTGGCTTAACTTTTTCAAATTCATTGATTGAGCCACCAACCATAAAGCTTAATGTTCCAGCGACAGCTCCACCAACACCACCAGATACTGGGGCATCAACAAATTCAATGCCCTTTTCTGCTAAGGCTTTTGCAACATTTTGTGATGTTTCAGTATCAATTGTAGAAGAATCTATTACAATACTGCCTGGTGCTATATGATTTATTAGTCCTGAATCTTCACTAAGGTAAACTGCATCTACATGTTTACCCGCCGGAAGCATTGAAATTATAAAATCAGCCCCCTTAACGCAATCTGATGCGTTCGTCGCTGTTGTAGCGCCTTGTTCAACCACTTGATTTACAGCTGTAGCAGACAAGTCAAAGACACAAACCTGATGACCCGCTTTAACTAAATTGATAGCCATAGGGCCACCCATATTACCTAATCCGATAAATGCAATCGTTGCCATTAACCTATCCTCTTAAAGTTCTTAAAAATCTTATTTTATTGTAAGTGATTGGAGTGGGTGTTTACCTTCATCCCACTTGTCGATGAAAAACCAATCGATTGTGCTTTCATCTACTTCTTCAATTGATGAATAACGCCATTTAGGCTGGTTATCTTTATCGATCAACAAAGCACGAACCCCTTCGACAAATTCACCAAACTGGCCTGATTTAACTGAAAGGTTCAGTTCCATTCTAAAACAATCAACAAGCGTTAACCCACGTCCTTTCTCTAATTGTCGATACGTAAGCTGTGCACTTAATGGGCTACCGTGTTTCAGTGATTTCTGGCCTCGGTTAAACCATTTATCATCAATATCATGGGTTACAATATTTTCGACTATTGTATTTAGATTATCAGCATCAACTAATTGTGAAATTAATGCTTGGTGCTCTCTTAAAAACGATTTTGGTAACTCAGTTTGACTGAGTTGTTCTAACTCGAGGGTTAACGCAGAAAGTTTTTCGTGGTTTAGTGACACCGAATCACCCCAGTTAATCGTTTTTAAATTCGCAATAAACTGAGTTTCTTTGTCTTGAGAGATAAAATAGTCGGCTAACTTGCTGTATTTAGCATCTGCAGCATTAATACTCGCACCAGTAAGTCCTAAAAATAAGCCTACACCATTTGGCATTTTATTTAGAAAATAGCTTCCACCAACATCAGGGTATAACCCTATGCTTATTTCAGGCATGGCAATACGTGATGATTCAGTTACAATGCGATGACTCGCGCCAACCATCATTCCTAGCCCCCCTCCCATAACAATACCGCTACCCCATACAACAAATGGCTTATTATAGCTGTGAATTAAATAATCTAATGTGTACTCTTTAGTAAAGTATTCTTCTATACCAGGCGCGTAATCACCGAGATGATTCTTCATTTCTTGAAAGAGGTGAACTATATCACCGCCAGCACAAAATGCTTTTTCACCTTCACCTTTTAAAACGACAAGGGCAATATCATCCGCTTTTTGCCACGCTAATAATTGCGGATATAGCAAGTCGATCATTTCACCACTTAACGCATTTAATGAGCGAGGTGAATTTAACGTTGCTATCGCGATTTTTTTCCCGTTATCGCATAACTGTTCTTCAAAAAGAACGACATCGGTAGTCTTTGTCATAGTAGATGCCTTATTTATTTTGCCAAACGGGTTTACGTTTTTCTAAAAATGCTTGCACGCCTTCTTTTTGATCTTCAGAATCAAATAAGTCAACAAATGCTTTTCTTTCTTGAGGTAACGCTTCACTGATAGGCATATGACGATTTTTTTGTACTAATTGCTTACACGCAGCCACAGCAACAGGGCTTTGTTTAGCTACTTTCTTAGCCAACTCAATAGCTGATGTTAAACCTTCACCTGATGCAACAACGTCTTCGACTAAACCTATAGTTTGTGCTTTAGTCGCGTCGAGTCTTTCACCACATAAAATCATACGCTTGGTCCAACCTTCACCTACTAATATAGCAAGGTTTTGTGTACCACCAGCACAAGGTAATAAACCTACCGTTGCTTCTGGCAATGCCATTACAGCATGCTGCTCTGCAATTCTGATATCACAAGCTAAAGCGACTTCAAGACCGCCGCCCATGGCATAACCATTAATCGCTGCTATTGATACACCTCTAAATTGAGATAACGTTTCAAACGCTTGACCAAAAATATCACTCATATCACGCGCTATCGCTTTATCACCACTGGCAAAAACATTCAAATCAGCACCTGCTGAGAAGAACTTTTCCCCACCACCTGTAAGTACTAAGGCATATATCTCTTTATCGTCATTTAATGCTAAAACTAAATCACGAAGTTCTGCTAAGCTTTGCGCTGTCCATGTATGTGCAGGTGGGTTATTAAACGTTACCACCGCAGTATTACCTTTTTTTTCAACTAATAAATAATCAGACATTTAAAATCCTAAATATAAAATGTTTTTGTGCGGTTAAAGTAGTTGACCTGCACCATCAGTAAGCAGTCGTCTAGCTATAATAAGACGCATGATCTCATTCGTTCCTTCAAGGATCTGATGAACCCTTACATCTCTAAAGTGGCGCTCAATTGGATATTCTTTGATATAACCATACCCACCATGGATTTGCAGGGCTGCATCACATACTTGAAAACCTATATCGGTTGCAAAACGTTTGGCCATGGCACAATAAGCTGTTTTTTCAGGATCATTTTTATCTAATTTATATGCCGCTAAACGAACAAGCTGTCTTGCTGCAACTAGTTCAGTTGCCATATCAGCTAGTTTAAATTGTAAGCCTTGGAAAGCGGCAATAGGTTTACCAAATTGTTGGCGCTCTTGCATGTATTCCATCGCCGTATTCAATGCTTGTTGTGCAGTGCCGATAGAGCAAGTCGCAATATTAATACGACCGCCATCAAGCCCTTTCATCGCTAAAGTAAAACCTTCACCTTCAGACGCAAGTAAGTTCTCTACAGGAACTTTAACGTTATCAAAGGTAATTAATCGCGTTGGTTGAGCATTCCAGCCAAGCTTTTCTTCTGCCTTACCATAAATAACGCCTTCAGCATCTGCAGGAATAACAATAGCAGAAACACCTTTAGGTCCCGCCTCTCCTGTTCTTGCCATTACAACAAGTACATCAGTTTCACCAGCACCTGAAATAAACATTTTAGAACCATTAACCACATAATGGTCACCGACTTTTTTAGCACTTGTTCTTAATGAAGCCGCATCAGAGCCAGAACCAGGCTCAGTTAAACAGTAAGATGCTAGTTTTTCACCTGTGACTAATTCAGGACACCAAGTTTCTTTAACAGAATTTGTTCCCCATGTGGCGATCATCCATGTAGCCATATTATGAATGGTCATCATCGCTGTTGTTGTTGTACAGCCCATAGCCATTTGTTCAAAGATGATGGAAGAGTCAAGACGACTTAACCCTAATCCACCTGCATCCTCAGGTGCGTATAAACCACAAAAGCCTAACTCTCCTGCTTTAGTAATAACGTCTTTAGGGAAAATGTGCTCCTGATCCCATTTCGCTGCATTAGGAAGTAATTCACTATCACTAAATTGTTTTGCCGTATCAGCAAACATTTGCTGATCTTCAGTTAAATCAAAATTCATTTTCTATTCCTAATTTTTGCTTATAACATTTCTAACGCTATTGCTGTGGCTTCTCCGCCACCAATACATAAAGAAGCAACACCTTTAGATAAGCCTTTATTTTTTAGTGCGTGAATTAATGTCACCATAATTCTAGCACCACTTGCCCCCAAAGGATGACCTAAGGCACATGCACCGCCATTAATATTGACTTTATTCATGTCTAAATTTAAATTTTTAACTGCTAACATGGTAACCATGGCAAACGCTTCGTTGATCTCAAACAAATCTACGTCATCTGTTGTCCAGCCAGCTTTATCAAGCAACTTATTCATGGCACCAACAGGTGCGACGGTAAATTCAGCAGGTTTTTGCGCATGGGTTGCGTGGGCGACAACTTTACATAAAGGTGTTAAACCTTGCTCTTTCGCTTGAGATAACTTCATCATCACTAAAGCCGCGGCACCGTCAGAGATAGAACTTGAATTAGCTGCTGTTATAGTGCCATCTTTTTTAAAGGCTGGGCGAAGTGACGGTATTTTATCAGGACGGGCATTACCAGGTTGCTCATCAATATCAATCACTGTTTCGTTACGCCTTGATTTAACAGTTACCGGAGTAATTTCGTTAGCAAACGCACCTGTTTCAATAGCACTATTTGCGCGCTCTAATGAACGAATTGCAAAAGCATCCATTTCTTCTCGGCTAAAGCCCGTTTCATCCGCTGTTTCTTGTGCGAAACAGCCCATTGAAATGCCATCGTAGGCATTTTCTAAACCATCCAGCATCATGTGATCAATAACTTGTCCATGCCCCATTCGCATACCACTTCGTGCTTTGGGTAAAATGTACGGTGCATTACTCATGCTTTCCATACCACCTGCAATAGCGACATTTATTGAGCCAGCAATAATTGCATCGTGCGCTTGCATGGCAGCTTTCATTCCTGAACCACACACTTTATTAATAGTGGTACAAACTGTCGATAAATCTAATTCTGCGGCAATAGCGGCTTGACGAGCTGGTGCCTGTTTTAAACCAGCAGGTAATACACACCCCATAATAACTTCATCTACTTGATCGTTAGCAATTTTAGCATCAGTCATAGCAGCTTTGATTGCAGATGCCCCTAGCTGTGTTGCATCTACACCTGACAAACAGCCACCAAATCCACCCATAGGTGTTCTTTTAGCTGAGACAATGACAATAGGATCGTGAGTCGACATGAAAAATCTCCAAAAATGATACGCAGCTCACCACATAGATAAGCTTATAAATTACGAAAAATAATCTATTAAGCCTAACTTAATATTACCTTTACGCCAACGTAAACTTTAGTACTAGTCTTTATGTTCGATTTAGAGAGTGTAAGCTATGAGTTACAGTTAGCGGATGGTATTTGATTAATAGCCAACTTTTTACCGGTATTTTACTGCGGTATGAATAAAAACCACAGCTGCAAACTTTACGTTTACGTAAACTTCATGTAAGGTGAATTCATTATAGCTTTATTTAATGATAACCACGGCAAGACAATGAATACGAAAGTTAATCAAACAAAATACTCAATAAGTGAATTGTCAAAAGAATTCGACATAACAACACGAAGTATACGTTTTTATGAAGACCAAGGTCTATTGCATCCTAGCCGCAAAGGTCAAACACGAATTTATAACCAAAGAGATAGAGTTAGGCTAAAGTTAATTCTACGCGGTAAACGCTTAGGTTTTTCGCTTGCTGAAACAGGAAGGCTTTTCGAACTTTATGACGCGGATAAAACCAGTGTTACTCAGTTATCTACGATGATGAAATTGATTGCACAAAAGAAAAATGATTTAAAGCAACAACTTGAAGATATAAATGCCGTTCTTCTAGAGCTTAACGATCTAGAAAGTAATTGCCAAAACACATTAGCTAAAATAACTGCTGACCAAAATTAAGGACACCCCATATGATTTCACAATTCAGCTCACTCAACTTTAATTTAGGCGAAACCGTCGAAATGATTCGTGACACTGTTAACGCCTTTGCTCGAGATGAAATTGCACCACGTGCCGCGCAAATAGATATAGACAATGAATTTCCTGCTGACTTATGGCGTAAATTTGGTGATCTAGGTCTGCTAGGAATGACTGTCGATGAGCAATACGGTGGTTCGAATTTAGGCTACTTAGAACATATGGTTGCCATGCAAGAAATTTCGCGTGCATCAGCTTCGGTGGGTTTAAGTTACGGTGCCATGTCTAACCTTTGTTTAAATCAGTTAAACAAAAATGGTTCTCATGAACAAAAAGCAAAGTATTTACCTAAACTATGTACTGGTGAGCATATTGGTGCCTTAGCGATGAGTGAACCTAATGCAGGCTCTGATGTCGTTAGCATGAAGTTACGTGCAGACAAACAAGGTGATAAATACATTTTAAATGGTAATAAAATGTGGATCACTAACGGGCCTGATGCAAATGTTTATGTTATTTATGCCAAAACAGATACCTCAGCAGGCTCTAAAGGCATCACTGCTTTTATCGTTGAACGCGATTTCCCAGGTTTTTCTCGTCATCAAAAACTCGATAAGTTAGGTATGCGTGGTTCTAACACCTGTGAGCTCGTGTTTGAAAACTGTGAAGTACCTGCTGAAAATATTTTAGGTGAAGAAGGTAAAGGTGTTCGTGTTCTAATGTCTGGCCTAGATTATGAACGTTTAGTTCTAACTGGCGGCCCTCTAGGTATTATGGATGCTTGTATGGATCTTGTTGTGCCATATATTCATGACAGAAAACAGTTCGGTCAATCTATTGGTGAATTCCAGCTTATCCAAGGGAAAATAGCTGATATGTATACGCAAATGAATGCGGCAAAAGCATACGCGTATATGTGCGCACAAGCTGCTGATCGCGGTGAAACAACCCGTAAAGATGCTGCAGGTGTTATCTTATATTCTGCCGAACTTGCAACCAAAATGTCTTTAGATGCAATTCAATTACTCGGCGGTAATGGTTATATCAATGAGTTCCCTGCTGGTCGCTTATTACGTGATGCTAAGTTGTATGAAATTGGTGCAGGAACATCTGAAATTCGCCGTATGTTAATTGGTCGCGAACTATTTAACGAATCGAACTAATCATACAGAGAGCTATATTTTTCTAAAATTAATATAGCTCTTCACCAACTTGCTATTCCTATATAAAGGTCTTTATTGTGGCTAAAATAATTTCTAAAATTAATACTCGCAGCCAAGATTTCATTGATAATGCTGCACATATGCAAAGCCAAGTTGATGACTTGCGCGAAAAATTAAGTGATGTTAAACAAGGTGGTGGCGATAGAAGCCGTAAACGTCACACCGATCGAGGTAAATTATTACCTCGCGATAGAGTGAATGCATTACTCGATAATGGCTCACCTTTTCTTGAGTTTTCACAACTAGCTGCCTATAAAGTTTACGAAGACAATGTACCTTGTGCTGGTATTATTACTGGTATAGGACGTGTTGGTGGTCAAGAGTGTGTCATTGTTGCTAATGATGCCACTGTTAAGGGTGGTACTTATTACCCATTGACGGTTAAAAAACATATTCGAGCACAAACCATTGCTCAAGAAAATAACCTGCCTTGTATTTATCTTGTCGACTCAGGTGGAGCAAACTTACCTAATCAAGATGATGTTTTTCCTGATAAAGAGCATTTTGGCCGTATTTTCTTTAATCAAGCCAATATGTCTGCGCAAAATATTCCACAAATTGCGGTTGTCATGGGCTCATGTACTGCTGGTGGCGCCTATGTACCTGCTATGGCAGATGAGTCAATCATTGTTAAAGAACAAGGAACAATTTTCTTAGCAGGCCCACCACTGGTTAAAGCTGCAACAGGTGAAGTGGTTAGTGCCGAAGATCTAGGTGGCGCTGATGTTCACTGTAGAACTTCTGGGGTTACTGATCACTATGCTCAAAACGATCACCATGCACTAGAGATTGCTCGTAGTGCTGTGAGTAACTTGAACCGCGAAAAGCCTCTGTCTATTAAATTCGAAGCAGTTAGCGAACCTGCATACGATAGCAGTGAAATTTATGGCATTATTCCTAAAGACACTCGCCAACCTTACGATGTGAGAGAAATTATCGCTCGTATTGTAGACGGCAGTCATTTTGATGAATTTAAAGCACTTTATGGCAACACCTTAGTATGTGGTTTTGCCCATATTTATGGTTACCCTGTTGGTATTGTTGCCAATAACGGTGTGCTATTTGGTGAATCAGCTGAGAAAGGGGCTCATTTCATACAACTTTGTGCTCAACGCAAAATTCCACTGGTCTTTTTACAAAACATTACTGGTTTCATGGTAGGCAAACAGTATGAATCAGGTGGTATAGCAAAGCATGGCGCTAAAATGGTAACTGCTGTAGCTACCGCACAAGTACCTAAATTTACCATTTTAATAGGCGGAAGTTTTGGCGCGGGTAACTACGGCATGTGTGGTAGAGCGTATGATCCGCGCTTTTTGTTTATGTGGCCTAATTCTCGTATCTCTGTTATGGGAGGTGAACAAGCAGCTGGAGTAATGGCACAAGTAACTCGAGATAAGAAAGAGAAACTTGGCGAAAGCTGGAGTGAAGAAGAAGAACAACAGTTTAAAAAGCCAATTATGGATAATTATGAGCATCAAGGACATCCTTATTATGCTTCAGCTCGTCTTTGGGATGATGGCATTATTGACCCTGCCGACACTAGGCAAGTATTAGGTCTAGCCATTTCTGCATCACTTAATAAGCCAATTGAAGATACCAAGTTTGGTATCTTTAGAATGTAGGTGCCCCATGACTAGTCAACAAAACAACAAAGTGCTATTAAAAATTGATTCTCAAGGTGTTGCTACTGTAACTTTAAACAACAGTGAAAAACACAACGCCTTTGATGATGAAATTATCAAACAATTAACCAAAACCTTTGAGGCACTTTCCAGTAGAGATGATATTAGAGTTATGGTTCTCGCTTCTGAAGGCAAAAGTTTTAGTGCTGGTGCAGACCTTAGCTGGATGAAACGCATGGCGGGCTATTCTTATGAAGATAACTTAAAAGATGCCAACGCCTTAGCAAATATGCTTAAAGCCTTAAACTTTTTACCTATGCCAACCATTGCTAAAATTCAAGGAGCTGCTTTTGGCGGCGCCGTTGGTCTTGCAAGTTGCTGTGATATTGTTATTGCCAGTTCTAAAGCAAGTTTTTGTTTAAGTGAAGTCAAATTAGGTCTCATCCCTGCAACTATTAGTCCGTATGTTGTATCAGCAATAGGCTTGAAAGCCGCTAGACGATACTTTCAAACAGCAGAGCGATTTTTTGCCGATAAAGCATCGCAGTTAGGTTTAGTTGATGAAGTTGTAGAACCAGAATCACTAGCAAACGAAGTTGATAAAATGATTGCTACCCTGTTAGCTAATGGTCCTCAAGCGATGCAACAAGCTAAACAATTAGCTTTTGATGTAGCTTATAAAGAAATCAATCAAACGCTACTAACTGATACTAGTGAAAGAATTGCCAACATTAGAGTCTCTGATGAAGGTCAAGAAGGGCTTAACGCTTTTTTTGAAAAGCGCGCTGCAAATTGGCACCTTGGCACTCATGATAAAAGGAATACATAAATGTTCAGTAAAATATTAATTGCCAACCGTGGCGAAATTGCTTGTCGTATTATTAAAACTGCAAAAGAAATGGGTGTATTAACAGTTGCTGTTTATTCAGATGCCGATCAAGATGCATTGCACGTACATATGGCTGATGAAGCGGTATATTTAGGCCCGTCTCCATCAAGAGAAAGTTATCTTGTTGGCGAAAAGGTTATTGAAGCCGCTAAAATGACAGGCGCTCAAGCAATACACCCCGGTTATGGCTTTTTGTCAGAAAATGCTGATTTCTGTCGAGCTTGCGCTCAAGAAAATATCACTTTCATTGGACCACCCGTTGCTGCAATTGAAGCGATGGGTTCAAAGTCAGCTGCAAAATCCATCATGGAAAATGCCAATGTACCATTAGTTCCTGGTTACCATGGTAACGACCAATCGCCTGAGATTATCAAAGCTGCTGCTGATGATATGGGCTACCCGGTATTATTAAAAGCAACTGCCGGTGGTGGTGGTAAAGGCATGCGCCAAGTATGGAGTGAAGCAGAATTCAACGAAGGCTTAGCCGCCGCTAAACGTGAAGCTATGTCTTCATTTGGTGATGACACTATGCTCGTTGAAAAATATCTAACCCAACCTCGCCATGTTGAAATTCAAGTTTTTTGTGATAATCATCAAAATGCCGTCTACTTATTTGAACGTGATTGTTCAGTTCAACGCAGACACCAAAAAGTGATAGAAGAAGCACCTGCATTTAAAATGAGTGAATCATTACGTGCGCAAATGGGTGAAGCAGCAATAAAATCTGCTCAAGCTATCGGTTATCAAGGCGCAGGGACGGTAGAGTTTCTGCTTGATGTTGACGGTTCTTTCTATTTCATGGAAATGAATACTCGTTTACAAGTTGAGCACCCTGTCACTGAATTAATCTGTGGACAAGACTTAGTTGAATGGCAATTACGTGTTGCTGCAAATGAACAATTACCTAAAAAACAAAACGAATTAATCTTAAACGGTCATGCCTTTGAAGCGAGAATTTACGCTGAAGATGCTAATAACGATTTTTTACCTGCTACAGGGAAATTAGCGTTGTTAAAAACCCCTATCGAAAGCAAACATGTGCGAATAGATACTGGGGTTAGACAAGGCGATGAAGTCAGTGTTTTTTATGATCCTATGATAGCTAAACTTATCGTATGGGATGAAAACCGCGAAAAGGCATTACAACGGTTAGCAAAAGCATTAAGTGAATATCGTATTAATGGCGTAACCACGAATATTGATTTTCTTTACAATTTAGCTACCTCTAAGCCTTTCATAGATGAAGATATTGATACTGGCTTTATCGAAAAAAATAATGATTTAATTTTTCATAAAAACAGCCAATCTCTGGCAAATGAGCTGCCCATCGCAGCCCTGTATCTAGTGCTATCTTTACAGAAAAAAGCGAGTGAAGCAGCAAACTTAACGACAGATCCTAACTCGCCTTGGCATTTAACTAATGCATGGCGACTCAATGAAGCTCACCTGCATCAATTAACCTTATCCCATCATGATATTGAGTACGATGTTACTGTTGAACAAAAAAGGCAAGGTAGTGATAGTTACTATTTAATTAACATCAGCAATCATGACGAAGTTTTACAAACGGTTGATTGCCAAGGCGATATTTTTAATGATGTCATCACAGTTAATATAAATGGTCATCGTAGCCAAGCAACAGTATCACATGTCGAAAATAGCTTAAGTATTTACCGAGAAAATGGTGTCTTTAGCTTCACCCACATACTACCTGATTGTGGTAACCATGATTCACAAGACGACAATGGTGGTTTAACCGCCCCGATGAATGGCACTATGGTAAGCATATTGGTGGCCAAAGGCGATAAAGTCGAAAAAGATCAAGCCTTAGTGATAATGGAAGCAATGAAAATGGAGCACACCATTAAAGCGCCAAGTAACGGTACTGTAAATGAGGTGTTTTTCTCTGCTGGTGACATGGTTGATGGTGGTTCAGAATTATTAGCGTTCACTGCAACTGAGGACGCATAATGACACAGAACCATTTTCCAACCTTACCTAACCGAGTAAAAATAGTTGAAGTAGGTCCGCGCGATGGTCTACAAAATGAAAGTATGCCTGTTAGTGCTAAAGATAAGGTAGCGTTAATTGAAAAGCTTGCTCAAGCAGGTGTTAATTACATAGAAAGTGGAAGTTTTGTCTCCCCAAAATGGGTACCTCAAATGGCAACTTCCAGCGAAGTGTTCCAAACAGTTAACCGTAACCCTTTGGTAACTTATGCTGCATTAACACCAAACATGAAAGGCTTTGAAGCTGCAATGGCAGTTAATGCCGATGAAGTGGCTATTTTTGGCGCGGCATCTGAAAGCTTCAGTCAAAAAAATATCAATTGCTCTATTGATGAAAGCCTTGAGCGCTTCCAACCTATAATGGACGCGGCAAACAAAGCAAATATAAAAGTGAGAGGCTATGTTTCTTGTGTGCTAGGTTGTCCTTATGAAGGAGACATTTCAGCGGAGCAAGTTGCTGATGTAGCAGAAAAATTATTCAAAATGGGTTGTTATGAAATATCTCTGGGCGACACCGTTGGCGTTGGTAATCCTGCTAGTGTAACTGAAATGATACGCGCTGTTAGCACCCGAGTGCCAACAGAAAAACTCGCCGTTCACTTCCATGACACCTATGGCCAAGCGTTAACAAACATTTACGCCGCATTACAAGCTGGTATTACCGTTATCGATAGTGCTATTGCAGGCTTAGGCGGCTGTCCTTATGCTAAGGGGGCATCAGGTAATGTCGCCACAGAAGATGTGGTGTACTTATTAAACGGATTGAATATTGAAACTGGCATTGATTTTAACCTCTTACTTGAAGCAGGTTGGTCAATAAGTGAAAAACTCAAAAAAACACCCGTATCAAAGGTTTCTAACGCCTATTTTGCTAAAGCACAATAGCAAAATGTAATTAAGCAGTTCATATACTGCTTTTACAGTAAAACGAAAAATCACACTGTTAGCGATATCATCGATTAACAGTATCAATAGCTTTAACGAGGAGAGTAATATGGCCGGATTTGACAAAGTAGTGTCAAGCTATGAAGAAGCCATGGCAGGTTTATCAGACAATATGACTGTAATTTCTGGTGGCTTTGGGCTATGTGGCATTGCAGAAAATTTAATTAATGAAATCAAGAAAAAAGGTACAAAAGGCCTTACTTTTGTTTCAAATAATTGCGGCGTTGATGACTTTGGTTTAGGTATTTTATTACCTAATCGTCAAATAAAAAAAATAGTCGCCTCATATGTTGGCGAAAACGCTGAGTTTGAGCGACAAATGATGGCAGGAGAACTTGAAGTAGAATTAACCCCTCAAGGAACCTTAGCAGAAAAAATGCGCGCTGGCGGAGCTGGTATACCAGCCTTCTTTACTGCAACAGGCTTTGGTACCCCCGTTGCTCAAGGAAAGGAAGAAAGACAATTTAACGGTCGCGATTACATTCTAGAGGAATCGATTACTGGTGATTTCGCCATTGTTAAAGCGTGGAAAGCGGATAGATACGGTAATTTAGTTTTTAGAAAGACTGCCCGTAACTTCAACCCGCTTGCTGCGACAGCAGGTAAAATTACCGTTGTTGAAGTCGAAGAGATTGTAGAGCCAGGAGAGTTAGACCCAGATCAAATTCACACCCCCGGTATATATGTTGATCGCTTAATACAAGGTACGTTTGAAAAACGTATAGAGCAGCGTACCGTAAGACCAAGTGAAGCAGAGGCATAGGAGATTAAAATGGCTTTATCAAGAGAACAAATTGCACAACGCGTTGCTCAAGAACTTCAAGATGGATATTACGTTAATCTAGGTATAGGTATTCCTACCTTAGTGGCTAACTATGTACCACAAGGTATGGAAGTGATGCTGCAATCAGAAAACGGTTTACTTGGCATGGGGCAATTCCCTACAGAAGAGGAAATTGATGCTGACTTAATTAATGCAGGTAAACAAACAGTTACCATGGCAACTGGGGCTTCTATTTTTGATTCAGCAGAATCATTTGCAATGATCCGTGGTGGGCATGTAGATTTAACGGTACTTGGTGCATTTGAAGTTGATGTAAATGGCAATATTGCCTCTTATATGATCCCTGGAAAACTCATTAAAGGCATGGGTGGTGCTATGGATTTAGTGGCTGGTGCAGATAACATTATAGTTACCATGACCCACGCTTCAAAGCATGGTGTATCAAAGCTATTAACTGAGTGCTCTTTACCTCTAACCGGCAAAGGTTGTATTAAAAAGGTATTAACTGATCTTGCCTTTATTGAAATTAAAGAAGGTAAATTCCACTTGTTAGAAAGAGCACCAGGGGTATCTGTTGAAGAAATTAAAAACTTAACGGAAGGTGAATTAGTGGTTTCTGGCGATATTCCAGAAATGACCTTTTAATGACTTAAAAGCAAAATCGCCCAAACAGACAAGTAAATAATGTCAGTTGGGCGATTTGTAAAAACCCAACATTCTGGTCAACCTGTTACAGTAAACCATATGACAAATCAGTAACTTGTATACAATTAACCCGCTCTACCACAAGATAAACTTCAATATACAATAGACAAAACAAGCGTTAACCCTTGTCATACTTGCATTTTCTTCTGTTCTTGGTGATAATTAAAATTGACAAAGAAAAGGCAAAACCTGTGAAAGCGGGCGACGCAAAACCACCGGCCTAAAGTAATATAGATTATGTTTAGCATAATTTGTAATACCATGGTAGCGGAGTTACCACGTTCAAGGTACATCCCGTGGTTTTTTCTTTTATTAACTCAAGTATTTAAAAAGGTTACTAAAATGAAAAAATTATTAATAGCTTCTACTATCACTGTTTTAACTTTAACGTCTGCTGTAACGACGCCACAGGCACAAGCTGCTAACATTGCTCAAAGCATATGTGAGTACGTTGCTGCCGATGACAAGAAACGCATGCGTTCATTTTTAAAGACGAATAAATTAAAAATTCGTCGTATCTTCGATGGTATTCAGTGTAATGGTAAGAACTTATTAGAGTTTGCTGCGGCTTCTGGGTCTGTTAAAACTGGTTCTTTGATGATTTCTAAATTACCAAAGAAAGTAGTTTCAGCCAATTTAGCTTCAATACAAACTGGATCGCAACCATTGATTGATGCTGCTAACGCTCGCGTTAGTAGTTAATTATTTTCAAATAGGCACACTACTTACTCTTATTTTATAATAGTGAAAGTTAGAAGGTTTACTTGTTAATAATTCAATGTCATTTAAAAAAGCCAGCTTATGCTGGCTTTTTTTATTCCTCACTGAAACTAGAATAGTTTCTAAAAACATCATACACTTACGTTATAGCTATTGTCTTGTATAGCTTGTCTTTTTCGTGATACCTATTTAAAAAAGTTCATTTTATGACGAACAAACGCAATTATCTTGATAGTAAAAATGCACTTGTATTAACAGGCGGTGGCGCTAGAGCGGCGTATCAAGTCGGTGTGTTAAGTGCAATAGCTAAATTTGTTCCCAGAAATCATGGTATCCCCTTTCCCATTCTCTGTGGTACATCAGCTGGAGCAATTAATTCGACAGCACTAGCCTGTTATGCCTCTTGTTATCACTTAGGTGTAAAAAAACTCGAATGGGTATGGAAAAACTTTAATATTGAAAGCATTTATCATTGTCAGGCATCTAAAATAGTTAGTCATATTAGTTTGGGAATGCTCGCTAGCTTTCAGGCTGATTACGCCAACAAAAAACCCAGAAGTTTATTAAATAATGCGCCTTTAAGGCTATTACTCAACAAAATGCTAGATTTTCAGCGCATTGATAATAATATTTTAAGGGGCTATTTATCTGCTGTTTCTGTAACCGCGTCAAGTTACAGTAATGGCGACTCAATTAGCTTTTATCAATCTGTTGATAGCATTAAACCTTGGCATAGAGTAAAAAGGCGCGGAGAAGCAACCCAACTAAATACTGAGCACTTAATGGCATCCTCTGCTATTCCGATGGTTTTTCCTTCAGTTAAAATTAAAAACCAACATTTTGGCGATGGCTCAGTCCACCAGTTATCTCCTCTTAGTCCTGCGATTCATTTAGGTGCTAAACGAATTTTTGTCATCGGTGTAGAACAGCCCAAAGAGCCACTTTTTGGTAGTGAAAATAACCCTCACCCGCCAAGCTCTGCAACAATTGCTGGCCACTTATTAGACTCTATTTTTGCCGACACTATGCACAGTGATTTAGAAAGAATGAAACGTATAAATAATACATTAACGTTAATTCCTGAGGAAGTGAGAAATAACAATGATGGCTTACAACATATAGACAGCTTTGTACTGAACCCCAGTCATGATTTTAATGCAATTGCTGCCTCTTTTTATCAAGACTTACCTATGTCAGTAAAATTATTACTAAGAAGTGTTGGTATAGGCAATGATGCTGAATCAAGTATCGTTAGTTACTTACTTTTTGATAAAAACTTCTGTAGTGAATTAATCAAACTAGGCTTCAATGATGCCATGGCTAAAGAAAAAGAAATACGAGACTTTCTTTTTCTTTAGGGGCGGCTATTAATGGCCTTCTTGTAAAAAGCGCTCTGCCCTCTCTACCCGTCTAGGTTTACCGCGTAAAATCAATGTATCTTGAGGTAATAACTCCATCCCTATATCAGGGAATTCATATTCAGTTTCTTCTCTTCTTAGAGAGATAATAAAAACTCGTCGACTTTCTAAATCTAATGATTGCAGTGTTTTTCCGCACGCGTATGAATCATCAGTTAAAATAATGGCGTGAGCAAACTCTATCTTATCAATACCTGAAGAGCTCATATCAGTATGTTCACCCTGAAAAAAACCATGTAAATGGTTGTAATGATTCTTACGCTCTTTTTGAACTCTTCTCATAATTCGAGAAAACGGTACGCCAGATAACGAAAGTACTTGGGATACTAACATTAAACTTCCTTCTAGGCTTTCAGGTACAACTTCGTTGGCACCGGCACTTTGTAAAACACTGAGCTGATCATCATTACGTGTTCTTACTAAGATGGGTACAGATTCAGACATAGAACGAACTTTTTGTATTACCTCTACCGATTGCTTGTCTTCACCAAAAGCAATCACAACTAACTTTGCCTCAGTAAGATAAGCCGCATTAAGTATTTCCGTTTTGCGAGACGAACCAAACAGAACATTTTCACCGGCATCACGCGCTTTACGTGTTCGTAATGGGTCAATATCAATAGCAACAAAATCTATGCCTTCTTGCTTTAAGAAACGGCTTACCGTTTGACCGATACGGCCAAAGCCACAAATAATCACATGATCGCTCAACGTTTTATTTTCTGGTAGCGACTCTAAATCATGTTCATCAATGACTTTTTCCTGACTCAAAAACAATGACCAAGATCTTGCGTTGTCAATCATATAAGGCGTAATTGCCATACTCAGCACCCCTGCACCTAAGAGCATAGATGTTACATTTACAGGAATGATTTCGCTTTGGTTAGCTAAAGCAATTAATACGAAACCAAACTCCCCCATTTGCGCGAGCATAAGCCCAGATGCCCAAGCATCTTTTTTTGACTCTCCTGCTTTTACAGCCAGTAATTTTATAATAATAACTTTGACCAACATGAAACTAACCATCAGCGCAAGCAAGGAGAATGGAGATGACAATAACAAGCTAACATCTAACTTCATGCCAACAGTGATAAAGAATAAACCTAATAAAATATCTCGATACGGCCTAATATCAGCCTCTAGTTGATATTTATATTCACTTTCACCAAGCATCATACCTGCTAAAAATGCACCTAACGCCATTGACAAACCAAACCACTGAGTTAATGCAGAAGCCAGTAAAGTCACTAATAAAGTTGTTAAAACAAATAGTTCATCGGTTCTAACTTGTGCAATAACATTAAAAACCCTCGGTAATAACCATTTACCTATCATCATTAACAAGACAACAACAACAACACCTTTAATCATTGCAACCAATAATGCTAATAACATAGAGCTTTCGCTCCCTTGCGCTAACATCGGAATAATAATAAGTAATGGCACAACAGCTACGTCTTGAAACAATAAAACAGCCACTGATAATTGGCCTGATTTACGATTCATCGCTCCCGTTTCACTCAATTGACGAATAACGATTGCTGTTGAAGAAAGCGCTAAAATACCACCAATAACAAATGCGGCACTTAAACTTAAACCAAAAAATAGTGAGGCAATTAAGAATATTAACAACGAAATACCAACCTGCATACTTCCCACAGAAAGTACTAGGTGCCTCATGGCGATAAGCCTAGGTAAGGAAAACTCTAAACCTAAAGTAAAGAGTAAAAATACAATGCCTAACTCTGCAAAGTGATCGTAATCAACTTGTTCTTGAGCAATATTCAATCCGTGCTGACCTACCAACATACCTGCAACAAGGTAGGCTAAAATAGCGGGTAACTTTAAGCGACGAAATAACCATACAACAATCACTGCACTTGCGAGAATAGCTAGAATTTCAATATGTCCAGTCACGTAACATCCTTAAAAGATCACATCGATAAAATAATGTTTATAGGCGGCAATTCTTTGCCGCTAGTGAGAACAAAACATTTCATGTTGACGACGTTGTAAAAATTAATTGTCAATTTACTGACAAAACTCAAATTTTATTATTATTAATACTGACAATAATAGAATGATTAATCAATAAGTTAAAATAAGTTAACCTTATAACCGCTAAGCATCGCTTAACAGCATATCACCTTTAACTATATGGCACACAGATTGCTTAATAGGTAGATGGTAACGAATACACTGTAAGCGATGTAAGTGAGGTTATAATATGCAAACATTAAATGTACTTGATAATAGATTTTCACCTTTTAATACTTTTAGTACTTTATCAGCAGATACTTTAACTGCTGATGCTCTTGCCGCTCAAAATTTCGTTGATAGTAAAAAGTTAACCAAACGCAGTACATTATTAATTATTGAACAACTACAAACGACACTAGATTTAGAAGAGTTGTTAACGCTTTTTGCTCAAGAAGTCGCACGATACTTTGACTTCTCAGGATTATATTTCAAATGCCCGTCTTTAAGTAAAACACTAAGAGGCAGCAGAAAAGCAAAACAAGAGCGTCAGTTTCAATTAAAAGTAAACGATGACTATATCGGCACGCTTACTTATAGTATAAACGCGCCTATCAGCATTGCTAGCTTTAAAATCCTTGAACAATTACACCAGTGTTTATTACACCCGTTAAAAAATGCTATTGCTTACCATCAAGCAATGCAACTGGCGATGCAAGACGCATTAACAGGTTTAGGTAATAGACGCTACTTTAATGAGCAACTAAAGCGTGCTATGCATAATGCCAACAGACATCACAGCCTAGTCGGGTTAGTAGTTGGAGATTTAAATAAATTTAAGGCAATTAATGATAACTTTGGCCACCCTGCAGGTGATAAAGTGTTAATTGAATTTGCTAATGTGCTTAAAACTTGTATCCGAGATTCAGATAGTTTATTTCGCTTTGGTGGCGATGAGTTTGCCATTATTGTTGAAAATGCTAATGACAGCGCGTTAAATATAATTGAACAAAGAGTATTGCAAGCTTTACCTGAAAATGTGCTACTTGCTCAATACAAGCTAGGTTGTAGCCTAGGTAGTACTTTTATGAATAGAGCCGATGATGAACACAGCTTCTTCGAGCGTGCAGATCAAGCGTTATATAGAAAGAAAATAAATCAAACTCAAAGACTTTCTGTGGTATAGCACTGATTATTTAGTCTTTATACTTTACCAACAAGTGTAGAAAAAGCGCGTTTTCGCTCATCGGGGGTACTTCCTACAAGTAGCCGACAAAATCGTACTGCATGGGAAAAACATTGCTGAATAGTTAACCGTTTTCCATTTATCTTTCCCTTCTCTTCTAAAGATAAATGATGAAATACCGCTCTGAAAAAGGACTTTTCTAAAAAAAAAGCTTTGGCGTAATGTGAAATAGCGTCTTCAACACTTGGGTAGAATACTCCATCAAATTGAAATTGAGTTAAACTAATGGCAGGTTCAATAACAAGGCCCTTAATAACTAACGGCCAACCTTGATAATTGACCCTAGATTTAGCAACCTCATACATAAACCAAGCACTTCGTTGAAAACCGGCAAAATTACCCTCTTCAAATTGGCTTTCAGCTAATGACTGTTGCGTCCAATTTATACCTATAGCAAGGTCTTTTCGATAATGCTGAATTAAGAATTGTTTAACATGTTCTTTTACTTGCCAAATACTATCAACTTTACATTGAGTCGCCACTCGAAAACATTCATTACAGCTAGGTATAGATAATCGTACATGAGGGCAATTAAAAGTAAGGTGTAAATCCTCATCTAGCTCATGACTACTTTTAATGGGTGGAAAAACAAATAACGTTGAGTAGGGTTCACCGCAAAACCAACAAAGATGCCTTTTATCAAAAGGGGTTTCACACTGTTCAACGTTATCTTTACTTGATGTATTCATAACGATAGTACACTAACTAAATGCTAACGCTTCTTTTTAATTTTACTGTTATATTTACTATTAGTACGCATAGCTTTATTTTTTTGGTGTGCTTTCTTTTTATCACTTTTTTTGGCGATAGCCTGATTCTTTTCTTGTGTTGCACGATACCTATTTTTACTTTCACGCTTTAAGGTTTTTTCTTGATATTCAAGCGCTTCATTGCGGTTAAATTCATAACCAGGAACAATTATACGCTCAAATTTTCGGTTAAGTAATTCTTCTATATTGCCTAAGAATTTTTCATCTTTTGGACTAACTAACGAGATAGCAGTACCTGACTTTCCAGCTCGACCTGTTCGGCCAACCCTATGTACATAGTCTTCGGCTAAAAAGGGAAGATGAAAGTTAACCACGTAGGCTAAATTATCAATATCTAAACCTCGAGCTGCTACATCCGTGGCAACAAGTACCCTAACACTACCTGCAACAAATTGCTCTAACGCTTTGTTTCTAGCGCCTTGCGCTTTATCACCATGACATAATGCCACTTTAATGCCATCAAGCTTTAACTCTTTAGCAAGAATATTGGCACTTTCTTTGGTACCTGCAAACACTAAAACTTGTTGCCAATTATTTACCCCGATAAGCTCAGAGAGTAACTCACGTTTTCTTGCTTCACTTACCCAATAAACTGCTTGTTTAACTTTACCCGAGGTACTATTTTCTTTCGCAACACTCACTGTTTTAGGTGTCATTAAGAGTTGATTAGCTAACGATTTAACTTTTTCAGAAAAAGTTGCCGAAAACATTAAGGTTTGATGCTTGTGTTTAATAGACATCATTAGTTTTTCGATATCAGATAAAAAGCCCATATCTAGCATTCGATCTGCTTCATCTAATACTAAAAACTTCACTTGGCTAAGGTTGACATTCCTTAAGGCAACATGTTCTAACAAACGGCCAGGTGTTGCTACCAAGATATCTACCCCCTGTTTTAAAGTGTTTCCTTGTGACGCCATTTTACCACCACCATAGATTGCGGCACATTTTACAGGTAAGAATTCGCTATATGTTTTAATATTCTCAGCGACTTGAATTGCCAGTTCTCGTGTTGGCGTTAAGATTAATGCTCGAATATTATGCTCTGTGTTGTGCTCAGAGCTTTGTGTTGAACTGTCAGTTTTTTTTATTTTTTCACTGACAATACTGTCAATAATGGGCAATGAAAATGCCGCTGTTTTACCTGTGCCTGTTTGAGCACTAGCCAATAAGTCATGACCTTTTCGAATTAAAGGGATAGCTTTTTGCTGGATTGGAGTTAAGTTTTTATAACCGCACGCTTTAACCGCTTTTAATAAATCAGCCGATAAACCAATTGCATCAACACTCATATATCCTCCAAGGACAATACTAACCACTAAAATAAGGGTGCGGATTATAATACAAAGTGTGACAAAAAGCAGAATTATCCTTTACACTTTTTAAGAACCTTTCAGGTCTTGAAATAATAAAGGCCACCTAAGTGACCTTTATTATTGAATAAGCATACTAAAAACAATTCACAAGTACATAAAACGCATTAATGAGTAACATTAATCTTTTCTAGCATGTTTGAAGTATCCAAACTTGAATCAGGACCCATCCTAAAATCAAGTTGAACAAGCTGGTCTTTGTGATAGGAATCACTAGGCTCATATTTCCATTGACGTAGAGCAACCTTAGCCACTTTATCAAACACACCTTTGGGTAACGCTTTAACGACACTAACATTTTTAACATTGCCGTCAGCATTAATATCAAACTTTAACACTACAGCACCTTCAGTACCTTCTTTTGCTGCTTTAGTAGGATATTTCGGCTCAATCCTTATGACAGGATACGCCTCTTTTTTTATACCACCCTTTAAGTCTGACTTTTCTTTGCCAATACTTCCAGCAACACTAACAGCTGACAGAAGTGAAATCGATAAAACAGACACTATGGCTAGTGTTGTACTGCTACTTTTTGTAACTGTTTTTATGTGCTTTAAACGTTCAAACATAATTTTTTTATCTCCATATTCATTAAATGATAGCTTAGCAAAACTTAATGGTGGCGTAGTTTCTGCCGTCACAAGTAATGCTTTGCTATAAGTAACCCTGCTCTCTGTTTGTTTGCGCGCCAAAACAGTTTGATCACAGGAGAGTTCTTGATCTCGACGAAAGCGAAAGTAGCTCAGCCAAACCAAGGGATGAAACCAAAATAGCGTAATAAAACTAAACGCTAGTAAGTTCCAATAAATGTCATTGCGATCAAAATGACAAATTTCATGTTGCAAAATTAATTGCTGCTGTTCTATTGAATAAATTTCTTCAAAATCTTCTGGAATAACAAGCTTTTGTTTTAGTAACCCCACAAGCATTGGGCTATAGACATGACTGCTACGGTATAAAATAAGTCCTTTAGGAAAACAGACGTTTTCAATGCCTTTGGATACTTTTGTTAAAAATAGGTTGTTATTAAATTTAATATGACTTAGGCAAGCAAACACGATTAAGCAAGCACTAATACCTAGCCATACAGCGCCAAACAAGTCAGTATAATTAATCTGTTGTAATGCGACTTTAGGTAAAATGATATATTGGCTGTATAAGCTTTGTTCGCTATTAACTCTAATAAAATTATCAAAAGGAATATTAAAAAGTAATAATGCTAGTGGTATAGTTGCCCATAATGCATAGGTGCCGTTAGCACCGAGTTTTTTAAGCAATTGGTTGTGAGTTAATAGTGCAACCGTTAACAAGACGGTAAGTGGGTATAGCTGTAAAGCAAGAAAATCAATCATTCTCCTTCTCCCATTGAGAAATAATTTCTTTTAATTGCGATATATCTTCTTTTTTTAACTCTTGGTTTTTGGCAAAACCCGCAATAAGTGGAGATACTCGCCCGCTGAATAGTCTTTCGATTAAGCTTTTACTTTCGTATTGGGTATAAGCCTCTTTCTCTAGCAAAGGGTAATACAGGTACTTGCGTTTTTCTTTTTGAAAGCCCACCGCCTCTTTCTTAACTAAACGATTAAGCAATGTTTTAACGGTTTTATCATGCCAAGGTTTTATTATATTTAAGGTAGCAATAAGATCATTTGCGCTGGCAGGATACTTTTCCCAAAGCGCATTTAACACTTCATATTCAGCTTTACTAATGTCTTTCATTTTTGTTCTCGCATCTTAATTTCTTAGTAAAAAATATTCACCAATGATTACAAATGTAATCATTGGTGAATAGAATTACACTTGTAATCTATAATGTCAAATATCTTTTTTAAACTTTAAAGATGCGCATTCCCTGTATTAATGTTTATAATTAAATCATAATAATTCACTATTTATGTTCCCTTGTTTGTTTTAAGGATCCTGCTTGATAAAAAGAAAATTTTTAATTTTTATACAATTCACTTTTCTATTTACTTCTAATTGTTTGGCTGAACAAGGTGTTAGCTCTACAACAATAAAGCTAGGAATGTCTAATGCATTAACAGGCCCTGCATCACAATTGGGAAAAGAATTACACAAAGGCTCTAAAGTTTATTTTGATAAAATCAATAGAAATGGGGGAATATCAGGTAGAAAAATTGACTTAATAAGCCTTGATGATGGCTATGAACCCTTAAAGACTATAGCCAACACTCACCAATTAATTGCCCAAGAAGTGTTTGCCTTATTTGGTTATGTAGGAACACCAACCTCTCACGCAATCCTTTCTATTCTTAAACAAAAGAACACCTTATTTTTAATGCCGTTCACCGGTGCTGATTTTTTAAGAACACCTGAACATAAGAATATCTTTAATTTAAGAGCCAGCTACCAACAAGAAGCAAAGTTACAACTTGATTTTTTAATTAAGGAAAAGGGATTTAAAAAGATAGCACTGGTCATTCAAGCGGATCAATTTGGTTTAGCTGCGGAAAAGTTTTTTTTACACTACATGAAGGAGTTTAATCTTACTCCTACGGTAACAAGTAGGTATCGAAGAAATAGTGATGATATCTCTCAGGTGCTTTCAACGATAAAACCTAAAGACCTTGATGCGGTTATTTTCGTTGGTACGTACCAACCTTTAGCTAAATTAATTAACCTTGGTTTCGAACAAGGCTTTACTCCTTTTTATACTACGTTGTCATTTATTTCTAGTGCCGATTTGTACAGTCGATTAAAATATAAAAGTCGAGTGATGGTTTCAGAAGTAATGCCAGAGCCAACTCGTTGTTCTTGGAAAATTTGCTATCAGTTTATCGCTGATATGAAAAAAGCGGGAATTACTCAACCTAATAGAGTTCAATTAGAGGGGTACCTTAATGCTTATATTTTTTCAGAAGTTGCTAAGAAATGCCAAGCGATGTTAACCAAAACATGCTTTATCAATCAATTTGAGCAACTATCACTTAGAGATAAAACGATCCCTTTACAATATTCAAATCAAAACCATCAAGGCCTTCAACAACTGTACCGGTCGTTCAGTATTGGCGCATCAAAAGAAAAGAGCTAACTTTTAGTTTTTTCTTTGCTTATTGACCACGTTTCAAATACAGCTGCACTGACAACTAAACAACCGCCTATTATTGAAATTACACTAACTCTTTCTTGTAGTAACATAAAGGCTAAAATACTACCGTATAATGGCTGTAAACAAGAAATCAAACCTGCAGTTGTTGCAGATAAATGACGCAAACTTGATGCAAATAAGGCATGTGGTGTCGCGGTAAAAACGATGCCAACAAGTAGTATCAATAACCAATCATTATCACTGACTTGTGATACAGGCACTTCAACAAACATACATAACATCACAAAGGCAACTAACGTTTGATAGAGCATAGTGTGAGGGCCTGAATAATGAGAAAAGTAATTTTTATGAACGATATTCCTTAAAGCAAAAAATACAGCTGATACTATACCCGTAAGAATACCTAGCGTAGTTTCATTGCCTAAACTTACCTCAGGTATCAATAAGAAAATCCCTAATACAACAACAACGGCGATAAAAATATCTTTTACTTTAGGTTTTTGCTTACTAAATAAAGGCTCTAAAAAAACAGTAATTACAGGGTAAGTAAAAAATGAAATTATACCTATCGTTACACCTGCCATTTGCATACTAGCAAAATAAGTCACCCAGTGAATGCCTACAACCACACCTAGAAGTATTGCCACGGCATACTCTTTTTGACTCGCCAAGGTAAGTTTTTTTCGCTGTACTAGCAGTAAAGCCAGTAATGTTAAAAAGGCAACAGCAACCCGATATACGGTTATATCAAGTGCTGGTAATTGAATTAACTTTGAAAAAAGTGCCGTACCACCAAAAAGTAATACCGCTGAATGTAAATAAAATAAACTTTGCTGCTGAGCTTTCAT
The DNA here is from genome assembly GCF_003545765.1 of Colwellia sp. RSH04. Lineage (GTDB taxonomy): Bacteria > Pseudomonadota > Gammaproteobacteria > Enterobacterales > Alteromonadaceae > Colwellia. The sequence goes on along the minus strand of NZ_QXIO01000008.1, from coordinate 139,560 downwards.
AAAAATAGCTTAATATAAGGTAATAAATAGATTGGCAGGGTAAATCGTTAATCTAAATCACTGATCGCCCAAGTGACGATATGATCTTCAAAATCATCTAGGCTAACTTCATCATCTTTAACTATTTTCCCTCTGACTGACATACCAGCTTTATGCATTTCAGCCTTCTTACCTTTATGTAATAAAGGGTGCCATGATGGAAGGCCTCGACCCTCTTGTATACGACGATAAGAGCAACTTGGCGGCATAAAAAACACCCCCTCAATATTATCTTGAGTAAGTCTGACACAATCAGGAACAAGCTTAGTTCGTTGCTCATATTTAGTACACTGACAAGTTTTTTCGTTCAATAAGTAACAAGCAATATTTGAATAATATAGGCTTTCACCTTGTTGAATATGATCTGTCGGTAACAATGACACTTCATTATCGGCTTTATCATCATCAATAAAGGTATGTAAACAACATTTAGCACAGCCATCACATAACGATTCCCATTCTTCACGGCTCATTTCAGGTAACGTTTTCGTCTGCCAAAATGGCTCTACTTTTGATCTACTAATAGGCTTTTTATTTTTCTTCTTTGTCATGCTGCTTTCTATTTAATTGGAGGAAACTTGATACGATCAGATAAATGGCCTACTGAACTTACAAAGTAGTATGATAAGTTCCAATGCATTAAGCTCTTATAATTGTTGTAAGCTAAATAAACTCGACCATTTTCATCGTCAGGAAAAACCAGTGCCGCTTTAATATCAACAGAAGGTAAATTGGTTCCATCACTTCTTCTAACGCCAAGAGCTTGCCACTCAGCAAGAGGTTTTTCAGTTTTCGCCCAAGCCTTTAACCAGTTTTTTCTACTACCAGTATTTTTAGGAATAGCGAGAGTGTTATCAAACCCTTCAGGTAGCTTAACTTGGCGTCCCCATGTTAATTCATCGCTCCAACCTTCTTTTTGCAAGTAATTTGCCATTGAAGCAAACACATCGGCTTGATTAGTCCAAATATCTTTCTTACCATCGCCATCACCGTCCACAGCATAAGCTAAAAAAGAGGTGGGCATAAACTGGTTTTGCCCCATAGCACCAGCCCAAGAACCTTTCATTTTATCAATACTGATATGCCCTTCATCTAAGATTGTTAATGCAGCAAAAAGTTGCTTTTTAAAGAAAGTTTCCCGGCGACCTTCATAAGCTAACGTAGTTAATGCAGAGATAACATTATAGTTACCCATTATTTTTCCAAAGTTGGTTTCAAGCCCCCATAAAGCAACAATGAATCTAGGTTGAACATTGTACTGCTCGCTAACTTGCGTCAATAGCTCATAATGTTTTTTATATAATGTTCGCGCCTTTTCAATCTTCCAGTTAGGGACACGCTTTGGTAGGTAAGTATCTAACGTTTCTACTTTTTCAGGTTGACTTCTATCAGCTTTAACTGCACGTTTATGAAACTTAACTTTAGAAAAACTACTATCGACTAATGCTCGATCATAACCTAGTTCAAGGGCTTCTTTTTTTAATAAGCCGACGTATTGTGCAAAGCCTTCATCGGTTAACACTTTTTTCTCTGTCGCAGCCTGCACATGACTATTAACAGTAAATAAAGTCAGTAGAGAGAAAGAAATACAAGCTATTTTCTTGATCATGTTATTCAGCTCCTTGCTCTTTTTCAGCCGTCATTGCTGCTTTATGTTCTTTTAATAAATCTTCCGTTGGAGGTGGTAATTGAAGATAAAAACCATGTTCATCTAGGCTTTCTTTAACTTTATTAATGTCTGCCATGCCAAGTTTATCTTTAGTAGCCAAATTAACAATAGTAACTAATACGGGGGTTCCAAACGTTTTCATTAACGCTTCAGGTACAGCGCTGAAATCATCACGTTTTTTTATAAATAAATACGTTTGTTGTTTTTTGGGGCTTTTATAAATTGCACATAGCATAATGGAGACCTATAGATAATTTAAACAAGAGTTAACTAAGAGAATAATATCGAGCATATATCGCCTAAAAACAATATATCATGAGCTAAGAGCGATGTTCAGTGATTTATTGTTAACAATTCACTAAATTATTTCGCATTGAATGTTACTAAGTCTTATTTAGCAGCAATACCAACGGCTTTATTGAAAATTATTCGCTGAAAATTGCAGTAATTCATCACCTAGCACCTTGTTACGCCAGCCAGACAATAAATCAATATCACCTTTATTCAGTTCATCGTTTGAAAGTTTGAAATGCCATGTCAAAAACTGATTAATTTGTTTCTTTGAAGCGAGGTTTTCTACAGGAATCTCTTTTGTTTTCGATACTTTTGCCACAAACTGCTTAACACTTTTGAAAATTTGTTTATAACCTGGGTACTCGTCTAAACGCTTCACTTTTGCAGGGTAATTCTGTTCGCTTTCTTGTTCAGCTTTTTTTAGCACGTCAAGCATCGCTTTGCCTTTGTGGCGAATATCTAATTGCTCAGGTCCTTCCAACTGAAACATTGCAGCGGTACTTGAAGGGTTGTATTGCGCTAATGCCATGATGGTATGATCTTTAGCAATAAAGCCAATAGGTAAATCACGTTTTTGGGCTTGCTGATAACGCCAAATAGTTAAGTATTTAAGTCGGTTAAGCTGTACAGGGTTTAATCGCCACGCTAACTTAACAGAACGATATAGAGTGCTTTCTTCAACGGGAGTGAATTTTTTCTCAATTAACGCTTGTGACTCTTCTTGAGCATAATCAAGAAAACCTACTTGCTTTGTTTCAGCAAGCAAAGTTGGAAATAACGCATGAAGGTGTTCTACATCAGCACTTGCATACACAAGTTGTCGTTGACTTAATGGTCTTTTTGTCCAATCAGTTCTTGATTCTGACTTATCTAACTCAATATCAAGGTAATGTTTAACCATAGCAGCATAACCGATTGACAAGCCATGACCTAAAAATGACATCATGATTTGTGTATCAATCAAATTTTCAGGCTTACAGTGTCCTGCTGTCATAAAAACTTCAAGATCTTCTGAACATGCATGTAGCACTTTAAGAATATTTGGGTCAGTTAATAACTGCCAAAAAGGGGTTAAATCAGTTACCGCGATAGGATCAATTAACGCAAGCTCTTTACCGTTAGACACTTGCAATAAGCCTAACTTTGCATAAAGGGTTCTGGTTCTAACAAACTCAGTATCAATTGCTAACATGCTTGCTTGTGATAATGTGTCACAAAGCTGTTCTAAATCTTTCTGGTTATCAATATATTGATAGGTCATACCATTTACTTCTTTATTTTCTATACCACTATTTATGACGACGTCGAGTACTTAATTTTTGACGTTGCTGATGCTTTTTAACCGAACGACGTATTCTGCGGCTTTTCGCATTATCCATCGCTTTTTCATCAACTTTCACTTTACTTTGCGTTTCAGGCTTTAACTGCACTAACTTACGGTAATAGTTAACCTCTTTTAACCCTAGCTCTTTCCAGCCACCTAAAGGTAGTTGTCTTTGCATCTCCATATCGCCATAACGAACACGGATCAAGCGACTAACCTGTACATCTTGACTTTCCCACAAACGACGTACTTCACGGTTCCTTCCTTCTGACAAGACAACATGGAACCAATGGTTTCTGCCCTCACCACCTCGATAAGATATTTTTTGAAAACGCGCGGGACCGTCTTCTAATTTCACCCCAGTTCTTAAGGTTTGTAACATCGCTTCATTGATTTCACCAAAAACACGCACTGCGTATTCACGCTCAACTTTTTGCGACGGGTGCATTAATCGATTGGCTAGCTCACCATCAGTGGTAAATAACAACATTCCAGAGGTATTAATATCTAAACGTCCAACCGCAACCCAGCGCCCTGTTTCTAATGGAGGTAAACGATCAAATACCGTTGGTCTTCCCTCAGGATCTTTACGGGTACACATTTCACCTTCTGGTTTGTTGTACATCAAAACACGACAAATGGTTTCATCTTGAGCGGTAAGTTTTACTTGATGACCGTCTATACGAATCTGCTCTGTACCATCAACTCTATCGCCTAAATATGCAACCTTACCGTCAATACTAACGCGCCCTTCGCTAATGTATGTTTCCATTTCACGACGAGAGCCTTGTCCAGAGCGTGCTAAGACTTTCTGTAACTTTTCAGAATCTTTCACACTGGCCTTTTGAAAGTTAACTTTGACAGGTTTTGGTTGCTCTTTTTTTGGTTTTTTGCCTTTTACATCTTTACCTTGTTTAGAACCCGCTTTCTTGCTTTTACCTCGAGTTCCGTATTTGTTATCACCCGCATCTTTTTGGCTATCTTTCTTTATCTTACTTTTTGGTGACTTACTGGTTGATGGTTTCTTGTTGGCTTCTGTTTTCGTAGACATAATTTTTCAACTCCGTCAGTAGTTTCTCCCTTGTAGAAAACTTCTGACTCACATGTTGTTAAATAGAGGTAACCTAAGTTACTCAAATGGTGAAGGATCACCTTCACCAACTCGGATTATTTCAATGGCATCATTTGAGAAATCGATTACCGTTGTTGGGTGCTCACCTAAATGACCACCATGAATAATAAGATCTACCTGATGTTCTAATACATCTCTTATTTCTTCTGGATCATATTCAGCCATATTTTTGCCTGGCATGATCAAACTGGTAGACATTATAGGCTCTGCCAGTTCAGCCAACAAGGCTTGGGCTATGTTATTATCAGGTACTCTAATGCCTATCGTTTTCTTTTTCGGATTAAGTAGGCGCTTGGGTACTTCTTTACTTCCTTTAAAAATAAAGGTGTAAGCACCTGGTGTATTGCTTTTAAGTAACCGATATGCGCTATTATCAACACGGGTATACTCAGATAATTGCGATAAATCTTTACACACTAAAGTAAAGTTGTGCTCTTTAGTGATGTCTCTTATTTGGCAGATTCTTTCTAATGCTTTCTTATCACCCAAATGACAACCTAATGCATAGCCTGAATCAGTTGGGTAAACAATGACCCCACCTTGATTTACGATAGCGACGGCTTGCTTCATTAATCGACCTTGAGGGTTATCAGGATGAACATAAAAAAACTGACTCATAATAAATCCTTAATACTGCTTTAAATAAATAACAATGGTTAAGCCCACTGTTTCCATATAGGAATTGCGCCATCTGGTAAGGTTAAGTGACGACCTAGATCACTCCATTTGCTGGGACGATGAAAGTCTGATCCCAAAGAAGCGAGCAAATTATATTCTAAACAGTAGTTTAGCATTGTTTGCCTTTGTTGTTGATTCATTTGTGGTAAAACAACTTCTAATCCATCACCTTGGTCTTCCTTGAATTGTACGATTAATCTTCTCAGCCACTTTGCCGATAAATCATATCTAATCGGGTGAGCCATCACCGCGGTTCCACCAGCTTGATGAATAACTGATATCGCATGTTCTATAGAGCACCAATTAGGTTTTACAAATGCCCTTTGCCCTTTACCTATGAACTTATCAAATGCTTTTTGCATGGTAGAGACATGACCTTGTTGATGTAAAACGCGAGCAAAGTGTGCTCGCGTTATCGAGCCTTTACCAGCAAGTGATAAGGCCTTGTCATAAACATCATCAAAACCACATTTAGCCAGTTTTTCGCCCATTAACTCTGCCCGAATTTCTCGTGCGTTTTGTTGCTCTGAAATGAGCTGCATTAAGTCAGCATGATTTTTATCGACATTAAGTCCCACAATATGAATCTCGAAACCATGCCAAGCCGTTGAAATTTCAATGCCTGGTATTAACTTAATTGGAACATTTTTTTCCTTGATATAAGCATCAGCTATATCAAGTGCTTGAGTTGTATCATGATCAGTAATAGCCAATACATCTATTTGATAATTCCAAGCCCTATCAATTAAGGCCTGTGGAGATAGTTCACCATCAGAACAATGGGTATGACTATGTAAATCAATACGACCATGGGAAATACCATCAGTTTTTTTTATGATATGTGGAAAATCAACGGTTGACAGCAAAGCCATAATATTGTCTTCTATAGGGGATAACTTATTATAATGATAAGTTTACTGATTAGAGCAATATAATGATACAAGCAAGTCCATTTTCTTTTGGCGTAATAAACGCTAAAGCAATTAAAAATTGGTGGTGGCATAACTCTATATAACGGGTTGTGATATTTGCTGTATCTAATTTTCAGATAGAATCAGAAAAAATTTCAAAAAACCCGCTTTTCACAGCGGGTTTTTTACGTTTAGCCACAAAAATTGTATACAATAGCATGCGGTTTATTTTCCAACCGCAACATTAAACAGGAATGAAAGATGAACAGAACAAAAACATGGTTTATTTGGTGGCTTTTGCCCATTTATGCAGGATGACATACGTAATTAACATCAAATAAAAGTAGAACTAACATGAGTAATACACAAAATATCCCAATGGAATTGTCTGTACAGACAACAACACAAAGTGCACCTTATCAGAGCGACCCTTTAGCGGTTTATCAACTATTGTGTCAGCAGCACTCAAATAATATTTTATTAGAGTCAGCTGAAATAGATAAAAAGCACTTATTAAAAAGCTTACTACTAACTAATGCTGCAGTAAAAATTGTCTGTAGGGGCAACCAAGTTACCTTCAAAGCGCTTACAGATAATGGTAATTTAGCGATAGAGTTTGCTAAAGCACAGTTACAGCATAAAGCAGAACTGTCTACTAACGCCAAAAACACTACGCTAACAGCTGTTTTTCCTGCTGTACCTGAAGAACTTGATGAAATGTCTCGTTTAAAGGCAACTAACCCGTTTGAAAGCTTACGATTATTTCAACAAGTTAAAAATCAAGAACATCACCCTTTTTCAGTATTTCTCGGCGGTGCTTTTGCCTTTGATATGATGTCAATCGCTGAAACACTCCCCGATGTCAATGAAGGTGAGAATTCTTGCCCTGATTTTGTTTATTACTTAGCTGAAACATTAGTGGTTATTGACCATGAATTGCAAAGTACAGAAATAATCAGCAACTCATTCTTTCGGGCAGGCGATTGTATTAGTAACGACATAACACTATCGGCTCAAAAGAGAATTCAAACCATCGTTTCGCAGTTAGCTTCCCCTATTACTGCGCCGTGTGAATTTAAAAGCGACGTAGCTCAAACAGATGAACATTTAACTACCGATATCAGTGATAAAACCTTTTGTGAAATAGTAGAGCAATTAAAAGAGAACATCCGCGCAGGTGATATTTTTCAAGTGGTGCCTTCAAGAACCTTTTCTCTCCCCTGTGCAGACAGTATTTTGTCTTATCAAGCATTGAAGGTAAGTAACCCTAGCCCATATATGTTCTACTTAAAAGATGATGATTTCTGTATTTTCGGCGCTTCACCAGAATCAGCAATAAAATACCAGCAACACAATAGACAAGTAGAGATATACCCTATCGCAGGCACCAGACCTCGCGGTTTTAATGCGCAAGGTGAAATATCTCTTGATTTAGACAGTCGTATAGAACTTGAACTCAGACAAGATAAAAAAGAATCTGCTGAGCATATTATGCTGGTCGATTTAGCTCGAAATGATATCGCTAGAGTCAGTCAGGCGGGTACTCGTTATGTTGCTGATTTATTGAAAGTTGATCGCTACTCACACGTAATGCACCTAGTATCAAGGGTTTGTGGCACTTTACTCACTGAGTTAGACGCCCTGCATGCTTACCAAGCATGTATGAATATGGGCACCCTTTCAGGTGCGCCAAAAGTGAAAGCAACCTCACTTATTCGAGAAGTAGAAGGTAAAAGACGAGGCAGTTATGGTGGCGCTGTTGGTTATTTAACAGGACAAGGTGATATGGATACTTGTATTGTCATTCGCTCAGCCTTTGTTAAAGGCAATGTTGCTCAAATACAAGCGGGTGCTGGTGTAGTTTATGATTCAGATCCACAAAGCGAAGCTAATGAAACCCGTCAAAAAGCACAAGCGGTTATTTCGGCAATAGGTCGAGCCAATCAAGAAGCCAGCATAAGAAAGACTAGGCAACTTGCCCAAGACTTAAGTAAGGAGCATTAATCATGACAAAATTATTCATGTTAGATAACTTAGACTCATTTACTTATAACTTGGTTGATGAATTTCAATGCCTTGGTTATCAACCTACCGTTTATAGACATACCTTAAGCGCTGAATTTATTTTCAGCAAAATAAAGGCTCATCAAGATGAAACAAATGAGCCCGTAATGCTCGTGTTATCGCCTGGTCCAGGTGAGCCCAAAAATGCTGGCTGTTTAATGGAGCTAATTAAACTATGTGCAGGCAAAATCCCTATGTTAGGTATATGCCTTGGCCACCAAGCATTGATTGAACATTATGGTGGCAAAGTTGGACGCGCAGCAGAAATTGTTCATGGTAAAGCCTCATCAATTGAACACAATGGTAAAGGTGCCTTTGCCAATATAATTAATCCGCTACCTGTAGCAAGATATCACTCACTTGTTGGTCTTAACATACCGTCTCAACTAGATGTGATTGCTCATTATCAACAAATGCCTATGGCCATATGCCATCACCATGACGGCGTTTTAGCGTATCAATTTCACCCTGAATCTATTTTAACCACATTCGGCGCAACGCTATTAGCTCAAAGTATTGATTACTTAAAGCAACATAAAGTTAACCATGTATTAAACACCGAGGGTGTATGATGAATATTTTAAATTTATTAATAGACGGTAAAAACCTGTCTCAATCTCAAAGCCATACATTTTTTAAAGCGGTGTTACTCGGTAATGTTGAACCTGCTTTATTAGGTAGTGTGCTAACCGCCTTAAAAATAAAAGGCGAAACTCCTGAAGAAATTGCTGGTGCAGCAGTTGCTATAAGAGAAGCCGCGACCACTTTCCCTTCTCAACCTCAAGAGGTTTCTGATTGTGTAGGCACAGGCGGAGATGGAGCAAACACGATTAATATTTCTACCACTGCAGCAATCCTTGCCGCAGCTTGTGGTATAAAAATGGCAAAACACGGCAACCGAAGTGTTTCAAGCATGTCTGGTTCAGCTGATTTACTCGAAGCCTTTGGGGTAAATTTAATGATGTCACCTGAAACGGCCAGTCATTGTCTTGCACAAGCGAATTTATGTTTTTTGTATGCTCCTGCTTATCATTCAGGTTTTAAACATGCAGCTCCTGTTAGAAAGGCGATGGGGGTGAGAACCCTTTTTAATATCCTTGGCCCGTTAGTAAACCCAGCTCAACCTAAAGTCATGCTGTTAGGTGTTTATACTCCTGATTTATTACAAACAATGGCACAAGCCTTGTTATTAACAGGTGTAGAACGTGCTTTCGTCGTTCATGGTAGTGGTTTAGATGAAGTTGCCTTGCACGGTGAAACACAATTAATTGAAATTACTAATGGGGAACTTATAAAGCGTACCATTACCCCTGAAGACTTTGGGCTTGATACATACCCTCTTGACGCTATCAAAGGTGGTACACCACAAGAAAATGCAGATATTATTAAAGCAATATTATCAGGTAAAGGCCAAGCAGCACACAACGCCGCTGTGGTAATCAACTGTGCATCATTACTTTATTTACATGGTAAAGCAGACAGTTTAAAAGCAGGACAAGAAATGGCTAGCCAAGTATTAGCCTCAGGTAAAGGGTTAGAGACTTTAGCGCAGCTAGTGTCTCTTTCAAATGAAGGAGCAAAACAATAATGGCTAACATTTTACAACAAATAGTCGAAAACAAACGTATCGAAATTGATGCACTAAAAAAATCGAAACCACTTGAAAGCTTCATCAGTGAACTTGTACCGACGAACAAAGATATGTACAAAGCTTTGCGCAGAACCCCTGAGAAACCTGAAGCTGGTTTTATTTTAGAATGTAAAAAAGCCTCACCTTCTAAAGGATTAATTAGACCTGACTTTGACGTAAAAAGTATTTGTAAAACCTATGATAAATATGCCGCTGCTATTTCAGTGTTAACCGATGAAAAATACTTTCAAGGCACATTTGACTACTTACAAACTGTTTGTAATACCGTATCTTGCCCAGTGTTAAATAAAGATTTTTTCATTGATGTTTATCAAGTTTACTTAGCGCGGTATTACGGAGCAGACGCAATTTTATTGATGCTTAGTGTCTTAGACGATGAAGAGTATCTAGCTTTGGCAAAGGTGGCTGAGCAATATAATTTAGCTATTTTAACTGAAATATCTAATGAAGAAGAAAAATTAAGGGCAATTAATTTAGGTGCGAAGCTCATTGGCATAAATAATCGCAACCTAAGAGATCTAAGTACCGATATTTCTCGTACCTTTGATTTTGCACCGAGTATTCCAGATGATCGTATTATTATATCTGAATCAGGTATTTATTCTAACGACCAAGTACGTGAACTTGCACCTGCTGTAGATGGGTTTTTAGTAGGAAGTTCATTAATGGCAATGGATAATAATCCATATAACGATATTGATTTAGCATGTAGAAAACTAATTTTTGGTAATAACAAAGTTTGTGGCTTAACCTCTGCTGAATTTGCTAATGCATCAGCTTCAGCCGGTGCTCGTTATGGCGGGTTGATTTTTGCTGACAAATCTCCTCGCTGCATCAGCGAAAGCCAAGCGCTCAATATAGTTAACAACCAATTGATTGCCAAACTAGAATACGTCGGTGTGTTTGTAAATCACAAGCGACAAGCCATTGTTGATTTAGTTAAAACACTTAACTTATCAGCAGTGCAGTTACATGGTGAAGAAAACGAGCAATACATAACAAGCTTAAGAAATCAGCTCAATGAACGTGGCCTATCTGCGTGTCAAATATGGCAAGCCAATGCGGTGGTAGATCAAGTTCCGACATTAAGTGAAGAAGTTGAGCATCATGTTCTTGATGGTAAATCTCCTGGTAGTGGACAAGCTTTTAATTGGCAAACACTTGCTGAAACAGCGCAAAATTTATCAAAGAGTTTATTAGCAGGTGGACTTAATGAAGAAAATATCCACTTAGCGATAAACCAATTAACAGAATTAGACTTATTCGGCCTAGACCTCAACTCAGGTGTTGAATCTAGCACAGGCATAAAATCGAGTGAAAAACTAACCGCTGTTTTCACTCAAATTAGGAATTATTAATATGCAAGATAATACAAAAGAAAACTCAAATGTAAAAAAAACGTCATTACCAGCCTATTTTGGTGAGTTTGGTGGCATGTACGTTGGTGAATTGTTGGTGCCAGCTCTTGAACAGCTAGAGCAAGCCTTTATCGACTCACAAACCGATGAAGCATTCTTAACAGAGTTCAATAACTTACTTACGAAATATGCAGGTAGACCAACACCATTAACATGTTGTCGAAATATTGTTAAAAACCCATTAGCAAAAATTTACTTAAAGCGTGAAGATTTACTTCATGGCGGCGCACACAAAACTAACCAAGTATTAGGTCAAGCACTACTCGCTAAACGCATGGGTAAAACCGAAATCATCGCAGAAACAGGCGCTGGGCAACATGGTGTCGCCACGGCAATTGCCTGCTCATTACTTGGTTTAAAATGCCGCGTTTATATGGGTGCTCTCGATTGTGAAAGACAACAGCCTAATGTCTTTAGAATGAAGCTTATGGGCGCTGAAGTTATTCCTGTTACAGCTGGCTCTGGCACATTAAAAGATGCGGTAAATGAAGCATTAAGAGATTGGTCTGCCAACTATGAAGATGCCCACTATTTATTAGGAACTGCGGCTGGTCCTCACCCATTCCCAACAATAGTACGTGAATTTCAAAAGATGATTGGTATTGAAGCTAAAGCACAGTTTTTAGCGGAAGAAGGACGTTTGCCAGATTATGTAATTGCTTGCGTTGGCGGTGGTTCAAATGCTATTGGCATGTTCCAAGATTTCATCAAAGAAGAGGGTGTTAAGCTTATTGGCGTTGAACCCGGTGGTAAAGGCGTAGATACTGATAAACATGGTGCGACCTTAGCAGCAGGTACTAAAGGCATGCTTCACGGTAACTACACCTATATAATGCAAGATACATTTGGACAAATAAATGAATCTTATTCGATTTCTGCTGGTTTAGATTACCCTGCTGTTGGCCCTCAACATGCCCACTTAAAAGAAACAGGCCGAGCTCAATACGTGCCGATTAATGATGATGATGCCTTAGCGGCGTTTCAAACATTGGCGAAAAGTGAAGGTATTATACCAGCATTAGAATCATCTCATGCTTTAGCGCAAGCACTAAAAATGGCAGAAGCAGCAACTGAAGAAACCATTTATTTAGTCAACCTTTCGGGTCGTGGTGACAAAGATTTGGCTCATGTTCATACCGTGCTTTCTGCTCAAGGAGAAGTATAATGACAACAATAAAAACAGTTGGCGCAAGATATCAAACAGCATTTTCTCAACTTAAAGAAAACAATCAAGCAGCCTTTATTCCGTTTGTAACAATTGGCGACCCTAACGCTGAACAATCATTAGCGATAATTAAAAGTTTAATTGATGCTGGTGCCGATGCACTTGAACTAGGTATCCCTTTTTCGGATCCTAGTGCTGATGGTATTACTATTCAAAAGGCGGGGCTTCGAGCGTTAAGTTCAAATATTAATACGGATGTCTGTATCGATATTTTAAAGCAAGTAAGGGAGTATGCCCCGCAAATTCCTATTGGCTTGTTACTTTATGGTAACTTAGTTTTTGCCCGTGGCATTGATAAGTTTTATCAAGATATGAGTGCAGCAGGCGTTGATTCTGTACTTATTGCAGATGTTCCTATTCGTGAAAGTGAACTTTTTAGGGCTGCGGCTTTAAAATATAATGTCGCGCCTATCTTCATTGCCCCACCTAATGCAAGTGAAGAAACATTAAAACACGTTGCAGAATTTAGTGAAGGATATACATACATTTTAAGTCGTGCTGGAGTTACCGGTGTTGATAGCGGTGCTTTAACACCTGAATCATCAGCCAAGCGCTTAATCAACTCACTTGCACAATACAGTGCAGCGCCGCCCGTAGTCGGTTTTGGTATATCCTCGCCTGCTCAAGTTAAGGATGCTTTAGCGGCTGGCGCATCGGGTGCCATTAGCGGATCAGCGGTAGTTAAAATCATAGAAAAAAACCTCAACGATAATGAGCGAATGCTAGTAGAGTTATCAACTTTTGTCCGTGATATGAAAGCAGCATGTACATTGTAGAAAAACAATAACCTCTTGTTTTTAAAAGAGTAAAAATAGCTAAAAGAGGAGTGATAAACACTCCTCTTTTTTTGTCTTCTTTTAATCAAATTAACATTCCTTTATCTGTAATACCATTTTGCATAAAGAGCCACCTTCTGCAATTAACGCCTTGTCTCTACCCCTTTAAAATATCACTAAGAGATCGCTTTCTTATACCGGTTGGTATAAACACTAAAAAATAATGATCAAAATCTCGTTAATACTAAAAAATATTTAATAAAAATTTGAGGTCTGTACTCAGCTAAAAATGAAACCCAAACCATTGAATACAATATACTTAATGTGTTTTATTTCGAAACATCCCCTTTAAATATAAGTATTCATTAGCTTTTTCTTAACTGGTTAAATATTGAGCCTTGATAAAAATCATGCTAGCTTATTAAAAAACTAATCATACTAATAGAGGTTTTATGACAAAGTTAGAATCGATTGCTGTAGCAATACTCATTGTCGCATCAGGTGCATATGTTATAAATAGCATATCAAGTTCAGACGACACTGCGGCTGAAAAAGTTGACAGCAAAATAGACACTGTTCTTACAACGCCAACTAAAAAGGCACCTGTAAATCAGCCGTTACCACCAGTCAGAGAAGACACAAGAGTCAACCATGCTGCCCTACCGGTCGCACATGGTTATGCTGATGCGTCAGGCAAGCAAATTAACCCTGAAACTGGCCAACGACTTCCGCCGCCGCCGCCATTACCCGCACCAAATAAAAGAAGAGCTCAGAGTAACGCTGCTGACCAACATGGGCATGAGACCATACACTCTTCCCATAAACGAGGTAGCGATGTACCGCCTCCAGTTGGTGCCAATGGATAACAAAGAAACCAGAAATATAAAAGCCAGTTGTTAACTGGCTTTTATATTTCTGGTTATTTATTAATCTTTGAAAACCTATAAGTAAATTTCGATTATGTTATCAATTAAAGGATCACACCTTATTATCTATTTTAAGTTTATCTTTATAATTACAAACTAAATCAAAAGTTATGTATCTAAAACTAGGTCGTGTTGACCTTTGTTGATATTTTCAGCAATGCGCTATTTTTATCAATAACAAAGCAGTATGAACGTAATTTACGTTGCTCCAAATAAGTAAATACTAATGCCGCTAGGGCAAAAATATAGTCATTGGCCTTAGGACTGATGCTACCCCCTCTTTACTCTGCGTTAAAAGCTACTGATTTTGCGAGTAAACTACGCAATTTTGCCTTAATTAAAGGCGTTTTATCTATCAGCTGAATTATTACACAAAGGTAAACACGCCCTAATCACTTTGCAATTATTGATAATAACAACACAAATGCATCCCTCTTAATTAACAATTAGCCACTCATGACATTGTTACATAAATATTAAAATAGAATAAAAATTGATCAATAAAGAACCAAATAATCTCATCGTAATGTATACAATTAACAATACATGTAATATATTGCATACAACATACATTTAGAGTTAATGCTATTTAGTGCCTTAATAGTCTCAATTTATAAAAAGGTTTAACCGAAAAGTTTACGAAATTATTAGTTAAAGAACACAGTTTACAACTGTGCAATTAATCACTTAATAACTGTCACTTATTATTTTTTCTCCAAGTGATCTTCCCAAACAGTTATTCAGCAAAAAATGCAATGCTAGCGCTTTTCTAGCAAATCAATTTAGTTATTGATGTAAGAGGAATCTCGCAAAAGCCTATAACAATTATAAATTAACGGATAAGTGTTGCATAACTTATCCCTTAGCAAAAATGGGAACTTATATGACACATTCTGTCGCTAAAAAGTTACTTACTGCTGCAGCTATTGCGGGTGCTTTTGCATCACATAATGCACAGGCAAGTGAGACTCCACTCTGTGGTAGCACCACCAAAACAGGTGGTGCATTAACGATAGGCCAAACCGAGTGTATAGCTGGTAATGGCCTTTATTTCTATCTTGACGTTGAAAACGATAATACTGCTTTAGAATTAACCACCACAGGTGGTACAGGTGAAGCAGATATTTACATTAGTTCGTCTTCTTGGGCAACACATTCAAACTACACACAAAACACTAACAGTACTGGTACTAATGATCGTTTAAGCGTTAATGCCAATGCAGGTCGCCTATATGTAAGTATATTTGGGATTCATGAACAAGTTACCTTCAGTGTAAGTGAAACCATTGATGATACTAATGGTGAGTCTTGTACAAACCCAAGTAGCGATAACGCCACATTAACAATAGGTGAAACACGCTGTACTAAAGGTAATGGTTTATATTTCAAAACCGTTATCGAAGAAGATGGCACACCACTAACTATTAGTACAGCTGGTGGTACAGGCGAAGCAGATATTTATGTTAACGATAGTAGCTGGGCTACACGAAACAGCTATACTGCAGCTTCTGCTAATACAGGCACTGAAGAAAGCTTAACCGTAACCGCAAATGCAGGTACTTTTTACATCTCTTTAATGGGAATTCATGAAGGCGTAAGCTTAAGTTTAACTTCTGGCAATGATGATTCAGGCAATGGTGATGGCTCTGGCGACAATATTCCTTCACTACCTGCTAACCCGGGTATGTGTGGTGATGACACCATCGTTGATCAAGAAATCACCTTCAACCAGATAGAGTGTGTAAACGTTTCATCAACTGCCTCATACGCAACTTTTATCCCTGCAGATAATACTGAAATAACACTATCTACCGCTGGCGGTACTGGTGAATTAGTTATATATGCTAGCCAAGAAGGTTGGGCGCGTAGCGATAGTTATGAGTTTGCCTCTTCTGGTACAGGTACAGAGCAATCAGTTACTTTTGTAGCGAATGAAGGTTGGTTATATGTGCAACTAGATGCAAATAGTGTTGGGGCGTCTGAAGTAAGCTTCCTCGTTGCGACTGATACATCAAAGTTCCCAACAACAGGTGGTGGAAATGATATCCCTGATGATGGTTTGCCAACTGACGCGACTCGTTTCTTAGGACTTAATGGCGCAGATCTTGTTGAACGTATTGCCATTTCTCATCCACAAAATGTTAGCCCTATTTATAAGATTAGTGGAGCAGATGCGACGCAGGTATACTCTGAAGCGAATATGATTGCTATCGCCAATGCTATCAATACACGCGCTCCAGGATATACGGGTACAGATACAACAGGGTTGCAATCATTATTATACTTCTTACGCGGTGCTTATTATGTACAGTTTGCTCATCCAGAAGATGTGCCTGAGTATACTTCTGCTGTAACAGATGCTATTGCAACAGCGCTTAGAAACTTATTTAACAACACTAACACTTGGATAGTTAGCGAAGAAAACGGCAACGTATTAAAAGAGGCGTTGATTACCGTTGATTCTGCCTACTTAGGTGCTGCTTTTAACGATATAACCATTAAAGTACTTAATGACTATAATGCCGATTGGAAAGCAAGCTTTGCTATGAATGCTGCCGCTAATTCAGTATTTACTACGTTGTTCCGCGCCCAGTGGGACGATTCGATGAAAGCATTATTTACTGAAGACGATAGTATTTTAGATGCATTAAATAACTTCCAATTAGCACATCGCGATGCCATTGGTACAGACGCAGAGTATGTATTATTAAACGCAGTAAACGAAATGGCACGTTTATATCACGTTGATGCATTGTTCCCTCGCGTTAAGTTACTGGTGAAAGCGGTACTCGATAGCACAAGTAAAGATGACGAAACTAAAGCCTTATGGATAAAAGCAGCTAGTATGTCTGATTATTACGATCGTGCTGATTGTGGCTACTATGGTATTTGTGGTTTTGCTTATACTTTAGAAGCTGAAACATTAGCTTTTAACTATAAATGTTCTGATAGCCTAAAAATCCGCGCTCAACATATGTACAACGATCAAGCCGCATGGATTTGTCAAGTATTAGGCGGTCAAGAATCTAACTTCCATGAGATCTTAGCTACGGGCTACCAACCTGTTTCTGACGATAATAACCAAGCGCTTGAGCTCGTTATTTTCGATTCATCAGAAGATTACAAAACCTATGCAGGTCAATTCTTCGGTATTGATACTAATAATGGTGGTATGTATTTAGAAGGTGCACCAATTAATGAGAAGAACCAAGCGCGTTTCATTGCCTATGAAGCCGAGTGGATAAAACCTGAATTCCATGTTTGGAACCTACAGCATGAATACGTTCATTATTTAGATGGTCGTTTCGATTTATATGGAGACTTCCAACTAGGCATGACGGCTAGCACTGTCTGGTGGACTGAAGGTTTAGGTGAATATATTTCTCAAGGTGATGGTAATGAGTATGCAATCTCTGTAGGTCAATCGCAGGAAGTTACCTTATCAGAAATCTTTAACAATACCTATGACTCAGGTCAAACCCGTGTTTATCGCTGGGGTTACCTAGGGGTTCGCTTTATGTTTGAAGAACATAGAAATGATGTAAATCAAATGCTTAACTTAACCCGCACAGGTCAATACCCTGAGTACCAGACTTATTTAGATAATATTGGCACATCTTATGACAGTGAGTTTACCGATTGGTTAGTTAACGGTGTTGTATTAGGTGATAGTAATATTGTTGAGTTAGGTCCAAACGATGAAAGTTCAACTGCTTCAGGTACAGCTGGCAACTGGGCCGGGGAGCCAGTAACCATTAGTACGGACTTCTCACCATGTGTAGTTAACGTTACTGATAATGCTTATGATGCTGAGAATAATACTGTAACTACAAATCAAATTATTGAGTGCATTAACTCTTCAAATGGTCAAGCTTCATTAGTCATTGCTAACGATGGGGGGTTATCGACTCGTTTTAAACTAACGACTAGCGGTGGCTGGGGTAACGCAGATATCATTTTTGGCGCTGACAACTGGCCTTCGGCACAAGACAATGATGGTTACGCAAACGGAGATGGTAATTGGGACAGCCTAGAAGTTCAGCTAGACCCTGACGTTTACTGGCACTATATCACTTTAGATGGTGAGTTTGGTGGCGTTGAACTGAGAATCACTGAACAGTAACTTTATCCAATTTAATAAATAGTTAACTACTTTAATGATAAAGCCCAACAAATTAATGTTGGGTTTTTTTTATTTAAAATTCGTAGCACATTTACCATACAACTAGACATTAGCAATGTAGCTGTAGTCAGCAAGATAAATATTAGCAGCAGTAAGTTACCTTGACGGATGAAAAGGAGCCCACCTTTGAAATCGTTAAATATTAAAATCGAATAAAAATCATCCAGAAAAGATCCATATAGTATGAATTGCATATGTACAATTAATACTATTTATAATATATTGCATACAATGTTTTTTTTCACTTACGTTTTGTAACATCTTCGGATGCTTCTACTTTACCTGTTTAGTAAAAAATAAAAAAATTTGGTTAGTTGAATAACTCAGTATGCAACTGAACGACTAACAACTCAGTAACAATCACTTTTATCAATTAAGTGAATCTCCCAAACCGTTACTCGAAAAATGCAATGCTAGCGCTTTTCTAGCAAGTCAATATAGCTATTGATGAAAGAGGAATCTCGTAAAAGCCTATAACAATTATAAATTAACGGATAGGTATTGCATAACTTATCCCTTAGTAAAAAAACGGGAACTTATATGACACATTCTGTCGCTAAAAAGTTGCTTACCGCGATCGCTGTAGCAGGTGCTTTTGCATCACACAGTGCTCAGGCAAGTGATACCCCTCTATGTGGTAGCACCACCGCATCAGGTGGCGCACTCACGGTTGGCCAAACTGAGTGTACCTCAGGCAACGGCCTATACTTTTATGTCGATGTTGAAAACGATAACACTGAACTTGAGATTTCTACCTCTGGTGGAACAGGTGAAGCTGATATCTTAGTCAACACCTCTGGGTGGGCAACAAGCTCTAGCCATACTCAAAGAACAAATAATGAAGGAACTGAAGAGTCATTATTGGTAACAGCGCAAGCTGGTCGTTTATACATCAGTGTATTTGGTAATCATGAACAAGTAACACTTAATGTAAAAGAAGCTGGTACAGATAATGGCAATGATAATGGTGAGCTTTGTGCTAACCCTAGTAGTTCGAACGCAACATTAACACTTGGTGAAGTAAGATGTACCTCAGGTAATGGATTATACTTTAGTACCAATGTTGAAGAAGATGGCACACCACTGACCATTACGACGACTGGTGGTACTGGTGAAGCTGACATTTATGTAAACTCTAGCTCTTGGGCTACACGTAGTAGTTTTACTGCTTCGTCAGTAAACTCTGGTACTGAGGAATCATTATCAGTTACTGCAAATGCAGGTACCTTCTATATCTCTCTCATGGGTGCTCACGAAGGCGTTACATTAAGCCTGAATGGTGAAACCGATTCTGGCGGCGGTGATAACGGCGGCGGTGATAACGGCGGCGGTGATAACGGCGGCGGTGATAACGGCGGCGGTGATAACGGCGGCGGTGATAACGGCGGCGATCCGGTACTTTGTGGTGCTAAAACTACATCAGGTTATGCTTTAACACTTAATCAAACCGAGTGTATTTCAGGTAATGGTCAATACCATTATTTAGATGTTGAAGCAGATAACACAAACCTTACTATTACTACAACAGGTGGTACGGGTGAAGCAGACCTTTATGTTAATACTGGTGGCTGGGCTTCTTCAAGCAACAACATAGCCTCTTCAGCAACAACAGGTACTACAGAAGAAAGTATTTCATTAACTGCTGATGCAGGTCGTTTATATATCACTATCTTTGGAAATAACGATCAAGTTACTTTTAGTGTAAGTGATGGCTCAAACGGCGGTGATAACGGCGGCGGTGACAACGGCGGCGGCAATGACGATTACGTAGTTATTGACAAAAATGTTGTTGTTTCTATCCCTGCACCAACGTTAACATCGGCTAGTCAATTTACTGATGTTGTTAATGAAATCATTGCAGGCTCATGGGCTGACTGGGCTGCTATTGCTAGCAGAGCAGAAGATCCAATTGGTGATGTTGCTGATGCAATTCACTTCTTAGCTGCACAAGATGACATCACAAGTACAGATCTTGATCAATTAGTTTACTTCTTAAGAAACTACTCATTCAACGGTACAACTGGTGATTTTACTGCTGATGAAGTAACTCGTTTAAGCAATGCATTACATGCTGTTGCGAAAATGACTGACTTCCACTCAACTGAAGCGCCAGCTGGTTTAATTCAAGAAGGTTATGCAACAGCAATGTTAAACTTAGCATTAGCACCTGCAAGTGACGCCTTTGAAGAGCACATTCCACATTTACTAGCCTTAACTCAGTATTACTCTGAATTAACTAATCCATATAGCTACGACAATTTTGGTTACAGTACTAACCAACTGTTAAAGGCTTTTTATGATATGGCTTTTGAAGGCAAGTCTAACGCTACATTGAGTACTGCCTTTAATAATCAAATGTTATCAGTAATTTCTGCGTTACGTGCTTATGGTTTAGGTGAGACAGCCTTAGACTTACGCTGGGATGCTGATAGTGATAGAAAATGGATATTAGCACATACTTTATTAGCGCTAGGCCATGTAAGTAACCTTGCAGATGATGCAACAAAAGAACGCATTGATAGCATTGTTATTGAAATCTATAACAAAGTAACTACTGATATTTCTGAAGAAACAGCTAAACGTGAAATAGGTACAACCTATCTTGACGCTGTTGGCCGTACTTGTGATGAAAATGATGCATTAGCTAATTACTGTTTACCTGAGTTAACTGCTGAAGATGTGTTATCTACGACTTATCAATGTAATGACAACTTAACTATCCGTGCTCAATCTATGACCCCAGAGCAGTTAGATAGTTCATGTCAAAAGATGTCAGCAATGACTGATAAGTTCCATAACTTCTTTAATACAGGTAACCAGCCCGTTGCTGATGATACTAATGCGAAATTAGAAGTCGTTGTTTATGCATCGCCTGAAGATTATGAGCAATACGGTTATGACTTCTTTGGGCATAACACAGATAATGGTGGAATTTACTTAGAAGGTGATCCTTCAGTTGAAGGTAACATTGCACGTTTTCATGCTATGCAATGTCCAGAAAGCTGGGTAGGTTACTCTTGTGAAGCTGAAGGTGATGTTTATAATCTTGAACATGAATACACTCACTATCTTGATGGTCGATATAATTTATATGGTGCTTTTGAGTATCATTTAAATACCGTATCTTGGGCTGAAGGTTGGGCAGAGTATTTATCTAAAGGTGTGGGCGATACTCGAAACTTAGGTGACCTTGCAGGTGAAACTGTGCCACCTTTGCATAATGTTTTATTCATGGATTACTCTTTTAATAATTTATATCCATGGTCATACATTACTATGCAATACCTCGCTGAAAACCGTAAAAGTGATGTATTAGCAGCAGCACAAGCGGCTCGTAATAGTGACAAAGCTGCATTCGATGCTGTGTTAGCAAATATTGTTGCCACTGATACCGATTACACTGACTGGGTATTAGCTAATACCGATGCAATTGCTCCTCCTCCTCAAGTTATTCCAGCAGCCAATACGTTTGGTAGTTGTGACCTTGTATACCAATATGTACGCAATAGTGATATTGCTGCTGAAGTCTCAGTAACAAACACTACTGATACTCCCGTAACATTATATTGGGTTAATAACCAAACAGGTGAAGTTAACTATGACAACCCTTATGCTACTTTAGCGCAAGGTGAGAGTTATAGTGCTGATTACTGGGCAAATGGTGATCGCTTAGTGGTTACTGATAACTACAAGAACTGTTTAGGCGTTGCTGTAATGACAGAATCAGTGAATACTTTCACTGTTGATGCTGAAATGGTTAAAGATGCAGTCTCTGTTGAAGTTATTCCTGCTGCAAATACTTTTGGTAGCTGTGACTTAACAAACGCTTACGAGCGTAGTGCAGATGGTGCTGAGATTTCAGTTACTAATACCACAGATACGCCTGTTAGCCTTTACTGGGTAAGTTCAACGACAGGTGAACCAAACTTAGATAACAACTACCAAACCTTAAACAATGGTGATACCTACAGTGCAGATTACTGGGCGCAAGGCGACCGTATGATGATTGCAGAAAGCAACAACAAGTGTTTAGGTATTGCTGTATTAACTGAAGCTGTAAATACCTATGTAATTGATGCTGATTCATTTACTGATGGCGACGGTTCTGGTGATGGTTCAGGTGACGGTTCTGGTGATGGTTCTGGTGACGGTTCTGGTGACGGCTCTGGCGACGGCTCAGGTGACGGCTCTGGCGACGGCTCTGGCGACGGCTCTGGCGACGGCTCAGGTGACGGCTCTGGCGACGGTTCTGGTGACGGTTCTGGTGACGGTTCTGGTGACGGTTCTGGCGACGGTTCTGTTATTCCTACTCTACCAACTAATCCGGGCATGTGTGGCGCTGATACAATTGTTGAGCAAGAATTAACCTTTAACCAAGTTGAGTGTGTAAACATCTCAGGCTCTTCTTCTTACTATATTTTTGTTCCACATGACAACGTTGAAATAACCATGTCTACTGCTGGTGGTACTGCTGATTTAGCAATTTACACAAGCGCTGAAACATGGGCAACAACGAGTAATTATGAACATGTATCAACAAATACTGGTACTAGTGAAACAGTTACTTTTACTGCTAATAAAGGTTGGTTATACGTTTTATTAGATGCTAACGGTGGCGATGCTAGCGAAGTTAGCTTCTTAATTGCTACTGATACGTCTAAGTTCCCTTCAACAGGAGGTGGTAATGACATCCCTGATGATGGTTTCCCTACTGATGCTACACGTTTCTTAGGACTAAACGGCGATAACCTTGTAGAGCGTATTGCAATTTCTCATCCACAAAATGTTAGCCCTATTTATAAGATTAGTGGAGCAGATGCGACGCAGGTATACTCTGAAGCGAATATGATTGCTATCGCCAATGCTATCAATACACGCGCTCCAGGATATACAGGTACAGATACAACAGGGTTGCAATCATTATTATACTTCTTACGCGGTGCTTATTATGTACAGTTTGCTCATCCAGAAGATGTGCCTGAGTATACTTCTGCTGTAACAGATGCTATTGCAACAGCGCTTAGAAACTTATTTAACAACACTAACACTTGGATAGTTAGCGAAGAAAACGGCAACGTATTAAAAGAGGCGTTGATTACCGTTGATTCTGCCTACTTAGGTGCTGCTTTTAACGATATAACCATTAAAGTACTTAATGACTATAATGCAAATTGGAAATCTAGCTTTAACATGAATGCTGCAGCAAATGCTGTTTTCACTACTTTATTCCGTGCTCAATGGGATGAAGCAATGCAAGCACTATTCATTGCTGACGATAGTATTTTAGATGTTTTGTTTAACTTCCAAAATGCTAACCGTGACATGATTGGTACTGATGCTGAGTATGTTTTATTAAATGCTGTTAACGAAATGTCTCGCTTATATCA
Source organism: Colwellia sp. RSH04 (assembly GCF_003545765.1). Classification (GTDB taxonomy): domain Bacteria; phylum Pseudomonadota; class Gammaproteobacteria; order Enterobacterales; family Alteromonadaceae; genus Colwellia. The sequence continues at coordinate 115,883 of NZ_QXIO01000008.1, read as the reverse complement.
TATCGATGAGTTATTTCCACGTGTTAAGTCGTTAGTTAAAGCGGTACTTGATAGCTCAAGTAAAGATGACGAAACTAAAGCATTATGGATAAAAGCAGCTAGCATGTCTGATTTCTACGATCGCGCAGATTGTGGTTATTATAATATCTGTGGTTTCGCATACACCTTAGAAGCTGAAACATTAACCTTCAACTACAAGTGTTCTGATAGCTTGAAGATTCGTGCTCAGCACATGTACAACGATCAAGCAGCTTGGATTTGTGAAGTATTAGGTGGTCAAGAAACAAACTTCCATCAAATATTGAACACAGGTTACCAGCCAGTTGCTGACGATAATAACCAAGCATTAGAACTTGTTATTTTCGACTCATCAGAAGATTACAAAACCTATGCAGGTCAATTCTTCGGTATTGATACTAATAATGGTGGTATGTATTTAGAAGGTGCACCAATTAATGAGAAGAACCAAGCGCGTTTCATTGCCTATGAAGCCGAGTGGATAAAACCTGAATTCCATGTTTGGAACCTACAGCATGAATACGTTCATTATTTAGATGGTCGTTTCGATTTATATGGAGATTTCCAACTTGGTATGACTGTTAGTACGGTATGGTGGTCTGAAGGTCTTGGTGAGTATATTTCTCAAGGTGACGGTAATGATTTCGCAATTTCTGTGGGTGAATCTCAAGAAGTGGCATTATCTGAAATCTTCAAGAATGACTATAACTCAGGTCAAACACGAATCTATCGTTGGGGTTACCTAGCAGTTCGCTTCATGTTTGAAAACCATAGAAACGATGTTGACCAAATCTTAAGCTTGACACGTACAGGTCAATTCACGGAATATCAAACTTATATGGATAACATCGGTACAAGTTACGATGCTGAGTTTAATGACTGGTTAGTGAATGGTGTTGTGTTAGGTGAAAGCAACATTGTTGAACTTGGTCCTAATGATGAAGACTCTACTACTTCTGGTACAGCAGGCAACTGGGCTGGTGAACCTGTAACAATCAGTACTGATTTCTCTCCTTGTGTAGTGAATGTTCAGGCGAATGCTCATGATCCAGAAAATACAACTGTATCAACAAGCCAAATCGTTGAATGTATTAACTCTTCAGGTGGCCACGCATCATTCTTCATCCGCAATGAAGATGCTTTATCTACTCGCCTTACACTAACAACTTCTGGTGGTTGGGGTAATGCAGACATTATGTTTAAAGCTGATGACTGGCCAACTGCGCAAGATAATGACGGTTATGCAAACGGTGACGGTAACTGGGATAGTTTAGATGTGCAACTAAACCCTGACGTTTACTGGCACTACATCACTTTAGATGGTGAGTTTGGTGGCGTTGAATTAATAGTTTCTGAACGTTAATCAACCGTGACTAACTAAGCATTTAATCGCTTAAATATTAAAAACCCAACACTGATGTGTTGGGTTTTTTTATACCATACTTAAAGTACATTTAACATGCGAGTAGAGATTATCACTATTGCGACAGTTAATATAAAAAAGAAAATTACAAAACATCCTTTCATGATAGAGGCTAACTTATGTTTAAACTTCGCAAGCCATGACTTAGTTTCTATTGAGTCTACTCTTTTACCAGAAAATGTGATGATGATACTGTAAAACAATAAAAGCCAAATCAGCCCTAACAGACAGATTTTCAGTAGATTATCATGTACTGACACCGCAACAGGAAAAATAAGCTGATAAGCTATAAAAAGCATTAAACAAACAGCGGAAAACAATAAGAACTGTCTTAGTGGCATTAGAGCATTAGAAATTTTTTGCAATGTTAAATACATCTTGTTTCCTAGCAAAAGATAACGTTTGAACAAACGTTTTTGATAAAAAAGCTTAAACTGACATTATAAATGTTATGTCTATCAAATAGTGTTATAAAGCCTACAAGCTACCCGATTATAGGTAAAAAGCAGTGATACTAAATTAATGGGGTTGTAATAAGATTATACGGGCTTTTAGCTATTGCCAAATGTCAGATACAAAAATGCGGCTCATTGAGCCGCATTTTATACTAGCTTATATCGTGCGTCCTGCACTAAATATGGTGTTCTCGTTTCTTCCTTGAATAACTATCCTTAGTTTATCCTAATGAGTCCTCTCATTGTCCTTTTACTACTGTCTTCCTGACGTTGATCTTCCTAATCAACCCACATCCATGTTTATTTCGTCCTTTAGCAACATCCTGCCACTATACTTTATCCTTAAAGGTCCTTTAACAAAACATCCCGTTTTGAGTTTCCTAGTTTCCTTACAACATCCTTATTATATCAATCCTTTGATATTTCCATTATCATGGTTTATCCTAAAACCACTCTTGCTTATCCTAAGCAAGTATTCCTGCGAGCGAATCCTTGTTCATAATAAAGCCCCCTGCTCCATGTCGTCCTGACAGTATTAATAATACACCTATTTCAAAATGCGAGAAGCATGATATAACTAAAAACTTAGTTGTAATATGAATGTAACAAAAGCAAAACAATAACAACCCTATACAAAACAATAAGATAGAAATAAAAACCTTCGGTTTTTCAACATCAATTGCCAACATATCTCACGACCTTGTGCGACATGTCTTACATAGTTTACAGAAATACTGAAGTTAAACTTATTAAAATAAGCTAAAAGTCTTACTTAGCCGCTTGTTTTGTTAAAATAATGTATAGTAAGTTAACAATTAAAGGTTAAAATTTCACAAATAAAACGTTAACTTTTCAAAATATTTTATCTGGATTTAAGCATTGCCAAAAAACTTTAGAAACTTCGCATTATGTATTGCAGTTATACTTACTTTGTTCCCATATGGTTATGTTCTGGAGTCTTCTGCAACAAATGTTAAACAATACGCTATTTTGATAATTCAACTTTTATGCTTTGTTTTTACAGTAATCGCGTATAAACACAGTCAGTCTAGAAGTTTGATACAGTTTTGGCAGTTTTTTAGCTTAGCGATTATTTCAGCCTCAATACCTTCTTTTATTGGCCTGTACAATCAAGTTTCGCTTTCCTTTTTTTTTAAAGACTTTACAACGTTACTCAGTTACTTTTTCATTTTACTCGCCATAGAAAGTACTCCTCACTTATCAGGAAATGCACAAAATAAACATATAAGTGGAAAGGTACCTGCTATATGCTTTTCTGTCCTTTGTTTTTGTTATTTTATTATCATGCCATTTGAATTTGCAGAACAAAAATACCAAACTCATTTGCCATCAATATCATTTAATCTTTGTATTACTTTATTTATTGTTATTCGCTTAAGTGTTTTAACAATCGCCAGTCAGCATAACTTTTGGTATAAAACCTATGGCTTAATGACTTTCGGGGCTATCGCGATTCTCCTCAATGAAACAATAAGCTTCATCATGTTTTATCAAATAGCCAACACAGAATATTTTTTCAATAGCTCAATACAGCTATTGCCCTATTGCGCACTATTATTTGCTGCAAACCTTTCTCTTATACAAAAAAGTAAACCTGTAACATATAGACAAGTACCTCAAACCGAAATATACATTTTAATGCTTTCAGTAAGCTTAATCGTGATACATATAGTTGGTATTGAGTTTTCATTGATTTATTTAGTACAAACCAGTTACCAGTCTGGTCTTATTATTATATGGCTATTCATAGCCATCACTTTAACTTCTCTTTCTTTGTATAATAGAAAGAAAATTCATCTCAAATTAAAGAAGCACATAGAAACCCTTAGTGATGAACAGCACTCCCTAAAAACCTTAAATACTCAACTTAACAATTCGTTGGTTCACAGCAAAGATAAAGCCATTGTGAACGCATCTAACAATGCTATATTAACCTGCTCAGTTAAAGGCAAAGTTTTATCTGCAAATCCTGCTGCGGTACAAATATTTCAATGCTTAGAGCAAGAGTTATTAAACTCTGAAATTGCTAATTTATTTTCACTCGATGATAAAATGCATTACTTCTTTAGTTTTAAAAGTAATGTTTATGCCTTACAAAGAAAAGATAACGGTATTTCTATTGAGTGTACTGCAAAACGAACTGACAGCTCAGAGTTTCCAGTTCAAGTAGAGTTACAATGGGCAGAAAGAGAGGAGCAGCCTTTAATTGTTATCACCTTTATTAACTTAACAGCAAGGAAATTAGCTGAAAAACAAACACTTGAATTAAAAGATAAATTCATCGCAAATATTTCTCATGAATTTCGAACTCCACTAACAATTATCAATGGAATATTAGATAGGTATTTAATTGATGCAAAAACTCAGCAAGAAAATGAAGAGCTCACTACGGCAAAACGTAATGGGTTAAGATTAGTGCGCATGGTGGAGCAATTACTAGAATTATCTCGCCTAACAGACAATCCATCATTAACACTGTCGACTTACAGGCTAAGTACCTTAATGTCTATGCCCTCAGATTCATTTTCAAGATTAGCTACACAAAGTAACTTAACCTATGATGCAAATATTGGGGATGATCTTTGGTTAGAATGTGATGCTCAAGCTTTTGAAAAAATAATATTTAACTTATTAGCAAATGCAATAAAATACACCCCTTCAGGCGGCCAAATAAAAGTTAACGCCTATCAAGATAAAGACACAATTATTCTAGATGTAATAGATACTGGTATTGGTATTAATAAAGCCTCCCAAGCTAAAATATTTGATCGTTTTCAGCGCGCCGATGACGATAAGAACCAAGCAATTTTCGGTGTAGGTATTGGATTGTCTCTAGTAAACGAGTTAGTTAAAGCACATCAATGGCGCATTAATTTAGTCAGTGAATACAACCAAGGAAGCAAATTTTCTCTTTCAATACCACTTGCACAACCCGTAAAAATTGAAAGTTCTCTCCCAATGAGTATTTCTGAAAATGAAGTATCATCATTATTGGTTGAACAAAAAGAACAAATAAATAAACAAACAGATCATTCACAACAAGTGATATTAGTGATCGAAGATAACTTAGATATGCAAGGCCATATTAAGCAAGTTATCGAACAAAAACATCATTGTTTATTAGCGAGCAGTGGAGAACTGGGTTTAACATTAGCTGAAGAGTACCTGCCAGATTTAATTGTTTGCGATATTATGCTGACTGGTATCGACGGTTTTGAAGTATTAAAACAATTGAAAGACAACGATATTACTTCACATATTCCAATTATATTATTAACTGCAAGGTCTGATCTTGATAGTCGATTACATGGATTAAATTTACAAGCTGATGATTACTTAAGTAAACCTTTTAACCAACAAGAGCTTTTAGTGAGAATTGACAACTTAATCGTAAATAGAAAACAGCTTCAACAAAGCTTTCAGCAAAAAATTGCTAATACACAAAAAGAAGAAAGAAAAGAAACATCACATCAAAATGTCGCCTATTTATTAGAAAACGATCACAACACAGATTCAATCAATGAACAATTTTTATCAAAATTGGAGCAAATTACCGCAGAAATGTATGCTGAAACAGAGCTAGGAATATCTCATTTAGCCAATGAAATGGCCATGAGTGAAAGACAACTACAACGAAAAATAAAAGTACTATTAGGGACAACACCTAATAACTTCATTAAAGAGTTTCGCTTAAGAAAAGCACAAGCATTATTAAAAAGTGGAACACAAATAGGACGTATTGCATTAGATGTAGGCTTCTCGTCACAAACTTATTTTGGAAGGTGCTTCAAAGAAAGTTTCGGCTGTACACCAAAACAATTCCAACAGAAGCACGTGGAATCCAGTTGATTACTATTTTTGTTATATTATCCCTGTTTAATTACGACTTGCTGCTTTAACACGACAAGCTTATTAACTTTCAACACATTCATGTAATTAAATGGCTGCTCTTTAGGCTCACATAAACCTAACCAAGACAAGTTTGACTCATCTTTAACTAAATTTAACCCTAACTCAATAATTACGTTGACTTGATCCCACGATACATCAACAGGCTGCTCACGGTTAAAAGGATAAAAAGAATACGCCATACTTACCGTTGTTTGAGGCCCCAAAATATCCTCAAGTCGCTTCGTTAAGCGTATAGATAATTCTGCGGCATTATTTTCTTTTTCATAACCAATAATAGCAAAAGTATCAGTTGACCAGCGTATAACTAAATCATCAGAATTACGGCTATAAAGCAGTAAATCAGTTAAGTTAACGAGTTGGCTATTAGTTACATTATCTAGATCATCGATTCTTATCATTAGGATATAAAGCCTAGGCAATATATTACGCTGAACAGGTAACAAATTTTGATGAATATTATTCATTAACTGGCTAGCTTGCTCTATGTAAATATCCAGATAGCGACGGCTTTTTACGCCAGTGACTTTATCGATAGTTGCTGCTTTTTCTAACTGCTTATTAACATGCTCTAGTTCAGAATTTTTTTGCGTATACTTTTCTGTTTTTTCTTCTACTTGTTTCTCTAATAATTGCTTTTGTTGTTGCTCTAACAGCAATTTTCGATTTAAAAAGCGTGAATACATTAAAATAGCAAAAGCAACTATTGAAACATAAATAAAATAAGCCCACCACGTATTCCAAGGTGCAGGCTTCATAATTACATTCAATTGATACGGTTTACTCCAAACATCATCGCTATTGCCTGCAATAATCTGCAACTGATAACTTCCTTGAGGTAAATTTGTATATGTTGCCCGTCTTAATTTATCAGCATTTACCCACTGTTGATCAAAGCCAAGTAATCTATACTTATATCGCGTTGATTCTGGATTGGCATAATTCAAACCAACATACTCAAAAGAAAGAACTTGATCCTTATAATTAAAAATAACTTCGGATAAGTCACTTAAACTTTCATCAAAAACAATCGGCTCATTTAAGTTTAGTATATTTGTTAAACGAACAACTGGTGCTTGCCTAGAACCTTCAATATCGTTTGGGTTAACACTAACAAAACTTTTACCTGCACCAAAATATATCGTGTTATCAGCACTAGAAAAAATTGAACCATGATTGAAATCTAAATCAATTAACCCATGACTAAGCCCAAAATGCTTAAAACGAGAATTTTTACTATCATAACGAGATATTCCTTTATTTGTACTAAACCATAAGAAGCCACGATCATCTTGAGATATCCCATAAACAGTTCGACTTTTCATACCATCTTTTGTATCTAAATACTGAAATGAAAATTGATTATTTTCCATATCATGTTGCTTCATTATGTTTAGTCCAGCAGCTTGTGTGCCAACCCAAAAGTTTTCATCTCTATCCTGGTACATAAACCATGATAAATCACTAGAAATACTTCCAGTTTTCGATTCATCATGACGAATATGAGTAAACTTCATGGTTTTTAGATCTAATCGACTTAATCCTCCACCATATGTCGCAAGCCAAAGCCCACCCTGTTTATCATCTAACATATGTAAAATATGGTTGCTACTTGGCTCGAGTTCAATATTACTTTTGTTATGAGCAAAGCGCGTAAAATTATCATCAGAATTAAGTCTATTTAGTCCTTGATGAAAAGTAGATACCCAAAGATTTTCATCACTATCTTTTAAAATATCAGTAATACTATTAGCAGAAATAGATGTATTGTCGGTTTCAATATGCTTATATGCGGTTATTAATTTACTCTGTAAGTCTATTTTGAATAAGCCAGAAGAGCGGGTTCCCACCCATAAATAATCTCCATCATAAAATAACTTCATTATGCGTAATGATGAAAAGTAATTGTCAAAATCTATACGAGTAACTTTATTATCAGATAATGACAACCGATAAATACCTCCACTGTAAGTACTAAAGATCACTGAGCTTTCATTATCTTGAGCAAAACTGGTGATATTGTCATTTTGTAATTGAGGATGTGTTTGGACACTATATTGTCTAAATTTAGTCATATTAGCATCCCATCGATTAACACCTGTCATAGTGCCTATCCACATCAAATTATTACTATCCTCAAAAAACGTTAAAGTAAAGTCATTACTCAAACTGTAAGGATTTGTCGCTGAATGCTTATATCGAAAGAAGTTATCATTGAGTTCATTGTAAATTAATGCACCTTTATCAGTAGCAATCCATATTTGCCCAGTAGAGTCTTGAAAGACATCTTCAATCGTATTACTAATAATGGATTTTTCATCGCTAATATCAAATTTATAATGCTTAAATTTTTTATCTTTAGGGTGATACCTTATTAAGCCATTATCAACAGTACCAATCCAAACGTATCCTTGCTTATCTGAAAGCAGAGCATTAATAAATTGATCATTACCGATATTTTTTTCCTGTGATTGGTAAGTTAGTGTTGTTAAAAAATTTCCTTTTTTATCAAAGACAGAGATTCCACCACCATTTGTACCAACCAATACTCGATTATCTTCAATTTCAGTAATGGCATGCACAGTATTGTGCGATAAGCTATTAGGGTTTCCTAATTCTTGGTGAATTTGTTTAACCCGCCATTTACCCTCTTCTGGGTAAATAATATTGATACCATTGTCAGTACCAACCCAAAGGTTGCCGTCATTGCTTTCATATAGTGTATTCACACTATCATTTGATAATGGTAAGCTTTTGTTTTTCGTTGAAAAGTGTATAAAATCTTGACTTTTTTCTTGGTAAAGGTTTAAACCTCCTCCTCGCGTTCCAACCCAAAGTTCATCGCGTTTATTTATAATAATACTACTAACAACATTTGAGCTTAAAGAGCTAGATAAGTTTGTATCATGATGAAAGCTCATATAATGGTAACCATCAAACCGATGTAATCCTTCTTGTGACCCTACCCACATAAATCCATTTTTATCCTGAGCTAATGTTCTAACAAAAAGGTAAGACATTGGATTATCTACATTGAACCTTTTGAATAACTTTACCTCTTGAGCAAATGTACTCTGATTAAATAGTAATAATAGTATGATAAGTTTTTTCACGAAGCTTGTACCAACGTCTGAGAAACAATATAAATAAAAATCTATATTAAATGAAAAAGCCACTACTTCAAGTAGTGGCTTTTATATGGAAAGGATAATAACTATTCTTGATCAACCCAGTTATTAACTGCGATTGTAGCGGCTTCACTCCCTTGCAGGTTATTCTTCCATATAAGACCATCAACTAAAGCCTGTTCATCCCAAACTAAAACTTTTGTTTCGAAATTATTTTTCCAAATCAAACCATCTGTAGTTGCAGAGTTTTTCCAAATTAAACCATCCGAAACAAAATGATTTTTCCAAATTAAACCACTACCATCAATTAACTTCTGGTTATGCTGCCAAACATACTCCTCACCCAAACCTTCAATATAAAAATTACCATTTTCATCTATATTTGCAGGTCCAAAGAAATGATTTTCACCAGCTAAATCTTTAGCAATATTTAATGATTGATTTGCACATCCAAAAGCACTGCTTTCAATAGCGTCTTTTGCATTCACTACACCAGCACCTTGCTGAAATACACTGTATGCCAGTTTTCCATTGTTGTCTAAAGCGTGATGAGCACTGTCCATCAATCTGCATTTCACATCATCAGGTGACAAGTTTGGGTTATCTGTTAACATTAATGCCACTACACCTGAAATTACACCAGCAGCTTGTGATGTGCCTGACATTTCAAAGTAACGTCCACCATCATGAAACTCAGGATGTTGAGTTACAATTTCAGAATCAAATGACATTAAACCTGAGATATGACCGCCGGGTGCCAGTATATCAGGCTTAACAAAACCCGAAGGCGTAGGCCCTGCTGAACTAAAGCTCGCGAGTTTATCGTCTTGAGTATTTGACTCTGTATAAAAGTCAGTCATTGCTCCTACAGTAATAATGTAAGGCACATTCCCTGGTACGCCCACAGTCATGGGTTCAGGCCCTTTATTTCCAGAAGATGCGATTACAACAATGCCCGATTGCCAAGCTTTCATCACTGCTTGGTTTAACGGGTCTTGCCAATAAAGTGATCTAACAGGACCACTAAATGACATATTTAATATACGTAAATTTATTTGGTCTTTAACTTGAATTGCCCATTCAATGCCACGAATAACATCTGCATAGGTCGCCTTACCTTCATAATCAAATGCTTTAATACCTACAATAGAAGCATTTGGAGCAACCCCATAAAGCTTCCCGTTAATATCAAAATCACTATTACCTGCAATACTAGCTACATGCGTTCCATGACCGTTAGCTTCATCGTCATAATTATGCAAGGTATTATTAATTGCATCATAAGTTCCCCAAGCTTTATCTTTACCATATAAATCAGTAGATAAGCCTGAAAGTTGATCTAAACCTGTATCTAAGAAACCTATCGTTACCGCATCTCCGAAGTTTCTTACTTGATGGGCTGATGTAGCATCGATAACTTGATTTACTGCTGCTTTTGGCTGCCAACGTCGTTGACCTTTTCTCCAACCATTATTTGCGTAAGCTAATTTAACTTGATAGTTAGGCGTAACAAATAGCTCCACTTTATCTTGAAGTAAAGTTAATTGTTGTTTAGATAATTCTATAGCCAGCGCATTAATAATGGCTAATTCATGGGATGGAGTTAGCCCTAATGAAGCAACATCTTCTTTTAATAAAGAAAAATCTTTTGCACTAAGAATATAAGATTGGGTTGTACTTTCTTGATGACTTATCCTTGTTAAGACATAACTTCCTGTTGCCAAACTTATAATTGTTAATATTATTAAAGGCTTTACAAATCTTTTATAAGATTCAAACAACATATTTTTCCCCTATGGTAAGTACACTAATCTACTGCTTATTACTTACAAGACCCGTGTTATATAACGTACATGCTCACTTGTTAAAATAAAGTAAACCTTTAGTTACTAGCTTTAACTTACCGAGTATCACCCTCACATGTCAATAACAAAGCAAACATAATTGCAATAAATAGCATATTTGGGGTTACTAAAACAAAAATATCCAGCTTACGAGAAGTAAGCTGGATAAGTGCAGTGTTTCTTACTTAAAACGAAACAGACTGTTCATTAGAACAATTATTTGTTCCTTGATCACATACTTTATAAGTATAAGAACCTGATTTTCTAAAGCTTTCAGTGTATGAACCATCATTTGCAGTTGTTGCAACTAAAGAGCCATTGCGGATAATGTCTACATTAGCTGTAGAAGCATCAGCCCAAGATAAAGTTACATTTGTTTTACGCTTAGCTGTTGATGTAGAGATACTTAACGTGATATCACCACCAGTCGGAGGAGGCGTAACGCCACCGCCACAACCATTTGCCGTTAAGTAATCACTAGCTGCTTTTGCTTTAACAATACCACTACCAAAATACACATCATGTCCTGCTGCACCTGAATCTTGTGCAGTTGCTTTGAGCGCCTCACGAATTTCAGTCCCTGTACAACCATTATGATTTGACCAGACTAGAGCTGCAATACCAGAAACAGCTGGTGTTGCCATTGATGTACCGCTCATAAAGCCATAATCACTTGTACCAATAGTAATATTTGCAGTTGAAGCTGAAAGTAATGCAGTGCGGTCTTCAAATGCGGCTCCTACTGCTGGAATAGACGTTGTGTTAGTATCGCCTAATGTAGCGTATAACATACCCGCTTCATTATTAATAATAACTGCGCCAATACCACCAGAGTTTTCACAATTTTGAACTTTATCGTGGAATGAAATGTTTCCGCGGTCAATTAGACATATATTACCATTTGCACCAGAGTCAGTAGCTTCAGCTGTGCCCATAAAGTAAGTATTACCCGATACACTGCCAGAGTTTTCCATTGACGAAGAAGCAAAAGCTTGACCATCAGCAGACATAGACGCACTTGTTGCCATACCTGCTGGGTAAGTTGATAACGTATCTACGCCGCCAGCTGTTACTTCAACACAAATTGTTTCATCTGTAGTTGTAGTTTGTCTTCTACCTTTGCCCGAAGTTGTTGTACAACTAGGGTATTGTGAGAAATCAGCAATATTATTGTCTGCATCATTAGCGCCAATCATCATTACTGATGAGTAACCTGCTGGAAATGAACGCACATTATTACCATCGTTACCAGCTGCTGCTAATACTAATCCACCATTATTTGTGAAAGCGTCAAATGCATTTTCTTCAGTGCTGTTTGCTCCTCCACCACCAAGGCTCATGCTAATAATGTTTGCGCCTGCTGCACTACATTTATCAGCAGCATGAGCTAAATCTGAAGAGTAACCCCAACCATCAGCATTAAATACTTTTACAATATGCATATCAACGCCAGGAGCCATACCTACAACGCCGACATTATTATCTGCAGCACCGATGGTACCAGCTACGTGTGTGCCGTGAGGACCACCATGCTCATCCCAATTGCCAGTGCCTGAGTCGTTATCACCTGAAATATTATTCCACTCAAAATCAGGATTTGAACGATCTAAACCTGAATCTATAACACATACTTTCATGCCAGCAGAAGCATTAAAGTTAACTTGGTTTGCTTGTGATTGGTAAACAGCGTAAGGAGTTAGCTGTGAAGTCATTGGGTTTCCTGCATCATCACTATATGCTGCAGATGGCATACGACGTTGATCTTCTTCAATTACCTTAATATGAGGATTATTCAAAATGCCCTTTACGTCATCTAAACTTTTTCCGTTAAATGAAGCTGCGATAAACCCATTACCGTCAACCTTTAAGTCGCCACCTAATTTTTTAGCAAGGGCTTTCACAACACCTTTCTTACTATTATCAACTTGAATAATGTATCTATCATCGGCAGCTTGTGCTGTAAAAACTGTTGATACTGCTACGGCAACTAACGAACTAGCAAACTTTGAAATTTTCATATATCTCTCCACCCTAGGGCATGTTTATTATAATTATCTTTTGACAAGATTATAGAATTCCATTTTTTTATTAATCGCTTCCTATCTGCAAGTGCTATCGATACTACAGAATACAAACAGGTCACCTAGCAAAAACACGACAAGTTTTCATACAAAAACGACAGCAAGAAAATTAAAGCCTAACAATCAATAACATAAAGAAAATAAAAACTTAATTTCTTTTCTTTCTTAGTCGTAAAGTCACTAAGAAACGTCTGATTATTGCTAGTGACATTACAATATTAATTACATGATGAATAAGGTTGATGTTGATTCAACTAAGGGTAAAAAAACAAGAGTAGTTAAAAGCTATCAATATTCAAAAACATAATGGAGACACCATTAAATGAAGACCCATAATAAATATGTACTCAGCACATTGGCATTAGCTGTAATTGCTTCAGCAAATTCCAATGCTATGTCAGCAAAACTAGAAAAAGCTGAAAAAGCTGTTACTCATAACAGTGCAACACAAACTAGTTTTGCAAACTGGCGTGAACAGCAAAAATTAAATCGCAATGATTATACTGATAGATTAATTATTACTTTTAAAGACAAAAAGCATGGTCCATTTGTACCACCAGGCTTAGCAAAAAAAGTTGGTTTAGACTTATCGCACGTTAAGATTTTGAAGCGTGGTAGCCATGTCATTTCAATGGGAAAATTAACACATGTTAAGGATATTAATAAACTGATAGAAAAGATGCTTAAGCACCCTTCTGTTGAATCAATTGAGCCTGATTATCAACGTTTCCTATTCTCACAAAACGAACCATGGGGTATTAATAACACTCAATCTAATTTATTGACTGATAATGATGCTTCAAACATGACTGTTTGTATTATTGATTCAGGCTACCAACAATCAAACCCAGATCTAAATGCGAATAATGCAACAGGCACTAATAACTCAGGAACAGGAAACTGGTTCCAAGCAGGTGGTTCTCATGGTACTCATGTTGCAGGAACCATTGCTGCAGTAAATAATACTGAAGGTGTAATAGGAATATTACCAAGCACCAATGTAAACCTACATATTGTTAAAGTATTCAATGAAAGTGGATGGGGTTACTCAGGCGACTTATCAGACGCAGTTGACACATGTGTTAACAACGGTGCCAAAGTGGTTAACATGAGCTTAGGTGGTGCTGGTTCATCTAATACTGAAAAAAATGCATTAGAGGCCGCTACAGATTCTGGTGTTCTTTTAATTGCAGCTTCAGGTAATGATGGCAACTCAACACTTTCTTATCCTGCCTCTTACGATACAGTAATGGCAGTTGGTGCTGTTGATCAAAATGGCCAGCATGCAGAATTTTCGCAATATACTAGCCAGGTAGAGATTTCAGCTCCAGGGGAAGCGATTCTTTCAACCGTTGCAGGTGACGGCCGTTTAGGCTCTATCACTTTAGGCTCAACGACTTATGCTAATGATCAGGTAGTACCACAAAGCCGTTACATAGAAAGTGGTGGCAACTTCTCAATTAACAATATAAATGGTAATGCTGCTGGCACATTAACGCGTTGTACAATTTCAGGTAGTAGTTATAGCTGTAGCAGTAATGTTGCTGGCAATATTTGTCTTGCTGAACGAAACGATAACCAAAAAGGAAGTAACTACCCTGAAATTAATCCAGCAAAGGCTTGTGCTGATGCTGGAGCATCAGGCATTATCGTATACAGCAATAGCGATCGCCCTGGTTTACAAAACCCTTTCTTAGTTGATGCAACAAATGCCGTAACAGTACCGACCGTTTCAATAAATAGAACTTTAGGTCAACAACTGGTCTCGCAACTAGGAAGTAACGTAAATCTGAGTGTCAATGCTAATCAAAACTACGCATATTACAATGGTACATCTATGGCAACACCACATGTTGCTGGTGTTGCTGCGCTAGTTTGGAGTAATAACTTTGACTGTACTGCAACTCAGGTACGCGATGCGCTTAAATCAACAGCAACCGATTTAGAAGCCGTGGGAAGAGATGACAAAACGGGTTATGGCTTAGTGCAAGCAAAAGCGGCATCTGATGCTTTAGCAAGTTCATGTAACGGTGGCGGCACAACAACACCTCCAACAACAGGCAACAGCTTAGAGAATGGTATTGCTAAAATTGGCCTCAGCGCTGCTAGTGGACAAGAGTTGAGCTTTACATTAGATGTTCCTGCAAACGCTACCGACCTATCATTTAATATGTCTGGCGGTACCGGTGATGCAGATTTATATGTAAAATTTGGTTCAGCACCTACGACGACTAATTATGATTGTCGCCCTTATAAAAGCGGTAACACAGAGAGTTGCCCTATTACGACAGCGCAGGTAGGTACTTATCATGTTAAGCTTATTGCTTACTCAAGCTTTTCTGGAGTTTCTTTAAGTGCTAGCTATACGGATAATTCTGATGGTGCAACGGGTGGCAGTGCAAATATAACGGATATCAATATTAGTAGAAGGGAGTGGAAATATTACACCATTGATGTACCTGCAGGTATGTCTGCACTAGATTTTAATATAAGTGGTGGTTCAGGTGATGCAGACCTTTACATTAAACGAGGTTCTCAACCAACAAGTTCAAGTTATGATTGTCGCCCTTATAAAAATGGCAACACAGAGTCATGCTCGTTCACAAACCCTATAGCTGATAAGTGGCATATAGGTATATATGGTTACTCAGCCGTGACTGGGTTATCACTTAATGCAGTATACAACCCTTAGCATTCTATTGAGGCATAAAAAAGCCAAAAGCATTGCTAACATTGCTTTTGGCTTTTTCATTTTGTCTAAATGTTAATTGGGATTAGACCAATCAGATCATCAGTTAAAGGTTAACTTCGGTGATGTACCATCACTGAGCCGCTTACATTCCCGACAGAAACTTCCTTAACAAGTTGATAATCAACATTTTCAAAAAATGCTTTAAACTTTCCTGAAGTCGCATAAACAGCAACCCCCTCACTATCAGGGTGTTCTTCAAGCACCGTATTTACCGCAGCCATTAAATAATGACCAAAGCCATGCTGCTGATGCAATGGATGTACTGCGATAAATGAAAGTAAATGAAAAGATTTTAATGGCACAGCAGAAAAAACACTCTCTTCTTTTTGGATCATTTGCTTGGTGCTAAAATATCCAGCATTTAGCAGCATCTTTAATCGCCAGTGCCAAAAGCGTTCACTTGATAAGGTATCATCAGGACTATTTAAACATGCTACGCCCACCATGGTCTCACCCAAATATAAGCCAACCATAGGTTGTTTTGCTTGCCAAAAAGCATTCAACTCTTCTCGAATTGCTGACCTTAAGCGCTGCTCATAATCTTCTTTGTCACCATTAAAGATTTCAAGAAATACAGGGTCGTCATGATAAGCTTGATATAATAATGACGCCGCTAATTTAAGTTCATGAGCTTTGAGGTAAGTGGCTCTGATATCAACGTTTTCAGGTGCTACTACAGTTTCTGTCATTTAATGCTCCAACTCTTATGGTGGATTATATTGTGTTACTTTACGCGTTAGTTTCGCTTTAATAGCAAAAATTAGTAGATAACAATAACAGTATTGTTAAAAATAGGTCAAATATATTGCAATAAATCTGAACCAATTAAGTATTCCATTGCAGTAAAAACCAAAACACCCCGACAGGCGAGGTGTTTGGTAGAGAAATTACTGTGAAATTAATCTTGGAAAATTAACCGCGTGAAAAACTTTCACCATTGCCTGTTTCAACAAGTTCACCATTGACGAATTTCAAATAAGTACACTCATCTTTAGTTGTTAAGCCATCTTTGTGTTTACGCTGTGTACGATAAAATAAAACACGCACCGTATCATCTTCGTTTTTAAAGGTTTCAGAAAAATCAGCAACACCTAATCTTTCTTGCATATCGGCAATGCTTTCACCTAATTGTATTTGCGCAATTTTTTTACGGTTTTGATAAGTTCTATCTTCACTAGCTGACATAAAGCTATGATCAACTTCACCATCTTTTACCGAAATAACACAACCCGATAATGTAAGTGTTAATGGAGCAGCGATTAATAATGCAAGTAATGATTTTTTCATGTTTAAATTCCCTATGGCTTTTTTACTTGTTAGCCTAGCTAACTTTTGTAAATATAATGGTAAGTAAAGCAACCTTTTAGCTACTTTATTTTCTCACACTTAAAATAGCAAAAAGCAAACCATGTTTTTAACTAATTGATTTTTAATGTATTATTAAATTACAGTCTCTGTAAAAACAAACATAAATAGCATTATTGCCTAAAATGTAGTTAAATTTATTAACTCTGATTATGAAGTTAAGCAAAATGACAACTATCGATGAAATTTTAATCTGTGCTAATCAATTAGCCAATCAAGGTAAAAAACCAACTGTCGCTTTGATAAAAGCAAAACTTATCAATCCTGCGCCCTTACCTATGATTATCTCAACTCTTAAATCATGGCAACATGATCCTGATTTCATTACATTAAAAAATGATGAAGTGATTGAACTAAGCAAAGAAAATAACGTAACTACCTCTGAAGAGGTAAAGTTAATAATTCAACAAACCTTAAATGAAGAGCTCGCTGAAATGAAACGTGAACTTAGCGATTTAAAAGACTTAATCAAACAACTAAGTAAACGTATGAACCCATAACGAACTTTTAAGATGTCTTAACTTATTTAGCTACTTTAATTAAAGGTTGAAGCTGCTGTATAAAAGTAGCTAAATTATCACTTAACTTTTTATGGCCTTTACAGCCAACCATTTCTGCCCATACTTCGCCAGTTTCATTATCAAGAGAAATAATAATATCTTCCTCATCAGTTACACCAAAGAATACTGTAATGGGTTGTTTAAGTCTCTGTTTCATCATGACATGACCAATGATATTTTCTTGTAACCGAGCAAAGTCATCCATATTCCATGCAAACAATAAACTCAATTCACCTTCAGAGCAGTTTGCATCTAACGTTTCACTAAACACTGTAGTGAAATAAGTCTTTATATCTGGATGTAAACGTATTTTAAGGGCTGACTCCACATTTTCAAAATTCAATTCTGAAGCGATGGTTTCTTCTAAAAGAAACTCTGTTAATGGTTTAGGTTGCCAATAGCTTTCTTCATCACTCTTGGTTTGTTCGCACGGTGAAATCCACGCTTCATCCTTTTCAATTACGGGTAGATGATGATGCACTTTTTCAAATGCAACAATGTATTGAGTAGAAAATTCAAGCAAAACATTTTTTAAACTAATATTTGAAGATGTCATCTAGAGTAAAGATCCTTTAAAATAACGACTATTCTAGTTAAAGATTTACATATTATGACACCATACCAAAATGCATCACAGCTTAAAGAGCTAACTCTAGGGAAAAAAACTGATTACACCAGTGAGTATGATCCAAGTTTATTACAAGCTGTACCCAGAAGTTTAAATAGAGATGAACTCGCGCTAAACGAAACTAACTTGCCCTTTATAGGGGAAGATGTTTGGTATGGCTATGAGCTTTCTTGGTTAAATGATAAAGGTAAACCTATTGTTGCTTTAGTTGAGTTTAGGTTTGCATGCACTAGTCCAAATATTGTGGAATCAAAATCTTTTAAACTCTATTTAAATAGCTTTAACCAAACTAAATTTACTAGCATTGAAGAAGTAAAGGCTTGTTTGGAGAAGGATGTATCTAATACGTCAGGCAGCCAAGCTCAAGTGACATTATTTCCAGTAGATAAATGCCCCGCACTTGAAATAGCCTGTGATGAATCAGTTTGTATTGATGCTTTAGACATTGAAATTGATAATTACCAATTCAATGCCAAACACTTGCAAAACAGTCAAACACATAGTTCATCAATTATAGAGCAAAACCTAGTCAGTCATTTACTTAAATCGAACTGTTTAATTACTAATCAGCCAGACTGGGCTAGTATTTATATTTCTTACAAAGGAAAAGAGATTAACCAAGAGAAACTATTAATGTATCTTATTTCTTTTAGGCAACATAATGAGTTTCACGAACAGTGTGTTGAAAGAATCTTTTGCGATTTACAACAGTATTGTCAACTTGAGGCGTTAACGGTATATGCAAGGTATACTAGACGAGGTGGGTTAGATATAAATCCATTTAGGAGCACCCATTTAACGAATGCTCCTTGGGGGCGTACATTACGCCAATAACTAAAGTGCTACTTTTTTGTGATTTTCCTATTGTTTAGTAGGAAAATCCAAACCTGTCCACGCTTTAAAAAATGCTTTTTGTTTACGCGACACTTTGGCTAATGGGACAACTTTCAACTTTTCTTTTGCTTCAGCACCTAATGTAATCGACTTGTTGATTAATTGATCTCGCCTGAATAAAGAAAACTCAACCTTTTGCGCCACTTTAAAGTCTTTAAGTCTTGATTTAAGATCATCACTGACTAAACGTAAACCATCAACCGCAATAATAATATCAGTAATAGTAATACCTGCCTGCCACGCTGGAGAGTCTTTTTCAACCGCTATCACTTCTAATCCATGGCTGGACTTTTTAACTTTCAAACCTGTCCATGGTGTTAATTTAGCCTTGCTGATATCACTGACATTGTCTTTTTTATCTTTCCCGTAACTCAATGTCAAACCGGCTTTAGCGAGTAACAAATTAAAATCTATATTCAAATGACTATGAACATGGTCTTGCCACCATTCACTGTAATCTCTATCTGTTATTTTTGTTAAAATATCAATAACATCTTGTTCATCATAACTTTTAGGGAGTGAAAATTGTTGATATAGCGCATTATGAACATCACGATAACTTCGCTTTAAACTTGTTTGGGATAAAATATCGAAATCAAGCAGCCAAGAAACCATAAAACCTTCAGAGTAAATATTTACACTATGATTATTACCATAATCACCACCTTGACTTTGCCACGTATCAAAACTAGCTTCAGCAACCGTTTGACTGCTTGTTCCAGGTTTACCTTGATGTGCTTTAATTCGCTTGGCTAGATCTGTCAAAAATTCTTTAGCCGTTATCACTTCACCACGCATAAGCAACTGACTTTGCAAGTAACTTGTAGAACCTTCTGCCAACCAAATCAAGTTGGAATAATTTTCACTTTGGTAATTATATGGCACAAGCCCTTTTGGCCTGTACTGCTTCACATTCCAGGTATGCACAAATTCATGAGCCGCGGTTAAAATAAAGCCTAGATAATCTTTTCTATCAGAGAACTTAAACCTTGAACGTTGAATAATAGTAGAGTTCAAATGTTCTGTTGCCCCTCTTGCACCACTTGTTGCATGAACCATAAAAACATATCGAGAAAATGGATAACCTTGCCAAATATACTTACTTTTCTGCACCATCACTTTAAGATCAGCAATCATTTTTTTTATATCGTAATTACCTTCTCCCCAAATAACGAGCTCGTATTCACGGCCATCTACAGTAAAGGCTTCAAACTTATTTAGTCCGGTTTCAATAGGTGAATCAGCCAAAACATCATAGTTTTTGGCGATAAATTGATGCGGATTGTCACCTGTTGGTAAGCCTGAAACACTGCGCCATGAAGGCTTAACATCAAGGTTAATAGTATGTTGTAATGGCCGAGTTTCATCGCTGTACATCACAACGGTAGAGTTATCCAAAAATGCATGGCTATCATCAATATGTCGAGTTCTTTTGCCTAACCCGTTTGCATAAAGCTGATATGACACCGTTATTTTCCTATTTTTTGTCCCTGTTATTTCCCAAGCATTTTTATTAATTTTTCTGAAAAGCAATGCTTTATCAAGGTTGTCTTTAGCTGAAAATTTTCTCACGCCGTCAGATAAATTCAGAATTTCATAACGTCCTGTCCGCCAAGTGGGAAGTTTAAGCACTACTGTGTCACTATTTGCTTCAGGTAAGGCTATAGTAACTTGCGCCAAATGATGTTCACTTTGATTAATATTGATATCAACCAAAACCTCTGCATTAGCTACTTGTGTAAAAACAATACTTATTGATATGATAAAAATGAAAGCGATGCAATGAGCAAGAGAAATATTTTTTTGCATAATAAAATAATTAAGAACGAATAATTCTCTTGATTTTAAGTAACAAAAAGCTAATTTAAAACAATAAAGTGTTTTTTTTTCATATTACGTAAAACAAAATAAGTGCTTGTTTGAGAAATTGGCTTATACTCAGGTTTATGTCGTTAACTTCTCATTTTGATGTTGATGTTATTAAACAAAAGATATTGACTTTTGAAGTAGTTTAACTCTCCGTTTTATTTAGGAATGATTTAATTATCATATTATTTTAAGGACATTGAATTTTTATGAATAAGCCTGTAGCTGAGCAGCAAATTGTTGCGATGAAAAAAAAGCTTGATGCAGCAATACAGTCTCGCGGGAAATTAGAAGAAGACTTCAGTACTCAGTCATCTCTCCTTATCCAATTTATAAATAAATTATCCTTAATATCTAAAGGTGTAGATCTTGAGCTGGATAATCGCTTAGCTCAATTGAGAACATTATTCTCAAAGTCAGCCGCTTTTGCAGAGATAGAAGACAAAATTCAAGTCATTAATAAAATACTTCAACAATACAGTATTACGAATGAACAAAACATAAACCGTATTCACGAGCAATTTAATAGTTCTGGCGAATCGCTACAAAAAATAAATGGTTTACCTGCTGATTTACGTAGAAACCTACGTGCGTTGCTAAAAGAAACAGACACAACAAAAGACGCATTAATTCAATATGTTCCCCTTCTTAGTCAACTACTCGAATTATATGGTAAAACGTTAGCAAACCAGTCTGCTCCTCCTAAAGAAGGGCTACTTCAAGCACTTAATAGCAATGCGCAAGAGCCTTCTACCCCAAAAATTGATAGCAGTTTAATTGAAAAAATAACCGAAGCTTTAGGGGCTTTAAACTTATCAAAAGAGCACACAAACAATTTGCAGGCTATCAAGAAAAAGTTGCTTAACGATAAATCTAATGAAGAAGTCCTTGAGCATTTTCTTGAGATTTTTGACCTTATCGTTGCTGACTTTAAAGACGAACAACAGCAAGCAAAGCGCTTTTTAACCAACTTAAGTGAAACACTGACAACGGTACAAAATGCAGTAAAAGAAACCCTTAATGTTCAACAAAAATCGCAAAAAACCAATGATAAAATCAATCATAAGTTACAAAAGCAATTAACTGATATGACAGGGACAGTGTCTAAAGCGCTATCCTTAAACCAAGTTAAAAATGATATTAATGATAAGCTACAAATTATTGCAGGCACTTTAGAGCAAAAAACAAAATTTGAGCAACAAAATCAGCAACTACTTGCAAAACAGTTACAAGAAATGTCTGACAAAGTTGCTCACCTAGAGAAACAAAGTAAAGTCTTTGAGGAAAAACTCGCCGCACAGCAACAAAAGAGCATGCAAGATGCTCTTACCAAACTGGGTAACAGAGCCGCCTTTGATGACTATTTTGCTAAAGCAATGGTTCGATATCATCACCAACCTTATGAATTGGCCATCGTCGTTATTGATATTGATGATTTTAAATTAATTAATGACACATACGGGCATTCAGCGGGCGATAAAACATTGCAAGTAATAGCAAAGACTATACAAAAAAATGCCAGTAAAAAGGCTTTTGTGGCACGTTACGGTGGTGAAGAGTTCGTCTTAATATATTCAGAAACAAATGCGTCAGCGCTTGTAAATGAATTAAACTTAATTAATAAGCATGTTGCTCGTTTACCGTTCAAGTTTAAAAATAATAAAGTATGTATTACCCTTTCTATGGGAGCAACGCATATTCATTCAGAAGATAATATTCATATTGCGTTTGAACGTGCTGATCAAGCCATGTATCAAGCTAAATCTCAAGGCAAAAACCAAGTTATTTATCAAGAGTAACCTCTCACTTTCCTAATCCTGAATTAATTGATGATTTAATCATTAAAGGAGTTTCTATGCATACACAATTGAACCCTGTGGGTAATATGAGCCTGCTTTCTCAATCGGAAGTTGATCAACTTCAGCAATCAGCTAGTAAAGAACTCTATAATTTATACCGAAACTGTTCGTTAGCGGTATTAAATGCCGGCTCTAATACCGATGATGCCGAAGTAATCTATGAGAAATATAAGGATTTTGAAATTCAAGTAGTAAGACGTGAACGAGGCGTTAAAATTGATTTAAAAAATCCACCGTTGCACGCTTTTGTTGATGAAAAAATAATTCGTGGTATTAGAGAACATTTATCTGCCGTTTTGCGCGATATTCTGTTTATTAATAACCGCTACCCTTCAATGCCTGTCTCGTCAGAGAATATCACTGATGCTACCTTTGACATCCTTCGAAATGCCAATGCAATTTTACCTGAAACAGAACCTAATTTAATCACCTGCTGGGGTGGCCATTCAATTGAGCATAAAGAATACAAATACACTAAAAACGTTGGCTACCAACTTGGTTTAAGAGGATTTAACATCTGTACAGGTTGCGGCCCTGGTGCTATGAAAGGACCAATGAAAGGTGCCACAATTGGCCATGCTAAACAACGAAACCAAACGGGTCGATATATTGGTTTAACTGAGCCGAGTATTATTGCAGCTGAACCGCCAAACCCTATCGTTAACGAACTTGTAATTATGCCTGATATTGAAAAACGCTTGGAAGCTTTTGTTCGTATTTCCCATGGTATTATTATTTTCCCAGGCGGTGCAGGTACTGCAGAAGAATTGCTATACATACTCGGCATTATGTTAAACGAGAAAAATAAAACACAAAGATTACCCATAATTTTAACAGGCCCTGCTGAATCGAGCGATTACTTCACCGAAATCGACACCTTTATTGGGGAAACTTTAGGCACTAAAGCACAAGATTTATATAAAATTATTATTGATGACCCCGAACAAGTAGCAAAATCAATGAAACAGGGGCTAGAAGACGTAATAGCTCATAGAAAAGAAACAGGTGATGGATATCATTTTAATTGGTCACTTGTCATTGAAGAAGACTTTCAGCACCCCTTTGAACCTGATCATGACAATATGAAGGCTCTTAATATCAGTTATGACCAGTCAACTGCTGAATTAGCAGCAAATTTGCGTAGAGTTTTTTCTGGAATTGTCGCTGGTAATGTCAAATCAAGCGGCATTAAAGCCATTAGAAAACACGGCCCTTTCATGATTTCTGGTGACAAGAAAATCATGGCCCTAATGGACAAATTGCTCGCCTCTTTTGTTAAGCAACAGCGTATGAAACTGCCGGGAAGTAAATATATCCCTTGTTATCAAGTTGTTAGTTAATATTAATTTATGCCTAATTCACACCTCCTTTTAATCGATGCGCTCAATTTAATACGGCGAATTTATGCTGTTCAAGAGCGCCCTTTCATTCATGCTAAAAACCAAGATACTGGCGAATTATCTACTAGCACACAGCAGCAAGTTATTATTAATTCACAAGCAGCCTGTAATACAGCTCTTGAAAAGTTACTTTATCAACAACAGGCAAGTCATGCTTTAGCGGTATTTGACAGTCAAGCACCTTGCTGGCGTTATCAATTATTTGAAGGTTACAAGAAAGGACGCAAGAAAATGCCTGATGCGCTAGCTAACTCGCTAACCAACATTCAAGATGGTTTCATGGATTTAGGCGTAGACTCGTTAACCTCAGAAGTAGATGAAGCAGATGATTTAATTGCAACCTTAGCAACTAAAATGGCTATTCATGGTAAAGATGTCACGATAATTTCAACTGATAAAGGTTTTTTATCTTTGTTGAGTCCAAGTGTTAAAGTATATGACTATTTTAATCGTCGATATTTAGATCAAGAATATGTTAACAGCAAGTTCAATGTAAAATCATCACAACTTATTGATCTATGGACCTTAACTGGAGATAGCACAAATAAAATCCCCGGAGTACCAGGGATCGGCTCTATTACCGCAGCGAAGCTTCTCAATCAATATGGCTCAATAAAAGCACTAGAGACGGCACAAGACTTAAATCCTGCTATTTCTGAGAAACTAAGCGATAACCAAGAGCAAATGAAATTAGCAAAAACACTACTTACGTTAAAAAATGACATTCCATTAGGCTTTAACCTGAAAGATATTCGATTACCTCATTCACAGCATTAAGTCATTTAAGGGAGACTTAATCAGAACTTTTATGTATTAAATTATGTCAAGGTCTTTAATTATTATTAACATATCGTTATCATTTGCAGCGACTAGAGTTTAGGTTATTAAAAAATGAATAAAAAAGTTATCTCTCGAATATTACTTGCCTTGGCTGCCTACGGCATTTTTGTCGCCTTAGTCGTGACCTTTTATGATGACAGCCCGGATAAAATGGAATGGAAAGATAGAGAATCGTACAACAGGCAGTTTATTGCTAAAATAAAACTTGATGAATTTACCTTTGATCAAGCTTTACAGCAATTAGGAAGCCCAGACATTACCGAAGCTAAAATCGTTGCAAATGATAATTTCCAAGTTATGTTTTACCGCACACAACATGTAAAATCTGATGGCATTACCACCCAAGATGAATGTACCTTTTTGTTATTCATAAACGGCGTATTAAAAGAAATTGGTTTAGGTGAAAATTACCCTGAACAATGGAACATCATAAAAAATTATCAAGGCTCAACATAACACTTACCTAGACTTTAGACTAAAGTCACCTTGATAGCATGACATAATCACTCTAGTATCATATCTAAGCATTAAGCATGTAATATATATGAAAGTTTTCATGCTCGCATACACTTACATTACATGATATAAAGCGCGCCAACATACGTACTTGAAGCTTTTTTCCTAGCATTGGCTACATCTTCTGTACGTACATTATTGCTGTAACAAAGTGAGTAACAGCAAAAACAAATACATAGCACTATTTTGCTAAAAGACAAAATCTACAAGGTGAACTAAATGACTAAGCAGACAATCACGGTTATCCCCGGCGATGGCATTGGCCCAGATATTATAGATGCGACAATTAAAGTATTAGATAAAGCAGGCTGTAATTTTGATTACGAATTTGCTGATGCAGGTTTAACAGCATTAGAGAAGCATGGCGAACTAGTACCTGAAGAAACAATCGCCTTAATTGAAAAAAACAAAATAACCTTGAAAGGCCCACTTACAACACCAGTGGGTGAAGGCTTTACTTCAATCAATGTTACTTTACGTAAGCAGTTTAAATTATACGCTAACCTTCGCCCAGTATTATCATTTAAGGGCACAAAAGCACGTTATGAAAACATAGACATTTTAACTGTACGTGAAAATACACAGGGTATGTATTCTGGTGCTGGGCAAACAACTTCTGATGATGGTACTGTGGCTGAAGCCATGAGTATTGTTACGCGTGAAGGCGCTGAAAAAATTCTAACTTTTGCTTATGAAACCGCTCAAAAAGAAGGCAGAAAGAAAGTTACAGCAGTACATAAAGCAAATATTTTAAAATCAACTTCAGGTTTGTTTTTAAAAGTTGCTAGAGAAGTAGCACAACGATACCCAGAAATTGAGTCAACTGAAATGATTGTTGATAATTGCTGTATGCAATTGGTGATGAACCCTGAGCAATTTGACGTAATTGTAACCACCAATTTATTTGGAGATATTTTATCTGACCTTTGTGCTGGTTTAGTTGGAGGTTTAGGCATGGCTCCTGGTGCCAATATTGGTGAAGACTGTGCAATTTTTGAAGCAGTTCACGGAAGTGCGCCTGATATTGCAGGTAAAAACCTTGCTAACCCAACCTCTGTTATTCTTGCTGCAATTCAAATGCTTGAATACTTAGAGATGACAGACAAAGCCGAGAAAATAAGAAACGCTTTAACTGAAGTGATCGCATCAGGTGACAGAACAACACGTGACTTAGGTGGAACACATGGTACAACAGACTTCACAGCAGCTTTATTAGAACGTCTGTAAACGTTAAATTGTTTACTTAAAAAGTGCCTATCGCAACTTCTGCGATAGGCACTTTTTTTTACGTTAATTTGTAAAGCAATTAATTTGTTATGCCAATTAGATTAATAAATTTATCGCTTAACGAAAGTTCATTATTTCAATTAGTATTATCAGTCAACATAGTACTAATACGATTGTTTGTTAGAGCACTATAACAAACATACAATAGTTAAATTTAGTTTAACCAGTCTGACTATTACTTTTTCTGCGGTGGTGGCGAGAGTAATCTTGCATGCACAGTTACTTCTTCGCGATCGTAATACAAATGTTTTGCGTATAACTCATATCTAACATTAGCTTCGCTAAAAGCGTTTTTTAACGTTTGTAAATCATCAGTAACCTGTTGAAAACGTCCTTTCATAGGTAACTTTAAGTTAAACATTGCCTCTTTACAGTAGCCGTTTAAGAGCCATTCACTCATTAATTTAGCCACACGTTGAGGCTTTTCTATCATATCGCAAACTAACCAATAGACATTTTGCTTCATGGGCGTGTATTTAAAGCCATCCATCATTTTATGTTTAACTTGCCCTGTTTCCATTAAGGATTCAGCCATTGGCCCATTATCAATTGCGGTCACCATCATTCCACGGCGAACTAATTGGTAGGTCCAACCTCCAGGTGCAGAGCCTAAATCAACAGCGTTGAGTCCTGAGCACAGGCGGCTATCCCACTCATCTTTAGGTATAAAATATAGAAAAGCTTCATCAAGCTTTAATGTAGAGCGGCTAGGCGCTTGACTAGGAAATTTTAATCTAGGTATGCCCATAACATGCTCTGAGCTGTTATGGGCAAGTGAGAACCCTAATATAACTTCTTGTCCAGATAAGAATAGTGCATGCAAGTTAGCGCCATCATTATCATTCTTTTGAGTAAGCAATTTAGCTTTCCGCAAGCCTTGCCTTAACGGAACAGCCAATTTTCGACAAAACTTTGCTAAAGATTTCCCGTCATTTGTATCTGGCATTTCCATTCTTAAATCTGCATATTGCCAGTCAGTACCCAAAGCTTCGATAATCGCTTCAACGCGATTGTAGTCAGGTAATTCAATAGTATCGGTAAGCGTTACAAACCATTGTCTCGCAAAAATCAAACGTTTTAATGGCAACTTCCCCATTAATGTTTCGCCATCTTCGCTGTTATGTAAGTGGAAGAAAACAATACCTTGGTTTTTTTTAAGCTCTAAATAGCCATACATTTCATTCCAAGCAGCTTTTTCTTGGATTTCTGCACCGCATTCTTTTTCAAAGCCCGGACGACAAAACAAAACGATAGAAGTCATAAGTTATTTTTCCCCTCAAAAGCGAGTAACAGCCAAGCAAATGCCAATGACATACCTCCAATTGGGGTTAATTTTCCTAAAAATTGAATATCAAATAATGATTTAATGTAAATATTGCCACAAAAGAGCAAAATACCCAGCACAAAAGCCAACATAGAACAGGTTAATATTTTTGATGTTTGCTGATGCCAAGAGAATAACACAATAGCTAATAAGGCAAGCGTATGAATAAACTGGTATTGTAATGCTGTCGTTAAACTTGCATAAACCTTATGTGAGTCGGAAAAATCAGCATGTGCTAACCAAGCGCCGAATAGTACAGAAAAACAGCCACTGATACCAACAAAAACACCCATTACTCGCAATAAAGTATTGCTTCTTTGCCTTTCTTGCATAAGTTTCTTAAAAACCCTTAAAAATTAGTAAAAACATTAATGTTTTACAAACGTTTTAGCAAACTGCGCTATTTCTTTTGCAGCCGTTGTTATGTGTTCAGCAAGGCTGTATCCAGATTTCACTCTTGGTTTTAAGCTATGGTCACCATCAATTAAAAAGAAGCATTGCACCGATGAAGACAAACTGTATTGGCCGACCTCATCTTCAGAACCCAATGTATCTCTACTCCCCTGTAATATTATCACAGGTTTTTCATTCTCCTGTAGAGGTGCTAAACGCAGTTTTTCTGGCTTTTTGGCAGGGTGAAATGGGTAACCTAAGCAAAAAACCCCGTCTATAGATGATAAAGCGCTCATAGCTGGCTCATATGTTGAAGAGACTAAAGTGGCTGCAACTCTTGAACCCATTGACTTACCACCAATTAAAAATGGCATCTCCTGATAATCACTGTCGATACTTTTTAAATAGTTTTCAATGACTTGTTCATAGCATTCCAGTAATTTAGGCATTCTATCTGGTGGATATTTTTTCCCTAATTCTGCTCGTTTATCCATATAAGGAAAATTAAACCGCAACACGCTAATATTTTGTTTATTTAGTGCTATTGCCATAGACTCCATAAACTCATGATTCATGTCCGCGCCAGCGCCATGAGCTAAAACAACATGCGCTATTGGCTGGGAAACTTTATTTTCTATCATGCTTGTCATTTCTAATTTTTGATATCCTGTTCGTTTAAACTAGGTAATTTGCCCATCAGTTATTTGCTCTTGTTCGCTAGCAACCATATCGAGCATCCACTCTCTAAAAGCTTCTATTTTACCCAGCTCTTTTTGATTTTCTCGACAAACAATAAAATAAGCATTTTTACTCACTAATACATCATTAAAAGGACACACTAACCTGCCAGAATCGATGTCAGGCTTTGCTAGTACACTATAAGCTAATGCAACACCTTGGCCATGTAATGCAGCTTGTACGACCATGGCAGAATGGCTAAATATTGGCCCGTGATTTACATTAACTCCTTTAACGCCAACTTGTTTAAACCAACGTTTCCAATCTTTTCGAGAGGTATCATGTAACAAGGTGTGATGAGATAAATCCTCTAAGGAGAGTAAAGCTGGCTTACCATTAACAGCATTTTCTTGCATTAGTAATGGCGAACAAACAGGAATTAAGTACTCTGTGTGTAATTTATCAGCATGGATATTTGGCCAACTTCCTCGACCATAATATATCGCAACATCGACATCTTCAGTAAGAGAGTTTTCCGCTTGATCTACCGCTTTGATCCTTACATCAATTTCAGGGTGCAAAGCATTAAAAGCGGTTAACCTAGGTACTAACCATTGAATAGCAAAACTAGCTTGCGAACTTACCGTGATAGCGCCTTTTGCACCGCGGGCAAGTAACCGCTCTGTTGCTTCATGTATTGAATTAAAAATATCTTTAATATCTAAAAAATATGACTGGCCTTCATCTGTCAGTAATAACGCCCTGTTCTTTCGCATAAACAATTTAATGCCTAAATGCTCTTCTAAAGACTTTATTTGATGGCTTATAGCCGCTTGAGTAACAAAAAGCTCTTCAGCAGCCCGAGTAAAACTAAGCTGTCTCGCTGAGGCTTCAAAAGCCCTCAAAGCGTTTAATGGTGGGAGTCTATTAGCCAAAGGGCATCCTTTTTCATCTTAATAGTATTAAGGAAACACTGCATAAAAAATTAGAATGCAAGCATAACAATTATACATTAGTTTTTCTAATGAATAACATTAAATTTTGTCATTTTATTTTTTTAGATTACTTGCGTATTATCCACGCCGTAGATGAAGGACATCATCTCAACGCTCAAACATGAGAGTGTAGCTCAAGACCCCAACCCTTTAGCTACACTCTAGTTTACCTAAAGTAAATGAATGAGCAAGCGCGAGAAAAGGTCCTAATAAATCTATCGGGAAGCACATATATTTATTATTGCTGATAAGAAAGTCGGCAAAAACTCAGGATCAAAACCATGAAAAAAATTAACACGTTAATCGCATTAAGTATCAGTATTTTAGTGAGCAACACAAGCATTGCAGCAGTACCAACTTCAGAAACAGTGAAGATAGAGCCAGTTATTCAAGAAAATTTACTTGCTCAAGCACAAGTTTCATTAGCAGCCTCATTTTCAAGAATAGAATTGACGAATGAATTACCGAAGTTAAGCACTGAAAATGCTCTAGCTAATAAAAAACATACTGAGAACAAAAACAAAACATCGACTGTTTCAAAAATAACACGAGTCGCTGAATAATTTGTAATGTAAGTTATCGTAAGCCAAATTAACTACAAATAACTTAAAAGGTGTCCTAGGACACCTTTTTGCTTTTCTCTGTACATGATATGCCCTTTAAACTTGATATTAATGCTATAACCCCTTCTATTCATTTAATACTACAATTCATTTTTAAAAATCTAAAAAAAAATAAATAAACATGAAAAACAGTGATATATTACTATCGATTTTAACTTTTCATTAACAAGAAGGAACTTATGAGTACAAAAAACACGCTACTTCTTTTGACAAGCTCTTTAGGTCTTATCGCTTGTGGTAGCACAACAAAAGCACCTGATAACACACCTATCACTCCAACAAGTGTATTAACCGCAAATTATGTCATTAATGGTTATATTATGCCTGACAGTCGCGGAAAACAGACCGTTTACACTTTAAAAGATCGTCGTCGTATTGATTATAATTTTGAGTATGATTCATGGGCCTCCAGTGCTTTTTTAAATGCGTCTGACTCATCAGATGTTGCAAGAATTGATAAAAATTTAAGCTGGAAAATAAACAGAAAAGATAACGAATATACCGAATGTCCTCTATCTGGCTGTACAGGCTCTATTTGGGATAGCTTTGAAGAACTTTCTTCTGAAGATGAAGAGGAAACTTTTGACCCTTCTGCTGGTGAGTCATGTCAATTAACCACTTCTAAATTTAATTTTGAAGTAATTGACCAAAACACAACCCGCCAAGTAAACGGCTTTTTAGCAAAAAAATATACTGCACAATGGCATTTGGTATCAAAAGACGATGCAGGTCGACCTGATAAACACAAAGTCCAAATGGACTTTTGGATGACAACTCCTATGGATAAAATGCGCGATGCATGGAGGATTAATGGTGAGTTTCAAGATAACTATTTAGCAAGCGTTACTAATAATCAAAATCCATTATCAAAATACTTTGGTGAGACTATTTATAAAACTGTGGCGATGGTTTCAGGCGATATTAAAAAAGACGAGATAGACTCTGACTCTCCCGTAATAGCTAAGTTAAACGCAATTGAGGGCTACCCTGTATCAATAAAGCTTGCTTGGTATATGGATAAGCAAAGCTGTCCTGAAGTAAAAGAAGAGAAGCAATCAGCCTCAATAAGCGATATTAGTTTAGATGACCCTATGAACTCGCTAAAAGATATTACCGGGAACTTTTTCAAAGACAAAGCCGAAGAAGCGATTGATGAATACTTTAAGCCAGATCCTAACAAACCTATTTTTAATTACGTATACGATGTAACAAATGTGCAGGTAACTGATAAACGTATGAGCGTTTTCAATTTACCAGCTCAAGCAAAATTAATGAATCGAAGTTAATCCTTTAAATTCATTTAATAAGATAATTTATTAGCTTAAACTAAATGACAGCCAAACCTGACTGTCATTTTTTATTTTTATCTTGCGATTTATAACCGTAAAAAATTATCGTATTTTACCGTTATTTACTACACTGTATTAGCATACTAATCCGTAATTAGCGGCTCAAAACCTTTGACTAAATCATCAATTGCTTTCATTTGAGTTAAATATGGTGCTAGTTTATCTAATGGTAATGCACAAGGGCCATCGCACTTCGCTTGACTTGGATCTGGATGAGCTTCTATAAATAAACCTGCAATGCCTATCGCCATACCGCTACGAGCTAATTGAGCTGCCTGTGCTCTTCTACCGTCAGCGCTATCGCTTCTACCACCGGGTTTTTGCAACGCATGTGTCGCATCGAAAATCACGGGTGCATAACCTTTCATTTCTTCCATCGCCAGCATATCAACGACTAAATTATTATAGCCATAACAGCTTCCGCGCTCACAAAGCATAATCTTTTCATTGTCAGCTTCAGCAAATTTCTTAATGATATGCTTCATTTCATGTGCGGCTAAGAACTGTGGTTTTTTAACATTAATTACCGCTCCCGTTTTTGCCATAGCAACAACAAGATCTGTTTGTCGTGCTAAAAAAGCGGGTAATTGAATAACATCAACCACTTCACTTACAGGTTGGGCTTGGAAAGGTTCATGTACATCAGTGATAATTGGCACATTAAAGGTCGATTTTATTTCCTGAAAAATTTTCAATCCTTCGTCTAATCCAGGCCCTCGATATGAATGAACAGAAGAACGATTAGCCTTATCGAAAGACGCTTTAAAAACATAAGGAATATTCAATTTTTGGCAAACTTCAACGTAATGCTCAGCAATTTTCATTGCTAAATCACGTGATTCAAGCACATTCATGCCGCCAAATAATACAAAAGGCTTATCGTTAGCAACGTCAATATTAGCTACATTTACCGATGAAATCGTCATATGTTTTCCTTTATTAAATGACTCCATATTATAGGAGCCATGTATTAAAATAGTTTATTTACCTAGTGTTTAATTTAGCTACCAACAATACGTAGCAATTGTCCACATAGCCATGCCATATAAGTACCTAATGCATAACCAAGTACTGCTAATAACACGCCAACAGGTGCAAGCGATGGGTGGAAAGCCGATGCAATAACAGGAGCAGATGCAGCCCCTCCAATATTAGCTTTACTACCTACTGCTAAGTAAAATACAGGGGCTTTTATCATTTTTCCTACAGCAAACAATAATATTACGTGAATTGCCATCCAAATAAGACCGATGACTACATACTTAGGTGCTTCAGCAATTTGAGCAATATCCATATGTAGACCGATAGTTGCCACTAAAATATATAAGAAACTACTACCTACTTTTGACGCACCAACAGATTCTAGCTGCCTTGCTTTGGTAAAAGATAACGTTAAACCTATGGTAGTTACCATGACGATGATCCAAAATAGTTTACTATGTAAACTAAACTTTTTAAGTTCTGGGAAGTTAGTTTGGAAGTAAGGTACAAGGAAATCAGCGGCTAAGTGAGCAAATCCTGCTGCACCAAAAGCAACCGCGATAATAAGCATAAAGTCTTTTAACTCTGGCATGCGTTTATTATTACGCTCGTATTCTTCAACTTTGGCAATTAATTTATCAATACCTGAGGTATCAGCACCACTTTTAGCGTCTATCGCTTTGTGATTTGCCGCAATATACAGTAAACCTGCCATCCAAAGATTGGCAACAACAATATCAACCGTCACCATAATGGTAAAAATTTTACCATCAGCTTCATAAATCTCTTTCATGGCCAACATGTTGGCACCACCGCCAATCCAACTACCCGCAAGTGCAGCCATACCACGCCAAACAGCATCTGGGCCTGTAACACCGATAAGATCAGGCCATATTGCTGAAACAGCTAACAAGGCAAGCGGTCCACCAATAACAACGCCAATAGTGCCTGTTAAGAACATAATAATAGCTTTACTACCTAAACCAGCAATCGCCTTAATATCAATACTTAACGTCAATAACACTAAACATGCAGGCAATAGATAATATTTAGCAACTTCATCAATTTGACTCACATCAGCACTAACAACACCAAAGGTATTAAGCAGAGATGGTAATAAATAGCACATGAGTAATGCTGGTACATACTTATAAAAGCGTTGCCAAAATGCATTTTGGCTATTAGACGTATAAAAAACAAAGCCTAATATTAACGCTAGTATTCCTAACACTACGTTGTCGTTAGTGATGAGTGGCGCGTTCGCCACGACTTGCTCTTGCATTGGTTAACCTTTTTATTTTAATTAATGTAATACAGTTTCTTGAATATTAATTTTATCTAATTGCAATTTAAGGAGTTTTGCGGCGGGATCTTTAGGACATTGTTCAACAAAATAGCGATAATCATCAACGGCAACGTTAAAACAATCTAATTGGTGTAGTAAATAGCCTCTATCTCGCCTTTGAAGTGGATCATCAGGTGTTAGCGCTAATATTACGTCAACACAACGTAACGCTTTATCAAAGGCTTTCTCTTTGATTAAAGCGTTTTTAAATGCCGTTAAATGTTCAACTAACACGGCTTCACTTTCAACACTGGCTAATTCATGTTGAGTAGGATCTCCGTTTAACTCGTCTAGGCGTAAGTCAAGCTCACTCCAGTTAAGCGACTCCCCTGTCGTTGCGTCAAATATAATTGCGTATTTTTCATCACAACATATTCTTACCATCATTTTATTGGGTATATATACTAAGTCAGTTTCAAAACCACAAGCGTTGATAATTTCACATATTATAACGGCTTTAAGTACAGGAGACATTAAGCGACTATTAATACCTGAAACAACGCAAAATGCCTCTATAGGGTAAATTTTGCGAAACTTATCAACAAATAAATGTTGAAAATAGAGTTCATTTAATAAAATTTCAGCTCTATCTAAAGGTGACTCTATCTCCTCAATAACCGCTTGGCATTGTTTAATAATCATCTCTAAACCATCTAAAGACGTATCAGAGGCTACATCATTATGGCTAGGGGATTGCTTGGCAAGAATAAAATCTTCCAGTAACACCATCATTTGAAGTAGATCTTTTTCGGTCGAATTTATTTCAGACAACAACAATTCGTTCATAACACCTCTGCTGAATATCAGCGACTTCCTATTTAAATTAATGAGTTAATTAAATTGCAATAAATACTATTTAAAAGAACATTGCTTCACGAGTAACCGCTAATCTATAAATAAGCATTATCCAGCCCATAGCGCCTAAATAACCAATAATTTGCATGCTTTTATTACGCGCTAATTTTAGAGTGAAGTAACCCGTAAAAATATAAGCAACGACTGCCAGTAATTTTTCACCTAACCATAAGTGTTCAAAAGGACTCATACTATATTGATATGCCATCAAAATACCAACACTTAATAACAGGGTATCAATAATATGCGGGGTAATTTTCACCCACTTTTTTTGCAACTGACTTGAGCCAATTAATAGCCATATAAAACGTAAAGTAAATAAGCTGACACTTAACAATGCAAGCGTCATATGAAGATGTTTAAACATTAAAAATTCCTTGATATTAAAGAGGTTAACTAATAATTTGAATAAATCGCCCAGCTTATTCTATCTTGACCATTTAAATCTGTAACAGTTTGTGCATTTTGATAACCAAAGCCTGTCAATATATCACAAACTAATTCACCTTGTGCAAAACCATGTTCAATAAACAAAGCACCGTTCGTTTTTAAGTGTTGTTTGGCATTTTCTATAATGATTTTTATATCTTTTAACCCTTGTTCATCGGCGACTAAAGCTGATTTAGGTTCAAACCTAACATCACCTTGAGCTAAATGCTCATCTTGCTCATCAATATAAGGTGGGTTAGAAACTATAAGGTCGTATTTTTTATCTTCTGCTACATTACTATACCAATCACTTTGAAAAACCTGCACATTAGTTAAGTTTAATTGTTGTGAATTAAGTTTCGCTAA
This sequence comes from Colwellia sp. RSH04, assembly GCF_003545765.1. Classification (GTDB taxonomy): domain Bacteria; phylum Pseudomonadota; class Gammaproteobacteria; order Enterobacterales; family Alteromonadaceae; genus Colwellia. The sequence goes on along the minus strand of NZ_QXIO01000008.1, from coordinate 79,699 downwards.
ACTTACTGCTTCAGAGCTAAAGTCCACAGCATCAAAATGCCAGCTAGGATTTTCAGAAGCTAGCGCAAGTGCAATAGCACCTGTTCCAGTTCCTAAGTCTAAACAATGAAGGGCTTGCTGAGATTGATATAATTCAAGAACCAACTCAACCAGTGTTTCAGTATCAGGTCGAGGTATTAAGGTTGCAGGTGAAACAAGTAACGGCAAAGACCAGAACTCTTTAGTTCCTACAATATAGGCAATAGGCTCGCCCTTAATTCTACGATTTAATAGTTCAATGAACTTTTCGTACTCACTAAGTGAAAGCTTTTTTTCAGGCCAAGTTAATAGGTAACTAAGGTCTTTGTTAATGACATGGCAGATTAAAATATTACTGTCTAATTGCGCGCTATCTGACAGTGACAACAATTGTTGTTTGCCATATTCAGATAACGCTGCAATTGAAGGAACGTCAACAGACATAAAAACGTTATTCTTGCTCTGCAAGCTCTGCTAATAAATCAGCTTGGTTCTCTTGCATGATAGGCTCCATTACTAATTGTAAATTACCTTCCATGATTTCATTTAAACGATATAACGTTAGGTTAATGCGATGATCACTCATACGACCTTGAGGGAAGTTATAGGTACGTATACGTTCAGAGCGATCTCCACTTGCCACTAAACTACGACGAGATGACTCTTCTTCGCTACGACGTTTTTCATCTTCAGCTTGTTGTAAACGAGCTTGCAAAACTGACATAGCTTGCGCTCTGTTCTTATGCTGTGAACGCTGATCTTGACACTCAACCACAACGCCCGTAGGGATATGCGTAATACGTATTGCAGAATCCGTTTTGTTTACGTGCTGACCACCAGCACCAGAAGCTCTAAAAGTATCAACCTTTAAATCAGCTTTGTTAATTTCAATGGCTTGCGATTCAGGAATTTCTGGCATAACAACTACAGTACAAGCCGAAGTATGCACACGACCCTGCGATTCAGTTTCAGGCACACGTTGTACACGATGGCCTCCTGATTCAAACTTCATCTGACCGTAAACACCTTCACCATTAACCTTCAAGATTAATTCTTTATATCCGCCCTGCTCACTTTCGTTACTGTTCATGACTTCAACTTTCCAGCCCTGCTTTTCTGCATAACGGCTGTACATTCTAAATAAGTCACCAACAAAAATAGCGGCTTCATCTCCACCTGCACCGGCTCTGATTTCAACAAAACAGTTGTTATCATCGTTCGGATCACGAGGCAGTAATAAAATCTGTAATTGATCCGCGATTTCTGCAACCGCTTTTTTAGCGTCTTTAAACTCTTCTTGAGCCATTTCTCGCATGTCAGGATCATCATCTTTTAACATCATTTCAGCCGTTGCAAAATCCTCTTCTGCATTTTTATAGCTGTTAAACGTTTGTGTAACTTCTTCAAGTTGCTTGAACTCTTGAGACAATGTACGAAACTTATCCTGATTACTAATAGTCTCGGGATCAGATAATAGGGCTTGTACTTCTTCGAAACGCTCGACTAATACTTCGAGTTTTTGATAAACAGAGGCTTTCATGAATAATTTCTTATCTTTTAAACAGGTAACGGTCAATTGTTGTTTTAACAATTAACAAAAATTGTCGTTATTCTAACACAGTAATGTTGCGAATGAATATTTACGGAAAGATTTTAATTGGAAAGTCGCCAAAAGCGATAAACTCACTAGATTATAATAATTTATTTTAATCTTGTTGATCTATTTGAAAGATATCACGCAAATAAAGCAGTTTATCTAACTCACCGCCTTGCGCAGCTGACTGCAAAGCACTTGTTGGAGCATGCATAAACTTATTTGACAACTTAGTGGCTAATTCAGCAACAACCGCCTCTGAGTTTTTACCATTTTTTAATTGCACTAAGGCTTTTTCAAGTAATTGATCTCGATGTGCTAGACATTGCTTACGATAACTAATCACCGTATCTTGGGTATTTAACCCTCGAAGCCATGACATAAAGCTGTCAGACTGAGTGTTTACTATACCTTCAGCTTGAACAGCTGCCTTTCGACGATTCTCAATATTTTTTGCAATAATACTTTGTAAGTCGTCAACCGTATAAAGAAACACATCTTCTAACTCTGATACTTGTTCTTCTATATCTCTTGGAACGGCTAAATCAACCATAAAAATAGGTTTATGCTTGCGTGTAATTAACGCTTGTTCAACCATACCTTTACCGATAATCGGTAAAGTAGAGCCTGTCGAACTTATAACGATATCTGCATGACACATTTGCTCTGGAATTTGTGCTAATGTGATTACCTCAGCACCTATTTGTTTTGCCATGTTTTCAGCACGAGCAATCGTTCGGTTTGCTACCGTAATTTTACCCACATTATTTTCATATAAATGTTTAGCAACTAATTCAATGGTCTCACCGGCACCAACAAGAAGAACTCTTGCTTTTTCAAGACTAGCAAAGATGTGTTTTGCTAAATTAACAGAAGCAAAGGCAACTGATACCGCACTTGTGCCAATTTCGGTTTCTGTGCGAACTTGCTTAGCAACACCAAATGTTCGTTGAAATAACCTGTCCATGACTAAAGCCATTGAGCCAGCTGCTTTTGCTTGACTATAGGCTTGCTTCATTTGACCTAGAATTTGTGGTTCACCCAGCACTAATGAATCAAGACCACAAGCAACGCGCATCATATGATTAACGGCTTGCTGGTCTTGGTGCCAATAAAGGCTAGGTAAAATAGTTGAGGCTGGAACATTATGATAATTTTCTAACCATTGAACTAACCGTTCTTGAGTCTGTTCAACATCACCGTCTTGCACTAAATATAATTCAGTACGGTTACAGGTAGAAAGTATGGCTACTTCTTTACATTGAACTTCGTTCAACATTTCTTGTAATGCTATAGAGAGATTATCTGGGTTAAAAGATATTTTTTCTCTGACAGCAACGGGAGCAGTTTTATGATTGATTCCAACGGCAACAATGGACAAAATAATTAACCTATCTTTCTAAGTAGAGAGTATCTATCAATACCCGCTACATTTAATCTTTATGCTATTTAATGCTTTGATGTGATTAAAATCACTCTAATGAATCTAGCAAAGCTGTATAAAATTATCTATTTGTGCATTATACCCCAGTCATCAGGGTATTTCTTTATTATTACTCAGCTTTTATCAATAAACCATGATCTGTGATAAAAACTACATAGATTATAACAACTCACTGATCACACCATAACCTTGAACATCTCTAAGGCCTGTGTTCCAATAGTCAAAATGACCCAGTAAAATTTTCTTATGACTAACCTGATCCCTAATAACTAACATGATCCCTAATCATTGCATTACCACTTTAGTAAAAACATCTTTTTCTTTTCTTATTCTATTTATTACTGCCTGCTCGACAGTTCAGACTGAACAGTCCCTTGTGACTAATGTATCTGCTCAACAGCGAGTTAAGCAGATAGACATCATTTCACAATGGAAATTATCAGGAAAAATAGCTTTTTTACAAGGTGATAGTCGCGAAAGAGCAAATATTTATTGGTCAATTGATGAAAGCATTCCAAGTCAAAAACTTAATTTATCAAGTTACCTAGGCATTAACATTTTACAGCTTAATTCTAAAAAAGATCATCACACAATAAAGCTAGATGGAAAACAATATAATGGTGATAATCTTGATTACCTCATAGAAGAGTTAACAGGGTTAACTTTGCCCACACAAGCGTTAAAATATTGGTTAAAAGGTATCCCTTATAGTAATACTAAAGACTCGATAACGTTTGATGCACAAACTGGTTTTCCAAAATCACTACAAAGTTCTCTAGTCAATAGTTATGGACAAGAGCAGCAGTGGCTTATCAACTATAGCCGATACAAAATGGTTAATAATATCGCTTTGGCAACCAAGTTTACTATTAAAACCCAAGACTTAACGATTAGAATAGCAATCGATAAATGGCAACTTAATACATAAAGAATCACGATATGACTTCGTATATTAATCAAACATTTGAACTACCTTCCCCTGCTAAATTAAATCTCTTCCTCCACATAATAGGCAGGCGTCCTGATGGATATCATGAATTAGAAACCTTATTTCAGTTTCTTGAATATGGCGACACCTTAACGTTAGAAATAACCAATGATAATAAAATTAATTTACTGACCCCCATTAAAGGTGTCGCAAAAAAAGATAATCTAATTTACAAGGCTGCCCAACTTTTAAAAAATCATAGTAAATATCATGGCGAAAATACTTTAGGCGTGAATATCAGTATCAACAAAGTACTGCCAATGGGTGGCGGTTTAGGTGGCGGTTCTTCCAACGCAGCCACCATATTACTTGCCTTGAACACACTATGGCAATGCGAGCTTTCAACTGAAGAGCTAGCCGAACTAGGTTTATCTTTAGGTGCTGATGTCCCCATTTTTGTCCATGGTTATTCCGCCTTTGCAAAAGGAGTTGGAGAAAAACTGATAACAAAACATCCTGAAGAAAGTTGGTATTTAGTGAGCAAACCTAATTGTAGTATATCAACACAAAGTGTGTTTACTGCATCAGATCTACCTCGTAATAGCCCCCCACTTACATCAGATGAATTAATGCACGATGTTTTTGCTAATGATATATTCCATAATGATTGTCAAACCATGGTAATTAATCACTACAGTGAGGTTGCCAAGCTACTGGCTTGGTTGATAGAATACGCGCCGTCAAGAATGACAGGAACGGGTGCATGTATTTTCACGCGATGTTCAAGTCAATCAATGGCGCGCGATTTACAAGCAAAACTCCCAAAAGGAATTAGCTCATTTATCGCTAAAGGGGCTAATAAATCTCCTTTACTAAGTAAAATGGAAAGTTATCAATTGCGCTAAATTGATAAAAGAATACTGAAAAGTTTACTGGAGATAATTTGCGAAGTACTTTGATCGCTTCTAAAGTTAACTCTGTTTTAGTAGTGTTTGAGTGCCATTACCAAAGTGCATTCAAGTATAATATTAATGTCAAAAGTTTCTGAGGAACTGACTGTGCCTGACATGAAGATCTTTGCGGGTAATGCCACCCCTGAACTGGCCAAAGAAATTGCTAATCGCTTATATATTACTTTAGGCGAAGCCAAAGTAGGTAGTTTTAGTGATGGTGAAATTAGCTTTGAAATCACGGAAAATGTTCGTGGTTCAGATGTATTCATTGTGCAATCAACATGCGCTCCAACCAATGATAACCTAATGGAGTTAATCGTAATGATTGACGCTTTACGTCGTGCTTCAGCAGGTCGTATTACCGCCGTTATTCCTTACTTTGGTTATGCTCGCCAAGATAGACGCGTACGAAGTGCTCGTGTACCAATTACGGCTAAAGTTGTTGCAGACTTTTTATCAAGTGTTGGTGTAGACCGCGTATTAACAGTAGACTTACACGCAGAACAAATTCAAGGTTTCTTTGATGTACCTGTTGATAACGTGTTTGGTACGCCTATTCTTTTAGAAGACATGAAAAACCGTGAATTAGACAATCCTGTTGTCGTATCTCCTGACATTGGCGGTGTAGTACGTGCTCGTGCTGTAGCCAAGTTGCTTGATGATACTGATTTAGCCATTATCGATAAACGTCGCCCTAAAGCAAACGTAGCACAAGTTATGCATATAATTGGTGAAGTTGAAGGTCGTGACTGTATTATTGTTGATGATATGATTGATACTGGCGGTACATTAGCAAAAGCCGCTGAAGCGTTAAAAGAGCACGGTGCAAAACGAGTTATTGCTTATGCTACTCATCCAGTTCTTTCAGGTAACGCTGCTGAAAACCTTAAAAATTCTGTGATTGATGAAGTGGTCGTAACCGACTCAATTCCTCTGTCAAAAGAAATTAAAAAACTTAAAATGGTTCGCCAATTAACGTTAAGCGGCATGTTAAGTGAAGCGATTCGTCGCGTTTGTAACGAAGAATCTATTTCTGCGATGTTTGAAAACTCATAACATCACTTGAAACGAATGATTAGACCTAAAAGCCAACAATTGATGTTGGCTTTTTAATACCCTACCCTTTTTAAACCAGCCTCTTGATTATCGTCTATTACAGATAAAATCACCTCTACAAATTAATTTATCAATAACCCAACATTCAATAGCTTTACTCGTAATGAAGTGTTATTATTCGGCGCCTTTTTTATCTGAAGCATTTTCTTTTTAACTTATTATTAAGAATTTTATTTTCGAAAAAGAGCATATTTCCTTGTTTTTGGTCGCAAAAAACAAGGGCTAATTTTAGTTTATATAAAAGAGTATTAAACAATGACTGATTTATTTACTTTGGAAGCAGAAGTACGTACAGACCTAGGGAAAGGTGCGAGCCGCCGCCTACGTCACGCGAATAAAGTTCCTGCAATCCTTTACGGCGAAGGCCAAGACCCTGTTTCTTTAACGTTAGAGCACAAAAATGTTTACCGTGCACAACAAGAAGAAGCTTTTTACTCTCACGTTTTAACATTAAACGTTGACGGTAAAGCTGTTGAATGTCTAATCAAAGACATGCAACGTCACCCGTTCAAAGACGTAATCATGCACTTAGATTTCATCCGTATCGATGCTAAGCACGTTGTTCACACAAATGTTCCTGTTCACTTCTTAAACGAAGATGTAGCAGCGAAAACAGGTGCTAACATTGCTCATCACATCAATGAAATTGCTATTTCTTGTTTACCAAAAGACTTACCTGAGTACATTGAAATTGACTTAGCGGCACTTGAAGTTGGTCAAACATTACATTTATCGGACGTAGTATTCCCTAAGGGCGTTACTTCTGATGAATTAGAAAAAGGTGAAAATCACGACCAAGCAGTTGTTTCTGCAAATGCTCCGAAAGGTAAAGCAAGTGATGAAGAAGAAGCTGAAGAAGAACCTGCAGCTGAATAATAGTTTTAATATATTTATTTAATGTAAAATAATGACTATTAAACTAATTGCGGGGCTTGGTAATCCAGGCCCCGAATATACAAGAACTCGCCACAATGCTGGTGTCTGGTTTGTTGAAGAACTGGCACGACGCAACAATATAACACTTCGTCCTGAAAAAAAATATTCTGGTTTATATGGTAAAGGCATCATAGGTAATGATGTTGTTCATTTATTGATCCCTACTACTTTTATGAATCGTAGCGGTCATTCAGTAGCACCATTAGCTAATTTTTTCCGTATTGAGGTAGATAACATTTTAATCGCACACGATGAAATGGACATGCTGCCTGGAAGTGTAAAAATAAAACAAGGTGGAGGTCATGGTGGTCATAATGGACTAAAAGACATTATTGCTTGCATGGCAAATAATAAAAATTTTTATCGACTAAGAATTGGCATTGGGCATCCAGGTCACAAAGATAAAGTAACAGGCCATGTCTTAGGTAAAGCGCCAGCAACAGAACAAGCACATATCGACGACGCTGTTGATGAAGCGAGTCGTTGCTTTGAAGTCTGGCAAAAAGAGGGGTTAACCAAAGCCCAACAACGCTTACACGCTTTTAAAGCGCAATAAAGACACTCTTTCTCTCATGGTTTAGTAACGATGAGTAAACATAATACAAATAACTGTAGGTAATAATTATGGGATTTAAATGTGGAATTGTCGGTTTACCCAATGTAGGGAAATCAACTCTGTTTAACGCACTCACCAAAGCAGGTATAGAAGCAGCTAACTTCCCGTTCTGTACAATTGAACCGAATACAGGTGTCGTTCCTGTTCCTGATCCTCGTTTAGACAAGTTAGCAGCAATTGTGAACCCTGAACGAGTATTGCCTACCACAATGGAATTTGTAGATATTGCAGGTTTAGTTGCAGGGGCTTCAAAAGGTGAAGGTTTAGGTAATAAATTTTTAGCGAATATTCGTGAAACAGATGCTATTGGTCATGTTGTTCGCTGTTTTGAAAACGACAATATTATCCATGTTGCCAATAAAATCAGCCCTACCGATGATATTGACGTTATTAACACTGAGTTAGCCTTGGCAGATATGGACACTGCAGAAAGAGCGATTCTTCGTCAAACCAAACGGGCTAAAGGCGGCGATAAAGAGGCTAAATTTGAATTACCTGTTCTAGAAAAGATTCTTAAACATGTTGAAGAAGGTAATATGATACGTTCTTTAGAACTATCAGTAGAAGAGTTAGCCGCGGTTAGATACCTTAACTTTTTAACAGTTAAACCAACCATGTATATCGCCAATGTTAATGATGACGGTTTTGAAAACAACCCTTACTTAGATACCGTTAAAGAAATAGCTGAAAAAGAAGGCGCAGTAGTTGTTGCTGTTTGTGCTGAAATTGAAGGCGAGCTGTCTGAAATGGATGAAGAAGATCGCATTGAGTTTATGGCGGAAATGGGCTTAGAAGAGCCTGGTCTTAATCGAGTAATTAACTCTGGTTACGGTTTATTAAGCTTACAGACTTATTTCACTGCGGGTGTTAAAGAAGTAAGAGCATGGACAGTAAAACAAAATGCAACCGCTCCACAGGCCGCTGGTGTAATTCATACAGATTTTGAAAAAGGCTTTATTCGAGCAGAAGTGGTTAGTTATGATGACTTTATTCAATATAACGGAGAATCTGGTGCTAAAGAAGCCGGTAAATGGCGACTTGAAGGGAAAGATTATTTAGTTAAAGATGGTGATGTTGTTCACTTTAGATTTAACGTTTAGGCTCATATGATGTGAACTTAAGTGTCTTTTACAAAAGCTAACTGAAATCAGTTAGCTTTTTTTATATCTAAAATCCAATAAGTTAAGCGAATGTAAACAACATGTCGATAAAAAGTATACCTGCACAATAACTCCTAAAAAACACTAATAAACTCTTGTTTTACAACTTATTTTACATACAATCGTTTATGAAAAACCGCATAAGGCTAGAACCTAACATCATTATATTTAATGTATTCAAATATTAAATATAAATTATGGTCTACACTTTCTGTGTAATAAGAAATTCTTAAAATATAAATAACAAGGGTGAATAATGAAAAAAATTCTTTTACTTTCTGCGTTAATTGCAACAGGTGCTTTCACTGCATTACCAGCTAAAGCAGATAACATGACACTGCGTATTTGTGAGTATGTGCAAGCTAATGATAAAAGTCGCTTAAGATCTTTCTTAAAGCAAAATAAATTAAAAATCCGTAATATTTATGATGGATTAGAATGTAATGGCGATAATTTGCTGATTTTTGCAGCCAAGTCAAAAGCACTTGAAGTGGGTGAGTTTATTATAGGTAAATTACCTTCAAAGAAGGTAAAACCTGAAATAGAGAACCTAGCAAAACATTCTGCGCATTTAGCGGAAGAAGCTAAAGAGAGATAATACCTCTCAATTTCAAGAAAACGAATAACCAATAACTGGTTATTCGTTTTTTTTAAACTTTTATTGCATAGTTATCGGTCAAATTGCACACGCAATAGCCAAACAAACAAAAAGTGCTAAATTTTATAAAAAAACGGTTGACGTATGCCAAGCAGATTTGCATAATACGCGCCACTTGCTACAGAGCAGGTTGGTAAGGCTACATAGCTCAGTTGGTTAGAGCACATCACTCATAATGATGGGGTCCCAGGTTCAAATCCCGGTGTAGCCACCATTTAGAAATGCGGGAGTGGCGGAATTGGTAGACGCGCTGGATTTAGGTTCCAGTATCTATGATGTGAGAGTTCAAGTCTCTCCTCCCGTACCATTTCTAACAACATCAGTTGTAAAACAGTAAGTACATTGCAGGGGTATAGCCAAGCGGTAAGGCAGCGGGTTTTGATCCCGTCATTCAGAGGTTCAAATCCTCTTACCCCTGCCACTTCTTTTAGAAAGAACTCAATGTAATTACAAATTTCTGCAGGGGTATAGCCAAGCGGTAAGGCAGCGGGTTTTGATCCCGTCATTCAGAGGTTCAAATCCTCTTACCCCTGCCACTTTCTTTCCTAAGAAAACATTAACCGAATCGAAAGTGAAAAAGATACACTACTAATCTATTATTAGTTCTGCATCTTAAGTTAAAGTTTCTTTAAAAACTTATTACCTATGCGGAAGTCTCTGAATTGGTAGACGCGCTGCTTATATTAGGTATACACGGTTACAGTACCTTTGATACAAGAGTTCAAGTCTCTTTAAAAACTTACTACCTGTGCGGGAGTGGCGGAATTGGTAGACGCGCTGGATTTAGGTTCCAGTATCTTTGATGTGAGAGTTCAAGTCTCTCCTCCCGTACCATTTCTCAATGCTATTCGATTGCTTCAATTAAAAGAACTGCCTTACATTAATTACCATATAATACTTCCATTACACTATTTCTCTAGCTAAATACTTTATCGTAGCATTAATTTATGGCGGAATTAGTAGACGCGCTGCTTATATTAGACATGTACGGTTCCAGTATCTTTGATGTGAGAGTTCAAGTCTCTCCTCCCGTACCATTTCTCATGGCTTTTCAATTAATTACTTCAATCTTTTTATAGTCTGTTTTTAAAATAGCTATAAACTCATTGTTATGGCGGAATTGGTAGACGGGCTGCTTATATTAGACATGTACGGTTCCAGTATCTTTGATATGAGAGTTCAGGCTTATGCTTACATTTAAATAGCCATTGCCCGAAGATATGAGGCTAAAATTCCTTCATTCTGCGTTAAAAGCTACTGATGTAGCTGGCTAAATTATGCAACTTTTCCTTGATGAAAGGGTTTTACCTCCCAGCTGAATGCTTAAAAAGGTTTAAAGGCCGCATGCGTACGCAAGCGCTTTACTTTTTACCGTAGTGTTCAAGAAAGGTAGTTTATTCAGTGCCATAAAAGCACCGTTTCGAGCCACTTTAACCAGTGAAGATGGGTGACTAAATGATGCATATAAAGCATCCATTGTTGTCATCATTAATAGATTATCTGCTCTTCTGGCTTTTTCATAACGCGACAAAATAGCGGGTTCATACCAGTTTTCTGAGTTAGCAATAGCATTTGCTATAACGGTTTGCAGTGCTTTAACATCTTTAAAGCCAAGATTAACCCCTTGGCCTGCTAAAGGATTAATGGTATGCGCAGCGTCTCCAAGCAGTAATACACGGTGCTTTTGATATTGATTAGCATGACGTCTTGTTAAAGGAAACGCGGCTTTATCAATAACATTAATCGCACCTAATCGTTTTGGAAAATGCTCAAACACAGCTTGCTGAAGTTGTTTATTACTCATTGATGATAATTGTTTAATTTTTTCTTTACTGTCATACCATACTAGTGAAGCATAACCTCCTTGCTCACTTTGCCCCGATAAGGGTAAAAATGCTACCGGACCAGAGGGTAAAAACTGCTGCCATGTAATATCTTGCTGTAATAACACTGTTTCTACATTAATTAGCATCGCGGATTGTTGATAATCCCAACCTGTAATACCAATACCTGCTTGTGAACGTACAATTGAATTAGCACCATCAGCGCCGACAATTAACTTTGCCAATAATGTCGTTTTTGAAAGGTGTACCTCACTATGTTCTTCAAATTGCTCAATACTTTGTAACGTATCAGGGCAATATAGAGTAATACTTTTATGGTTTATCATTTGCTGCCACAAAGAAAGCTGTATTACTCGGTTTTCTATAATGTGACCCAAGTTTTCTGTATTGATTTCTGTTGCATCAAATTCAACATAACTATTTTCACTTTCCCAAACTCCTAACCGCTTATATGGGCATGAACGCCATTGGCTAATTTGAGGCCAACACTCAAGTTGAGTCAATAAGTGTTGTGAAGCTAAAGAGATGGCAGAAACGCGAAGATCATGTGATTGGGTACTTGAAAAAGGCTCAGCTACATACTTTTCGACAACGGCAACTTGTAACCCTAGATGAGCTAAAGCAAGAGCACTAGCGGCTCCAACCATTCCTCCTCCTACTACGACACAATCAAAACTTTCCATAAACAACACTTATTTACATGAATTCTCTATATGCATTCTACCGCTGATATTAAATAAATTCGATGTATTTATTACCTCAAATATCTAAATTTATCAGCTAAAGTACCGGTAGGTTAAATGAACTTAATTCTGTATGTCGTAGTTATTTTTAATAAGTTAAAGGAAAAGTCGAAATCACCTATAAATTGGTATAAAATACGCCTCCATTTATCGGTGCTTGATTAATTTTTAACTAGTATCAACGAAAACCCCGATGACGTTTCATCAAAATAGAGTAGAAATAAATGAGTAAAAAGCTATATATAAAAACTTGGGGCTGTCAAATGAATGAGTATGACTCACAAAAGATGGCTGAACTGTTAGATTCAACCCACGGTTACGTTTTAGCTCAAGAGGCTGAAGATGCTGATGTTATTCTATTAAATACCTGTTCTATTCGTGAAAAAGCACAAGAAAAAGTTTTTCACCAATTAGGTCGTTGGAAAACTTTAAAAGACTCTAAACCTGAATTACTCATTGGTGTTGGTGGGTGTGTAGCTTCACAAGAAGGCGATGCCATTCGCCAACGTGCACCATTTGTCGATATGGTTTTTGGTCCGCAAACTTTGCACCGTCTTCCAGAAATGTTAAATCAACTCCAGCGTAGTAGCAGCCCAATTGTTGATGTTAGCTTTCCTGAAATAGAAAAATTTGACCGTCTTCCTGAGCCTAAAGCTGAAGGTGCGAGTGCTTTTGTATCAATTATGGAAGGGTGTAGTAAATATTGTACTTTCTGTGTTGTGCCATATACTCGTGGCGAAGAGGTTAGCAGACCATTAGATGATGTATTATATGAAATAGCTCAACTTGCCGAGCAAGGCGTTCGAGAAGTAAACCTATTAGGTCAAAACGTAAACGCCTATCGTGGTGAAATGCATGATGGCAGTATTTGTCGTTTTGCTGACTTAATTCGCTTAGTTGCGACTATCGATGGTATTGATCGTATTCGTTACACGACTTCTCATCCAGTAGAGTTTACTGATGACATTATCGATGCCTATGCAGACGTACCTGAGTTAGTAAACCACTTACATTTACCTGTTCAAAGTGGTGCAGATCGTATATTAACTCAAATGAAGCGTGGTCATACCGCCCTTGAGTACAAATCACAAATTCGCAAATTAAAAAAGGTTAGACCTGAACTTTGTATGTCATCTGACTTTATTATTGGTTTCCCAGGAGAAACTGATGAAGACTTCACTGCGACAATGGATCTAATTAAAGCTGTTGATTTTGATCTAAGTTTTAGCTTTATCTACAGTGCTCGCCCGGGTACACCTGCAGCTGATTTACCTGATGACATTAGTGATGAAACGAAGAAACAACGCTTACAAATATTACAAGACAGAATTAGCCAGCAAGCCCTTAGAATTGCTCGTCAAATGCTAAATACTGAACAACGCATTCTAGTTGAAGGTCCATCTAAAAAGAACCCGATGGAACTTCGAGGACGGACTGAAAATAATCGTATTGTGAACTTTGTTGCACCTCACAGTGTTATCGGGCAGTTTGTCGATGTTAAAATCACAGACGTATATTCAAACTCTTTGCGCGGTGAATTGATTCGTCAAGAAAGTGAAATGGGACTTCGCATTGCTCATTCTCCAGCTGATATTTTAGCAAACACACACCATAAAGCTAAACCAAGCAATCAAGACGAATTGGGTGTTGCAACATATACGCCCTAGCGCTTTATGACCTGAACGTAAATTAAACATTATTATTGGATAACAGATTGAATCAAGCCTACTCAAAAGCCACGAATAAAGCTAGCAAGCAGCAATTTGAATTATTGCCGGTAGATAACTACCGCCAAGCAAATTTAACCGGTCCAATGGACGATAATTTAAAAACTATCGAGCGCAGGTTAGGCGTTGAAATAAGCTATAGAGGGCATCATTTTACCGTTGTCGGTAATGAGCTAAATTGCTTAGCAGTTATCTCATTACTTAAAGATCTTTATATCGAAACACAAACGGTTAAAGGTCAAAGTAAACCCGTTACGCCTGAAATGGTTCATTTGGCGATTTTAGATGCAAAAGTATTAGAGCAAGACTGTAAATCATCTGCTGAACCTAAGCTTGATGAAAAGTACGATGACATGGTTACCATTAAAACAAAACGCGGCATGGTTAAACCACGAAATGGCAATCAACAAGACTACGTGCAAAACATTTTAACCAACGATATTAGTTTTGGTATTGGTGTTGCAGGTACTGGTAAGACTTATTTAGCTGTAGCTTGTGCTGTTGATGCGCTTGAACGTCAAGAAGTTCGACGTATATTACTAACTCGCCCTGCCGTAGAAGCTGGTGAAAAGCTTGGTTTTTTACCGGGTGACCTCTCTCAAAAAATAGACCCTTATTTAAGACCTTTATATGATGCATTATTTGAAATGCTCGGTTTTGAAAAGGTTGAAAAGCTGATTGAGCGTAATGTTATCGAGGTAGCTCCTCTTGCTTATATGCGAGGCAGAACACTGAATGATGCATTTGTCATTTTAGATGAAAGTCAAAATACTACCGTTGAGCAAATGAAAATGTTTCTAACCCGTATTGGCTTTAATTCTAGAGCGGTTATTACAGGTGATGTAACTCAAATAGATTTACCCCGTCACCAGTCATCTGGGTTAAGACATGCCATTGAAGTATTACAAGATATTGATGGTATTAGCTTTAATTTTTTCCAAGCTAAAGATGTTGTTAGACACCCAGTAGTCGCTCGAATAGTTGAAGCTTATGAAAGTCATGAACAAAAAGTAAATCGTCAGAAACAGCAAGCTAAAGCTGAACAAAAAGCTAAAGAATCAGTTAACAATTCAGTTAAAGAAATAAACGACCATCAATCAGAGCCTGATGATGAGTAATATTATTGATCTTCAACTGGCTTGCACAGATGAAAATTTACCGACTACTGATGACTTTCAACGTTGGGTTGATGCTGCATTATTAGCTGTATTCAATAATGAACCTTGCCATGAATTAACTATTAGGCTGGTAGATGAAGCAGAAATTCAACAATTGAACAGCCAATACCGCCATAAAGATAAAACAACAAACGTGTTATCTTTTCCTTTTGAGGTACCTGACGGCGTTGAATTAAATTTACTAGGCGATCTCATCATTTGTAGTCAAGTGGTTGCTGATGAAGCAAAAAGTCAAAATAAAGCATTATTTGAACATTGGGCGCATATGGTTATCCATGGGTGCTTGCATTTAGTTGGCTTTGATCATATAAGTGATACTGATGCACAAGAAATGGAATCTTTAGAAATTGCCATTTTAGCGAAGTTAGGGATAAATAATCCCTATTTAACTAATAATTAACCTTATTTCACCTATTATAGGATATCAAACTGCTCTATGAGCGATGACAACCCCCACTCGAGTAACGGCTCTGCCAATAAATCCATATTGAATAAAATTATTCAAGTATTCTCCTCAGAGCCGAAAAATAAAGATGAATTGGTCGAAGTCTTATTAGACGCCCAAGATCGTGAAGTAATCAACCCTGAAACCAAGCAAATGATTGAAGGGGTACTTGAAGTTTCAGAAATGAGAGTTCGAGACATTATGATACCTCGCTCTCAAATGGTCACCATTGACAGAAACCAAAACCTTGATGAGTTTTTACCTATCATTCTCGAGTCTGGTCACTCACGCTTTCCTGTAGTAAATGAAGATATTGACCATGTTGATGGCATTTTACTCGCCAAAGATTTACTCGCCTTTGGTTTTAATCAACAAACTGAGGAAAAGCTCAGTCTGCAAAGTATTATACGCCCTGCTATTATTGTTCCTGAAAGTAAAAAAGTAGAGCCGCTACTAAAAGAGTTTCGCTCTAATCGTTATCATATGGCACTCGTTGTCGATGAATATGGTGGTGTTTCAGGTGTCATTACAATTGAAGATATTTTAGAACAAATTGTCGGCGAAATTGAAGATGAAACCGATGATGATATCGAAGAAGATATCAAGCACCTTGCTGGAACCGTCTACCTTGTTAGAGCTTTAACTGAACTGGAAGATTTCAATGAGTTCTTTAACTGTGAGTTTGATGAAAATGACGCTGATACCATTGGTGGTATCGTACTGCATCAATTTAACCATATGCCGAAAAAAGGCGAGCATATCACGTTAGATAATTTCGAGTTTAAAGTACTCGCATCAGATAGTCGTCGTATGCAAACACTGCAAGTTACAGTAAATAAGTCCCACCAAATTAATGGCAAGATAAACGACTAACTTTTTATAATGCCTATTTTTATAATATCTATGATAAAAAACAAACTTAACTGGCTATGCATGCTAGCGGGGTTAAGTCTTGTTTTTGCTTATGCCCCATACGCTTTGTGGTGGCTTTCTTTGATAGCACCGTTAGTATTAATACATGCGGTTAAAGTATCACCAACAGCAAAGCAAGCGGCTATCTATGGCTTATTTTTTGCCTTTGGCTGGTTTGCTAGTGGCATCAGTTGGGTGCATGTAAGTATCGATCAATTTGGCGGCTTGCCGTTGATAATATCATTACTTTTAATGCTTTTGCTTTGTTTGTATTTGGCCATATACCCTGCTCTAGCTTGCTATTTGACCTATCGTTTATCTCAAAAAAACACCATTAATTTATGGCTTTTTCCTTCGTTATGGTTATTTACTGAATATTTACGCTCTGTCGTCATGACAGGTTTTCCATGGCTGTCATTAGGTTATAGCCAAATAAATAGTCCGTTGTCTGTATTTGCTCCCGTGATTGGTGAAGTCGGTATTACATTTATACTGTTATCTTTGATTGTTGCTATTTATCAATTAATCACGTTTATTGCTGCTAGTGGCTTTCAAAAGAAAATCTGCTCGCCTATTCAAGCAGTTACCGTAATCGCTTTAACTTTTGCTCTAACCTTTATAATTAACACCCAACAGTGGGTTAAAGTTACAGGTAAACAAGTATCTGTCGCTCTTATTCAAGGCAATATCGAACAGTCGATAAAATGGCAGCCTGAGCAAGAGTGGCCAACCATGTTAAAATATTTAGATTTAACCAGAGTTAATTACGACGCAGATATTATTATTTGGCCAGAATCAGCAATTCCCGCTATGGAGCCTGCTGTGCAAGACTTTCTTTCTACTGTTAATCAATCAGCCTTATTTAATGAAAGTACTATTATTACCGGTATCATCAATTACAACTTTGAAAGTAAAGAGTATTTTAACGCATTAATAACTCTAGGAAAGAAAAACGCAGACGATGATTTAGGCTACTTTTATAACCATAGTAATCGTTATTATAAAAACCATTTGCTTCCTATTGGTGAATTTGTACCCTTTCAAGAATGGTTAAGACCAATAGCACCTTTGTTTAATTTGCCGCAGTCCTCCTTTTCTCGTGGTAATTATGTGCAATCAAACTTGATTGCCAATGACTTAGCTATTTTGCCCTTAATTTGTTTTGAAATAGCTTTTCCTAGCCAACTTGCGGCAAACTTAACTCAAGAAACTGACATGATCTTAACGGTCAGTAATGATGCTTGGTTTGGCGACTCTCATGGCCCACATCAGCACTTAGATATGGCGAGAATGCGTGCATTAGAATTTGGAAAACCGTTATTACGATCTACTAATAATGGTATTAGTGCGACTATTGATCATTTAGGAAATATATCGGCAATTATTCCACAATTCGAGGAAGCCGTTTTAAAAGCGAATGTCGCCTTAGTTAGCGGCAGTACTCCATACAGCCAATGGCCCAGACTTATTCTTTGGCTAATGATAATTTTTCCTACAACGTTGATACTGTTATATCAACGCTTTATTGCGAGCAATAAAAAAGCTGCTTAATCACTTTTAAACAGCTTTTTTATTTTATTATAGCGTTATGATTTCACTAGGTTTGCTTTGGATAAAGTGAAATTCTATTTCTGCCTTCATCTTTTGAACGATATAAGGCTGTGTCAGCACACTCAATCCATGCCTCATAGGTGTTAATCGTTTTCTCTATTTCAGCAACTCCGATACTAATAGTATATTGAATTTCAATGTCATTATGTTTAACTATCGACTTTTCCACTTCAGAACGTAACCTTTCTGCAAATATTTGGGCATTCTCAAGAGGGGTATCGGCTAATAATATAGCAAACTCCTCTCCTCCATATCGTCCAGAAACATCGGTTTCACGAACATGTTTTCGAATAAGTCCAGATAGGTGACGTATAACATCATCACCAACAAGGTGCCCGTAGCTGTCATTCACCTTTTTAAAGTGATCTATATCTATCATCACTAATGAGCTAGCATGATCACTTCTAGACCAGCGCTTATACTCTGCTTGCAAGCATAACTCCCAGTGAGCTCTATTAAATAATTTAGTTAAGCCGTCTGTTTGACTTAATATCGCTAATTCCTTATTTGCTTGCTCTAAACTGAGTTTATGAATAGCATTGTCAGTAACATCATAAACCAGTAAACATAAATGAGTAACGTCACCTGAAGCAGATAATAGCGGTATAAACGTGGTGTTTTGATACATAAAATCGGCGCTGCCAGTCACAGGACGATAACTATCAAATTTAAATAAATATGGGCGTTGTTCCCAAATGGTAAATGCCTTATTTTTTAATAAAAAAACAGATTCTGCTTTTCGTATAAACCATTCTGGTTGGATTTCATCAAACAGCTCAAATAAACATTTATCTTTAACTTCTCTTGGCAAATATCCACTGTGATTCTCCATAAAGCCGTTAAAGATTTGAATGTTGTACTCTTTATCCAACACGACTAAACCAACGTCAATGTTATGCAACATTTCCATTAACCAATGTAATTCATTTAATTGTGAAGACTCTAATGTCATTCTATTTTCCTGCTATATCAATAGCTAAAAAGTTTTTCGTCGTTAAGCTAATCAAGTAAATAAGACAATTTATTATTTAATGTTAACATTGACGATTCAGTAAATAATAATAGTAAATCACATTTTATCGGGTAATTTTCAATACTATAACTAATTTCAATCGCAAGTGTTTTCTTCCACTTATTGGCATTATTAGCAATCAACTCTGATATTTTACGATGTTGACCTAATACCTCAGGGTGGCCTTGACTAAATTGAATATCTAATTGCTCTGAGATACCCTTTAAACAAGCACCAATAAGTACATTTGCTAAATCCATAAGCAATTCTAACTCTGTACCCATTTGTGCGTCATATTGATAATTAAGTAAAGAAGCTACATCTTTAAAACTTGAATCATTTAGAATCAATAATGCTTCTCCAGAGATACCTGCACTGATAAACCCTTGGCAAACCCCCGAAGTACTATCGTTTGCTTCTACATCCTTTAATGCCATTCTTATTTCACTAACTTCAATAAAGTTAACATTAGGGATGGGTAGCTCAACAAATACATTTAAAAGGCGCGCAAGCAAATCTCCTGCTCTGCCCATCGCTACATTGGCAATTTCTTGATAACAATCACGCATATCGGGCGATAACGTGACCTCAACAACCTCTTCAGTTTTTTCTGGTTCAGCAGAAGCTTTTTCAATTTCAATTGGTTTGGCCGTTACGGACTCTATAGGTTGAGCCATTGTGGGCGAAGTTTGAACAGGTGTTTTTTGAACAGGTGATGGTGAGGTTGTTGGTTTAGTTTGGACCTCTTCTGTGCGCGCTGCACTATAAACGCCGTATGCACTTAATACATTAGTTAAAATATCTTTACTCACGGGTTTTTGAATAAAATCAAGCGCCCCCATACCCGTTACTCGAGCATGAGCTTCAGGTTGAATATCACCTGAGATAACAATGGTTAACGTTGGAAGATCTTCTTTAAGTATCGTCTCTAGCACCTGATAACCATCCATATTAGGCATATTCAAATCAAGTAAAAGCACATCCCCCTTACCCGCCTTTATGGCTTCTATCCCTTCAACTCCATCACTTGCAAAACTAACATCTACATCCCAACCGTCAGGAAGAGAACGCGCAACTTGCTTGCGTGCCATATTAGAGTCATCACAAATTAATAACTTAGTCGACATATTAATATTGACCCTCAATTAACCAATATAAAGAAACTTTATAACTAAAACTTTTTCAAAAAAATATCCTCTCTATTGATAACAATAGAGTATTCAACATAAAAAACAACGTCTATGTAGGCTATAGATAGAATTTATTTAATTAAACAGATAAACTTCACTTACCGTAACATTAATTATTTCAACTGTGCATGAATTTTACTACTCATTTACTAAAACTAACCATATTTTCACTTTTAACTTGCTCGACAACATTAGCTAATAATTTTCAACAATCAGAACTACCAGCAACAAATAACTTAGTCAAAGCAGGTGATAAATATGTCACATTACTTGGAACACAAGTCAATGTTGGCGAACGAGCTCCGAATTTCAAAGTGGTTGATAAAAACTTTGCTCCGATTACTTTGCAAAACTTTTCAGGTCAAACCATTTTAATTTCTGTGGTACCAAGTTTAGACACAGGAGTATGTTCATTACAAACAAAGCGCTTTAATGAAGAAGTTGGAAAATTACCTAAAAACATTAGCTTAGTAACCATATCTAATGATCTTCCTTTTGCGCAAAAACGTTTTTGTAAAACCGAAAAGGTAGATCAAATTAAAGTACTTTCTGATTCCGTATGGCGTGAATTCGGTATAAATTACGGTTTACTAATAAAAGACATGGGTTTACTCACCCGCGCAATCTTCATTGTAAATCAGGAAGGAAAAGTAGTTTACAAAGAGCTTGTCGCAAATATCTCTGAACACCCAAACTATGACAAAGCGTTAGAATTTATTAAAAACACCGCTCCTGTTGTCGTTCTAGATGAAGATAATGACATTGATGAAGCTGAAAAATCAAGCTAACCATACCAAGGGCTTGGGTTGATTAGAGAGTAAAAACTAATCCAAGCCATACCGTCACCGAAGAAAACAAAATACAAAAAACAAAAAAAATAAACCTTTTAACATCAACAACTTAAAAATATTTTTATTTTTATCCTTGAAAATAATCCTTTCATTCCCATCTTTATAATTGTAGTCGCCATAAGGGGCTACATACACACTTTGCCTGTTCACATTGAAAGGCAACGTTAACAATTTTCTGTAACATAGTTAATAAAGTACTAGGCAAGTTACCTTGGTAGTTCTGACTAAACAGCCTCAATTGAGCGTCTTGCAGAAAATATTTATGTTAACGATTTTTTATTGCTAATTTTTTAGGATATTACATTATGCGTACATCTACAGATTTCAGTCCACTTTATCGTTCATTCATTGGTTTTGATCACCTTGCAGGTCTAATAGACAAAGCTTCAAGAGCAGATAAACAATCGAGTTATCCTCCTTATAACGTTGAATTGCTTGCAGAAGATCAATACCGTATTACCATGGCTGTAGCCGGTTTCAGTGAAGAAAACTTAGAAATTGAATCAAAAGATAATACCTTGATTATTATCGGCAACCGAAACCAAGAAACTGAAGGCAAAACAGAAAGAAAATTTTTACACCAAGGTATCGCTGAAAGGAATTTCGAACGAAAATTTCAACTTGGCGAGCATGTAAAGGTTATTGGTGCTTTCATGGAAAATGGTTTACTGCATGTTGACCTTGAAAGAGAAATTCCCGAAGCCCTTAAGCCTCGTAAAATTGCCATAAACGGTAAGAGCTTATTATCAAGTAATTAACCCGTTAATTAGTCACAATGTTATTGTGTTCCCTTTGTTTTTTGCCCAGTTATTGACTGGGCTTTTTATTTATTCGTTATAAATAGTCAATGTTGTTTGAACGATTATTTCCTACATGAGTAACGTCCAACTTCACAAGAAACTAGAGAAAAAATAGCAATTTACGTTGTAATATTAAAAATCTAGTTTATAAAGTAAGTCTGTTAGATCAGGTTGCCATTGAAAACTTGGCATGCTAATGCGATTACCAATCACGACAACGTGTTCATCTTGTAGGTACTGCTTTTGCTTCAAGTGTTGTTCACTACCGAGCGGGAATGAAATTTTTCCTTGGGAATTAATAACTCGATACCAAGGCACAGTTTTACCTTGCCATCCTTCTTTAGGTACCATGCCTAACGCTTTACCAACTAACCTTGCTCTACCCGGTAGACCTGCTAAATCAGCCACTTGGCCATAATTAGCAACTTTACCTGTAGGTATGCATTGCACCGTTTGCCAGACTTGTTGGTAATTTTTATTCATTATCGTCACTGTTTTTATGTCCTTTAAAATATCTAATCGTTGTTTGGCGGAGCTACTTTAAAGACTTCTAGATAATATCGGTCAAAATTAATTAAATCACTTTGTAGTATGTAACGAGTATGTGCCTGATAAAATTTATTGTTTCGATATAACTTAGTTAAAGCGTTATTTACTTTCTTAATCACTTCATGGCCGATTAAACTATCGCTACAAGCGATATGACCAACAATATACTCTGGAATGTTTGCGATAGGTACGTTTGATAAGTTATGTTCCTTTGTATCTCCTGTTAACTCTCTTTTAATTTCAACAGGAAAATCAATCAAAAAATCTATACGACCTTTAATTAACATTTGAATCAACGCATAGTATCGGCCATCACCCGCTCTGGTTAATTTGTTGTGATTAGAGACTTGCTGTAACTGTTTATCAACAGCTTCGCCAAATGATCGACCTTTGGTTATGGCAATAACACTGTCTGGGTAGATATTGAAGAGTACACTTAATGAGCGAAGCTCACCTTGTTCATTAAAAATCCGCGTATCCTTTCCTTCTGCTAATAAACGCTTTTGATCTTTTAAATAATACAAGCGTAACCCTGGAAAAATATTAACAGGAAAGCTGAATACATTGTCTACTTGACGTTCTTCGGTTTTAATTCTATTGGAAATACATACATTTCCCATCCCTTTCATTAACTTACCTGCTCTTGGAATTTGTACCAGTTGGAAATCAATATTGTAATCAGATAACTCCTTTAACACTAAGTTTGTAGTATCTGTACCAATAGAAATATCTTTATCAAACATTTTTAAGTCAGTTAAATCTTTGCCATCGTCAGTCAACCAAATCAAGTCTTTCTTTTCAATACTGGCTTGACACAGAAAGCTGAAGATAATGATAAAAAACAATAAAGTATATTTAACAATACTCAAAAATAACCTCTTAGTATTTTTATTTTCAATGGATACCCTTAAGCATAGCTTTTATCGCTTTAATTTCCTACTTTATAACCTTAAAAGGCACATATTAAGGGCTTGTGAATTACTATCTAAGTAGTTACACATCAGATACTATATGTAATCGTTATTTTATTAACTAACGCATACAACAAGGTACATTATAATGAAAATATGGGTTGATGCTGATGCATGTCCTGTTGTGATTAAAGACATACTCTTTAAAGCAGCAGATAAACGCGCAATTTCTACAACATTTCTAGCTAATCACTCAATTAGGGTGCCACCATCACGTTTTATTAACTTTATGCAGGTCTCTAGTGGTTTTGATGTTGCTGATGATGAAATAGTCAAACGTGTTTCCCAAGGCGACTTGGTGATAACTAGTGATATTCCATTAGCGAGTGACGCTATCAGCAAAGGTGCACTCGCATTAAGCCCTAGAGGCGAGCTTTTTACCATAGAAAATATTAAATCCCGATTAAATATACGCGATTTTATGGATACCATGCGCGCTAGTGGTGTTCAAACGGGAGGGCCAGCAGCACTTAATCAACAAGACCGACAAAACTTTGCAAATCATTTAGATAAAATAATCACTAAGCACCAACAGTCCTGATATCGAATCATTTCTATTTTGCGAAGTATTTGACAAGCCTCAAACTCTCCAAGCATTATATATTCCCCAAATATACGGAATAATAACCTTATGAATGACTTTTATCCTGACATTGAACCTTACAATCATTTTTTATTGCCTGTAGATGACCAACACGAAATTTATATTGAAGAGTGTGGTAATCCAAATGGCCAAACCATCCTCTTTATCCATGGAGGTCCAGGCGGCGGTTGTTCCGCAAAAGACAGACGTTTTTTTAATCCTGAAAAATTTCGTATTATCTTGTTTGATCAGCGCGGGTGTGGTCGCTCGCTGCCACATGGTTGTTTAAAAAATAATACAACTACAGCTTTAGTTGAAGACATTGAAAAAATAAGAAACAAACTAGCGATTAATAGTTGGCATGTTTTTGGTGGTTCGTGGGGCTCAACTTTATCACTTGTCTATGCCCAAGCATACCCTGAGAAAGTGAAAAGCCTTACGCTAAGAGGGATTTATTTAGGTAGAGAGCAAGATACAAATTGGACTTTTGCCGGTGGTGGTGCAACTCGTATTTACCCTGACTATTGGCAAGAATATTTGAACTGTCTTCCAGAAGGTGCAGCACAAGGTACTGTGCAAGCAGCTTATAAAGTCATGATTGGTGAAGACAAAGCGCTTGCGATGAAAGTTGCAAAAGCATGGAGTATCTGGGAAATTCGATGCTGTACTTTAATTCCCGATCAAAAGTTTGTTGATGAAGCAACGGCTGATGAAAGAGCGTGGACACTAGCTCGTCATGAAGCGCACTTTATGTTTAATAAGTGCTTTTTATCTGAAAATCAAATATTGAATCATTGTGGCAAAATCAAAGACATACCTACAACGATCGTTCATGGACGTTATGATATTGTTTGCCCTTACGATAATGCCTGGCAACTACACCTTAAATTACCTAATTCAAGGTTAATTACGAGTGAAGGTGCGGGTCACTCTTCTTCTGAGCCAAATACTAGACACCACTTAATTAATGCAACTAATGCGTTAGTTGACTAAGGCATTAATTGACTAAAGCGTGATTAGTATGAACACAGTTTGGTTGTTCCAAATAAATACCAGTCCCGCTAGCGTTAAAGATAACCATGGCCATAGAACTGAGGTTCCCTCCCCCCTTTTGCTTTGCGTTAAAAACTGCTGATTTAGCGAGTAAACTAGGCAACTTTTTCTTGATTTAAAGGGGGATTAAAGGGGGGTTTTCTCATCGCTGAATTATTCAACAAAGATAAACACGCCCTAGAGCCGTTATTTACTTTTTTCTAACAGAAGCGCTTTAATTTGTGCAAGTTCAGCTTCAAGTTTATCAATTTGTGCTCTACTAGCGGGTTCTCCTCCTTCGCCCGTTTCACCATGTTGTTCAGCACGAAATTTTTCATGCTCTTGCCCCATTACTTCTAAGACGGTACCGACCATCATATTCAAAAAGACAAAAGCAGTTAAAAAGATAAAAGATAAGTAATAAATCCAACTAATAGGAAAAACAGCCATAGTCTCATACATTACATCAGTCCAATCTTCAAACGTTGCCACTCTGAAAAGCGTTAACATCGAAATAGAAACATCACCCCATAGCACTTCATTAATGGTATGAAATAACATACTGCCGATGGCTGCATAGATGTAAAAAATCACAAACATTAATAAAGCGATATACCCCATTCTTGGGATCGCTTTTAATAACGCATTAATGAGTAATCTTAATTCAGGTACCATCGACACTAAACGCAGTACTCTAAAGACACGTAATAATCTTGCTAACAGAACACCTGCACCACCAGCTGGAATTAGGCTACCTATAACAATAACGGTATCGAATATATTCCACCCATTTTTAAAGAACTGCTTTTTCTTTGGATAAGCTAGATAGCGAATCACGATTTCTATCACGAAAAATACTGTTACCCCTAAATCTAAAATACCTAAAATAACAATAGCATTATCAGAGAGGTTGTGAGTTTTAGCACCAATAAGTAAAGCCGATAGAATAATAACCGCAATAATAATCCCTTGAAAAACTTTGCTGTTATCAATTTTCTTAAGCCGTCGTTGTGCTTTAAATACCAAACTATTCATTAACGTTGACCTAATGCTGCATCGCTAACAAATGGGTTTGATTTGCGTTCTTGACCAAATGTACTCATTGGTCCGTGTCCTGGAATAAAACGAACACTATCTCCAAGAGGGAATAAATTATTACGAATAGAATTGATTAAAGTGGAATGGTCTCCTCGAGGGAAATCAGTTCGACCAATTGAACCAGAAAACAATACATCGCCTACTTGTGCCAATTGAGAAGGCCGATGGAAAAAAACGATATGACCAGGCGTATGTCCTGGGCAAAAGTAAACTTCCATAGTGATATGGCCAAAACTTACCGTATCACCTTGTTGTAAAAAGCGTGTCGGTTTAAACTTTTTAGCATAGGAAAAGGCACCACCAAATCGTTGTTTTTGATCTTCTAGCATATCAATCCAAAATTGATCTTCTTTATGTGGGCCTTCAATTTCGACATCATAAAAATTCGATAAATCATGTGTTGCGCCGGCATGATCAATATGTGCATGAGTAATTAAAACTTTTTCTAGCGTTAAGCTGTGCTTTGAAAGTGCCTTTTTAATTTTTTCAATGTCACCTCCAGGATCAACGACGGCTGCTTTTTTAGTTTCTGTGCACCAAAACAACGTACAGTTTTGCTCAAAAGGTGTTACAGGGATAATCTCAAACTGTAATGGGTTAGCTGTTTGCTCTAATGACATAGGATAACTACTTTTCATGGAATAATTTTAAGATTATATCAAAAGACATTTATCAAGATAAATGACATTTTGTCAGTAATTGTGTGTAAATTGCTTAAAATACCACCTGATGGGCTTAATTAACCTTTCACTTGTTCTATTAAATCGTTAAGCTTTGCCTAACTAATTCTCATAACACTTTATTTATGACTGCTTCTTCTCGTGATTCTTTTAAATCTCGCCTCGGATTCGTACTCGCTGCTGCAGGCGCAGCCATTGGTTTAGGCAATATATGGGGGTTCCCAACACAAGCTGCTAACAATGGCGGAGGTGCTTTCTTATTAGTTTACCTTATCGTTACCGTACTGCTTGCTTTACCGGCACTTTATGCTGAAATATATATAGGCAATCAAATCCAGCGAAACCCAGTTGAATCATTAAAACAAGCTTGTGGCGAAAGGTTTGCTAAAACGGGAAAAAATGCTGGTTTAATAGGGCTTGCTGGTGCCTTAATGATGCTTAGTTTTTATACCATTGTCGCTGGTTGGATGTTGGCACATTCACTTTCAGCCCTTGCTCAGTTAGTAAATGCTCATGAATTATCACAATGGCTAGCCTCATCAAGCACGTTACGTAACCTCATTTTCACCCCTATTTTTATTTTACTTACCGCAGGAATAATTCATCAAGGTGTACACGGCGGAATTGAGCGTTGGTCTACTCGTTTAATGCCTTTGTTACTGCTTATGCTCATTGCTTTAATTGTGTTCATTTTACAACAAGAAGGTGCTTTGGCTGGCGTTAGATCATATTTAGTACCTGATTTTAGTCAAGTGACAAACCCAAAATTAATTATTTCGGCCATGGGGCAAGCCTTCTTCTCACTAGCTATTGGTGTAGGTTCAATGATGGTTTATGGCTCTTACATGAAAAAAGATCAGCAGATTGGAAAGCTTGTTGTCTCCATTGCAGCATTAGATACATTAATTGCCTTTATCGCAGGTTTATTGATCATCCCTGCTCTTTTCGTTGCTCAACATGCGGGACAACAGGTTTTTGCTGACGGTAAACTTATCGGCGAAGGACAACTCATTTTTCAAATTCTTCCAGAGCTATTTTCTTCAATGGGCACTATAGGAGTTTTAGTGTCATTCGCTTTCTTTGCTTTACTGTCTATTGCTGCATTAACTTCAACTATTTCATCAACCGAAGTACCTGTCTCTTATTTTGTAGAAACGAAACACATCTCAAGAAAAAGGGCGACTTGGTTAATGTCAGGTGCGGTATTCATTGCAAGTTTGATATTAATTGCCTTCTTTGAAGTCCTCTTTGGTTTGGTTATTCAGTTACTTACAACGATATTACAACCATTAATGTCATTGTTTTACTTTATTGTTGTCGGTTGGTTATGGAAAAGAGGCAATAAATTAACTGACATGGCAAAGTTACAACAAAGTAATCACTTAAAATTACTTGGCTTTTATCTTCGCTTTATATGCCCTGTACTATTGCTTATTGTTTTCGTAAACATTGCTTTTTAAAAGCAGTTTTTAAACATCGCTCTTTAAATAAGCGACAAGGATAAAATTAGCCTGAAGCCTGAAGCCTGAAGCCTGAAGAAAGTATTCCCCCTTTTCTTCAGGTGCCTACCAAAAAACAGCTTTTTTGTCATTCAAAACACCTCTGCATAGAACATTTCTAGCAATTTAATTGTACTATCGTTTAATTTTAAATTAAAAATCTAATTAAAGTGACTTTTTTTGTTATCTATCAGTTACTTTTTAATTTTTTGTCTATACTCTACAAAGTAACTTTATCAATTAAAAAGAATAACGGGGTTATACACCTTATGGTTTCATTTAAGACATTACCTATTCGTTTCAAAATTTTACTCATTCCTATTGTAGGTACCATCGGGTTTGCTATCTACTTGATCACTAGTTTAGTTGCGATGTCACAAATAGTGACTCAACTCGATAAAGCCTATGCGGTTGAGTACAAGTACTTAAAAACATCTGAATTTGGGTTGCTATATTTAGATAAAATTAAAGAAACATTAAGTAGTGCCGTCACTATGGGTGAAGCAGAACTACTTGACAATTCAGACACTTATGCTGATGAATTTAGAAGTAAAATAAAAGCTTCATACGGAATAAACCAAAGTAATACACCTTTTCTTAAACAGTTATTAACCGATTTTGATGACTATTACCAACAAGCGCATTCGCTCTCTAAAGAAATGGTTGATGGCACTATGGATTTCAACACATTGGAAAGCAGAAGTACTTCCATGGTTGATAAGCTCAACAAATTACAAAGTACATTAACAACGTTTCAAAATGAGAAAAACAAATCCTTCAATGATGCTTTTGAATCTGTTAGTAGTCGTGTTGAGTCAACATCTTCTATCGGTATTGGCATAGGCATAATCACAATCATTATTCTTTTTAGCGCTTCATACCCTATTGCAAATTCAATTAATAATAGCTTACAAAGTATCATCTCTTCTTTAAAAAATATTGCCCAAGATAACGGGGATTTAACAGTTCGCTTGTCTACATCAAGTAAAGACGAAATTGGTGATTTAGTCTTCTGGTTCAATAGCTTTATTGAAAAATTACAAAGTGTCATTAAAAATGTAGTCGATACTGCGGTGCCTTTAGCGCAAACAGCAAATAACATTCAAAACCTATCTAATAAAACAATTAGCTCTTTCGAGCGACAAACAGAGAGTATTAATGCCTCTAAACATTCTGTAGAAGAAATGAGTCATAGTGTACAAGCTATAACCTCAAACGCTGCTGATGCTGTTTCGTCTGCTCGCAATGCAAACGATGAAGCAACTAATGGTAAAGGTGTTGTAGACAAAACAGTCTTGGAAATAAGACAGTTATCTGAAGTCATTCAAGAGTCTTCAGAAATCATCAATCAACTTAATGATGACACCAACAAAGTTAACGTAGTGTTAGAAGTTATTCGTGGTATTGCAGAACAAACGAACTTATTAGCATTAAATGCCGCCATAGAAGCTGCTCGCGCAGGAGAACAAGGTCGAGGCTTTGCTGTGGTCGCAGATGAAGTTCGTAACCTTGCTTCAAGAACCCAAGAGTCAACTCAGCAAATTAATCAAATGTTAGATCAACTACAAAGTGCAGCGAGTAAAGCAGTACACACAATGGAGAGTTCAATAACAGGTGTTGAAAATAGCGTAAAAAGTGCAAACCAAGCGGGTGATAGCTTGCTTGAGATCACTGGTGCTATAGGTGCTATATCAACAATGAACGATGAAATAGCTAACTCAACCCAACAACAAGCGGAGGTTTCCACATTAATGGTAAGACATGTTGATGATATACAGCAATCCGCTGAAGATGCGTCAAACGCTTCTTCAGAAATAGCACAAGTCAGTGATGAACTGACAAATCTAGCCTCTGAACTAGAGAAAATTGCGCTACAATTTAAAGTTTAACTAATTAATCACATTGAAACTTAGGTATTTAAACATGAAGAAAAAACTAATCTATACGTCTTTAATGGCAGCTTTGATTTCGTTACCATCTCAAGCTGAAATAACGTTTAATGGCTTTGCCTCTATTGTTGCAGGAACAACAACCTCAAGTAGCGATAGTTTATATGGTTATAACGATAATATTGATTTTAAAGAAGGCTCACTGTTTGCTTTACAAGCTAGCAGTGATCTAGGCGAAGGCCTAGGAGTAACAGTTCAAATTGCGTCAAAAGGCGCTGATGATTGGGAGCCTGAGTTTAAGTGGGCATTTCTCAGTTATGATGCTACTGATGAATTACGTATCCTTGCAGGTAGACAACGTGCGCCTTTTTATATGTATTCTGACTTTTTAGATGTTTCATACGCCTATCCTTGGATAACACCACCAACAGGTGTTTATGATTTGGCCTTTGATACTTATGATGGATTAAGTGCTATTTATACCACCTCATTCAATGAGGTGGATGCATCTTTCCATGCTATTTACGGAAGAACCACCGACAAAATAAATGCTTTTGGTAATGAAATCACACCTGATGTTGGTAATTTAACGGGCCTTTCTTCGACTTTTACTTATAATTGGCTAACGTTAAGAGCAAGTTATTTTATTGCTGATACTACATTACCATTTTCAGACTTAGAAGCATTAGCGCAGGGTTGGCAGCAAGCAGGGTTTGAAGATGTTGCCAACAATACGAGAATTAGTGAAGATTCATCATCGTTTCTTGAGTTAGGTTTTCAAGTAAATTATGACGCGATCATTATTGTAGGTGAATATACTAACCTTGAGATAGACAATTCTCCTTTGCCTGAAGAAGACTCTTATTATGTAATGGCAGGTTATCAATTTGATAATATTTTGGTTCATGTCACCTATGGCGTAGACGATAATGTGAGTGACATTTACACCTCCGATATTCCTTATGGTTTGCATCCAGATATTGATTATTTGAAAGGTACAACAGAAGGTTTCTTATACAGTCAAGAAACCGAAGAAGAGTATGTTACAGTTGGTTTAAGGTACGATTTTCATGATTCTGCCGCTTTCAAATTAGAATATACTGATTTTAGCAACAAAAATAATAGTAACAATGATGCTGGTTTAGTTCGTGCAGCACTAGTTACCGTTTTTTAAGGAGTATAAAATGAAATTTTTTTTAAAAACCGCTCCTTTACTTGCTGGTTTACTAAGTTTCTCTGTGTTTGCTGATGTTGCTGTAATCGTTAACCCAAGCAATAACAGTGAATTAAGTAAAAGTGATATTAGCAAAATATTTCTTGGCAAGAGTAAAACTTTTTCTAATGGCGAATCAGTGGTCGCTGTAAATTTAAAATCAAACAGCGCCACACGAGATAGCTTTCAAAAAGAAGTACTAGGCAAATCAAAATCTCAAGTAAAGGCCTATTGGTCAAAGTTAATATTTACAGGGAAAGGAAAGCCTTTAAAAGAGTTTAATAACGATAAAGAGGTTATCGCGTTTATTGCCTCGACCCCAAATGCAATTGGTTATGTAGACAGTAGCCAAGTAGATGGTTCAGTTAAAGTAGTCAATTAACGATACTAAACAGTCAAATATTTAAGAGGGAATATTGAAAAATATTCCCTCTTTTTATTCTTTATTTATATATTTGTCTATATATCTACTTGTCTAACAGCTCTAGCTCTTCATCCATCAACTCAACTTGCTCGATCTTTTCAAAACGTGTCGAAATTTTATCAGCTGAGGTATGAATTTGTTTTACGTCAGTCGCCGCTTGGTCAATATGTTTAGCTAAGTTGGCAAAACGTCCTTTAAAACGATCAAAGTCTTTAGATAAATGAGACAGATGTGCCTGAATTATATGTATCTGCTTACGTGTAGCTTCATCTTTTAATACTGAACGTGCGGTAGTCAGGATAGCCATTAACGTAGTAGGAGAAGCAAGCCATACTCGTCTTTTATTAGCAAACTCAACTAAATCGCTTTGATGACCATGAATCTCAGCAAAAATTGCTTCAGCAGGTATAAACATAATCGCCCCATCAGCAGTTTCTTTATCAATTAGATACTTATCACTAATGTCAGTTATATGCTTTTTAATATCTGTTTTAAACTGCCTCAAAGCAACTTTCCTTTCTAGCTCTGATAGCTCATTATCCATCATTTTTTGAAAACTCTCTAATGGAAACTTTGAGTCGATGACCACATTACCTGTTGGTTGTGGTAAAAATAACATGCAATCTGCAACCTTTCCGTTAGACAATGCATGTTGCAATTTAAAGCTTTGCTCAGGAAGCACATTACGTAAAAGGGAGTTTAATTGAACCTCACCAAATGCACCACGAGAGCGCTTATCAGCGAGTACTTCCTGAAGGCTTACTACGTTAGTTGATAGCTCTGTAATTTTTTTCTGAGCATCATCAATCAACGCAAGTCTTTGCAGTATATCGCTAAAAGTCTTTGTGGTTTTCTCAAACCCTTCAGCCAGTCGTTTTTCAACTTGACCACTAATGTCTTGTAAGCGTTTATCGGTTGCCTGCGTAAGATCATCAATGCGTTTCGACATTAGCTCACTTGATTGCGCTAAACTTTTTGCCAGCTCTTCTCTATTATCCTTTGCCGTGTTGTTTAAATGATTAATGATCTGATCAAGTGATTGTGTTTGATTTAGATTTAACTGATCTTTTTGCTCTGAAAATTGGCGCAATAATTTAATGCGTAAATCGGCCACTTTTTGCTCTACAACATTTATCAGTGTTAACTCTTGTTTTTGGTGCGATTGTAAGAAAATCGTTTCATTATGCTCTTTTAATTGCTGAATTTGCTTTGAAATTAAATCATCAAAGCATTGTGGCTGGCTCATCTGTTGACGAGCTAATTGTTCTTGTAGTTTCGATAATTTAACAAGAATCATTAATGCTAGTAGCAGAAATACAGATAAAGTGATGATTGTGATTGGGAATAAAGGGTGTTGTATAATAGATAAATCCATACTATGCCTATTTAGGTTTTGCGCTCTAAAACACTGTTTATTATTACAGTAATTGAACTATTAAACCATAGCTTTGTAATTTTCACCAAGGATTAATCTCATTAATATAAGTATTTAGCTATTAACACAGATAAAACTTACCAAAACTCGACTTATCCTAATTGCTCTATTTTCATCACACTTTGTTTAAGCGCAGGTAGTATTACTTCAAGAATTTGTTTCCTCGCCGTTTGCGACATATGTGTACTCACATTAAGTGCTGCTATCACTTCGCCAATATTATTATGTACAGGCACTGAAATAGAGGTTAACCCTAGCTCAAACTCTTGCTCTACCATTGAATAGCCCTGCTCTCTTACTTGCAAAATATCAGCTTTCAACGCAGCTTTGTCAATTAAGGTATATTGAGTGTGTTTTATTAAATCACATTGATTT
The DNA here is from genome assembly GCF_003545765.1 of Colwellia sp. RSH04. Taxonomy (GTDB): domain Bacteria; phylum Pseudomonadota; class Gammaproteobacteria; order Enterobacterales; family Alteromonadaceae; genus Colwellia. The sequence continues at coordinate 46,215 of NZ_QXIO01000008.1, read as the reverse complement.
AAATACTCATCGAGCGCGGTATCAGATAAAGAAGCAAGTAACATTCGACCCATTGAGGTCGATATAGCAGGTAATCTAGTGCCTACATTTAAGGTTATCGACATAATTCGTTTAGTCGTAGCCACACGTGCAACATACACGACATCGTTACCGTCAAGTACCGCTGCTGAACATGATTCATTTAACAATTCAACGAGTTGTTCCATAATCGGTTTAGCATTGTGCCAAACATCTAGCGTTGAAAGATAAGAAAAACCTAAATCAAGTACCTTTGCTGTTAGCGAAAACAACTTACCTTCTTGTTTTGCAAAACCCTCACTCACTAAAGTCAGTAAAAAACGTCGAGTGGCAGCGCGGGTATATCCGGTAACAGTTGCCACTTCAGATAAAGTCATTGCAGGCCTTTGCTGATTAAATGCTTGAATAACTTCAAGGCCTTTAACTAACGATTGTACTAATTCTGTTGGTTTTATTATCTCTTGCACTGATATTTTCTCTCTATTTTTCTATACATTGATATCAAAAAAAGCATCAAATAATTTTTTTATTTGATCGTCATCATCTTTTGCTTGTTATGTTTTTGACATGCAAATAATCGAGACTTACACTTGTGTTCGACATAGTAACAAGTGTTCGCATAGCGCACAACTTGTTTTCATTAACCAATAGATATTGAATGATCTTTATCTACACAATGAGTAGTGCAAATGATAGATAAAAACATCTCAAGCTGTGCAGAAGCAGTTGCAGATATTAAAGACGGCGATACCGTTATGATTGGCGGTTTTGGTGAAGCAGGCAGCCCTATTGAGCTCATTCATGCTTTAATCGATCAAGGTGCGAAAAACTTAACTGTTATTAATAATAATACTGGTAGTGGTCGCGTTGGCTTAGCCGCACTAATTGAAAATGAGCAAGTGGCAAAAATGATTTGTTCATACCCTCGCACTGCAAATTCGTTAGTTTTTCCTGAGCTATATCGCAATAATAAAATAGAATTAGAATTAGTTCCTCAAGGTACCTTAGCCGAGCGTATTAGAGCTGGAGGTGCTGGAGTTCCTGCCTTTTACACTAAAACGTCTGTTGGTACTCCCTTAGCTAAAGGGAAAGAAATCAGAAATTTTGAGGGTGAAGATTATGTAATGGAACGAGGTCTGAAAGCCGATTTTGCCTTGATTAAGGCTAAGCGCGCTGACCGATACGGCAACCTGATTTTCAATAAAACAGCGAGGAACTTTGCACCTATTATGGCCATGGCTGCAACAAATACCTTAGTACAAGTTAACCAAACTGTTTCCTTAGGTGAAATTGATCCTGAGCATGTGGTCACTCCTGGCATATTTGTAAATCGCATTATTGAAGTAACTAACCCTCAACAAGAATCTCAATTAGTTAAAAGTGGGGTTGTTTACCCTCCAATGCGCACCAAGGTAGGCGAATAAGTATGAATCAATTAGCAGATAACACAAACAAAACAAACGTTGAACAGCAATTGGGCTGGAACAGAGAACAGATGGCACAGCGTTGTGCTCAAGACATTGAAGATGGAAGCTATGTCAATTTAGGCATAGGCATTCCTGAAAAAGTAGCTCAATACGTTCCTGAGGGTAGAGAAGTAATATATCACACTGAAAATGGCTTACTCGGTATGGGGAATACTCCAAACGATGACGAACTAGATGTAGATTTGATTAATGCAGGAAAAAAACCCGTTACTGCCATTCCTGGTGCTTCCTATTTTCATCATGGCGATAGCTTTGCCATGATACGCGGCAATCACATAGATGTGTGCGTATTAGGAGCAATGCAAGTATCAGCACAAGGTGATTTAGCAAATTGGTCTACTGGTGCAGTTGATGCAATTCCTGCTGTAGGTGGGGCAATGGACTTAGTTGCAGGAGTTAAAACTATTTACATTATTACGCAACATACCACTAAAAGTGGTGACGCTAAAATATTACCAGAATGCACATTTCCTTTAACAGGCAAAGGAGTAGTCAGCAGAATTTATAGTAATTTAGCCGTTATTGATATAACAGCTAAAGGCTTACTACTAACAGAGTTGGCGCCTGGCGTAACTTTTGATTACGTACAAAGCAGAACAGCTGTTGAGCTAATAAATACACTTTAACGTTAGAGCCAATACAGTGTACTTATAGCGATTCAATTCACTAACAACAAAACAACAATCTAAATCGATTTGAGAAATAATCATGAGTAAAAGCGAACAATTATTTGAACAAGCATCAAAAGTACTCCCTGGCGGTGTCAGTCGAAATACTATTTTTAGAAAACCTCACCCATTTTACGCCGAAAAAGGTGAAGGTTGCTACGTCACAGATGTTGAAGGGATAAGCCGTATAGACTTTGCCAACAATATGGCCTCACTTATTCATGGACACGCCTACCCTGCTATTGTTGAAGCTGTTTCAACTCAACTTAAAAAAGGGAGTTGCTTCACCATGGCGACTGAAAATGAAGTGCAGTATGCGCAATTACTTTGCGATCGTGTACCAAGCTTTGACAAAATCCGCTTTGTAAACTCTGGAACTGAAGCGGTAATGGCGATGCTAAAAGCGTCTCGCGCCTATACAGGCAAGGCTAAAATAGCGAAAGTTGAAGGGGCTTATCACGGCGCTTATGATTATGCAGAAGTGAGTCAAACTGCCAGCCCAAAAAACTGGGGAGATATCAATAAGCCAAGCAGCATACCAGTAGCTGTGGGTACTCCCGAAAAAGCCTTAGACGATGTTGTTGTTATCCCCTTTAACGATGTCGAGCGAGCTATTAATATTTTGAACCAACATAAAGACGATATCGCATGCATCTTAGTCGATTTACTTCCTCATAGAGTTGGCTTGATCCCCGCCAGCAATGACTTTATCAATGCATTATATCAATGGACACGCGACAACCAATCTTTACTGGTTTTTGATGAAGTTATCACCTTTAGAACTAACTTTGCTGGTGCTCAACAAAATTATGAAGTGAAACCAGATTTAACCGCCATGGGTAAAGTCATTGGTGGTGGTTTTCCTGCGGGAGCATTAGCAGGTAGTAATGAAGTGATGAAGGTACTCGATCCAACTCAAGCAAAGGTATTATTACCACACTCAGGCACATTTTCAGCAAACCCAATAACCATGACTGCCGGTTATGCTGCAATGAAAGACTTTGACCAAGCAGCAGTCAACAAACTAAATGAATTAGCGAGCTATGCCAAGGCTTCAATTAATCAGGTAATATCAGAAGTAGGAATACCCGCTTGTGTTACTGGCGCTGGTAGCATGTTCAGAATTCACTTAAAACCTTCGCCGCCAAAAAATTATCGTGAAGCCTATGTTGATAAACAAGAAAGTTTATTAATTAATAAGCTACTTGATCATTTATATGATAACGGCATTATGATGATTAATACTTGCTCTGCCACGTTATCAACTGCGATGAGCAAAAAAGAAATAGATACCTTGGTTGCTGCACTTAAAGAGGGGTTTGAACAATTAAAGCCGCAAATGAACATGCCCAAATATTAGGAAAATAAAATGAAAGATGTATATCTCTGTGATGGAATTAGGACGCCAATTGGTCGCTACGGTGGTGCTCTTGCCTCTGTTAGAGCTGATGATTTAGCGGCTATTCCGCTTAAAGCACTAAAAGATAGAAACCCAAGCCTTAACCTTGATGAAATCGATGACGTTATTTTAGGCTGTGCAAATCAAGCAGGTGAAGACAATCGCAATATTGCTCGTATGTCATTATTACTTGCAGGTTACCCAATGGGCGTTGCAGGTACAACAATTAATCGCTTATGCGGCTCAGGTATGAATGCAATCGCTATGGCCGCTAACAATATAAAAGCGGGTGAAGGTGAAATTATTATTGCAGGTGGTGTTGAAGCCATGACCCGTGCACCTTATGTGATGGGGAAGGCAGACAATGCATTTGGCAGAAGCCAAGAAATGTTTGATACCACTATGGGCTGGAGATTCGTAAACAAAAAGCTTGATAAAAGCTTTGGCACAGAGACCATGCCAGAAACGGCAGAAAACGTGGCTGAAAAATTCAATATCAGCCGTGAAGATCAAGATAAATTTGCTTTTTGGAGCCAAACTAAAGCCAAAGCAGCTCAAGAAGATGGTCGTTTTGCAGAAGAAATTGTTCCCGTAATCATCCCACAAAGACGCAAAGAAGATATAATTTTTGATAAAGATGAGCATTTACGCCTTACCTCATTAGATAAGTTAGCAACACTTAAAAACTTGTTTAGAGAACCAGGTACTGTTACAGCAGGTAATGCATCAGGCATTAATGATGGCGCAGCAGCTGTTATTGTTGCTTCAAAAGAAGCGGCATTAGCGAATGGATTAACACCAAGAGCTAAGGTTGTCGGCACAGCCGTTATTGGTATAGAACCTCGATTTATGGGGATTGGTCCAGCGCCTGCTAGTGAAAAACTACTCACTCGATTAGGGCTTTCAATAGATGATATGGATATTATTGAATTTAATGAAGCTTTTGCAGCTCAAGCACTAGCAAGTGCTCGTGAACTAGGCATTAAAGATAATGATGAGCGCTTAAACCCTCAAGGTGGTGCTATTGCTTTGGGTCACCCTCTAGGCATGAGTGGTACTCGTATTGTACTTTCAGCGATGAAACAACTAGAGCGCTCTGATAAGCGTTATGCTCTATGTGCTATGTGCATTGGTGTGGGTCAAGGAATTGCCATGGTTATTGAAAAAGCCTAACCTGTAATAACCTTAACTAATAACCTTAACTAGCTCAGACCTGATCTTATCGATTTAAAAAAAGAGAAAGTGTTTATTCGCTTTCTCTTTTTTAATTCTATTTTCTTGTTCTTGCTCTTGTTTTTTCATGCATCATATCGCTCAACTAACAACCATTTATTGTGCTTAATTGCCTGCTTACATTTCACGTTCAAATTGACCTTGCTTTAAGTAGCATAAAACTTGCTCTATGACCCTATCATTTCTCATCATAAACGGATGAGTAACAGGCATAGTAATATGATCAGACATGCCCTCTATTTTTGTATTTTCAACAGAAACCTTACCGTCATCAGGAGTGGGTAACATAGTCGATAAAAAAGGGTTAACACTGCGAGTACCAGCAATAATACCTACATCAAAGTTAACCGCTCCTAAGCTTTTAGGTAAACTGATATCATTGGTACCAAGTTGTACGCCTGCGGGTCCATTTATTAACTTAAACACAGGCATATCTTTTAAGGAGTCTACCACCTGGCTGCCTTGATTTGGCGGCCCTAACATCACTACACGACCTAAGTTACTCAAAGTATGTTGGCTTAAGTACTGCCTCACTAAGATTCCACCCATTGAGTGAGTAACAAAGTGAATGGTATGATGATTTGGACACTGTGCTAATGCTTGGCTAATTGCATCTTGTGCTAACTTTTCTACGCTAAACTTTGTTGAAGGGTAATTATAATTAACCGTATGATAGCCCTCTTGCTGAAGTACTGATTCTAGTTTTCTTAATGATAATTCACTTCGGGCTAAACCATGAAGAAGTATTACCGACTCACTTTTATCATGTTGAGTTTCAAATAATTCTGACATTCAAATACCTAATAGAGATCTATTATTTTTAAGCAGTTAACAGTTCAATTCACATAACATAATATTAACAAATTCTATCTCGATACATTAATCTATTTTTTTAAAACATTAAAAATTATTTACCCTTCAAACTTGTCACGAATCTTATCTAATGCGTTTACTAAATGCTGTTTGAAGGCTATAACACGAGCATTATGTTTTAGTTCAGGGTGAATAAGCACCCATAAACCTAAATCAAATGTTGTTTCAGGTTCAACATATCGTGTTAACAAAGGCTCTGAGTCACCTATAAAGCAAGGCAAATAAGTCACACCTAAACCTGATTTCACCGCTGATAATATGGTTAGTGCATCATCACTACTAAATAAATGCACCTTTTCCTTGCAAGATTGCTTAGTCCAAGCGTCATGAAAATGACAACATTTAGCACCGATCCAATCAAGATTGTCGCGTGTTTTACTCTGATTTTGTAAATAATCAATACTGCCATAAATAGTTGATGCTACGGTAGCTACACGTTTACCTATTAACATTTCGGGCGGGGTATTGGTTAAGCGAATAGCGATATCAGCTTCCCTATTCGTTAAACTCACTGGCTCGCTTGTTGAAGCTACATGTAAGTCAATATGGGGATGTGTTTTGCAGAAGCTTGAAAATATTGGCATCAAAATAGCTGATGACATACTGCTAATTGTGGTTATACGTAAAGGACCAACAAGAGAATCTTCTTTACCCACAAGCATGCCATCAACGCCAGTAATTTCGCTTTCCATCCGTTTAGCAGCTTGTTCTATTTTTGCACCTTGAATAGTTAACTCATAGACATTATTAGTTCGCTTTAGCAAACTAACACCAAGACGATGCTCTAATGCCTTAATTCGTCTTGACACTGTCGAGTGTTGAACATTAAATTGCTTAGCAGCGCCACTTATTGTCCCACAACGAGATACAGCGAGAAAAAACTTTAAATCATCCCAATTCATAGCTTCCTTCCTACTGTGCATCTATGCACACTCAGTGTCGTTTTTTCAGTAATTGTTAATGTCAAACTTTCAACCTAAGCTCTATCTGTTGATAGCGCTAGTTGTCATCATAAATATGCGATATCTAACAAGGTTCTAAAAACGAATACAACCTGAGTATAGTCGTGAATATCAACGCTATGCTTAAAAGAGTGATAAAAATAGACATATTAAGGGTAAACACATGGGAAATAATTGCTCTCTACTGCCATTTCAAAAGGACACTTATTCATGACCGACAATGTTGAAGTTTGTGATGGAGGCTGTGCTTGTGGGTATGTAAGGTACATTATAAATGCTGCTCCTTTTATTACGCATTGCTGTCATTGTTCATACTGTCAAAGGCAGACAGGTAGTGCCTTTGCATTGAATGCTCTATTTGATGCTAAATGCATCACAATAAAAACAGGCGACATTGAAGAAATTATAACACCTTCACCAAGTGGTAAGGGGCAAGTTATTGCACGTTGCCCTCAATGCAAAGTTGCATTATGGAGCAGCTATTTTATGGGTGGAATAAAGTCACTCATTCGCTTTATTCGGGTAGGCACCTTAGATGAACCCGCTCAGTTTCCACCTGATGTACATATTTATACTCAATCAAAACAGCCTTGGGTAAAGCTACCAAGCAATAGCGTAGTTTTTGAAAAGTTTTATGACTTTAAAGCAGTATGGTCAAAAGAAAATGAAGTCATTAGACAGTCACTATTAGCAAAAGCCCTTGATGATAAATAACCCGAGGTTTTAACGTAATCATCAAAGCAAAAGGAGTCAACATGAAACAGGATAGCCTTGATGAAGTATTACAAAGTAATGATCTCGACGTTATGCACTTGAATGACGATCATAAAGATATTTTTAATTACATTAATCGTTTACAAAAAATTGCAGAGCAGCCGAATGACTTTGAATACGCAATTATTATCCTTGAAAGATTAACGTCATTTTTTGTAGAGCATGTCATTAAAGAAGAGTTATTATTACAAAAATACTTACCCGCACAACTAGTCAGAGATCATGCATTATTGCACCAAGATGAATTAGCACAACTAGATAACAGCTTAGCACTCTTAAAAAAACAACTTACCTCTGACACTATTCATACCGTTGTTGAAAGGCTTAAAAGAGAGTTTACCTATCATATTTGTCGCAGTGATCGAAAAATAATGCTTGAGTTAATTAAACACCAAAAGAGTAAAAAACATTATCATTAAACATAACAGCATGCGAAGGTCTCTTGCTTAGACTGGAAGTACAGCAATCGTGCGGTGCTACTTAAACAATTAAATAATATCTTTAATAGGTTATAAGCATTAAATGAAGGCTATTGTTGGTAAACACCAACTTCATCAAGCCATTCATAGGCTTGAGTTAAATTGTCAAAAAATCTCGCATCAACATTTGTAAGTACATCATGGCTGATTTCCATCAAATGTTTTTGAATCGATAAGCTACACACAACGGCTTCAAATTTCTGATTATTAGCATTACCCCACTCATTGAGTTCATCGATATGCTCCCACATTTCTGGCGTTGATAACTCCCACTGAGTAAAATCAACCAAGCATGCCCATGGACTATCACTAATACTGTTTACATGTTCTTTATACTCTTGACACATTCTTATCACTGTTTGAATGTTCCATGCTCCATAACATCTGATAATCAGTGTTTGCGCATTAATCTCCATACTAAAGGAGCCGTGTTCTAACATAAAAAACCTTAAAGTTACTGCATTTTAAACTTGGCATGACTAGCTACAAGCCTATTAGCAGACATTAAACCTTTGAATTAGCTGCGTCAACTAAGTAAATCATAAAAAATTAGGACGTGTTGTTCTAAAGAGTACTATTTTTGTTCTTATTAAATGAGGTTTAATTGAGGCGTAGCGATTAGAGTGTCGTTATTCTATATAAAGGAACTAAAACAAAAAGTAATTCACGTTTAAACGTATACGAAATATAACATCAATTGTTTTTATCTAATAAACACCTATCTCTTTGTTTAACCACGCAGTAATTAATTGTGATGATATTGAATCTTTACTGCTCATTTTATATTGAGTTGATAATTGTGAATTTAGGTGAGCATTATTAGAAGAACGCTTAGACTGCTCGCTATTTATTACGCTTTCATTAATATTGAAACGTTCAATTTGCTTACGAGAGAACCACTGTGCGCTTTCTAAACTATCTTGGCTAACGTCAATTTTTTCACTGTTGGCTACAGCTACAAAACCAAGCATGATTGATGCAGGAAATGGCCAAGGCTGTGAAGCGACATATTGAGGATTTTCTATTTCAATATTAGCTTCTTCTTTAACTTCACGAATAACCGCCTCTTCTAAACTTTCACCTGGGTCAACAAAGCCAGCTAACGTTGAATATACCCCTTCTGGCCAGCTAGCTTGCCTACCTAATAAACACCTTGGAATACCATCCTCAAACATTTTTTCAACCAGCATAATGACTGCGGGATCAGTACGAGGAAAAGTCATATTTCTACATTCCGTACACTTTCTAGCATGGCCTGCTTCAATGGAACGATTAGCGTTACCACATTGACCACAGTATTGATGACTTTTGTGCCAGTGCACTAATGCTTTAGCAAAAGCAAGTGTGGCAGCATCATCTAGTTTAAGGGAGCCTGTTACCACTCGTAAAACTTGCCAACGACCAATATCTTCAATTGCCTGCTGCGTTGAAAAACGTAACTTTTCAAAATCAACCGCAAAAACAGCGCCTCTTTTCCCTTTGCCTAAATAAATACATTGATGTACGCTTATTTCACATAGTAAGTCTTTAGGCATAAAATAAGGAGTAAGTGTTTCATCAAGATGAAACAAACTCATCCCCTCTTTAATAAGGCAGAAAACAGTATTCTCATGGTTAAATTCCTTTTTTAACCATGGCAAGCTTTTTCGTTGATTACTACATCTATCAAGTGGCATCAAACTATACGTTAAGCCATTAGTTAAGTTCATCAGTCTTTTCCTGTAATTCATTAGCCCACTGAATTGACCACTGCCCTAATGGCAAAATAATTTCAATGAGGCTTTGTCCTTGCACGGTTAATTGATAGCCACCCTCTGCAATGGAAATAATATTTAATGCTTTCAGCTCTTTAAGGCGCGTATTTAGTAAAGTGGGAGAAATTTTTTCACAACGATGTTGAAGCTCGCGAAATGTTGCGGGGCCTTCTCGTAAATGCCAAACAAGACCTAATGACCAAGTGCGGCCAATTAAATCTAGCAATGCCATAATTGGCTTGCCCGTTTTAGAGCCTCTAACTTGTTTACCTGGTAAAGGAATACTCATAATGGATGCGCCCTTTTAAACACATAAGTCATTCAACCCAATGCTACATTATTTGTAGCAAGCAGATCAATAGCCTCAACTAAAAACAAACAATGCTAGTAATTCAATTACAGCAGATAACGAAATTTGATTTGTGAAAGATACTGATTTAAAGCATAGTAAATAAACAGTAATTTTATGATTTTTAACCGTATAGTTAGTAGTAATTGGCTTGAATAAATAACGATTAACAAAACAACTAAGGATTAACCATGTTCACATTTAAAACGCTCGGGCTAGTAAGTATATTAGCACTAAGCTCTACCCACTTATTAGCACAAGAAAATAGTAAATTAAGTTTTTCAACGACTGAGGTTGCTCCTGGCTTACATATGCTAATAGGTGTAGGTGGTTTTACTGGTGGTAACCTTGGCCTTTCGGTGGGAGATGATGGCGTCATATTAATCGATGACTCTATGCCGCCTATGCTCGACATAATGAATACAGCTATTAAAAGCATTACTGACAAACCGGTTGATTTCCTCATAAACACACACGTACACGGTGATCATACCGGTAATAATGAAGCGTTAGCGAATTCAGGTGCGCATATTGTTGCTCATAAAAATTTACGTGAACATTTATTAACTAAAGGCGTTAAAGGCAAAGATGGTATGGAGCCAGCTCCAAAAGCAGCATTACCTGTGATTACTTTTTCCAATGAAATGAATTTTCATTTAAATAATGAAGATGCACATATCTTTCATGTTGCTCATGCTCACACCGATGGCGATGCTGTAATCCATTTTACTTCTTCAAATGTAATTCACACCGGTGATACATTGTTTAATGGTATGTTCCCATATATAGATATTAATAGTGGCGGTAGTATCAATGGCTATATCGCTGCACAACAAAAAATACTGTCATTAAGTAATGACAAAACTAAAATTATTCCTGGCCATGGACCACTAGCAACTAAGGCAGATGTTCAAGCATCTATTAGCATGCTTAAAGATGCCAAAAACATCATAGAAAAGTTAATATCAAAAGGGCAAACAGAAGAAGACATTGTGGCGTTGAACCCATTAAAAAAATACCATGACAAATGGAATTGGGGCTTCATTACAACAGAACGTATGACTCGACAAATGGTTAAGGGATTATCGATGACGAAAACGAATCAACAAACGACTAGTCATACTCATAATGAAGAAACTCACCGCCATTAAAACACTAGAGTGTGTTGACCTTTGTTGATATTTTCAGCAATGCGCTATTTTAATCAATAGCAAAGCAAAACGCAGTTTTGATTGTTCAGAATAATAGAACACTAATGCTGCTCGTGTTGAAAGTAACCGTGTAATTACCCCATAGTAAAAGGACTTTTATGGAAGCTGATATTAATGTTTATTTACCACTTAAAGAACTATGGCCTTTAATTGTCATCGTTCTTATCTTGATGACATTAATGCTAGTTAAAAAAGTGCGTGATAAACCTTTTGCATTGGCCAGCCTTCTAGGCGCTATTTTCATTGTTTGCTTTATTGTTTATGGCTCGTATAAAAATAGCATTACTCTAAAAAATAATGAATTAACAGTATATGCAGGCGGCTTCTCTAAATCATTTAATACAGAACATGCCTGCTTAAGAGTAGCAAGTTATACATCAACATCAGGTTATCCTCTCTCATTAAGAACAGCGGGTACATCAATGGCTGGTTATCGAGCAGGATATTTTAAAAACAAATATAATACAGAGGTCTTTGTGTTGATCACAGGACAAATGACCTCAGCGAGTCAGTATCAATTTGAACAAGGATTGTTATTAATTGAAGATTCTCCTGCGGTATTACGTTTAATGAAAAAGGTTTGCGAATAAAGTAGACATCAAAGTTAACATATGAACTAGCTTTTAAAGGCTTAAGCACAAGAAACATAGGTACAGGAAGCATTAATGAAACTGAACAACCATTCAAAAACACCTATTATTAACGCGCAAAACTTATTAAAACCTTTAAAAGGGATTATTTTTGATCTTGATAACACCTTAGTGTCATCTTCGCTAGATTTCAGAAAAATTAGACAAGCCGTTAACTGCCCTGTCGATGAAGACGTATTAAGCTTTATCAACGAAATGCCAGAAAATAAAAGACAGCAAGCTATGCAAACATTAGTTAATTTTGAAATGGCTGATGCGAAAACCTCCTTTGCTTTACCTAGCTGTTACGAATTAATTACCTATATCAAACAGCAAGAATTACCTTGTGCCATTGTCACCAGAAATTGCAGTCAGGCTGCTTCATTCAAAATAACTCATAACAAAATAGATATTTCAGAAGTGATTACACGAGAGCAGTTTAGCGCAAAACCAGATCCAGAGGCTTTACTCTACCTAGCAAAATTATGGCAAATACCTACCAACAACTTACTGTATGTTGGTGATTATCTCTATGACATACAAGCAGCAAAAAATGCACAGATGGCATCTTGCCTAGTAACATTTGATAGAGAACTTCCTTATAGTAACCAGGCAGACATCGCTGTAACGGACTTATTCGAGCTGCTATCATTTTTAAAGCATATTCAAAGCACTTAACTAACAACATTTAAAGCTATTATAACTAAACACTAATGCAACTAAGCACTAACACTGCTGAACAGTCACTAGGGTTTTGATATTTTCTACAACTTTAACCACGTTTTGCTAATTCGTTCTGATATAAAGCTTTTGCCCCTTGCAGTGTCATTAAGTAAGCACCTAAAACCGTAGGACACGAATGCCCAGCGGCTTTAACACTATCAAGATAACTAAACTCGACAATGCCTTGCTCGAAAGCACCTAAAAACGCAGCTAAATCGTCTTGCAATTGTATTGTTGGTATTTGATGGTAAAAATCTGGGTATTTCATTAGATGCCCTTTAATTAAGGAGAGAATTCAAGGAGAAAATATAATGAAAAAATACGATAAAAACAGAAAAAAATAAAACAGCCCGTAGACTGTTTTATTGCGTGGTATCAAATAAGTTTTTGATAGTTTACTTGACGAACACAATGTGAAGTAGAGTGAAGTGAATAGTAATGGTTATTCGCCACCTACAGAAGAGTCTCCACTTGAAATACTCCAAGAATCCATAGATGAAGAATGAGAAGTATTTGAAGAAGCACTGTCCGCTACATATCTCTCAGAGTGAGATGAGTTTTTTAATTTTATTAACGCTAAGATTAAAAATACGGCAAAGATTATCGGACAAAGCAATGCTTCAATAAATGAAGACGAATCAAGATTAGTAAAAATGAATGATATTGCCAGACCGGTTAGCGTAAATATCCACGACAACATATCAAAACTCCCTTGTTAATTTATTATTATTATTTTTTGCATACAATACATGAGATATGCGCTTGCTTCAACTTAACCATAATCCATACATATAAAGCCAACATAAATGTTGGCTTTATATGTGAAAGATTTTTCAAAAAAACATTATAAGTTAAGACGTCAATCGCTTACTTAATGCTTCAGCTAAATCGTGCTCAATCGTTTCTAATTCATCCTCAAAAAAGAATTTGTCCGTATCAAATGGTTTAAGTAATTTTACGTCATTCGTTATTTCGTCATACTTCGCTAAAAAGACTTTATCAAGCCATTTCATATTACGACCTTCCGTAAACATTAAGGCAAATGCTCGCTCTCCACCAACTTCACACTCCCCCATAATGGATATTTTACCAGCTGATGTTGTCATTGATAAATGTCGAGACGGACGATTAATAGAAGGCAGTTCTCGATATATTTTATCAAAGATTTTACTAACATCACTTAAGGGTGCAGTAAAATAATGATGCTCTCCCGTGGGGCGAGCACAATACATAGAATGAAAACTGATTAACATAGTTGCTAGTATATTTGATAAATCGATCCAGTTTTGTGCACTTCGATCAATATCTATAGAACCATCTTTGTGCTCAAACAAACTAATATGATTCATCATCGGGCTTTGGCTGCGAATTACAACGCCGTGGCGTTGCAGACGACGAATGGCTGCTATTGTTGTTGGGTTTAGTAATTCGCGAGGTGTTGAAAAATGCGCCATCCACGCTAACTGAATACCATTTTCATGTAATTTATCAAAAACGGCTAACATTTTGTCGTACTTATGGCTCAAAATCATCTCTGGCTGGAAAGTTAACGCACGTGTCGCTAGCCTTACCGTCTTAATATGTAATAACTCACGATCTTCCATTAGTGGGGTTACATATTGATCAAAACGACTTGCTGGCATGTAACCACCGTCACCACCTGTAATCAGCATATCGGTGACTTCTTTATGTACTTTTAAATAACGGTGGATCTGATCTATTTCTTTTTGAATAAACATATCTTCATCACCACGAACTTGTGCATGACGAAAACAATACGTACAAAATGAAAAACAGTTTTGGGTTGTTTTATCGAAGATCAACTGGCATTGCGGGTATTTATGTTGGCTACCATCTAAAAATTCGATCTCACCTTGTTCATTTTCAAACCAAGGCTTATTCAGCTGTTGATTACCATCATGCGGGCTTGTTTTCTCTTGATAATCAGCAACAATTTTCTTTTTCTCTTCAATAGTTGAGCCTAAATATTCATCGACCGTTGCTTTGTTAATCATATTAGGTTGAGGCATCACCAGTTGAAATACTGAATCTTCATAAAAGTTTGTCCAGTCAATACTGTTTAAGCTGTGTTTAGTTGCTAAAAATCGATAAACCTCAACAAAAAGCTCACGTTCTTCTATATCACCAATATCAATATTGTTCGCTTCAAGTATCTCTGTAACACGGCGAAAGCCTGACAGTCCTGTATATTGATCTTTTTCATTGAACATATGTGCTTCTTTATCCAACAATCCTGAATGTTGTGGATATGAAGCATGCAAACGACTTAACAGCCCTGTTGGCAACAAATTTTCGGCTTTAATTATTTCTCGTGTTTCCTCGCTATAATGATAAACGCCCATCATATCTTCAACATCATCAATACTTACATCGTTAATCACTTGTGCACGCTTATGTAATGCACCGCTAGATTCACAAGCGCTAGTATTTTCTAACGACTTAGGGTCAACCTGAGCAACATTTATTTGCTCTTTGGTAGTTGAGACTGAACTAGACATTCTGTTTTCTCCTGATATTTTATATGGTATTACAACAACTCATACTTAAGGCCTATTCTTTTTAATTAGCAAATAACGAATTAATTATCAAAACCATCAAACATAACGTCAAAAAACACTTAACGGGCTGTAATTATTGAGCAAGCTTAATTAGAATAAGGAGTTAATTTCACTAATACGCTATATTCTTCGTTAGTTTGATGATACATTCAAACGATATTACCTCATCAACTCATGATTTTTGGTAATAGCTAACTTGTCGGTTTGGTATAAAAATGAAGTCACCCCAATCAAAGAAATTACTCCCAAGCACCAGCATGCTTGCTGCATTTGATGCTGCAGCACGAACGGGTAGTTTTACCTTAGCAGCGAAAGAGCTTTCCTTAACTCAAGGCGCAATTAGCCGACAAGTTAATGCATTAGAAGCACAATTGAACGTGACGCTATTTCACCGTAATAAACAAAACATTCGATTAACTGAAATAGGAAAAAACTACGCTAAGGACATACATAGCGCTTTAAGTAATATTCGCTCCGCGACGCTTAATATCATGACTAACCCAACAGGAGGAGTATTGAATATAGCCATTCTTCCGATGTTTGGCTCCCGATGGTTAATGCCAAGACTAGCTGACTTTCTATCGAAAAACCCTCAAATAACGATTAATACCGTAAGTAAGCTTACTCAGTTTGATTTTTCTCTTGAGGATGTACACTGCGCTATTCATTTTGGTCAAGGCGATTGGTCTCAGGCAAATTCAACTTTTTTAATGGCAGAAGAATCGGTCGCTGTTTGCGCACCTGAATTTCTGATTAAAATAAAGCAAAAAGATTGCAGCCCTGAAAATAAACATAACTTTATCGCCAGCTTGGCTGAGCAACCTTTGCTGCATATTTCCACAAGGCCAGATGCTTGGCAGCAATGGTTTGCTAGTCATAATATTAATATTTCAGCCCAACAAGGCATGCATTTTGAGCAATTTTCTATCGCAACAAACGCGGCTATTGCAGGTTTAGGGATTGCTTTATTACCAAAGTTTTTGATCGAAAGTGAGCTTGAACGAGGAGAACTAGTAGAAGTTTGCTGTACACCATTAACTACTGACCACGCTTATTATTTAGTCACGCCCAATGATAAACTTGATTATACACCGGTAAAAAAATTCACCCAGTGGTTAAAAGATACCGCCAATATTAAAACATAGAAGTATTTTATAAGTTGCAATTGACTTACAAAATACAGGCAACATAATTAACTAAATTAGTTATAATTTCTGCTTCAATAGGTGTTGGCTGTTGCTTTCTTTTGTAGGCTTAAAACGATTTAAACTATGTATATATCTAAGTTACTTTTACTACCTTTATTGGTTACTTTTTGTGTAAGTGCTACTGACACATTACCTAAAAAACTAATTTTTGCAGTTCAACCTCACGATGCAAGACTTTTCGAACAAAATAAACTAAATCAAAATAAAGTAGTACAAATAGCTAAAGCGTTAGATGTACCATTAGAAATATATGAATGCCCTTGGACGCGTTGTATGCAAGCGATAAAATCAGGTAAAGCTGACATTATTGATGATTTATTTTATAGCGAGGAAGGAAGTCGCTACTTATCGTTTTTACAACCTAATATCAGAACTCAATCGGCTGGTTTTATGCCGATAATAATCAAACTCAAAAAGTTGCAAGTTGGGAAGATCTGAAAGGGTTACGTATAGGTATGTTAAGAGGATATGTACACTTTACTAAGTTTTAAGAAGCTTCAGACCTGAACAAATTTGATTTTCTAAGTATAGAGGTTATAGCTAGGTTAATTTTAAAGCAAAGATTAGATATTCTTATTGCACCTCCTATTTTTGATGAAGCAAGCTTTATTAAAGTAGATCCTTCCATGAAACTCACTAAACAACCATACTCTCATATTGAAAATATACCTTTATACCTTGGTTTATGAAACAAGTCTGCTTGGTTTGCACATCAGAACTATCTAGAAGAAGTGTTATTAACACTTCTTCTAGATAGTGCATCGTAGAGCTGAAACAAAAACAGTGGGCAGATGCCCACTGTTTTAAAACTCTAGCTTTAATAATTTAACTTGGCTTTTACCCCTTTAATTTACTATCAAGCTCTTCTATTTTTGCTTGCCAAATCGCAGGACCTGTGACATGAGCTGATTCACCCGTACTATCAACAGCCACGGTAACAGGCATATCTTCAACTTCAAATTCATAGATAGCTTCCATTCCCAATTCTGGGAAAGCAACAACTTTCGCTTTTTTAATTGCTTTAGAGACTAAATACGCAGCACCACCTACCGCCATTAAATACACAGAGTTGTGTTCTTTAATGTTTTCCACCGTCGCAGGACCACGCTCTGATTTACCAATAGAGCCTAATAAACCTGTTTTAGACAGCATCATATCTGAGAATTTATCCATTCGTGTTGCTGTTGTTGGGCCTGCTGGGCCTACTGCTTCATCACCAATAGCGTCAACGGGTCCTACGTAATAAATAAATTTATTTGTAAAATCTACAGGCAAATCTTCTCCATTAGCTAACATATCTTGTATGCGCTTATGGGCAGCATCTCTACCCGTAAGGATAGTCCCACTAAGCAGTACTGTCTCACCTGTTTTCCATTCACTAATATCAGTTTTTGTTAAACCATCAACATTAACTCGACGAACATTTTCACCGACTTCCCAGGTGATTTCTGGCCAATCTTCAAGTTTAGGTGGTGTTAAATCAGCTGGGCCTGAGCCATTTAAATGAAAATGCACATGACGTGTTGCTGCACAATTTGGGATCATTACAACAGGCTTAGAAGCTGCGTGAGTTGGCACTGCGTTAATCTTTACATCAACTACCGTCGTTAAGCCACCTAAACCTTGAGCACCAATACCTAGTTTATTTACACGCTCAAAGATTTCTAATCGAAGCTCTTCCTCGGCATTTTGTGGGCCTCTATCAATAAGTTCTTGTATATCAACAGGATCCATTAAGCTTTCTTTAGCTAGAACACCTGCTTTTTCAGCAGTACCACCAATACCTATACCTAACATACCAGGTGGACACCAACCTGCCCCCATGCTTGGTAAGGTTTTAACAACCCAATCAGCAATAGAATCGCTTGGGTTTAACATTGCCATTTTCGATTTATTCTCACTACCGCCGCCTTTAGCAGCAATCATCACTTCAACTTCATTGCCAGCAACTAAGTCAATATGAACAACCGATGGTGTATTATCTTTTGTATTTATACGCGCTCCAGCAGGGTCTGCAACAATCGAAGCACGTAATGGGTTATCTGGATTCAAATAGGCGCGACGCGTACCTTCATCTACCATTTGCTGAACGGTCATGTCAGTTTTGTCCCACTTAACATCCATACCAATTTTAACGAAACAAGTTACAATCCCGGTATCTTGACAGATAGGGCGTTTACCATGGGCAGACATACGCGAGTTAATAAGGATTTGAGCAATGGCATCTTTTGCCGCTGTGTTTTGCTCTTTATGATATGCCTTTTCTAACGCTTGAATGAAATCCAATGGGTGGTAATAAGAAATATATTGTAGTGCATCCGCTACACTATCGATTAGATCTTGCTGTTTAATGATGGCCATAGTGCTCTCTATTAGCTTTAATATTATTGAGTTGAAAGTTATAATAAACTAACACCATAATAACTTGCTATTGACCTTGCTGCCAGTGTAAACAGCTAATAGTCAACATTAAAACAGCGAATAACTTGAGTAACTATAACCTTGTCTTCTCAGTCTAAGTATTTTAGTCAATCGTTAATCTCTTCAAATAATTACCCGTTAACGTTAACCATTGAAGAAATATCCGTATTTAACGAATGCTCTCCTTGCACTCTATTTACGCCTTTATCAACTTTACCTTGGTCTATGTGGCTAGACTCAGGCAATAGTAATCATGTTGATAGTCGCTTTGACATTTTAGTATGGCAACCTGAAATGACACTGACAACACAGGGAACTAGCACCCTTATTACACGTATGAATGACGGATACAGTGAAACAAGCCAAGCCGATCCGCTACATTTAATAAAAGCCCTTCAAGCTAGTGTAATAACCCCTACTTCAGCCAGTATTAACCAAAGCCCCTTTTTAGGTGGCAGCGTAGGTTACTTCGCTTATGATTTAGGCCGACGTTTTGAAAAGCTACCCAACTTAGCTAATGATGATATTAACTTGCCACAAATGGCTGTTGGCATTTATAGCCAAGCTATTGTTTTTGATAATCAACAACAAAAATACTATTTAATTTGTCCTGAAACTAAACGTAAGCAACTAACAATAGACATCAGAGCATGGTATGAATCTGATGTGCCAAAAAACTCTTTTAGTTTAACCAGCGAATGGCAAGCTAATATGACACAGACAGATTACAAGAAAAAATTTCAACAAGTTCAAGATTATTTACTCAGTGGTGATTGTTATCAAATCAATTTAGCACAACGATTTACTGCTCAGTATCAAGGTGAAGAATTTATTGCCTATAAAGCATTACGGGCAGAAAACAAGGCTCCCTTTTCAGCCTTTATCCGCATACCTGAAGCTGCCATATTAAGTGTTTCTCCAGAACGTTTTTTGCAATTGCAACAAGATAGAGTGCAAACAAAACCCATTAAAGGAACAATGCCTAGAAGTAACAATGCTTCTGAAGACAAGCAAAATGCCAATACACTAGCTCATTCAGCTAAAGATCGAGCTGAAAACCTGATGATTGTTGACTTACTGCGTAATGATATGAGTAAAAACTGTATTGCTGGTTCAGTAAAAGTACCTAAGCTATTCAACATTGAAAGTTTTCCTGCGGTTCATCATTTGGTTAGTACCGTTGAGGGACGACTGCAAGCAAACAAAGACGGCTGTGATTTATTACGAGATGCTTTTCCTGGTGGTTCAATTACTGGTGCACCAAAAATTAGAGCAATGGAAATAATAGAAGAGCTTGAGCCACATAAGCGAAGTGTCTATTGCGGCTCTATCGGTTATATTTCTAGCTGTGGTACGATGGATACTAGCATTACCATACGTACCCTCATTGCCCAACAACAAAAACAAAACATTCATTGCTGGGCTGGCGGTGGATTAGTTGCTGACTCGACTGTAACGAGCGAATATCAAGAAACTTACGATAAAGTGAACAAGATATTACCCATATTAAGCCAGCTTAAAGATGAAGCTGAGTGATGGTAATGGTGATAGTTTTGCCGCGTAGTTTAAGGAATTTCACATGACAAAAGATGAATTTTTATTACGCTACAACCTACAGCAACCTGCTGATTCACAACATAATTACCTTCATGATAAACCGTTAAAGTCAGCTGCAGTCCTAATAGCCTTGGTTGAGCCACAGGCAACAAGTGACGATATTGGTTTACAAGTACTACTAACCAAAAGAGCCAGCCATTTAAAACACCACCCTTCACAAGTAAGTTTTCCTGGTGGTAAAGCAGAGCCAGAAGACTTATCACTTACCGTAACGGCATTAAGAGAAGCCGAAGAAGAGATAGGGCTATCACCCGATGCGGTAACTATTATTGGTCAGTTATCTCCGTATCAGACCATTAGTGGTTATCATGTCACGCCTATTATTGGCATAGTGGACACAACACAGCCCTACTGTATTGATGAAAATGAAGTCGCTGAAATATTTCATGTGCCATTACATCACTTTCTAACAACTGATCACCATCATATTGTAAAAGCTAGCAAGAATGGCAGAGAACACAATATTCATTTCCTTCCCTATAAGCATTACAATATCTGGGGTGCAACGGCCGTAATGCTTAAAGATCTCATTTCGCATATTAAGTAATTTCACTCATTAGTTTTAGCTTTCCCATAGCCTTTGGTTATATCTTAGCGGCTTTTATATATTATTTTGTTTTTCAAACAGAATTAATTCAGCTAGAATTACCGATTATAATTTCACACAAAGACATCTAAAGCAGTTTATATTCGGATATACCTAAATATGCCGTACTTGATAAGTAATCAAGGAAAAACTGTTGTTATGTTAAATTAACAAGCTGCAATCATAATTAAGAAAGCGACTACACTTTCATTTAAGATGATAACAGCTCATCAATTAAGATATCGCCTTGCGAAAAATATAGGTAAAAATAATGATCAGTGTATTTGATATGTTCTCAATTGGTATTGGCCCGTCTAGTTCCCATACCGTTGGCCCAATGAAAGCAGCGAAACTTTTTGTCGATGATTTAATTGAAAAAAAACTATTAAATAACGTTGATAGAGTAAAGTGTGAGTTATTCGGCTCTTTGGGTCAGACAGGTATTGGGCATGGTACGGGTAAAGCCGTTATTTTAGGTTTTTCTGGTCAAGCTCCAGAAACGATTCCGGTTGAGTCTATCGAACAAATTCTAGAAAATGTAATTGGCTCACAGAAAATAAGTCTTGATGGTTGTCATGAAGTCAGCTTCCCTAAAGATGACGCCATCATTTATCATCATAGAAAAACCTTGCCCGCGCATGCTAATGCCATGACATTATTTGCTTATCAAAATGATGAATTAATTTCTGAAAAAACCTATTACTCTATCGGTGGTGGTTTTATTGTTGAAGATTGTGATTTTGAAAAAGAAAAAGACAAAGCACTTTCATTGCACAACAACATCAAAAGACCACATGTTTTTTCAAGTGCTGAAGAGCTTTTGCAACAAGCAAAAGAGCATGGTTTAAGTATTTCTACCATAATGATGAACAATGAAAAGTGCTTAAATGATGAAGCCACAATTCGCACTAAATTAATCGAAATTTGGCATGCCATGAAAAGCAGTGTTGAACGTGGCATAACCACTGAGGGGATTTTACCTGGAGGTTTAAAAGTAAACCGTAGAGCGCCTGCACTTCATCGCGGCTTAATGGTTGAAAAATCAAGTGACCCGCTAACCGCAATGGATTGGGTAAATCTATTTGCTATGGCGGTTAATGAAGAAAATGCTGCTGGTAGCCGTGTTGTAACAGCTCCAACAAATGGTGCTGCTGGTATTATCCCTGCAGTGCTCTGTTACTACGATAAATTTGTAAAACCTGTCAGCGATGACGACTGTATTCGTTATCTATTAACTGCTGCTGCTATTGGTATTTTATATAAAACCAATGCTTCAATTTCTGGCGCTGAAGTGGGCTGTCAAGGTGAAGTCGGTGTTGCTTGTTCAATGGCAGCGGGTGCATTAGCAGAAATTTTAGGTGGTTCGCCATCACAGGTAGAAAATGCGGCTGAAATAGGCATGGAGCATAACTTAGGATTAACGTGCGACCCTGTAGGAGGCCTTGTTCAAGTACCTTGTATCGAACGAAATGCAATGGGCTCAGTCAAAGCAATTAACGCAGCTCGTTTAGCTCTTCGTGGTACTGGTACGCAAAAAGTCTCATTAGATAAAGTCATTAAAACCATGTGGGAAACGGGTAATGATATGAAAACTAAATATAAAGAAACATCTCGTGGTGGTTTAGCCGTTAATATTATTGAGTGTTAATACCTAACACATCAATAAATAAATCAATAAAAAGCCCGATGAATAATAGTATTCATCGGGCTTTTTGTATTTAAACGCTATGGGGTTTAAATCATAATAAAATGATAACAATCATTATGTTTTCTTTCTAACCGAACGTAAAGCAACAAGTGCAAGCGCCCATAATGCTATTGATGCTGGTGCTGGTACCTCAACGCGCTCTCT
The DNA here is from genome assembly GCF_003545765.1 of Colwellia sp. RSH04. Classification (GTDB taxonomy): domain Bacteria; phylum Pseudomonadota; class Gammaproteobacteria; order Enterobacterales; family Alteromonadaceae; genus Colwellia. The sequence goes on along the minus strand of NZ_QXIO01000008.1, from coordinate 23,393 downwards.
AACGTAAAACGTATCGCAAGGAGTAGAGCCTGTACAAATCAAACCATTCCCGTAAGACATAATATTGGCACCAGACATGATATAACCACCAGAAAGATCACCTTGGTTGACACCCACTTGGTTTTCATCATTCCAAAAAGCGGTAGATTCAATAGGAGATCCAGAATTTAAAAATAGGTTAACTAAATTTTCAAATAAATAATCAAGCTCTTGGGTAGTTGCATATCTCCAACCAACATGAAAAGTTGGCTGTTCAGGTGCGGCTGTACTACCGGTTCCCCACTTTGACGCCCAAGTCCAATCTAAGCCATTTGAAGTAATATAAGTATCTTCGGTTAGTTCAGTCATAAGACCAGCATTTGACCAAGCACTAAACATTAACATGACAGCAGTAATAGATACTAACAACAACTTTTTCATAATAGTTACCTTTTAAAATCACACAACAGATTAAATTTACTATGCACCTTGCACATTTCACACCAACACCTTAAGCAATTGATTTTAATATAATTATCAAAATCAACATTGAGGGACTGTAAATTTAACTGACACTTGTCTAATAATTCACTGTTATGCAGCTTGCTTCAACGTTGTTGCTAACTCTTGAGGCTCCATAACAACGTATTTTCTTTTTGCTAATAAATACTCATAGCAAGTCCCACAGAAGAAAATCAACGCTAGCCAATACAAAATACTGTAATCGGTTTCAATAGGCTCCGATTTAGCTTGTTCTTCCAATTTTTGCCCGGTAACTTGCTGTGTTTGTGCTAAAGGCGTTGTTACTTGCGGTTGTGCTAACGCTTGAGCCAATGCTTTCGATACGGCATTAAGCCAAAACCCGCCGCACTGCTATCCATATAGTCATTGAACTTCTCATTATCTGTGGCAACATCAAATTCACTGGCAATCTCAGTGTAAGTCTCTACCATTTTTTTAATCGTCGCTTCATGAGCTTGCCAATAACCTTTACGAACAGCCTCAAGCATACGCTCAATAATTTGCGTTAAACTTTCAGCGTTATGTTCTTCAAAAAACGCTCGCATGTCCATTTGATATTTATCTTCAACATACACATCAAAAAACTCTTGCCATTGATCGTCACGTATTACTTCAGGTGTCATCACTTCCCCCCCACATATTGTTCATCCGATCTAGGATAGCCGTTGCGCCAGCGTAACCCGAATCCTGCATCGCTTTTATCCAACGAGGATGAAAGTAACGACTGCGCATTTTTTGATTAACAAACTCATCAAGGGTTTGGCTTTTAAGTTGATCTTTCTTGCGTAAATTAGAAACATACATTTCAGGGGTAGCACCATCAAGGTGTCTAACAGCTAAACCGATACCACCAAAATATTGGAAAGGATCATCATTAGTCATTAGGGCATAAAGGTTAGTAGAACGAGAGAAAATTACCCCCTCTGTTCCCGATAACACCTTTGAATAAAGCCCTTCGCCCTCCCCCAGAGTGTTAGCAGCATTTTCACTCCAGCGACTTTCATCTGCACCGTATGCAAAGCCCATACGATCTAAATACAAATTAGCTAGTTTATCATCGGTTTCCTATGTATCAGAGGCTAACGAGCTACTTGCTAACCCTGTCCCGTAATTGCCTGTTTCATTGGAGAAAATACGAATTGATGAAAGATAATCAGCATCGGCTTCTGTTTTTCCCTTTTCCAATAACTTAGCTTTAAGTGCATTCGCATTACGATAGACAAAGTTATTGTCTTCTTTCACTTTAGCTACTTTATCAATGGCTTTGGCTAACCATAACATCACATTAGGAAAAGCATCGCGGTATAAGCCCGTTGCTGAAATAACAACGTCAATACGTGGGCGTTTTAGTTCAGCGTATGGAATAATTTCAGTATCAATAACATTACCTTGCTTATTCCATTTAGGCTTCAAACCTAATGCATGTAGAATTTGTGCTTCTAATGCTCCTTGGTGACGCATAGTTTCTAAAGACCACAGAGAAAAAGCTAATTTCTTAGGGTATTTACCATGCTTCTCAAGGCAAGCATCAATGGTTTGATTCATCAAAGTAACACCTGCATCATAAGCTTCTTTTGACGGAACTTTTGCAAGGTTAAAACCAATTAAATTTCTCCCTGTCGGTGCTGCATTGGGGTTACGAATAGGGTCATTACCATAACTAACCGGTATGTAATTTCCACCTAGTGCAAGCATCAAGTTTTTGGTTTCTGCAATCGCTTGAAAGTTATCCCAGTATTCTTTAGCTAACAATAAATCGACCGCTAATTGCTCATACTCCGCAGCTCTTTTTGTAAAATCGTCACCTAACATCTGTAACATGGTACTAAACAAATGTGTGTCTTGTGGTAGCTCACCAAAACATGAACGCCTAACGGTTGACTCATTTGCGCTAAGGCATTTAGATGATCACTTCTCTGTTTTTGCTAATGCGGCTTATCAAGACGGTGAAAATGATGATACTGGTGAATATCTCAATAGCATCACACTATTATCAGGTATTGCAGGCATTAGTTTTGAGCAAGCCTCACTCTCTACAGAGCTCATTGTCAACTGGACAGATCGCATGGACAAAATAAATGAAGGTAATCTTGAAATTGCAGGCTACGGTACAATAGATTTATTAGCTACCTACGTTTTTACCGACAACTTAACAGTAAACTTAGCGTTAACTAACCTAGCAGATAAAGAATATGTTCAATACTTAAATGGCTCAAACCACAAAGATGTATCAACTTTAAACGATGTCATTGATCCAGGAAGAAGCTTTTCTGCAACGGTACGTTATGCTTTTTAATCGCTAATGAGCCAGTAACATAATTTGTTCAATAACGAAAACATTAAAGCAAAACTGATAAATAACAAATCAGTTTTGCTTTGCAATGAGTTTAATAGGGGGATTTTATCAATCAACGTTCATAAGCGAGCTGTTCAGCATCACCACTGATAATCAAAGTTTTATAACCCGAAGAGTCACGTTTATCAAAAGTAGACTTTTGCTTTCTTTCAAACTCCTGCCTAACATTTACAAGTCTGTCGTCAACAACTTGATAGAAATATTTACGAGATTGATTAATTGACAGTTTGAAAAACAAATAAATACTGCCTTTGCCTTCAAAACTTAAATTTGCTTGTAAAGGTACACCTTGCTCATCAATGGTAATATTATATTTTCCTTTGAAGTCATCAACATACCCACGAACCTCTTTATTAGTGATAATTGCCTCTAGAGGTAAATCAAAATGCAGTATTCTTGCTTTACTCCCAGAAAACTGTATCTCTTCTTCATTAATAAACTCAGCTTTAATAAGCGAACGCTTTAAATTTGATGCCGCAGAAAGCATGCTACTTAATTCACTTGCTTCAATATCATTAATCGCATTTAATGTCGGGGTATTTACTTCTTCGTCTGTTTCTTTCTCATCTCTTTCAGATTCAAGCTTTAAAAGCGTATCATTTGAATAAGTCACTTGTAAGCCTGTTGGAGCGTCCACAAGAAACACTTGAGCAAAACCACTAGTCGTCTTAATTTCTTTCTTTCGACCACGCTTTTGACTATAAGCCGTTTCAAGTGTCGCTGTAATCGTAGAATTACCACTCAATTGACTTAAAGCACGGTTTAGATCAGTTAAGCCATCAGCATAACTAGTCAATGAGAAACAGCTAAGTGCTGACAAAACTAACAAGGGACAATATTTTTTAATTAACGACATTCTTCTTCCGTTTAAAATAAATCTGACTAATCGATACTGATGTTAGCATGGAGTATAAGGAGATTGGCAGTGATTAACAGTTAGCAAATGTGAATAAACCACTTAACTTCACAGTTAAGTGGTAACAACCAGTTTTTTATTGAGTTAAGAGTTAAACGCAATACCTTTAGTGATTTCATTTGATAATGAACTTAACAAGTCAATGACCTTAAAACTCGAATTTTCCATTTTAGTTAAGTTCTGAACCACACTTTCATTGTCACCTGCATTAAAAGCCTTTAAAGCGTCAAGACCATACCGGTGAACGTCTGCATGAGGACTGTCTATCTGTTTAAAAGCATTCATTGATGCGTATTTATCTGCACCTTCTCCGTGATAGTACCATTTACCTAAACGACACATGGTATGATCAGCAAAGTCTTCAATAACCTTATCAGTTAAGCCTAACATGACTTGATAAACTTCAAGCTTCCATACAACATGATCCATCTTAACTGTTTGAATAAAAGCATCAGCTGTAGAGTTAGTAATTACCCCATACATGTTTTGTGACATGTTAACTATTTTATTGGCCGTTTCCTCAATTGAAGAAGTACTGACACTAATTTCCTCACTTTTAGTACCAACATGGTGAATACCATCAATGACATCGGTCATTTGTTGATTCACTTGATCAATTAAGTTTGAAATTTCATTCGACGCTTCTGCAGAACGTTGGGCTAAGGTTCGCACTTCATCAGCAACGACTGCAAAACCACGTCCTTGCTCTCCTGCCCTTGCAGCTTCTATCGCAGCATTTAACGCCAGCAAATTGGTTTGATCTGAAATACCTTTAATAATATTAACAAAATCATTAATGCCTGCAGTAACCGTTTTCAATTGATCGACAGAAACAGACGCTTTTTGTGTATCTGACGCTATTTGAGAAGTCGATGTAATGTTTTTTTGCAACATGCCAATGATTTGATCAAAAAGTTCATGTGAAGATTGAAAATTATCTCTGTGATCTAGCAGTTGAGTTGATGAAGAAGCTAATGCTTCTCTAATATGACTAATCAAATCTGCTGATTGCATCCAAAGCTTGTTCAGTTCGCTTTGATTTTCATACTCTTCTTGTTTTGATATTAGTCTCTGATTATCAGAGTACGCATAGCTTTTTGATTGCTCAAGCTCTGTTTCTAGAGCGTGAGTTTTTGCTTTTAACTGAGCTATTTCATCTTCGAGTGCTTTAACGTCTGATTTTTGTTTGAAACTAAATATCATCTAAAGACCTTAATATTAATTGATTAAACTTTATAAAATATAAGCGATTTAAGCTAAAGGTCAATAAATATCTCACATTAGAACTACCTTTATAACTAATTGATGGTTAACAGTTTAGGTATTTTAGAGACAAAAAAGCCTCTTAAAAGAGGCTTAGTATTTTAAACTATTTTTATACTGCAAAAGGATATTTTATTGCCTCATGGCATTGATAACCTTCAACCTCAAAATCATCCATAGTTACCCATGTTTCTAGATCTTTTAATGTTTTAATATCTGGATTGATATTTAATTTAGGTAAAGGTAGTGGTTCACGCTTTAATTGCACATCTTTCATTAATGGTAATTGATCTTCATAAATATGAGCATTTACTATTTTATGATAAGCCATACCCGCTTTTTTACTTGTAATTTGTGCCATTAAAGCAAGAAAAGTAAACACTTGAATTTGATTGAAATTTAAACCAAGTGGCACGTCGCACGAACGTTGAAAACTAGTAAGGTATAACGTGTCATCAAGTAATGAGAAGTTGTGCGTATGCATACAAGGTCTTAAACAGCCCATATGAAACTCTCCCGGATTATAAAACGTCATAATCTCGGCACGATCATCAACGCCATTTGATAGGTTATTAACAATCTTCTGTAATTGATCGATAGTGCCACCATCAGGTTTTGCCCATGCTCGCCCCTGAATACCATAAACTCGCCCCATATCATCTTCACCTTTTCGGTGAGGGTTATTTAGCCAAGCTTCATTTAGGTTGGCATTTGCATCCCAAGTTTTAGTACCAAGTTTTCGAAAATCTGCCGCATTATCATAACCACGAATATAACCGATAAATTCAGCGATTGCTGATTTGAAATAACTTTTACGCGTGGTAATCATCGGGAATTTATTAGCACCGACGTTATACTCTAAATCAGCATTAATAACGGTTAAACAACGCTTACCTGTACGCTCATTTTCAATCCAAGTTCCTTGGTCAATAATTCGTTGACACAAATCCAAATAAGCACGCATTTATTTTGCTCCTTTAACCGCTTGTTGTTTTGATGACTTAGTTATTTGGCTTTTCTGTTGGCTAATATAACCAATATAGATAATGAATAACCCTGCTAAAATCATTGGGATACTGAGTATTTGCCCTTTAGAGATAAACGAGAAATATAAACCTAGGTGCGCATCTGGCTCTCTATAGAACTCAACAATACTCCTAAAGACACCATAACCTATTAAGAAAACACCTGAGGCTAAACCTAAACTTCTTGGCTTACGTGATATATAAAATAAAATAGCAAAAAGCACCACACCTTCTAAGAAAAACTCATATAATTGTGATGGATGTCTAGGTAGCTGCAATGAGTCAGTAGGAAAAACCATCGCCCATGGCACATCGGTTTGTCTGCCCCAAAGCTCTGCATTAATAAAGTTACCCAACCTACCCATTCCTAAACCAATTGGTACCAATGGCGCCACAAAATCACCTACGGCAAGAAATTGCTTATTGGTTTTACGGGCAAAGATAAATATTGCAGTAATAACACCCAACAAACCACCGTGGAATGACATGCCACCTTGCCAAATTTTTAATAAGTACGTTGGATCAGCTAAGAAATAATCAAACTGATAAAACAAAACATAGCCAACGCGCCCACCCAGCACTACCCCAAGAAATCCATAAAACAATAAATCACTAACTTGTTCTCTTGTCCATAAGCCATTGCTTTTATCTGCTGCTCTATTAGCAATAAATAACGCTGCGAGAAAGCCAATTAAATACATCGTGCCATACCATCGCAAAGCAACAGGGCCGATACTAAAAATTACGGGGTCAATAACTGGAAACTGTAAATACTGATCTGACATTTTCTATCCGTTTTCAAGGTTTGCTAAGGACAATACCTTAGCAAATAGAATTGCACACGCTCTTTTTTAATAAAAAAGTAACGAGATGATACATGTGTTTGATTATACGCATTTATAGAGATAAATCGTGATATTTTTATCATGTCATCATATTGATAGCCACTAAAATAAGAAAAACAGCAAAACCTTTTTTCAAGGTTTTCACGGGTAACTTACTTGCGTATTTCACTCCAACAGGCGCAAAGAATGATGAGCTAATAACAATACCTATCAAAGCGGGTAAGTACACATACCCCGCACTCCACTTAGGCAATAAAGGTTGTGAAAAACCAATAAAGACATAACCTAGGGAACCAAATAATGCGACAAGTACACCACATATTGTAGCAATACCTATAGCATGCCTGATTGACATACCATAATAAGTTAGCACTGGTACTAAAATAGCCCCACCAGCCATGCCCATTAAGCTAGCGACAATCCCCGTTATCCAACTAATAACTTGTAAAGTTAAGGTCGAAGGTAATGTTTTCTCCTTAGGTTTTGCAATTGATATAAGCATATAACTTGCTAACAAAATAACGACAACCGCAAAAAAGAGCTTTAACGCTTGTGTAGACATAAAGTCAGCAATAAAGGCCCCCATTAATGCTCCTAATGAGACCATAACCATTAGTGGTTTTGCTAAATGCCAAGGAATATTGCTATTTCTATGATGCGCATAAGCTGCGCTAGATGAAGTAACTACAATGGCTGCTAATGATGTACCAAGTGCCATTGGCATAACTATACTGTATTCAACACCAAGCAGAGGTAACAAATAGGCTAAGGCTGGCACTACAAGCAAGCCACCACCAATCCCTAATAAGCCAGCTAAAAAGCCAACTAAACTACCTAGTGCAATACAAGTAAAAAAAACGGTAAAAATCATATAAAGCTATTTGGCATATAGAATAAAAAATAAGGCTAATACCCTGCGCGGATAAAACCACCTAAACCTAAGGTTTCTAGTTGCTCATTCAAGTAATCATGTACCTTATTTGTGGTGGGTAATGTTAACGTATGAGAAAGAATTTCTTGCGCTTGCTCAAAACTTACATGCCTGATTACCCACTTTATCCGCGGAACATTATGAGAGTTCATACTTAACTTATCAAACCCCATCGCTAATAATAAGATTGCGCCAGCGGGCGTTGAAGCTAATTCACCACACAAACTTATTGGTACTAATAACTGTGCCGATTCTTGAGAAATTGCATAAAGCGCTCTTAATACTGCAGGGTGAAAAGAATCATATAAATTGGCCACTTGGCTGTTATTTCTATCTACAGCCAATAAATACTGCGTTAAATCATTACTTCCTACCGAAAAGAAATCTACACGTTTTGCTAATTCTGGTAACTGGAATATTACCGAAGGTATTTCAAGCATAATGCCAACTCTTGGCTTCATTAACTGCTGTGAAATCACTTCAGCTTTTCGCTCGATCTGACTTCCTCGTTCACTATCATCAGGCGTTTTAGTCAGCTCTTCAATCAGTTGTGCTTTAATTTCCGCTTTCAATTCAAAGTAAGCTTGATTTATCAGCCTGATAGCCTCATCAACTTCTTCAATATTTGAGATCATAGGTAACATTATTTCTAAGTTACCAATCCCTTGATTCGCTCTAAGCATCGCTCGAATTTGCACAAGAAAAATTTCAGGGTGATCTAAAGTGATGCGAATGCCTCGCCAGCCAAGAAAAGGGTTTTCTTCGACAATGGGAAAGTAAGGTAGCGACTTGTCGCCGCCAACATCTAACGTACGCATTGTGACTGCATGTTTTGGAAACGCACTTAACACACGTTTATAAAGCAGTGTCTGCTCTTGCTCAGATGGAAAGCAACTTCTATTCATAAACGGGATTTCTGTACGATATAAACCAATACTTAACGCACCTAAATTACCTGAATGCTCGAAACCTTCAGACAAACCAGCATTTAACAAAATTTCAATCGCTCTACCGTCTTTTGTAATGCAAGGTAGGTGTGCAACTTCCATTACTTTTTCTGTTAACTCTTGCTCTTGGCTAATTAAATATTGATATTCTTGTACAAGTGTTTCATCAGGGTTAATAAATAATTCGCCACTATAACCATCAACAATAGCCTGTTGTAGATCTAACTGTATAAACGCGACTGCATTAACGCCCATAATGGCGGGTAAACCCAATGACCGTGCAAGTATTGCCGCATGTGAGTTATTAGACCCTGATAATGAAATAATCCCCTTTAAACCTTTATGCTGGTATTCTGCCAACATCGATGCCGTTACATCTTTAGCAAGTAAGATAAACTCATTAGGTAAAGCTTTAGTTTGCTGTTCTTCTTTACGTAAATTAAATAAAAGTCGGTTACCTAAATCTTGAACATCACTTGCTCGTTCTTGTAAATAAGTATCTTCAATCGCTTTAAACTGAGCAACATAGTGCTCTATAACCATTTTTAATGCGCTGTCTGCTCGCCAACCTAGGTTAATTTTATCTGTGATTTCTTGCCCTATACCAGCCTGAGCAAGCATTTGTTTATAAACATCAAAAATAGCAAGGCTTTCATCTTTAACAATACTGGTCAGTTTATTGCTGAGCTGCTCAAAGTCAGTACGTGTTTTTTCAATTGCTTGGGCAATTCTTTTATGCTGACCAGCAATATTTGTAACCTTTTTTAAACTAACCGATGAGAGATCTGCTTGCGGTTGGCATACAACAATTTGACTCATCGCAATGCCCGCTGAGCCTGCAATACCTTGTAATTGCTTATTTTGATGTACTTGTGCTTGCGGGTTAAAAATTAAATTTTTAGTTTCAGCACTAGCCAATGCCCCTGCTAATTGAGCAGATAAAGTCACTAAAAAAGCTTCTTCGTTTTCAGAGAAATATCTGGCTTGTGTTTGTTGTATTGTTAATATGCCTAGTACTTTTCGCTGATGAATTATCGGAGTACCTAAAAAGGCTTTTAAATCATCTTCTTGTACTTCGGGTGCGTGAATATAATCTTTGTGCGCTTGGGCATTGGCAATATTTAATGGTTCTTCACGCTGACCTACAAGACCAACAAGTCCTTCAGAAAAACCAATACACGTTTTACCTAAAGAGTTTATTGCTAAACCGTCAGAAGCCATTAATACGAAATGTTGATAATGATAATCAGCAAGGTATATTGAGCAACACTCAGTATTCATCGCTGATTTAACCTGAGTGACCATACGCTCTAACGCTGATTGCAATTCAGTTTCTTGACTAAAATCTAATACAATTCGACGAAGCGTAGCTAACATTTTTTTCCTTAATAAGATCAGTATTGCAGAGAAAAAAATAGCCTACCGTTAGTTCCCATTGGGCTAATTGTAGGCTATTTAGCATTATGTTATATCATAGTAATAACTAGACACAGACTAAGCACGACGTTTCCTTCTGTCATTTCGTCTATCATGCCGTCTATCTTGCGAAAATGACAAAGCAGCATGTGCAAACTCTTTCATCACTTTACGATAAACGTCTTTTTTGAAAGAGACCACTTGTCGTACTGGATACCAATAACTTACCCAGCGCCAATCATCAAATTCAGGGTGATTACTGTGCAGTAAGTTAACAGCCGACTCAGGTGCAGTAAGCTTTAATAAAAACCACTTCTGCTTTTGCCCAATACAAACGGGCTTTGAATCATGTCTAATAAAACGTTTTGGTAATTTATATTTCAGCCAATGCTTGGTTGAAGCAACTATTTTTACATGTTCGGGTTTGAGGCCAACTTCTTCATGTAACTCACGATACATAGTTTGTTCAGCCGTTTCACCTTCATCAACGCCCCCTTGAGGGTATTGCCATGAATGTTGTCCATACCTTCTTGCCCAAAATACTTGTCCCCTGTCATTAATTATTACTATGCCGACATTGGCGCGATAGCCTTCGGCATCGATCACAGGAACTCCTGGCAAATTTAAAAAATTACTTACCTAGATTCAACCATAATAACGTCATATGAGCAAATGATAACTTTGATTTTTTTAGCATTTAACAACATAATACTCGCCCTGTGCGTTAAATTATCTGGCTATAACATTGCTTTATGAATATCCCAAAAACTGAACAAGAGCTATTAGAAAGAGCACAAAATCTTGCTGGGTTAACCTTAGGTGAAATCGCAAATGATGCGGGCATTGAAGTTCCTGTTAACTTAACACGAAATAAAGGCTGGATTGGCTTACTATTAGAACATGTTTTAGGCGCTAGTGCAGGTTCTAGACCCGAACCTGATTTTCCAAATTTAGGTATAGAGTTAAAGTCTTTACCCATTAATGAAGAAGCTAAACCCTTAGAAACAACTTTCGTTAGTGTTGCCCCGCTTACGGGTCTAGTAGGTATTAATTGGCATAATTGTTATGTGAAGAAAAAGCTGGCTAAAGTTTTGTGGGTTCCCGTTATCAGCCCCAAAGAGTTACCGATTACTCAACGAATTGTTGGCACTCCATTTCTCTGGTCACCTAGTCAAGAAGAAGAAGCATTACTTGCCCAAGACTGGCAAGAGCTAACCGACATGATAGTGTTAGGAGAAGTAGAAAATATTCATGGAAAGCATGGTCAGGTGATGCAATTAAGGCCCAAGGCAGCAAATAGCAAAGCCAAAACTCAAGCTTATGATCGCCATGGTAAACCCTTTATGACATTACCAAGAGGTTTTTATTTAAAAATCAACTTTACACATATGCTGCTTCATAAGTATTTACGTATCAACTGATTTGTAACTTTTTAGCAAAATTTAATTTTTACTTTTGCTCATCAGAAAATGGTTTCACCATAATCTTCTGTCTTAACTCAGCACTTTTGCCAGCGGGTAAAATCTGCCACTTAGTATCAGCGGCTTCTACACAGACAAAACGTTGTTCCCCCTTAGGATGAATATCAGCCATAGTCCTAGCAACGTCTTGTCCTGGGTTCCATAAAACCCATTGATGACCATTACTTTCAATAGCGAGTGTTCTTTGCCACTTAGAATCAATAAGGCTTACTGCTTTGGTGTACTCATAAACGCGATCAATAGGACCTACACAATGTGCAATAGGCTGTTTTGATTTGTTTTTACCTGACAGCTTATCAAAATAATCGGCTTGCTCTAACGCATTAATCGATGTGTATAAAGGCGAGCTAACATTAAAGTAACTATGCAATGCACCTGTATATTCAGCATCCTCATTTGAAAGGTTCTGCATGTTTAATACTTGCTCAAAATGTTGACCAAAGCATAAAGTTTGTTTTAATTTAAAAGCATTTGGCCATAAATAATGCTGGTTTTCTGAGGCAAAAACCAAGTGAAGGATAACCTGCTCTTGTGTGACATTTATATCTTCTAGTTGCCAATCTGCTTGCCTAGCAAAACCATGGTTTCCTGCTGGTTGGCTATCCACCTCTTGAAAAGGTTGTTTATCATTTGCGCCAAACCAAGGCCAACATAAGGGAATACCGCCACGTATTGCTTTACCCTTACTAAAATGAGAGGTCTCACTTAACCAAAACACCTCTCGTTGTCCGTTTGGTACAAAAGATAACACTTGCCCACCGTATAAACTAATACTTGCTTGGCACTGCTTATGGTTAATACTAATTATTTCAACATCTTCAGTTCGTTGAAACTTAGTTATAGTTGCCCACTGATTTTTAAAGATAATTTCTGACATGTAGACCTTATAGTTGTTGTGTGAGCTTCACGTAATTAACGATCAATTATCATGATTTATATCATGTAACTCAAAGTAGCTATCATATCTAGTAGTGATGATGTAAGAAATGATAAAATATTTCATTGGCTCTAATTAATCTTAATTACCAATTTTTGCCAAACGAAAGGAAAAAACTATACTCACCTTGTAAAGCAACACCAACACCAATAACCGCAGGGCCAAAGCTTGTATCGGTACCTAAATAGACACTGCCTGATTGAATTAAATCACTAGATCTTACGGTTTCATCAATTTGCCAAGCATTACCAATTTCTACGCTGCCGCCCAAATACATAGGTAAACCAAAAGCACCGGGTATATCTCTACCTAAATCATATTGATAGACCAAAGCGCCAAATGCTTTATGTGCTCCTATTAACGCATCTTCCTGAAACCCTGATAAGTTTAAAAATCCGCCTAATTCACTGACATGAATGGTAAAATCAGAGTTTTCTTTACTATCTACGGTAGCTAGCGAAACAATACCGACAAAGGTGTGACCTCTAAACCCTAATGCACCTCGCCAATCAAGTGTAACGGCCATAGCGTCATCATTAGTATATTGTGTAAATGTTTTAGCGTATTCATCATGACTCCATAAAACCTTTAACGATAATTTATTTCCATCTGTTGGAAAGTTGAAACTATCTAATGAGTCATAGTCTGCACTGACATAAGCACCATAAGAGTCGTAATCATATGAGCCAACACTGAGCATATCGACCGATAAGTCCCCTTTTTCTGCAATCGCGCCAAGTTCAAATATGCCATCAAAAATAAAGTTTTTTCCCAGCGCTAATCTCGCTTGAGAATATTTATTAGTGATTTCATTTCTCGTTTTCGTTTTTTCCCACTTATCATGGCTATACTCTAGTCTAGCTCGTGCAAAATATTCATGATATTTACCTATGGGCTGATATAGCTCTGTTGCCAATTTAGTTTCCCAGCCGAGTCTAACCTCATTCAACCATTGACCACCATTATCAGTAATATCTGTCAATTTATAGGCAATATTTAATTCTGATATAGTGCGATGATTAAAATCTGTTTTTAAACTGAAGCCAAAATCTAAATAATTAGGTCCCCATGATTTAGCTTTTGTTTGCAAGGTAAGAATCTTTCCTTGTTGAACGTCTTCAATTTCAACCTTAACACTTTCAAAATTATCTAAGGCATAAACACGATCAATCGCTAGATCAAGGCGCTCTTTCGTTAAGATAGAGCCTATTTGAATCGCAAAATGTTGAGCAATAATGTCGGTATCAACATTGGAATCATTATCAAATTTAATGTCAACAACTTGATGTTCACTTTTATCTAACCATTCTTTAGACCTACTGAGTTTTTGATGTTGATAACGTGAATATTCAACATCATTCACAGACAAGGTTTTTATTTGCTCTACTTGAGCTAGTGCTTGCTTTTCGCCCAACTTCAGGGCTTGTGGCAATATAGACCAATCGGTTGTACTTAAATTATCGATTGCAGGTCTAATTAAAATATCTTTTTCTGTTAAGAGTTCTTTTTGTTTTAGCGTTGTATTGTTTGTAAGAATTGTTGATAACTGATTCAGAACAGCTACAGTACTTGTTAATTCTTCATCAGCAACAAGTGGCGAACCGATATCTACTGCGATAACAATCTCTGCCCCCATCTTCTTTATAACATCAATAGGCATATTATTGGTAATGCCACCATCAACCAATGTTCTTCCATCAATTTCAACAGCCGAAACAATACCGGGCACAGCAGCAGAAGCTTTCATAGCTTGATGAATACTCCCTTTTGACAGTACAACGGCTTCTGCTGTCGCTATATCAGAAGCAACAGCTCTATAAGGAATAGCTAAATTATCAAACGTTGCAAACGTAGGAACAATATCTGTTGATAACCTCAACACTTGATAAGCACTTTGCCCTAACAGCAAGCCATGAGGTACTTTAATTTCTCCATCAGAAAAACCCAGACGAATCCCTAAGTTGTATCTATCCCTTAACTGCTTATCTCGATAAGATAAGTTTTCTCTTGGAATGAAGTCTGAATAGCCAGCATCCCAAGGTAATCCCAGCATAATATTTTCAATGTCTTCAACTGAATAACCTAAAGCATACATACCGGCAACATAAGCGCCAATGCTGGTGCCTACGATAAAATCGATAGGGACTTTTTCTTGCTCAAGTATTTTTAAAACGCCAATATGCGCAGATCCTTTCGCGCCACCACCACTAAGCACAAGCCCTATTTTAGGTCTTTCGCTAGCATTAGAAAATGTTGTCAGTGTAGAACAAAATGATACGAGGATTATTAAGGAAAGTATGCGCATTATTTTTTAAAACTTATTCAATAATACGCATATAGTAAGGACAGGATATTGATAATACAAGTATTATCAATATCCGTATTAGATGATTAGAACCTAGCGAGTTACTTAGTGTAAGCTCTAGGCATATCCGATTGCGTCGTATAACGATCTCGTAAAGCATCTTGACGTGATTGCGTCGAAACTTTTTGACCATTTATCCACATTGCATCAACTTTTGTACTGATTTCAAAAGGATCATTGCTCCATAACACCAAATCAGCTTTTTTACCTACTGAGATACGACCAGAGTTAAGTTTAAAAGTATCTGCTACATTAGCGGTTACTGCAGCTAAAGCACTTGTTTGACTTAGCCCGTTGGCAATAGCCACACCTGCATCATAACGCAATTGGTTAATATTATGACTCTCACCACTTGGCGTTAAAATAACATTTACACCTGCTTTTTCTAACTCCGCAATCATAGTTAATGAACCGTGTAACGAATCAAAACTATTAGGCAAGTTATCTATAGCACTGGTCATTACCGGTACGTTAGCAGCAACAATGTCTTCTTTGACTAAGATTGCATCGCGGGCACCAACAAGTACTAGGTTAAGTTGATACTGTTTCTTCAGTTTAAGTAAAGCTAAAATATCCGTTGCTCTGTCAGCATACGCTAGCAATAATTTCTCACCTTTTAATAAAGCATGAACAGGTAATTCTTTACGCTTAGGCTCTTTGTTTTTACTTTTATCTTTCGCTTTTTCAGACTTTTCAATTGCCTTTTTAGCATCAGCCAGCGTATTTGTAAGTTTTTGCAATGCCATTGCTCGTGAGCCTTTACGTTTTGAACCAAGCTCAACTATAACGGCATCATTTGCGCGAATAACACTGTTAAACTCACCTGACAAATCCACAATAAAAGTCTGACCTTTAAAGATTCCTTCGCCACCATGAGGAGTGACTACATTGCTGGTAATGCCACCTTTACGAGTATAAGGAATTAATGTTGATTTAGGGTTAAACGCTAAGCTTGCATCAAAGGTAATATCAGCCTTTTTATCAGAAGCATCACGACTTTGCGATACAGCGCCGACTTCAACTAGACCCAGAATGTTATTTGATGCTATGAAACCTGGCGTTAAAATGCGGCCTGCGGCATCAACGGTACTGTCAGGAGTAATCGATTCAGGTGTTTCACCGCTAGCATAAACCGCAGATATTTTACCCTCTTCAATAAAAACAGACGCGTTACTTAGAATGCCTTGGCTTGACACAGTGTGTACTTCAGCATTGGTAATAAGTAACGATTCAGCTTGAGCAACAGAGGCTAATGCCGTTGTTGCGATTAAACCAGCAACAGAAATACATTTACTCATCGACACCAAGCTTTTTGAAATTAATACGTTATTCTTTTTCATGATAATTCCTATTTATTGCCTTGTGCTTGGCCAAGTAAAAAGTCACTCTTAGCCTGATATTTTTCATCAAATCTATCGTAAACTTTCGCGCCATCAATGAAGACTTGTTCCGCTTTTGCATAAATACTAAATGGATTGGTATTCCAAACAACAACATCAGCTTTTTTACCTGAGGCTAAACTACCCACCTTATCGCTGATACCAAGTGACTTAGCAGCGTTATGTGTGATCCATTTAATTGCATCTTCTTCCTTTAATTCAAAACCATTTTCATTAGCTCGATAAAGTACTTTCGCCGCTTCGTGGTTTAAACGTTGAATGGTTGTAGCTGAGTCTGAGTGCACAACAGCACATGAATTTTTTACTGCATCAACAATAGCAACATTTTCTTCAACCATATCGTAAGCTTCCATTTTGAAGCCCCACCAATCTGGCCACATTGCAACACAATTACCATTCTCAGCAAGTAAGTCAGCAATTTTATATGCTTCTACGCCATGATGAAAAGTACCAGCGTGATAATTAAATTCTTTACTCAAGTCAATCATTACCGCCATTTCTTCAGCTTTGTAACAGTGATTGTGTATTAAAATTTCACCATCGAGTACCCCCATCAGTGTGTCTAGCTCTAAATCTCTTTTAGGGGCTTCTGGGTTTTTCCCTGCATTATAATCACTTTCATATTTTTCCCATGCGCGCTTGTATTCCGTCGCAGCAATCCAAGCACTGCGATAACCAGCAACATTACCCATTCGCGTAGAAGGTAATACTTTTCGGCTACCATAAACACGTTTAGGGTTTTCACCACAAGCCATCTTTAAGCCATAAGGTGCCTCGGCAAACTTCATCCCTTGCATTGTATGGCTTGGTACATTACGTAACGTCACACCTCTACCACCAAATAAATTCGCTGAACCGGGTAAAATTTGTAAGCTAGTAACACCACCAGCACGAGCCGTTTGAAAACCAGGATCTTGTGGCCAAATACTATGCTCTGCCCATACTTCTGATGTATTAGGTGCGGTCATTTCGTTACCGTCTGAGTGCGAATCAACTTGCGGACTAGGATAGACACCTAAATGTGAATGAACGTCAATAATACCAGGAGTAATCCATTTACCTTGCATATCTATAACCGTAACATCTTGTGCTGATAAATCCGTGCCCACTTGTTGAACTTTACCGTCAACTAATAAGATATCTGAATTGTCTAAACGCTCACCAGTGCCTGTTAATATTGTTGCATTTGTTAACAAGGTATTCTGCTTAGGCAATACTTGATAACTACTTGGGTAAGGGTTTTTGTTAATCGTTACTTTAGCGTCTTGTTTTTCTTCTGATAAGCAAGCGGATAAAGCAACAGAAAGCACACTAATAGACAAAACTTTGATTGCCATTTTTTGCTCGGTTCTATTTGCTAGCATATGGATTCCTGTAGCGTTTTATTGTAATAATTAAAATTATCATAGGATAAATTAGCTTATTACGATTTGTTTAGAACAACAACTTAATGACGATAAAACGTTGAAACTTTGCGATTAGGTGCACAAAGCACTTTTTACAGAGAGGGAATTAGGTATTAATTAGGCCATGTTTAGGCAATAACGACTTTGTTTCGTCCAGAGTTTTTTGCTTGATAGAGCGCATTATCTGCATGGGCAATAAAAGTCTCAGCATGACTAAAAACTTCGGGATCCCATTGACTTACACCTATACTGACGGTAATTGAGATCACATTTTTTGCAGCCTGAATAGATAACTCTTCAATATTTGATCTTAAACGTTCGGCAAAATGCTTCGCATTTTCTATGTTCGTGTCGGGCATGACGATCACAAATTCTTCACCACCAACCCTTGCAACAACATCAGAACTTCGAACTGCTTTTTTACAAGCCTGATAGAAAACCTTTAAGGCATAATCGCCCATCTGATGACCGTAAGTATCGTTAATCGCTTTGAAATGATCTATATCCAAAAGCATTATAGATAATGGTCGTTCGCCTTGATTAGCACTTAAAACTTCTTTATTCAATAAATTATTAAAATGGTGCCTATTTACTGCACCCGTTAGTGCATCTGTCATTGCTAAGTGTTCAAAATGATCTTGCTGAGATTTTCTGTACTGAATTTCTTTTTGCTGATCATCGACCCTAGCTTTATATATCTCTGCTTGTAATAACCTTCGTCTTAGCTTTTCAAAGGCTAATTGCATAGCGCCAATTTCATCGTTATTTGGGTTAGTATGAAACTGAATATTCGTTTGTCCTGCAGACATATCATCTAGTGCGTAAGTTAACTTACGAACTGGGCTTATAATGCTGTAATTCAAAACCAAAGCAAATAAAACAGAAATCAATAAAAATATCGTCAACAAAAAAGCGAACCAAAAGAATTTATTTTCAATCTCTTGCGATACCACTTCAATTTTCGAGCTAAAATCATCAATAAGGTTATCCGAAATAACCTTCATAAGATCAATTTCTTGTGACAACAAGTCAAACCAAACATCACTTCTTTCATCAATTTGATGATTTGACCTTATATGGGTATAAACTTGCTCAATAGTATCTATCACTAACTTTTCCTGACAAAAATCAGCGCATTCAATTAACTGTTTTTCATTGGCAGACTTTTTAAAACTTCGTATGCTTGATAACTGTTTACCTTGTAAGGTAATGATTTCTTTATTGTCTAATAACTTAGGGGATTCTTTAGCTATTTCTCCCATGCCTATTGCTCTTATTTGCCCCATGTATTCTTTAAATAATAAAATAGCATTGATTGCATCAATATCGTTGCTTAATTCACTACCAATATCCAAATGAGTTAAGTTTTCAGAAATGGATAGTAATTGCTCTATTAATTGAGCATACGCTTGGTTGCTTTCACTTTCAGACAGATTACCTTTATCAAGGGACAGTCTAATACTAATCAGTTTTATAAAAGATTTTTTTACATTGTTTGAATAAAGGAGAATATTATCTTTAACGGTGTCATCAAGGTGTAAATTAAGCAGCAGTAGAAAGTTTTTAATTTTCTCATCAGAAATGGCACGACGCTCAATTAAGCTATTAGCATAGTATTTAAAGTTAGAGCTACTAAAGCCACTTGATAGCCCTCTTTCGACCTGAAGAGAATGACTGATACCATTGACTTGCTTCACAACACTATGTAAACCAATAAGTAAAGAGACATTGTTATATCGCTGAAAACTGTGATTTAGCAACATAAAACATAACGCAAATGACATAATCAAAGGTGACAGTGTCGTGATAAACACTCGACGACTTAAGCTAATATTTTGCGCTAGCTTTATTGAAAGAAAGCGTAATAAAGGGTGTTTGCTACGTTTTGTCTTTTTATATGTATCAATGTTTTGTGCGTTCTTTATTGCAGCTACATAATCCTGATCTTCATGCAAAATATGTTTTAATAACCATTGTTGTAAATACTCAGTGATCTCTGAACGCACTTCTGATGAACGATTGGCAAGCCAGTGCTCTTTTAAAGCAGAAATTTTTTTTATAAAACTTTGGTGGCTTTCTTTATGACTAGCTAAATCTTTAAAATTATATTGAGCTAACAATGCTTCTTCACGAGAAAAATGTTCAACAATATATTGCTCTAACTCGGTAAAAGTTTCGTTAATGACGCTATCAAGCTGATGGCTATTCTGATTGGCAATTAGACGAGAGAGAATGGCAATTATTTTTTTATGATCGTTGTCAATAGCCTCAATGCCGACGCTCATCCCTTCGTTCCATACTAGTTCGGCCATTTTATTTCTATCTTGTATCGCGAATAATTTCTTAAGACATAAATACTTTGAACACTCGATGGGTAATCAAAGTACTAACAGTTTGATAAATAGTATCCAATGATTAAAAAGGGTACAACGTTTTCACCACTATTTACTGGCTAAATCGCGATGAGATCAAGTTTTTCAATTTTTTATAGCGTAACAGTAAAATAAGCAAGGTTAACCCTGCATAAAATAGCGGTGAAGTAAGCTCTGATTTAACTGACCAGTAAAAGTGAACACTTACCAATAGCACAATAAAATAACTACAGTTATGAAGAGATTGCCATTGCTTACCCATTTTCTTTTTTAATTGGTTATGTGAAGTGATTGCGAGCATAGTCAGTATCATAAAAGCCAACATACCAACAGTAATATAAGGCCGCTTAATGACTTCTGAAATAAATAAAGCCCCATCAAACTGCAAATCAAATGCGAGAAAGTTACTTAAATGAAGTAGCGCATAAAAGAAACTATACAAACCAAGTAAACGTCTAACCTTCATTAAAAAATGTAAACCAAATTTTTTCGCCAAAGGAGAAACGCACAAAGTAATTAATAATAAGTTAAATGCGCCAATACCGGTAAAGTGAATTAATTGTTCTACAGGATCCCCTAATAGGTGCCCGGTAAATGCTTGCATATAGATTATGACAAGCGGTGTGATTGATATACAATGAATTAATAACTTAACAATAAGAATTGTACCTTTACCTTTACCTTTACCTTTACCTATAAAAGCATCATTCACTTTGCGCTTTGAAGACACCTTTTCACTCTTTATTGCTGTTTTCATCTCATCAAACTATCTTAATATTGTATTAATAGTATTTATGTAAATCCATGCCTTTGTATAAATGAGCAACTTGCTCACCATAACCATTAAATGGCAATGTGTTTATACGCGATGCGGCAAACAAACCATTGCCAGTGATACGCCTCTCTGTTGCTTGACTCCATCTTGGATGATCATGCATAGGATTTACATTCGCATAAAAACCATACTCTTGCGGTGCTAATTGATTCCATGTTGTTTGCGGTGGTGAAGAAACTAACTTGATTGAAACAATTGATTTAATACTTTTAAAACCGTATTTCCAAGGAACAACTAACCGAATGGGAGCACCATTTTGCGGTGGCAGCGTTTTTCCATAAAGGCCAACACTAAGTAGTGTCAACGAATTCATAGCCTCATCTATTCTCAAGCCTTCTGTATACGGATACTGAATACCTCCACCTAGCCTTCTATTGGCTTGTCCTGGCATTTGTTCAGGATCATGCAGGGTTTCAAAGACGACATATTTTGCCTTTGAATTAGGTGAAGCTTGTTTTAGTAAATTCGCAAGTGAAAAACCCTGCCATGGAATAACCATTGACCATGCTTCTACGCAGCGAAGTCTGTATATTCGCTCTTCAAGTTCAAAGCGTTTGAATAAATCATCATAGTCTAAGGTAAAAGGCTTATCACACTCGCCACTAACCTTAAGTTGCCAAGGATTCACCTTAAATTGCTGCGACAGCTCAAATGGTTGGTGCTTCTGACTGCCAAACTCATAAAAGTTATTATGGGTTGTCACTTTTTCTTCACTGGTTAATAGTTGTCCTGAAATATTTTCCGCTGCTTTATAAGTTAAATCAGAGGTGACAAAATTTGGCTTTTTATCACCAGAAAACCAGTTAGCATGACCATATGGGCTAAGGCCTGAAACAAGCGCTCCAGCACCTAAATACCCCATTTTAGTTAAAAGTTCTCGACGCTGACGATATATATTCTCATCTGTCACATCACTTTCTGATAAAGCCGATTTGAAGAAGTTTTTAAATAACATAGCCTGCCTTATAATAATTAAAACACGCCCTAAGGTGTGCTGACCTTTTAAGTAAAAATTTTGTACAAATTAAAAATCATGTAATAAAAGTATTAGACACAAAAAAGGGCTGATAAATTTCAGCCCTTTAACTATTTTTATGTTTCAGTTGCTTTAAGCGGCTTTAGCTAGCTTTTCAAGGTGAGCAACAACATCATTAGATTCATACAACCATTGAACATCACCATTCTCTTGTTCAATACGTAAACATGGTACAGTTCGCTTACCACCTTGGTTAATTAACTCTTCACGCAGTTCATTGCTAGCATTAATATTGCGAAGTTCAATTTGCAAACCTTCGCGTTTCATTGCTCTGCGCACTTTGACACAAAAAGGACACGCTGGTAATTGATACAAGCTAAGGTTTTTCGTTTGTATATTTAATTTTTCTTGTGCTTCTTTAGATCGTTTTGGCGATCTTGGCGAAAAAATAAAGTTTAACAAAAGAATGAGTCGACCAATTGGCCAACGGATCACTGACATCAACATAAAAGCCTCTTTTGTTCAGTAAAAAATTTACAGAATTCTAACATAAAGTTGGCTAGTACCACTAGCCTATATAAAACTACCACATAAGATCATCAGGTATTTGATACTCTGCATATGGGTCATCGTCAGTTGCATCTTCTTCTAGCACTTTGTCGTTTTGCACTAATACAATTGACTTATCTAATTCAGCAACTTTTGCCGCAGTTTCTGAAGTCACAATATAAGTCACCTCATCAAAACCACATAAAGCAAGACGGCCATTTACCAATGCTTTATAAGTTAAATCATTTACTGCTATTTTTTTTATTTTATTATTAAAGGTATAATTGTATTCATTATCACCCAACACATTGTTTATTTGATGATGTTGCAAAATCTGCTGAATCCTAAGCCCTTGCTCTTTTGCCGCAAGCTGCAATTTTTTCTCTTCGTTTAACGCATTATCTTTTGCTTTTTTTTCAGATTTTGCCTGCTGTAAATCTTGCTTAACTTTTTCTTGCAAAGTAGCTTCTTGCTCGACACCGCTGCGTTTTTGTTTATTTTTCTTTCGCTTTTCTGTGTTTGCCTGACGCGCTTTTTGTTTAGTCGTTAAACCTGCTTTTAATAATTGTTCTTGAAGAGAAGCCATGAGAGACGATTACACCTTACTCGTTAAAAATAGAAAAGTATTTTACCTTAATTTATTAAAGAGTCTAAACGCTTTTCTCCAAATAGTACTTGAGTAATTCATAATTATGAGGCTGTCATGCCAAGTGAAGAAAAAAATAAAATATAGCGCAAGACTACCCCAATCATTTTGCTTGTTCAGCTCGCTTATGAAACGCAAATCTGACTAATTAACCTGAGATGCGGATAAGAAATTGAACTAAATGCCCTTGCGGTGATCAGATCTTTCGACGAAAAAAGAAAGAGCA
>NZ_QXIO01000071.1 GCF_003545765.1 Colwellia sp. RSH04 | reverse complement strand
TCGAGAAGGGCGACTTCGCCATGGTGCGATCGTCCGAGGTTACTCTCATGGACGTCTCGCCGAACCAGCTCGTTTCGGTCGCCGCCTCCATGATCCCCTTCCTCGAGCACGACGACGCCAACCGCGCGCTGATGGGCTCGAACATGCAGCGTCAGGCCGTGCCTCTGGTGCGCGCCGAAGCGCCGTTCGTCGGCACCGGCATGGAAGGCGTCGTGGCCCGTGACTCGGGCGCTGCGATCGCTGCCCGCCGCACCGGCGTGATCGACCAGATCGACGCGACCCGTATCGTTATCCGCGCGACGGAAGATCTCGATCCGACCAAGTCGGGCGTCGATATCTACCGCCTGATGAAGTACCAGCGCTCGAACCAGTCGACCTGCATCAACCAGCGTCCGCTGGTGAAGGTGGGCGATCAGGTCAAGAAGGGCGACATCATCGCTGACGGTCCGTCGACCGATCTCGGCGAACTCGCGCTCGGCCGCAACGTGCTCGTCGCGTTC
>NZ_QXIO01000070.1 GCF_003545765.1 Colwellia sp. RSH04 | reverse complement strand
TGGCCGATCTGGTGGCGGCCATCAATGCGTCGGCGGGCCACGTGGTGGCAATCGATATCCCCAGCGGGATCGACGGCGAAACCGGCGCCGTGCGCGGAACCGCGATCGAGGCCGACCTCACCGTCACCTTCTTCCGGCACAAGCCGGGCCATCTTCTCTATCCCGGCGCCCGGTTCTACGGCGATGTCCTATTGGCCGATATCGGCATTCCCGACAGTGTGCTGGACGAGCTCAACATCACGCTCCACGAAAACGACCCGCATCTGTGGTCGCTGCCGCGCCGGCGCGCCGATGGGCACAAATTCGATGCCGGCAATTGCGTGGTGATCTCGGGGGACAATCTGCATACGGGCGCCGCGCGCCTCTCCGCCTGGGGCGCCGTGCGGGCCGGTGCCGGCCTCGTGACGCTGGCCGGGAACGCGCCGGCCCTCATGGTTCACGCGGCCCATGTGACGGCGATCATGCTCGAGACATGCGACGATGGCGCGGCGCTTGCCGAAAT
>NZ_QXIO01000069.1 GCF_003545765.1 Colwellia sp. RSH04 | reverse complement strand
AAGTCCAGGATCTGCACGCCTATTACGGCAAAAGCCACATCCTTCAGGGCGTCGATATGCATATCGGCGCCGGCGAGGTCGTCAGCCTGCTCGGGCGCAACGGCGTCGGGCGCTCGACCACGGTCAAGGCGATCATGGGCGAAGTGCCCCCGCACGGCACCATCAAGTTCAAGGGCCAGGACATCGCCGGTCTGCCGAACTACAAGATCGCGCATCTCGGGCTTGGCTACGTGCCGGAGCATCGCGACATCTTCCCCGGCCTCACCGTGCGGCAGAACCTGCTGCTCGGGATCAAGGACACCAAGCGTCCAGGCAAGTGGAAGCTCGAGGACATGCTCGAGATGTTCCCGAATCTCAAGGCGCGCGCCGACACGGCCGCGGGCGTGCTGTCCGGCGGCGAAAAGCAGATGCTGACCATCTGCCGGACGCTGATGGGTGATCCCGAACTCATCATGATCGACGAGCCGACCGAAGGTCTGGCGCCGCTGATCGTGCAGCAGGTC
>NZ_QXIO01000068.1 GCF_003545765.1 Colwellia sp. RSH04 | reverse complement strand
GTCGGAGGATCAGCGCGCGGCGGCGGACACGCTGGTCGCGGGCGTGGCGGCGCATGCGTTTCAACCGGTGCTACTCGACGGCGTCACCGGCTCGGGCAAGACCGAGGTCTATCTGGAGACGGTCGCCGCCGCCCTGGCCGCCGGCAACGCCGTGCTGGCCAAGCCCGCCGAGCAGACGCCGCTGATCGCGGCCGAGGCGGTGCGGCTCTACCACGCCGCCGGGCTCGACCCGAACCTGCTGGCCCTGACGCCCGGCCGCGGCGAGACCGTCGGCGCGGCCCTGACCGCCCATGACGGGCTCGACGGCGTCGCCTTCACCGGCGGCACCGACACGGCCTGGAAGATCAACCAGACCCTGGCCCAGCGCCAGGGCCCGATCGTGCCGTTCATCGCCGAGACCGGCGGCCTGAACGGCATGTTCGTCGACACCACCGCGCTGAAGGAGCAGGTGGTCGACGACGTGGTGATCTCGGCCGTGGGTTCGGCCGGCCAGCGCTGCTCGGCGTT
>NZ_QXIO01000067.1 GCF_003545765.1 Colwellia sp. RSH04 | reverse complement strand
GAGAATTCAAGACACAGGAATCGCGAGCCGGGCTTGAGCACGCGATACGCTTCGCCCAGCGCCGTCGGAATGCGCGGCACATTCCGGATGCCGAATGCGATGGTGTACGCATCAAAGCTCTTGTCGGGAAACGCGAGCGCTTCAGCATTGCCTTCGACAAACGAGACCTGATGATCGAGATGCTGGGCCGCCGCGCGCTCGCGACCGACGGCAAGCATCTCGCCGTTGATGTCGCAGACGGTGGCCTGAAATCCATGACCCGCAGCCTTGGCGGCGCGGAAGGAAATGTCACCGGTGCCGCCGGCGACATCGAGCAGCGCGAACGGCGCATCGGAGCGCGGCGGGTTGAGCGCGGTAATCATCGCCTCTTTCCAGAGCCGGTGCATGCCGCCTGACATCAGGTCGTTCATCAGGTCATAGCGTTTCGCCACGCTGTGAAACACCTCGTTCACCAGCGTCTGCTTCTCGCCAAGCTCCACATCCCGGAAGCCGAAATGCGTCGTTCCGTC
>NZ_QXIO01000066.1 GCF_003545765.1 Colwellia sp. RSH04 | reverse complement strand
ACACGCCGGATAGCGACGGCGGCAGCAAGCTGGAGGGCAATCCGTTTTACATTCCCCTGCAGGCCAAGCCGAACAAGACGTATCGGTTTGAAACGCTGATCAGAACCGGCAATGGCACCGGTTTCACGGTCAGAGTGAACGGGGCGGTGGACGCCAAAACCTCCAAACCGCTCGATTTCAAGCTGGGCCAAAATGTATCGCGAGCGATCAACACCGCGATACGCACGAAGACCGCCGATATCGAGCTGTATGTGCGCGGCGAACACGATGTCAAATTCTGGAGCTTCGTCGGTCCGACGCGGCTTTGCGAACTGTAAGGGGCGGGGGGCATGTCGATGGTCGTCCATGCGGTGGCGCGGCTGTTCTGTGTGGTGCTTGTTGTGTCGATCGCGGCGGTGGCCGCTCAAGCCGCCACGTCGCCATTCGAGATCAGGCCCGGCGGCTGCGCCAAGGAAAAAGCCTATGCCGACGAAGTCGGCAGCCGGTTGCAGGATCCGGTCCTCAAAGTCT
>NZ_QXIO01000065.1 GCF_003545765.1 Colwellia sp. RSH04 | reverse complement strand
CAAAAGGAAGGGGCGGACGCGTCAAGCCTTTGCAAGCGGGCGTTCACGCTTGCATGGTGACATCGAACTCTAGGCTCAGGACTCATTGATCAGAGCCAGAAGATGACTGCGGCGGCGATGCAGATGGCGGACATGAAGGTGTGTGCGCATCGGTCGTAGCGGGTGTGGATGCGCCGCCAATCCTTGAGCCTGCCGAACATGTTTTCGATCTTGTGCCGCTGGCGATAGAGTTCGCGGTCATGTTCGATCGGCTTTTTGCGGTTGGACCTGGATGGGATGCATGCGGTGATGCCGCGTTCAGCGAGAGCCTGGCGGAACCAGTCAGCGTCATAGCCCTTGTCGCCGAGCAATTGCTTCGCGCGCGGCAGCGCATCGATCATCAAGGCTGCGCCTTTGTAGTCGCTCATTTGGCCTTCGCTGAGCAGCATGAGGACGGGTCGTCCCTGGCCATCGCACACGGCGTGCAGCTTCGAGTTCAGGCCGCCCTTGGTGCGCCCGATATGTCGGGGAACAGA
>NZ_QXIO01000007.1 GCF_003545765.1 Colwellia sp. RSH04 | reverse complement strand
ACCTAATGGCTGGACTGATTGCGTATACATTTAAAGATAAAAAGCCGAGCATAAAAGTATCTCGACTTTAAAATATACAATGCTTATGCAGATCTCGGGTTAATTAATTATTTCAATAAGCATAATTTGCAATGCAGTTATGCACCATTAAGTTTAGTGAATCATTTTTCATTTACGCTCATCACCTTGTTAACAAATTCATAATACAATTTTTACAAGTAGAAAAACTAGCATAATGTCATGCTTTCTTTCTGTATATAGATAAGTTATGGTGACTATGTACGATTGTGTATATAGCTAAATATCTCGTCGTAAATTTAATCTGGCTATATCAAATAATAATATTAATAAGTAGGAAGGAAGTATGTCTCAAGCAACCGCACGCCATCTGTTGGTCGATACAGAAGAAGAATGTTTGATTATTAAAGCAGAGATAGAAGCAGGTAAAGATTTTGCTGAAGCGGCAAAAAATCACTCTACTTGCCCATCTAATGCACAAGGTGGTGACTTAGGTAGCTTTGGCCCAGGGCAAATGGTACCAGAGTTTGACAAAGTAGTTTTCTCAGCCCCACTTAATAAAGTTCAAGGCCCAGTTAAAACTCAGTTTGGCTACCACCTTTTAGAAGTGACAACACGGAACTAGCAAACCAAACAAGATACAAAAAAGCCGCAACAGACGTTGCGGCTTTTTTGTATCTGATTGTCTCGCATTTGTTATGACCCATACTTTGACGGGTCATAATTAAGACAGACCAGATAAACGCTTAAAAAGTATTATGTAAACATACTTTTCATTATCCAGAAGAAGATAATCGATAGACCCGCACCAACAGGTAAAGTAATAACCCAAGATACGACAATATTTCTTACTACGCCTAAGTTAATTGCAGCAATACCACGCGCCATACCCACACCTAGCACGGCACCAACGAGAGTCTGTGTTGTAGAAATTGGTAAGCCAGCACCTGAAGCAATAACCACCGTACATGCAGCAGCTAATTCAGCAGCAAAACCACGACTTGGTGTTAAGTGTGTAATACCTTTACCTATCGTAGCAATAACTTTATGACCAAACAAAGCAAGACCGGCAACGATACCAAAACCACCTAGTGGTAAAATCCACCATGCTAGCGGAGATTTAGCAACAATTTGACCTTCATTACCAACAATACTTACTACCGCAGCTAATGGGCCAATCGCATTTGCCACATCATTAGAGCCATGCGCGAAAGCCATACAACAAGCAGTAACTACCATTAAGATAGCAAAGACTTTTTCTACATTAACATAATGTGCTTCTTTAGCGACATTTTCATCAAACTTAAGACGTGCAATAAAGACTTTACCAATAACTGCAACAATAGCAGCAGTTAAGATAGCGTATAGATAGGCTTCCATACCACCAATATGTAAATCAAGGTGCTTTAAACCTTTTTTGATTGTTACTAAAGCTAAAACAAAACCAGCAAGGAACATGTAAAGCGGCACCCAGCGCTTGGCTTGTTTTAATGGTTTCTCGGTATCAAAAATTAATTTTTGTGCGCTATTAAATATAATAAAGGCAATAACACCAGAGATTAACGGAGTGATTATCCAACTACCTACAATACCACCAACTTTACTCCACGTTACCGCATCAACACTAACACCCATGGCAGCAAAACCAACAATAGCACCAACAATAGAGTGCGTTGTAGATACAGGCCAGCCCAGTGCAGAAGCAATTAATAACCACGTAGCGGCAGCAAATAACGCTGAAATCATACCAAAAACGAGTAACTCTGGCGTATCAACAAAATAGCTTGCATCAATAATGCCTTTACGAATAGTCGAGGTGACTTCACCACCTGCTAAATAAGCTCCAGCAAATTCAAAGATCATGGCAATAATAATGGCTTGCTTAATGGTTAGCGCTTTTGAACCTACTGACGTACCCATTGCATTCGCTACATCATTAGCACCGATACCCCACGCCATAAAAAAGCCAACAACGGCAGCCATAATGACTAAGGTTGAACCATAGTTAAGTAAAATTTCCATCAGTTAAACCTTATTTTCGAGCTAAAAGAATTTCTAAACGTGCACCAACACGTTCAGCAAGATCGGCTAAATCACCAACCCAATCTATAATTTGATATAAAAACATTACATCAACTGGATTTAAATCCTTTTCAATCGCTAATAAGTTTTTACGTAAACTAATCTGTAATACATCCGTGTCATCTTCAATGGCATCTAATTGAGCAATCATTTTTTCAACCAATTCTACTTCACGGCCTTTAAAACCCGTTTCTAATAAATCATCTAATTCATTAATCGCTTCAGCTGCTTTTTCTGTTGCATCAATACAACGAGAAAGATAAGTGGCAAACTCTTCTTGCAATACGGTTGGAACTTGTAACTTTCTTCCAAGAATGCGACCCGCGATATCTTTCGCTTTATTGGCGATTTTATCTTGTTGAGTTAATAGCTCAAGAAGATCTGCTCTATCAACAGGCATAAATAATCCGCCAGGTAACTCTAAACGCAATTGACGTTTAAGTGCATCAGCATCTTGCTCTAGTTTTGATAATTTACGACGAATTTTCGTCGCCTCGCTCCAGTTTTCTGCAACACAGGCATCAAAAAAAGGAATTAATTGTTTAGAACACTTAACAACAATTTGTATGTGCTTTTCTAATGGTTTTATAGGAGATTTTGCAAAAACGCCTAATATAGTATTTCTGGCCATAATTATGTTTCCAGGAGATAAAAACTCTCGTTATTGTTATTCGCCGCGGATAGTAACGCATTTAACTATTAAAGTTAAATGCTAATAGTAGCTTAATTTTAATAGAAATCAGCATTCCTAACACGGTAGTTGAATGTATTAGTTAACAACTTTCAGAGGCATTAACTAACAGCATGAAATTTATATACTTTATTCTGATGTTAAATTTTTAACGGCTTCGGCTGTGGTATGTCTTACTACCTTGCCTTTAACAAAGTAGATGATATATTCGCAGATGTTTTGACATCGATCACCAATACGCTCTAAAGCCCTTGCAGACCAGATCACTGTCATAACTTGTGGAATAGCTCTTGGATCTTCCATCATGTAGGTCATCAGTTGGCGCATTAACGCTTCATATTCACGATTAATTTTATCATCCATCTGATGAATTTTAATTGCGGCATCTAAATCCATACGAGTGAAAGCGTCTAAAGTCAGGTGCAAAAACTCTAAAACACCACGACCTAAGTTTTCTAGGTTTACTAATAAATCTTGCTGTTTAGATGAAAAACTTTCTAAGGCAACATGCGCTATTTTTTCGGCTTCATCACCAATACGCTCTAAATCAGCAATCGTTTTAACAATTGCCATAATTAAACGTAAGTCACCTGCTGCAGGTTGTCGCTTTGCAATAATGCGAGTGCATTCATCATCAATGCTAACTTCATAAGCGTTAATTTGATAATCATTGTTCAACACTTCTTGTGCTAGCACCTCATCGGTATTATGCACAGCTGTTAATGCATCAGTTAACTGTTTTTCAACTAAGCCGCCCATTTGCATAACGTTATTAATGACACGTTCTAAGTCTTCATTAAATTGACCTGATATATGACGGCCAATATGTAAATTATCCATGTAAAACTCCTTAAATAATTAGCCGTATCGACCAGTAATATAATCTTCTGTTTGCTTCTTCATTGGGGTAGTAAATAACGTATTGGTATCGTTATATTCAATTAAATCCCCCATGTACATGAAAGCGGTCTGATCTGAAACTCTGGCAGCTTGCTGCATGTTGTGCGTAACAATGACTACAGTAAATTGTTTTTTCAAATCATTAATTAATTCTTCAATAGTTAATGTAGAGATAGGATCAAGTGCTGATGTTGGTTCATCCAATAATAAAACCTCAGGCTCTATAGCAACGGCTCGAGCAATGACAAGACGCTGTTGTTGACCACCCGATAAGCCTAATGCACTTTCGTGTAACCTGTCTTTTACTTCATTCCATAAAGCGGCACTGCGTAATGATTTTTCGACTGCATCATCTAATACTCGGCGATTATTTTCACCGGCAATACGCAAACCATAAACAACATTTTCATAAATAGACTTTGGAAATGGGTTAGGTCGCTGAAATACCATACCAACTTTTCGTCTTAAAGAAGCGATATCAACATGCTTACCGTAGATATTCTCACCGTGTAAATTTATCTCACCACTAATATGACAACCATCGACGAGATCATTCATACGATTAATACAGCGTAACAAGGTTGATTTACCACAACCACTAGGACCAATGAAGGCAGTCACTTGACCTTTAGGAATAGACATAGTGATATCTTGTAACGCTTGCTTTTTGCCATAGTGAAGGTTTAACCCTTTTATATCTAGCGCCGTTTGTTCACTAGTCAACTTGGTTAAATCTAATTTGTGGGCATCCGCAGATAACGCCTTGGGGGTAACAGAAATCATATTTTACTCTTATAGCTATTTAACTAATTTAAATTCTTTTATTAATGTCGTGATGTTAACTAATGCTCTAACATCTTATATCTTTCACGTAACTTGTTTCGTATTGATACCGCGGTCATGTTCAACGCAACGATAATCGTAACGAGTAATAAGGCGGTTGCATAAACAAGCGGTCTTGCTGCCTCAACATTCGGGCTTTGAAAGCCAACATCATAAATATGGAACCCTAAGTGCATGAACTTTCTATCTAAATGTAAGAAAG
Organism: Colwellia sp. RSH04; assembly: GCF_003545765.1. GTDB lineage: Bacteria > Pseudomonadota > Gammaproteobacteria > Enterobacterales > Alteromonadaceae > Colwellia. The sequence continues at coordinate 189,912 of NZ_QXIO01000007.1, read as the reverse complement.
GAAAGTTACCATCTAATGGGAGGTTAGGTGCCATTTTAACAACCCCTACTAACATTAGCGGTGCAACTTCACCCGCTGCGCGAGCAATAGCTAAAATAATACCTGTCATAATTGCAGGGCTAGCAATTGGCAAAATAATACGCCACAAGGTTTCAGCTTTGGTAGCTCCTAGAGCTAAACTACCATGGCGCATTGCAGATGGAATTCGAGATAACCCTTCTTCTGTTGAAACAATAACAACCGGTAAAGTGAGTATCGCTAACGTAATAGCAGACCATAGTACACCCGGTGTACCAAATGTAGGGCTTGGTAATGCTTCAGGGTAGAATAATTGATCTAATGAACCACCGACCATATAAACAAAGAAACCAAGACCAAATACACCGTAAACAATTGACGGTACACCAGCTAAGTTGATTACTGCGATTCTCAATAACTTTGTCAGGGCATTTTTACCGGCATATTCATGCAAGTAAATTGCAGCAATAACACCAAAAGGCGACACAATCACCGTCATCAGTAGTACCATAAGTACAGTACCGAAAATAGCTGGAAATACGCCACCTTCCGTATTCGCTTCACGTGGGTCATCCATAAGAAAACCACCAATTTGGCTTAAGAACAAAGCAAATTTATCAAAAAAGCCTAATTGATTATTAAAGTTTACCTGTAAAATATGTTCAAAATTAATGGTTACTAACTGTCCATCCATTGCACGCATAACAATATGGTCGCGAGAGATTTGATCTCTTAACGCCATTAAGTTTTGCTCTAATGTTTGATATTCCTCTTTTAATGCTTGTGTCTCATCATCAATTTCTTTTTGCTTGCTAACAGTAAGCTTATCTTTCAAGGCTAAGCTTTTGGTCTTTAAGCGAAGGCTTTCAAGCTGATAGTTAATTGCACCAATATCTACCTTTTGTAGTTCTTCAATCTCCGCTTGAAATTGTTCAACACGCTCAAGCAACTCAGGTAGTTTTTCTGTATCAACAGGCTTGCCATCTAAAACTAAGCTATCAATATAACCATAAAAGTTACCGTTAGTTCTTCGTTCAACAACGGCTAAGTCTTTCGGTTTTGACGTTTTAGTTATATTAGTACTTAAAATCCAGCGAAAATCTAAACTGACTAATTCACGGTTACCTGTTTTTACGAGAAGTCGCTCTATCACTTCTTGATCTTTGGCTAATTTCAAATTTAAGTGAGCAAGTTGACTTACTGGGATCTGCTCACGATCATAAATTTCACCAATAACAACGGATTGCTTGCCATGCTCGTCAAGCATATCGAATTGATACAACTCACTAGGCCAGAAATAAGATAAACCTTTTGAGGCAATTAGCCACAACAGACCTAGCACAGAAATTAAACTAATGCTCACACCACCGGCAGATAACCATACCCAAGGTGAGCCTGACTTAAACCATGTATTCATAACAAAACTCTTTAATTCATAAATTTGTTTGTGCAATAAAAACTCATTGCGTTAATTATTAACCTAACGGATTAAGTCTACATTGAGCTATATTTATCACGTAACCGCTGTCTAACAAACTCAGCCATTGTGTTGAAAATAAAGGTAAAAACGAATAACACAAAGGCAGCTAAGAACAATATTCGATAATGCGAACTACCCACTTCAGACTCTGGCATTTCTACCGCGATATTAGCGGCAAGTGTTCTCATGCCTTGGAAAATACTCCAGTCTAGAATTGGTGTATTACCTGTTGCCATCAGTACAATCATTGTTTCACCCACCGCGCGGCCAAGTCCCATCATTATCGCAGAAAATATACCTGGGCTTGCCGTAAGTAAAACGACCTTAATTAAGGTTTGCCATTGAGTCGCACCTAGTGCTAATGAGCCACTAGTTAAATGACTAGGTACACTAAAGATTGCATCTTCAGCCATAGAGAAAATGGTAGGTATTACCGCAAACCCCATCGCAATACCCACAACTAACGCATTACGTTGATCAAAGTTTATACCTAAATCATTGGTAATATACTGACGCATATCGCCACCAAAAAATGCACTTTCAAATAATGGTGACAAGGTAAATGCTAAATAAGCTGCGCCAATTAATACAGGGATTAAAATAATTGGGGCTAATGTTTCTGGAATTTTCTCTTTTAAATCTCTTGAAAGGTTATGCCATACAAAAGCAGTTAATATGGTTGCCAACGGCAAGAATAAAAATAATAAAAAGATTGCTGGTAAATATTTTTCCATGATTGGCGCTAACCATAAGCCCGCTAAGAAACCTAATATAACTGTTGGTAAAGCCTCCATTAATTCAATGGTTGGTTTAACTTTCTTTCTTAACCCAGGGGTCATAAAATAAGCGGTATAGATTGCTGCGGTAAGCGCAATTGGTACTGCAAAAAGCATGGCATACAAAGCCGCTTTAATTGTGCCAAATGAGATAGGTACTAACGAAAATTTCGCTTCAAAATCATCAGAGCCTGAAGTAGATTGCCAGATATAATCGGGCTCAGGGTAACCTTCATACCAAACTTCTTGCCAAAGCGCTTGCCAAGTAACTTCTGGGTGCTCATTGTGTACATTAAATAATTCTAAAATTGTTGAAGACTTTTGCTCATCATACATAGCAATGGCAATGGCATCAGAACGAGGGGAAATAGCAAAAGCAGTTGGATGTTTCTTGGCAATATTACCTTGCCAAAGTTCAGCTTCACTGGTGGTAAAGAAAACTCCCATATTACCGGTATCTGTTAACGTGTAAAAACTCTTACGAAACTGTTCGGTGTTTATACTAGCAATAGCTTCATTGCCGGCATCAAATGTTCTAATTTGTTGAAACTGACGACCTTGTTCAGTTGAGACTTCAAACCATTGACTCACTTGTCCTTGGTTATCGCCTAATAAAACAGAGCTACCACCTGATAGAAGTGCCATAGCGGTTAGCTTTGCATCAGGTCTATTAGAAAAATCCACATTAATTTGCGCTTTTTCTTCAACAATATCGTCGTCATCTAATGAAAACACAGAAACATGTGATTCATTTCGCACAAATACCATAGTTAAATCAGGAGAAATTGCTATATCATCAATATGATGAGCTAAATAATCTATTTCTTGAAAAATAGTTTCAAACTCACCATCTTCTTCACCAAATTCATCTTCGCTAATTAAACTCGTTTTTATTAAACGCTTATCTTGAGTAAAGCCGACAAATACTGCCTTTTCCTCATCCATAGCAAAAGCTAATTGAGTGAAGTTTTGCGCATGTTCATCAACTTGAATCGATGAATTGATAATAGGATAAGTAATACTTGGAATAATTTTACGGCTATCATTGTCATATTGAGCAGTAAATTGTGGTGTTACAACAAATACCTGACCTTGCTCTGTTAGCAATAACTTTTTATCTTGCCCTGCATCCTCAACTAACTTGAGACTATCCGTAGTATCAATCAGTCGTTCAGATAGTAACAGCTTACCAGCAGGTGCTTGCTCATCTTCTAGCAATGAAAAGAATTCTATATTACCTGATGAGGTAATTTGAAATGCGACTTCTTTTAGCTCATCGACACCAGTACTTAGCACTTTACTATCAGTTCTCAGTGCTATAGACATATCGGGTTCAATGCTAACCGATTCGAAAATAGGTTTAATCACGTACAAAAGGTACATAAAAATAAGCACTAATGTGAATAATACACTAATACCACCTAACGTAATTAGCCATTTTGCTAATGAGTTTTTAATTTTTCTTGTATTTGAAGAGCGTGCAACACTTGTCACTGAGCCAACCTCGTTAATTTTAAATAACGAGGCAATTATAAGACAGTAATATGACACTTTTGTGACACACCCAAAGACTGACTAAAATACTTAAAAAACAATTAATTTTAGTGGCAGCTATCAACCCTATAACACTTTATATTTAAAGGGCTGCAGTTTAATGATGACAGACAATTAGACAAATAAAATTAAATATCATAATTCAAACTATCAATATCATCCTTCTTAATAATCGATTATTTAGGGGCTGTTGATCTTTCGGGGTTATTTTTGCAGCTTTTTGTTGGGTATTTGTACAAGGCAGAGCCTTTGTCATGTGGTTATTCCACATAAAAAGGCGATAACGCCGTAAAAATGACCAACAAACGCTGTCCGAAGGATTCGGCTAAAAGCATTTTATGCTTTGTTGAGTAGTATTTGCTTAGAATGACTAAGCTACACACTACTCGCCGCGAATAAAACGCTTTTAGCTCGAACAAAATTTAATCGCGAAAGATCAACAGCCCCTTATAAGTAACACAATAAAATGAAGCTTTTATGACAAAAATAGTTTATCCATCAATCTGTGAATCCATTTTCCATAAGGAGGATATGCCATTTTAGCGCTGTTAAACTTACCCTTTTCAAACACAGGCTTTGCTTTTGAGAAAGTTAAAAAGCCTTCATGCCCGTGATATTGCCCCATTCCTGAAGGGCCAATACCACCAAAAGGTAAATCATCTTGTGCAACATGCACTGCTGCATCATTGATACAAACACCGCCTGCATGAGTTTCTTGAAGAACCTGTTGCTTTCTATTTTCATCAAAACTACATAAATATATTGCTAAAGGTCTTGGTCTATCATTCACATAGCTTAATGCTTGCTCAAAGGTTTTAAAACTTACAATAGGTAAGATTGGGCCAAAGATCTCTTCTTGCATTAATTGCATTTCATCAGTGACATTCGTTACGACACGCAATGGCATTTTTCGATTATTTTCTATGGCTTTACCATTACGTTGAGAATAATTGGCCAAAGAGGTGATTATCGCACCTTTATCGACAGCATCGGCTAAACTTCGCTCTAAACGGTCAAATTGAGCTTGATTAATAATAGAGGTAAAGTCTTCATTATCAGCAAAATTTGGGTACATGCTATTAAACTGCACTTTCAGTTCATGAATTAGCTCTTCAACTTTTTCGTCGGGGCACAATACGTAGTCAGGAGCAACACAGGTTTGCCCTGCATTAAGAGTTTTGCCTAATAACAAACGTGAAACGGCAACGCTGATATCAATCTCAGTATCAATAATTGCTGGAGACTTTCCACCAAGCTCTAAGGTGACAGGAGTTAAGTTTTTCGCGGCACTGGCCATCACTTTTTTACCGACTTGTGTTGAGCCAGTAAAAAGTAAGTGATCAAATGCTTGCTCTGAAAAATGACTGGCACTTTCAATGCCCCCAGTGATCACTGCCACTTTTTCTTGAGGAAAAACACTCGCTAGCATTGAACGAATAACCTCATTAGTAGCAGGTGTAAACTCTGACATTTTAACCATAGCGCGATTACCCGCCGCTAATGCTGTTGTTAGTGGCCCTATAGATAGAAAGACAGGGTAATTCCATGGGGTGATAATTCCTACAACCCCCAACGGTTGATATACAACAAATGCTTTAGCTGGCTGAAATAATGCGCCGACATGGCGCTTAGCAGGCTTCATCCATTTCTTTAAATGTTTGATGGTATAATCTATGCCCATGATAGTTGGCATGATATCCGCCATCTTACTGTCACCTGCACTTCTACCAGAAAAATCTTGAGATAACGCTTCTATTAAAGGATCTTTAAATGACTTTATTGCTAATTTAAGCTGTTGAAGGTCATTAACTCTTTCTGACAATGATAAATAACGTTGCCCTTTGAATGCTGCTTGTTGATCAGAAAAAATATGATTAATATTCGATATTTCTTTAGTTTCATCAGCTTGCGTATAGCTATTCTCTGCCATGTTACTCCTCATCAGCAATGACTTATCTAAGATATGACATCAAGATAGCATTATGTGAAAGCTAAATCATCTGATCCGATGAGGTATAATGGTAATTAGTCTTTCTTGTTGCGAAGTTTTTTGGCACTATACTTAAAAAACAGTTAACTTAACTTTTAATCGTTTGAAAAGTAGAGAAATTACTACAATGAAAATTGAAACGTTGATGACAAAGTCTGTTATATCATTACAATTAGATGACGACTTAAATAAAGCAAAAGATATCTTTGCAACCCATAATATCCACCATATTCTTATAAATGATGATGACGGTATATTAGCAGGTGTGATTACTGATAGGGATTTGTTTAAACAACTTAGCCCTACAATAGGCACTAGCAAAGAAACACCAAGAGACATTACTTTTGCTCAACAAAAAGTTCATCAAATTATGTCTAGAGATTTAATTAGCGCTAAAAAAGATCAATCAATAAATGAAGCGGTTTTGCTCTTTCATGATAACCATATTTCTTGTTTACCCATTACCAATGAGAAAGACAAAGCGATTGGTATAATAACCTGGCGAGATATTTTAAAAGTCATAGCCTTGCAGTATCGCAAAAAGTTAAGTAATAAGATCAAAAAAGGCTAATAAATTAGCCTTTACATGCTTCCTAAGAAAGTTCTTTATTATTCGGGTTGATATCAAACATCATCATTTTCAAACCCATCTAAAGTCACACCAGATAAACCGCCAGTACCACCTTGTTCATTACTACGTAATTTTATCATTAATCGCAAGTCATTCGGTGAATCAGCATGGTGAAGAGCATCAGCATATGTAATTAAACCTTGTTGGTAGTGATTAAATAAAGCCTGATCAAAGGTTTGCATACCAAGTTCATTAGATTTCTCCATGACCTCTTTAATACCACCAATTTCACCTTTTTTAATTAACTCACTGACGTATGGTGAGTTTAATAATATTTCAATCGCAGCAACACGGCTATTTCCATCTTTTGTTGGTACAAGTTGCTGTGCTACAACCCCTCTAAGGTTTAACGCTAAATCGAAAAGTAGCTTTCCATGTTGATCTGCTGGGACTAAATGCATAATACGATCTATTGCTTGGTTAGCATTATTAGCATGCAGCGTAGCAATACATAAATGCCCTGTTTCGGCAAAACTTAACGCATGCTCCATAATTTCTTTACTACGGATCTCACCAATTAAAATAACATCAGGCGCTTGGCGCAATGAACTTTGCAGAGCTGCATCAAATGATTCAGTATCTAATCCAACTTCACGTTGCGTTATCATACTTTTACCATGCTCATGCACAAATTCCACAGGGTCTTCAATGGTAAGAATATGCCCTCGAGAATTACGGTTACGATAACCAATCAATGCGGCCATAGAAGTCGACTTACCGGTACCAGTACCACCTACAAAAAGTACCAAACCACGCTTTGTCATCACCACATCTTTAAGAACAGACGGTAAACCTAAATCATCAACATCAGGAATATCAGTTACAATACGACGAATGACCATACCTGCCATATCGCGCTGCCAAAAAGCAGAAACACGAAAACGACCAATACCTTCAATTTCAATAGCAAAATTACATTCTTTCTCTTGATCAAACTGCTGCTTTTGCTTTTCATTCATTGCATCATGAACTAATGATAAAGACTCTTCAGCTGTTAATGGCTCATCATCAATAGGTTGTAACTCACCATTTATTTTAGCGCTTACTTGTAATTTAGCGGTTACAAACATATCAGATGCATCTTCTTGCACCATTTTCATTAATAATTGATGAAACTTCATTCCATTACCTTTTTTTCATGTTGCAGTGAGTTTGAACACCAATAATTGAGCGTTCAAACCAACACCACGTTTATAACAAAACACATTAGAGTTTGCCCATATCGCACTACTCTATATTTAATATCCAGAGAACTGGTTTTTATCAACGGCTTTTTCCATCGCATCTTGACGGGTAATCATGCCTCTATTAACCAAATTTTGTAGGCATTGATCCATGGTTTGCATACCATGAGACATACCCGTTTGAATTGCAGAGTACATTTGGGCGATTTTATCTTCACGAATTAAGTTTCGAATCGCTGGAACACCAATCATAATTTCATGAGCAGCAACCCGACCACCGCCTACTTTTTTGATTAATGTTTGAGAAATTACTGCACGGAGTGACTCTGATAACATTGAACGTACCATCGATTTCTCTTCACCGGGGAATACATCAATAATACGGTCAATCGTTTTAGGTGCTGAGGTCGTATGCAGGGTACCAAACACCAAATGACCCGTTTCGGCAGCGGTCATGGCTAATCGAATGGTTTCTAAATCACGCATTTCACCAACAAGAATAACATCTGGATCTTCACGAAGTGCTGAGCGTAACGCGGCTTCAAAGCTTAAGGTATCACGGTGAACTTCACGCTGGTTAATTAAGCATTTTTTATTTTCATGAACAAATTCGATAGGATCCTCAATCGTCAGGATGTGATCATGCTTTTGATCATTAATATAATCGACCATTGCCGCTAAGGTGGTCGATTTACCAGAGCCTGTTGGCCCTGTTACTAGCACTAATCCGCGCGGGGTATCAGAAATATCTCTAAAAATATCAGGACAGCCTAAATCTTCAAGCGTTAATATTTTACTTGGGATAGTACGAAATACTGCCGCAGGCCCCCTATTTTGATTAAAGGCATTTACCCTGAATCGAGCAAGGTTTGGCACTTCAAACGAGAAATCGACCTCTAAATTTTCTTCATACTCTTTGCGTTGCCTGTCATTCATAATATCATAGACCAACGCATTAACATCTTTTGCATCAAAAGCGGGGATATTGAGCTTACGTACATCACCATCTACGCGAATAGAAGGTGGGGTGCCTGTTGATAGATGTAAATCAGAAGCGTCATGCTGCACACTAAATGCAAGTAATTCGGTAATATCCATAAAAACCTCAGTATTTTTTAAGTGGAAAGGTTAACAACTAAACATGATAAACATTAAAGATAATCTTGATAAAATTAAAGCGCAAATTACCCAAGCTTGCCAACTAAATAACCGATTAGTTAATTCAGTACAGCTATTAGCTGTTAGTAAAACTAAGCCCATTGAAGATATCGAACAAGCATACCAAGCTGGCCAACATCATTTTGGTGAGAACTATTTACAAGAAGCTCTAGAAAAAGTAGAACATCTTTCTCACCTAGAAGAAATATGCTGGCATTATATTGGCCCTATTCAATCTAATAAGACAAAACAAATTGCTAGCCATTTCTCATGGGTACATAGTGTAGACAGAGAAAAAATTGCTTTACGTCTCAATGATCATCGCAAAGATGCTATCAATGAAAATGAAAGTCACCTTACCCCGCTAAACGTTTGTTTACAAGTGAATATTAGCGAAGAAAAAACTAAATCAGGCATATCACCCGAGCAAATATTTGCTTTAGCAGAGGTCGTAAATCAGTGTGATAATTTAACCTTGCGTGGCCTGATGGCAATTCCTGAAAAAAATGCTAACAAAGCGATATATCAGGAAATGTCACAACTTTTCAGTGAATTAAAATCTCGTTATGTCAGTGTTGATACTTTATCATTAGGTATGTCTAATGATCTTGCCATAGCGATAGAGCATGATTCCACTATGGTACGAATTGGTACCGCGATATTTGGTCAACGCAATAACAAATAACTCTAAAACATCATACGCAAAACAGGTAGTAAATTTATGGATAAGCAAAAGTTAAATAAAATAGCCTTTATTGGTGCTGGCAATATGGCCAAATCAATCATCATTGGGTTAGTCAACTCAGGCGTTCCAGCAAAAAACATCATTGTGGCAAACCCTTCTCCAGAAAAAAGATTAGCCCTAGCAAAAGAGTTTGGTATTAATCAAACAGCAAGTAACATTGATGCGGTTGAGTTTGCAGATATCATTGTACTCTCTGTCAAGCCTCATTTTATTGAGCAAGTTTGTCAAGATATCAGTAAAAAAGTAAACATTAGTAATAAACTTTTCTTATCTGTTGCAGCAGGTACAACTATTGAAAATATGCAAGCCGCGCTTAACGCAAAAGTTAGCGTTGTCAGAACAATGCCTAACACACCTTCACAGTTAGGCTTAGGCATGAGCGGACTTTTTGCCTCCATAGAAGTCAACGAAGCAGAAAAAGCAGCGGCCAATAAGCTTATGTCGGCCGTTGGTGAAGTTATCTGGGTAGATAGTGAGGATAAAATCAATGAAATTACTGCGGTTGCAGGCTCTGGCCCTGCCTATTTTTTCTTATTTATGGAAGCTATGCAAAAACAAGCACAACAGTTTGGTTTTACTGAGCAAGAAAGCCGCTTATTAGTACAGCAAACCGCATTAGGTGCTGCTCAAATGGTAGAACATAGTCCAATAGCCATTAGTCAGCTTCGTGAAAATGTAACCTCTAAAGGCGGGACAACTTTTGCTGCTTTAGAAACATTTAGAAAGCAAGGTATTGAAGAAATGGTAGCTAAATCTATGCAAGCCGCCTTAACTCGAGCACAAGAAATGGCAAAAAGCAGTAATTAAGCTAATTGTTACAAAGTTAACCATGGTTATCTGTACGCTTTTTATTTATGCTTACAGCGACAAATGAAAAATATGTTTTATTCGGAGACTTTATTCCTATGGAAGCAATAATATATTTGCTTAGATTTGCTTTTGACGCCTTATTAATGATTCTTATCATTCGCGTATGGTTACAATGGGTAAAAGCTGATTTTTACAATCCTTTGAGTCAGTTTATTGTTAAAGTGAGTAACCCGCTTGTGGTACCACTTCGCCGTGTTATCCCCGGCTTTGGTGGCCTAGACATAGCAACATTACTGCTTGCTTATGCTATCGCCACACTTAAGTTTGTAACGCTAGCGGCTCTTGCTGGGGAAAGTTTAGGTGTACTCGCTTTTTACATTGGTTTACTGGTACTCATTAAACAAGCAGGCTTCTTGCTCTTTGTTATTATGATTGTTATGGCACTAATGAGCTGGGTTGTTCAGGGATATAATGCTACGTTAATGATATTGCACCAATTAACCGAACCTTTTTTAAGACCTATTCGCGCTATTATCCCTAATATCGGCGGTTTAGATTTATCATTATTAGCCGCTTTTTTAGCGATGAATGTCATTAATATTTTACTGGCTGGATCACTTCCCTATTGGGCTTCAATTTAATCCTGCTTGCGAAACTTAGGATGATAGTAAAACCCCCATCCTCTTACTAAATTAAACAGGTAGTTCTATACTTAACACTAGGTATAAAACTGCCTGTTAGTCATTATTTCTGGAGCACATCATGAAAATATTTATATCAGCATTAATACTTATTATCTCAACATTAAGCTCACCGACTGCTCAAGCTGAAAATATGAAGAAGCTTGGCAATATGAATGTTCATTATATGGCAATTGGCTCAACGTTTTTTACGCCTGAAATTGCAAAAGCCTATGGTATTACCCGTAGCCGATTCAATGGCTTAGTTAACATTTCTGTGCTTGATAATACACAAAAAGGAACGCCGGCAAAGTCAGTAAGCATTTCAGGTAAAGCAAAGAATAACGTAGGTCAATTTAAGCCCCTTGAATTTACAGAAGTAAAAGAAGGTAGCGCTATATATTACTTAGCACAGGTTAGTTATAACAATGAAGAAACTATTCATTTCGATTTAACCATAACTGATGGTAAAGAAGAGCAACGATTAAAGTTCTCGCAAAAATTCTACGCTGACTAGTTTTTAGCGATAACTAAAATTCGCTGAAAACCAAGACAGAATAAATATAATTAAAAGAGCTAAAAATAGCTCTTTTTTTTGGCAAAGTTTTCCAACTCACTTTAAATTGCGTTAAAATACTCAGTTCACCCTATTATCAAAGCAAAATGTCATGTCTAAAGTTGTTCTCGCCACGGGTAATCAAGGTAAAGTTAATGAACTTGCTGCTTTATTATCTGATCATAATATTACTGTTGTACCACAAAGTGAATTTAACGTTTCTGATGTGGCAGAAACAGGTACTACCTTTGTAGAAAATGCCATCATCAAAGCTCGCCATGCAGCCAAAATAACAGGCTTGCCAGCTATCGCTGATGATTCAGGTTTAGAAGTGGATGCACTTAACGGAGCACCAGGTGTTTATTCAGCACGCTATGCCATTGATATCTCTGGCGAAAACGTAACAGATGATGATAATACCAATAAATTACTTGATGAATTATCTGAAGTCGCCAACCCCAACCGCACTGCTCGCTTTCATTGTGTGCTGGTTTACATGAAACATGAGCATGATCCTACACCAATTATTTGCCACGGTGTCTGGCAGGGTTCAATCTCAAACGAAAAGCATGGTGAACAAGGGTTTGGTTACGATCCCGTGTTTTGGCAAGCATCATTAAACATGACTTCTGCACAATTACCGCGCGACATTAAAAACAAACTAAGCCATCGTGGTCAAGCGCTTGCACAGCTTGTTGAAAAACTTAGCGCGGCAAAAGTTAACGCTTAATAAGGTATTTAGCTAAATAATGAATTTAATTGCTCCAGAGCTTTCACTATATATTCACATTCCTTGGTGTGTGCAAAAATGCCCCTATTGTGATTTTAATTCACACGCACTCAAACATGACATCGATGAAGCTGCTTATGTGAAGGAATTAATCAAAGATCTCGATAGTGATATAAAGCAGTTTGACTTAGCCGATAGAGCTCTTCATTCTATTTTTATTGGTGGTGGCACACCAAGCTTATTTTCACCGCAAGCAATAGCATCACTATTAAGCCAAGTACTAGCTAGGTTTACTCATGCCAAAGACATTGAAATTACTCTAGAAGCAAACCCTGGTACCGTTGAAAGTGAAAAATTCGCAGGCTTTGCAAAAGCAGGCGTCAATCGTCTTTCAATCGGCGTACAATCTTTTGAATCAGAGAAACTGATAAAACTCGGTCGAATACATGATTCGCAACAAGCCTTGAATGCTGCTAGCTATGCCAAAGAGGCTGGGATTACTAGCTTTAATCTTGACTTAATGCATGGCCTCCCTAATCAATCACTCGAAAATGCTTTAGATGATTTAAAAACCGCGATTGAGCTTAAACCAGATCATTTATCTTGGTATCAACTTACCATTGAACCTAATACGGCTTTTCACTCTAAGCCACCTAAACTACCTCAAGATGAAGTGTTATGGGAAATTCAAGATCAAGGATTTAAACTACTTGCTGAAGCAGGTTATGTTCAATACGAAATTTCAGCATTTAGCCAAGCTAACAAGCAATGCCAACACAATTTAAATTATTGGCAGTTTGGTGACTACCTTGGTATTGGCTGTGGTGCTCATGGAAAAATTACAGATACTAAGAATCAGAAGATATTTAGAACCGTTAAAGTGAAACATCCCAAAGGTTATTTAGATTTAGATAGAAGCCATTTAGATCACTGCCATGTTGTTGAAGCTTCTGAGTTACCCTTTGAGTTTATGATGAATCGATTACGTTTATTTTCATCATTTTCTCTTAATGACTATCAACAAAGAACGGGATTAGCCAATGACACGGTTTTACCTCAGCTATTGCTTGCTGAACAAAAAGGCTTAATGGATCATAGCAAACAAAGATGGCAAATCACGTCGTTAGGTCATCGTTATTTAAATGATTTATTAGCATTATTTCTATGACAACTTTAGCCAAAAAGAATGCATCAACTCCAATGAATATTTCAACGTTAACCCCACAAGCGCTGGCTAATGAAGAAAAGTTTATGCAAAGAGCGTTTGAATTAGCGCAGCAAGCCGAGCAACATGATGAGATCCCTGTTGGTGCCGTTGTTGTTTACCAAAATGAAATTATCGGCGAAGGCTTTAACCAATCAATTATGCTTAACGATCCATCTGCTCATGCTGAAATGATCGCTATTAGAGCCGCAGGTAAAAAAATAAACAACTACCGATTACTCGACTGTACACTCTACGTCACTCTAGAGCCTTGTGCCATGTGTGCAGGGTTATTAGTTCATAGCAGAATTAAACGCGTTGTTTTTGCAAGCCCTGATTTAAAAACAGGTGCGGCGGGTAGTGTCTTTAATTTAGTAAATACACCTAAGTTAAATCATCAAATTGACGTACTCTCAGGCATAAAAACACAAGAATGTAGCCAGTTACTTTCAGCATTTTTTAAGCGACGCCGCCAAGAAAAAAAAGCCGCTAAGCTACAAGCAAAGCAATTAAAACAAACCAATAGCTAGTTCTTTACAAATTAGTTGTTTATTTTGCAGTTTTGATCATTTAGCTCTGGGCTACTTGAACAAATAAGCTTTGGTTGAAGTAACACTGACGACGATTAATCATTTTTTGCTGTTGTCTAATTAACTGTTTTCTACGTTGGCTAGTTTGTAATTGTCTTTTAAGTCTCATTATGAGCTCCATAATTAATAATTTCTTTAATAAGGCTATTATTTATGATGAAAATGACAGTTTTATGACACATACAAACTGTCACAATTTATTCATAATTTATCACCCTCTGTTAAAAGAAGTATAAATTACTGCTTAGGAGGTTTTTCTTGTTGAGGGGCTTGTTCAGTTACTGGTTCTAGTGCTTGCACTGGCAATTCACTCACCTCAGCCCCTTTCTCATTGATTTTACTTTCTTCAATTTGTCGCTGTTCTGCCTTAGCAAGTTCTGTCGCCTTATTATCTAGCCACACTAAGGTATCATAGTAACGACGAATATTTTCAACGTAGCGAACGGGCTCTTCTCCCCTAGCATAGCCATACTTAGTGTTTTTATAGTATTTCTTTTGCTGAAGTAATGGCAGACGCTTTTTAACTTCTACCCATCTGTCAGGGTCGCCACCTTGTCGCTGAGTGATAATACGTGCATCATTTAAATGACCAAAGCCTACGTTATACGAAGCTAAAGCAAACCAAATGCGATCAGGAGCAGGAATACGATCTGGCATTTTATCTATCATACGTTTGAAATATTTAGCACCACCTTTGATACTTTGCTCAGCATCTAAGCGGCTTTTTATTCCCATTTGTTTTGCTGTTGCCAGAGTTAGCATCATCATACCTCGTACACCAGTATGAGAGCGGGCATGAGGCCGCCAATGAGATTCCTGATAACTGATTGCTGCCAGTAAACGCCAATCAATATCTTGTGCGTATTTTTCAAATAAAGATTGATAGGTAGGCAGTGTTGTCTCTACCGATTTAATAAATGTTCTTGTGTCTACGTAATCAAACTTTTCAATATGACCATAATATTTATCATCTAAGGCAAGTAAGGTGCCGTCATGATGCACTTTTCCAAAAAACTCAATTAAGCTCGCTAAGATGTCATCAGCACTATTATTACTCACCATCCAAGCCAATTCTTCTGGTTTATTGATACTAAAGCCAATACTAATTTCAGGGTAATAACGACGATTTACCGCTAAACTATTGCTGTCTATGATGGTGTAGTCAATTTCTTCATTAAGTACTTTCTCAAGCAACTCTTCACTATCGTATTCATTGGTTTCTTGCCAAGAAAGTTTACTGTATTTACGTTTGAGCTTATCAAGGTTTTCAACATAGCTTGAGCCAGAAGTTACCATTAAGTTACCCGTTAAATCAGTTATTTTTCTTGGTCGAATTTTACCCTGTTTAAAAACAAGTTTCTGACTTACCGTTTCGTAAGTCGGTGCAAAGCGAAAGCGCTTGAGTCGCTTATCTGTGACAGCCAAACCTGCAGCAAGCAAATCTACTTCGCCTGTGTTTAATTTAATAAATAGCTCGTCTAAGCTATAACTTGGAATGATTCGAAGCTCTACTTGCAGTGTGTCTGCGTATTTTTTCGCCAATTCATACTCAAAACCTGCAAAGCCATCTGCTTTTACATAGTAATTAGTTGGCCCAAAAACCGTTCCAACATTAATATAACCACGTTGTAAAATTCGAGATAAACTTGGGCTTTCTGACTTATCTTTACAACTTATTAAAGCTAGACAAATCAGAGGGATAAATGCAACAGCACGCACTTTTACCTTAACAGTTCTACCAGAACTACCCGATAAAAATGTCACAAAAAGACGTAAAACATTCCCAAAAAATAAAAAGTTAACAGATTTTTTCATAACCTCAATTGTGTCGTGTATTAAGATAATAGCCAAGTACTTTTTTACTTAGACCTTTGGCTAATTTTTCTCATTAACAAAACCGCATTTTTCAACTATAATACGCGCGAAATTTTCAGTTAGTGCAAATAATAGTCTGCATTAATTAAAACCCTACATAAAACTTGGTAAATATCCTATGACGATGTTGATTAAAAACCTTCGTGGTGCTCCGGCACTTTCAGAGTTTAGAGTAAATAAATTGTTGGCCCAATGTGAAACTCAACAATTACCAGTAACTGACATTTATGCTGAATATGCTCACTTTGCTCAACTGAACGATGAGTTAACAACAGAAGAAGATAATGTTCTAAAACAGTTATTAACCTATGGTCCAACAATTGAGGAACATCAACCTCAAGGACTATTGTTACTTGTAACACCTCGTCCAGGGACTATTTCACCTTGGTCTTCAAAGTCTACCGATATCGCCCATAACTGTGGGTTAAATAAAGTAGTTCGTTTAGAAAGAGGTTTAGCCTATTACGTTGAAGTATCAGATAAATTATCAACAGAGCAACAAGCGCAATTAACATCATTGCTTCATGATCGCATGATGGAAAGTGTTTTTAGTGACTTATCACAAGCAAGCGATTTATTCGCCAGCAGTGAGCCTGGAGAATTTACTTCAATTGATATTCAAACTGGCGGTAAAGCAGCTTTAATCAATGCCAATGTTGAACTTGGTTTAGCACTTGCCGATGATGAAGTTAATTACTTATTTGAAAATTTCACTAAATTAGGGCGTAACCCACACGACATTGAGCTTTATATGTTTGCTCAAGCAAACTCTGAGCATTGTCGTCATAAAATATTTAATGCCGATTGGACTATTGATGGTGTAAAGCAAGAAAAATCATTATTCAAAATGATCCGCAACACCCACGAAGTGAACCCTGATTTTGTATTAAGTGCCTATAAAGATAATGCGGCAGTAATGGTGGGTAATAAAGGCGGTCGTTTCTTTCCAAACCCTGAAACCAATGTTTATGATTACCATCATGAAGACATTCAAGTGTTAATGAAAGTTGAAACACACAACCACCCTACTGCCATTTCACCATACCCAGGCGCAGCAACAGGTAGCGGTGGTGAAATTCGCGATGAAGGCGCAACAGGTATTGGCTCAAAGCCTAAAGCAGGCCTTGTTGGTTTTAGTGTCTCTAACTTACGTATTCCAGACTATGTTCAGCCTTGGGAAAGTGACTTTGGCAAACCAGGTCGTATCGTTTCTGCCTTTGATATTATGATGGAAGGCCCATTAGGCGGCGCAGCCTTTAACAACGAATTTGGTCGTCCTGCTATTTTAGGTTATTTCAGAACATACGAAGAAGAAGTTAACTCATTCAATGGCAAAGAAGTCCGTGGTTACCATAAACCAATAATGATTGCCGGTGGTTTAGGTAACATTCGTGATGAACATGTTCAAAAAGGTGACATTGTTGTTGGTGCTAACCTCATTGCTTTAGGTGGACCAGCAATGAACATTGGCTTAGGTGGCGGCGCAGCTTCTTCTATGGCTTCTGGTCAATCAGCCGAAAATTTAGATTTTGCTTCTGTACAGCGTGAAAACCCTGAAATGGAACGTCGTTGTCAGGAAGTTATCGACAAATGTTGGCAATTGGGTGACAAAAATCCAATCTTATTTATTCATGATGTTGGCGCAGGTGGCTTATCAAACGCTTTCCCTGAGCTTGTTTCTGACGGCGGTCGTGGTGGCGTTTTTGAATTACGTAATGTACCAAATGACGAACGTAGTATGACACCTCATGAAATCTGGTGTAATGAATCACAAGAGCGTTATGTGCTTGCCGTGTCAGATGAGCAACTAGATCTTTTCACCGAAATTTGTCAACGTGAAAGAGCACCATTTGCTGTAGTAGGTAAAGCAATAGAAGAAGAACACTTAACGGTAACTGATTCACACTTTGCTGATAACGAAGAACTAAATACGCCAATTGATTTACCACTTGACGTATTGTTAGGTAAAACACCAAAAATCATCAAAAATGTTGAATCAACAACAGCTTCAGGTGATTCATTAGATTTAAGCCAAGCGTCGTTAAGTGATGCGGCTGATAGAATTTTAAGCTTACCTACCGTAGCAGAAAAAACTTTCTTGATTACTATTGGCGATCGCTCAGTAACGGGCATGGTTAATCGTGACCAAATGGTTGGTCCATGGCAGGTGCCTGTAGCTGATTGTGGTGTTACCGCGAATGCTCTTGATAGCTACCACGGTGAAGCAATGGCAATGGGTGAACGAACGCCAGTTGCGTTATTAAACTATGGCGCATCAGCACGATTAGCCGTGGCCGAGTCAATATTGAACATTGCAGGTGCCGATATTGGTACCCTAAATCGTATTAAACTCTCTGCTAACTGGATGTCTCCAGCGGGTCACCCAGGTGAAGATGCAGGTTTATATGAAGCCGTTAAAGCCATTGGTGAAGAGTTATGTCCTGAATTAGGCTTAACCATTCCAGTAGGTAAAGATTCAATGTCAATGAAAACGCAATGGCAAGAAAACGGGGAAGATAAGTGTGTTACTTCACCTATGTCATTAGTTATTACAGCGTTTGGTGCCGTTGACGATATTCGAAAAACAGTAACCCCAGAACTAAGAACTGATAAAGGTAATACTCGTCTTGTCGCTATCGATTTATCACAAGGTAAATACCGTTTAGGTGGCTCTTGTTTAGCACAAGTATATAAGCAGTTAGGTAGTGAAACACCTGACGTTGATGATGCACAAGCATTAAAAGGCTTCTTTAAAGCCATTCAAGAATTAGTTGATAAGAAAAAACTTATTGCTTATCACGATATTTCTGATGGTGGCCTATTTACAACGGTTGCTGAAATGGCCTTTGCCGGTCACACTGGCGTAGATATTGATCTTAGCAAGTTCACTTCTCATTTAGGCAATGACTTAGATGTGTTATTTAGCGAAGAGTTAGGTGCCGTTATTCAAATTCATGAAGATGATGTTGATAGCATTCATGAAGTTTTCACTGAACACGGTATTTTAGGCCTCTGTACTGACATTGGTCGTATTAATGATGAAGATGTTATTCGTTTTAGTCGAGATGGCAACGAAGTACTGGCTAATTCTCGTACTTATTTCCGTACCTTATGGGCACAAACAACATTCAAGATGCAATCACTTCGTGATAACCCTGAATGTGCGCAGCAAGAACATGATGTGAAATTTGATACTGAAGACCCTGGTTTAAACACTGAACTAACTTACGACATCAGCGAAGACATTGTAGCCGACCTTATTGCAAAAGATGCAAAAGAGAGCACCCACCCTAAAATCGCAATTCTTCGTGAGCAAGGTGTTAACTCGCATGTTGAAATGGCAGCTGCTTTTGACCGTGCAGGCTTTGTGGCAATGGATGTTCATATGTCAGATATCTTATCTGGTCGAACTGATCTTGCTGACTTCAATGGATTAGTTGCTTGTGGTGGCTTCTCTTACGGTGATGTTTTAGGTGCAGGTGAAGGTTGGGCAAAATCAATCTTGTTTAATGCCAATGCAAGAGCAATGTTTAAAGCTTTCTTTGAACGTGAAGACACATTTAGCTTAGGTGTTTGTAATGGTTGTCAAATGCTGTCTAATTTGAAAGAAATTATTCCTGGTTCTGACGCATGGCCTCGCTTTGTACAAAACAAATCTGAGCGCTTTGAAGCACGTTTCTCGCTAGTTGAAATACAAGAAAGCCCATCGGTATTATTTACTGACATGGCTGGTTCTCGTATGCCTATTGCTGTTTCTCACGGTGAAGGTCGCACAGAGTTTAGCTCGGAAGAGGCTATAGGTGCTGCCAACGATTCAGGTACCGTTTCAATGCGTTATGTTGACAACTACGGTCAAGTAACAGAGACCTACCCTGCTAATCCAAATGGTTCACCCGATGGTATTACGGCGTTAACTACAACAGATGGTCGTGTTACTATCATGATGCCTCACCCTGAACGTGTATTTAGAACAGTGGCAAACTCATGGCACCCAGATAACTGGGGTGAAGATTCTCCATGGGTACGCATGTTCCGTAATGCGCGTAAATTTATTGGTTAATCATTTATTTTTTATTAAAAAGTAAACACCTGTAAATACATTAGGGGCTGTTGATCTTTCAGGGTTATTTTTGCAGCTTTTTGTTGGATATTTGTACAAGGCAGAGCCTTTGTCATGTGGTTATTCCACATAAAAAGGCGATAACGCCGTAAAAATGACCAACAAACGCTGTCCGAAGGATTCGGCTAAAAGCATTTTACGCTTTGTTGAGTAGTATTTGCTTAGAATGACTAAGCTACACACTACTCGCCGCGAATAAAACGCTTTTAGCTCGAACAAAATTTAATCGCGAAAGATCAACAGACCCTAGAAACCGACATTCATATGTCGGTTTTTTTATTGTTAAAAAATTGTTAAGCTATTTTCTTTTCAGCACGAAATAATCAATAGGCTTACTATGCAAGAACACGACAGCTCACCATTAACTGACTATATAGAATACCCTGAAACAGAAATGCTTGAACGTTCAGAAAGTTTTTATAATGACATAAAACGCCGCCATTCAGTTCGTAAGTTTAGTAATCGTCCTGTTGATAAAACAATTATTGAAAACTGCTTAAAAGCGGCTGGTACTGCCCCAAGTGGTGCTAATCATCAACCATGGCATTTTGTTGCCGTAAGTAGTGCAGAAGTAAAGAAACAAATCCGAGAGCAAGCTGAGCATCATGAACGTGGGTTTTATGAAGGAAGAGCTGGTGAAGAGTGGTTAAATGCTTTAAAGGATTTAGGCACAGATGCCAATAAACCCTATTTAGAACATGCGCCTTGGTTAATTGCTATTTTTAGCCAAAAGAAAGGCGGAGTAAAAGAAGAAGATAAACAGACCAATTACTATGTTCATGAATCGGTAGGAATAGCGACGGGAATATTAATTACTGCACTGCATAATGCTGGTTTAGTAACCCTTACCCACACACCAAAACCTATGTCGTTTCTCAGTAAAGTCTGTAATCGAGGAGAAAACGAAAGGGCTTATATGTTACTTATTGCAGGTTACCCTGCAAATGACGCAACAGTGCCTAGCCATGCTCAAGTTAAAAAATCGTTAGACGACATTGCTACTTTTTTATAAGTCAACTATTCATGAAATCGCATAGTGTTTTTTGAAAAAATTTAACAAAAGTCTAACGCAACATCCGTACAACCTTTATCACAACGTATACCAGAATGTTCACTTTTTTCCGGTGTATATAGTGTTAAGGGTTGTCCACATAGTTCACAACGAACCACTTTCCCTACCATCATTTGTTTAACCATTTTTTTATGGTTATTAAACGACGCTTTGCTGTGCTTTTGTAGTTCAGAAAACTGACTTAGATCAATAGCCATTAATTAACCGCCTCCATTTTACGGTTTAACAAAATAAACACCATCAAATTTTCCATGTAAAGGAGCGGAACTCGTTTCTAGCAATTCTTGATAACCACTTATACTAAAATAGTTTGCTGGCATTTGAGGGTAAGCAGTTATCTCCCAAGGAAAATCTGGGTTTGCTTCAAAAGGACAAAACGATAACTTTTGATTATTTTCTAGCAAAAGCTGGCCAAACTTTAGCGCTAGCTCTTGTGAAGGGAAAATCACAGAGAATTCAATTTCACGTTCATGTGATAAGTCTTCACCTGCTTGTTGCATCTCCCACAGTACATTGCCTATTTCATCTTCTGGGAAAAGGTTAAGGTCACGAGACATAGTCTATTTACTCTTTTTTTAATCTATTGTTTATTTTAGCTTTGCTATCAAAATAAACCTAGTAAAATAGTAGAATCAAATTAATTAAGTGCGTCAGTTATGCAAAAAGTAGAACAATTAAATACTGAAAATGAAATCATGAACCCATTTGAATGCCACATAGACATCATTGACCTTGAGGCAATTAGTATTGTCGATTTACTCGTAAATCAATGTAACGAACAAGGCGTTAAGCTATCTAAAGCCCAAATTAAACAAGCTATTGCTAAAGGGGCATTGTGGTTAAGCCGAGGTAAGCATACCCAACGTCTTAGGCGGTTAAAGAAAAAGTTATTAGCACAAGATAAACTGCACTTCTACTTTAACCCTAAGGTACTTTCAACCGAGGTAGCGCCTGCAAAGCTTATCGCAGATTTAAAAGATTACAGTGTCTGGTTTAAGCCATATGGCATGCTTAGTCAGGGCTCAAAATGGAGCGATCACTGCACCATCACCCGATTCGCGCAGCAATACTTCCCTGATGAAAGAGCCGTTTTTATAGTACACCGTTTAGACAGAGCTGCGACAGGGTTAATTTTAGTCGCGCATAGTAAAAAAGCGGCTAAGCTATTTAGTGCATTATTTGAAAAGCATCAGCTAGAAAAACAATATCAAATCATTGTTCATGGCGACTTTAGTTCACAGACTACACCAAAGGTTATTGAGCTCCCTATTGATGAAAAGCCAGCAAGAAGCACTTTCACCTTTGCCCAATACCATCAAGCACTAAATCAATCGTTAGTGAATGTATTAATAGATACAGGTAGAAAACATCAAATAAGAAAACATGCTGCCAGTATTGGTTTTCCAGTAGTGGGTGATAGATTGCATGGCGATAAAAGTTTAGCTGAGGGTTCAGTTGAAAGTTACGCTGCAGACTTACAACTTTGCGCAGTAAGTTTATCTTTTACTTGCCCATTCACTGAGCAAGTAAAAGCATTTAAGGTGCTTGATGAAGATAAGCCCCATTTTGCCATTGTTGAAGCTTAGGCTCTTGTCACTTTAATTTTTTTGTTAATACCTTAAGTGCAATTAAGCTCCTAAGCGCAGTAATTAAAGTCACTATCAGATAACACTTCAACTGTATCACCAACTAAGTCTTGTTGAGCGGTTGCTCTTAAAAGAGTCGCCCCTTCTTCTCGTTGTGTTTGTGTTAACGCTTTATAAGGTAAACGAAAGTTTGGTTTTACAGCCCCTGTCATCATTAACGCAGTATTAATAGCAATAGGGTTAGGCTCACAAAACAACCATTTCATTAACGATTGTAGGCGTTCATTTACTTGTGGAACATCACTATCCATTAATTGACGCATCAAGCCTGGCACAATGTTTGAAGCCACGGAAATAACACCGTGTGAGCCAAACTTATGTTTACCAACAAAACATTCATCATCATTGCCAGACCAACAAGGAATACCTTGCTGTTCGTAGTGAGCGATTCGCTCATTACCAGCACACTCTTTTACACCAATAAAGTTTTTATGTTTAGCTAATGGTTCGATAATTTCAGGGGTTAAATCTTGACCTGTTCTACCTGGTACATTGTAGATAAAAGCAGGGCCAATCGCTAAAACACGTTGAAAATGCTCGGCAACACCCGCTAATGAGGTTCGCCCATAATAAGGATTAATTTGTAAAGAAGCATCCATACCAACAGCAAAACCATTCTCAGTAGCTTTAATGGCTTCTCTGGTGTTATTACTGCCAGTATTACCGACAATAATTAACTTGTCTGAGAATCGATGAACACAATGAGCAATCAGTATTATATGCTCTTCCCAGCTTAACAGCTGACCTTCTCCTGTTGTACCACCAACAATAATGCCATCAACACCCGCAGCAATTTGCTGTTCAATTAAGGCATCATAAGTGGTTAAACAAATATCACCGTTACTATCATAAGGTGTTTTAATTGCGGTGATTAAACTTGCGGCTTGTAATCTTTTCATTACGTTCTCTAACTTTTAAATAATTCAGACCTAAAGGTCAAACAGCTATAAATCAACTATTAACAATGACCAACATTATCAGTCACTCGGTGCATAGTAAAAATATCATTCGTCACTATGTGTTGATATTGGAAAGTTTGATGTGATAATTGCAACACTTTATACGCATGATAGTTATCAGCATTGTTTAAGTCGGTTGCATACACTTCTTGATCAATCACTTCATTTTTCGTGGTGGTAAAATGAATATCTCCAACGAGTCCCCAGTCACCTAGCTCAATAACTTGGCTGGTTATATCGCCTTGTTCGTTATAGAACACAAAGGTAAACTCAAAACTGCCATCAGCAGTCAACTCAGCATATTCAACCAATTGATGACCTTGTTCGTCTCTGTCTTTTCTATACCAACGACCAATAAGCAACTCTCTTGAATAATTCATCATAATATTCCAATAAAAAGTTGTACAACAAGTAGTCGCTTTCCTAAAAAAAATGCGACTTCGTTATACAAAGTCGCATCATTTTATAGGCTATTGACAACAAAGCCAATGTATAACCTTAAACTATCTTGGAAAAGACCATGAAAATTAATTTGATAATACTTTAATACTACCATTAACACTTTCAAGATTTATTTTTGCACCACCTTGGCCTATATTTCCTGTTAAACTCTTCCCGACAAAAGATTTTTTTTCTGCTTGTAAACCAAAATCTGTTTTAATGCTGCCATGCAATGTATCGATATCTAGTTTAGCATTAACATTTTCTGGTAAATACAGTTTTATACTGCCATTAACCGTTTCAATTTCAACATCATTAATATCACCATCAAACGATTGATAATAAGCTTTAATGCTGCCGTTTACAGAGCTTAATTCACTATCGCTTTTTAAACCTGTTGCCTTAATTGAACCATTCACTAATTCAGCCTCTACTTCACCATGAATATCTGCAATGGTTAAACTACCATTTACTAACTCAATATCTTCAAGGTTGGTGTTAGCAGGCATCCACACTTTATAACTCACCTCGCCTGAATTATTTCGGTTAAACGATGAGTTTTTTTCATATTCAGTAACGACAGTAACTTTCTGACCACTTTGATTCATTTTAACTTTAATGCGATCTCTATCTTCCTGATTATCGGCCTCAATAGTCGCGATGACTTTAATATTATTTTCATTCCAACTGACAATATCAACAGAGCCGTTAATATTAGAAAGACTAAAAGTACTGTTACTTGCTACGGTAAATGAGTTTTCTACCGTTTCATTAATATCTGCAAATACAGATAAACTAATTGAGCTAACCAAAACGCCAGCAGCAATACTTTTTTTAATTGAATAGTTCATGTTATTTCCTTTTGTTGTTATTGAGACAGCAAAGAGTCTTTTGCTTTATTTAAATTATTAGATGTAAGCGCGATTAAAAAGGTTTAAATTGACGTAATAAATTTTTAAAAGATAAGCGTTATGAACAAAACACTGAATATTCAATTACTCTTAACTGGTGATGAACTAATGTCAGGAGATATACTTGATAGTAATTCTGCCATGATAGCTCAAGAGCTAAAAAACTTAGGTTTAGATTTAGCCAAAAAAACAACGGTAGGTGATAACCTAGATACGCTAATCACTGAAATTAACAACATAACTCTAGATGCTGACATTCTTGTTATCAATGGCGGTCTTGGCCCTACCATCGATGATTTAACCGCGCTAGCATTAAGCAAAGCAACATCAACAGAGCTTGAGGAGCATCCGCAAGCTTTAGCGCAAATAAAAGCTTGGTGTGAAAGACGTAATAGCCCTCTTAATGCGCCAAATTTAAAGCAAGCACTGTTACCAAAGAGCTGCACTATCATACCTAATAAAAACGGTAGTGCGCCTGGGTTTATCGTTTCACACCAACAATGTGATATTTATTGTACACCAGGGGTGCCCCATGAATTACAAACCATGCTGCAAGAACAAATAATTCCATCTATTACTAATTTAGTACCGAAAAATGCTATATCAGAAACCACACGATTACAGGTGTTTGGCCTAGGTGAATCTTCTTTACAAAAGGAAATAGATAAGCAGTTACCCGATTGGCCAAGCGATATAGAAATAGGGTTTAGAGCAGGTAAGCCATTACTGGAAGTAAAAATAACTTGTCGAAATGAATCGGCCCTAGAACAAAAAGAAGTGTGGTTAGATAAACTCAAAACCGTTTTAGCGGGGCATTATTTAGGCACGGTAAAAAACTCACCTAAAACCTTAGCAGAGCATACACTCAACCTTTTACAACAGCATAATTATAAATTAACTTGTGCGGAATCATGTACTGGTGGCTTAATTTCGAGTTTATTGACTAACATTAGTGGCTCATCAGCAAGCTTTGAGGCTGGCTACGTTACCTATAGTAATAAGATGAAAACCGATATGCTTGCAGTTAACCCTGTATTATTCGAGCAACATGGTGCCGTAAGTAAAGAAGTCGTCCTTGAAATGGCAACAGGCGCGTTAAAAAAATCTAAAGCAGATCTAGCTATTGCTGTATCAGGTATAGCAGGACCAAATGGTGGAACGAAAGAAAAGCCTGTAGGCACAGTATGGGTTGCCTGGGGAAGTATTGATAATTTACAGAGTCAATGCTTTTTAATCCCTTTAGCTAGAAGATATTTTCAGCAATATGTTGCCAATATTAGTCTAGACTTAATAAGGCGAAAATTAATTCATTCAATAGAAACACCTAATTATGTTATTGAACGAGGTATTTAATAACCTTTATAACTTGATATCCAAGAAGCATAATTATTAAAAATTAAGGCGACTAAGAGCGACTACCTAAAAATTTTTTCTAATCGCGACACATAAGACTATGATAGTTATTGCGTAGTGCTTAAAAAATTTATATATTGAATTTAAATAAACAAAGATGTTCATCAAGTTAGGAGCATATTTTGATAGAGAAAAACTTTATCACCAGTGGGCGTAATACAATTATCCATAAGATTAAAAAGTTTGATTTAATCATTGTTAATGGCGACAAACCTGCGGTAATTATTAGTCACAGAGGCATTGGTATTTTTAAAGGTGAAATCCCAAGCAAGCGCTCTATTGCTAAAAAGGCCTATCAAGACATTGTCGATGTTACTGCTGTTGATGTTTTTGGCGAAGAGAAAACCTTGTTATTTGTTCAAGCCCTAGACGGTGTTGAATACAAGGTTGATTACAGTAAAGAAGGCACAGGCAACTTTATTAAAATTCATCAAACACATTACATTTAATGAGTACATGTAGTTAAAATCTATAACGATTTTATATTATTTATTAATACCTGACCGTTTTTCTTCGACTTATATACAGTTAGGTGGAGCACCCCCTTCATGACTAAAGCTAGTTTAATTACCAACGATAAAAATAATGTAGACTTGCTATTAGAGCCTATAAAAGGTGGAGAGTCTATCTCTGCTTTAACAATTAAAGAGCTGATTAGCGCATCAGAATTTAAAAGCTTGTATCTCAATGAGAACAATATAAAAAATGCAGTAGCTGAACTCAATGATGTTTTAAAGCCTCTACAAGAAAAGCAAGTGGGTAGAGACATACGTTATCAAGTGCTTGAAAGGATTGATGCTACAATCAAGATAACCATTGAAAGTGATGAAATGGAAGCCTCTGCTGAAATCACAACAGCACAAGGTGGGCAACACCTCACCGCGAAAGCAATTTTAACAGCAGCACAAGAAGCAGGCGTTAAAAAAGGTTTTAGTAAAGAACATTTAGTTAAGCTTGCTCAACTAGCTGCTAAAGAAGAACCAAACAGCCAAGTAGTAATGCAAATTGCTTCAGGTAAAGTCGCTATCAATGGTAAAGATGCGGTCATTAAACCATTAGTTGAAAGTGCACAAACACGTATTCTCAAACCTAAAAAAAGAGAAGATGGCAGTGTCGACATGCGAGATTTGGGCGACATTATTTGCGTAAAAGTAGGCGACCCACTCGCTAAAAAAATCCCCCTCACTCAAGGAAAAGAGGGATACACCGTTACCGCAACACCACTTACACCGGAGCCAGGCAATGATATCCAACTCATTTCTGGTGAAGGCACATGTATTAGTGCAAAAAATGAAAACGTCCTAGTATCAGAAAAAGTAGGCTTACCTAAATTAATTGATAACGGTATGGAAGTTGACGAAATTTATAAAATCAAAGATGTCACTGTTGCAACAGGTAATATAAATTTTACGGGTAGCGTCATTATTGAAGGTGATGTTACAGAAGGTATGAAAGTAATAGCCAGTGGGGATATTACTATAGGCGGTTTTGTTGAATCTGCCACTCTTGAAGCTGGTGGGGATATAACGATTTCAGGCGGTATAATTGGTCGTAAATATGATGTTGAGAAAACAGAAGTGACCGATGTTGTTATGAGCGTAAACGTCAGCGCAAAAGGCAGTATTTTTGCTAAATATGCACAGTATGCTCAAATTAATTCAGGTCAAGATGTAAGAATTGAAAATCAACTTTTACATAGTATTTTAAACATCAATGGTCGCCTTTGGGTAGGTAAAGAAGATAAGGCCGACGGTAAACTAATTGGCGGATACATCAAAGCAGGAACTTCTGTTCAAGCGGGAATGGTTGGTGCGACAGCTGGTAGCAATACCATTATTAATTATGAACATAAGATTATAAAATTCAAAGAACAGATTCACGATATTGATGAAAAATTAAAAGCGGCTTCAGAGAGTATGACTGAATTAAAAAATGCAGTTAACAAACTCAAGAACCTACCAAAAGATAAAGCAAAACCAGAATTATTAGCCAAAGTGATTTCAAGTTACCAAGCACAAGCAAAAGAAATGGGTATAATCCAAGAAGAAAAAGACTCTCTAGAAACCAACCTACAAGAGTATATGTGCAGCGTATTTATTCTCGCCAATGAAAAGTTATATCATGGTGTAGAGATGATTGTCGGAGACTTCCACGATAGAACACGTCGCGAATATGGTCCCAGTAAAATGCGTTATTTTGAACGAAAAGTTCATATTGAAGCTCTTGTCCATAGCGAATAATTTTAAGATTTATGAATTTATTATCCCACCTTGTCTCGAGCATTTGTTTTATCGCAATACTAATGACCCCTTCTGTTTCGATGGCATCTAGCCAACAATGTTCTATCAACCTCAATTATGGGGTAATTATTAATCCCACACATATTAGAATTGTTGATCGTGGTCAGACACAAGTTCAAATAAACAATGATGATCAGTTATTTATTCAAGGAAGAGAACAACAGCTTAATGAAGAGCAAAGGCTATTGTTCAAACAGTTTTCAACGGGTATTCGAGAGCAATTTCCTGAAATAGTATCAATAGCAATTGAAGGTGTAGACATTGGTTTAAAAGCTGTTAATGAAGTTATTGGTGGTTTAACTGGAGAGAACAGTGCTTCTCAGCAAAATGTTCAAGCCAAGTTTGAAGAATTAAAGTGGCGCATTCGAACTCGTTTTAATCAAAGTGCAAATAATTACTATATAGCTCCTCAAGATTTAAATGACTTTGAAGAGTTATTTGCAGGTGAATTCGAACAAGAAATAGAAGAAGTTATTCAAGAGTCTATTGGCACAATTTTAAAAGCGGTAGGACAATCACTTATTAAAGATGACAACCGCTATGAAGGCGGCAATGGTGAAGAGCGCATTGCCACCTACGACGATCGTATCGCTGGTATGAGTAAAGGGCTAGAATTAGCTGTCAGCGACCGTGCCAAAGCATTAGAGCACAAAGCAAAGGAATACTGTGAACAACTAGCGGAACTAGACAGCATTGAATCACAATTGCACCAAACAATTCCTGCATTACAGTCTTTTAACCTTATTGAAACTAATTAAGCTCTACTCAAGGTAAACAAGATTACACAGTAAGCTTTTTTCGTACAAATAAAAACGCTACATAAAAATGTAGCGTTTTTATATTAGCCTGAGGTTAACTTAAATAATTGACTGAAATATAATGACTAAGCATATACTACATGTTTGGATAATTTGGGCCACCCGTACCTTCAGGTGCAACCCAGGTAATATTTTGTGTTGGGTCTTTAATATCACAAGTTTTACAATGGATACAGTTTTGAGCATTAATGACTAATTCATCGCCCGACTCTGCTATTTCATAAACCCCAGCAGGACAATATCGCTGAGCTGGTTCATCATATTTTGCTAAGTTAACCGTAATAGGAATTTGAGTATCTTTCAATTTCAAATGACATGGCTGTTCTTCTTCGTGGTTCGTGTTTGATAAAAACACCGAAGAAAGCTTATCAAACGAAAGCGTGTTGTCAGGTTTAGGATAATTAATTGTTGGCGCTTCGCTTGCTAACTTTAATTGCTCATGATCTAAGCTGTCATCTTTAAAGTTGAAAGGAAGTTTTCCACCAAAAAAGTTTTGATCAATGGTGTTATAAGCCCCACCTAAAAAGGTACCAAACTTATGCATCGCAGGACCAAAATTACGGGTATTATATAACTCTTCATATAGCCAAGAGTTCTTATACTTATCAGTAAATACCGTTAAATCTTGTTTTCCTTCTTCAGCAATACCCTCTGAGGTCATTAATGTTTCTGCAATAGCTTCTGCTGCCAACATACCTGACTTCATTGCGGTATGGTTACCTTTAATCTTAGCAAAATTGATTGTTCCAGCATCGCAACCTACTAATAGCGCACCAGGCATCGTCATTTTAGGAAGTGAATTAAAACCACCTTTTGCCATTGCTCTTGCACCATATGAAACACGTTTTCCGCCTTTTAGGTACTGACTGATTTTTGGGTGATGTTTATAGCGTTGAAACTCATCAAATGGGCTCAAGTGCGGGTTACTGTAATTTAAATCAACAATTAA
This sequence comes from Colwellia sp. RSH04, assembly GCF_003545765.1. GTDB lineage: Bacteria > Pseudomonadota > Gammaproteobacteria > Enterobacterales > Alteromonadaceae > Colwellia. The sequence continues at coordinate 159,302 of NZ_QXIO01000007.1, read as the reverse complement.
ACCGACAAAAACTTGGTTGTTTTCTGCATGATATAGGTAACCACCGCCATTAGTGTCGTTTTCCAATGGCCAGCCGGCAGTATGGACAACTAAACCTTCTTGATGATTTTCAGGGTCTATATCCCAAATTTCTTTAAAGCCTATACCATAGTGTTGTGGTGAAGAGTTCGCATCTAAGTTAAATTTTTCTATTAATTCTTTACCCAAATGTCCGCGGCAACCTTCAGCAAAAACAGTATATTTTGCTCTTAATTCCATACCTGGCATAAAAGAATCTTTTTGATTACCGTCGGTATCTAAGCCCATATCGCCAGTAATAATACCGCCAACACTGCCGTCTTCATTATAAATAATTTCTTGAGCAGGAAATCCTGGGAAAATCTCAACACCAAGTTGCTCTGCTTGTTCAGCTAACCAACGACAAACATTCCCCATACTAACGATATAGTTACCATCATTATGCATCGTTTTTGGTACAGAAAAGTTTGGTAATTTTGTTCCTTTGCTTTCATTATTAAGCAAATAAATATCATCCCCTGTCACTTTCGTTGTAAGTGGGGCATTTTTTTCTTGCCAGTCAGGAAATAATTCATTTAAAGATTTAGGTTCAAACACCGCACCTGAAAGAATATGAGCACCGACTTCAGAGCCTTTCTCAACAACACAAACCATTAACTCTTGCTCTTTTTCTTGGGCTAATTGCATTAGGCGGCAAGCTGTAGATAGACCAGCAGGACCTGCACCAACAATTACTACGTCAAAATCCATCGATTCGCGTTCCATAAAATCTCCCACTATTATTCTATTTATCAAGTTTAATTCTTTAAAATTCAAACAGGCGTTTGATATTCAAACAGGTGTTTGATAGTATCTTATTACAGATAGCCAAGCAAGCAGTTAATAAGCTGCCTTAATAAGCTTTTCTCTTGATTGTATCTTAGTTTAAAAGTTTTCACCAAGATTACGTTGACGTTGACGTAAACCAAGAGTATCTTTTATCTATAATTTTTAGCAAAACGTATTTACTTATTTACAAACCTGATCAGAGGCAATAATGAAAGTATTAGTTCCGATAAAACGTGTGATTGACTATAACGTCAAAGTACGTGTGAAGCCCGACCATTCAAATGTCGATCTTGCCAATGTAAAAATGGCAATCAACCCTTTTTGTGAGATTGCAGTAGAAGAAGCTGTTCGTTTAAAAGAAGCAGGTAACGCCACAGAAGTTATTGCTGTTTCAATTGGTGATAAATCATGCCAAGAGCAACTACGCACAGCTCTCGCTTTAGGTGCAGATCGTGCAATCCAAATCGAAGCTGATGGTGACTTAGATTCACTTAACATTGCAAAGTTATTGCAAAAAGTTGTTGAAGAAGAGCAACCGCAATTGGTTATTTTAGGTAAACAATCAATTGATAGCGACAATAACCAAACAGGACAAATGCTTGCTGCGTTAACAGGTCTAGCTCAGGGCACGTTTGCTTCTGAAGTTAAGATTGATGGTGACAAAGTAAATGTTACTCGTGAAGTAGATGGCGGCCTACAAACGGTAGCACTTAATCTACCCGCGATTGTGACTACTGACTTACGTTTAAATGAACCACGCTATGCTTCATTACCAAATATTATGAAAGCTAAGCGTAAGCCATTAGATGTAAAATCAGCGGCTGATTTTGGCATTGATTTGTCTCTTCGTACAAAAGTATTAAAGGTAACTCCACCTGCTGAACGTGAAGCTGGCATAGTGGTAGAAACCATCGATGAATTAGTAGAAAAATTAAAGAACGAAGCTAAGGTGATCTCATGAGTATTTTAGTTATTGCTGAACATGATAACAGCACATTAAAAGCTGAAACATTAAAAACAGTTGCAGCAGCACAAGCAATGGGTAGTAATATCACAGTACTTGTTGCTGGTTTAAATTGTCAGGCAGTTGCCGATGCAGCAAGCAAGGTTAATGGCGTATCTAAAGTACTTCTTTGTGACAATGCTGTTTATGAACATCAACTTGCTGAAAATATGAGTTTATTGGTAACAGAACTTGCCGAAAATTATGAACACATTGTCGCAACAGCATTAACCACAGGTAAGAATTTCATGCCTCGCGTTGCTGCACTATTAGATGTTGCACAAATTTCAGATATCATTGGTGTAGAAAGTGCTGACACCTTCGTAAGACCAATATACGCAGGTAATGCAATAGCGACAGTACAAAGTTTAGATGCTAAGAAAGTTATTACAGTACGTGCTACAGGTTTTGACGCTGTTGCAACTGACGGTAACGCTAATGTAGAAACACTGGATACTGTTTGTGATGCAGGAACTTCAAGCCATGTAAGTGATGAACTTACTGAATCAGAGCGCCCAGATCTTGGCGCTGCAACTACCGTTATTTCTGGTGGTCGCGGTATGCAAAATGGTGACAACTTTAGTTTACTTGAAGGTATTGCTGACAAACTAGGTGCAGCAATTGGTGCTTCACGTGCTGCTGTTGATGCGGGTTTTGTACCCAATGATATGCAAGTAGGTCAAACAGGTAAAATTGTAGCCCCTGACTTATATATTGCTGTAGGTATCAGTGGTGCTATTCAACATCTTGCGGGTATGAAAGATTCGAAAGTTATTGTCGCTATTAATAAAGACCCAGAAGCTCCTATCTTCCAAGTAGCTGATTACGGTATTGTTGCTGACTTATTTGATGCATTACCAGAGCTAGAAAGTAAATTGTAATTTAAACTGCGTTAAGCATTTAAGTTTTGATATAATAAAACCACTCTTGTAGTGGTTTTATTTTGTCTTTAATAAAGTGATAACCAGATAACAGCGACAATAAAATGAAAGAAAAATTAACAAGTTTAAGTGATTTAGCCTCAGTATTTGGTAAAAACACGATCACAACGCCAACAAATGAAACAAGTTCTTCACATGATGAAAACTTAGTTTATTCAACTGACAGTGGCCGAATTAAGCCTAATAAGTCCAATGAAAACGTAACAAGTAGCGATGGTTACGCGAAAGTAAGAAGAGAAACAAAAGGTCGTAAAGGTAAAGGTGTTGTTACCATCACCGGTTTAGGCTTAGATAACAATGCACTTAAAACGTTAGCTAAAAAACTAAAGAAAACTTGTGGTACAGGCGGCACGGTTATAGAGGAAGTTATTGAGATTCAAGGCGATAAACGAGACGAGATTAAAGCGGTATTAGAAAAAGAAGGCTTTAAGGTAAAGTTTATTGGCGGCTAGCTAAAACCGCTAGCGCAAAGCTCCCCCCTTTAACATCGACTCATAAAGAGCTAAAAAGCCTAAACGCACATTTTCCCGATTTAAAAACTTATAATAAATACTTTTTGCGACCCGACAATGCGTGAGACAATGTATTGCCATCGACATACTCTAACTCACCACCGACAGGAACACCATGTGCAATACGTGACATGCTAATACCATATTCGTTTGCAAGTTCTGCAATATAATGCGCTGTAGCCTCTCCTTCAACGGTCGGGTTTGTCGCCAAAATAACTTCTTCAAAATGGCCACTAGCAAATTGTTTTGCAAGAATATCTAAGCCTAAATCATTTGGCCCAATACCATCTATGGGAGATAAGTGCCCCATCAAAACAAAATACTTTCCGGTAAATTCACCTGTTTGTTCAATAGCTATAACATCACCTGGGCTTTCAACAATACATAAATTTGTTGCAAGTTTACGCTTAGGGCTTTGGCAAATTTCACAGAGATCAAATTCAGTAAAATTACGGCACTCTTGACAATGGCCTATATCAGTCATCGCTTTTTCTAACGAGTGAGCGAGCTTGGTTCCCCCTCGCCTATTTCGTTCTAAAAGCTGAAAAGCCATACGTTGAGCAGATTTAGCACCAACGCCTGGCAGGCATTTTAAAGCGTCAATTAACTCTTGTACTACTGGGCTAAATTTCATCACTTTCCTTAAATGTTATTGAATAACGATATAAGTTTAACAATTCAATTAAAAAAACAGGTAGATGAAAATTTCAAATACCTGTTTTTGGCAAAGATAAGTTGTTTTACTAGAATGGCATTTTCATGCCAGGAGGTAATTGCATACCACCTGTTAATGCACCCATTTTTTCTTTATTTTGCTCTTCTACACGACGTACAGCGTCATTTACTGCTGCCGCTAGTAAGTCTTCAATCATATCTTTATCATCTTCCATTAAGCTTTCATCAAGCTCAACTCGACGAACACTATGGCTACCTGTCATGGTTACTTTAACCATGCCTGCGCCAGCTTCACCGACAACTTCCATATTAGCTAATTCTTCTTGTGCTTTAGCCATTTTTGCTTGCATTTGTTGGGCTTGCTTCATCAAGTTGCCCATACCGCCTTTCATCATCTATCTCTCCAAGATCTTAAAACTAAAAACTATGTGCTTATTATACCTTGATGCAGAATTAACAGCATCATTTAATCTTTGAACTTTATATTAAACTGTATCATATATTTTACCGTTAATGAGCCTGAATAGTCTCTTCATCCAGCTCAGCTTGAAATATTTGCTGTAGTGACTTCACCGTCGTATCCTCAAATAGCAAGGCTTTTGCATAATCATACCGTTTATCATTAATTTGCGATTGTATCTGGTAAGGATCTGCAACGGTTTTATCAACTAACTCTACCGTTACTGTGATTGGCTTTGCTAAAAACTGACAAATATAATCTTGTAACTGCTGTTGGGCTACTTCGGTATTTAAATGCTTTGTCGCTTGATCTAACTGTAGAATTAAATGATCGTCTGTGGAGTTTTCGCCAATGGTTGCGTGAATAGCTAATTGTCTAATTCTAGCAGTAAGCTCCATCGCATCAATCATATGAGCCCATTTATCAACCTGATTAGCTTTCTTAATAACAGCAGGATCTATCTGCTCTTCACTAAAAGGGACTGTTGGCTCTGGAGGTGTATGCTTAACAACATGTTCATTTGTTGCCTGTTCTTCTGTAGCTTGCGTCTGTAATTCAGTTGAACTTTTATTATGACGCTGATTAGCGCCATCAGACTTTTTTGTTTGCTGCTCCAGTTGCTTTTTTCGACTACGAAGCATATTTCTGGTTGCTAGAACGGCACTTACAGGGCTTTCAATAACTGGCGCTGTTGGCTCAGCTATTTGTTCAGTGTTCCTGTTAGCATCAATAATAGTCTGCTTACTTACAATTAAAGGAGCTTCCATGGCGCTACTTTGTTCATGCTGAACATCAGTTGGCATAGATGACAGCGCTTGAGCCTCTTGCTCAATTGCAACCATTTGTTCATCTAATGAGACGGGTGCTTGGTCAATTAGTTCGTTATTATTAATTTCTTCAGTGTTTTCTTCTGCTAACGAGTTTTCTTGTGATAGCTGCTGATCTTCTGTAGGGACTTCATTTATTGAAGTTATTGGCAATTCGCTGCTGATCTGTTCAGAGTTGCCTAAGCTTACTGTTTCACTATCATTGTCACTTGCATAAAGTATGGGCTTTGCCATGTTGGTATCAGGCAAAGAGTCACTAGTAAAATCGACAGGTGTAACTTGAGGATTCGTATTATCTATTACCTGCTGAGTTACACCAGTTTGCATTGGTTTGAAAGCATGTAAACGTAATAACGTCATATCAAACGCTGCTTGCTCATCAATAGCATAAGGTAAATCTTTACGTCCATTTAATGCTATTTGATAATAAAGTTGAATATCTTCAGCAGACATTGATTCAGCAAACTTTTTCAGTAAAGTAACTTGCTCTGCTGGTAAATCGAAATGTTGTTCTACAATTTGCATCAATGCAATTTGATGAAATAGTTGGATTAACTCTGCAAATAAACGGTTATAACTAGGTGCATAAGAGGCAATTTCTTGAGACAAAGTCATCAAACCTTTACCATCTTGTTTAAGTAAAGTAATGAGTATTTTATATACCCAGTTATGATCGATTCCGCCAAGCATTTGCTGAATATTTTCTAGCGAAATATGCCCCTGACCTTGCGCTATAGCCTGGTCAGTTAAGCTGAGTGAATCTCGCATACTACCACGAGCAGCTTTTGCGATTAATGTAAGGCAGCCTGGTTGATGAGATACTGATTCACTTTTCAAAATATCATCAAGTTTAGCTTCTATTTGTTTTACGGTTAATGCTTTTAAATGAAACTGTAAACAGCGTGATAACACGGTAACTGGAAGTTTTTGCGGATCTGTTGTCGCTAAAATAAATTTCACATGGGCTGGCGGCTCTTCTAGCGTTTTCAATAAAGCATTAAAACTATGCCTTGAAAGCATATGTACTTCATCTATTAGGTATACTTTATAGCGCCCACGTGTTGGTGCATATTGTACATTATCAAGTATCTCTCGCGTGTCATCCACTTTGGTTTTTGATGCCGCATCGACTTCAAGTAAATCAATAAAGTGCCCGCTATCGATATCTAAACAAGTTTGGCACTGACCACATGGTGACTCTGTGATGCCTTGCTCGCAATTTAAGCTTTTTGCAAAGATCCTTGCTATGGTCGTTTTACCTACACCTCGAGTGCCGGTAAACAAATAAGCATGATGAATACGCTGTTGAGATAGTGCATTAGTTAACACACTGACAACATGCTCTTGTCCCATAAGCTGTTGAAAGTTTTTAGGGCGCCACTTTCTTGCTAAAACTTGATAACTCATAAAGTTTTTTACTCAACTTCCATACGTAATTATGTAAATTAAAGACTTACTTTGAACGCTGATTATTTTAATGATTGCGTCTTAGCATGCCATTTTCATTAATGATATCGATAAATATCACTAGAGTGACACAAATGTAACTCTTGTATATAGCTAACTCTATATACTACTTTATCGTTACCCATAATGAAATTCTATAAGTAAGATAATCAGCTAAGAAATAAATATAATGTGGGTGTTATGCATTAGAGTGCATAGAGAATTGTGCTTGGGGGCGAAATATGCCTAATTTAACTAATTTTTCAATCAAGTTGTCGCTATCTACCGGTTTACATATCACATCAGAGAATTGAGAAAACTCTTCAAGTTTACTAACGGCATCAAGCCCTTGGGTAGTCATAAATAAAATAGGAATTGCTTTACACTGCGGTGTTTGCTTTAAGTTTTTTGTGAGCTGAACACCATTCATCAATGGCATAAGGTGATCGATAATATATAGATCAAAGTTTGCGTTTTGTGCTTTTTCAAATGCATTTAGCCCATTCGTAGCTGTTTCTACCTCATAGCCTAATTGAGATAGTAATGAAACTAAACTGTCTTGTACGGCTTGCTTGTCATCAACTAAAAGTATGCGCATTTTGAATTTATCAGCTCTAAATATAAAATTTTAACCAAATTTAATGGCGCGCATAATACCTTATTAGACCCTTTTACAACAGTATTTAGCCTTGGTTTCTATCAACTTTATTAGAGCATTTATTCTGATATTAGCAATAACTTACTAATATCAATAACTTTAGAATATCTTTACGCTAGGGAGTGTTTATCATTGTTTCATAATTCAGCTGAGAGATAAAATCTCTTTATTCAAGGCAAAAATAACGTAGTTTACTCGCTAAATAAGCACTCTTTAACGCAGAGTACAGAGGCTTTTAGCCTCATAGCCCTAAGGCTTTTTTAATGTTAATTTACTACGACTATTTTTTTGGGAAGATTCAGAGCTTGGTGAGTTTGCATATGGGTTGTGATATATATTACTGGCATTAGGTCGAGCACCCTCTACTGAATCACCTTTTTCTTTTTTATAGCTAGGCTTACTCTTATTTGATACTTTATTAGGTACTTTGGCTTTTTCTTTTCTCGCGACAAAGAAGCGCTTCTCTATTGCTTTAAGAAAGTTTCTAAGTACTTGATCTTTACATTCACGGTAATGCTTATGATCAACTTTCCTGGTAAAAGCACTTAATTCAGGTTTACTCAATGTAAAATCGACACTTGCTAACATACTTATTATGTCATCTGCTTTTAAACCTAATGCAATTTTTATTTTTGTAAGAATTATATTATTGTTGAGCCTAGCTTCTATTTCGGCTCTAGGCCCCTCTTTTTTACCACGTTTCTTTTCAATAAAGCCATTTAACAATGCTGCAAAATTATAATCTGTACATTCTTCGTAATTTTCATCGTTATCTTTTTTCAACCAATGATTAACTTGTCCGCTGGTAACCTTAACTCCCATTAAAGAGAGCATAGAAGCCATCTCGTTATCATTCCAGTTAAAGGTATAACGTAAACGGCGTAATATATCATTGTTAGTCAAATTGAATTCCTGATGGGCTTAAAAGAGCTATATTATAACCCATCAGTAAGATGCTGCAAAACGCTATAAAGAAATGGTGATGTGTTTTTTATAGTTTAAGAACTGTTTATTCCTTCATATACAACTAATTCATGTAGCGAAGCTTATTCCATGATAACAAACAAGTTCAGTCTACTATGAAAGACTTATGATATTTTGTACTATAGAATACTTTAATTACCTCCATGGATATGGAAGCCATTCAGATTGACTATGATAAATTCAACCAAAATTATATTACCTGTATTTACGACTCTCTTAGTTACCAGTTGCGCTAATCAAAATCACATTGCACAACAAAACTTAGCACCAGTATCTAACCCTTGTCAAAAGCTAGATTATTTAATTAAGGCCTATAACGAAGGTTTTGAGCAGTTAAAAGCTGGAGAAGTTAAAGCAAGAGCGAGTAAAATTTGGCAAGCTAAATATCACCTGATTGGTGAGAATTGTACTATTTGGACTTTGGGTGGCGATAAAACAACATACTCATGTAATACCGTTCAAGTCGACGAACAAGTTGCTAAGGATTATTACAACAAAGCAGTAAGTACCGTTAAACAATGCTTAGGTAGTGAGTGGCAAGCTAATAGCAGTAAAAGACGCCATGATGACGGCTCGAAAACGCTATTTTCTACTGACAAAAGTGAGGTAACTGTGTCAACACATTTAGTACCATCAAGTAGCGTTTATAGTAATACTTGGTCGGTTTATTATTATGTTGGTAAAAATCAATAATTCACTTTTTGCGTAAAAACTAAAAAACGGGCAAATGCCCGTTTTTTCTATTCAAATATAAGTCTTTATTTGGCTTTATTTTTACCTTCACCGCATTTGCCTTTGGCTTTCTTTTTACCTTCGCCACACTTGCCTTCGCCGCATTTACCTTTGGCTTTCTTTTTACCTTCGCCACACTTACCTTCACCGCATTTGCCTTTGGCTTTCATTTTACCTTCGCCACACTTACCTTCACCGCATTTGCCTTTGGCTTTCATTTTACCTTCGCCACACTTGCCTTCACCGCATTTACCTTTGGCTTTCTTTTTACCTTCGCCACACTTACCTTCACCGCATTTGCCTTTGGCTTTCATTTTACCTTCGCCACACTTACCTTCACCGCATTTGCCTTTGGCTTTCATTTTACCTTCGCCACACTTGCCTTCACCGCATTTACCTTTGGCTTTCTTTTTACCTTCGCCACACTTACCTTCACCGCATTTGCCTTTGGCTTTCATTTTACCTTCGCCGCACTTGCCTTCACCGCATTTGTTTGCATCTTTCTTTTCTGCATAACTTACGGTGTCTTGAGCAGTAAATGGATTTACTTCAGCTTGTGCAACCTTGCTCGTGAATACACTTAACGCCAGTACGCCCGACATTGCCAATATAAAAGACTTATTCAATAAACTCATAATGTTTCCCTTTTTTAATATAGTACAACTTATAATAAGCTGAATTTTTGGTATCTGCTAATGTAGACCAGCAACTAAATATAAAAATTTCATATTTTAATTTAATTACTGGTTATTTTATCGTTAAGTAAATTTTAGTCAAAAAAAAACCAGCATAACGCTGGTTTTTTATATTAAGTAAAAAAGTACTAAATATTGACGTTTTTACGTTTCGCAGTATCAACAATAAAGCTTTTCCAACTTTTAGCTGATTTACGTGTACCAGGCTCTTTCATCGCTTTTTGAATAGCAGCATAAGCTTCTTTATACTTTTCTAAATAAAAGTAAGATTCAGCAATACTCATTTGAATTCGACCTTGATTTTTAATGCCTAACTCAATTGCTTTGTTCAATGCAGGAATAGCCTTTGCAAACTGCTCATCTTGCTTCAATAACATGCCTTGCTTACGATAATGCTTAGCACTGTTTGTCATTTTAGCCAGTTCACCATAATAATTAGCTGCTTTACTTACATGTTGAGCAGAGTGCCAAGCATTAGCTAATGTCGCAATGTTTTTGTCATCACGTTTAACTAAACCAGAAGCAATATGCTTTTCTAGTAATCGAGCAGATTTATACGGCACACCTGACTGCGAATATAAACTCGCAAGCGTTTTAATTTGGCCTTCTTTATCTAGATGTCCAAGTTTATACGCCATGTCTAGTGTTTGAGTAGCCTTATCATAGTTCTCTACTAACAAGTAGAACATTGGTAGCTGTGTCCACCACTGTTTATTCTCAGGGAACAATTGAATGACCGTTTCTAAAACCTCGATAGCTTCTTTGTACTTCTTACGTTCATAGTAAGATGTTACTTTTAAAACATACGGGTTTTGATTTGGCTTATCACCAAAGGCTGCAATGGCTTTATCAGCTGGTACAATCACTTTATCTAACTGCTTAAGTGAATAGTATGCATTTGCAACCTTCACATAAGTTGGGCCATCTTCTTTGCCAGTAAACTCCATCCAAGCATAGTAGTTTTTAAGCGCAGACTTATAGTCTTTAGATTGCATTTGAATATCAGCAAGTAACTTCAACGACTCACCATGATCTACTTCATTAAGTAAATCAGGTTCAACCGCTTTTGTTAACCACTCTATTGTTTTTGCATCGTTATCACCTAAGGTGGCATACATAACACCAATAAATCGTGCTACATACGCTTTGTCATAGGCCTTAGACGGTTCAATTTCCAATAATATTGCTAATGCACCAGGTATGTCGTCAGCACTGTACGCTTCAAAAGCTTTTTGTACTTTTTTGCCGACACGTGGACCGACTAATTGTGTTGGACGTTTCTTCTTTTTCTCCGCTTTCGCTTCTGCAGCATTAACTACATCAGCAAAAGGTGCTTGAGCAATAAGAAGACTCGCCGCTATCACTAAAGAAGTTGATAACTTTTTAAGCATTATTCACCTCCCATTTTAAAGTCTAGTTGTACAGTTAAACCAGGTCGTCTTTGAGCTTTGCCATCAACAACTTTTGGCTTGTACTTCCACTTTCTAAGTGCTCGTTTCGCTTCTTTATCGAAAATACGCTTAGGTTTAGCCTCTATAACTTTAACATCTTCAACACCACCAACTTCGTTGATAGTAAAAGAAAGAATTACGTAACCTTCTTTACCATCACGAGCAGCTTGTATTGGATATTTTGGTTCAATACGCACTATTGGTGTTGCATCACCATCACGTCCAATACCTGCACCAGGAGCTGATAAGCCCGTTGACGCACCTGCCATTTGAACACCTGGCATGTTGAATTTCAACCCACCAGTGTCGTTACTAGCTTCAGGCTCAGGAGTCTGTTGCTTAGGTGGCGCTTTTGGCGGCGGCGGAGGCGGCGGCGGTACACGACGACGCTGTTCTGCAGCTGACTCTGGCGGAGTAGTATTTACTTCGACAATAATGTTCTCTTGTTGCTCTTCTTTATTTCGATCACCAGATGAAACAAGGAAAGCCATAAAAGCAAATAAGCCAAAGGTAACGCCAGCGCCTAGTAGTATTGATACTAAAAAGCGAACCATAATTTACCCCTTCGCAGCCGCGATAGAAATTCTATCTATGCCAGCCTCTTTAATTGCATCCATTACTTTAACAACAATACCGTGTTTAGCATCTTTGTCAGCTTGAATGATAACAACATCAGTCGGTTGTTCAGCAAGTAATTTTTCAATCCTCGCACCAACACGTTCAATGTCTACACGACCTTTATCTAACCAGATTTCACCGTTATCTTTAATTGCAACAAAGATGTTGGCATTTTTCTGTTTAGTTTGATTTGCCGCTTTTGGTTTATTTACTTCAATACCTGCTTCTTTAACGAAAGAAGTGGTAACGATGAAGAAGATAAGCATGATAAATACGATATCCAGCATTGGAGTCATATCAATTGCTGCTTCTTCTTCCTCACGGATTTTTTTACGTGCCATGAAAATATCTCTCTAGTGGTGAGGTAAACTGTCAACCAGTTTAGCCTTTGCTAGTTTAACTTTAGCGTCTAATCTTGAACTAAAGAACACGCCTGATAACGCTGCTACCATACCCGCCATTGTCGGAATAGTTGCTTGCGAAATACCTGCGGCCATTAAACGCGGATTACCTGTGCCTTGTTGAGCCATGACTTCAAATACGCCAATCATACCCGTTACTGTTCCCAGTAAGCCGATAAGAGGACACATTGCCACTAATGTTTTAATGGTTATCATGTTCTTTTCAAGTAACTCGTCTGCTTCGGAGATCCAAGTATCTCTAATACGATGTGCATACCAAGATGTAGTATCTTGTCTTGCATCCCAACGAGCGATGATATCATCTCTCATTTTTGGATAAACTGATCCTAAGAACCAATAACGTTCTATCATCAATATCCACATCAAGAAGAGAGCGAAGGCAACAACATAAAGTACGTTACCGCCAGTCGCAATAAAACCCCTGACAGATTCCCAAAGCTCTATCAGGAATAACATTATTTAGACCCCTTCTCAGCAATTGCAGCGATTAAACCGGCGCTTTGCTCGTCTAGTTTTTGTAAAACAGACTTACTCTTACCTGCTACAACAGAGTGGATTAAAATAAGTGGCAATGCACAGATTAAACCTAAGGCAGTTGTAACTAACGCAAGTGAGATATTACCCGCCATAATTTTCGGGTCACCTGTACCAAACAAAGTAATTGTTTGGAAAGTCATAATCATACCGATTACCGTACCTAATAGACCCATTAACGGGGCAATAGCAGCAAACATTTTGATTAAGTTAATACCACGGTCTACCTGTGGCGTTTCACGTAAAATAGCTTCATCAAGTTTCAATTCTAACGTTTCAGCATCAGCAGATTGGTTATCGTAGAAAACTTTTAATAAACGACCTAGTGGGTTGTTTTCATTTGGCTTATCAAGATTTTTCTCTTGAGCTTTAATTTTTGAGCTCATGCCACCTAGAACAATTAAACGCTCTAGTGCAATTAAACAACCTAAAATTAGTAGTACCGTAATTGCATAACCTACTTGTTTACCTTCATGGAAGAATTCTTCAAGGGTTTTCTTACGCGTTTCTAAAGAAAGGATACCGCCACGAGATGGATCCACATATACAGCGCCAAAACCAGAGCCTGTGTTAAAGAAACTTTTAGCTGTATCAGAAATATAGCCTGCAGGTTGCTTAGGTAATGGTTGAACTTGGCCAACTTCATCGTTGTACGTTAAGTAACCTTGAGCTGATACTAAGTTAAAGGTACCAATACGAGTAACGGTTTCAGTTGACTTAGTACCATCTAAGTTAGTTACATCAACACTAAACTTAGATACTTTACCTGATTCAGTCATTTCAGTTTGCAAAGCAAACCATAATTCTTCTAAATCTTCTAAAGCTGGAATTTCTTTAGCGTTAGCAATGCGATTTAATGCTTCACCGCGATTAGCAAATTCAGCACTTACAATTGACGTTGTAATTTGACCATACGCACTTGCTGCTGCTGCACGAGAAACACCAAACATTTCACCTAAAGTACCGGTAGCGTTATCTAACTCTACTTCTTTTTGCGCTAAAGTAATTTCATTAGCCGCATATTCTTTAGTTAAACGTTTATTACGCGCCTGCTGATTAGCTAATTCTTGCTTTGCTTTATTTAACAACGCTTGCTTGTCAGCACGTGCAGATAAAAACTCTGCTTCACGTTTTTTATCAAGCTTAGCTTCAGAAACACGATCAGCCTTTACTTGCTTTAATAAGTCATCAAGCGTGTTTGCTTGAGTTGTAGCAGCAAAACCTGCAGTCATTGATGCAGCTAGCATCACAAAATTAATAACTTTTTTCATTATTTTGCTCCTGCTGCAAATACTGGCAATTTAGTTAAGTCCATTGGAAGTTGTTTACGCGCCATACGGATGGCGTCTGTAACAGGTTTTAAGAACTCATCACCTAATTCATCCCAAGAACGTGTTTCGTTGTTCCATAACCAAGAATGTTTCGCATCTAGTGATTGTGCAACTAAGGCAATACGCCCCATGTGAACGAAATCAGCAGTTAATGTACGACCACCTAAGTCAATCTCACTTTGGTAAGCATCAAAAATTGTGCCGTAACCCGCTTCAATTTCATACGCTTCAAGTACTAAACGAAATTGCTCAGAAACAGTAACGTTTGAATCATCCATTACAGTACGAAGATTCGCTACACGTTCTTTACGACGTTCAATATTCATTGGAACATCAAGCTCAATGAACTTCTCTAAAGAGTCGATCATCTTGTACATTAACGGTACAACACCTTGCTTAACTTTATCGATACCATCAATTTGTTTTTGAAGAGATACGATATTTGCTTTTTGATCATCAACCATACGTTGAACATGGTCGTTATAACCACGTAATACGTCTGCTTCATCAATAGTATTACGATACTCAGCAATAAGTTCTTGCGACTGTTCGTAAATGTTATTGATTTTGTTTTGTGATTTAGCAGAAGCTTTAAAAATTTTAGCTTCTTCTTTTTGAAGGTTTGTTAGCGCATCTGCTGCAGCAAAATTGCTAGCAGTTAATGCTAATGCACCTACCATCGCGCTTGCGATAAGGCTTTTCTTACTTACTTTGGACATAGTTCCCAACCAATTGCTATTTAATTTTGATAACAAATATATTGTTACCGCAAATATAAAAGTCTGTCGTTTTTAAAATGTAACTTTTTATGAATACAACTAAGCAATAATCCCAAATGACGGTCTAGCTGTCAAGGTGAGACTTTAATTCAGGGTACATTGTTTTAATGTTGTTAATCAAAACAATGTACCTTGATCCTGACAAAATAACGTAAACTTAATTAAAAATCTAAGAGACATTAAATTTTGCAGTACACTGTTTTACTAATAACTTCGTAGTAAGTCAAATTTATTTACTAAAAATTGTATAAAAAATGCTTTAATTAGCTGTCAAATGAATAAATTTATAATCGATTTTAGCTATATTACTAATAATTTTAAACAGCTAATAAGAAGGAGGTAGATAGGTAATATGTTGAAACACTAGAAATACTTACTGCTATTTAGTATTTCTAGTTTGTTGAGTATTTTAAAGTTTACAGTCAACTTCAGACGTTTTCCAAACCACTGGAGTCCAGTATTCACCTGTTTTAAATTTATTACGATTTTTTCGATTATATTTTGCACCTAATGCGTATTTTTTACCTGCCTCTACTTGAAACTCAATAATATGATAATTCTTAGCTTCGCCTCGCCTGCGCGTTATAGAGTTTTCGCGGACATGCTCAATTACCCTTATAATATGCTTGCCTGGTGTCAGAGTAAAACTTCCACTTTCCAGACTCGTTGTTACACCATCTATTGAATTAATACTGGCAAAGTGAATATCTTTAGTTGCTGGTGGCTTATTATAAAGGGTTATTATTCCGCATTCGCTGGTATTTTTTACTTGCTCATTACCATCGACTTTGTTCACTGCAAGTACACTATTAGTTGCAAGCAGTCCTGCAAAAGAAAGGCCTATCAGGCATTTATTAACGAACTTTTTCTTCATGTTCTTCTCCTTGAATTATGTTATCCATTTTAATAGTAGCTATAAGTTAATTTTCATTCAATTTTTTGTTTGTAAACAAATATTAGCGATGAAACATTTAATATTTCTGTAAATCAAATTTAATAGCGATGATACCTTTTTCATCTGTAATTATTTTCTTATGCAATAACTTTAAATCGACAGTATTGAATAATTCAATAGTATCTTGTAGTCCCTCAATTTTTATTGCGGCGCTGCATAAAGCATATAACCTTGATTTATGAGAAACTGTTTCTTCCCTATAAGCAAAAAACTTATCACCTTTTTCTGATATGCTTTTATTCATAATATATTTCATAAAGTGGACAAAATCACTCTGATGAAAGCTAACACCAAATTCATTTAGTGCATCAGCTAGCTTACTGTTTAATGTATTTCTATAATGTTCAGCTTCATGACTTAAACGAAGTAAAGCCCCTTCATTTGAAGTCATTTTTTTTAACTCAAGCAATTCAATTAAAGCGCCTAAGACGTCAATTAAACCACCTTGTTTTAATAAAAATGTTAATAAAGTAAGTTCTGTTTGATTTTCTTTATATATACGAGAGCTATTACAGTGACAAATAAATACTGCCCTGCCTGACTTTTTCATTACCCTACTTACTTCTGGTATAGATTTATGTAGATTACTATACTCAACACCATAATTAGAGATAATGTAGTCCATTTCTCCATCTGCATAAGGTAAGCTTTCAATATTACAGTCAAATGTAAATTTAATATTATCTAACGCGATAAAGGGGTCTTCTTTCTTCATAACCGCATAATCAACGCCATAGAAGTTTATTTTTGAGAAGTTTTCTAAATTCCCTTGTGCAAGCCGAGGTAATGAACCATTACCAGTACAAAGATCCAATACATTGTCTCCATTATCAAGGTTAGAAAAAACGTCAAGCCATTCTTTTTTAAGTATCCCTTCATAGCAATCTTTAAAGCTATCGCCAAATGAGGTTTTATGACCTTGCGCCCAATAGTGACTCCAATTGTTTTTTTCGCTCATAGCTCTACCTAAAAGTGTTTCACCTAAAAAATATTCTTACTATTTACTACTTATAAAAAAAAAGACCCTTTCGGGTCTTTTTATATCAAACTAATTACTTAGTAATTAGAAAGAAATTGAGTAACGTAACGTGTATTCACGACCGTAGTTGTTGTAAAGATCAGCGTTTTCGTACTTACCAGTAGAAGTCAATACTGGATCTTCATCAGTTAAGTTGTTAACACCAACCATTACACGACCGTAGTTACCAATATCGTACGTGTAGTTAAGATTATGAATTAACCAAGAGTCCAACTTACCTTCATCTTGTCGTTCCGTAGTTGAATCAGTATAGTTCATGTTCCAACCTAAACGGTGATCGCCAATTGTGTAAGTTGTAGTAAATACCGACTTATACTCTGGTTGGCCATTCCAGCCAGCAGTATTTTGAGCTTCACCACCACCTTCAACTTCGATAATGTAGTCAAAGATAAAGCTGTTAGTCCAGTTTACGCCGAACTCACCAAAACCAGTTTCCCAGTTACCATTTACTGCTAAATCTAAACCAGTGATTTGCATCTTGTTACCGTTACCGTAACCAGTACCGATCTCTTTTGCTGGTCCAATGTTACCATTTACATCATTAGGAGCACGGTCAACGTAGAATGTCTCACTTGGTGCTAAAGTACCAGCGGCAATGCCTCGCATTACGTTAGTAATAGAGCGGCGAGAAATTACGTTATCGATGTTTAAGTCAAAGTAATCCACTTTAACACCAAAGTCATCAGTCGCATCCCAAGCAACACCTAAGTTGATGTACTCAGACGTTTCAGGACCTAAGTCCTTGTTAGCACGAATGTATGTATTATATTGCTTCTCACCACAATCAGTTTCTGAAACGCCTTGGCCTTCACAGTAAGGGTAATCAATACCGTCATCAGCACTGAAAGTAGTTGCTGCGTATAAATTATCAAGCGCAGGTGCACGGAAAGATTCTGAGTAAGATGCACGGAATACTAAGCTATCAAGTGCTTGCCAGCGAACATTTACTTTAGGTGATACGTTGCTACCAAAATCAGAGTAATCATCGTAACGAGCTGCGATATTAACCTCAACTGAATCAATGACTGGTAAAGCTGCTTCATAGAACATTGCGAATACTTGACGATCACCACCAGCAGAGTTACCTGCTGAGCCACCAATTAAGCCAGCTTCAGATTGACCATCGTAAACTTCAGAATAAACCGTATCGAAGTACTCAATACCGAAGTAGTGAGCTACATCACCACCTGGCAATTGAAATAAATCAAAACCAATACCAGCATTATACTGATGGAAGTCTGAGGTACCTTGAGTCAAGGTAGTCGCCTTCATGTTGTTTTGACCTTCTTCAGAACCTAAAGGGATATCGTTAGCTTCATTATAAGCTAAACCTGAGTAACTCAAGTAGTACTCACCCATTGATTTGTTATCAGCTTTGTTGTAGTGATAGTAAACTTCCCAGCTAGCGTTGTTCCAGTCTAACTCACCACGTAAACCTGTTAAGAAATCTTGGTTGTAATCATGTACGTTACCGTCACGAGTACCAACACCTACCCAACGGTATAAACCTAATGTTTCTTCACCGTAAGGGTTATCAGGATGATCTGCAGCCATGTTTTGCCACTGTGCAGCAGGTGGCGCATAACGACCAAAAGAGTTGTTTTGTGTAAACATTGCACGACCAAACCACTCTATATCATCAGTCAAGTCATAGTCTGCATCTACGTATAACGTGTTACGCTCAACAGAAGCTTTGTTGTATGAAACATTACCGTATGCATACATACAGTACTCAGAGCCTTGGCTCCAGTCATCATCAGCCGCAGTTCTTCTAAATACGTCACTACCATACTCTGCAATTAAGTCATCACAAGAGTTAGCCGCTTGCATTTCAGAGAAATCAGGTGCTACAACAGTTGCACCGTACCAGCTCCAACCATCAGTTTCAGTGTATGCTTGAATAACACCGTCACCATCCAAATCTTCTTGCCAAGGTGCAGTGAAATGACGATCAGCATCAGCTATACCGTCACGTTGTTGATGATCGATTGAGAATGTAACGCCACCTTTATCTGTTTGGAAACCACCGACAATTGAGAACTCTTTTGAGTTGATGCCATCATCACGGTCACGACTACCTGCACCGAAGTTAAACTCTAAACCTTCAAAGTTTTTCTTCATGATGATGTTAACAACACCAGCCATTGCATCAGAACCGTAAGTTGAAGAAGCACCATCAGTTAAAATTTCGATACGCTCAACAGCAGCCATTGGAATAGCGTTTAAGTTAGCAGAAGAACCACCAAGCGTTGGTGAACCTGGGAAACGCTTACCATCAATCAATACTAAAGTACGGTCAGAACCAGCACCACGTAAATCGATAGTTGCTTGAGATTGTGCAGAAGAGCCTGAACGTTCTGAGAAAGAACCAAAAGAGTTAAGGTTTGAGTTACGAAGAGCATCAGCAACTGTTAAGTTACCTTCAATTTTCATATCTTCAGTCGTAATTACTGTTACTGGAGAAGCACCTTCAAGGTCACTACGTTTAATACGTGAACCTGTTACTTCAATTTTTTCTACTTCTTCAGCACCTTCATCTGCAGCAAAAGCTGGAGCAGAAATGGCAGCAGCTGTACCTGCACCGAACATCATCGCTAAGCGAATGGCTTTAGCTACTTTACTATTGTTATACATGTTTACTCCCTGGATCACATAAGTGATTTGGTTGTTTATTTGTTTAATTGGGTATTTTTATACTTTAAAGAATCAAAGCTTATCTTGCTTTGTATACTCTTAAACAAGTCGTTAGACCTGATCTGTCGACTAAGATAGTAAACTCTATCTGAGCAGACCGTCAACACCATTTATAACCATTTAGTAACTTTTTTAACAAACTAACATATCTAGTTACATCAATAGGCGTTTACACCTCGTTAACAAACACCAAACTAAACCTTATAAAACAGTCTGTTAGCATCATAAAATTTTTAATCAGTTGACGTTTAAGTAAAGTAAAATAATTTATCTTTTTTTTTACTTTACTTAATTTTTATCTCATCACAAAAATAAACATCTTAAAATCAGTAGTTTATAAAAAAACCTAACTAACCTTATTCTAAAAGCATATTATCTTTATATCTACACATATTCAAAAACCTTTACTTTTCATATAGATAAATAAACCCTCCTTTATAAAATGTACTATATAGTTTACAAAAGAATAAAAAAACAGGTTTCACCGTTTAAATAATTTTTCTGAAGGTAGATTGAATTCTTTTAAGAAAGTGTGTGGAAACGAACTGTGTTACACTGATTTTTTATATATCTTCACCATTAATTCAACACCATGACCTTAAAGAACCAAGTAGATCGTTTGTCGCACTTATTCGAACACTTAACACTGCAAGCAAAACTGATAGATAAAGAAAACACTGCTAATAAATCACATTATTTAATTGAGAATAGCAATTTATTCACAAAGCATTTATTTCAAACTGATAGTGATATGTTTAGTGACTATGTTGATGAAGCTAAATCTAGACTTGATGTATTTATTAGGCTCTCCAATAAAAGATATAGTAAAGCAAAGATGAATGATGAACGCCTCCAACATCTGTTAAATCACCTAGAGCAACAAATAAGTGCCATTCATAATGCTTTTTCAGCAAATAATAGTTTGCACCAAGTGGCTAAATTAAGTTTTGATGCACATAAAAAAGCTCGTCATAAAAGAATTCAGCGTCATCAAGCTAATCAACCAAAATTAGAGCAGCTCGCCCAATCAGTAATGATGTCTAGCCATCAGTTGTATCAACAGCTTTCAGAGCATCATGAATTTGAACGTAGACTATTATTAATGGTTAATGAAAGAGAAGAACAGCGACGACAATGTAATAATCAAAAAATTAATACACTTTCCGCTGAGGTGCTTGCGTTGCATCAGCGCTTGGGCAGATGTCGTAAAGCTATCTCTGCAATAGAGAGAAAAATTGAGTTTAGTGAAAAAAGTCAGTAAAGCAACGTTAAAAAATAGCAATTTATCTTAGCAAGCGTTAATCTCTAAAATATTAATACTTATTCACGTTACGTTATTTAATTGTATAAAGAAGGTTTATATGAAAATTTCTGATGATATTCACAATTACTATGAAAAGCTCGTTATGCAACACTTTACTGCTGCAAAGTTTGAAGACAAATATGATATTGACTTTATTGCTGATTTAACATGCGTAGTATTAAACCAACTGCCAACCAGATATATAAGACATGAAGTAGATATGGCTTTTTACTTGCCTGCTTCAGAAAGATTTGAAATGGAAAGCAAAGTAAAACATGCAATCAGTCAGGCCCTTGAATTTATGAGTACACACCGTACAGATTAAATAACATGTAAATTCAGGGGGATATATATTCCCCTGAAAATTCTAAATTGTTTTAATCAATACCCAGTACCATTTCCTACCCTTGCTTGTAAAAGTTTAAATTTACTAAAACCTTTTGCTTTTAATAGAGCAAGATCAAAGTCTATCATCCCTTTCATTGGCCTATCTTTTGCGTTTTGAGAACATTTTAGTTCACCTACCCCCGTTTTATTGAATTTTGAGAACGACTTATAACAAATCTTAGCGGGGCATGTATAAGCACAACCTGCATTAGCAAACAACCTGATACGATATTTATCATCAATACTATTTAAAAAATCATTATCATCGTTCGCAGCCATAGGTAAAACAACGGTATCATAAAGTGTTAATGCTTCATTCACTTGCTCTAAATTAGTTATGTTTTTAATAACACTCGCTTCAACATCATAATCAGTAAATTCATCTTTAATCCACAGAGCCAAATCATCATTAGTACAAATAATCGAGTTTAGAGGGTTATAGTACTTTTTTAGTAGTGCTCGATTTTCAAGATATTCATCTCGAGAAGCAAAATGATTAGTGAAGGCTATTCTGACGCCTATTCCTATTTCATTTAGACTAGTAGCATCATAGTCTGATATCTGTCTCATTTGATAAAAACGACCACCATATAACGTAGACGGCTCTACGAAGCCAAAAATACTTTCAATTTGCGAAAGGGGCACTGAACCGAAACACCTTTCTAGAAAATCTAGTGCTGGCTCCTTATCGGTTTTTCCTCGACCAGACACAGTATAAGTACTTAATGGTATTTTGTTTTCTACTATGGTGTTATTTAACATGATGAACAATATAATGATAATAATATTGAAAACCATCATAGTTTGTTGGTATCAAGACGTATTGATTGATATCAAAACAGTTAGAAATTTTGAATATAAAGATAGAGTAAATAGGAAAGGGTGGCAACCCAAGCAGCCACACCTCGGCACATGAGTCGTCTGCTGCGGTTGCTTCCTTCCGGACCTGGCCGAGTTCACAGAGTATCATTGCGAGGGGACCGAAAGGGTCACCATAGATGTTTTCAGAAGTAATTTACTTAGAAAGTACGTTTACTTGAAAGCGCGCGAATTATCGCTAAACAAAAGGCTATATGCAACCATTAGTTTCTAATTAACATATTGTTTGATTGTTTTTTACTCACCTCAGATAAAAACCAAAAATAGGTCTACTCAACTCCGTTGTGGTGTTGTGCTATTTTTTCATTTATTTCTAACAAAATAGATTTAATAATAAGTAAGTTTTCTTTACCTAACCTTAATAATAGCTTATCACTATCGCTTAATTCTTCTAGCGATTGATCTTGATACTTGTACATTACACTGGGTTGGATCAATTTAACCTGCTCTTTAGGAAGCTCCATATCTAACACATGCATGATTGACTCTTGAAGCACAACAGTAAAGTCATCATCATAACCAAGCTCTTGATAAGCTTCATCTACGAGTGGTTTAACCTCAAAATACCATTCAACAAGACTTGCACTATCGATTGAGCGTAATAGGTCTACATATAAATTAAATCGCTCGCTAGATTTTTCATCCCAACCCCATACATTTTGATTGTTTTGAAAACTCACTGTTTCGTCATCAGGCGTAAATTTAACAGTAGGTAAAATAAAAGGGCTATGCTCATAGGCAAGTGTCCCTTGAGCAAAATTATCAGTAAAGACAACAAACCTTCTGATCATATCTTCATCGATAACGAGTTTTAATAACTCTTTTCGCCACGTTAATTCAGGTAACTTTACTTTTAACCAAGAGTCACTGTCATCTAAACTTGGTAATGGATTAATTTCTTCAACAACGGGGGGGGCTACTTGTTCAGTGTCCACTTCATCAATAACAATTTCAGGTAATACGACTGAACTATCATCAACAATCTCACTGGGCTCCTCATCAGGCTCAATAACACCTTGAGGCTCTTCTTTTATAACCACGTCTTCTTGCTTAACCAATTCATCTAATTCTAAAGTACGTTTTTCCACTTTCCCCTCAGGAAACTGCCAAATAGCAACGACAACTAAAATGAATGCGATGATAAACATCAACAATGGTCCAGTGTTTTTACTTTTAACACTTACCTCTTCATTATCAACTTGCTTTGATGAACTATCTGAATTTTCCATACACACCTTTAATACAGCTTGAAATATAAAATTGGAACAATAGCGATTGCTAATTAATTTCTAAGGGTTTATTCCACCGCTTTTTTACTTGAGATGCAACCTTGTAAAAGTGTTTTTTCTTCTTTTTTTGTGTATTAATTGTTTTGAAATGTAAAAAAGATAAAAAAGCCAAGTAAACACTTGGCTAATTATAGTTAAAAACTCACAGAGTAGTGTTATTACCTCAATTAATTAAACAGCATCGCCTTGATTTTCAGGCATTGCTTTTATAAACGCAGGCAATTGGTTACAGTTTTTGACTACCTTGTTTATCATAGGGTAATCATTCATGTTAACTTCAAAGCGATTAGCATTATATACTTGCGCTACCAAACAAATATCGGCAACAGTAACTTCATCGCCAAAACAGTACAAGCCTGATGTTTGGCTAATATTTTTCTCTATTGCGCTAAAACCTATTTTCATCCAATGCTCAACCCAAGCTGTTTTTGCTTCGGCATTGACTTCAAGTTCAGAAGATAAATATTGCTGAACTCTTAAATTATTAAGTGGATGAATTTCGCTAGCAATATCTAATGATAAAGCCTGCACTTTCGCTTTTTTCTTTAATTCATTCGGGTAAAGAGGTATGTCAGGGTATTGATTATCTAAATAATCAATAATAGCTAGCGATTGATTTAAAACAAAATCACCATCAACAATACAAGGCACTAACTCATTAGGATTAATTGCAGCATATTGTTCATTATGCTGTTCGCCACCATTCTTTATTAAATGGATAGCTTCAGATTCAAATGCAATCTGTTTTAGATACAGTGCAATACGTACACGGTATGCTGCAGTTGAACGCCAGTAACCATATAACTTCATCAATTATCTCCGTAATGTTTGGTAACAAAGGCAACCAGCTTTAGCATTTCACTAGCTGCGATTGATAGTTAAGCTTTGTATTCAACCACTGTTTGGTTAATAGCGCCAAAAATAGATTGGCCGGCATCATCAAACATTTCAATTCTTACTTGATCGCCAAAACTCATAAACGGAGTAGATGGTTTGCCATCGGCAATAATTTCTAACATACGCTTTTCAGCAAGACAACTTGATCCTGCTGAACGATCGTAATTTGAAATAGTTCCTGAACCAACAACACATCCCGCTGATAGTGGGCGTGTTTTAGCAGCATGAGCAACAATAGTTGGGAAATCAAAGGTCATATCAACACCGCAATTTGGCTGGCCAAATAACTCTTCATTTAAGTGAGTTGTTAACGGCAGGTGAAGTTTGCTTCCATCCCAAGACTCACCTAACTCATCTGGTGTAACTGCGACCGGTGAAAATGCACTTGATGGTTTAGAAGCAAAGAAACCAAACCCTTTTGCAAGTTCTCCAGGGATCAAGTTTCTTAGTGAAACATCATTAACTAGCATAATCAGTTTAATATGCTTTGACGTTTCTTCTGCTGAACATCCCATTGGCACATCATCAGTAATTACGGCAACTTCTGATTCAAAATCAATACCATATTCTTGTGAAGCTACCTTGATATCATCGCGAGGACCTATAAATGCATCTGAACCACCTTGATACATTAAAGGATCTGTCCAAAAAGTTTCTGGCATTTCAGCGTTTCTTGCTTTACGTACGAGTTCAACGTGGTTGACATACGCACTACCGTCGGCCCATTGGTATGCGCGCGGTAATGGTGATTCACACTCCGCTTGTTCGAAAACAATCGCGTCTGATACGTCGTTGTTATTCAATGCAAGGTAAACTTTCTCTAATTTTGGTGCTATTTCTGCCCAGTTATCCAGTGCAAACTGCAAAGTAGGGGCAATATCACCAACTACTACGGCTTTATCTAAATTACGGTTTACAATAACAAGTTGACCGTCGCGTGTGTTATTTTTTAGGGTTGCTAATTTCATTTTTTGACCTTCTAGTAATAGCAAACAAGCTGTATATGTTTAATAAGAAGCATAGTACGAATTTTTCTGATAACTACCAAGAAAACGCTAAAGCTAATCCCCCTTCGCTCGGAATATTTTCTTTACGCTGATAATTACACTAGATAAAACTAAGAGTTTAAGAAGCCCATAGATATTTTTGAAGAGAAGTGTTGTCTAGAACTATAACGATTTTATAGGTAGCTGTAATTGGCTATTTTATTGGCTACTCATGTAAAGTAACCAATAAAATCAGGGTTTTCTTCTAAAAATGCCAACTACCTTAATAAACTATATTTTTACAGTTTTTTTGTTGATATCGTATTCTCTTAGTTTATTTGCAATAGCGGTGTGACTCAAACCAAGCTTTTTAGCTAATTGACGTGTACTAGGGTATGCAGGGTAAAGTTTTCTTAATAAATCAGCTTCAAAGCTTTTAACAGCAGCGTCCAGCGTTCCTTCAAACTCTTGTTCTAAATAACCATGTTCTCTAGTATAAGCTGGCAGTTGCAAGTGACTCACTTCAATTTCTTCGCCTTCTAATAAAGAAGCCGCTCGCGTTAATACATTCTCTAACTGTCTTACATTTCCTGGCCAAGGATAGTGCTCTACAAAATCTCGACATTCATCAGACATCTTTAAATGTGTACGGCCAATGCGTTGAGCCGATTGAGTTATGAAAGTTTCAGCTAAAGGTAAAATATCACTTCTTCGTTCTCTCAGAGCGGGTAGCGATAATCCAAAAACATTTAATCGATAATATAAATCTTCTCTGAAATCACCTACTGAAACTAGGTTGAGTAAATCTTTATTGGTTGAACTAATAATGCGTACATTAACCGTGACTTCATTCTCTGAATCAACTCGCCTAAAGCTGCCATTTTGAATAACACGTAAAAGCTTGCTTTGTAATTTAGCTGACATTTCTCCAATTTCATCAAGAAATACTGTGCCACCATCTGCCAGCTCAAAAATTCCTCGTTTACTGTCTTGCTGATCTTTTTCGCCAGTACCAAAAAGCTCAGATTCAGCAACATCATCGGGTAAAGCTGCACAATTTAGTGTCATAAAAGGGTGCTCTGAACGTTCACTAGCCCCATGACACGCTCTAGCTAATAGTTCCTTACCTGTACCAGTTTCACCCATAATAAGTATTGATGCATCGAGTTGAGACATACGTTTTGCTTCGCGTAATACTTTACGCATACTACTAGAGTTAGCTTGAATACCATTAAAAGTACTATCATTGGGTTGTTTGAACGCATTAATCTGCTGCCCTAAACGCGCCTCAGATTTTAGAATAAGTACAGCGCCAGCTAGCACCTGATTGTCTTCTTCACCTTTAACATTTATCGGCATGATATCGGCAACATAATCGTCACCTTGAAATTTCAATCGACGAGTTTGTGCTAAAACATCTTTGCTATCGAGCCATTTAGAAAAGTTAAACCCTTTAAGCCACTGACTAATGTGTTGACCTACAAGACTTTCTTGATCACTGCCCATAATTGAAGAAGCCACCGTATTGGCTATCCTAATATTACCTTTGGCATCTATGGAAATAAATGGATCTGGAAAGGTTTTAATTAGCGTAGCTAATTCGTTTTTTTCACGCTCAGATGGCATGTAAGGGGCTGTTTTTACATCACCTACCCCTTCAATCAAACGCAACTGGGGCATAAAGCTTTGCAATTCAGAAAATTCACGATCAGGTATATTAATAAAAATACGACCTGTCTCTTTTAATTCGATACCACGAACATTTATACCGTGCTCAACGAACACACCTAAAACTTTTTGCCCAATCCCGACACGATCATGACAAGAAATTTCTAAACGCATTACATAGCCCTTCTTAATAGTGTTACCTGTCAAAATGACGAATTGATAACATAACCAACAAAGGCTTATTGTAAATTATATTTTACAACTTGAAAACATTAACTTTACCTTAAGGTTAAGTTAATGTTTAAATTATGATCTACGCTGTTAATTTGTCTGTTTTTGCGGCACAAATGAAATCATTCTTGTGCAAACCACCAATGGCATGTGTCCACCATGTCACTGTAACTTTTCCCCACTCAAGCAAAATTGAGGGATGATGAAATTCAGCCTCTGCTAATTCAGCGACCTCATTGGCAAAGGCTAAGGCAAGTTTAAAGTTTTTAAACTTATATTCTCGCTCTAACATCATCACATTATCACGAACTTGAGGTACCCAATCAGGAATCAGAGCAATAAGTTCTTTTAACTCTTCATCTGTTACTTTAGGAGCGTCAACATGACATGCTTCACATACTTGCTGTGCTAAATTTTCTGAGACTTGTTCTGACATAACTTTTTTCTACCTTGGTAATTAATTTTATTTAACGGTTGTTTTTTAACTGGCTTCTTTTGCGGGAAATAAAGGCTTATGCAAGCCTAATGCTTTCGCTTTTTCTACCAGCGCCATAATATCTTCTACTTCGAACTTTCTTATTTCATCTAAATAAGCGACTTCAGGTATCATGTAATAAACAGGTTGCATGATATCAATTCGATAAGGTGTTCTTAATACATCAAGAATATCAAACGGTGTGCGTTCGACCTCCTTATGATTTAGAGCGTATTCTGTTTCTCCTGGTGAAGATAAAATACCTCCTCCATAAATTCGTAATCCATCTGCTGTATTCAACAATCCAAACTCTATCGTAAACCAATAAAGCCTCGCTAAGAAAACACGTTGCTCATGTGTCGCATTTAAACCCATTTTCCCATAGGCTTGAGTATAGTCAGCAAAAGATTTATTGGTTAGTAAAGGGCAATGACCAAATATTTCATGGAAAATATCGGGCTCTTGTAAGTAATCCATTTCTTCTTTTGAGCGAATAAAGGTTGCTACAGGAAACTTTTTTTCAGAGAGAAGTTGAAAGAATTCACCAAAACCAATCAATGCCGGTACGGGGTAACATTGCCAGCCTGTTTCAGCCATTAAGATTTCACTAACCTCACCAAGTTGAGGTATTCTATCTTGCGGTAAGTTTAATTTTGTTAGGCCTGTCATATATTCATCACAAGCTTTACCTTCAATACAAGATAACTGACGAGTAATTAATGTTTGCCAGGTAGTATTTTCTTCTGCTGTCCATTCTATAACGCCCTGTTCATCAGGAGTTTTAGAAACATATTTTGTTGCCTTAGCCATCGCTATTAACCTTTCTTATAGTATTTTTACGCATTCAAATGCATTTCAAGGATGCATTAATCTTATGACATGGCATAAAAGAAAATAAAGCAATGTAAAACGGTCAAAAATACACCAACAATAGAAAGTGTACATTAAGAGTTACACAGAAGATTACAAAAAAAAGTAACCTATTGAAAAGATTGAATTTGATAGAGTGCATATAGCAGGAAAGTATAATTCCCCTGCTACTTAAAAAGGAGTTTTATTGTTAAGCTAGTTTAGGGTCTGTTGATCTTTCGCGATTAAATTTTGTTCGAGCTAAAAGCGTTTTATTCGCGGCGAGTAGTGTGTAGCTTAGTCATTCTAAGCAAATACTACTCAACAAAGCATAAAATGCTTTTAGCCGAATCCTTCGGACAGCGTTTGTTGGTGATTTTTACGGCGTTATCGCCTTTTTATGTGGAATAACCACATGACAAAGGCTCTGCCTTGTAAAAATATCCAACAAAAAGCTGCAAAAACAACCCCGAAAGATCTACAGCCCCTAGCTTTATGGCTTGATAAGCCCTTTTAATTGTTCAATGACCTTTTTACGTACATGGCCTAGTTTAGGTTTATCATCAAAAGGAATTGGTCGACAAAGCTGAATTGTTTTAACACCTAAACGCGCAGTAAGCATACCTGCACCTAATCCTTGTGCAAATTTAGTTGACAGTTTCCCCATTAATTCAGCACCAAGTACTTCACTTCCTAAGTCAGCAACTAGCTCGCTTGCACCAGCATATGCCATATTGACAAATACTTGTTTAATTAACTTAATTCGACTCCAGTAGCCTAGTTTTAATCCATACATGCCTGCAATTTTATTAATCATTCTTAAATTACGAGAAAGCATGATAAACATATCAATTAATGCAACGGGGCTTAAACCAACCAACACAACCGCTTCTGTAGAAAATTTTGCCACTTCATTTAAGGCTTTATCATCAACTTTGCTTAATACAATACGAGAATAGAGTTGTAATAATTCTGCTTGGTTGTGAGAGCCGTCCAGCGCACTTTGCCATGCACGTTGTTGTTCGGCATCTAAGTCACAAGATAAAGTTTGATTGATTTCAAGACAGTATGACTCTACGTCTTTTACTGAATTCGACTTATCAGCTAATAAACTCAATGCGGTTGTTTTATTTATTTGTCGGCGTTTAAACTGGGATAAACCGACGACTTCACGATACAAAGATGTTGAACCCGCTATCCCAATACAACCCAAAATCACAGCATAAAGGGAGGTAACTATTGGAGACTGCTCAAAACCGTTGATGAAGAAATTAACCGCTTCTACACCGACAAGCACCGTCAAAGAAAGTATAAAAATTCGCCACAACCAAGGAATTGAGTTTTTCTCAACAGCTTCAATATCTTGATTTAATAATTCGTTATTCAACTCATCCAACTCATTTTCTAAAATGGGTTGTGGTAAATAATCCGTATTATCAAACATCAATTGTTCTGCGTTATCTGAGCCAAATTCGAAATTAGGTGCCTTTGGCTCCTCTGTTTCTAACTCTGTTTCGGCAAACAATATTTGCTGTTGATGCTTTTCTTGTTCTTTTTCCATAGTTATAACATCTTATCCGCTAGTAAAAATTGTAATACTTGATCCATTCGTACATGTGGTAACGCTTGATTCTTGTTGAGCCTATCCGTAGGTGCAAAATTAATAAAGTTAAAGCCTTTGCTTTGCCAGTAAGTTTCATCGGGTAAGTTTTCAGGCACTGCTCCCGGAAATACTGTAATCATCTCATCAGCTTTATCTACAGCTGATTCGGTATCCGCTTTAAGTACCTTACCTTGAACAACGGGGATTTCTTTGCCTTGATGAACCGTTTTACCGGACTTTGTCGCTTTTACCGAAGCGATAGCTAAAGATTTCATTTCTATCGCTTCATAATTTAACTGATGTTTACTCTGATAAATTAACTGATTTAATAAAGCGGTAAGTGAGTTATGTTGCTCAGGGGTAACATGATCTGCTTTTGTCGCGGCAAAAAGTAATTTATCTATTTTAGGCGCAAATAAGCGGGATAATATCCCTGAACGTCCATAGCTATAACTTTCTAATATCATTGACATAGCCATTTCTAAATCAGCAAAACTGTGTGCGCCATTATTAAGTGGTGTTAAACAATCAGCCAAAACGATTTGTCTATCAAATCGCGAAAAATGCTTTTGATAAAATTGCCTAACCACACGTTCTTTATATTCAACATATCTAGCTCTTAGCATACCAATAAAGCTATCGTCTTTGGCATTTTGATAGTCATTACCATCAATGTTATTAAAGTTTACAAAGGGGAAAAACTCTAAAATAGGTGCGCCTGCAAGTTCTGCAGGTAAAATAAATCGCCCTGGTTGAATTACTGATAAGCCCAATTCATATCTAAATTTATGTAATAATTCAGTATACTCTGCTGCAAGCTCAGCAATTTCTTCTTCATTGGCAATTGAAAAAGGATCTATTTTAGAGACCTTATCAATAAATGTCTGACTATGACTTAATCTTGGCTCACTGGTTAACAGCTCCAGCATTTTAATCGACCACTGTTCAAAGGTTTGCTTAAGCATTGGTAAATCTAACAACCATTCACCAGGATAATCGGTAATATCAACAGTTAAGGTTGCCATGTCTGTTGCGTACTTTAATAAAGACTGTTTAGGTTGATAGCGGATAGCTAACCTTAACTCGCTAATGCCATGAGTTGGCTCAGGCCACTTAGGGTGTTCACTGGTTAACGCAGAGATAGCGCCTTCATAATCAAATCTTGGCACATGGTAATGCTTTTGAGGTATTCTTTTCGCAGCAATGAAGTTGCCTTGATGAACAGGATCAAAAAAGTTTAGCTGAGAACTAGCCCCTTCATTAACCAATTGATTTACTAAGGAAGTTATAAAAGCTGTTTTACCACTTCGGCTTAAGCCTGTCACAGCTAAGTTAATATGCTGATCGATTGTTCTACTGAACAAATCATTCGCTTTACCTTTTAATTTATCTAACTTCTGCTTCTTTATTAACGCCATGGTTTATTCTTTAAATACTGTCATTATTACATTGAAGAATAGAATTGATAATAAAGGCTTTTCCTCATAAATAATAGCCTTTAACTCTATTACTATTATTTATTGAAAACCCTTACTACTTTAGGTCTTATTACACATAAAAAGAGCTATTAACGATAGTAAATAGCTCTTTTGTATTACTTAGTTATTTGTAAAAGTCTTTATAACTTATTTATTTCTCTTGATACTGTAAATTCTGGTGACGTTACATATTTTTCTAAGCTTTGCAGCTTATGTTCTAAGGTTTTAAATTTACGTCTAATATCATGAAAAGCTTGTTTAGGTGGCTCACCTGATTGCCAAATTCGAGCTTTAACTTTTATAGACTCATTAGTTACTTCTTCATCAGTATCTATTGTCGATTTATGATGGCTTTGGCTTACTTTCCCTTTTAGGTTAGAAGAGCTATTAGGGTTTTTATCTAAAATAAACCAAGCAGCTACATAGCCGAAAATTAAAAAAGGCATTCCAAATAACACACCTGATACAACTAATATGCGTACTAACCAAGTTTCCCATCCAAAATAATCTGCTATGCCGGCACAAACCCCAGCTATTTTTCCACGACTGGGGTTACGATATAACTCTCCACGTCGCTTATTCATAGTTTACTTCTCCAGTTTGGGGTTTCAGCATCTAAAATAGCTTCCAATGTATGAATTCTTTCACTCATTTGATCTGCCATTTCTGATAATTCTGATAATTGTACATATTCCTCTTCACTAAGCCCTTGGCTTACTTGGCCTTTACTTCGATAATGTAAAACTAGCCATATGGGTGCAACAATAACCATAAAGATGATCACGGGTGCCATAATGATATCTTCCACAACATTTCTCCTTAAAACGAAACGGGAAACTTCAATTGATAACTAAAATATACGTTAACAGTTACAAATAAAACACTGCTTTTTAGTACTATTTTTTGGTATTCATTTTAGCTTTAAGTTCTGCTAATTCATCATCTACTTTTTCATTAGATTCTAAATCTGCAATCTCGTCTGCCAAAGACTTACTTCCTAAGTCATAAGACTCTACTTGAGCTTCAATATCATCAATCTTTCTTTCATAATGATCAAAACGGTTAAGCGCATCATTCACTCGCTCACTATTAATGTTTTGTTTAACTTTTAAGCGTGAACTGGCTGCTTTTTCTCGTATAATGATTGCTTTTTGACGTGCTTTAGCATCAGCGAGTTTTTCTTGTAACTGAGTAATTTCATCTTGCAGTTTAGCTAGGTGCTCGTCTGTATGCCCTAACTCATCGAGAAGTGACTGAGCACTCTCTGTACATTTTTTCTTTTCAATTAAAGCTGAGCGAGCTAAGTCTTCCCTGTCTTTACTTAACGCTAATTCCGCTTTTTGTTGCCATTGTTCCGCATCAGCTTCAAAACGTGAAACTTGTCTTGCTAAATCTTTTTTATCCGCTAACGTTTTCGCTGAGCTTGAGCGGACTTCAACTAAGGTATCTTCCATTTCTTGAATGATCAAACGAACCATTTTCGCTGGATCTTCAGCCTTGTCTAATAAATTGTTAATATTTGAATTAACTATATCTGTGAATCTTGAAAAAATACCCATAACATCTTCCTCTATATAAACAAGGTAAACTACATGTTTAACCTATAACTTGGTGCTTGTTTAAATTTATTTCAGCACCTTTACTAACAGTCATTGTTATTCACATTTTACGCCAACTTTAAAAACATCCATAACCACTTGTTTTTATATGGTTTATTTTATTTAATCAAAAACACTTTAATCCGAAGCATTAATGAAATACACTATTTGTTAGTGAAAAAAACCAATTTATAGGTTGAATATGGCTCGATTTAATCAACAAGACAATCTTCTCGGCCAATCTAATAGTTTTCTTGAAGTTTTAGAACAAATATCGCAAATAGCACCATTAAGTAAACCCGTTCTTATTATTGGCGAAAGAGGAACAGGTAAAGAGTTAGTTGCAGCGCGATTACATTATTTGTCAAAACGTTGGGAACAAAGCTATCTAAAGTTAAATTGTGCGGCATTAAATGAAAACCTACTAGAAACCGAATTATTTGGTTATGACAGCGGCGCATTCACCGGTGCAAGCAAAAGGCATGAAGGTCGTTTTGAGCGTGCCGATAAAGGCACTTTATTTCTAGATGAAATAGCTAACACCTCTGGCCTTATTCAAGAAAAACTACTTCGTGTTGTTGAATATGGTGAGTTCGAGCGCGTAGGTGGTTCACGAACCATCAACACTGACGTGCGCTTAGTTGCCGCTACAAATGAAGACTTACCGACCTTAGCCGCCACGGGTCAATTTAGAGCTGATCTATTAGACAGGTTAGCTTTTGATGTGATTACTCTTCCGCCTTTAAGAGAGCGTGTGGAAGATATTATTATGCTTGCAGAACATTTTGCCATAAATATGGCAAGAGAGTTAGAGTTTGAACTGTTCAGTGGTTTCACTGAAAAAGCAAGGTGTAGCATGCTTGATTATCATTGGCCTGGTAATATTCGTGAATTAAAAAATGTCGTAGAACGCAGTGTTTATCGATGTAACAACCCACACTTACCAGTACATGAGTTGGTTATAGATCCATTTGAATCACCTTATAGACCAAGTCAGCGCATTAAAACTCATGACAGAGTTAATGAGCTCGCACAAGATAGCAACGTATCGAAAAGTGAAAGTAGCGACATTCACCAAAAAAAAGGTAGTACTGAAGAAAACACACCTTCAGTGACAACTTCCCAATTAACGAACGTTTCAGTAAGTGAACAGTCATTCCCTCAATCATTAAAATCACTATCACAAAATTATGAAATTGACCTAATTCAAAGTGCATTAGCTCATTGTCAGTATAATCAGAAAAAAACCGCTGATGCGCTAGAGTTAACTTATCATCAGCTTCGAGGTTATTTGAAAAAATATAATTTACTTGATGGTAATGTCTCTGATGAAGCGTAATAAAATTGCTACCTTAATTATAGATGGTATGTTTAAACTTTCATCACTGGTAGCATTGTCTTTATTGTTAAGCGCATGCGGTGAGAGTAATAAATTATCTTTAACGCAACGGAGTATTATTTATTGCTCCGAAGGCTCCCCTGAATCGTTTAACCCTCAGTTAGTTACTTCAGGTACAACCATTGATGCAACATCTCAACAACTTTATGATCGACTCATTGCTTATAAAGGAAAAGAAAACACACTCACACCTGCAATAGCTAAGTCTTGGCACGTCACTAAAGATGGTAAAAAAATAACCTTCTATCTCAGACAAGACGTTTCATTTCATCACACAGATTACTTCACCCCAAGCAGAAACCTTAATGCTGATGATGTTATATTTAGCTTTAATCGTATCATTGACAAAGAACATCCTTACCATCAAGTATCAGGTGGAAATTACCCATTTTTTCAAAGTGTTGAATTCGAAAATCTTGTTGAAAAAATTGAGAAAATTAATGAATACACTGTTAGGTTTCAATTAAAATACGCTGACAGTTCTTTTCTTGCTAATTTAGCGACCGATTTTGCCATTATTCTTTCTCAAGAATATGCACAACAATTAAGCTTTAACAACAAAGAAAATGAAATAGATTTACTACCGATTGGCACAGGACCATTCAAATTAAAGGAATATCAAATTGGCTCTTTTATACGATATTACCGACATGATAACTATTGGCAACCTAAAGCAAAAATAGAACAACTCGTTTATGATATATCTCCTAGTAAAACAAGTCGTTTAACTAAGCTATTGGCAAAAGAATGTGATGTAAGTAGCTACCCTATCGCTCATGGCAAGATTAAAGAAAGAGCAGATCTTGAACTCGATTCAGTGACTGCGTTAAATATTGGCTATTTTGGTTTTAATACTAAAAAAGCACCGTTTGATAACAAGTTAGTTAGGCTAGCCGTAAGTTTAGCAATTAATAAACAAGCATTAATTAATACGGTATATCAAGGGCAAGCTGAAATAGCTAACTCTATCATTCCTAAATCGTCATGGGCGTATGATGATACTATTCAAGCGCAAGAATACAATCCTATTCAAGCTAAAGCTTTACTAGAAGTTGCGGGATTTGCACAAGGATTTACTATGGATATTTGGGCAATGCCTGTGCAACGCTCGTATAACCCTAATGCATTAACAATGGCGAAATTAATACAAGCCGATTTAAAAGAAATCGGTATTACTGTAAATATTATTAGTTATGAATGGACAACGTTTCTAAGAAAGTTAGCACAGGGCGAGCATCAATCTTTCTTGCTAGGTTGGTATGCAGACCACCCTGATCCTGATAATTTTTTTAGTCCAATGCTAAGTTGCTCAGCGACAGAAACAGGTAATAATAGAACCTTTTGGTGTAATAAAGACTACGACGAATTATTACAGCAAGCTTTGCATACGAAAAATATTTCAAAAAGAAAACAGTATTACGCTAAAGCCATGACAATTATTAATGATGAGTTACCTTTATTACCTATTGCTCACTCTAAACGTTTTCAAGCACGAGATAGCGGTGTAAAAGGTAAAATACTCGCAGACTTTGGTGGCGTGAGTTTTTATCAAGTCTATAAAGAAAGCATCGCACCGACTGACGATACCACTAAAGATAAAATACCTAGCGATAAGCTTGATGTCGAGGCAAAACACTAAGATGTTTATTTTTACCTTAAGACGACTTAACCTGTTCATTTTTACCATGTTGGTATTAACCCTTATATCATTTAGTTTAAGTTACCTATTTCCCGGTGATCCTGTTATTAATCTATCAGGACAATTAAACTCAAGCGAAGAACAGCTTGCATTACTGAATGAAAACTATCACATGCAAGATAATATTCTTTGGCAATACTGGGCGTATATTGAACATATCATTCAAGGTGACTTGGGCTTATCCATGTCTAGCCAATCTCCTGTTCTCAATGAAATTATGATTTTATTACCTGCCACTATAGAACTCAGTTTAGTGGCCTTGTTAATTGCTATGTTTATCGGTATACCACTAGGATTTATTGCCGCAATTAAACACAATAAAACTAGTGATAATATTATTTTATCGGTCGCAATGTTTGGTTATTCCATTCCAGTTTTTTGGCTTGGTTTATTAGCAATTCTATTCTTCTCTATTGGTCTTGGCTGGTTACCCTCTGCCGGTAGGATTAGTTTATTATTTGAAATAGATATCATCACGGGAGTTCTGTTTTTTGACATCTTATTAAGTGATAGTCCTGATAAGTGGCAAGCTTTTCAAGATGCTACCACTCATATTATTCTCCCAGCGTGTGTAGTGGCACTGGCACCAGCAACCATTTTCATACGCTTAGCCAGAGCATCGATGATAGAGGTGCTTGAAACTAGCTATATTAAGGCTGTAAAAGCAAAAGGTTTGAGTTTTAAGCAAATAATATTTAGGCATGCACTACGCAATGCACTGATTAAAATAATACGCCACGTAGGGTTACAGTTTGCCAATTTGGTAACTATAGCAATGGTTACCGAAGTTATCTTTAGTTGGCCTGGTATTGGACGATGGCTTATCGAAAGTATTTATCAAAGAGATTACACGGCAATACAAAGTGGCTTATTAGTTTTATCTTGTTTTATTTTTATCGTACATATATTGACTGATTTTATTTACGCTGCACTTAACCCACTTGCACGAGGAAATAAACATGGCTCGTGAAAAAATCTACCAAGAAGAAGTCTTTCCTTCCCCCTTCATGCAGCTATGGCTAATTTTTCGCAAAACCCCTACAGCGATGATAGGCTTTGTTTGTTTTATTTTCCTAATACTTCTAGCAGTATTTGCTCCTTTCCTAGCGCCTTATTCTCCAGTAGAAGGCCATTTAGATATGGTTTTACTTCCTCCTGCATGGCATGACAATGGTAATGTTAGTTTTTTACTTGGTACCGATGAACTTGGCAGAGACATGCTGTCAAGGTTAATGTACGGTGCATCTCTCACATTTGGTTTGAGTTTTGTTGTAGTAATAATCTCTTTAATTATTGGTGTAATTATCGGTTCACTTTCAGCACTAACTAAAGGTGTAAAGTCTAGCTTTTTGAATCACTTTCTTGATGTGATCTTATCTATTCCTTCACTTTTACTCGCGATAGTCATTGTTGCCATATTAGGTCCAGGTATTAGCAATACGGTTTGGGCCATTGTTATGGTATTGATTCCTCAGTTTATACATATTACTCGCTATGCAGTGAAAGAAGAATTTCGCAAAGATTATGTACTTGCATCGCGCTTAGATGGCGCAAGTTCTTTTAGGGTTTTATATTACTCTGTATTTCCAAATATCGTTGAACGTTTAATGAGTCAAGCGACTTTAGCACAATCAGCCGCTATTCTTGATATTGCCACCCTTGGTTTTCTGGGGTTGGGTGCACAAATCCCCTTACCCGAATGGGGGGCTATATTAGCGAATGGACTCGAGAGGTTCTATATTGCACCGTGGACGGTTTATTTACCCGGTTTAAGTATTCTTTTTGCTGTAGTTGCCACTAACTTAGTTGGTGAAGGTATACGACATGCTTTAAAACTTCGTAAGGAAAGCTAATGAATTTACTCGATATTCGTAATCTTTCTATAGAACTTAAAACAAAAAATCAAAACATCCTTGCCGTTGATCGCGTTAGTTTATCAATGAAAGAAGGTGAAGTAAGGGGACTTGTTGGTGAGTCAGGCTCAGGCAAGTCGCTACTTGCACAAGCAATTATTGGAGTACTCGATGACAAATGGCATGTCCATGCAGACAGGTTTCATTGGCGTGGAATAGATTTACTTAGATTAGATATCGAAGAGCGAAAAAGCATACTATGTCGTGATATTGCGATGATTTTCCAAGAGCCTATGGCTAGCTTAGATCCTACAACAACCATAGGAGAGCAGCTAGCTGAAGCTATTGATAGTAAACAACTGTCAGGTTTTTTTTGGCAAAAACAACAACAACGCAAAGAAGCTGTTATTCGTTTATTGCACAAAGTAGGAATTAAAAAGCATATTCAGTGTATTCGAAGTTACCCTCATCAATTAACTGAAGCAATATGCCAACGTGTAATGATAGCCATTGCCCTAGCAAGTCGGCCTGTTTTGCTTATTGCTGATGAGCCAACCGCAGCGATGGAGAGTACAAACCAAGGGCAAATCTTTAGGCTGCTTGCCAGTTTAAATCAACTTAAAAACATGTCTATTCTCTTGATAAGTCATGATCTTGAGAATATTACCCATTGGACTAATACCATTACGGTTATGTACAGTGGTCAATTTGTGGAAGCAGGCACTACCGAGCAAATTTTTAACAAGCCTTTACACCCTTACACTCGAGCACTCGTCGATAGTAGCCCAAAGGCTAACTTACAATTACCGAGCAAATCTCGTTTGATGACTCTACCTGGAAGCATCCCCATTCTACAGCACCTGCCCATAGGTTGTAGACTTGGTCCTAGATGTCCAAGAGCACAAAGAGCTTGTGTTGAAGCGCCTAAAGTACAAAATTATCATGGTCATAAAGTGAGTTGTCACTTTTCATTAAAGGACACCTATTAATGAGTGAATTATTGGCCGTAGAAGGTATTACAAAAAGCTTTAAGCTAAAAAGAAATTGGTTTCAAAAAAAAGAGTTTATCGCCCTCGCACCACTATCGTTTTCAATTGAATCTAAGAAAACTTTAGCTATTGTAGGTGAAACAGGCTCTGGAAAATCTACCTTAGCAAAAATCCTTGTCGGCGCAGAGTCACCTAGTAATGGTAAGATTTTTCTAAATGGGCAACTATTGCATAAGCAACAATTAAAGCAGCGTTGTCAGCATATACGAATGATTTTTCAAGATTCTGGAACAACACTAAACCCTAGTTTAACCATATTACAATTACTTGATGAGCCTCTTAAACTAAACACTAATTTAAATGAGAGCCAGAGAAGGCAATTAATTCGCCAGACCTTACAAAAAGTAGGTTTGCTTGGTGATCATATGAACTTTTATCCTCATATGTTCTCAGGCGGTCAAAAACAGCGAATCTCGCTAGCACGAGCAATTATATTACAACCACAAGTTATCATCCTAGATGAGGCTCTAGCAGCTTTAGATCCCTCGCTTCGATCACAAATGATTAATTTATTACTCGATTTACAACAACAGATGGGGTTGGCTTATATCTTAATTTCGCATAATTTAGGTATAGTTAGACATTTTAGTGATCAAGTCATGGTGATGTCACAAGGTGAAGTGGTCGAGCGTGGAGAAACGTTATCGGTTATGAAAAATCCAAAGCATAAAGTAACCAAGAAGCTAATGATGAGCCAAAACTTTCAACTTAAACATCATAAATAATACTCAAGTATCAAAGACAAAAAAAGCTGCCGAAGCAGCTTTTTTTGTCTATAAAAATTAACTATTAAAAAGCATTTACCGGCTCAGAAACTGCTCTGCGAGTAATTTTCGCACCCACTTTTAATGAATCAACAAAACTTTTGTAAGCAGATTGTGCCAACTGTGATACTTGTTGCTTACTTAAGTTTGGTTCAGCTGGCTTATCAGCAACTTGCACCGCTTGAACTTGCACTAAAGCTAAATCACCATTACTTAACGCCGCCGATGAAGCAGAAACTTCACCCGTTTGAGGATGTGGTAAAACAAATGCTGCACGGCTAATGCTTTGATCAATATCAGCACTATAACGAGCAACCTGCTCTTTTGTTTCAAACTTACTATTTAACGCAGTTAATTGCTCAGATATATCACCGCCGTTCTTAAATTGAGCAAGTAACTCATCAATGGTTTCTTGAGCTAATTCCGTTGCTTTTTGTGATGTTAATGTTGTTGCAATCTGTGCTTTCACTTCTTCTAATGGTTTAACATTTGCTTCTTGGAAAGTGTTGAGTCTCAATACAACAGCAATATCGTCATTTACTTCAATAACATCTGAATTCATATTATCTTGCAAAACAAGGTCGGAAAAAGCGGCTTCAATAACTTTAGGGTTATTGAAAGGTGCAGTGTTTCCTTGTCTAGTTAACCAAGGAGACGTTTGTACTTTTGCCCCAACTTCGCTAGCAGCATCGTCTAAGCTATCAGGAAATTCAAAGCTAATGCGAGCAAGTTCTTGTTGTAAAGCAAAAAACTGATCTTGTGCTCTATCATTACTCACTTTTGAACGTAACTCATCTTTTACTTGAGCTAACGTTTGGATTTTTTCAG
The DNA here is from genome assembly GCF_003545765.1 of Colwellia sp. RSH04. Taxonomy (GTDB): domain Bacteria; phylum Pseudomonadota; class Gammaproteobacteria; order Enterobacterales; family Alteromonadaceae; genus Colwellia. The sequence continues at coordinate 118,465 of NZ_QXIO01000007.1, read as the reverse complement.
CCTGAAGTTCAGTTAGCTTGATGATATGAAAACCGAAACTTGTTTTAATTAGCTCAGTCGTATCACCAATATTAGTTAATGCAATTGCCGCTTCATCAAAGTTTTCTTCCATTACACCTGGCTCTAACCATTCTAGATCACCACCATTTTCACCGCTGAAAGTGTCGTGAGAAAGCTCTTTAGCTAATTCAGCAAAATCTTCACCTTGCTTCACGCGTACTAAAATTGATTCTGCTATTTCTTTAGCAGCAGCTTCATCTTCATTAAACTCAATTAAGATATGAGAAATACGACGTTTCTCTTCTTCAGTAAAGTCACTGATATTTTCTTGATAGTATTGTGCGAGTTCTTCATCTGTAACGGTAATATTTTTAGCGATCTCTGAAACATCTAAGCTAACATAATCTACTTTAACTTGTTCTTTGTTTTCAAAACGAACTTGGTTAGCCACATAGTAATTATTAATTTCTTCATCCGTCACTTCAACATTCGCTTTAAATTGCTCACTAGCGATGGTGGCAAATCGAATATCACGTGTTTGGTTTTGTAAGTTCGACTGTAACTTTTCTTGGTAAGGCAAGTTGAACTCACTTGAAACGAGTGCTTGGCTTAATTGACGACGTACCATTTCCGTACGTAAGTAATCGCGAAAGTCTGAAGATTGAAAAAAGCCAGCTTGATTTATTATGGCAAGGTAACGGTTATTATCAAAACTGCCATCAACTTGAAACTCTGGCATTTGGCGAATCGTTTCCTTTAGGCGTTCATCTGAAACTCGAATAGCCAAGTCACTACTTGCCTGGTCAATTAATTTTTCATTAATAAGGTTGTCTAAAACGCCTTGGCGGAAGTTTGCCATATAGTTAGCATCGTTTGAAAGTGTTTCAAACATTTCACCAAACTGTTGAGCCATACGATTTCGTTGCGCCTGATAAGCTTTATTAAAATCTTGTTGACTAATGCTTTCGCCATTCACGGTGGCAACTGATGTGTCGACAGAGTTTGTATAACTACCAACACCCGCCACAGCAAAGGTAAGAATTATCAAACCAAGTATAATTTTGGCTGTTAACCCTTGTGATTTTTCTCGAATATCTTCTAACATTTTAATCTCTTTTGTGCGCCTAAATATTCTAGACTGAATTTCTGTTGCTCGCGATTCTAGCAGATGCAAGCTTTTCCTTGAAGCATAAGATAAGTAAAATTCAAATTATTTTTTATTTATCTCGATATACGCTATTTTATGCCCATAAAGCAAAAGACCACCATTAAGGTGGTCTTTTAAATGACTTGGTAAAAAGTCAGAAGTCAGCTTAGTTACAAGCGTCTTTTAATGCTTTACCCGCTTTGAAAGCTGGAATTTTTGCAGCAGCGATTTGGATAGTAGCACCTGTTTGAGGATTACGGCCTGTGCGAGCAGCACGGTCACGTACAGAGAAAGTACCAAAACCAACTAGAGCAACTTGCTCACCATTTTTTAATTCTTCAGTTACAGCGCCAATAAATGAATCTAACGCACGGCCAGCAGCAGCTTTAGAAATGTCTGCACCCGCAGCAATCTTTTCGATTAGTTGAGATTTATTCACAGTGGTATACCCCTTCAATTGTTATTATGCAACGCTATCCTTTTCTCTGTGGTTTACTTAGAAAACATAGATTGATTTCCAGTTAAACCTCAAGCGTTGAGTTTAAAATAATATTTCGCTTAGTTTACCTTACGTATCTTTGCCCATTGGCATGAGGAATAAGGGGTCTAGCGATATAAGCGTAGTTAACTTATCACAGTTTCAGCGTTTGAAAAGCGAAAATTTCACTTTTTTATAAAAAAAACTAATTTTTTGGCTTTTTTTGATACAAATCATCAAAAAAAGCCATCAACAATACTATTTTTTCTCTGATTGCCACTGTTCTACTGGGTGTTCAAGGGCAATAGCTAATACATCATCAATCCACTTAACTGGGTGAATTGATAACTCTGCTTTGACATTTTCTGGTATTTCTTTTAAGTCTCGAGCATTGTCGTGAGGAATAACCACGGTTTTAATGCCACCTCGATGTGCTGCCAGTAACTTCTCTTTTAAACCACCGATAGCTAAAACTTCACCTCGAAGCGTGATTTCACCTGTCATGGCAACATCCGCTTTAACAGGATTACCCGTAAGACTTGAAACTAATGCGGTACACATACCAATACCTGCACTTGGTCCATCTTTAGGTGTTGCTCCTTCAGGTACATGCACATGAATATCTTTCTTTTCATAAAAATCTTCATTTATACGAAGCTTTGTTGCCCTACTACGAACTACTGTCATTGCTGCTTGAATAGACTCTTGCATAACATCGCCTAAAGAGCCGGTATAGCTTAGTTTTCCTTTACCTGGCACTGAAGCCGTTTCAATGGTTAATAATTCACCGCCAACTTGAGTCCAAGCTAAACCTGTTACTAGCCCAACTCTATTCTCTTCGTCTGCTTTACCATAATCAAAACGTTGAACACCTAAGTATTCATCCAAATTATCTTGGTTAATAACAACTTTTTTCAACTTTTTATCGAGCAAAATTGCTTTTACTGCTTTTCGACAAAGCTTTGAAATTTCACGCTCTAAACTACGAACACCAGCTTCACGGGTATAATAACGAATGATGCCAACAATCGCGCTATCATCAATGTCTATTTCTTTTGCCTTTAAACCATTACGCAGAATTTGTTTTTCTAGTAAATGGTTTCTCGCAATATTTAATTTTTCATCTTCGGTATAACCTGACAACCGAATAACTTCCATACGATCAAGTAGTGGCCCTGGAATATCCATACTGTTTGATGTAGCAACAAACATAACGTCAGATAAATCATAATCAACTTCTAAATAATGATCATTAAAGCTAGTGTTTTGCTCGGGATCTAAAACTTCTAACAATGCAGACGCTGGATCGCCACGCATATCAGATGCCATCTTATCTATTTCATCTAGCAAAAATAATGGATTCTTCACACCAACTTTTGACATTTTTTGAATAAGCTTGCCAGGAAGAGAGCCAATGTAAGTTCGTCTATGCCCTCTAATTTCAGCTTCATCTCGTACGCCACCTAATGCCATTCGAACATATTTACGGCCAGTAGATTTAGCGATAGATTGCCCAAGGGAGGTTTTACCAACGCCCGGAGGACCTACTAAACAAAGAATTGGTCCTTTTAGCTGGCTAACACGTTGTTGAACGGCTAAATACTCAAGAATACGCTCTTTAACTTTGTCTAAACCGAAATGATCTTTATCTAAAACTTCCTGCGCTAGAGCAAGATTACGTTTTAGTTTACTGCGTTTCTTCCATGGAACATTAAGCATACAATCAATATAGCTTCTTACGACTGTCGCTTCCGCTGACATTGGCGACATCATTTTTAATTTTTGTAGTTCTGCCAGTGTTTTTTCTTTTGCTTCAGCAGGCATTTGCGCATCATCAATACGCTTAGTCATTTGTTCTAATTCATCGACCGCTTCTTCACCATCGTTTAATTCTTTTTGAATAGCCTTCATTTGCTCATTCAAATAATACTCACGTTGGCTTTTTTCCATTTGTTTTTTAACGCGTGTTCTAATTTTCTTCTCAACTTGCAATAAGTCTATCTCACCTTCCATCAATGCCATTAAATGCTCTAATCGTACATTGACATCAATGATTTCTAGAATCTTTTGCTTATCTACAAGTTTAAGTGGCATATGTGCTGCCATGGTATCCGCTAATTGTTCAGCATCATCAATACCCGAAACCGAGGTAAGTACTTCTGGTGGTATTTTCTTATTTAGTTTCACATAACCTTCAAATTGCGAGGTTGCAGAGCGAACTAATACCTCAGTATCTTCACTCGTTGAAACGTCTGTAGGTACGTATTCTATTTCTGCACTGAAATACTCTTGGGTTTCGATAAACTGAGTTAAAGTGGCACGTTGCTCACCTTCAACTAAAACTTTTACTGTTCCATCAGGTAGCTTTAACATTTGAAGAATAGTCGCGACTGTTCCTGTACCGTAAACATCATCAGCTTGAGGATCATCAATTGCTGCATCTTTTTGTGCAACTAAAAATACTTTTTTATCATTCTCCATTGCCAAATCTAAGCAACGTATCGACTTTTCTCTTCCGACAAATAGCGGAATAACCATTTGTGGGTAAACAACTACATCTCGTAAAGCTAAGACAGGGATTTCAACTACAGCAGATAATTCTTTGCTCATTGGCTACTCTTTGAATAATTTTATATTGATAAAAATAGTGTTTAATTTTCGTTTATAAAAACTATATGGGGCTAGACATGAAGCTTTCAACAAGTTTAAACAAAAAAAGAACCCTAAGGTTCTTTTTTTAATATATTTTACCAACTAGATTGCTAATCTGAATAAATATTATTCAGAAACCGCTTGCTCTTGTTGAGCATCGTAAATAACAATCGGCTTGCTTTCACCTTTTATTGCTTTTTCATCAACGACCACTTTGCTGACATTTTCCATAGAAGGTAATTCATACATTGTTTCAAGTAGAACACCTTCAACAATTGAACGTAAACCTCGAGCACCAGTCTTCCTATCCATCGCTTTTCTTGCAATAGCAAGCAATGCGTCTTTTCTGAATTCTAATTCAACACTTTCCATGTCAAACAGTGCAGTAAATTGTTTAGTAAGTGCATTCTTAGGTTCTTGCAATATTTGAATTAGCGCATCTTCATCTAATTCTCTTAGCGTAGCTACAACCGGTAAACGACCAATAAACTCAGGAATCAAACCATACTTCACCAGATCTTCGGGCTCTACATCCAAAAATCTTTCAGTCAGGGTTTTTTCATGGGCTTTACCACGAACTTCTGCACCAAAGCCAATACCAGTACCCGTATGACAACGTTGTTCAATGACTTTATCTAAGCCAGCAAACGCACCACCACAGATAAATAAGATTTTTGATGTATCTACTTGTAAAAATTCTTGTTGAGGATGTTTACGTCCACCTTGTGGCGGCACTGAAGCAACGGTACCTTCAATAAGTTTCAACAATGCTTGTTGAACACCTTCACCTGAGACATCTCGCGTAATTGATGGGTTATCTGATTTACGTGATATTTTATCTATCTCATCAATGTAAACAATGCCACGTTGCGCTTTTTCCACATCGTAATCACATTTTTGCAATAACTTTTGAATGATGTTTTCAACATCTTCACCAACATATCCCGCTTCAGTTAACGTGGTAGCATCGGCCATTGTAAATGGCACATCTAGTAATCTCGCTAACGTTTGCGCTAATAAGGTTTTACCACTACCAGTAGGGCCAATAAGTAAGATATTACTTTTTCCCAACTCGACGCCGTTGTGAGAGTCACCGTTTCTTAAACGCTTATAATGGTTATAAACAGCAACCGCTAAAACTTTTTTAGCGTGTTCTTGGCCTATAACGTAGTCATCTAAACTTTCACGTATTTCTATCGGTGAAGGTAACGCTTCTTTCTCTTCTTTTGGCGAAATTTCAGTGATTTCTTCTCGAATAATGTCATTACATAGTTCAACACATTCATCACAAATAAAAACTGAAGGACCAGCAATTAACTTTCGAACCTCATGTTGGCTTTTGCCACAAAAGGAACAATAAAGTAATTTACCATTATCGCTACCCTTATTAATCTCGGTCATGCCCTACCTCTAATTTTTCAAGAAACTAGTAATCCATCACTAGTTATTATATACGGAAATTTATTAATCGTTACGTTGTTCTAATATGGAGTCAACTAATCCATATTCAACCGCACTTTCTGCACTTAAGAAGTTATCACGGTCTGTATCTTGTGAAACTTTTTCTAGGTCTTGGCCAGTATGTTCAGCCATTAAACGGTTTAGTTTATCTTTTATATATAAAATTTCTTTTGCATGTATCTCAAAATCAGATGCCTGACCTTGGAACCCACCTAACGGTTGGTGAATCATGACACGTGCATTAGGTAAACAAAAACGCTTACCTTTTTCACCACCAGATAACAAAAACGCCCCCATGCTAGCAGCCTGACCAATACACACAGTGCTAATTTTAGGCTTTATAAACTTCATTGTATCGTAAATAGCCATTCCTGCCGTAACAGAGCCACCCGGAGAGTTGATATATAAGAAAATATCTTTATCTGGGCTTTCAGACTCTAAAAACAATAATTGCGCAATAATCAAATTAGCCATGTGATCTTCAACTTGACCACATAAAAAGATAATACGCTCTTTTAATAAACGAGAGTAAATGTCGTACGAACGTTCACCTTTAGATGTTTGTTCTACAACCATTGGCACTAAAGCACTTTCTGTAATACTTGCGCTACCTTGAGGAGATTGCCCTAATTCAGACTGAGCAGTGTTTTGTGAAGTAAATTGAGAGTTAAACAAGTGTGAACCTTCCCTATAATCTATTTTATTATGCTTTAACAATTACTGAATACCGATTTACTAAGATAAAGTCGGCTTAATTATTAAAAAAATGGCCTGTATGAATACATACAAGCCATTTAATCGATTGCTTAAGCTATTGTCAATGGAAAACTACCATTGTACGAAGTTATTACTTCTTAGCTTCAGGATTCATTATATCGTTGAAGTTAGCTTTCTTCTCTTTAACCTTTGCTTTTTCAACTAGAAGCTCAACAGCTTGCTCTTCTAAAGCAACGTTTTGCATTTGTTGCATTAGCTCTTGGTTGTTTGCGTAGTAATCAACAACTTCTTGAGGATCTTCATACGCAGAAGCAGCTGTAGCAATTAACTCGTTAACTTTCTCGTCGTTAACTTTAAGCTCGTTAACTTTAATTACTTCACCTAATAACAAACCAATTTTCACACGCTTTTCAGCTTGCTCTGTGAACATTTCACTTGGTAATTCTGGTAAGTTTTTAGGGTCCATTTGACCTTGGAAACGTTGCATAGCTTGCTGACGTAAAACATCAACTTCTTGTGCAACTAATGCCGCTGGCAAATCAACTTCATGGCTTGCTAATAAACCATCAATGACTTGCTCTTTAACTTTAGCTTTTACCGCATTCGTTAATTCACGTGCCATATTTTTGCTAACTTCAGCACGTAACGCTTCTACGCCACCTTCTTCAACACCAAATAATTTAGCGAATTCGTCATCAATTTCCGGAAGTACTGGACCTTCAGTTTTGTGAACAACGATATCAAACTCTGCTTCTTTACCTTTAAGGTTTTCAGCATGGTAATCTTCCGGGAAAGTAACTTTGATAGTTTGTTCTTCACCAGCTTTCATGCCTGTAATTTCTTTTTCGAAACCAGGAATCATCCGACCAGCACCTAATTCAAGTTCAAAACCTTCAGCTTTTCCGCCTTCAAATTCTTCACCATCAACACGACCAGTGAAATCAAGAGTTAGCTTATCGCCTTTCTTGGACTTACGTTTGTTTTCTTTCCACGTTTGGTGTTGTTTTTGTAACGTAACAAACATTTCATCAATGTCTTTTTCAGTGACTTCAACAGCAGGACGCTCAACGGCAATTTTTTCTAAATCTTTTAATTCAACTTCAGGGTAAACCTCAAAAGTTGCTTCAAATTCTAATTCTTTACCTTCTTCGTTACTTTTAGCAACAAAAGATGGACGGCCCGCTGGGTTAATTTTTTCGGCAACAATTGCTTCAACAAAGTTGCGTTGCATTAATTCACCTGCAACTTCTTGACGTACAGATTTACCATAGCGTTTTTGAAGAACTGATGGTGGAACTTTACCAGGACGAAAGCCATTAATACGTTGTGTTTTACCGATTTGGCGAAGACGATTCTTTACTTCTACATCTACTGTGTCGGCAGGAACAGAAATAGTCAAACGACGTTCCAAACCTTGTGTAGTCTCAACTGAAACTTGCATTTAAATACCTCAAAACTTAGCGTGCTACGCTTTTTTAATACACATCATTAAACGCTTTGCTTTGATAATCATTTATCAAATTTGCAATAATAAAGATGTACAATAATAAAAACTATAAAAATTATGACGCGGAATTATAGCTAGGGTTTACGCAAGAGTCGAGTACAACGATAAAAAAAATTAAAATATCGCTTAAAGCAAGTAAAAACGAAGGCTAAAAGGGCTTTAAAGCACAAAAAAGACAGGCAATTTGGAAAAACTTTAGAAAGATAATAACAAAAGACAACTGTCAAAAATAATAAAGGACTATTAGAAAGATAATTATTAATAGATTAATAAGGTAAGTAATTTTATTAATTATAAGAAGTGGTCGGTGATGCAAGATTCGAACTTGCGACCCCTTGGACCCAAACCAAGTGCGCTACCAAGCTGCGCTAATCACCGATATTCTTATAACTTATAATTTAAGTACTCTTTTAACTATGGGCAGTAAAAAGATGGGGTGGCTAATGGGACTTGAACCCACGACAACCGGAATCACAATCCGGGGCTCTACCAACTGAGCTATAGCCACCATAGTACTTAATGTAAGTATGGCACGCCCTGTAGGATTCGAACCTACGACCCACGCCTTAGAAGGGCGTTGCTCTATCCAGCTGAGCTAAGGGCGCACATTACCTACAGGTACTTTCTATATACGAAGTGTAAATAAAAAGTGGTCGGTGATGCAAGATTCGAACTTGCGACCCCTTGGACCCAAACCAAGTGCGCTACCAAGCTGCGCTAATCACCGACATTTGTTAAAAACGCTGTCGCTTTCAACGGGTGCGGATATTACCGACTTGGCGTGGTGCAGTCAAACCTTTTTTATAAAAATATTTCTGTTCGCTCACTTTTAACACAAGTTAGTTAATATGTAGTGATAATGCGTATATTTCTGATTGAATTATGCACGATATCTTCATTTGAAACTATCATCAGATAAAGATCAAGGTTTTAACACTAATATGAAATAATGCCTACAACTGAGCATGCCTTTGTGGCAGAATAGCCCCGTGTTCAACTATATCACTTTCAGGGCCCGTTAAGACTCATGACTGCAGCATTGATTGATGGCAAAGCCATTGCCAAACAGCTTAGAAATTCCGTAAAAGATAAAGTAAGCCAACGTATTGAAGATGGATTAAGGGCTCCTGGTTTAGCCGTTATTCTTGTTGGTAGTGATCCTGCTTCGCAGGTATATGTAGGTAGTAAGCGAAAAGCTTGTGAAGAAGTAGGCTTTATTTCAAGGTCTTATGACTTACCTGCAACGACCTCTGAAGATGAACTCCTCACTTTAGTGAGTGACCTTAATGATGATGACACTATTGATGGCATACTTGTGCAGCTACCTTTACCTGAAGGATTAAACGCTGATTTAATTATTGAACACATAAATCCTCAAAAAGATGTGGATGGTTTTCATCCCTCTAATGTTGGTAAGCTATTACTAAGACAGCCTGGTTTAAGACCATGCACGCCTAAAGGTATCATTACTTTAATTGAGTCGACTGGTGTTGACGTTAGAGGATTAAATGCAGTCGTCATTGGCGTTTCTAATATTGTTGGTCGACCAATGATTTTAGAGTTACTACTAACAGGTTGTACAGTAACCGCTTGCCATCGCTTTACAAAAGACTTGGAAGGTATCGTCAAAAATGCCGATCTTCTCGTTGTTGCTGTCGGCAAACCTGGTTTTATACCTGGCGAGTGGATTAAAGAAGGTGCCTTAGTGATTGATGTAGGTATTAACCGTTTAGATAATGGCAAATTAGTCGGTGATGTAGATTTTGAAAACGCAAAAGAACGCGCTGCATTTATCAGCCCTGTTCCTGGTGGTGTTGGCCCAATGACTGTAGCAAGTTTAATTGAAAACACTTTACTAGGCTGCGAGCAATTTGGTAAGTAACTTACTAACAATATTAATTGAGTAGGTAAGAATAACGTAAAAAAGAGCTGTTTATCAGCTCTTTTTTATTGATAAAACATAAACCTCTTACTTCTCGTTATGCTTTACGCCACGTTGTTTTGCCAGCACTGTCTTCTAAAACAATATTAAGTTCATTTAACTTATCTCTTGCTTCATCTGCTAAAACCCAGTTCTTATCAGCTCTAGCTTGATTACGTTGTGCTATTAACGCTTCAATCATTTCCACTTCACTATCGTCGTTTTGACCTTGTAAAAATTCTGCAGGTGACAATTGCAACAGGCCTAACAAACCACCTAAATGCACTAAAGTTGCTGCTAAGTGCTGTGCTAGTTGTGTATCTTTCGTTTTTGCAACATTTAATTCTTTAGCTAATTCGAACAACACAGCTAACGCTTGCGGTGTATTAAAATCATCATCCATTGCTTGGCAAAACTGCTTCACTAACGCATTGCTCATATCTATATCAAAATGGCTTGGCTGCTCTACATCTCTTAACGCAGTATAAATCCTTTCAACTGATGCCCTTGCTTGCTCTAAATTTTCAGTAGAATAGTTCAGTTGACTCCGATAATGGCCTGTTGTTAAAAAGAACCTCACCGTTTCAGCATCATATTGCGCCAATACATCACGAATAGTGAAAAAATTACCTAGCGATTTAGACATTTTCTCTTGATCAACTTGAACCATGCCGGTGTGCATCCAGTAGTTAACGTACTGTGTATCAAGCGCGCAACAGCTTTGTGCCACTTCGTTTTCATGGTGTGGAAATTGTAAGTCTGAACCACCACCATGAATGTCAAAATGATCGCCTAAAACTTTTGCATTCATTGCTGAACATTCAATATGCCAGCCAGGTCGTCCTGCGCCCCAGGGAGAATCCCAACTTGGCTCTTCAGGCTTGGCTGATTTCCATAAAACAAAATCTAAAGGGCTTTTCTTAGTGTCGTCAACTTCAACACGTGAACCTGCTTGAAGTTGCTCTAGATTCTGACCACTTAACTTTCCGTAATCTTTATAACTAGAAACATCAAATAATACATCACCAGATGAAGCAATATAGGCATGCTTTTTAGCAACTAAAGTCTCAATCATCTCGATAATTTCTACCATATGAGTAGTTACTCTTGGCTCAAGATCAGGCCTTGCCATATTTAATGCATCAAAATCTTCATGCATCGCTGCAATGGTACGTTCTGTCAGCTGCTCTGTTGTTTCATTATTTTCAATAGCACGATTAATAATTTTATCTTCAACATCAGTTATATTACGGATGTAATTAACCTCATATCCTGAAAAACGTAAATATCGGGCTATATTATCGAAGCTAATATAAGTACGAGCATGGCCAATATGGCATAAGTCATAAACGGTACATCCACAAACATATAACCCGACTTTACCTGGCGTGATTGGCGTAAAGGCTTCTTTTTTACGAGTTAACGTGTTGTATACTTGCAACATGAGGATTTATGACTCCTAGTAAATAAAATAAAAATGCATTGTACCTTATACATTGATAAGGGTCATTACAGAGAAAGACTATTTTAACAAGAAATTAGCACAAAGTTAGGCTACAATTCTCGCCAATAAAATTTCTAACCTTATTAATGGAACAACTATGATTATATTACAAACAAACCTTGGCGATATTAAAATTGAACTCAACTTCGATAAAGCGCCAATTACTGCCGAAAACTTTAAACAATACGTTGAAGAAGGCTTTTATAACGGTACGATTTTCCACCGAGTTATCAAAGGCTTTATGGCTCAAGGTGGTGGTTTCGCGCCGGGTTTAGAAGAGAAATCGACACGTGCAAGCATCAAAAATGAAGCCAACAATGGTTTGAGCAATAAACGTGGCACATTAGCCATGGCAAGAACACAAGAGCCGCACTCTGCATCTGCACAGTTTTTTATTAATTTAACTGACAACGATTTCTTAGATTTTAAAAATGAATCTATTCAAGGCTGGGGTTACTGTGTTTTTGGTGAGGTTGTTGAAGGCATGGACATTGTCGATAAAATGACTTTAGTTGAAACAGGAAACATGTTTGGTCATGGCGATGTGCCAAAAGAAGAAATCATCATTAATTCAGCTACTGTAGCGTAATTTAATACGATGAGTTCGAGTGTTCAGGCAATAACCTATTTTATTGCCGATTTACATTTAAGTGAAGACAGGCCCGATATTACGGCCTGTTTTTTAGACTTTCTAAAAAATGAAGCAATCAAGGCTGAATACCTCTATATCTTAGGTGATTTATTTGAAGCTTGGTTAGGCGACGATGATGATAGTGGCTTTGTTAACAGTATTGCACAAGGCCTATCATCACTAACTCAACAAGGCACTAAAATATACTACATTCATGGCAATCGAGATTTTCTTATAGGTAAAAAGTACGCTAAAAAATCGGGTATGATACTTTTACCTGAAGTGACTTCCATAGACTTATATGGTGAAAAAACGATTATCATGCATGGTGATACACTTTGCACTAAAGATGTTGAGTATCAAAAGTTTAGAAAAAAATCTCGTTCGTGGTGGTGGAAAACCCTAATGACGAGTTTACCTTTATCGTTTCGTAAAAAGAAAGCCGCTGATTATCGAAAAAGAAGTAGTGCTGCAACGGCCATGAAACCTCAAAACATTATGGATGTCACGGAAAGTGAAGTCATAAAATGTTTAGAGAACCATAGCAGTCAGCTACTAATTCATGGCCATACCCATAGACCCGCCGTTCATGAGTTGAAAGTGAATAACCTTAAAGCACAACGAATCGTGTTAGGAGATTGGTATCAGCAAGGTGCTTGGCTTAAGGTAAGTTCAACCCATAAAGAATTACTCACAAAAAACTTTTAAACATATTAGGTCTATTGTTCTTCAATAGTCTATTTTTCTAACCTATATTGAGCATAGAGTTGTTGGCACGCCACTATGAAACTTGAAATCTTCATCATCTGAAGAAATCAGCTCTTGCTCTACTTGTGCAAAATAATCGATTCTTTCTTTAATGCAAGATTGTGCAACCTCTTCAGCTAACACTAAATAATCTTGATAATGTCTTGCTTCTGAACGAAGTAGAGATACATAGAACTTATTCAGTTCGTCATCTAAATGTGGGGCTAATTTAGCAAAACGCTCACATGATCTCGCTTCTATAAACGCGCCTATAATTAGCTTATCAATCAATGCTTCGGGCTCATAAGTTCTAACATGCTTCATCATTCCTTTAGCATAGCGACCTGCACGTATATTTTCATAGGGTATGTTACGTTGTTGCATAATTTGCAGAACTTGATAAAAGTGATGCAACTCTTCTTTAATTAACAACACCATCTTATCAATAAGGCTTTGTCCATAACGACTTCCCTCTTTAGCCTTGATAGTTTTCTTTAAGTCATTTTTATTGCTATTTAAACTTGTCAAATCACCTTGCTTCTTATAAATGAAACTTTCATACGGCTTAACCCACTCAAGTAACGCATCACCACTGGCTTTATCAACAGCATACTTGCGAATTAACCACATTGCTGTTTGCCCGGCTTTTAGCTCACAAATCATATGGTCAATTAATAGCAAAGGTAAGCGTTCAGCTTTTTTGGCTTCATTGATCCATTCATTTGGTGTTTCACATAATAAGAATGATTTTATTGGTGCAAGTAGCTCGCTATAAGGCATTTTAACAATGTTCTCTGTGTATCGAAGTGTAATGTGTTTATTTTATCATAAACTAACCATATTTTTTCACCCTGAACTTTGATTGATACAGTATTTATTCAACAAAGTATTTTTCTATAAAACATAATGGCTCTAGAACTATTTACTGGCATAATAAGCTACTGGGTACACGGTAAGTTGAGACAGCGATGACAGTAATAAAACAAAAAACACATGAAAAAAATGCCAGTAAAAAACTATTAGCAAAACATAAACAATTAATACAAACAGATAACATCAAAGTTGTTTCTCATGTTCAAAGAGAAGTGGATGAGTGGTTTTTAAATACAATAATGATTGAAAATACCAATGTTCCTTTTAAATATAAACGCAAAAAATTATATAAAACTTTACAGGGCCAAAGAGTGAATATGACCTATTACCCTGATTCAGAAAATGTGGCTGGATTTGATATTGAAATAATGTCCGTTGTAAGAATTAAAATCGCTTAAGCAGTTTGACTAAACTTACCTTATAACAAACACAAATGACCTTTTCTAAGAACTAGATTATAAAGTTATAAACATTAACAAATCTTTATTGTTTTCGTTTGTTTTTACAACAATTCTTGACGAAAGCTTAACTTTCTCCCATAACTAGAGTATCAGCAAAAAAAATTAATATATGCTGACTAACTAGCGAGTGGTATTTAGACGTTTCCACTAATAAAATATCAAGGGGAAGTTATTATGATTTTAAATCATATTTGGGGCCTATATGCTCATCCGAAAGATGAGTGGCATACCATAGAAAAGCGCCATGAAAGTTTAATGTATAGTTTAATGCATATCTTAACTATATCTCTCATTCCCGCAATTTGCGGTTACTACGCTGCTGCTCATATAGGCTGGACAATTGGTGTTGGCGATCCTATCACCATTAGTTCAACCAGTGCTAAAATTATGGCTGCATCAATGTATTTTGCTTTAATTTTTGGCGTTTTTGCTCTAGCTTATTTAATCCAATGGATGGCTAAAACGTTTGATTCGACACCTACTTATGTCCAATCACTTGAGCTTGCTGCTTATACTGCTACCCCTGTACTTATGGTAGGTGTTGCAGCTTTATACCCTGTACTTTGGTTCGTTGCCTTAGCTGGGTTATGTGCTGTAACGTATTCAGTTTACTTATTATATTCAGGTGTACCTATTATGATGAATATCCCTGAAGAGAAAGGTTTTATTTATTCAAGTTCAGTTGTTACCTGCGGGCTAGTACTACTAGTAGGCATTCTTGCCTTTACCGTTATTATGTGGGGAATGGGTTTTGGCCCAGAATTTATTGCTTAGCAATTGATTCTGTTAAAAATATAAAAAAACACAGCTCCTTCAAGGGCTGTGTTTTTTCTTTTATACAGTATAAAGAATAGCTAGCTTTTAGCTTTATATAAGCTTATTCTGCGCCTTCATTATGCATATCAATGATTGAATCTGCATTTTTATCAGACTCTTCTTTCGTAGTGTTATTTCTCAATGCATCTAATTTTTCAAGATAATCTTGGTCAATATCATTAGTAATATAATTGCCATCGAAAACAGAGGTATCAAAAGCTTTAATATCAGGGTTACCCAAACTAACAGCTGCCACTAAGTCTTCAATTGATTGGTAAATAAGTTTATCAGCACCAATCAAATCACAAATATCATCTAATTCTCGGCCATGAGCTACAAGTTCATTTGCGCTTGGCATATCAATGCCGTATACGTTAGGGAACCTAACTTCTGGTGCTGCAGAAGCGAAATAGACTTTATTAGCACCTGCTGAACGTGCCATTTCAATGATCTGCTCTGATGTTGTACCTCGAACAATTGAATCATCAACTAAAAGAACGTTCTTGCCTTTAAACTCGGTTTTAATCGCATTTAACTTTTGACGAACTGACTTTTTACGCTGTTCTTGCCCTGGCATAATAAAAGTTCGACCAATATAACGGTTCTTTACAAAGCCTTGACGGTAAGGAATATCTAAATGATGTGCAATTTGTAATGCGATATCACAAGATGTTTCAGGAATAGGTATTACTACATCAATATCCACGTCATCCCATTCAACAGCGATCTTCTTGCCCAAGTTTGTTCCCATTTCAACACGAGAACCATACACAGACATTTTATCCATAGTCGAATCAGGGCGTGCAAAGTATACAAACTCAAAAATACAAGGCGAATATACTGGGTTTTCAGCACATTGCTTACTATGAATTTGGCCGTCTTCAGAAAAGAATATCGCTTCACCAGGTGCGACATCACGAACAAATTCGAATGAGCAAGCATCAAGAGCAACGGATTCTGATGCAACCATGTACTCAATACCTTTAGCGGTCTCGCGCTTACCAAACACTAATGGACGAATGCCATTAGGATCTCGAAAAGCCACCATGCCATGACCAATAATAAGTGCTACTGTCGCATATGCACCTCGTACACGCTTATGAACATTGCCTACAGCAGAAAAAATATCATCAGGTGTTAATGACAAATTTTCACTTTGCTGTAATTCATGACCTAAAATATTAAGTAACAACTCAGAATCTGAAGTGGTATTAACATGTCTACGCGCTTCTGTTTGTAACCAAAGCTTTAATTCTTCTGCATTCGTTAAGTTACCATTATGCGCCAATGAAATCCCATAAGGAGAGTTAGCATAAAATGGTTGAGCTTCAGACGAACTAGAAGTACCCGCAGTAGGATAACGTATATGACCAATACCAATATTACCTTGCAACCTCAACATATGACGAGTATGAAAGACATCTTTCACTAAGCCATTTGCTTTACGTAGCCTAAAAGTATTATCACTAATTGTTACAATACCTGCTGCATCTTGACCTCGATGCTGTAAAACAGTTAGACCATCATATAAATATTGACTAACAGGGGTTTTACCAACTATGCCAACGACACCACACATGAAATTTTCTCCACAAAAAAATAATCACAGCACTTAACCATTTAATAACAATATAAACGTTAAGTTATTATATAAATTCTGTTTAGTCTGCACATTGCTGACTAGCCTGCTCTCTCATCAATCTAAAAAAATGAGTAGAATGTTTTTATTAGGTCTTATTTAAGAAACTGGATGATTGCTCTATATAATCAAAGAACCATTCAATAATTAAAGTAAACTCAGGGATCAGTTGCGAACTAGTCCACCAACGGGTTGATGAAGCACTGGTAAATGCATCCATAAAAAATAGAACGGCGCTAACAATCAAAACTCCACGAAGTGCGCCAAAAACGAGACCAAGTACCCTATCAGTACCTGATAGCCCCGTTTTACTCACTAACTGACCAATTATGTAATTGACTAAAGCACCTAAAATAAGTGTCGTGATAAATAAGATGGCGATAGCCGCCGCATTTCGAAGAACTTGATCGGAAATATTGGTTAATAGGTTAGCTAAATTTGCGTAGAAAGTACTAGCGATGAAGAAGGCACTGATCCAGATAACTAAAGAGACAGCCTCTTTAACAAATCCACGTACTAAGCTAATTAGTGTTGAAACACCAATAATGACCAAAATGGCGTAATCTATCCAAACCATAATTTTAGTTTCTCATTGATTAGAGGCGCGCATTCTAACAGAAGCATAAATAAATCCCTACTTTTTTTATCGTTTAGGATTAATTTATCGGTTCAAATAATGCAACCTTACCTTGGGTATTTGTTAATTTTTTCAATGCAGGCAACTTTTTATCAAGAGAAGACTTAATTAATTCAGGGCCAATAAAAACTTTAGTGAGTGTGCCTTGCTTAGTCTTGATAGGACGCGTAAAAGTTGTATAGCCATTATCTTTTAGCTTCTGTAAAAGTTGAGCTACGTTTTGCTTATGTTTAAAACTGCCTAAATGAATTACCCAAGCTTGCTTACTAACAGCACGTTCGGGCATGTTTGTTTTTTGTTTTGCATTATCAGTGCTTTTACTTGTGTTACTAGTCGTGTTAACTGATTCAGACTGACGAGCCGTTGCCGGCGTAACTTTAACCTTGTCTGTATTATTTACTTCATCTAATTTGGCGCTTTCATTTGGTGAGGAAGACGCATTATCTTTAACAGGCGCTAAGACATCAACAGCCTGTTCATCACTCAGCTGTTTTTCTTCTTTCTCAATAAGTTTATCTTCGGGAAACTTTTTAGTTGAAATTTTACCAGTGAAAACAGGTGTTTCAGGAATTTTTTCAAAGTGTGCTTGATTAGTGTTTTTCTCGCCATCTAAAATATCGGGCAAAAATATAATAACGATTGCTGCAACAATAACAGTACCAACAAGGCGATTTTGAAACGGTGTAGACAAACGATACTCCCAATTTAAAGCAATCAATACGTTGCGTGACAACTACGCTAAACCAATAAATCTCTTACTTCTGCGACAGTAAAGAACGAGCCAAACACTAAAATTAAGTCATCAGCGCTCGCTTGGTGGTTTGCTATTTTAAATGCCTGACTGACATTGTCAAAACAATTGATAGCATTAGCAAACTTTGACACTGTATTTGCCATATCTTTTGAAGAAGATGCACGGGGTAAATACAATTGCCCAAGATACCAAGTATCAATTTCACTGGCGATTGATTTTAAGCTATTTTCAATATCTTTATCAGCCAGCATTGCGACAACAGCATGAATTCTCTTATAACCCTTATCACGTTTATATTGAGTAATTTTCTCTCTTAAATAGCGTGTTGCTTGCGGGTTGTGGCCTACATCAAGAACCACATCACAAGCTAGAGGGTATTTCTGAGTCACTTGAGTCGTAAATAATTCTGTTCTTCCTGATACTTTAGTTTGCTCAATTAACGCATTGACTGATTTTGTGGTTAACGAAACCCCTAGCTTATGCAAAACCATTAAAGCTGTTGCAGCATTATCTTGTGGAATATGGCATTGAACTAACTCTTTAAGTTGCAATGCTTCGCAAGTCAATGCCCAATTTGATGATGACTGCTGTTCAAGATGAAAATCTCGCTCACGAATAAACATATTCTCATGTTGTAATTGTTTACTTTTATCAATATCAACTACAAGAGAGTTTCCATAATCAACCACCGATCTAGGGACACATGTATCCCCTACGATAATCAATTGATTAGCACGCATAATACCTGCTTTTTCAAAGCCAATAGATTCTCTATCATTACCCAAAAATGCTTGATGATCTAAATCGATAGTTGTTATAACACTGACATCTGCATCGATAATGTTGGTTGCATCTAATCGACCACCAAGACCAACCTCAAGAATAATGATAGAAGGTTTAACCTTCATCATAACAAGAAATGCAGCTAATGTTGTGAATTCATAATAACTTAACGAAATATCACCGCGCGCAATTTCTATTTTTTCAAATGCTTCAATTAACAGCGCATCTGAAACATCAACCTTGTTGATTCTTAGTCGTTCATTAAAACGTTTAATATGAGGTGAAGAATAAACCGCAATCCCAGAGCTGTCTTTAAGACCAAGCTTTTCATTAATTTGTTGTAAATTATTTGGCTGCAAACAGGCGTTTTCAATAAAAGCACACGTCGTACCTTTACCGTTAGTGCCTGCGACAGTAATTACTGTTGCGAAACTCAAATCAACGTTTAGACGATTAGCGACCTGTGCTATACGACTTAAGCCCAAATCTATTTCTGTACTATGAATTGTTTCTAAATAAGAAAGCCACTCGTTTAAATTACGCGAGTGGCTTTTAATAATGTCAGACATAAAAATATTTTTACTATTGGTTTATGCTGCTGGTGAGGCATGGCCCATAAATTTACCTAAAAGACGCGCAAGAGTGTTTCGCATTTCGCGACGGTCTACGATCATATCTATAGCACCTTTCTCTAAAAGAAACTCACTACGCTGAAAACCTTCAGGTAGTTTTTCTCTTACAGTTTGCTCAATAACACGAGGACCAGCAAAACCAATCAATGCTTTGGGCTCAGCAACATTAACATCACCTAACATTGCTAAACTTGCTGAAACACCACCCATTGTAGGGTCTGTTAATACCGAGATATAAGGTAAACCTTTCTCACTCATTTTTGCTAATGCAGCACTTGTTTTCGCCATTTGCATTAATGAGAACAGCGCCTCTTGCATTCTGGCACCGCCACTTGCAGAGAAACAAATAAACGGTAAGTCGTGCTCTAAGCAATACTCAACGCCTTTTACAAATCTTGCACCAACAACAGAAGCCATCGAACCGCCTAAGAAAGAAAATTCAAAAGCAGCAACCACTACAGGAGCGCCTTGTAACTCACCTTTCATCACGACTAATGCATCTTTTTCACCAGAATTTTTCTGGGCAGCACTTAATCGATCTTTGTAGCGTTTAGAGTCTTTAAACTTCAACACATCTTGTGCTTCAAATTCTTCACCTAACTCAAGTCTATTATTTTGGTCAAGAAAACTATCAATGCGTTTTCGAGCACCTATTCTCATATGGTGATCACATTTAGGACAAACAGAAATTTGTCTGTCTAACTCAACCTTATATAGTACTGCATTACAAGACGTACACTTACTCCATACACCTTCAGGGATATTTCGTTTTTGTGTTGATTTTGCTTTTGGGAGAATCTTTTCTATCCAGCTCATAATTTTACTTTTGCCTATTGCAACGAATATAAATCGACTATTTGATGAAAACTTGTTCATCAAACATCATTTTAAAAGAATGCTAATCTAAACCGCGTATTAGAGCATAGTTTAGCCTATATTTAATATAAAAAACTGGTCAGCTGTGTATCTTTTTGTTGCTTTAACATGTTTTTACACAGATGCTGGCCGTTTATAAAAACAATGGCCCTAAAGGATGCTTGGGAATATTAAAGTGTTCAGGGTAATCGACATCAACAAAATATAGCCCTTCAGGTGGAGCCGTAACACCCGCCATGCATCGGTTTTTTTGTTCTAACACTTCTCCAATCCATTTAGTTGGCTCAATAGATTGACCAACACGCATTAAACTACCAACAATATTTCTAACCATGTGGTGTAAAAAAGCATTCGCTTTTATATCTACAATAATATATTTACCTTGTCGACTTACTTGACAATGTTCAATGGTTCTTACCGGAGAGTGCGATTGGCAATGTACGGTTCTATATGAAGTGAAGTCATGGCGACCTATTAAATACTGAGCGCCTTCCTGCATAAGGTTTTCATCTAACTCAAAATGACAATGACTAATACCATGATTTAATATTGCACTGCGAATTGGACTATTAAAAATTATATATCGATAACGTCTAGCCGTGGCACTAAAGCGAGCATGAAAGTCATCTTCTACTTGCTTAACCCACTTAACTGCAACATCTTTAGGTAAGTGTGTATTCACACCCAATGTCCAAGCCACCTCTTTTCTTACTTTATCTGTATCAAAATGAATAACTTGGTTAGTTGCATTAACACCTGTGTCAGTTCGACCCGCGCAAACCACTTCTATAGGTTCATCCGCTATTTTTGATAACGCTTGTTCTAGGGTTTGTTGAACACTGATAACGGTCTTTTGACGTTGCCAACCACAATAATTCTTACCGTCATATTCAATACCTAATGCATAACGCATGTTAATTATTCACTTAAACGTTTAGATTGAAAAAATTACTGCGCATTATCCATTATTTTTTAATACCTCGCCATGCTTTGATATAAAATATTGATGTAATTAACTCATAAGCTTAGCTAACAAGTCTTCAGCTTGAGATTTCTGCTGTTCATCACCTTTTACCAAAACTTCATCGAGTACGGCTTTTGCATTATCTTTATCACCAATTTCAACGTATACCTTAGCTAAATCAAGCTTTCCAGCTACGTCACTATTATCATCTACATCAATAGCTTTACTATCTTTTGCAAACTCTGCATACTCATTTAAACCTACATCTATATTAGTCTTTTCATAGGGCTCGTTATCAGACTCTTCTATTTGACTGTCTGATAGCAAGTCATCAACTGAGACAAAATCTTGTTCTTTTTCTTGCTGTTGAGTGGCTGAGCTATTGTCTTGAGGAGTAACGTCAGCAATTAACGAATCTCCAATATCCTCTAACACATCTTCTTCTAAAGTATTACTATCAGCTGATACAGACTCTTCTTTAATATTGGCAAGTAACTCATCAAAATCGGTATTGTCTAACTCCTCAATATCTTCAATTTCACTAGCTGTCTCTTGTGTCAGTGCAACCTCGTTTTCATCTTGGTTAGGTAACTCTTCACTGACGGAGTTTTCATCTATATTTTCAGCAAGTAAATCTGCTAATACATTTTCATCTGTAAAGTCGAGGTTATCGAGAGCTTCAGAGGCTTGCTGTTCTACTTGCTCGTTTGCAGCAATTGACTCACTTTTCTCTTCATTCACTTCTGAGATTAATGCATCGATATCTAGTTCATCATCAATAATATCTTTTGATTCAGTTGTGTTTTCTTCATTAACACCTTCATCATTTCGAACATCATTAAAATCAGCATTTAAGAATGGAGCAACATATTCTTCAGTAAATTGGTTAATTTTATTAGCATTCTCTGAGGCCTCTTCCTCTAATGTTTCTGAGGTATCGATAACTTCTGGTATAGTCGTATTTGAAGGCTTATCACTCATATCTGGAGTAATGCCATTCATTGAATCAAGAAGAGCATCGATATCATCAGGATCGGTGACATCATCAGGTAGTTCATCAGCAAGATTATTTGCTGGTGAGCTTGCTGACTCTTCAGGCATTGCATCAGCCATTGAATCAAGTAAAGCATCGATATCATCAGGGTCTGTGACTTCGGCTGGTAATTCATCAGCAACGCTACTTTCTTGGACATCAACCTCTTCAGGAGTAATCTCCTCAGGCACAATTTCTTCTAGGGCAATTTCTTCAGCAGAAGCCTGCTCTGCTGGTTCATCAGTTAAATCACTTTGCGAATCATTCATTGAGCCATTCATTGAGTCAAGTAAGGCATCAATATCATCAGGATCGGTGACTTCGACAGGTAATTTATCAGCAACGCTACTTTCTTGGACATCGATCTCTTCTGGAGTAATCTCCTCAGGCACAATTTCTTCTAGGGCAATTTCTTCAGCAGAAACCTGCTCTGTTAGCTCATCAATTGAATCACTTTGCGAGCCAGCCTTTGAATCATTCATTGAATCAAGTAAGGCATCGATATCATCAGGATCAGTAACTTCGGCTGGTAACTCATCAGCAACATTATTTTCTTGAGCATCAACGTCTTCAGTTGAATCACTCTGCGAGTCATTCATTGAGTCAAGTAAGGCATCGATATCATCAGGATCAGTAACTTCGGCTGGTAACTCATCAACAACATTATTTTCTTGAGCATCAACGTCTTCAGTTGAATCACTCTGCGAGTCATTCATTGAGTCAAGTAAGGCATCAATATCATCAGGATCAGTAACTTCGGCTGGTAACTCATCAGCAACATCTTTAGATTCAGCACCAGCTAATGCTTCATCAATATCAATCTCTTCTATACCAGCACTTTCCTCTGCTTCAGGCTCAGTAATGGTATCGATATCATCTTCTTCATCAACGCTACTTAAATCACCTAATAAATCATTTAAATCATCTTGATTCAGTTCACCGCCAGCTAGCACTTCACTTTCATCAGCGTCTTCTTTGGGTGAATCTTCTTCTTCAAGTCCAGAGAGCAGTGAATCTAAATCGTCTTGGTCTAACTCGCCATTCTCTAATGGTTCTAGTTCGCTTTCATCATCAAGCAATATATCTTCAAGATCATCCAAATCATCTAAAGCATCATCATCGTCTAAATGAATGTCATCGTCGGAATCATCACCATCTAATAAGTCAATGGATAGATCATCATCTAACTCTAACTCATCATCAAGGGATAAATCATCATCTAAACCAAGCTCATCATCTAATGACAATTCATCATCAAGCGATAAATCTTCATCAAGACCTAACTCATCATTTAAACTTGCTTCTTTTTCTGGTTTTTCTTCCGTTTTCTCAGCATCAAACAACTCTTCAACAAAACTGTCATCATCTTTGGTTTCGCGCTTTCTTTTCAAATATAAAATAAAGAAACCCACTAAAATAGAAGCAGGGATGGTAGACATTGCCACTAAAAACAATGGGTTATTTATAAAGTCACTTTTATCCATTTCAGCTTGCTGTTTTGCCAACAACAGTTCTTGTTCTCGCGCTTCAGCCTTAGCAAGTAAAGCTTGTTGAAGCTTTATCATGTCATCCATCTGTAACTTTATTTCTTTGCCTTTCGCTACTTCATCTTGCATCACTTCAAGCTGTTGGTTAAAACTTGACAGTCTATCCCTCAGCGATTCATTTTCTTTCAATATAGCCTGCAAGCCATCAATTGAGTCCAGAACATCTTGTTGAATATTTTCGAGACGTTGTTGTTGTGCGGTGTCAATGGTTTGAAGCTTTTCATTAATTTCAACTTTAACTGTATCTAGATCTTCTTTTTTTACAGTTGGTTGAGTAGGTATCTTTTGTTTTTTAACAGATTGAGGTTGTTTCTTTTGCCATGCTTTTTCATCTTGCTCAGTTTTAGAGCGTGCATTATTGGTATCAATGGCCATCATTTGTTCAAATGACGGTATTTTAATGTATTGTCCCTCGACTAGGTGATTACGATTATTTTCAACGAATGCTTGAGGGTTTTCTTGAAATAAAGCCTGCATAACTTGATAGACAGTTAAACGATTATCAGGCCTAACTCTTAAAGCAATATTCCACAAGGTGTCTTTAGCACTGATAGGGCCATATTTTTCATAAGGAAAAACATCAGTACTTTTAGGGCCACGCATACGAATGCCACGTTCTTCTTCAGCATGTGCTGGTATTTGAGCGAACAATATGCTGACAATAACTACCTGCCAAAGGCAAAGGCGCAGTAAACTTTGCATGAAGACTTCCTAGTAAAATCGCTTTCTATCAAAAATTATTATGTGAATTAGATTTAGATTATTCGTGCTCTATCGCCAAATATTTGGCAATAACCGCTACGCAGCTGAAATCTATAACAGCTTATCAAACTTAAGCAAAGATTATTCCAAATCACTTACTTATGAATAAGATAATACCAAATTCAAGTCAGATGTCTTGCATTATTATGACAATAAAAACTTTATTGCTCAAAACAAAAAAACTCGCCGCCAACTATGTATTATAGTTAACGACGAGTTTTACTTTTTCTTTAATTTACTTAAGGTTGCATCAGTTGCTAAAGCAGTGCAGCAAATTAAGTTGTTAGTTAAAACTTAAATCAAATGATCTTTTATTAACAGTTCGGCAATTTGAACACTGTTTGTTGCCGCACCTTTGCGGACATTATCAGCCACAATCCACATATTAATGCCATTATTATGGCTAATATCTTCACGGATGCGACCGACATAAGTTTCATCTTTACCACTAGCGTCGCCAATTTGTGTTGGGAAATCTTCATCATTAGGACATACAACAAGTCCTGGCGACTGTGCTAAAAGCTCTTTCACTTCTTCGGCGGATATTGGTGCATTCGTTTCAATGTGTAATGCTTCACCGTGCCCATAAAACACAGGAACACGCACTGCTGTGGGGTTAACAAGTACATTGTCATCGCCTAGAATCTTTTTAGTTTCCCACACCATTTTCATTTCTTCTTTAGTGTAGCCATTATCTAAAAAGACATCAATTTGTGGAATAACATTAAAGGCAATTTGTCGGCTGAAATTCTTGCTTTCAACCGGCTTGCCACTTAATAAATCAGCGGTTTGCTTTGCTAACTCATCCATTGCTTCTTTACCACCACCAGAAACTGACTGATAGGTACTTACATTAACTCGACTAACACCTACTGCATCATGAATTGGCTTCAACGCAACGAGCATTTGAATGGTAGAACAGTTAGGGTTAGCAATAATATTACGATTTCGATATTCAGCTAATGCATGTGGGTTTACTTCAGGTACAATTAAAGGAATATCGGCTTCATATCTAAACTCCGATGTATTATCAATAACAATACAACCTGCCTCACCCGCCATTGGAGCATATTTAGCTGATGTCGCGCCACCTGCAGAGAAGAATCCAATTTGTGCTTGGCTCCAATCAAAGTGATCAGCGTCAAGTACTTCAATGCTTTCACCATTAAATTCAATAAACTCACCAGCTGAACGAGCGCTGGCTAACGGGTATAATTTATTAATTGGGAAATCTCTTTCTTCTAAAATTTCCATAATGGTTTTGCCAACTAGCCCTGTTGCGCCAAGTATGCATACATCAAATTTTTGTGCCATGATCCTCTCTCTTCTTAGTTGGACGTTTTTGTAAAGCCTAAACGATGTGGCACATCGCTGTAGGCATTTTTAGATAAAGATACACTGACTGAAGAAAACTCCCTGCGAACTGGGTATGTTTTTCTAATGGTATCGAATCCTTGTTCAGATAATTGTTGACGAAAAATAGCATCATCTCGTCTGACATCGTAAACCATTTTGACTATCTGGTTTAGTACTATTTGATCAAATTGCTGCGTTATTTCTATAGAGGAAATATTTGCTGCTGGTAAAAAGTCAGTTAAGTGATGTTTTGCTGCTATTTTCAGCTCATTACATAATGCCTGATAGAGCATTTCACTACCACGAGCTTTTCCTTCTAAGCTATAACCAGCAATGTGTGCTGTCGCTATTTCAGTAAATGGTACTAATGGCTCTAGAACATTAGGCTCTCCTTGCCAAACATCAAGCACAAGTTTTACACCATGCCCTTGTTCTTTTAAGCGAAGTAAAGCGTCATTATCTATTACTTCACCACGACAAGCACTAATAAGAATTTGCTCATTTTGCAGAGCAGATAACCTTTGTTCATTAAGCAACTTAAATGTACGGTGTTCACCTTCCATCGTTTTTGGTACATGCAATGAAATAACATCGCATTTTAATACTTCATCTAAAGGGTAATATTTACGCGTATCATTGTTGGCGTTACCCTGCTTCGCTTCGAGCAGCGGATCACACAATTTATACGTAATATCTAATGCTGATAGCTTTTCAGCAAGTCGACTGCCAGTATTTCCTGCACCAACAATACCAACCGTTAACGTTGATAAGTTAATTAAATAGCGTTCTGCTAAAACGACCAAAGCACTCAATACATATTCAGCAACCGAAATAGCGTTACAACCAGGAGCAGAATAAAATGCTATACCTTGCTGTTTCAAATAGGCTTGATCAATATGATCGGTACCAATAGTCGCAGTACCAACAAACTTTAACTGTTGCGCTTGCGCTAAAAGCGCTGCATTCACTTGAGTAATAGAACGCACTAATAATACATCGGCGTCTTTAATATCTTCAGCTTGCAATTCTCGTCCAGAAAAAGAGTGAAGATTACCTAAATCAGTAAAAAACTCTTGCGCAAACGGCATATTTTCATCGTAAAAAATATTCATTATGGATAATTAATGTCTTGTTTGATTCGATTATACCGAAATAGTTTAAAAGGTCTGTTTTTATGACAAAAAAAATCCTGATGATTAGTAAATACTAACCATCAGGATTTACTATACGATTTGATGAATTTTATTTATATTTCTTCATCACTAGGGTAGCGTTTGTACCACCAAAGCCGAAACTGTTGGACATGATAAGATCAAGTTTAGCATCACGTTTTTCAGTAACAATATCTAGACCTTGAGCTTGCTCATCTAATGTATCGATATTAATAGACGGAGCAACAAAGTCATTTTCCATCATTAAAATAGAGTAAATTGCTTCATGAACACCAGCAGCACCTAATGCATGTCCAGACATTGCTTTTGTTGCACTAATCGCTGGTGAATCATTACCAAATAACTCTTGAATAGCACCAAGCTCTTTTACATCACCAACCGGTGTAGATGTACCATGAGTATTTAAGTAATCAATCTTACCTTCAACGCCTTCCATTGCTTGTTGCATACAACGCACCGCACCTTCACCACTTGGAGCAACCATATCATAACCGTCTGAAGTAGCGCCATAGCCAACAATTTCAGCATAAATATGTGCGCCACGTGCTAAAGCATGCTCTAATTCTTCTACAACAACCATACCGCCACCGCCAGAAATAACAAAACCATCTCTGTCAGCATCATACGTACGTGAAGCTGTTTCAGGGTTATCGTTATATTTAGAAGATAACGCACCCATGCCATCAAACATCATAGCCAATGACCAATCAACTTCTTCACCACCACCAGCAAATACAACATCTTGTTTGCCTAATTGAATAAGCTCCATCGCATGACCAATACAATGTGCGCTAGTGGCACAAGCAGAGCTAATTGAATAGTTAACACCTTTAATTTCAAATGGCGTTGCTAAACAGGCAGAACAAGTGCTCCCCATTGTTTTGGGTACAGCATAAGGACCAACACGGCGAATGCCTTTATTTCTTAAAGTATCTGATGAGGCAACAATATTTGCTGAAGATGCACCGCCAGAGCCAGCAACAATACCTGTACGAAAGTTAGATACTTGCTCTTTGGTTAATTTAGAGTCTGCAATGGCTTGATCCATCGCGATGTATGCATAACCAGCAGCATCGCCCATGAAACGTAATGCTTTACGATCGATATGATCTTTAGTTTCTAAAGCGGGTTTTCCCCAAACTTGGCTACGAAGACCTTGTTCAGCGAAGCTTTCTGAACGAGTTATACCAGACTTTCCTGCTTTTAATGAGGCTAAAACCTCATCGGCATTGTTACCAATACTTGATACAATACCAATACCTGTAATCACTACACGTTTCATTTAATCAACCATCTATCATTTAAAAATCTGCTGCATTATACAAGCATTATTCCATCAACTGGTATTACAAGTATAATTTCCAGCGTACACATGTACACAATGTTAAGCTATAACAGAAAATATATCTATGCTCTTTTGACTAATATCAAACAGCTAAAGCAAAATATCCCTGATCACGATCAATATATAGCGTAAAATAACTCACTATAAATCATTAAGTGATATTTTTATTGGTACCTATTTTGTCTATAGAAAATTCTAAAAGCGCTGATATAACAGCAAATTCAAAAAGTACACTGTCCTTTAAAGAAGATGGCGCTCCCTATTGCACTCGCTTTAATGATATTTATTTTGATAGTGAGTCAGGTTATCAACAAAGTGATGATATTTTTATTTGTAGCAATAATATAAAACAGCGCTTTATTGAAGCGAAATCCACAATAACTATCGCAGAAACAGGTTTTGGTACTGGTCTTAATTTTTTATTGACCTTACAGGCGTACCAAAATGCTCAAAGTGAAAGTTCGCAAGACATAGCCCCTTTACATTTTATCAGTGTCGAAAAATATCCCTTAAATAAAAAGCAATTACAGCAATCACTTACCGTCTTACCCGAATTATCAAAATACGCAGAAATGCTTCTTGAACAATATCCCAGTTCACATACTTTAACTGAACAAGTCTTTGAAGCATCCTTTCTAAATAATAAAGTGCACTTAACCATTATTTTTGATGATGCCAGTAATGGATTAAAGCAATTATCTATTAGAAACGAGCGTAATACTCAGACTGATTTATTATGTAACTTGGTTGATATTTGGTATTTAGACGGTTTTTCTCCTGCTAAAAACCCCGACATGTGGAGTGCAGGTTTATTTCAACAAATTGCTAGATTAAGTCAAGAGCAAGCCTCTTTAACCACTTTTACGGTGGCAGGCTTTGTCAAAAGAGCTCTCCAAGACGTTGGATTTAGGATAGAAAAACTGCCATCAAAGGGAAAAAAGAAAGAAATATTAAGAGGTACGTTTCATCGTATTAACCCTCATAAAGGTTATCAACACAGACCTATAATAACAAAGCCTCAGCACGTGAGTATTATTGGCGGTGGTATTGCCTCTGCTTGTATTGCTTATAAACTAGCGAAACAAGGGGTTAAAATCACACTTTATTGTAAGGATGAGACTATTGCACAAGGTGGTTCAAGTAATGCAATTGGTGCTTTATACCCCTTATTACATCAATCTCACGATGATATTAGCTTATTTTATCAAGCAGCATTTTGGCGTGCTAGGCACTTTTACGATGACATTTTTCAACAAGGTTTTCACTTTGATCATCAATGGTGTGGCTTACTTGAATTGTCTTACAAAGAGGCCCTGCAAAACCGACAAGATAAATTTGATCAGTTAGCCGCTTGGCCTAAAGATCTTATTCAAAGTGTTGATAGCTCACAAGCCTCAAGAATAGCAGGTATCCCTTTGCAACATGGCGGGCTATTTATGCCAAATGCTGGATGGGCTGCCCCTCAACAACTTGTTCAAAAAATTATTCAAGCAGCTGAAAAAACAGGGCGTTTGAAAGTTAAAACAAATACACATATTCGTAAAATCACCCCGCTTGAACACTCTTCATTAGATAATAAAGAAACACAGTGGAAATTAACGACAAACAAAGGTGAATTTAACGCAAGTGTATTAATTGTATGTGGTGGTGCAGAAGTTATCGATATGGAGTATATAAAATCCTTACCGCTATCAGCAACACGTGGCCAAGTAACAAGTATGCAAAGTAATGAAAACATTTCACCTTTAAATACGGTGATTTGTCATAAAGGATATTTAACGCCAAAAAATAAGGGCATTCATTGTATTGGGGCGACTTTTCAAAAAAACGACACTAATACAAAGACATCTGCTGAAGATGATAAATACAATTTAACTATGCTTGAACAGTGCTTACCTGAAGTTTCAAAAAATATTCATTGGCGTGACAATGATATTAGTACGAGCAAAGCAAGGCTTCGTTGTATGTCGCAAGACCATATGCCAGTAGTCGGTGCTATGCCTGATATATCGGCGCATAAAGCCATATACTCTCATTTAGCAAAAGATAAAAACTGGCGTTATAGTGAGCCAGCCCCTGTTGTGCATAATTTATATGTGGCTTTAGGCTTAGGTGCGCGCGGACTTTGCTCTGCACCACTAGCAGCAGACATCATCACAGCAGACATCTGCAATACCCCTTACCCTGTTGATAGTGAAATGCTATTTAATTTAAGCCCCAACCGATTTATTATCAGAGATATTATCAAAAGAAAATGCTAACAACACACCGCTAAAAAACCACCGGTAATAGTCAATGCAAATATAATCTAATATAGTTGCATTTACTTGTTCTACATCAAGAAGTTACTAGCCATTATTATTTATTGTTCGCCTAGAATTTAAGACAGGATGATATTCAAAATGAACACTAAACTACTACAGTTATTAATACTTCTTTTTGTTTCAGCAATAGGGAATGCTCAAGGACAACAACTCAACTTATCTGAGTCAATCAATAAAGCTGGGTTACAACGAATGCTTTCGCAACGAATGGCAAAAAATTATATTCTTGTTAGCCAAAACATTGGCACTGAAGCAGCAAGGAATGAGCTTGATGAAAGTGCAGCTATATTCGAGGAGAATATTTTTCATTTAAACGCCTCAATACAAGACAGCAAATCCAAAGAATCACTTAAACAATTAAAAAACAATTGGTATGTCTTTCGTACTTTTGTTTTATCAGAAGCCAATAAAGATAAGACTGAACAAATTGTAAAACAAAGTACTGCTCTGTTGAAATCGGCACATGACTTGGTATTAAGTATTGAGTATACCTCTCGTGCCAATAGCGATCATTTAGTGAACTTATCAGGTAGGCAACGCATGCTTTCTCAACGATTAGCCATGCTTTATTACGCCAGCAATTCAGGCTACAAAGAAAAGATTTTCAAACAAGACATGCACAAAACAGCAAGACAGTTTACACAAGCGCTTGATAAACTATTAACGGCTAGAGAAAACACACCGCAAATCAATGAAGCGTTAGTAGAAGTAGCTAATCAATGGCGCTTTTATCAAACCAAGTTTGATGGTACCAACGAAGGAAACTTTTCGCCTAAAACCATTAAAGTGGTAACAGAATCCCTTTTAAAAGAAATGAACAGCATAACCAAGTTATATGAAATACAAAGCACTAAAGAAAATAATTATGCATCTTGGATAAAACCAGCAAACCATTAATACTTAATGTGATGTTGCCTAACTGGTAACGTAATTTATTGATTGCTTCATTTAAGCTATTGCCTATTCAAGGTAATTGTTCTGCCAAAAACAATTACGCTTTGTAAGAAGCAAATAATGCTAGCTTAACCATAAAAAACTAGGCTCTGTTGATCTTTCGCTATTAAATTTTGTTCGAGCTAAAAGCGTTTTATTCGCCCCGAGTAGTATTTGCTTAGTCATTCTAAGCAAATACTACTCAACAAAGCGTAAAATGCTTTTAGCCGAATCCTTTGGACAGCGTTTGTTGGTTATTTTTACGGCGTTATCGCCTTTTTATGTGGAATAACCACATGACAAAGGCTCTGCCTTGTACAAATATCCAACAAAAAGCTGCAAAAACAACCCCGGAAGATCAACAGCCCCTAAATTTACACGATATATTTAATAACTCAACTTGCTTTGTAACTGCTGCCAAAAATTTTGCACTATCACGCTATCTTGAGGAGTCAGTTCTTTTTTTGCTTGCTGTAAACCTAGTCCTATAGCGTTAACTAAGGCTTCACTAATCACTTGCTGCTCATCGCCGTAATCACTCGCGGCTAATGAAATAAAACCCCTAATATATCCACTAGCAAACAAACTATCATCATCTATATTCTGCTCAAATAAGCCATCTAGGTAGTTATAAAGGTTTTCCACTGTGGTAATATCTAACGTGGTGTTCATATATTTCCTATGTTTAAATAATATTGAAAGTAGTTAATTATTCAGGGCTTGCCACAGGATACAGTACCTGGTCTTTATAGCCTGTCATTATTGACATATATCCTGATAATGTTTGATCAAGCTCACTATCACCTGTATCGCTAACTAATGCTCTATTATTTAATGCACTCAATTTAGCTTTTGTGGCAATAATAGCAATG
The DNA here is from genome assembly GCF_003545765.1 of Colwellia sp. RSH04. Taxonomy (GTDB): domain Bacteria; phylum Pseudomonadota; class Gammaproteobacteria; order Enterobacterales; family Alteromonadaceae; genus Colwellia. The sequence continues at coordinate 85,921 of NZ_QXIO01000007.1, read as the reverse complement.
TTATCTCTACCGTTTCTCTGCGCTAATACCGCTTTAATCACACGAGGACTAAGTTGTTGATTTCCCCTACCAAAAATATGTCCTTGTCCACCAATAAGCGTAATAACAAGCTTACAAGGGCCATCATGTTGCTCGATAGTTTGCCACAGCTGTGCTTCGGTGACATCGCTACCTTTGAGCTCATGCTGATAGACCAAATCGACACCAAGCAAAGTGTTTTCTAGTCCAAGTTCCGCCATTAAAAATGCCGTTGTAGAGCCCGAGCCAATAATAAATAAGGTCTCTTCTTCGTCAGCCATTTCTTCAATAATATTGGCAGAGATATCTTGCAAAACGAGCTCATCACTTTCTTTACCACCGGATTTAACAGCTTGAACATAGCGAAGCTCACTGGGAATTTGCATCTCACCATATCGTTTTGCCTTAACAACACCTTGACGAAATAAGCTTTCGTCAATATCCATAACATCGCCTTCAGCTAAACTAACAAGCTCTTTATTAACCATCATTTCAACGACTCGGCCAGCGGCTTTAGGCGTAATAGCATAAACACCTGAATGAATCTTACACCCTGCCGGAATACCTAAAACAGGTACTTGGTTTAAACCTTTATCGTTATTTGAAACAATATTAGCAATGTTTCTAGCTGTGCCATCACCACCCGCAAACAAAATAATGTCTACTTTTTTGTCAAGTAACGCTTTAACCGCATGTTCTGTATCATTTGCCGTTGTTTGTTTAGTTTTCACTTCATGAACTAGTTCAGTGTTAAAACCAAGTGACTTCGCGCAATATTGCCCCATCTGATCATTAACGGTATATACGGTTAGTTTATCTTTATACGGTTCAAGAATTTCCAAGGCTTGATGAGCTCGCTCATTTGCCTTAGGTTTAGCCCCTAAAGCTAGTGCATGCATGGTCATTCCGTCGCTCCCTTTAAGTGCGACACTTCCGCCAATACCCGCAATAGGGTTGATAATAAATCCTAATTTAAATTGGCTCACAAAAACTTTCCTTATGATGTTGTTGTATAAAATCGGTTTTAGTTAAAGGCAAACGAGTATCGTAAAAAGCCGCTAAGGAGTTAATAAAGGCTTGTGCTCTTGCTGGGAACCCTTGCTCTAAAAAAACAATCACTTGTTGAAAAACCTTCTCTTGAAAAGCGAGACGATCGCTTTGATAACCATTCAAGTTGTCTGAAGATACATTAAACTTCTTCTTGGCAGCCACATTAAACGCCCATTCAAGTGCTTGAGGATAGACTTCGGCTGCTTCAAACGTTTTTTGCTGTTGCTCATTTCTACCATCTGGTACATACCAATAGCCGTAATCTTCAAGCAAGCGTCTTTTCTCTCCCGCTTGGCACCAATGAGCTATTTCATGAAGAGCACTAGAAAAGTATCCGTGCGCAAAAATAACTTGATGAAAAGAACATTCGTTATTCGCTGGGATATATATCGGTTCATCACCCCCTTTAACCAGCACGGTATTGTACGTTTTGGTAAAGGAGGCATTAAAAAGCTGAATTAAATCCTGATAATTATACTGCATGATAGTGTGATGTAAGGCATCTAGAGCTATGAACTAACAAATAATTAAGCTAGGCTCTATTTGATAGAGTCAACTTAAAGCTAGGTCTGTTATTCTACCGAAAACTATAAAATATACATACCCCTTTTCACTTCACAGCGAAAAATACAAACCTACAGTGATACGTAAACTTATAGGTGTATACGATTTTTACCTGTTCTATATAAAATGTAAGAGTTAAACATCATCTTCAATATTATCTTTACCTTGGGTACGCTCTATACTTTCAACCTTATGATGAATAGCCGACTTAATCATCATATAGCCACTAATAGGAGCCGTTAATAATAAAAATAATGAGATGAGTATTTCTTTCATACTCAGATCAGCTTGTGTATTACTAAAAAAAACCATTGAAGCGGTTAATAAACAGGCCATACCTAATGTAGTTGCCTTTGTAGGCCCATGAAGACGCATAAAAAAGTCAGGCATTTTAACTAAACCAATAGAACCCACAAGTACAAAAGCACCGCCGATTAATAGTAAAATAGAAACAATCCATTCAAACATTACTTAAAACCTTATTCTATAATATCGCCACGCAACAAGTACTTACATACTGCTACCGTACTAACAAAACCAAGCATTGCAATAAGCAGCGCGGCCTCAAAATATAATGAAGTGCCTGAACTCATGCCGTATAAAATAATTAAAGCAATACTATTAATATACATAGTATCAAGAGCGAGAATCCTATCAGGAGTCGATGGTCCAACTAATAAACGCCATAAGTTCAAAATTAACGATATCCCTATCATAGCAAAAACAATTAATATCACAGTTTCTAGCATTGAAATATCTCCATAAGAGGCGCCTCATAACGCTGTTTAATGGTATTTATTAACGCTTGTTCATCTTCTAAATTAAGCACATGAATTAATAAATATCGTTGCTCTGGCTCTTCACTCTCTTCAAGGCTTTCTTCCCAAGGGTACACTTCTGCACTAACAGTACCAGGGGTTAATGACACCGTACTAGCTAGAATGGTAATAGGAGTGCTATGAGTTAAATCTAGCGGTACTTTTACAAAGCCAGGCGTTAGCTTTCTAGTTGGGCCCAAAATCAATATAGCTACCTGAACATTTGCGGTAATAATGTCGTAAAGCACTAACATTAAGTGTCGAAATGCTAAACCTGGCTTAGCAACTATTGGCTGATTCGTTCTAAATGGGCTAATCGCTATTGGGATAATAATAGCCAGAACTACCGCTAAAATAATATGCCCTGCTGACAAACTATTATTCAACAACAACCAAACTACAAAGAGTAAAAAACTTAGGAATGGCGAGGGAAGCCATTTTGATGGTGAATCTGTGCGCATTACTTACCTCCCGAAAGAATAACGTTAACATTATTATTAAAATCATGAAGTTGAGTTGCAGCACTTTGCGAATACTCACTTAATGAGCCCGCAAAAAGAGTCATTAACGGCGCACTAGAAATAAGAATAATAATTGCGACTAACTGCATAGAGTTAACTATTCTAGGCCTTACTGATTCAGCTTTGATATCTTTTTGCGTGTTTGAGTGATTCCAAAACACTGTACTTCCCGCTTTAGTTACCGCAACTAACACAGCAAGACTTGCAAGTAAGTATATTGTCCAGAATATCTCGCTATTATTTATATTAACCGTTTCTTTAAGCAGCCAAACCTTAGCGATAAAACCTGATAATGGTGGCATACCAATGACACTGATGCCGGCAATGAGGAAACAAACTCCCAATAACTTCGGCTGTAACATTGGCGGACCAGCTTCAATGCGATCAAAAACATGTCCTCGTTGTCTGCCAATAATATCAGCAATCAAAAATAATGCTGCTGTTACTAAGGTTGAATGAACCAAATAATAGATAGCTGCTGCACTTGAGCCCACAGTCTGCACAGAGATGAGTACAACTAGGGTGCCAACGGAAACAATAACCAAATTGGCCGTCAATTTACTTAAACTTTTACTCGCTAAAACACCTATAGATCCCATCATTATTGTGATAAGTGCTAACCACCATAACCAATTCTGTGCAACATGACTTAACTCTCCAGCGTGTTCACCGAATATAAGCGTATAAAAGCGCATCATCGAGTAAATGCCAACTTTTGTCATAATCGCAAAGAGTGCTGCGACAACAGGCATTGCACTAGCATAAGTATTTGGCAACCATAAATGCAGTGGTAATAACGCCCCTTTCAAAGCAAAAACAACCAATAGCAACAAGCCACCTATTTTTGCTAAATAAACATCATCCCCTTGTAATAAAGAGACTTTTTGTGCCATATCAGCCATATTTAGCGTACCTAAAACGCCATATAAAATACCAAGGGCAATCAAAAAAACAGCTGAGCCAACTAGATTCAAAATAACATAGTGCAAAGCAGCACGTGTACTGCGCTTTTGGCCACCATGCATTAACAAAGAATAAGAAGCGATCAATAACACTTCAAAAAACACAAATAAATTAAAAGCATCGCCCGTTAAAAACGCACCATTCACCCCTAACACCAGAAAATGTAATAAAGGATGAAAAAAATTGCCTTTATCATCATCACCGCTACTAGCATATAAAGTACAAACAAAACCAAGTAAAGTGGTTAAACAAACAAGAATAGTTGATAAAGGATCTGCGACTAAAACAATACCAAAAGGGGCACTCCAATCACCTATTGCATAAACCTGTGTACCATTCCCGTTAACGGTCAACAATAGTATGATTGACACTAATAATGTTAGCGCGCCTAAACTTAACGAGGTAATTCGTCTGTTCATTTTTGTTTTACCAAATGGCGACATTAAAAGCATAACGCCAGCAAGCATTGGTATTAGAATAGGTAAAAAAATTAAATGCTGACTCATGGTTTAACCTTTCTCTTTTTTATAATCTTTTTCACTGGTACTTCAACTTCATAACCATCCACATGATCAGTCCCTAAATCGGCTCGGCCTCTGATAGCTAAAATCACCACAAAGGCAGTCATTGCAAAACCAATCACTATGGCTGTGAGAACAAGTGCCTGAGGTAAAGGATCAGCATATTCAGAGCTATAACCTAATACCGCCGCTTTATTTAAACTAAGTCGCCCTGCTGAGAATAAAAATAAATTAACCGCGTAAGAAAACATCGTTAACCCTAAAACAACCGGAAAAGTTCTAGCGCGTAAAATCAAAAAGACACCACAGGAGACTAGAACCCCGATGCAGGAAGCGTAGAGAAGCTCCATTAAATATTTACCTCTTTTTTAGATTCGTTCATGGTTAATTGACCAAGACTTGCCAAAATCATCAATGTAGAACCAACAACCGTTATATACACACCTAAATCAAACACTAAAGCACTTGCTAGCTCTATCTCACCAACCAATGGCAGATTAAAATAATCAAACCACGTTTTCATAAATGGCCTTCCAAAGAACCAACTGCCCACCCCAGTAAAGAGTGCAATGGCTACACCCACGGCAATTATTTTACGATAGTTAATCGTCAATCGTTGACCAATCCAATGGGAACCATGAGCAATATATTGCAATATAAACGCAACTGCAGTCACTAAACCGGCAATGAAACCTCCGCCAGGTAAATTGTGACCTCGAAGGAAGATATAAAAAGAGACTAATAATGCTAACGGCAATAACGACTGCGAAATACTCGCTAATAAAATAGGGTAACGTTCTTTTGCCCAAGGTCTACCTTTACTATCACTCGTTGGCATAATAAGCGGAAGGTTAATTAATAACTTATAAATACCTAAGGCGGCAATACCTAAGACACAGATTTCACCTAAAGTATCAAAGCCTCGAAAATCAACCAGAATAACATTAACTACATTGGTGCCGCCGCCGCCAGTTTTTGCATTAGCTAAAAAGAAGGCTGAAATAGAATCAAGTGGGCGTGTAATTAATGCATAACAAATACTTGCAACTACAATACCTAACGCACCCGAAATACCAATATCGCGCAAAATGCGCATCGAACTTGATTCTCTTGGTGAGTGTTGTGGCAAGAAAAACAATGCCAACATAAGTAAAATAATAGTCACAACTTCAACGGTTAATTGTGTCAAAGCTAAATCTGGCGCTGAAAAGCGAGTAAAAGCAATTGAAGCCATCAAGCCAACAACAGAGAGCATGATTAACGAGACTACCCTGTTGCTATACCAAATAACGGTACTAATAGCGCCAACAATTAATAAGCCAGCCCCCATAGCGTTAAATACATCAATAGGTGTTAGTGCTTTTTGCCCACCTAATTGGTTCATTTCAAACAACGGCCATCCAGCAAAAAGTAAAACAATCAAAAACATCAGCGTTAAATAACGTTGTAAAGAACCATTTTCGATTTTACTCACCTTAGCTTGACACCAGTTTGTGATGCTTAGCATGGCTTTATCAAACATTTTCTTAGCATTTAAAGACGGTAAAGAGTCTTGAAATTTGAATAGATATCGTCGCTGGCTATACAAAAACAAGCCACCACAAACGGCAATAGCACTCATTAATAACGGTAAGTTAAATCCATGCCATAGTGCGACTTCATAATCAGGCACATGACCACCAATGGTCGCTAATGAAGCTGCTGATAAAATATCATCAACAACAAAATTTGGAATGATTCCTACCACCAAACATAATGCAACTAAAACTTCTATAGGAAGACGCATAGACCGAGGAGCTTCTTTGGGTTGTTTCGGTAAATTAACAGGTTCACCATTAAAGAAAACATCGTGAATAAATCGAGCAGAATAAGCAACAGCAAACGCCCCTGCTACGGTAGCAAGAACAGGGATTAACCAAGACATTGAGCCTAATAATTGCTGATGTAAGGTTTCAGCAAAAAACATTTCTTTAGATAAAAAACCATTTAACAGTGGCACACCTGCCATTGCCGCAGCAGCAACCATTGCTAATGTAGCGGTATAAGGCATATAACGCCACATACCATTAATTTTTCGCATATCACGGGTACCGGTTTCATGATCAATGATCCCCGTCGCCATAAATAAAGACGCTTTAAAAGTTGCATGGTTAATAATATGAAAGATTGCAGCAACAGCAGCAAGCTCAGTATTTAAACCAAACAGCATCGTAATCAAGCCTAAATGACTAATCGTAGAATAGGCTAACAACCCTTTTAAATCATGTTTAAATAACGCGACATACGCTGCAAATAACAAGGTGGTAAGCCCAGTAAAACTCACTAGAATAAACCATATATCAGAACCTGCTAATGCGGGATAAAAACGGGCTAAAAGGAAAACTCCTGCTTTAACCATCGTTGCCGAGTGCAAATATGCGCTAACAGGTGTTGGTGCAGCCATCGCATGAGGTAACCAAAAATGAAAGGGAAACTGAGCTGATTTAGTAAATGCCCCTAAAAGAATCAACACTAACGTAACTTCATACAACGCATGATTTTGGATAATTTCTTTACTTGCTAAAATTACATCTAAACTATAGCTGCCAACCATATCTCCAAGTAACAGTAAACCTGCTAATAGAGCCAAGCCCCCAGCACCGGTTATGGCTAATGCCATAATAGCACCTTCGCGCGCTTCTGATTTTTGCCACCAATAACTAATCAACAGAAAAGAGCTAATACTGGTTAACTCCCAAAAAAACCATAATTGTATGACATTATTCGACATGACAATGCCAAGCATTGCTGTCATAAATAACATTAAATAGGTATAAAGTTTTGGTAAGGAGTCGTTATTACTCACATAGTAGCGGGCATAAAATATCACTAATATCCCAATGACTAATATCATAAAAACGAATAGCAGCGCTAAGCCATCTAAGCGAAAAGCAATTTCAATACCCAATAAGGGTATCCAAGAGAAACTTTCTCGAATTACTTCGCCTGAGAAAACAGTTGGTGCAAGACTTATAGTCATGAGTAATGCAATTATAGGCATCAACAACGTTAATCTCGTCGATTGGTTACGAGTCAATGTATTGGTCATTGAAGAGATAATACTGCCAAGTAAGGATAACAGGGGTATCCAAAGCAAAGTCATAGCGTACCTTTTTAATTGTTCTAATTGGAAATAAGCAAGGTCATAATATGTCAAATCACCTTACACTAGCAAATATTATCACTGTGAAAATTTGTAACAACTGTAACACCACAAGCCCCTATTTTCATTTAAAGCGTAAAAGTCATTGGGGTTTTTCTATCATTTAGGCTAATAGTTCAAACAATATGCTTTTTTGACTAGTTTATCGACCCGTAATAAGTGTAGAATTTATCTTATTAAAGTGGTAATTGACTTACAGGTGAATAATGAAAAAACTAGACAGTATCGATTTGAAAGTATTAACCATTTTATATAACGATGCTGATATTACCAACAAAGAATTGGCCGCTAAAATAGGTATTGCCCCTTCTACTTGTTTAGAACGTGTAAAAAGGTTAAAACAAAGCGGAGTTATTAAAGGCGCCTTCATCGATGTAAACTTAAAAACCATTGGTGGTAATATTGAAGCTATTGCCGCGATTCGACTTCAGCCTTACTCAGAACAGATTGTAAATAAATTCCGTGACGATTTATTAAACTACCCTGAAATACTTAATCTTTACCATATGGGTGGAAGTTACGATTACTATATTCATATGTCAGTTAAAGATAGTGAACATTTACGCCAGTTTGTTTTCAAAAACATTACCTCTCGTGATGAAGTCACAACGGTAGAAACATCACTTGTTTTTGAACATAGCCGCAGTGGAATATTACCTAATTTTGGTGATGAATAATCCCACTGAAGCTCTTATTTTAATTAATGTTTTTTGAAGTCTTCCGTTTCAAAATATAATGGCGTCATACTACCGCAATTTATAAATTTAAATTGCGTTTCTTGCTCTGTTGGCACAGCTGACGATGTTTTAAAGCGTGATAAACAACCAGCTTCAACATCAATATGTATTAGTTGGTCATAACTTGGCGCTTGTTGTATGCGGTGTACATATATTTTATAGTTTTTACTTAACGATATTGCATCATACTCCTGCTGAGTGCTAGATTCAGCAATATCTGTTAGTTTTCTCACATACAGTTGTTTACTAAAGTTTAGTGTCATATTTTCGTAAACCAGCATGCCTCCTCTTTCAAAATGTCCTGCGTATACATCAGCAGTGATTACCAGTTTATCTCCACGAATAAGCTGATCTAAATTAAATGGTTGCGGTTTGATGGTTGTTAACCGCCCATCTCTTACCGTTTGTAATAAAGCTAAATCCTTAGACTCTAATTTGTAAATTAATTGAACATCATGTGGTTTGTGGTACAGAGGTAAGTGTGATGCATAGATAGTTGAGCTATGGCTAACTAATACCATACCGTGTACCCCCATATAACTTGGGTCTAACGGTCTAAGTGGCTTATCTTCAGCAAGGGCAAAGCAACTCTGAACAAGTAATAATAAAACAGAAAATATCAACTTCATAAGTGCATTCTCAATAACTTAACAGTGAGTTTAATGAACTTTAGTATAATTTAAATAAGCAAAAAAAAATCCTACCGAAGTAGGATTTTTATAATTTAACGATTTTTCACAAGATTTTTAACTGTTTTACTACGACTTAAGGTCATCAAAAAACTTTTTCACATCGTCAAAAAATCCTTTCTCTTTAGGGCTATGCTTTTTGCTACTTTTACCCATTTTCTCTTCAAGGCTTCTTAGTAACTCAGCTTGATCACCAGATAAATTAACAGGTGTTTCAATAACCACCTTGCACATTAAATCTCCAGTAGAAGAGCTTCGTACAGACTTCACACCTTTACCGCGTAAGCGGAACATTTTCCCTGTTTGTGTCTCTTTAGGTACTTTCAGCTTCACTTTTCCGCCCAAGGTAGGAACTTCAATTTCGCCACCTAAAGCTGCCGTAGTGAAGCTAATAGGCACTTCACAATATAAATGATTTTCATCACGAACAAACACAGGGTGATCATTTACATTGACTTGAACGTATAAGTCACCTGCTGGCGCACCACTTTCACCGGCTTCACCTTCACCTGACAAGCGAATTCTATCGCCAGTATCAACACCTGCAGGTATTTTAACAGATAATGTTTTTGTTTTTTCAACACGGCCTTGTCCTCGACATGAAGTACAAGGATCAGTAATTACTTTACCTTTACCGCTACACGTTGGACACGTTTGTTGTACCGCGAACAAACCTTGACGCATCTGAACTTGACCATGACCATGACAAGTAGAACAGGTTTTAGCACTAGTACCTTTTTTAGCACCTGAGCCATCACACGGTTCACACGACACGTATGTTGGTACTTTAATTTCTAAGCTTTTACCCTTAACCGCATCTTCAAGACTTAATTCAACGTTGTATCGTAAATCAGAGCCACGTTGTTGACGCTGACGTCCACGGCCACCACCGCCAAATATGTCACCAAATATATCGCCGAAATCTTGACCAAAGCCACCACCTCCGCCAAAACCGCCGCCACCATGACCGCCTTGTTCAAACGCTGCATGGCCATACTGATCATATGCCGCACGTTTTTGATCATCATTAAGTACTTCGTAAGCTTCTTTAACTTCTTTAAAAGTTTCTTCCATTGATTTATCGCCCTTAGTTCTATCAGGGTGATATTTCATCGCCATTTTCTTATAAGCTTTTTTAATTTCGCGTTCAGAGGCGTCTTTAGCGACACCTAGCACTTCATAATAATCACGTTTTGACATAAATTTATTCTTTACTTCATGTTGATTGATACTAATTTTATTAGTTTCTTCACAACTCTTTGAGATATAGAGTAAAAAAAACCAAGAAAATAAAAACCAAATTAATAATTAAATACGACTTTTTAACATACAAAAAGCGCCGAGAAATATCGACGCTTTAAAAAGAGGACGTAGTCTAACTCTTTTACTCACTAAGATTAAGTTATATTGCTTTAGTTCAAGAAGAAGGCATAGAGCGTATAATTATACGTGAGTACCTTCGACGCCGAAATGAAGCAATATAACGACAGCTTAGTTATGTAAAAAACTACTTATCGTCTTTTACCTCTTCAAATTCAGCGTCTACTACATCGTCAGCAGGAGCTCCATTTGCATCGCCTTCAGGCGCTGCGCCTTCTGGTGCACCTTGAGCTTGTGCTTTTGCTTGTGCAATTTCCATTAATTTCGCAGATGCTTCCATTAATGCTTGTTGCTTCGCTTCAATTGCTTCTTTGTTGTCGCCTTTAAGAGCGTCTTCAAGTTCAGTAATAGCTGTTTCAATTTTTTCTTTATCTTCACTAGGTAGTTCGTCACCCGCTTCTTCAATTTGTTTACGTGTTGCGTGAACAATACCATCAGCTTGGTTACGAGCTTGAATTAACTCTTCAAACTTAGCGTCTGCATCAGCGTTCGCTTCAGCATCACGTACCATTTGTTCTACTTCATCATCTGATAAACCTGAAGAAGCTTTAATGGTAATCTTCTGCTCTTTACCTGTGTTCTTATCTTTAGCTGTAACATGCAAGATACCATCAGCATCAATATCAAAGGTTACTTCGATTTGTGGCGTACCACGTGGCGCTGCATCGATACCTTCTAGGTTAAATTGACCTAAAGATTTATTCGCAGAAGCTTGCTTACGCTCACCTTGCACTACATGAACAGTTACAGCAGATTGATTATCTTCAGCAGTTGAGAATGTTTGCGACTGCTTAGTAGGAATCGTTGTATTTTTATCAATAACCTTAGTCATTACACCACCCATTGTCTCAATACCTAGAGATAATGGCGTAACATCTAATAATAATACGTCAGTTACATCACCTGAAAGTACACCAGCTTGTACCGCAGCACCTGAAGCTACTGCTTCATCAGGGTTAACATCTTTACGAGGCTCTTTGCCAAAGAAGTCAGTCACTGTCTTTTGTACTAATGGCATACGTGTTTGACCACCAACCAAGATAACGTCATTAACGTCACTTACTGATAAGTCAGCATCTTTAAGTGCTTGTTTCAATGGCTCTAATGTTGCTTTAACCATATCTTCAACTAATGACTCTAATTTCGCACGGCTGATTTTAATGTTTAAATGCTTAGGACCAGAAGCATCAGCAGTAATGTAAGGTAAATTTACATCAGTCGATTGCGCAGAAGACAGTTCACATTTTGCTTTTTCGGCACCTTCTTTCAGACGTTGCATTGCTAACGGATCTTTTGTTAAATCCATGCCTGAATCTTTCTTGAATTCAGCTACTAAGTAATCAATTAAGCGGTTATCGAAATCTTCACCACCTAAATGAGTATCACCATTTGTCGCTAATACTTCAAAAGTATGCTCGCCTTCAACTTCATCAATTTCAATAATTGAAATATCAAAAGTACCACCACCTAAATCGTATACAGCAACAACTTTGTCACCTTCTTGCTTGTCCATACCGTAAGCAAGCGCTGCGGCAGTTGGCTCGTTGATGATACGTTTAACATCAAGACCCGCAATACGGCCAGCATCTTTTGTTGCTTGGCGTTGTGAATCGTTGAAATAAGCAGGAACTGTAATTACCGCTTCTGAAATTGTTTCACCTAAATAATCTTCAGCTGTTTTCTTCATTTTCTTAAGAACTTCAGCTGATACTTGTGGTGGAGCAACGTTTTTATCACGTGCTGTAACCCAAGCATCACCGTTTTCGGCTTTAACAATACCAAATGGCATGATATCAATATCACGTTGTACTTCTTTGTCTTCAAAACGACGACCAATTAAACGTTTAATCGCGAACAAGGTGTTCTTTGGATTTGTTACTGCTTGGCGTTTAGCAGGTTGACCTACTAATGTTTCGCCGTCATCAGTGTAACCAATGATTGAAGGGGTTGTACGATCACCTTCTGCATTCTCAATAACACGTACTTTCTCGCCGTCAAGAACAGCTACACATGAGTTAGTTGTTCCTAGGTCAATACCGATAATTTTGCCCATCTTTGGAGCTCCTATTCATAAAATATAAGTTAATTCTGTTGTTGAAATAGTAAGTGGGGTCAGCAAAATGCTTTTCAATAGAAAAATTAAAAAAACTTTCTTTTTTATTGATAAATAGTAGAAAATATTTTGTAGTGATTTAACTATTTAGGAGGAAGGTAAGGACAATAAAAACAAAAAAGAACATTTGCTTCACGATTCTCATTAAATAGAAAGCTTTGCCCAGCTAAAATATTACAATTAAATAACAGGCATAAAAAAAGCAAAGGCAGTTACCTTTGCTTTTTAAGATAAATTTTTTAGTTATGCACTTGCATCAACACTTGGCGCTTTTGAAACCATTACCATTGCTGGTCTAATTAAACGTCCGTTTAATTCATAACCTTTTTGCATTACCGCTATAACAGTATTTGGAGCAACGCCTGGTACTTCTTGCATAGACATCGCTTGATGCTGATCAGGGTTGAAAGGTTGGTCTTGAGGATTTATTGCTTTAATGGCAAATTTTTCTAACGAAGATATTAATCCTTGCAATGTTAATTCAATACCTTCAACAACACTCTTATTGCTTTCATCGTCTTTATCGATATTTTCTAGAGCACGCTCTAAATTATCAACCGTTGTTAACATTTCACCGGCAAACTTCTCCAATGCAAACTTACGGGCCTTTTCAACATCTTGAGCAGAACGACGACGAACGTTGTCAACTTCAGCCTTAGCTCGAATAACAGAATCTTTTTGATCAGAAACTGTCGCTTTTGCTGCAGCTAGTGCAAGTTCCAATTCATTAATTCTTTCTTGCTCTTCACTGATAACTTCATGAGCATGTTCATGCTGCTCTTCAACTTGTTCTTCAGCCTGTTTAACAATCTCATCTGCTAATTGTTCAGGTGTCAATTCTGCGTTTTGTGCATCTTTATTCTCTGTTGACTCATTTGTCATGAAAAACTCCAAAATAAAACTATAATGCTGACATTATGGGGGCTAGCTAGATTGATTCAAGTATCAATTTAAAAAATTTATAAAAAGTGAACTTTACAATGACGTAAAATCCAGCGAAACTGCAAGTATAGCAAGGTATTAACTAACAAAAGAGCAAAATAAATTATGGCTCAAAAGTACAAAACTATTGGTCTTATTGGTAAACCAAATCATGACGGTGCTAGTGCCACAATAGAAACGTTACATACATACTTATTAAAAAATAAGTATGACGTTATTGTAGAACAAGCCGTTGCAAATTCAATGTCATTACATTCTATGAAAACAGGTACACTCACAGAAATCGGCGAAGCCGCAGATGTAGCTATTGTTGTAGGTGGTGATGGCTACATGCTTGGTGCAGCAAGAGTTTTAGCATGCTTTGATATAGGTGTTATTGGTGTTAACCGTGGCAATTTAGGCTTTTTAACGGATCTTTCTCCACAAGATTTACTAGAGCCTTTAAGCGAAATTTTAGCAGGTAACTCTCGCTCAGAGCAACGTTTCATCGTTGAAGCTGAAGTATACCGACATGGCCGACTTAAAAGCTCAAACAGTGCAGTAAATGAAGCAGTACTTCATGCAGGTAAAGTTGCCAGTATGATAGAGTTTGAAGTCTATATTGACGGTTCATTCATGTTTAGCCAACGTTCAGATGGTTTAATTATTTCAACACCAACAGGTTCTACAGCTTATTCGATGTCAGCTGGTGGGCCAATTTTAACACCAAACTTAAATGCACTGTCTCTCGTACCAATGTTTCCACACACGTTAACTAGCCGACCCATAGTTGTTGATGGTGATAGCGAGATAAAGTTAGTACTTGCTAACGACAATCACGAAAATTTACAGGTTAGTTGTGATGGTCATGTCATTCTAGCTGTAATGCCGGGCGATGAAGTTATCATAAAGAAAAGTCCATACACTATTCGATTAATTCACCCACTTGATCATAACTACTTCAACGTACTACGTAATAAGTTGAGTTGGGGTAATAAGCTCTACTAAGCAATTAATACAGCCTTGAAAAACAAAAAATTATAGAAGCATACCGACATTATTTGAGCAAATAGCTTGCATAAAAACCAGTAACTGTATAAATTAACAGTTACTGGTTTTTTATTCATGTACTTAAACATCAAATAGGTTGACTTATGTTATTGCAACTCAACATACAAAACTTCGCAATTGTTCGCTCGTTAGATATCGACTGGCAATCGGGTATGACAACAATTACAGGTGAAACTGGTGCAGGTAAATCTATCGCAATAGATGCTTTAGGGTTGTGTTTAGGGGATCGAGCGACGACAAATGTTGTCCGCCCTAATAGTAAAAAGGCCGAATTAGCAGCAACCTTTGATACGACAAAGAATAAAGCAGCTCAGACGTGGCTGAAAAAAAGCGACCTGAATTTGGATGACGAAGACACGAGTCATGAATGCATTTTAAGACGTGTTATATCTGCAGAAGGACGCTCAAAAGCCTATATAAATGGTATCCAAGTACCATTGACTCAATTAAAAGAAATTGGCCAATTACTGATAAACATTCACGGGCAGCATGATCATCAATTAATTGTCAAAGCAAGTGAGCAATGTCGATTACTCGATAGTTATGCTAATCATCAAACACTACTTGATGATGTAAAGCACTACCATTATCAATGGAAAAAATTATCTAAAGAACTCGATTTATTACAAAAAACCAAACAAGAAAATGAAGCAAAAAAACAACTTTTACAATATCAAGTAGATGAACTGAATGAATTTTCGTTACAAACCGATGAGTTTTCATCGTTAGAGTCTGATTATAAACGTCACAGTAATGCCCAAGATCTACTCGACTCAACCTTGGCCTCATTGCAGCTTCTTTCAGAAAATGAAAACACAAACATCATTGATTCATTAAGAAGGTGTAGCGATAACATAGGTGACTTATCACGCGTTGATCCAGAATTAAAAAATGTAGCCAACTTACTTAATGAAGCCTTAATTCAGCTTGATGAAGCAAATAGCGATCTTCAGCATTATTACCAGCAATTAGAACTAGACCCACAATATTTCTCTTTGATAGAAGAACGTTACTCTACTGCAGTACAACTAGCGAAAAAACACCAAGTGTCTCCTGAAAACCTTGTCAATTTTCATCAATCATTAATCAATGAACTGAGTGCAATCTCAGATGACGAATCAAGGTTAGCTTTAATTGTTGATGAAATTGATACGAATAAACAACACTACATAGATTCTGCGATAACATTATCAAACTCACGCAAAAAAGCTGCTAAGAATTTAAGCGCTTTGATAACTAGCAGTATGCAAGAACTTAATATGCCTCATGGACAATTCTATATAGAGGTAAGCAGAGCAAAATGCGATGCACTTTCAATTAATAGTAAAGGAATTGATACCATTAGCTTTCAGGTAAGTATAAATCCAGGGCAAGCATTAGAGGCTATGCATAAGGTTGCCTCAGGTGGTGAATTATCACGAATTAGTTTAGCTATGCAAGTAATACTCGCGGATAAAGTTATCACACCTACATTAATATTTGATGAAGTAGACGTTGGTATTAGTGGCCCTACAGCAGCGATGGTAGGGAGTAAACTTCAACAATTAGCAAGGAATACACAAGTTATTTGTGTTACACACCTACCGCAAGTGGCTTGTAAAGGGCATCAACAATTATTTGTTAGTAAATTAACTGATGGTGAACACACAGAAACACAGGTTACGGAACTTAATGATCAAAAGAGAATCAAAGAGATAGCTCGTCTACTCGCTGGAGATAAAATATCTCAACATAGCTTAGCAAATGCGGAAGAACTTTTAGCTGGCTAATACTGACTAATAGATATGAGCTACTAGTAATAGATAAGGATAAATACTGTGTTCATATATAATATTTACCTATTTTAAGTAAAAAATATTTTGTAACTCATGCCTAGCTTAGTTATTATGCCAGCTCACACTTTTTAGGATATTTAAATTTAATGTTGTTTCGTGTTGCCGCTATTGCCATCGCTTTATCACTTTCTGCCTGCTCAAGCTGGGTTTATCGTATCGATATTCCTCAAGGAAACTATCTTGAACAAAAGAGTATCGACAAACTCCAAGTGGGTATGACCAAAGAACAAGTAAAATTTATACTTGGCAGCCCCGTGGTAGTTGACGCCTTTAATAAAGATGCATGGCATTATGTATATAAATTTAAATCAGGCAGAAATAAGAAATATAATAGTAAAAAAGCTTTTATATTAACCTTTAAAGAAGATAAATTAATTGATGCAAATGGTGACTTCACGTTACCTGAGAACTTTTATACGCCATTTAATGAAGTAACTGAGACTGAAAAGCGAAAAGAAAAATTCAAACAATAGTTCACTATTGAACATGCATAATAAAAACCTAAAAGGCTTATTTATGCATGTTCTAAGCAATCGATTGTTACGCCTTTGTGTCTGCTCTTAACGGATTAACGCGACCACCTGTCGTTTTATCAGCCCGCCCTTCTTCTTTTGCTTTTTCAGCACGTCTTTTACGTACTTCTTTAGGGTCAGCAATCAAAGGTCGATATATTTCAATTCTATCAAGATCATGCAAAGCATCAGATAGCTTTACCGCACGATTCCAGATGCCTACTTTATTCAAATTGAGGTCTATTTCAGTAAATAAATCCATCATCCCTGACTCTAAAATAGCTTGTTCCACAGTACAACCTTGAGGCACAGGTAAAGACATAAGTTTCTGCTTATGCGGTAAACCATACACAACTTCTACCTGAATCATGTCGTTAACTTCAATTACTTTATCGTTAGAAATAGTCATTACTAATTACCTGTTCCATAAACATGCTTCGCTCTTTGAGTGAATACTTGTACTAAGCTATTACTAAAATGATTGAAAACTTTACCAAAAGCAAATGAGACAACTTTATTAGAAAATTCATATTCTAGCTCTAAGCACACTTTACAAGAGTCTTCAGACAAGGGAGTAAAAGTCCAGTTTCCCTGTAGTTTTCTAAATGGTCCATTAACCAAATCCAAATGTATTTGTTCATTGGATATTAATGTGTTTTTAGTAGTAAACCACTTACTCAAACCACCTTTAGATACCAGCAACGCAGCTGTAACAGTGTTCCCATCGCAAGCAATAACTTTGCTATCATTACAGTCAGGTAAAAACTCTGGATATTTAGCAATATCATTTATCAAATCAAACATCTGATCTACACTGTGCATCACTAGTGCACTACGACTTATGGTTGGCATTGAACCCCCTGGAAAATGAACGGGGCTATAATAGCAAAATGACAGAAAAAGCACATTACTCAATAAATCTTTCCATGAAATAAAATATTTATGTAAAAAGGATATTTTGTCAGTATAATCATCGGCGAAACATACGGTAAAGAATGACATGACCAAGAAAAAATCAAAAAAATCTAACAGTAATACAATTGCTTTAAATAAAAAGGCGAGACACAACTATACACTTTCTGACAAATTTGAAGCAGGTATGAGTCTTCAAGGTTGGGAAATTAAAAGTATACGCAGTGGTAAAGTAAATATCTCAGACTGCTATGTACATCTTAAAGATAGAGAAGCTTATTTAGTTGGTGCTGAAATACAGCCTTTAACAGCGGCTTCTAGTCACGTTGTTTGTGAACCAACCAGGCCAAGAAAGTTACTTTTAAATCGACGTGAATTAGATAAACTGGTTGGCGCAGTAGAGCGAAATGGCTATTCATTGATTGCAACAGCGATGTATTGGAAACAATGCTGGGTGAAATTAGAGTTTCACTTAGGTAAGGGTAAAAAAGATCATGATAAACGTGCTGATATTAAAGATAGAGAATGGAAGGTCGAACAAGGCCGTATGATGAAACACAAGCAATAAGTAAGCACATAAAGAAGCTTTCTTACTTTTTAATATCCACGCTAAAGTACTCACTTTAAACACTTCATTAATGCTATAAGGTACTTATATTTTATAGCGATTTTACTTTACTGATCGAGTAATATGATATGAGCTTTTAATGAATTTAGATCATCGGCAATATTAAGGTTACGTAATGGATAATCAGCAATCAAGTAATGTACATCACGAAGAGCTTTCTCAGGAACACCCTATTCCCTTAATAAGGCATTTGCACTCTGTTATCAGAGGCTCTGTAAAGGTATTAGCTGTACTGATGGTTGCGGTAATTTTGTGGGGGGTAGTAGACGTATTATATGTTATATATCAAAAGCTGATGACTCCACCAATGTTTTTACTTGATGTAAATGACATCTTCCAAGCCTTTGGCGCCTTCATGGTTGTACTTATCGCAATTGAAATATTTATTAATATTCGACTTTATCTAGGCACCAATGAATTTCCAGTCAAATTAGTTGTTGCTACCGCCTTAATGGCGATTGCACGAAAAGTCATTGTTATGGATTTAGAAAAAATCACATCTGACTATATATTTGCAATAGCAGCAGTCGTTTTATCACTTGGTATTACATACTGGCTACTGTCTCGAGATATAGAATCATCAAAATAGAAATACAATTGTGTTCTATTTACTCTCAAAAGCATAACTCAACACATATTACACTAAATATAATTTTCCTATTATTAAATAACACGCCTGTTCAACCATTACACCTTGATGTAACTTGATATAAAGGTTAAAATTGCCAGCAGTAATTAATAATAAAGTTATTAATTACTGCTTAACTCCAAGGGTAAAAGAGTAATCGGGGCGGATTCAGGATTCGACAAGATTCACGAAACCCAAGGTGCATGTCCAGGGGCGGTTGGCCTGGTAAAAAGCCGCAAAACTATAATTGCAAACGACGATACGTTCGCACTAGCAGCTTAATGCTAGCCATCACCTTATAGACTTGTCTATTGTCTCGAGGATTGATGGTCACCCTAAGTAGACTAGCGAGGGAAGCACGCTTGAGGCCGAACCGCGAAATAGTATCAAGCTCACCATGACGAAGCCTGTCGATTGGCGTCTAATTGGCTAAATAAATGATCGACTAAACATGTAGGACCGAGGATGTAGGTTTTTTGGACGGGGGTTCAACTCCCCCCCGCTCCACCACCTTCAATATTAAAGACGCCCAAGGGCGTCTTTTTTTTCGTCTGTAACTAACAAGCATAGTCAAAAACCGTTGAATTGAAACGAAGTAGCGAAAGTTGAAGCCGATTTAACTACTTCAAAGACAATATAATGAACAAAGTAAGAAAGGAAATAAAAAAGGCCTGTAACTATAGTTACAGGCCTTTTATTGAAAACCATCAACAGTTATCTGCACGAGACATAGACTCTAGCTATCTATCTTGGTAAGTTTTTATCAAAATTATTAGCTTTTAAGTTTTTAAAGCGCTCATTTTCTTTTACACACTCAAAAACCTTATGAATAGGTTTGTTCGCCTTATCTACACCATTTTTATGAGAGTAATGATATAAAGATTGACTTGCTTGTTTAGCTTTGTGGAAATTACCTGTTACTTGTCTAATATCATATCCAATTCCTCCACTATATTCCACAAAGCATTTGTACGTAACGCGCTCTTTTTTTTGCCCTTTTGAAAGACTATAATCTTGCGCAATCAAAGGTGTCGCGATTAAACTGCCAATCATAAGAGCAACAAGCCCTAGTTTTTTTAGATTAAACATCCTATTTCTCCCAACAGTCTGCACTTGTACCGCCTTTGGTACCTGTTTCATCAATAGTTAAAGTTTTGCATTCCGTATCTTTTGCTTGAGCATCTTTAGCCGTTGCAGTTAAAACAAATGTTACTCCATTCACTGTTGCGTCAATATCATAATTTCCATGCTCTGTTTCATGGGGATCAGCTTTCATCCCTAGTGCTTTCATATCCTCAGTATAATTTCTCGTATCAACAAATACTTGCTCCTGTAAGTTTGCTAAGCGAACTAACTCCCTCTGTGCTTCTACTCTATTACTTCTAGTAATAAATTCTGTATAAGATGGATATGCTACCGATGCTAAAATGCCCATAATAGCCACAGCGATAAGCATTTCAATTAATGTAAATCCTATTGATTTCTTTCTATTAGTCATTATTGAGCCTCTTCAACAAAGATATATGTTCTAGATGCATCTAAAGTAAAGTCTACTTCAATAATTTCGTCACCAACAATAATATCGCCTACAGATTTATCCTTGGTCTTATCATCACCATCATCTTCAGGTAGCACAATAAGTGTTGGCTTTCCTAAAAAGTCATTATTGATATCAATAAACCGATTATCGCCTTCTCTTATGTCTGTAAAATTCTTATGTTTTTTAATTCCTAAAGCTAGATCGACGGCAAACAGTGAACCTACACCTGCAGGTGGCTTACAGCTCACTAATTCATCAGCATCTTGTGGCGGAGTATAGGTTGTGTAATAAGCAATCCCTTTAATCGCTAGCGCTTCAGCCGAGCTTTTTTCACCGTTAGCTAAGTTTACATACCAGCCCGATTTATTACTAACTTGTTTTTGTAATGTTTCTAAATCAGTTGTAGACATTTCTTTATAATCTTTAAACGGATTATCAGTATAGTTAAATAAATCTGTACCCGTTATCAAAGATGGCGTTGGGTCAACATTAAAGTCTTGAGCTAATATATTGCTATCTTTAATCATAAATAACTGATCGGTAGTGTCAGCTCCTAATGGATTAGATCTATCACCACTACCAATAAGTAGAGCATCGTATGGAATTTCTTGATGTACTGTTATTTTATCAGTTTTGCCGTCTTTATCTGTTATTGTCGTCTCAATTGTCTCTGATATAAATGTACGAACTATACTTGGAGCATAAAAGAATCGACGATCAGTAGCATTAGTTGTTCCACCTAAGGAGGCGAGTTTAAAGACTGAAAACTCATCTATATCTGTTCCTAGCATATCAACTCGCCAAATGTTACCTCCAGTATCGGCTACATATAATCTATCGGTTAAGCCATCACCCGAACTGTCAAGTAATGAAACACCGGCAGGGATACTGTCATTTCCAGGAAATGTTGTAACTTTATCACCTCCATCTGGCGTCATACTCCACAATAAAGCGCCTGTTTTAGCATCTAACATATACGTAGAGGTTCCCATACTATCGGCTGTACCTGGGCCACTAGCATCTTTATTTACATCATAGCCACCACCAATAAACACAACTGGGCTCGCTGAATCACCACTTGCATTGAGTGCTGAATATCCTATTTTTGGTTTTGACCAAGATTGTCCTAAATGCGAAAAGCCTGAAGAGTTCTTATCTTTATGCCACATTAATTTAGGCACACCATTTGGATTAGAAATATCTAACGCATAGTATGAGTTACCTCCACGCCTTAACCCAAAAAATATCCATGCTGTATCGGTGCCATCTATTTGACCATTGCCATCTTTATCATTAAGGTGAACTGTTATTTCTCCATCAATGCCATAGACTTTATCTCCTGATGAATAATTATCACGTAATGTACTTATATTTGGTAAAAATTCTTTTGGCATAAAAGCCCATGTTTCTGATACTGAATCACCATCATCATCAAACATGTGTAAAGCACCTGCATTTGTGCCAACAATAATCCGGATAGTATCATTACCATAGTTAACCACTAAAGGTTTAGAGTGAAGCGGATCACCAAAAATATCGTTACGGATATCATCAGTTTCCGTATCTTCATCTTCATCATCAACATCCATTCCCATAGACCAATTCAGCATATCATTGATAGCTTCACTTTCAATATCATCACCATTTATATCTGTAGCACCTGAAACATTTAATGCTTCAGCTAGCAAAGCTTGGCTTGTATATGCTGTTTCAAGAGTTGTACGATTATAGGTTATTAAGCTACCAACACCTGCATCAGTATATATAGTTCGATCATCAATACTAGAAAGGCTTGAAAACCATGATGCTACTCCCCCTTCATCAACTTTATCGCCATCGGCAGTTGGTGACCAAAAACTTTTTGAATTAGCACAAAATGATCTAATACCGTCGTTAGTAGTACAAATGGCATTGTTACCATGAACGTCTGTTATTTCACCGTCTACTGCTTTGTATTTTTTCAAGTTACCTTGCCAGCGGGGAGAGTTTTGCGGGTTAAACATAGCAAAGTAAACAGAATCAAGAGTTTGCGTTCTATCAAAGTTATTAGCAGCAACAGAAGCTGATGTTAAGCTATCATTAGCTGGTGCTATGTTATTCACTATCCTCTCTATCGCTTCTTTGAGCTCTTGAGAATTACCCGCATGCGTGTAGGTTCCCTTACCTCTTTTTGCTGTTTCATCTAATAAAGCTTCTGCAGAACTTGCACCATCACTAAAGCCAATCGTATGGGTGAATACTAATTGTTCGCCATCTGTTTCAGTACTAACATCATAATTACTCATCCAACTTGCTAACGCAGGCATATAACTACTAGAATATACTGAGTTGTTAAATACGTCGTAAGGTCCTTGTCCATCACCTGGTGTTGGTGGAGTATCAGTAAAGTTTATTGTTTCCATTACTAACTCACCATCCGCATTTTCTGTCTTTATTGACGTTGTTAGTCCCTGAATTTTAGTATTAGCATGAGCATCATTCTGCGGCTTACCATCAGTAATTAAAATCACATGTGCGATACTATTAGCACAACTACCAAAAGGGGTTTGATATTTAGAACTATCTGAATCAGATATTGCATCGGCACTCATTGGCGGTCTATTTTTTATATAACTGTAACTTGGCACATTAATATCATCATCACCATACTCTATCTCCTCTCCTGCGAAATACTGTCTTGATTCATAAAGAGATTCACATAATGGTGTTGAACCTTTAGCATCCAATTTCTCGTTGATTAAATCAATAAGATCTGTTCTCGCTGATGTGGTCATTGATTCAATAGGCATAACTATTCGCCCACCGTTACCACTATCATCAGAATCCCCGTAATTAAAGTTAAAAACCTCTAAACCAAAATCAACAGAAGGAGTTGTTTGAATCACTTCAGTTACAGCATTTTTTGCTTGTTGCAACCTAGATAAGTCGCCGTAAGTAACACTTTGATTATAGTGCCAACGCAAATACTTTGCCGTATAAAGCGTGACTAACTTGCCCGAAGACCAATCTATATTTGTACTAGTTTTACTACTATCATGATATACAGGGTTTTTCTTAGTGTATTGATCGTTTACAGGATAGCCGTTAGGTAAACCATTTGAATTTATAACATTACCTTCATTTATTACCGTCCCGGCGCTATCGACAATATAGGCATCATCTTCACAATCTATTACCTGTATGTCCGCACCATTATTTTTAGGAACTTCAGTCCAGGTACCGCTATTTCCTTTTGATGTAAATTCACGAACACGTCCAGTGTAGGTACCGTACTTAGCAAGAATAGCTTTTGACGATTCACAACTATTAATTAATGCTAAAAAACGTCTAGCATCATTAGGGCCTGTAGGGATAATCGATTCACCGTCTGCACCAGCAATATTAAAATATAACATGTTGTCAGCAAAGGCATGAGTTGGCCCTATGGCCTCATAAGTCTCTAAAGGGTCGAAAGCATTTTTGATGTCTGTATCCACATGTGTCATGCTGCCGGAAGTATCAAAAATAATTAATATTTTCATCCCCTTCCCTGCTTGTCTTACAACATCACTTACATACAACTCAGTATCATCACTAAAACTAAGTTTGGTAATAGTTAGCAATATCAACACTAAAAAACTTTTTAGTAAAAGCTTTCTCATTATCTCGTCCTCTTGGTCAGTATTGGGCTATACAGTTAGCTATAGTATCGGCTGAGCAATTCCAGCTTCCACTGCCACTATACTGGTATTTTTTCTTCCGTAAGTTTTATTTAACTTTACTCGTAACACGTTACAATTTATGGTTCCCACAGATGATCCTTGCATTGAGTGCGGGCAAGGTATCGCTATAGTATATTTATTATTTACCAATCCTAAATCAGCTTTAGTAATATGCTTTTTTGTGGTGATAACAGAGCCAAGCAAACTTAACTCTTTACCTTTTAACTTAACAATAGGAACGGTAAATGAGTTAGCCCCTCCCGCAGCGGGGTTTATTTGTCTAAATATCACTTCATCCATGGCGCTTAATGCTTCTTCTGTAGCAACAACTTTGTCTTCACTAGCACCTGACATTTTTATATCGGTTGTAGAATTCAACATAAGTGTCGATGCAACAGCAGTTAATGCGACTAGAAATACTAGAGAAACAACTAGCACTACACCTTGCTGGCTTTCAATTTTTTTAAAAGAATTATTCATAATGCCTCAGCTTTTAATAAGCCCTCGTTGTCATTGTATTAACTTAGATATACCTAATTTGCATTAGGTAACGCAATTGTTGATGTAAATAATAATCGCCTATAATTGTCATTAACGTTAACAATAGTTCCAGCCATCTGATAACTACTTGTATTTGTATATTTAAGATCCTTCGTTGTGCTTCTAGCAAGGACAAATATCTTAACCGCTAATATACGGCTACCATTCGCATTGTCCCATAATGCTTCGGTCATATTATCTGCTGAAACAAACGCATTAACTTCTCCGTTACCGGTAGAGTCAATGCCATAGCTAAAACGAATAATTTCAATACCATCAATAATAGGATCAAAACTCATACTTTGGTTAACTAACCGGCCTTGCATTAATACGGGGACAACGTCGTTACCCATTGCTTCTTCCCGCACATAATATACATGATGTTGATATTGCCAAGTCCGACTATTATCTAACACGGGAATATTCCCATTACCATTATAAACAGAGCCATTACTGTTGGTCGTTGTTAAATAGTACCTTCCAGCTGGTGCTGCTGCCAGCTCATTTCCAATAACCTTTTTAACTTGTAGTAATTCTGAACGTAGATTTGCATTGGCATTTACTTTTGCATCTTCAAAACATCCCATAGGGTTTGCTTGAGTAATTGTTTGTCCCCATAACGTTCTAAAATGACCAACACCTAAAGGAAATGTTGCATTATTGACTCCCCCACCTATACAATCGTTTGCAGGAGCAGCCGGTACAGCTGATAAATTACTAAGACCAAATGAACCTGTATAATCGCCCCAAAAGTTTTGTCTTAATAAATCAGCACTCAATACACTAATAGCAAACCTTCCATTTTCTTGAAGTTCACCATAACTTGACGTTTCCTTTGCCGTACTATTTAAGCCGACAAAAATGCTCAAAACACCTGCAAATAATACTAAACCAATACTAAGGGCTATGAATATCTCTACGATAGTAAAACCTTTTTGATATTTTTTGTTTTGCTTAAAAGTTTTCATATTTATCTTGAATACACCTTAAATTTTCATTAGCTAGTAAAAAATAAAACCATCAATTCTTACTTGTCGTCTCTTATTGCTAGCAGCACCGCAAGCATCAGCTTGACCGCCGTCAACAGTTCCCGTTCTACCTTGCCAGGTGACAACCACTGTTACGGCATTACCTACTGTTGTAATACAACCCCTTGCTTCTAATAACCCACCATTATTTTTACCTGCTGTTTGCACATTGGCACCACGCAATAATTGTGTCCACTCAATCAAATCAATCGTTCTAATCTGACTAGCGCTACATTGACTTCCTGCACCAGAGCAATCAGGTGCAGCACCTGGTGCATCAGCTCCATAAACACCAAGATAATTAGCTAATTCATTTACATTATTAGCTCTCATTCGCGCAAATATATCTTGAGCTAGACTTGAAGCTAAAGATCGTTGCATAGCATCGAAGCTACCTTGTTTAGCTGTCGCTTGCATTGCTACAGCGCCTAATATACCCGTGACAATAATAACTAAAGCAATTAACACCTCAATAAACGTCATACCTTGGGTATGTTTATATGTATTTGTGAATGATTTAAAAGCACTTTTCATCAGGTATTCCTTTGCTGCTTATAGCAAATTATAAACAAGTGTATTGGCAATAATTTATAGTAATTTATGGTTAGATTATTAAAATTTTTGGAAAGTAAATAAGAATAAATAAAATTGAAGGTATTTTGAAGAAAGTTTAGACGTAATAACTTGTTAACATAAATTAATACTAGATATTTGTTAATAAAGTTAATCATATTTACCTCCCATTTGATGCCGCTTAGTGGCATTAGTGCTTTTATCGCACCAAAAACTGCTTCCATAAACTGTTCATGGGTAGTAAACATAATTATTTTTTATTAATACAGTTACTACCAACGGTGATTTTGTAAATTTTTGTACAAAATATCAGCCGAAAAACTGTACGTCAACTTTCACAATAAACTACAATCCAACTAAAGAATGAGTAATTGTAGTAATACTAAGTAAAATTTAGCGTATCTTTAAGCCTAGCGCAATTCTGCTGGTACTGCAAACACAATACTTTCTTCTCTGCCTGGATGCTCGATAACCTCATGACCACCAAAGGATTTTAATGCCTCTACTACTTGCTTTATCAATATAGCTGGGGCAGATGCGCCCGCGGTCACCCCGACTTTTCCAATATCGGTAAGCCAAGAAGGCTCTATATCTGACGCAGTATCAATTAGATAAGCTGTTATGCCCATCTTTGTAGCTAACTCACGTAAACGATTTGAGTTTGAACTATTTCTTGCCCCAACCACTAATAATAAGTCAACTTGGCTTACAATAGACCTTACTGCATCTTGGCGGTTTTGTGTTGCATAACAAATATCATCTTTTCTAGGGCCTTCTATCATTGGAAACTTTTCTCTCAATGCGTCAATGACTTCTGAGGTATCGTCTACTGATAATGTTGTCTGGCTACAATAATAAAGCTTTTCTGGGTTTTTAACGACTAGCTTATCCACATCCTCTGTTGATTCAACAAGGTATATTCCAGCTTCGTCGCTATCATATTGCCCCATAGTGCCTTCAACTTCTGGGTGTCCTTGATGGCCAATGAGAATACATTCAATATTTTTTCGACTAACGCGAGAAACTTCCATATGTACTTTAGTCACTAAAGGACAAGTGGCATCGAATACTTTAAGTTCTCGATTCTTAGCTTCTTGGCGAACAGCCTTAGAAACGCCATGGGCACTAAAAATAACCGTACTATCATCTGGTACTTCGTGTAGTTCATCGACAAAAACAGCACCACGCTCTTTTAAGCCATCGACAACAAATTTATTATGAACAACTTCATGTCTAACATAAATTGGCGCGCCAAAAATATCTAGTGCTCTATCCACTATGCTTATGGCTCTATCTACACCGGCACAAAAGCCTCTTGGGTTTGCTAAAATAATTTCCATAAATTTACCATCTAAATCTGCTGTATTGCTGTTGAATTTTTCACTGTTAAAGAAGTTGCTTTAACGTTTTTACAGAACTTCTATTAAATCGATAACAAAAGTAACTTCTTGACCAGCTAACGGGTGGTTAAAGTCAACCGTTACTGAATTACCTGAAACAGCGGTTATCATTCCGGGGATCTCTCCCCCAGGCTGAGTAAAGGTGACTATATTGCCTATTTCAGCTGGTACTTCTTTAGAGAATTTATCCAAATCCATGTAATGAACATTGTCAGGGTTAGATTCACCAAATGCATCAACCGCAGCTAAAGTAAACTCTTTTGACTCACCTTGCATCATACCTAATAGCTGTGCTTCAAAAGCAGGTGATATACTATTATCACCCATAATAATTTTAGCGGGTTTATTGTTTACTTTCGTACTATCAGCGGCAGAGCCATCACTAAGCTTCATCGTGATATGTACTAAAATACTAGAGTCTTTTTGTACTTGTGACATTAATGTTCAACCTTTGTCGTTTTTTTGTTTTCAGCTTCTTGCTTAAATGAGTCGATAATCATCAAAGCAGCACCTAGAAAAATTGCAGAATCGGCTAAGTTAAATGCGGGAAAACGATAACTTGCCCAATGAAAGTCTAAAAAATCTATTACGTAGCCAAATAAAACACGATCAATTAAATTACCTAATGCCCCACTTAGCATTAACGAAAGCGCCAAGCTTAGTAACACTTGTTGTTTAGGGGTTTTAGCTAACCATACGGTAAATATGATACAAGCAACAACCGCTATTGCAGTAAAAAACCATCGCTGCCACCCACCTTGATCCGCTAAAAAGCTAAATGCAGCACCAGGGTTGTGCACATAGGTAAAACTAAAAAAGGGTAATAAGTTAACCGATTCATATAAATCGAACGTATTCGCTACCCATTGTTTTGAAATTTGATCTAACAATAAACAAATAATGGTTAACCATATCCATTTAAGGCCAGTATCAGAGAAGTATTTACTCAATTTTTTATCTCTTTAAAATAAAAATTGCTCTGAAACTAAGTTTCAGAGCAATGTAAGTACGGTTTAATTAAGCGAACTGACGTACTTCGCCGTCACCTTCAACATTGGTCACACAACGACCACATAAATCATCGTATTTTTCATTAACGCCTATGTCTTCGGTGACATGCCAGCAACGTTCACATTTCTTACCTTGTGCAGCAGATACTGTTAGCCATAAACCTTCAACATCTGTATCCATCACTTCTGATGTGACTTCTTCTTTACTTTCAACGGTAACAACCTTTGCTTTTGAGGTTATTAAAACAAAACGTAGCTCTTCACCAAGTAGCTCTAACTTCTTGACAAGTGATGACGTTGCATACAAGGTTACTTCGGCCTCAAGCGCCTTGCCTACCACTTTATCTTTACGGGCTAGTTCTAATGCTCGATTGACCTCAGAACGAACTTGTAACAGTTCTTCCCAATAACTATTTCCTAACGCTTCACTATCAGCCATAGTACTTAAACCATCGAACCAAACGTTAGTAAAAACAAACTCCTCACGTTCAGTACCTACAGGAGCAGGTAATGCTTCCCATATTTCTTGAGCAGTAAATGATAAAATTGGTGCCATCCAACGAGTCATCGCTTCTGCTATTAAATACATAGCGGTTTGACATGAACGACGAGCGTTACTATCACTTTTTGCCGTATACTGCCTATCTTTAATAATATCTAGGTAGAATCCACCAAGCTCTGTTGTACAGAAGTTCATTAGTTTATGCACAACCACATGAAATTCATATTCATTGTATGCATTAACAATTTCTTCTTGTAAACGTGCAGCTTTATCAACAACCCAGCGATCTAGTGCAACCATATCTTCCATTGCAACGGAATGCTCTGCTGGTTCAAAACCGTTCAGGTTTGATAATAAGAATCGTGACGTATTACGAATTCTTCTGTAGGCATCAGCTTGTCGTTTAAAGATTTCATCAGAAACGGTAATTTCTTGCGTATAGTTAACAGAAGCAGTCCACAGCCTTAATATATCTGCACCTAAATTATTAGTGATCTGCGATGGCGTTACTACATTGCCCAACGATTTCGACATTTTGTGGCCATTTACATCTACAGTAAAACCATGTGTTAATACTTGTTTATAAGGAGCCTTTCCTGTCATAGCAACAGATGACATCATAGAAGACATAAACCAACCACGGTGTTGGTCTGAGCCTTCTAGATATAAATCAGCAATGCCATCAAACTCATCACGGGCATCAATCACTGAGTAATGCGTTGTACCCGAATCAAACCAAACATCAAGTGTGTCAGGAACTTTGATGAATTCTTTAGCATCCTCACCAATAAGTTCATTAGCGTCTAAATCAAACCATGCTTGAATACCAGACTTTTCAACACGTTTGGCAACCTCTTCAATCAACTCGATACTGCGAGGATGAAGCGCACCAGTATCTTTGTGAATAAATAAGGCGATTGGTACACCCCATGTACGCTGGCGAGAAATACACCAGTCAGGTCGACCTTCTACCATTGATTCAATACGGCTTTGTCCCCAATCTGGGATCCACTGCGTTTTTTCAATTTCATTTAAAGAGTCTTGACGCAGTGACTTATTATCCATGCTAATAAACCATTGAGGTGTAGCACGAAAGATAATTGGCGTTTTATGTCTCCAACAATGAGGGTAAGAATGCTCAAATGCATGATGATGCACTAAAGCACCTTTTTCTTTTAGTAGTTCAACAACGCTCGCATTTGCTTTAAAGACGTGTTGCCCTGCAAAAATAGGAGTGTCTTCAAGGTAAACACCATTGGCACCTACAGGGTTAGCTACTTCTAAGTTATATGTTTTACCAACGACAAAATCGTCAACACCATGGCCAGGCGCAGTATGGACACACCCTGTACCAGAGTCAGTTGTTACATGATCACCAAGAATTACAGGTACTGTGAAATCATAAAAAGGATGCTGCACTTGTGTTAATTCAAGATCTGCACCTTTACAAAAACCTAACGCATGGTATTTATCAATGCCAAATCTGTCCATACAAGAGCTAACTAAATCTGATGCTAGAATCAAACGCTGTTTGCCTTGCTCGGTGTCACATTGTACTAGGGTATACTCTACTTCAGGGTGAACTGAAATGGCTCTATTCGCTGGTAATGTCCACGGTGTTGTTGTCCAAATAACAACACCAACCTCACCTTCACCAATATGACCTTCAGGGTGTGAAAATTTCTCAGCAACGGAATCATCTACAACAAATTTAACATCAATGGCAGGAGATTGCTTATCTTTGTACTCAACTTCCGCTTCAGCTAATGCACTTCCGCAATCGGTACACCAATGAACAGGCTTGAAGCCTTGTTGTAAATGACCATTTTCTGCAATTTTGCCTAAAGCTCGGATAATATTAGCTTCAGTATGAAAATCCATTGTTAGGTATGGTTTTTCCCAATCAGCAAATACGCCTAAACGTTTAAAGTCTTCACGTTGACCATTAACTTGCTTTATAGCGTACTCTCGACATTTTTGACGAAAATCACTGGCGCTTACTTTATGGCCAGGCTTGCCTACTTTTTTTTCTACCATTAATTCAATAGGTAAACCGTGACAATCCCAACCAGGGACATATGGCGCATTAAAATCAGATAATGTTTTTGATTTAACAATAATGTCTTTTAAAATTTTGTTTACTGCATGACCTAAGTGAATGTTACCGTTGGCATATGGAGGTCCATCATGCAAAATAAATGATTTCTTACCTTTTTTGGCAGCGCGAATTTTACCGTACAGGTCTTTTTCAGCCCACTGTTTGAGCATATTAGGTTCACGGTTCGCCATGTTACCTTTCATTGCAAATGATGTTGCTGGCAAATTTAGGGTATGTTTGTAATCACTCATTTAAATCATTATCCGTTTATTTTGGACCAAGGTAATTTCCATTGGTCATATTAATACCAAATTAACAACAAGTTAATTGGCAACTCTTCATTCTGTTATGTGCTCTGAGTAAAAAACTGTCGAGCTTGTTCACTGTCTTTTTCTATTTGAGCCGTTAATGCTTCAAGGGTGTCAAACTTCATAACCGCTCTTAATTTTTTTCTTACAACAACTTCAATACACTGACCGTATAGATCACTATTAAAATCAAACAAATGCACTTCTAACTGTTGTCTAACGCCTGAAACAGTCGGTCTAGCACCTATATTGGCAACGCCTTCATAACTGCCTTTCAAAGTAACCACTTTTACAGCAAAGACACCATTCAAAGGTGAAACTCGCCTTTTGAGCAATACATTAGCCGTAGGGAAACCTAACTGTCGGCCGCGTTTATCACCATGAAACACTTTACCTATAATGGAGTATTCTCTGCCGAGCATGTCTCGTGCTTCTGCTA
Source organism: Colwellia sp. RSH04 (assembly GCF_003545765.1). Lineage (GTDB taxonomy): Bacteria > Pseudomonadota > Gammaproteobacteria > Enterobacterales > Alteromonadaceae > Colwellia. Next base: position 53,699 of record NZ_QXIO01000007.1, on the reverse strand, counting down.
ACTTATCAAACGCTAACGCTTTTCTAATGGCAGTGCTACTAATACGGCAATCTGCCATTTTATAACTAGCCGTATCAGAGACTTCAAAATGATGTTTTTTTCCTGCTTTTTGAAGCATGAAAAAATTACCTACACGGTTTTTACCAAAGTGAAAGTCATCGCCAACAATTAAATGTTTTATCCCCAACTTAGCAACCAACAAATGCTCTATAAATTGCGCTGCACTTTGTTGGGCAAACTTATGGTTGAAATTAACACAAATTAATCTTTTTACACCAAGTTTTTCTAATAAACTGTATTTATCGCGTAAACGACACAAACGAGCAGGTGCAGTGCTAGGTGAAAAGAGTTCTTGTGGTTGAGGCTCAAACACTAAAACGGCAGGCACACAAGATAACGCTTTAGCTTTATTTACAAGCGCATTAATAACTTGCTGGTGACCTAAGTGCACACCATCAAAGTTACCAATTGTTAATACACAACCATGATCTTCAGGTCGAATATTATGAATACCACGAACTAACTGCATCTAGTATTTAAGCCCAAAACTAACCAATTTTTGTCGGTAGATAAATTAAATCGCCGAATTATATACCAGTGCGTAGTAATAATCAGTAACCATCGAGTGATATTTCTTGCATATTTAATACTTTTTAATGCTTTCTTACTTTAAAGTCATTCATTCGAACGCCAAGTAAGGCAATCATAATGAAATAACTTGCACCACCTAGTGTTATACAAAAAATTAAATGATAAATTTGAGCTAAAAATGTCATTTTAAGCCACTGGCTAAATTCAGGTGATAACCAATTAACGACAAATGCCATCACACCAGCTGAAAAAATAAGCTTGCCTATAAACCACAAGGTATTTTTTTCTAACCTAAAAACATCTGCAACCTTTAATCCACGATATAATAAAAAAGCATTGAGCGTTGCAGATAACGCCGTTGCAATCGCTAACCCCACGTAGCCAAAAAAAGGCGCTAACATAAGGTTAAATAACATATTAGCAACCATCGCTTTAATGCCTATTTTAACCGGCGTTTTGGTATCTTTTCTTGCATAATAACCTGGCGCAAGAATTTTGATAAACATAAAGCTTAACAACCCTGAAAGATAAGCAAATAAAGCAAACGACACTTGAAATACATCTTGCTCGCTAAACTCTCCCCGCATGAACAACACCATAATTATCGGCTGAGCTAAAACCATTAGCCCAGCTAAAGCAGGCCAACCGAATAAACTTACTACACGTAAGCCCCAATCAATTGTTGAAGCAAACTCTTGACCGCTTTGCTTAGCATGTAGCTTGGATAAACGCGGTAATACAACCGTTGCGATACCAATACCGAATAAACCAAGCGGAAACTCTAATAATCTATCAGCATAATAAAGCCAGCTGATCGAGCCCGTAATAAGAAAACTGGCAATTAACGTATCTAATAATAAGTTTATCTGAGTAACGGATACACCAAATAATGCAGGCACTATTAACTTTCTAATTTGAGTAACACCACTTGCATGCCAAGCCCATTTGGGTTTAACCAACACACCTGCTTTATATAAAAATGGAATTTGAAAAATAAATTGAATAAAACCGCCTAAAAACACACCCCACGCTAAAGCGGCCGCTGAATTTTCAACGTAGTCTGCACCGAATATAGCCATAAATATTATGGCTATATTCAATAATACGGGTGTAAACGCCGCTACAGCAAACTTTCCTAAGGTATTTAATACCGCACCTGCCAAGGCTGTAAAACTAATAAACCATAAATAGGGGAAGGTAATTTTTAATAAACTCGCAGCAAGATCAAATTTTTCAGCCGATGGACCATCATTTAACCAATCAATAAACCAACCAAAACCAAAAAGCATCACAAATAAGGGCGATGCAACCATACCAATTAAAGTCACAAGTGAGACAATAACACCAAGCGTACCTGAGACTTGCGCGATCAACCTTCTCGTTTCACTTAATAATTGATCTTGATTTTGTTCATCTTTGTGATGGTAATCGCTTAACACAGGAACAAACGCTTGAGCAAAAGCTCCTTCTGCAAATAATCGTCTTAAAAAGTTGGGAATTTTATTAGCAAATAAAAATACATCAGCCATTAACCCCGCGCCCATAACATTAGCAATAACAACGTCTCGTATTAAGCCTAATACGCGAGAAATTAATGTCATTACACTAACAATCAGCCCTGATTTTATGAGTTTTTTACTCAAAAACGTGCCCCTAAACTGAAAAAGAAGAAATAAACACTATTATGTGATGATTTTACCCATTTAAACAATGTATACTTGCCGCTGTTCACAACACATATACGGTAAAATCTGTATTATTGTATTTAATTAGATAAAATAATTAAAACATTTGACAAACAGCTAAAAAAAAGGCATATTTCGTCGCCTTAAATTTAAGCTATATAATCAATTTTTTAGGAGTTCACCTTGGCTAACTCAAAGCAGGCTAAGAAGCGCGCAGTACAATCTGAAAAGCGCCGTCAACATAACGCAAGTCGTCGCTCAATGATGCGTACTTTAGTTAAGAAAGTAATCGCAGCTATTGAAGCCGGTGACAAAGAAGTAGCAACAAAAGAACTTGCTGCTGCAACACCAATTTTAGATCGTTACGCAAGTAAAGGTCTTATTCATAAAAACAAAGCAGCTCGTAGTAAGAGCCGTTTAAACGCTGCAATTAAAGCGCTTTAATCTTAGTTTTTAGATAAAAATATGAAAAACCAGCTTTATAGCTGGTTTTTTTTTGCCTGATTTTTTAAATAACAATATCAATTTCCTATCACTTTTTATCAAATACCGCATTCTACAAGCTATCACTTGCACTCACTCATAAAATCTCATAGTCTCTAGCCACTTCAAAAATAACAAGTACGAGCAACATATGAGCGCACCTAAACTCTCTCTTTCAAAATTATCTGTAATTTGCTTACTGGCAGCAGGCTCTTTAACTGGCTGTAGTGATAATAACCCAACTCAAAAATCAGATTCTTCAGCACAAACCAGCCAAGCAGCCAGCACAACTAAACTGCAATTATTAGAGGGCTTCGAAGATCGCTTAAATATATATAAAGAAGTTAGCCTAACCGCAGATTTAAGCCACCTTTCTGATAACCAGAAAAAAATGCTCGCTTTATTAATCGACGCTTCGAAAATAATGGACGACTTATTTTGGCAACAAGCCTTCTCAAAAGATAAAGCAAGCTTTTTAGCCAGCATCGAAAATGAAAAGGCACGACAATTCGCTGAATTTAACTATGGTCCTTGGGACCGATTAGATGGTGATAAAGTATTTTTAACTAATTTTAACGCAAAAGCACATGGTGCTGAATTCTATCCGCACGATATGTCAAAAGAAGAATTCGAACAAAGTAACCTTACAGATAAAGAAGGGCTCTATTCACTGGTGCAAAGAAACAGTGAAGGTAAGTTAATCACTGTCGCGTATTCTGAAGCCTATAATGACAGTATCACTAGAGCCGCAGCTATTTTAGAACAAGCAGCAACATTTGCTGAAGATAAAGAGTTTGCTAATTACCTAATTATGCGTGCAAACGCTATGCGCACCGACAATTACCAAGCATCAGATTTTGCATGGATGGATATGAAAAACAATCCTATCGATGTGGTTATTGGCCCAATTGAAAATTACGAAGATCAACTATATGGCTACCGAGCGGCTTTCGAATCTTACGTGTTAATCAAAGATTTAGCGTGGAGTGAAAAATTAGCTAAATACGCTGCTTACCTGCCTGAACTACAAAAAGAACTACCTGTTGCTAAAAAATATAAAGCCGAAGTGCCAGGTTCTGATGCTGATCTGAATGCCTATGATGTAATTTACTATGCTGGCCATTCAAATGCTGGTAGTAAAACCATAGCAATAAACTTACCAAACGATGAAGAAGTTCAACTAAAAAAAGGCACTCGTCGTTTACAGCTTAAAAATGCAATGCGCGCTAAGTTCGATGCTATTATGCAACCAATCGCAGCGACTCTTATTGTACCAGAACAACGTGAACACGTTACCTTCAATGGTTTTTTTGCTAACACTATGTTCCATGAAGTGGCTCACGGTTTAGGTATAAAAAACACCATCAACAATAAAGGCACAGTTAGACAAGCCCTTAAAGAGCATGCATCAGCTTTAGAAGAGGGCAAAGCTGACATTCTTGGCTTATACATGATAAGACAGCTGCTTGAAAAAGGTGCGATAAGCGAAGGGGTTATTGAAGATTATTATACCACTTTCATGGCGGGAATATTCCGCTCAGTTCGTTTTGGCGCTAGTTCAGCACACGGCAAAGCAAATATGGTTCGTTTTAATTACTTCCAAGAAAAAGGGGCTTTCACACGTAATGAACAAGGTTTGTACAGTGTAGATTATGACAAAATGTCAGCAGCTATAGATTCACTATCTGAACTAATACTCACTTTACAGGGTACAGGTGATTACCAAGGCGTCGCAGAGCTTGTTAACACTAAAGGCATTGTTAGTAAGGTGTTAGCTGAAGATCTTGCTCGCTTAGAAACAGCCAATATCCCTGTTGATATTAACTTCAAGCAAGGTAAACAAGTATTAGGGCTTTAAACATACCATAAGCAAAGGTGTGGGTAATTCCCCCCTTTGCTTATAAAAGCTAAAATATTAACTGGCTGTTTTTGAGCAAACCTTAGATAAATTAACCAAAGCACCATTGCTTAAATGATAAACTTGCTCAGCCATATTAATCGTTTCTTGACGATGAGCAATCATGATGCGAGTCATAGGTAGATGCTGAATTTGCTCACTAATTTTAGCTTCATTGTCTTTATCTAAATGGCTAGTTGCTTCATCCATAAATAGCACGCAGGGTGATTGATAAAGCGCACGAGCTAGTAATAATCGTTGTATTTGACCACCTGATAGATTAGACCCCATATCACCAACAAGAGAATTATAACCCATCGTCATTTTGTTAATATCATCATGAATAGCGGCTAAGTGAGCACATTGTTCTATTTTTAAATAATTAGGTTGAGGATCAAAAAAGCTCACATTATCAGCGATAGAACCAGCAAGAAGCGTATCGTCCTGCATAACCGCCGCTATTTTTTTACGATAATTTTTCAAACCCACTTGAGTAATATCTTTACCATCTAAGCAGACTTTACCTGAAGTGGGTTGCAGTAAACCGAGCATAATTTTCATTAAAGTGGTTTTACCTGCCCCTGACGGGCCAGTAATAGCAATAGACTCACCTGCTTCAAGCGTTAAATTAACATTATTTAAAATGGGTGCTTGCTCATCACTGTAACTAAAACATATATTTTCAAGCGTTAGTTGGCCTTTTGGTTCACCTTCTTCACTATTTGAAAAAGTAGCTTCACCTTCACGATTAGCCTCTTGCTCAGTTAAAGCAATATCAGCAATACGGTCAAGATGTAAACGCATCATTTTAAATTGAATAATTTGTTCAATGAGATTCGCAAATCTTTGTGTTAACTGCCCTTTATAGGCGATAAAAGCCAACACCATACCTACTGATAAGCTGTTTGCCATTACCATAAGGGCTGCAAAATAAATCACTAAGACATTTTCTAAACCAAATAACAGTTTATTAAACGAGTCAAAACTAATATTTAAACGCCCTAAACGTATTTCACTATTAATCACTTCTGCATAACGGTTTTGCCAAACACCTTGTCGTTGAGACTCATTGCCAAAGAGCTTAATGGTTTGCATTCCGCGAATATTTTCTAAAAAGTTTGATTGCTCTTTCGCAGAGTTTTGAATCATCTCTTCAGTCGCTTGATGTAATGGCCGATATAACGCCAAACGCACTATGGTATATAAGGCTATTGCACCAAGTACCACTGCGGTAAGCTTCAATGAGTAAAGCACCATCATTATTAAAACGGTAATAGACATAAATCCATCGACTAGCGTTTCAACAAAACCTGTGGTAATACGCTCACGTATTTGGGCAAGAGAGCCAAAACGAGAAACTATGTCACCAATATGCCGTGACTCAAAATAGTTCATTGGTAAGCGTAATAAGTGCCTAAGAAGGTTTACCCCCATTTGCATATTAAGCAAACTAGAAAGCCTTAATATTAACCAACTACGAACCGCATTAGTCACAACAGAAATAATAGCAATTAAAGCGAAACCAATAGCTAACACCGTGAGCAATGGCTTATCAAAACTAATTAAAACCTCGTCAACTACCCACTGCATATAGTAGGGGGTCATTAAAGCAAATAACTGCAATACAAGCGATAAGCCAATTAATTTGAAAAGCCCTCCTTTTAAACCAGACATTGAACTCCACAACTGGGTGAACTTCATTTTAGCTTGCTCTTCTTTTACTTCAAATTTACTGGTTGGCGTTAACTCTAAACAAATACCTGTGAAGTGTTTGCTTAATTCATCAATAGTTAATGTTCGTTTACCTACTGCGGGATCATTTACAGAGAACTTAGCTGATTGTCCTTTCCCTGATACTTTAGTGAGCACGACAAAGTGATTTAAATCCCAATGTAAAATACAAGGTGTCGCTAATTTATACACTTCATCAATAGGGCACTGTAATGCTCGACTCGCTAGCCCTAAGCTATCTGCCAACTCAATCAGTTGCTGTAGATTCATCCCCTTCAAATTAGCTGAAAAGCGCTTACGCATAGCAGGCATATCAAGTTTGTGACCATGGAAACTAGCAATCATGGCCATAGAAGCTAAGCCGCATTCTGCTATTTCTGATTGTAAAATAAAAGGAACAGTTTTATTAGTCGAAAAATTAAGGTGAGTGATCATATTAAAAACTCTGTTTGAAGAATGCTTCTTTTACAAAAAAACAAATAACTCGATTGTTGAAAATATATTTAATTGTATATGTAATGCAATACAATAAACTAAATTGCCAGTTTTATAACGCACATAACCAAGTAAAAAGGCGAAAGGTAATAAAGTCAATAACACGATGGTTTCATATTGAGTATGAATAATAGTAAAAACCAAACTAGTGATAATGATAGTACCAGTAATACCTGCCCTACTTTTTATTAATCGGGAATATGCATGGCCGCGAAAGATTATTTCTTCAATTATAGGAGCTACAATACAAACTCCAATCACCAACATCAGTAAATCAAAAACAGTATTAGTTTGTGCTTTAACATCGAGCATAAACTGAGGTGTATTAATAGATAGAGCATAAGTTAATAGTGAATTAAATAGATAAAAACCAACGCCTATTAAAAGTACTCTAACTAAAGTTACTCTTTCAGCCCATTGAATACCTAGAAACGTTAAAAGGGATGTATTCTCCTTCAGATTTGATGTCTTTTTTATTAACGGGATTGACAATATAGCAGCTATAACTCCTATTATTGCTATAGTATCAGGGCGCATAAATTGCTGTTCAATTTCATTATTTTTCAGACCTAAACTACCAAAAACAGCAGCAGCGATAAATCCAAGTATAATCTGAATACCAACTGCAAGAAATAGCATCCATAAAATAGAGCGGAGGACAGAGAACTCATTTTTGGTACAATAATGTTCTTTCAATTTAATAATCCTTTTTTATGCTGCTTATAAAAACTTTATTCCACTATCTTCTGCACCAACATCCTGTATTGTTCATTTTATCTAGTCAAAATATAGCCGACTTTGTTTAGAGTCGACTATATTTTACTTAATAAAAAACTGTAGTAATTTAAGGCGCAAGCATCATATCTTCATATGAGGCAGTGCCCCAATCTTGACTAGCCCCCCATTTTACGGCATCGTATGCCAAACCACCCCAAAGCCATCCCATTCCACCACCAACTACTTGTTCAATTTCATTTACGTTTAATTCACGCATAATGTTATACTCCATAATATCCGACATTTATTATCGGGTTGTTAAGTGCTAACTCAATCATTTGAGTTAGCTATTAATAAGGCTGGCTTTAGTTTTCTCGCTAAAGTTCGACTAAAGACAGCCACTCCATTTCCCAACAAGGTGATTGCTATTAAACAAGTGCCTCATTAGAAAAATTCATATAATTTATTTATTCACCACCTAGCTAACTCTGCCTTTTAAGCTATAAATCGGCTCAAGTAACCATTCAATTAAGGTGCGTTGTTCTAACATGATATCTGCCTCAAATAACATACCGCTTTTTAAATCAAACGCTTTACCAAAAGCCTTCATTTGCTGTTGATTTAACTTTGCACGTAAACGGTAAACAGGCTCTTGTAACGATATGGGTAATTGAATTTCGTTAGGAGATATCAAGGCTTGATCGATTCGTGTAATTTCACTTTTAATGAAGCCAAAACGTTGATAAGGAAATGCATCAAAGCGTAATCGAGTATTGTTACCCAATTGAACAAAACCAGCAGAGCGAGTAGGCAATAACAATTCAGCAACCAGCTCGGAACCTTCAGGTAAAATATGTAATAAAGGCTTAGATTGCGCTTTGCTTTGTGACAATGTTTCCCCTTCAACCACTTGAATACCCGTTACTACTCCACTATTACTAGCAGTAATAGTGTATTTATAATTACTTGCGACTTGAGCTAATTGACGTTGAAGATCTGCTTGCTGGCGTTTAAGGCTGTTAATACGTAAGGCATATTGCTGTGGAATATTCTTAATGTTAAAGGTAATTTGGTTCAATTGATTCTGGTGTTGAAGTAACAAGCGGGCAATATTTTGTTTATCTTGCTTAGCTTCAAGTAAAGCCTGCTGTTGACGCTCTCTTTCTAAGTTAGATAAATAACCGCTTTTATTGAGCTGATTAAAGTCTCGTTGCTGTTCATTCAATAATGTTAACTTTTCTTCAGCTAATGTTAATTGATTTTCAAGTGCTATTTGTTCACTTTCTAACGCGGTATGTTGAGCTTGTAAGTTAAGTATCTCTTGCGCTTTTAAGGCTTGGTGTTGCATTATTTCATCACTTAATAAGTTTGTTTGAGTATTAAGTTGATCAGCAAGCTGTTTACTTAAGTCAACACCTTCACTATTGCTTTGTTGTACTAGAAGTGTTGCTAAAGACTGTCCTTTAGTAACTGTATCGCCTTCTTTAACCCAAAGTTTTTCTATGGTCCCACCTTGATTAGCAAAACTTTTTATAACGCCTTTATTTGGCATTAAAAAACCACGCACGGTTTCTTTACGAGAATATTAAGCAATAAAAAGGAAAGCAACAATAGCAATAGCAACTGATACTAAAATTAGTACTGTCAGCTTAATAGATAATGGTTGAGCTAAGGTTATAGCACCTGTTAAACGCTCACTTTGATGGGAAACAGCTTCCTTTCTAAATAACGTCATATCAACTCCTTTGAATTCGAAGCCGAAAGATATACGTTATACAATATTTTTGTCAAGTTTTTAAGCGATAACAAACTAAAAAATAATATTAGCTCAACAGGGCAAGCAAGCTTTAGAGTATTGAATTAAATATTTTTTACTAAAACAACAAAGCTTAAAACACTTAACGTTTAATTCTTTTAAGCGTTTTATTGCGCTCTTGAAAAGTAACGCTACATGTTTCATAGTGGTCTGACTTGTATAAAAATAAAAGAATAGAAAGGCTTCAGATGAAAGAATTTGATTTTGTCATTGTGGGTGGTGGCTCTGCTGGTTGCGTATTAGCAGATAAGCTTTCTGAAAACGCTGAGTTCACTGTTTGTCTTATCGAGGCAGGCCCCAAAGATACACATTGGAGTATTCATCTTCCTCTTGGTGTTATTGATTTAATGAAAAACAAATCGCTTAATTGGCAATTTAATTCTACGCCTGAAACAACACAAAACAATCGAAAAGTATTTAACCCCCGAGGAAAGACCCTCGGTGGCAGCAGTTCTATTAATGCTATGCTCTACATAAGAGGCCAGAAAGAAGATTATAATCATTGGGCAGAATTAGGTAACAAAGGTTGGAGTTACGCTGAGGTACTCCCTTATTTTAAAGCCGTAGAAAACCATGAACGTGGCGCCGATGAATTTCATGGCGTTGGTGGGCAGCTTAATGTGGCCGATTCACGTTCAAAACCTGTCATACAAGATCGATTTATTGCGGCGGCCCATAATGCTGGTTACCCATTAAATGATGACTTTAACGGTAAGAGTCAAGAAGGTGTAGGTTACTATCAACTCACACAAAAAGATGGTCAACGCTGTAGTGCAGCAACCGCCTTTTTAACACCTAACCTATCACGTAAAAATTTAACGGTTATTACTAACGCTCATGTCAATGAATTACTTATTAAAGATAAGCAAGCTTACGGGGTTAATGTCACAATAAAGGGCGTTGCTATTGAAATAATTGCTCGTAAAGAAGTGCTTTTATGTGCCGGCGCTTTTAATTCTCCTCAACTGTTAATGCTTTCAGGCGTAGGCCCAAAAGAAGAGTTAACAAAGCATAATATTAGCGTTAAGCACGAATTAAAAGGTGTTGGTCAAAATTTGCAAGATCATGTTGATGCTTTAGTGGTGTCTAAACACCAACATAACGAGTTGCTCGCATATCGACCCAAAGCAATCAACTGGTTTATTAAAGAATCCTTTAAATATTTCTCACTACCTTTTAATAAAAATACACAAAGAAAAGGTATATTAACTTCTGTCGTCGCTGAAGCCGGTGGCTTTATTAAAGCCAATAAGCAATCGACTCGGCCTGACTTACAGTTACATTTTATTCCTGCAGCAATGGATGACCATGGTCGTAATCATAAAATGCTGTTTAATTACGGTATCTCTTTGCATGTATGTTTATTACGCCCGAAAAGTAGAGGTGAAGTGAAGCTATTTGGCAAAAACCCCCGATTAGATCCCGCCATTACGCTTAATATGCTCAGCGATAAAAACGATCAAGAGTACATGATAAACGCGGTAAAAATTGCTCGAACCATACTTAATCAAACGCCTTTAATAGAAAATAATTTAGCAGAGCTTTCACCTGGCAAGCAGGTTCAGTCTGATGAAGACATTTTGAAATTTCTTAAAGAAAAGGCTAATACTATTTATCACCCTGTGGGAACGTGCAAGATGGGGCAAGATGATATGGCTGTTGTAGATAATCAACTTAAAGTTCATGGTATTGAAAACTTAAGAGTGATTGATGCTTCTATCATGCCTACCTTAATCAGTGGCAATACTAATGCACCTACCATGATGATTGCGACTAAAGCAGCAGAAATGATCTTAAATGAGCATTGTTAGTCATCATAGAAAAGGAAGCTTTCGCTTCCTTTTCTATTAGATTTACTTAAGGTTTTAACTACTAAAAACTAAAGTCTTCTGCATCAAGTGACATCATCGAGTCGGCACCATTTTCAACACACGATGCATGACCTTTTGCTCTTGGTAAAATGCGTTGAAAATAAAAGCGTGCCGTTTGAATTTTGGCCTGATAGAAAGCCTTGTCATCATCGCCTTGCGCTAACTTATCTAATGAGACTTTAACCATTTTCGCCCAGAAATACGCTAGTGTTAAATATCCTGAATACATCAGGTAATCAACGGAGGCAGCGCCTATTTCATCAGGGTTTTGCATCGCTTTTGCGCCAATGTTCTGTGTCATTTTCTGCCAATCGCCACCGAAGCTCATTATTGGCTGAATAAACTCTTGCATTGCATCTACTTCAGCATTTTCTAAACAAAATTTCGTTACTTCACTACCAAACGGTTTTAAAATTTCACCTTTCGAACCTAAAATTTTACGAGCCAATAAATCTAGCGCTTGTATACCTGTTGTACCTTCATATATACAGCTAATTTTTGTATCTCGCATTAACTGTTCCATGCCCCACTCTTTGATAAAACCATGACCACCAAATACTTGTACACCATGGCCAGTACACTCTAAGCCAACTTCAGTTAAGAAAGCCTTAGCAATAGGTGTTAATAAAGCGAGTTTACTTTCAGCCTTAGCAATTTCTTCAGCATCTTTACTTGCATGACCAATATCAACTAACTGAGCTAAGTAAGCAATTAGGGCTCTACCACCCTCTGCAATCGATTTTTGCGTCAGCAGCATTCTTCGAACATCTGGGTGAACAATAATTGGATCAGCTGGCCCTTGTGGGTTCTTAACTCCTGTTAAAGACCGCATCTGTAACCGATCTTTTGCGTAAGCTAGCGCTCCTTGAAATGAAGCTTCAGCCGCAGCAACACCTTCAGTTGCAACACCTAAACGGGCAGCGTTCATAAAGGTAAACATACAGTTTAAACCACGATTAATTTCGCCAATTAAGTAGCCTTTAGCACCGTCAAAGTTAATAACACAAGTAGCATTAGCATTAATCCCCATTTTATGCTCAATAGAGCCACAGCTTACGGCATTTCTTTCTAGAATTTCGCCTTGCTCATTCACATTAAACTTAGGCACAATGAAAAGAGATATTCCTTTACTGCCTTCAGGAGAACCTGGAATACGGGCAATAACAATATGAACAATGTTATCTGACAAGTCGTGCTCACCAGCAGAAATAAATATTTTAGTTCCCGTTAAGGAATAACTACCATCATCATTCAACTCTGCTTTTGTACGCAGCATACCTAAGTCGGTTCCACAATGAGGTTCAGTTAAGCACATAGTGCCTGTCCAAGCACCTTCAACAAGTTTTGGCATAAAGGTTTGCTTTTGTACTTCACTACCATGCGCTTCAATTGTCGCTAATGCACCGTGGCTTAAGCCAGGGTACATAGCAAAGCTATGGTTTGCTGCTGAAAAGAATTCATTAATTGCAGTATTGAGTGAATGAGGTAAGCCTTGACCACCAAAATCAGTATTCTGAGCTAACGTAGGCCAACCACCATCAACAAATTGTTGATATGCTTCTTTAAAACCATCAGGGGTTGTTACTTCACCATCTTTCCATGTACAACCTTGCTGGTCACCAATTTGATTAATAGGTGCGATGACTTGCTCTGTAAATTTTGCCGCCTCAGATATTATGGCATCAACCATATCAGGGCTAGCGTCTTCGTAACCTAAGCGCTGATAAAGGTTGTCACAGGCTAATAACTCTTGCATGACAAATTTTACATCTCGTATTGGGGCTTTATACTCTGGCATCAGTATCTCCTAACAATTTTACAAACCCTCTCTGGTAAGAGGTCTAATTTCAAACAGTTGTTTGATTAAAGCATGATATGAAAGTTTTTTAAAGCCAAAATAAAAAAAGGAGCAAAATATGCTCCTTTAATAGACTTAACTCAGCTTATACTTTTAATTATAGCTATCAAATACCATAAGTATTAATTAAAACTCAGCAACTTTTGCTTTACCACTATAATCAATTTCTAACTCAACAGTTGTTAACTCTTCATTTGCTTTAAGTAAGTGATAAATTGCTTCTAAGTTATCAACTTTAGTGGGGAAAATTCGATAAGTATCTTTTGCAATTTTTTTCTTGTGTTTTAAAACAACCGGAGTGACACGTAAAGGCTTACCTGGTTTAGTTACGACAACAAAACTGCCTTTTACTTCACCATATTCAGACATTGAAAAATTAAATAGTTTAGTACCTTGTTGAATTAAGTTTGCTTGGTATTCAAATTTTTCGCCATTAAAAGAAATAGTTTTTTTACCAAAAACTGGTTTGGAAATTGGCGTTTTATGTTTTTTAATCTCATTACTTCGACTAATTTGTTGTTCTTGATTAGTGTTTTCAAGCTGGCTTTGCTCTGCCACTTTTTTCTGATTAACTTCTGCAGCTGATGTTTGAGTCTCTGCTTGAGTACATGAAAAAAGCACTGTAATTAGTACCATAAAAGGCATTAACAGTAAGTTTTTTGTAGTAAATTTCAAATTAGGCATACTGCCTCCTTTATCTTAGTAATTAAAAAAGCCAGCTACTAAAGCTGGCTTTAAATTACAACAATATTAGTTATTACTTACGGCGGCGTAACGCTGCTAAAGGTAATAGTAATAATGCTATCCAACCCGTAGAACCACCAGATGACTTCTGAGAAGAGACTACTGGTACAGGTACATCAGTAACATTAACGGTTACCGTTTTAACGACTGACTCAGAACCATCTGAAACAGTTACGGCAAACTCTAGTGTTGTATTAGCAGACACTTGTGGAGCAGAGAAGCTCGCTTGTGCCATATCTGCATCAGATATTGACACACCAGTACCCGACGTTTCAACCCATGAATAAGTCAGCGCATCACCATTAGGGTCTGTTGCTTCTACCGATAAAGAAACAGTAGTACCTTCTGTTACAGTTTGCTCTGCAACTGCTGTATCCATTGTTACAAGTGGCGCTCTGTTATCACAAGCATTCACATCACCCGCAATTACATCAGAGAAGATGCTATTTTGAGTATTAGTGAAAGTCATGTCATCAATATACCAACCAGACGTAAAGCCAAATTGAGGCTCTGGAGCAAACGCTGAATCCGTAGCAATACGGAAACGGAACTCTACTTGGTTACCATTTAGCACTTCACCAAACGTAATCGATTCAGCACCATAATTGAAACCAGAAAAAGTATCACGTTCAGCAATAGCAGCTTCTGTGTATTCCAAGCCGGTATCAGTATAACCATCTCCAAGGAATTGACCGCCCATTTCAGTTACATCAGCCCAGTCGCCGCCATTAACTCTTACTTCAACCACTGCACCATCATAACCTGTTTCAAGGTTATATAAATGCCAAAAGCTAACAGTATACTCACCGTCAAAACCTACCGACATAGGACGTGTTTGATATGCAACATCAGTGGTAAAGCTATGACCAGTACCAGAAATCATACCATCAGCAGCGTCCCATTGATCTAGACCCCAACTGCCTTTAGCCATATCATCGCCAACCATAACTGTTTCGGTATAATCATGTAAACGAGAAAGCGTATTAAAGTCATCAGTTTGCGATGTACCCATCATTTCTCTATCGACAAAATCTACGTTCGTTAAAGTCGAAAGCATGTAGTCATCTGCTTCAACGTCTTCTTCCAGATCAGGTACAAACTTCAATACTAACTCATCACCAACACCCGCTTCATTAAGCGTAAATTCAATTGGTGCGCTAGTAGCAGAGCTAAACATCGCAACATCACTAAACGTAACAACACCGTCATTTGCAAAAGTTACATCATGACCACTTTCAACTACAACCGTACCCGTTAAGGCTGTTAAACTCGCGCTACCGCTATTTTTAACAGTAAAGCTAACAGTACCAGTCTCGCCTTTATCTAAAATATTATCGTTTGAACAGAAGCCTGACGTTAAGCCTTCATAATTAGTATTTAAAGCATGTTCTGTTACCGCAAATGTACTTAGTTCAGTTTTATAAGACTCAACAGCGCCAGCGTGATCCGTTGCAAAACGCGCTGGTGATTCAGCACCTAGACCCATACCACGGCTTGCAAATGCTGCTAACATTAATTTGTAATCTTCAGCATCATTAGCATAAGCGGCGGCAAGAATAGCATCACGGCCTTCAGTAAACGTTGGTGCCATAGGCATCATCTTATAACCGGCAACTAAGTAGTCTTTCATCAGACTCTTCGCTTCAGCAAAGGTATGGCGCTCATCATTTGCTAAGGCAACGAATGATTCCCATAACATGTTACCCCAGATTGAACCTGGTGCATGCACTTGGCCTGGGTACAATGCTATATCTTCAAATGATGATGGATTAACTTCCATATCAGTTGAATATGGATACGGACGAATACCATTTACAAAACTTGAAACATAAGTAATTGCGCCATAACCACCAGCATAGTCTTCATTACCAACAATCATGTTATCAGCTTCATCACTCGCGAGTAACAATGCATGGAAATCACCAAAACCTTCACCCATTGAACGAGCTTGAACACTGCTTAAGCCAGCGCCGTTACCAACTAAGCGGTTACTAATATAATGTCCCCACTCATGAGCAACAATAGCATTATCCCAAGAACTATCTTTGAATACGCGAGATAAATCACTCTTGAACATATCAACCGACACCGACTCATCGGCATCAATTAAAGCGTAAAGATCGACACCAGCATTTTGTGAAACCATCATCGCTGGAATTGTAATTGTCTCATCATCACCTGCCATGGTTATAACGTCATCACCATCTTTATTGTTGGCAATAATAACGGCAATTGCGCCGGCTTCTTGTGCACTGCGTGCTTTATCTACAAAAGCACATGAACCACGGTCAACTACAGCTATTTTACCTGCTAAATCAGCGGCATTTACTGCCGACTCACAACCATCGTTAACAGTATCAGTACCATCATCTAAACGCACTAACTCACCAGACACTGAAAACACTTCAGGTCCAAATACAGCAAAACCTACGTTATCTAAAAGACCAATATCTGCATGAGTTGTTGCAGTAATACCAAAGTCAACACCATTTACTGCTTGTGTTGTTTCCCAAAGGTACATCTGCATGCGTGGTGAACCACCATCAGCAGGTGTCGACATATTCGCATTGTTAAAGCCAGAGTTATCTTGAACTTCAACATTTAGCGCATCACCTTCTTCACCGCCGCGGCCATAGTTTGATACTTGTGCGTTACCTGCAACTTCATCAAAACCATGATCGTAATAATCATCATGCAAATAGTTAGTTAAATAAAATAAGTTCACAATAGCCGCATTACGGTTATTTACTGAATACTCAGCTTCTTCTTCATTATATTTATAATCAAACGTATTGGCGCTGGTGATTTCTGCCATGTAATCGCCATTGGTAAAGCCTTGTGGAGCAATCGCATCAACATACGCAGTAACGTTATTACCCTGAGTCGTAGTAGCATCATCTGCTAACCACGGGTCCATCGTACTAATTGGGCCATGAGATAAAGAGACTAAAGGAGCATCTAGATACTCAGCGCTTAAAAATGCAGCAGGATCACTACCCGCTGGTGCTGGCATTACGTTACCATGAGGGCCATCCCACGGCTTACCATTTTCTTCTGCATATACTCGGTAATCAAAGTCTGATGCGTGGCTAGATAAATTCTTTTTGAATAATACCTCACCCGTTTGAGCTGATACGACATAACCATACATTTCAGAGTCACGGCTATCAATATCACCCGTTTCAACTTCAACATAATGAGCGGCAACTAGCTTATTTTTGTGCTCGAAAAATACTTTTTTGGCACGTGGTTCGCCAATCAATACTTTGTCCGTTGAAGTGTTAGCGACTGAAAATTGTTCATACTTATTATTTACATTTTCATCTGTCGATTTAACAGACAATGAAATAGAGCGGCTATCACCACCCATGTCATCAAAAACAGTGTTAATTGAATTCACTGCACTGCCAAAATCATTGCCTAAATTTTTAAGGGTAGAAGCCGCAGCTTTAGTCACTCGTGAATTTACAAAATAACCTGATGAAGCAACTAAATTGAACTCTCTATCCATCATGATGTTATATTCACGATTAAAGACTTCTATGCCAGCAACCTCTTGCTTGTACTTGGCAATTTTAGCGCCACGACCTAAATCATGAATTTGTGATAAAACAGGTTTAGCAATACTGTTATTTACATCTTTAATACCTGTGAGCTGTTTCATATAAAAATCTGCAGCATAAGCATTTTGATGTTCAGCAGATAGTGCTCTTACACTTGGCGTTTTATGATGAGTGCTAGCCCATTGAAAGGTTGTTTTACCGAGCTGAGCATCATACTGATTTCTCATACCACTAATGGTTGGTTGATGATGTTGCTTCTGCGCAAAAGTATTTATTGGCAACTTAACCTTTGCAGGTGCATTAAGGCCATGAGCAGTATCAAAGCTCGATGCTACGCTTCCAAGCGTCGTAACAGATAAAGCTGCGCCAACAAAGCTGGCTACCATTGTTTTATTCATTTTCATTAAGATTCCTCTATTTAATTTTTAACTTCAATACTTGCGCAGAATTCCATCTGTCTTATTGTTTTTTAAATTATTCAAGCAATCACCCTATACCAAAACGAAGAAAGAAAACAATAAAAAAACACTTTTATTACATATTTTTTACATCCAAAATCACAACAACATGTAAAGATAATGTTGCATTAGTGATAATATCACTATTTAATGGGTAAGAATTAAAGGAAAAGCGCTAACTTATTTAAAGAGTTATTTAAAATTAAATAAGGAATTAAGGGCTGTTGATCTATGTTGAAGAGATAAAATAGGTGAGAGACCCATAAATTATTATGGGCCTATATTTTGAAAACTGAAAACTGAAAACTGAAAACTGAAAACTATTAATGTTTACTTTCTAGGTAGGCAAAGACACTGCTAAACGCCTGCTCTTGATATTGTTTTAACCCTGTATCTCTAAAATCAATATCTATTTGGCTTTTCGCTAATTCTTTCTTTATAAAAGTTCCCGCAAGTATTTCAACCGTTAAGTCACTTATTAACTGAATTGCCGCTTCTAATTTAAAACTAACAGGGCCGCCTGCAAATTTGCCCTTTAATGCTCTTCCTTTGATAACCACATGAGTAACTTGATAATCTTCCATCAATTTTGCGAAGGTAAATTGAAATTTTTGCACTTGTTCTGCATCTGCTGCATTTTCAAGTGTCACTTTTTGTACTCGTGTATGAGGAATATCATACAAACCGTTTTCTTTAGACATAATACAAATAATTGCATCGCTACCTTTTAATTCAACGCCACATACTTTCATAAATAAACCCTATATTTCGTAATTACCTTATTATACACGCAAACCAATAGCATAAGTAAATGGAACTTACTTCGCCATACAGGTATTATTTAACCAAGAGTCATTAACATTAGAAAAGCTATGCAAAAAGTATGTGTGATCACCGGTGGTAGCTCAGGGATTGGGCTTAGTATTGCTCAATTATTTGTACAAAAGAACTATCAAGTATTTAATTTAGATTTAACACCGAGTGCAGTGGGGGTATTCAAACAATGTGATGTCTCAAACACTCAACAGGTAACTAAAATTATAACTGAGATAGCTAAAGAGCATACTATCGATGTTTTAGTGTCAAATGCAGGTATTCACTATTCAGGTAATATTGAAAACACCACAGAAGCTGACTTTGATAAAGTATTCTCTATTAACGTAAAAGGCGCTTATACTGCGGTTAAGGCTGTACTACCTAGTATGAAAGCGTCTAATAAAGGGGCGATTATTTTGATGGCATCAGATCAAGCGTTAGTCGCTAAGCAAAACTCTTTCGCTTACAACTTAAGTAAAGCTTCGCTCGCTTCAATGGCCAAAACAACCGCACTAGATTATGCTCGGTATAATATTAGAGCCAATGCTGTTTGCCCTGGTACTATAGAAACACCGCTATACCATAAAGCCATTAATAATTATTGTGAAAAATCAGGTGAAAATAAAGCACAGGTACATAGTGAAGAAGCGGCTTTACAACCATTAAACCGACTTGGCCAACCTGAAGAAGTTGCTGAACTGGTCTATTTTTTAGCATCCGATAAAGCAACCTTTATTACCGGCAGTTTACAAGTGATTGATGGTGGTTACACTGCACAGTAAGATAATAAAATCATGATACCAAGTGAATTAATAAAGCGCCTAGCTGACTAATTCACTATTTCAATTGGAAGAAACAACGCTAAGGATTAAGTTAATTCGCGCTAAGAATGATGGAAACAGCTTTGAAAATAATTGACCCACATCTACATTTATTTGATTTAACCCATGGCGAGTATTTGTGGCTTAAAGATGACAACCCGCCCTATTGGCAAGATAAAAAGCTTATTCAGCATAATTTTAAAGAAAACCATTTGTGCTTGTCGGGTGAGTTATCGCTTGCGGGGTTTGTTCATATTGAAGCGGGGTTTAATAATAACCAGCCATGGCAGGAACTCGCCTTTCATGAAGTAAATTGCAGCTCACCTTTTAGCAGTATTGCTGCAATTAACTTACTCGATTCCGATAGTCAGTTTACCTTGGTATTGAATAAACTTTTATTACAAAGAAGCTTTAAAGGAATTAGGCATATATTAGACTCTCAGGCGTTATCACTATTAACGTCACCACAAGTGCTCAATAATATTAAACAACTAAATCAACTCTCTAAGCAACGCTTATCGAACCATAAGCCAATAATTTTTGAAGTACAACTCCCGTTTGAAGATACTCAAGCCTGTAGGGCCTTGCATAACGTAATATCAACTTACCCGCAACTCACGTTTGCGATTAACCACACCGGCTTCCCTCCTGACTTTGTTGTTGAAAGTACGCTAAATAAAAATGCTTTAGCGACTAATAGCATAATGAGTAGTACACAAAATCACAGTACATGGCGGCAAAACGTAATCAGTTTTGCACAATATCATAATGTCATCATCAAATGCTCTGGCTGGGAAATGATAAATAGACATTATAATGCTGACTGGTTGAATAAATGCATCACGTTTGTTATAGAAAACTTTGGTATTAACAAAGTCATGTTAGCCAGCAATTTTCCGCTTTGTTTATTTAGTCAAACCACTTATCAAGCGTATTGGCAATACTTACTTAATTTACCTGTAATAAATGCGTTATCTGAAGATGAAAAAAGCGCGATATCTGCTGATAACGCGCTTTATTATTATTTTGATTAAGTTAAGAGTGCCCCCTGTTTATGGGGCAAATTAACCTTTACTTAATTAATACATGTGGCGATTTTTTAACAACCGCATCGTTTAATTCAATGCCAATACCTGGCTCTTCGCTTACATTAAATACACCATTTTTAGGTTGTGGGTCTTGTATGCACAGTTCTCTATTCCATTCTTTTGTTGCATAAGTATGATGCTCATGAATTAAAAAATTTGGAATTGCCGTTTCTAAATGTAATGAAGCCGCTGTCGCCACTGGCCCACCACAAACATGTGCTTGTATTCGAATATCGTAAACATCTGCATAATCACACACTTTTTTCGCTTCAGTAAAGCCACCGCATAAACCGACATCAGGTTGTAATACATCAATACTTTGATCTTCAAAATAAGGGCGTACGTCCCAACGGTGATATAAACGCTCACCGCCAGCAATAGGTACATTCACATTATCAGATACTTTTTTGTGTACTGCTGGGTTCAAATAATTAACGGGCTCTTCATACATCATGCAGTTAACTTCTTCGATCACTTTCCCCATTTGTATTGCTGACGCAGCTCCCATTAATGAATGAGATTCAAATATAATATCTACGTCTTCACCGACAGCATCTCGAATGGCTCTAAGCCTGTCACCAAACAACCTCATCTGTGGTTGTGTGAATAACTTAGTACGGTCGAAGGAAGAGCTGCCATCCTTGTTATAAACAATAGGGTCCACTTTAACCGCATCATAACCTTCGGCAACCGCTTTTAGTGCTGCTTGAGCATATTCTTCTGGCTCTATCAGTTTAGTAATTTCACTGTCCCAATCAAACTGTAACTGGCTTGCATAGGTACGTAAATTTTCATTTACCTTACCCCCTAACAGTTGATATACCGGTACGCCAAGCGCTTTACCTTTAATATCCCAAAGTGCGGTATCAATCGCACTCATAGCAGAATAGAGTACAGGTCCTCCACCTAAACCCCAAAAACTTTCTCGTAACATTTTTGACCAAAGTAACTCAGTATTAAATGGGTTAAAGCCAATGAGCACCGCTTCACTAATTTCTTTAATCATTGCAGCAGCAGCGCTATGTCCCCAATCATAAGCAAGACCTGCTTCACCTACCCCTGTAATTCCTTCATCAGTATAAATACGTACAAAGACAGGGTTCCAAGGTGGACGTTTAGGGCAGTGAATATCAAATACTTCAATGTGGGTTATCTTCATATCTTTCTTTTAAACTCGTTATTTATCAAATGAATTAATTAGAGGTTTAGTTAAATTTTATTCTGCAAAACTAGGATCATTGCGATACACACGTCTTACCATTGCTGGCCAAGCTTTTTGTCCACCTGTTTCACCATCATGAACAATATTAGCTTGAGCTTTTATCCCATCAATAATACTTTGTGGCGCATAAATAGGTTGCATACCCGTCGCCATAACTTGAAGTTGAACTTGGCAGGCACGCGTTAAATCATACATATGCATAAACGCATCACCAATTGTTCTTCCCATCGTTAACGCACCATGATTGCGCAATAGCATAAAGTTTTTTGAACCTAAATCTTGTTGTAGCCTTAACTTTTCATCGGCATTAACAGCTAAACCTTCATAATCGTGATAACTCATAGAAGCAAGCGCAAACATAGAATATTGACTAAGTGGCAACAACCCTTCCTCAGTACTTGCAACAGCAATAGTTTCATTGGTATGAACGTGTAAAGCGCAGATGTCATCGTGACGAACTTCATGCACAGCACTATGAATAGTAAAGCCTGCTGGGTTTATTTCAAAAGGGCTGTCAGGGTCAATAATATTTCCGTCAATGTCTATTTTAACAAGGTTTGATGCCGTGATCTCTTCAAACGCTAAACCAAAGGCATTAATTAAAATATGCTCTGTTTCAGGGATACGTACAGAAATATGCGTGTGAATTAAGTCGTCCCAGCCATGCATATGTAATAACCGGTAACATGCAGCTAAATCAACTCTTAACTGCCACTCCAGTTCTGATACTTTGTTTTTCAAATTTAACTTAGGTACAGGGTACATGTTCATGCCTTTTAAAATTTATGCTATTCAATACTTATTTAAATGAGTTTATCTGATGAATATCAACCGATAAAGCTGTTTTACTTTTGTCTTATAAGTAAAAGTACTGTTTAAGCTACTAGGTTTTTAATAATCGCCGCAATGATCAAAATAAAAACTAAAACCCAAATAAGCTTACTGTATTTACTTTGTTGCTCTACGCTAATAGGCTTAGCGTATTTTTCACCAAAAATAACCATTAAAAAGACAGCAAAAAATACACAAGCCAAAATCACCAACAATGTCATAACATTCCCATTATCTTCAGTTTAAAGACCAATTATCACATTCATCTTAAGAAAAGAGGTTTAAAATTCACTTAAGTGATAAAATCTATTACCATATATTACAGTAACCGCTATTTCTTTCTATATCATATGTCCCACACTGATGATTTTTATCAAAAACGCCGCTTTATTATCCGTTTGGGTAAAGCATTACACAAATTAGGTTCAACCGCATATCGTTTAGAAGATAATCTACTTTCAATCGCTAATTTTCTTGATATACGCGCATCTTTTATTATCACGCCTACCGCATTAACCTTTATCTTATCTGATGATGAGGATGATCAACAATATAATCACCTTGTTCGAGTAACCCCTGGTGATATTGATCTGGGTTCATTAGCGAGAATCGATGAGCTTGTAGATGAGCTTATTAATGGTGAAAGAACTTTAGCAGAAGCAACAGAAAGATTAACCGAAGTTAATAACAAGCCAGCGCCCTACGGTGTTTTCTTAACCTTCCTCGCGTTTGGTGCTTCAAGTGGTGCATTTGCAATGTTAATGCACACCAGCTGGAATGATGTTTTCTGGGCAACATTACTTGGGTTTGTTACTTTCTTATTTGTTTTATGGTCTGAACGCTCCAAACGTGTCACTGAATTATTAGAACCGCTATCAGCACTAACTGCCTCACTACTAGCTTCGGCAATATCATTAATAGATCCTAGTATAAATATTCCTATGGTGATTCTATCGACCATTATTGTTTTTATTCCTGGCTTGTCATTAACCGTAGGGTTATCAGAATTAGCTGCCCGACATTTAATGTCGGGGACTGCTCGGATTATGGATAGTGTGATGGTGTTATTTAAACTCTACTTCGGTGGTGTATTAGGCATGGCATTAGGTAAGCTTATGTGGGGAGAAGTCGCCTTTATTCCACCCCAAATAATGCCAGAATGGACTTCATGGATAGCCGTAACTACCTTATCAATCAGTTTGGTTATTTTATTTAAAGCACGAATTAAGGATGCACCTTGGGGAATAATATCAGGTTATATCGCCTTTGGTATGAGTGTTTGGGCAAGCACCTATTTAGGAGTTGCATTAGGCGCTTTTGTTGGAGCTTTCGCGCTAGGCTTGTATAGTAATTTGTTTTCTCGAGTGATGAATTTACCTTCGAGTATCGTACGTTTAATGGGGTTGGTTGTACTTGTACCAGGTAGTAAGGTTTACATGGGCTTGAACACCTTAGTGTCAGGACAGCAAATGTTAAATATTGCCGATTTAGGTTCACAAACGTTCTTAATATTTATGTCCTTAGTTGCAGGTATTATATTTTCTAATGTCGCTCTACCTCATAGAAAAAACCTTTAATTAACCTCTAGAATTAGCCCAAAAGAGTAACATGGTAATGACAAGTAACGAAGCAAGCTATCATCACGGCAACCTACGAAACAGCCTGCTTGCTTCTGCTAGTACTATAATACAAGAATCTGGTATTGAAGCCTTATCACTTAGAAAACTTGCCGAGCGAGTTGGTGTATCACGAACAGCGGCTTATCATCACTTTAAAGATAAAAACGATTTACTTTCAGCAATCGCTGCACA
This sequence comes from Colwellia sp. RSH04, assembly GCF_003545765.1. Taxonomy (GTDB): domain Bacteria; phylum Pseudomonadota; class Gammaproteobacteria; order Enterobacterales; family Alteromonadaceae; genus Colwellia. Next base: position 29,201 of record NZ_QXIO01000007.1, on the reverse strand, counting down.
AGGTTTTATTACATGGCAGCAACAAGCAGAAGAAACCTTCGGAAAACCTTCACATTCAAGCAAAGAAAAATATCAAAAGTTCGTTCACGATTATGTACAGTTTGCTTATCAAAACCCTGCCATGTATCAGTTAATGTTTGGTAGTCGTTTATGGAAAAATAATCAAAGCTCTGATGAACTAAAGTCTGTTGCCTACCCTAGTTTTCAATACCAAGTTAACTTAGTAAAAAACCTTCAAGCAAAAGGTCTGCTGCCACAATCTGAAAATTCGTTAAGATTAGCCCAAGTAACTTGGGCAACACTGCATGGCATTGCTCAATTAGTGATCGATGGCATTTATGCAGATGCAAATCATCTCGATGAAATGTGTCAATGTGCAGTAAACCTTTTTTTAGATACGCCTTCCAAAAACAACATGTAAACAATCAGTTAACATAAATTAAATTTTATGTTGCTGCTTTTTGTGCAATCTTTTCTTTACAACGTATATAACCATGCAAAATAAAAATGTAAATAGATGTTTCGTTTGCTAGATATATCGCCAAATAACTCGTAACATGAGGCTATTGTGCAAGAATTTTGATACTTCTAGCAACGTTCTTTTTTGACGTTTCATTCAATTGCACGAACATATATTTATAATAATTTATTGAGAACATATCCATGAAAGCAATTTTAACCAGTGCAATTTGTTCTTCATTACTACTTATCTCTGGCTGTAACAGCCAAGTAAATAATAATGATGTTAACAGTGCCATAAGTACCCAAAAAACCGCTTTAGCTTCAGGTATTGAAAAAGCGAATATTGATAATTCAGTAAGAGCTCAAGATAACTTCTACCGTTATGTCAACGGTGGTTGGATGAAAAATAATGAAGTTCCCGGTGATAAAACTGCTATTGGTTCATTCTATGATTTACGTGATAAAGCTGACGATGACGTTAAAGCTATTATTGAAGAGTTAGCAGCAACAGAAAACTTAAAAATGGGTAGCGATGAGCAAAAAGTTGCTGACCTATTTCGCTCATACATGAACTCTGAAAACAGAGATGCACTGGGTAGCAAGCCAATTCAGCCGATTTTTGATGCGATAAACAACATAAAAAACAGCTCTGAATTATCTGAATTTTTTGGTAAATATCAAGCTGTTGGCGTTGGTAGCCCTCTTGCTTTCTATATCAGTATCGATGCCAAAGACTCTAGTCGTTATGCAACACACATTTGGCAAAGTGGCCTAGGTTTACCTGATAAAGATTATTACTTTAATGAAGCTGAACGTTTTACCGCTTTACGCGATGGGTATGTTGCCCACATAGAGAAAATGTTTGATCTTGCTGGCTTAAAAGGCGGAAAAGAAGCTGCTAAAACCATTATGGCTTTAGAGACAAAACTTGCAAACTACCACTGGACTCGCGTACAAACTCGTGACAGTGAAAAACGTTACAACAAGTTTGCTGTCAGCGATTTATCAACGTTAACTGACGCGTTTGACTGGTCTGCTTATTTATCTGCTCAAGGCGTAGCCTCGCAAAAAGATATTATTATTAACCAACCAGACTTCATTAAAGGTTTTGGTAAATTATTTGCTGAAACCCCGTTAAAAGACTGGCAAACATACCTAACATTCCATACGTTAAGTCATTTTTCACCTTACTTAAGTACTGACATTGATAACGAAAACTTTGATTTTTATTCAAAGCAATTAAGTGGTCGTAAAGAGCAACGTGCACAATGGAAACGTGGTGTAAGTGTTGTTAACCGTAACTTAGGTGAAGTTATTGGTAAGGTATACGTAGGTCGTCACTTTACGCCTCAAGCAAAAGCTCGTATGAGTGAATTAGTTGAGAATTTACGTTCAGCTTACGGTAGTAGCATTGACGGTTTAGAGTGGATGTCTGATGATACGAAAAAATCAGCACATGTAAAACTTGCCGCATTTACTCCGAAAATTGGTTACCCTGATAAGTGGGAAGATTATTCTGCTTTAACGATTAAATCAGATGATTTAGTGGGCAATTTATTACGTTCTTCTCGCTTAGGTCATGATAAAGAGGTTGCCAAGTTAGGCGGACCTATACATGACTGGGAATGGCATATGTCTCCTCAAACAGTGAATGCTTACTATAGCCCTACATCCAATGAAATCGTATTCCCTGCTGCAATATTACAACCTCCATTCTTTAATATGCAAGCTGATGATGCTGTTAACTACGGTGGTATCGGTGCTGTAATTGGTCATGAGATGGGTCATGGATTTGATGATCAAGGTAGTAAATATGATGCCGATGGTAATTTACGTAACTGGTGGACAGAAAAAGATCTTGAAGAGTTTGCTAATCGTACTAAAGCTTTAGTTGATCAATATGCAAACTACCAAGTGTTTGAAGATTTAAACGTAAATGGTGAATTAACACTGGGTGAAAACATTGGTGATTTATCTGGTGTAACTATCGCTTATAAAGCTTATAAAGCATCGTTAAATGGTAAAGAAGCACCCGTAATTGACGGCTTAACAGGTGACCAACGATTCTTCATGGGTTACGCACAAATCTGGCGTTCAAAGATTGTCGAAAAATCAATGCGTAATCGTGTTGCAACTGACCCTCATTCACCAGGTGAGTTCCGTGCTTTAGGATCTCTATCTAACATGAATGAGTTTTACGATGCATTTGACGTTAAGGAAGGCGATGCAATGTACATTGCTCCAGAAAAACGCGTTAAAATTTGGTAATAGTTAATCACTAAACTTTATAACAAAGGAGCTTCGGCTCCTTTTTTTTATCTTTGATAACTTTGACTATACTTAAATCAAATCCTTTTAAATAGTTATCATGATTCATCTTCTTTGTTTATCACTTGCTCTCTTGTCGCTAAATGCGCTTGCTCAGAAAGAAACAATTAACATTTCTGTTGAAACAGATATCTATAAATATGCTCAAGAAATTCTGAATGGACGAGATCCTATCGAAGTCTCTGATTACTCAGGACAAAACACTCAACGAGATGTGGTTGAATTTATTCTAATACAAAAAGCGTTAACATTAGGCGGTTCTGACCTAGAATTCACCTTTACCACAGGTAACTACGACGCTAGAAACATAAAACTACTACAAACGGGTTTATTGTTGATTAGTTTTGATTCTATGTGGCATTCGCATATTAGCCAATATTCTGATGAACTATATATCTCAGCCCCTGTTATTAACAAAGGGGAATATATGGCAGGTATTTATACATCAACAGCTCATCATTCTAGTATCACAGTAAAGCAATTAAGTGATTTACAACGATTAACCGTTGTTTCCAACAAAAATTGGCCTGTCGATTGGGCAACATTGAAGCAAATATCACCAAAATCATTAATGCACGAGGAAGAATGGTTATCAATGGCAAAAATTGTCAGTAAAGGTTGGGTTGATGTCATGTTAGCGCCATTTTCTAATACACTCCCTTTTAGCTATCAAGGCAAAGATTATTCTATCAAGGCCATTGAGGGTGTAAAGGTTGCGTTAAATGATAGCAGACACTTTGCTATTTCTAAAAAACACCCAAGAGGAAAAGAAACATTTATTGCATTGCAAAAAGGGCTAGCCATTTTACGTGAGCGAGGAGAGATTACAAAATCGTACCAGCAAGCGGGTTTTTTTAATACCCTAGTTAAAGACTGGAAGATAATAAACGAAACGACACTTGAAGACTGATTTAGCTGTGTTGTAACTTTTAATGATTCATTTTGTTTAATTGTTTTTGTAATGTTTCTATTTTAAATGGTTTCACAATAAACCCTGTCACCTTCTCAGCAATCAGTGACAAGACCACATTTCTATCGTCTTCACTCGTTACCATAAGCACTGGTAAATCTTGTAACTTCTTATCCGCTCTAACCTTTTCCAGTAGCTGCCTGCCGTTTAAATTTGGCATATGTAAGTCAGTCACTAATAAATCATAATCACCTTGCCTAAGCATTTTTAACGCTTGAAGACCATTTTTAGCCTCATCATTATCATGAAGGCCTAAAGTCTTTAACATATGCAACATTACCTGACGCATAGAAGCCATATCATCAACAACAAGTATCTTCATTAACCATATCCTTTAAATTCAACAACAATGAACAGTATAGTAAAGATATTAGCCGCTATTACACTTTATTATTAAAAATGAACCCAAATAACAGTCTATCTAAACACGCTTCACCTAGTAACAAAAAGAAAGTTAAAGCGTACTTTTTGTAAAACACACTTGACATAGAACTCCCCCTTACATAAAGTAAAGGTGACTTTACATAAAATCAAAGGAGCTTTACCAATGAATAAGGCTAAAAACTATACTTCCGTAAATAAAAAGAATACCAAAAAACTTTTATTCTGGACTTCAACTTGGGTGGTATCAATGGCTATTGCAGCTTTTGCACCGAGATTCATCTGGGACTTTAATACTACGTTAACCATCATCGGTGTATTACTTAACATTGCAGCTGGTGTAGGTATGCTACTTGCGAATAGACAATATCTTATTGACCTTGATGAGATGCAGCGAAAAATAATGTTAGAAGCTATGGGGCTTACCTTAGGAGTAGGCTTGGTCTTTGGTTTAAGTTATGAGCTTTTTGAAGATATTAAGCTTATCAATTCTGAGCCTGAGATTTCACATGTGGTTATTGTTATGGCAATTACCTACCTTATCGCTAATATCAAAGGTCAAAGGAAGTACCAATGAAAAACCGTTTAAAAGTTTTGAGAGCTGAAAGAGATTGGACTCAAGCTCAACTCGCCGAAGCATTAGGTGTTTCAAGGCAAACAATTAATGCTATTGAAAAAGGTAAGTTTGATCCCAGTTTGCCCTTAGCATTTAAGGCGGCAAGGTTATTTAGCTTATCTATTGAAGATATCTTTCAAGAAGAGCCAGAAGAATAAAAAATCAGCGTCTAGGAGCAAAAAAATCTAATCCCCCCCTAGTGCGCTGCTGTTATTTTATATTCACTCCAAGCTAAAGTTATTTACTTAACCTCAGCTCGGGTTAAGAGATAAGTTAATCGTTTGATATTGTTAAACTTGTGGTTTTAGTAACTCACTAGCTTGATAGTTTTTTCATTCAAGGCAAATTCATTAAGAATAGTTATTTTATTGTTTATGAATTTAACGCAGAAGTAAGGAAAAATAGCTGCTAGGGAGCTATTTATTATCCCGAGCTAAGGTTACTTAATAAAGCATTACTGTGAAACAAAATATGTTTCTCTATAAAGCTAGCGATAAAGAAATAACTGTGGTCATAACCTTCCTGCTTATTTAACGCTATTGGGTAATTGGCTTTTTTAGCGGCTTCAGCAAATTGTTCAATATTCAGTTGTTCCGCTAAAAATTGATCAGCTAAACCTTGCTCTATCATTAAAGGTAGCTGTAAAGTGTGTTCTGCTATTAACTGTGTAGCATCATATTGCTGCCATAACGATTTATCATCGCCTAAATAAGCAGTAAAAGCTTTCACTCCCCATGGACAGTTTGTTGGGTTACATATTGGGCTAAATGCTGAGATTGATTTATATTGCTCAGGGTTTCTCAAACCAATCACCAAAGCACCGTGTCCTCCCATAGAGTGGCCTGCGATACTTTTCTCTGTGGTCACCGGAAAGTTAGCTTCAATTAATGCGGGTAACTCAGCAGTAATATAATCATACATCTGATAATTTTGCTGCCATGGCTCTTGGGTTGCATTGACATAAAAACCCGCCCCCTGCCCTAGATCATAAGCGTCATCATTTGCTACCTCCTCTCCGCGAGGGCTAGTATCTGGCGCTACAATCGCTATACCTAATTCGGCGGCAGCTTTAAATGCTCCAGCCTTTTGCATAAAATTTTCATCACTACAGGTTAACCCTGAAAGCCAATAAAGCACAGGTACTTTATGACTTTCACTAGCTTGTGGGGGTAAATAAATAGCAAAACGCATCGAACAATTTAATACACTCGATTGATGGTTATATTGTTTATGCCAACCTGAGCACACTTTATTACTGCTTATATTCTCAATCATGTATAAACCTCACTACCGTTGATTATAATTGGGTTTTCTTTGAGATAATTACTTACCTACATGGATTATGTATCAAAGTGAATTATTTATTAAAGTGAATAACACTACGAATACTCTTGCCTTGATGCATTAAATCAAACGACTCATTTATCGCTTCTAACCCCATGGTATGAGTAATAAAGTCATTTAATTGAAATTCACCATCAAGGTAACGTTCAACAATATCAGGTAATTCTGAACGACCTTTAACCCCACCAAATGCAGTGCCGCGCCATACTCTGCCAGTAACTAATTGAAATGGTCTCGTTGAAATTTCTTGTCCTGCACCAGCAACGCCGATAATAACAGACTCACCCCAACCTTTATGACAACACTCTAACGCGGAGCGCATCACGTCTACATTACCAATACATTCAAATGAATAATCTACGCCACCATCAGTTAACTCAACAATCACTTCTTGAATAGGCTTTTCATAGTCTTTAGGGTTAATACAATCTGTTGCTCCTAATTTTTTGGCTAATTCAAACTTTGACTCATTAATATCAATCACAATAATGCGAGACGCCTTAGCCATTGTTGCGCCAATAACAGCTGATAAACCAATACCACCTAAGCCAAAAATAGCCACAGTATCACCAGCTTCAACTTTAGCCGTATTCATAACCGCCCCCATACCAGTGGTAACACCACAACCTAATAGGCAAACTTCTTCAAGTGGTGCAGACGGGTTAACTTTTGCCAAAGAAATTTCAGGTAAAACGGTATATTCTGAAAACGTTGAGCAGCCCATATAATGATAAATTGGTTGTCCATCTTTATAAAAACGTGTTGTGCCATCAGGCATTAAACCTTTGCCCTGTGTTTCTCTGATTTGTTGACAAAGATTTGTTTTGCCAGACAAACAGAACTTACATTCACCACATTCTGGTGTATAAAGTGGAATAACATGATCACCTACTTTTACGCTGGTAACGCCTTCACCAACTTGTTCAACAATACCGCCACCCTCATGACCTAATATGCTTGGAAATACCCCTTCTGGATCTTCACCAGATAAAGTAAATGCATCGGTATGACAAACTCCTGAAGCAACAATTTTTACCAGTACTTCACCTTTTCTTGGTAACATAACATCAACTTCTTCAACTGATAGTGGTTGATTAGGTCCCCAAGCAATAGCCGCTTTTGATTTAATAAACTGATCTGACATTGTTATCTCCATTGTTTCTTTTAATAGTTTCTTTTAATTTCTTTTAATGATTTGGTTCAAGAATAAATTATTTGCCATAAGCTTAGCTCAAACGAACTAAACAACTTAGCTTTAACTACTGCCATTATATTTATTTCATCACAGATGATAATATAAACTTTATTAATTTACTTTTACACACGAGTAACAATATGGAATGGCAAGGCATTAGTGAGTTTGTTGCCGTAGCAGAAAACAATAGTTTTACTAAGGCCGCTAAAAAGCTTGCTATTTCTACTGCTCAAGTGAGCCGACAAGTAACCGAGTTAGAGCAAAGACTTAACATTAAGCTTTTTTATCGCACCACTAGAAAAGTGTCTTTAACGTTTGAAGGCGAAATATATTTTCAGCACTGCAAACAAGTATTAAATAGTTTGCAAGAAGCTGAACGCGCAATAGTTAATTTACAAAGTAAACCTCAAGGTAAAATAAAACTAACGGCTCCCGCAACCTATGGTGAGAAAATTATTCTACCTAAACTCAATGATTTTTTAATCAACCATAAAGAAATATCACTGGATGTTAATTTAACTAATCAACAAATAAACTTAGTTAATGAAGGTTACGATTTAGCCATTCGTTTAGGTAAGTTAAAAGATTCAAGTTTAATGGCTACAAAACTTACTCAGCGAAAAATTTACCTTTGCGCAGCCCCCAGTTACTTACAAGTTTTTGGTACGCCACATACTTTGTCTGAATTAACCCATCATAACTGTTTATTAGGCACACGTGATTTTTGGCGTTTCAATGAAGCTTCAAAAGAAATCAACATGCGCGTTTCAGGCTCTTTACGTTGTAATAATGGTCAAGCTTTGTTAGATGCAGCACTTAAAGGCATAGGCATAGTGCAGTTGCCCGATTATTATGTTGAATCATTTATAAGCACGGGGAAATTAGTGACTCTGTTGAGTCAATTTCAAGAGCCTGATGAAGATGTTTGGGCTGTTCACCCTTTTAACAGGCAACGCTCACCCAAAATAAATGCCTTAGTTAATTATTTAAAGGGTAGCTTAGCGTAACGCTTGATGTATTGTTTGAGTGACTATAATAATTAATGGTGTATATTTTATATCCCATTAAATAAAGCTATGATTGACCGATACAACCCAAAAAAATAATAACGATAACTATCCAATGCTTTTACCAAATAAAAAATCCTTTATTCTTTTAGCTCTGCTTTCATTCATTACTTTTTCTCAACTTAGTCACGCTTTACAAACCCCATTACAATGGCAGTTTAAGCAACTACCCGCCAAAGTATCGTTACGAGGCAGTGCCATCAAAGAACACTCTTTATGGGTAACAGGTGCGAACAATACCGTTTTTGTTAGTCAAGATGGTGGCATTAGCTGGCAAGATAAATCGGTTAAATCCTCCATAATAACTGACTTTAGAGATATTGCATTGTTTGATAGCCAAACGGCGATAATTATGGGAGCTGGCTCAGGCGAGTTATCAGTACTTTATAAAACTAGTGATGGTGGTAACAGTTGGCAGCCAATGTATCAAACACCTCACAAGCAAGGCTTTTTTGATTCCATTGCCTTTTGGGATGAAAAACAAGGGCTATTAATGGGTGACCCTATAGATGGCTATTTTGTGATAAAAAAAACCACTGATGGTGGCAAAACATGGCAGAGAATAAAGCACAGTAATATCCCAGCACTGCAAGAAAAAGAAGTGGCTTTTGCCGCAAGTGGCAATACCTTAATCATTGGTAAGCAAGGTAAAGCCTGGTTTGCAACCGGTGGCTTTTCCGCATGGGTATATCATAGTAATGATTACGGAGAAACTTGGCAGCGAAGGTCTGTTCCTATCCATAAAGCGAGCCAAACGTCAGGCGTTTATGCTCTTGCGTTAAACAGTAATAATGAAGTGTTTGCTCTTGGTGGTGATTATTTAGCGCGTTCTGCTAATTACAGTAATATGGCGTCTATAAAAAATAATAGTTGGCAATCTGTTAACAATGACCAACGAGGATTAAGAACAGCAATGGCTTGTCAACAAGCCATTTGTATCAGTACAGGCAAACTCAGTACAGATGTCTCTTATGATCATGGTAACAGTTGGCAAGCGTTAAGTGTGCCTAGCAATAGCCAAAATAGTATAAAACCTATAAAATCGCCGCTCTCAAAAAGTTTAAATAACGGCTTTTACACTATAGCCAGTGATAACAATACTTTTATTGCCGCTGGAGCAAAAGGTAATATCGCGGTTATTTCACTACCAGTTAAAGAATAAATATGCGTTTATTAAAATCGACCACCCATGCTGATATTAGCGATTTATCAGCTGCTCAATTCACCCGAAAAGCAAGCAGAGCTATTGTTTTAAAAGGTGAAGATATTCTCCTTCTCTACACCAAACGTTACCACGACTATAGTTTACCCGGTGGTGGTATTGATGAACATGAAACCAACATTTGTGGGTTAATAAGAGAGCTAAAAGAAGAAACTGGCGCTCACAATATTAGCCAAGTAAAAGAGTTTGGTAAGTACGAAGAGTATCGCCCGTGGTATAAAAATAACTATGATATTGTTCATATGGTGTCATATTGTTACACCTGCACTATTGATGATGAACTACTTACGCCTGAGTTAGAAAGCCATGAAATAGCTAATGGCATGCACCCCACTTGGATAAATATCCATGAAGCAATTGCCCATAACGAACACACAATAGCGCATAGTGAAAAAAAAGGTATGTCGATTGAAAGAGAAACCTTTTTACTAAAAAGAATAGTTCAAGAGTTGCTCAAGTAACTCGTTAACTATTAACACCTAAACAGATCTCTCTTTTGAAGTACAACCAAACCAAGAATGCATTGGAGTTTAGCTTACTCTTTACTTGAGTATTATGGGTGTTTACGCGTGCAAAACCAACTCAACACAGTTGAACTATTCACCAGAACGAGTAAAATAAACCTTACCAATTGGTCAAGAATTTAATAATGAGAATACTATGCAAGTACAAGTTGTAGATTATACCGACAAAGATGCACCACAGAAATTTGTCGAGAGCCTCAGAACCACAGGTTTTGGCGTGCTCGTAAATCACCCTATTCAACAGAGTTTAGTTGAGTCAATCTACAAAAACTGGCATGCGTTTTTTCAATCCAATGATAAACATAATTTTGCTTTTGATCCGCACAAGCAAGATGGCTACTTCTCTCCTGAGGTCTCTGAAACAGCAAAAGGCCACAGTAAAAAAGATATTAAAGAGTACTACCATATTTACCCTTGGGGTCGAATTCCTACTCAGCTAAAAGATGAAATTCTAGCCTATTATCAATCAACTTCTGATCTTGCAGCTGAATTACTTGACTGGGTAGAAGCACATAGCCCAAGCGAGGTATCGAAAAAATACTCTGAAGCCTTATCAAATATGATAAAAGATACCCCAAACACCTTATTGCGTGTATTGCATTACCCCCCATTAACGGGAGATGAAGAGCCAGGAGCAATAAGAGCAGCAGCTCATGAAGATATAAATTTACTCACTATTTTGCCAGCGGCTAATGAACCTGGTTTACAAGTACAACAGCAAAATGGTGAATGGATGGATGTGCCTTCTGATTTCGGTAACTTAATAATTAATATTGGCGATATGTTACAAGAAGCATCTGGTGGTTATTTTCCATCGACTAGCCATAGAGTTATTAACCCAACCGGTAAAGGAAGTGATAAGTCTCGTATTTCGTTGCCTTTATTTTTACACCCGCGCAGTGAAGTTGTTTTATCTGAAAAACATACTCAAGCAAGCTACTTGTTAGAGCGCTTAAGGGAGTTAGGGGTAAAAGCCTAGCTTATTTTTTTCAAAAATAAGACAAAATCAACGAAGTTTGGAAAGCTTGGTTATTCCAAATAAGTGTATACTAATACCACTAGTGTTGAGGTAGCCATTGTTCGTAGGGCTGTGGCTAAAACCACCTTATTACAGTTTAAAATTAGCTATTTAAGTGACTAAATCTGAAGGTTTTCACCTTAATTAAAGTGATTTAATCTCCCAATATAATTTTTATACAAAGTTCAACAACTTCCCTATAGCATATACCTATAGCTAATATAGTGCTTCTTGTTATGTAAGTTTCGTTTAAAATGCTAAGTAAACGGTAAAAGACACTAACGATCAACACGCTTCAAAGTAATTTGCTTTCAACCATTTATTGCACCAGAATAATATTTAGACTAATCTGAAAGGTAACTAATGAGTACTTAATCCTTATAGCTTCAAACAAGAGCCATAGATAATTTATAAAAAAGAATACATTTTAATTAGGTGAAACAGTGTGACGTTAGCTCCTTCTAAAAAACTTATTATTACGTGCCTTCTTTGTTTCATTTCTTTCCTCATTAACTTAAATCCAGTAAGCCTATTTAGTGGTGCTGAACTAGTCTTCGGTAACGTTATCGCTGTTGCAGCAGTATTTTTATTAGGAATAGAAGCGGGTCTTTTTATTTGTATAATCGCTTCATTTGCTACTTACATTAACTGGCAGCACTTTCTACTTATTGTTCCATTTACATTAGAAATTATTTCGATTCATTTGGCGATAAAACTTAAGCGTTCTCCTCTTATATTAGGGCTTGTTTATTGGTTTACTTTAGGGGTTGCTATCGTTGCTTTCGAGCATTATCAATCAAGCGACTTCAGCGATGTGACAAAAAACGCCATTATTTTGAAATATATGATTAATGGCGTTATTAACATTTCTCTTGGTTATGTTTTAGCCATATTTATATCTCATTTAATAAACAAACAGAGAACACACCAATTAAATTTACCTCACCTTATTAGTTTATTTGTCTTTACAGCAGTAACTTTATCTGTTTTGACTAATGCTTTTTTTTGGTTAAAAGAAAATCAACATAATAAATTAGCGCAATTCAATAAGTCATTAGAAGTTCATGCGACACACGTGGCTTATAACGTGCATTCATTAATAATGCGCACATTAGATTCTCTAAAACTGCAAGAAAATCACGTTAAAAATACAGAGTCACTCACCTTTCAAGAAAAAATTCTTACACAAACAGCAGAGTTACACCCTCAAATTTTAACTATGCTCATCACAAATGACCAAGGCAAAGTTAATACCACCTACCCTGCTGATTTACGGAAAAATATTTCCTCAGATAATAACGGGCTGTATGTCACAGATAGAGAGTACTTTTCAAAAGCCAAACTAACATTAAAAAGTTATATTTCTAACGTATTTGAAGGGAGAGGATTTGGCAATGACCCTATTGTGGCTATTTCAGTTCCTATAATAGTTAACCAAGCATTTACTGGCATCATAGAAGCATCCCTTAACCTTAATAGTCTTATTGAATTAGATAAAAAAGTTATACATCCAAAACAAGCATTAATCATTCTTGACCAAACCAACAGCGTAGTTTATAGCTCTAAAAGTCTCGACTATACCTTTTTACAAGACTTAACAAAAAGCGAGTTATTATCTCATTTAGCTAACAAGAAAGATTACTTCGTGGTAGACAAGAAAAACCAACACCATATTGTCCAGTCACAAAAGGTTAATGAATTAAATTGGACTGTAATCTCTTTGATTCCCAGAGACGTATTCGAAGTTCAAATAGCAAAAACAGCTCAAAAATCTGTCTTATTATTGATAGTCTCAATAGTTATTTTCTTATTAATTGCTAACAAGCTAGCAAATCATATCGCTAGGCCCTTATCAGATTTAACGACAACGCTGCAACGTGCTAGTGACAGTGGTCAGTTTCATTTATTAAAGTTAACGATACCTGCGTCAATATTAAAAGAAACGAACCTACTTGTTCCTACAATCAATCATTTTTCAATTCAGTTAGCACAAACCCTTTCGTCACTAAACAAATCAATACTGTCTGCAAGTAACGCAAACCATAAACTAGAAATATTGAATAACGAATTAACTAGTCGAGTTAACAAGCAAACCAAAGAACTTTCTGATGCGCTGATTGAGGCCAAAAGTGCAAATAAAGCCAAATCTGAGTTTCTTGCCAATATGAGTCATGAAATAAGAACACCAATGAATGGTATTTTAGGAACCATTCAACTTTTACAAAAGGCTAACCCAGATAAAGAATCAGCAGACTTACTTGATAAAGCACACTATTCTTCAAAAGCACTACTGGCTTTACTAAACGATATTTTAGACTTATCAAAAGTTGAATCAGGGAAATTGACTATTGAGACAATCGACTTCGATCTCAACGCCGTTGTCGAATCAGTTAACGACTCTATATCATTTTCAGCTGCCGATAAAGATGTGATATTCTCAGTAGAGTTTACTGCTAACTATTACCGGTTCTGGCAAGGCGACCCCTATAGAATAAGACAAATATTACTCAACCTTGTTTCTAATGCTATAAAATTCAGCCCTAATGGTAAAGTCTCCATCACATTAGACTGCGCTGAAAATAGAGACTTAAACTTTAAGGTTAGCGATAACGGAATAGGCATGTCGCCAGAAGCAGTCGAAAGATTATTTCATCGTTTCGAACAGGCAGATAACTCTACAACAAGAAAATTTGGCGGTTCAGGACTAGGGATGACAATAACGTATAGTCTCATTGAAATAATGAAAGGGACCATTTCAGTAGAAAGCCAAGAAGGCACAGGCACAACCATTTCAGTCTTACTCCCTTTAAAACGAAGCTCTTCAGAAAAGATCACTAAGACTCAAGAGTCCGATAAAAATTTACCCGACTTGTCTCATTACTCAATTTTGGTCGCTGAAGATAATAAAATAAACCAAACTATCTTTGTAAACATGCTTAAACTCACTAATGCTCGAATTCTTGTAGCTGACAATGGTAAACAAGCTGTGGATTTCTTTTCACAGGAAACATTTGATCTCGTTTTTATGGATATTCAAATGCCTGTCATGGATGGCATAGAAGCTTTTAAAAACATCAAAAACATCAACCCGAATATCCCTATTATTGCGGTAACCGCTAATACAATGAAAGAAGACATTGAGCGATACTTATCACTTGGGTTTTTCTCTCATATAGCAAAACCAATCGAACTTAACAATTTATCTTTGGTACTTAAACAGACCATAAAAAATAAAAAGTAGCCAACTACTCACTAACTCATCGATAAAAAGTCATTATGTTCTTTATATACAATGGCTTTCATACAAAAATTTGACTATTGTAAGTCTAAATAATTATACATAACGCAGGTATATGTAAAATAAATATTACGAAGAAAGGTGTAGTTTGTTAACACGGTGTTAATCCTTACTTGTTTCATACAATATTTTCAGTTATATTTTTTGTTCAAAATAAAAACTAAGGATACTTATGAAAAAGAATAATCTGAAATTATCAGTATTATCTACCGCTATCTTGCTAACACTAGCGGGTTGTGTAGACAGTGACCCTAAGCCAGAACCTAAGGTTGATAGTGCCCCTACGGCTAGCAATGTTACTGTTACAGGTTTAAAGCAATGGATGCCAGTTACAGGAACCATTAACACAAGAGATGCAGACAACGATGCTATTACTTTATCATTCTTTGAGAATGGTGAAGAAGTAACAGCAGAAGATGGTGTTTATACTTTTTCAAATGGTGTATTAGAACTTAACAGTGACATGAGCTACAGCTTCATTTCACTAACAGGTGAAAGTGCTGAAATTGAATATAAAGCAACGGCTAACGGTAAAACAGCAACAGCTAAAATTATGGTTGATGCGGCAATGGGTGACCCATTAGTTAATCAACAATGGCACTTACGTAACACAGGTCAAAAAGCTTACGCGTTAAGTGATGAAATGAAAGAAGGCTTAATAACCCTTTATGTTTCATTTGGTGAAACAGAAGAAGAAGCCAGAGCAAAAGTTGAAGGTTGGTTTGAAGAAGACGAAGCCAAACTTATTGCTGGCGAAGACATGAATGTTGTTGGCGCTTATAAGCAAGGTGTTACCGGTGCAGGTGTTACTGCCGTTGTAGTTGATACTGGTTTAGAAATTCGCCACGAAGATCTAGAGCCAAACGTTATCCCTAACCGCTCATTGAACTTAAATGAAGGGGCATTAGATAAAACAGACCCAACTTCTACCTCTATTTCAGGCGATCACGGTACGAGTGTTGCTGGTTTAATCGCCGCAAAAGGTTGGAATGGTTTAGGTGGCCAAGGTGTTTCACCTGATACCAACTTAATCGGTATGAACTACTTAGGTTCAGGTAAAGTACCACAAACTGAATACCTTATTCATGGTTTCCCAGGTAGTGGTATTGGCATGAATGATAATGTTGGTGTATTTAACCGTAGTTACGGTTTAGGCTGGCCAACACACTTTAGTTACTCTGAATTAGATGAAGCCATTGAATCTTACCCTAACCTTATGCTACGTGGTGGTAAAGGTGCTTTAACAATGAAATCAAGTGGTAACTCATTTGGTGATGATGGTAATGAAGGGTCGTTATGTGAAGATAATGGCGCAAACGACCTAGGTTTAACGTGTTATAACGCTTCTTTCGAGCCAAGCCAAGTACACCCATATTACTTAAGTGTTGCTGCAGTAAATACTGACGGTAAACATACAAGTTACTCAGCTGCTGGTGCAAACGTATTTGTTTCAGCGCCATCAGGTGAATATGGCCGTTACGCCCCAGCGATGGTTACTACTGACCAAATGACGTGTTTAAGCGGATACTCTGGCTTTAATGGCGGAACAATTGCTGCTTGGTCAAACTTCTACGGTGCCGATTTTGCCGCATCTCAATTCCCGTTTAACTATCCTGGGCATGAAGATAACGCTAGCTGTAACTATACCTCTACATTTAATGGTACATCTTCTGCTGCACCAAACGCATCAGGTGTTGTTTCTTTAATTCTATCTGCAAACCCTGCGTTAACATGGCGTGATGTTCGTCATATTTTAGCCGCAACAAGTACAATGAATGATCCAGAAAACGAAGCAGTAAGCTTCATGATTGGTGAAACAGAGTTTGTTGCTCATCAAGGTTGGGTAGAAAATGCTGCTGGCTTCCATTTCAACAACTTATACGGTTTTGGCCGCGTTAATGCGGGCGACGCTGTTGCAATGGCTAAGGCTTATGATAAAGACTTAGGTGAGCAAGTAATAACTGACTGGATGGGCGCAGGCTCTGCAGTTGGTGAAGGCATGATGACTAGCGCTATCCCTGATAACAATGCCGAAGGTTTATCATACAAAATTGAAATCACAGAAGATATTGCCGTTGAAGCAATGCAATTCAAGTTTGATATCTTTAGTGCTGAAATGGGTTACGGTGATGCAAACGGTAATCAAACAACAGCCGGTATGGATTTAGCAATTGAAGTGACTTCTCCATCAGGCACGAAGAGTATGATTCTATCTTCTAAACAAGCAATTACATACCCTTCTTACTCGTTTGAAAACGGTGAACAGCCTGGTTATATTTTGAAAGATGGTGTATTCCTTTCAAATGCTTTCTACGGTGAATCAGCGATGGGCGAATGGACTATTCGTATTATCGATACTAGCGCAGAAAGTTTCGCAACAGCTGATGGTGGTGCAATGGGCTTTGCTGGTTATGCTAACAACGTTACTGAAAGTATCTTAGAAGGTATTGCGGTACGTGCTTACGGTCATGAGAAGTAGGAGAAGAATGATGAAATTGAATAAATTAACAGTGTTAACTGCGAGTATTTTCTTAGCAAGTTCTGTTGCTGCTCATGCTGGAATGGATAAAGACTTAAGTCTACCAAAAGCTAAGCAAGTAACTAAATTTAACCATGAAAAAGCTGATTTTGGCTCTTACGTGGTAAAAAGAGACTTAGCTTACATCCCAGCGACTATCGCAGATGCAAACAACGTTATCTCATCAAATGGCAGCATGGCAATTGTAAAAGCTAATACTCCTGTTGATAGAGTAGGTAAAGGCACTTTAGTTAGAAATACATTAACTAATGAAATTTCACCTTTATCAGGCAACATCTCTGTATTATTAAAATCAGGTGTTACAGCTAATGATGTTAGTTCAGCTACTGGTCTTGATATTGTTTCTGCTTACGTAGGCACTCAGATTGCTGTATTGCGTGTAACAGGCGAGCAAGATTTAATTGAAGCACGTAAGCAATTAAAATCTTCAGGCTTAGTTAAAGTGGCAAGAATTGAAGTGCTAGAAGTGTTACATAAAGCTGAATAATACCTTTACTATAATATCTATCCTAGAATAGGTTGTAAGGTTTAAGTTTGAAACGCCTGATGCAATGCATCAGGCGTTTTTTTATATCAACAATCCCTTCTTTTATTATTTACCACGACTTATTTGCTAATACTCAGCTTAGCTCAGGCCTATCTTGATGACCATTAATGATTCATTTCAATATAGTGCTTATACAATCAGTTAAAGCATTTGTATTTTTTCTATTTTTCGGTGTAGGATGGAAGTTATGTTTTGCTAATCTATAGTTAACGTTTATATCTATTTCTAAAAATAAGAGTCATCAGTGTAATCTATTAA
This sequence comes from Colwellia sp. RSH04, assembly GCF_003545765.1. Classification (GTDB taxonomy): domain Bacteria; phylum Pseudomonadota; class Gammaproteobacteria; order Enterobacterales; family Alteromonadaceae; genus Colwellia. The sequence goes on along the minus strand of NZ_QXIO01000007.1, from coordinate 11,432 downwards.
TTATATTGTTAAACAAAGTAAATCGAACTAGTATTAAGACTAATATTTGTCTTCTAACTTATTTAATTTAGAGGTTAATTTGTGAAAAGTGGAAGTGACATACATATTCTCATCGTGGATGATGTCTCAGAAAATATCCAAGTTGCATTAAACATTCTCAAGGAAGATAGTTATACTTTTTCTTTTGCTTCTGACGGGGAAGAAGCATTAGACTTAATATCCTCTCAATCATTCGATTTAGTATTACTTGACATTATGATGCCAAAAATTAACGGTTTCGATGTTTGTAAGCAAATAAAAAAAATTGAGCAAGCACAAGAAATACCTATCATTTTTTTAACGGCCAAAACCGATACCGATTCTATTGCTAAAGGGTTTGAAGTAGGAGGCGTTGATTATATTACTAAGCCTTTTCATGCAAATGAGCTATTAGCTCGAGTCAACACCCATATTGAATTATCTGAATCAAAAAAAGAACTGAAAAAGTATGCTGCAGAAGTTGAGAATAAATCCAAACTGCAAGCCATAAGATTGGCAAATGAAATTGAAGAAAATCAATGTGAAATGATCTACATTTTAATGGAAGTCATGGAATCAACTTCAGATGAAACAGGGCAACATATTAGGCGTGTCGCTGAAACCTGTAAATTATTAGCTCAAAAAACGTCTTATTTAAGTGAAGAGGAAGTTAATAGTATTTTTTTAGCGTCTCCCATGCACGACATTGGAAAAATAGCCATCCCTAAAGAAATTCTGCATAAGCCAGGCAAGCTAACTGATGATGAAATGATCATAATGAAAACTCATGCAGAAAAAGGTGCAGATTTACTAAAAAATTCAAAGAGAAGATTAACCACCACAGCCTCTATTATCGCTCATCAGCATCATGAAAAGTGGGATGGTTCAGGTTACCCTAGAGGGTTAAAAGGAGAAGAGATTCATATATTTGGACGTATTGTTGCTATTGCAGATGTTTTTGATGCCCTAACTCATAAACGTCAATATAAAAATGCTTGGTCTGTCGATGATGCGGTTGCCTATATACAATCAAATAGCGGCTCACATTTCGACCCCTCATTAGTTAAATTACTTATCGATAACCTCCCTGAATTTGAACAAATAATGAAAGAATAGTTTAAAATGCTTTTACGCTTATACCTATTTATCATTCTTGTTATTACCTGTGTTTTTATTTCGCCACAAACACACGCACAAGCTAATAAACATGTTTCTTTATCAAATCAAGAAAAGCTATGGTTAAGCAATAATAAAGATATTATTGTCGGTGGTAGTCTCGACTGGAAGCCATTTTCATTTACCGACCAGCAAGGAAATTATCACGGTATAGCGAGTGATTATTTACAACTTATCTCTCAAAATACAGGTTTAAAATATCGCGTTATATCAGATGTTTGGAAAAACAATCTTCATAAGATACAAAATAATGAAATTCACCTATTAGGGGCTGTTTATAAAACAAAGAGCAGGGAAGCCCTATTTAATTTTTCTCAACCTTATTTCGAGGCTTTAGATTACTTCTTTATCAGAGATGACTTAAATGTGAACACTTTTGATGATCTCAATGGCAAGCGTTTGGCTATACCAATAGGCTACGCGCACAGAGAAGTTATAAAAAAGCACTTTCCTAAAATTAGCATTATTGATGTCGATACATTTGGTGCTGCAATAGATGCTGTTCTAGAAAATAAAGCTGATATTTTGTTTGATACATACGGAGCACTCACCTATACATTGGATTTTGAAGGTATCAATACAATCATACCGTTCAAGTCTACTCGTCATTTAGGTAAAAACCCTATACATATTGTCTCCAATAAAGCACACCCTGAATTAGCGAGTATTATCCAAAAAGGCTTAGATGCGATTACTCCTATTCAGCGCCGTAATATTTATAACAAATGGTTCAAACAAAAAAACAATAAAATAGCCCCTTTATTGACCTACGAAGAAAAAAAATGGATTAAGGAACACCCTGTTATCAAAGTAGCAGGAGATCACGCCTGGGCTCCCTTTGAGTTTAGGAATAAAGATGGTAAGTATGATGGGTTTGGTCTTGATCTACTACAACTGATATCACAGTTGACCGGTATAAAATTTGAATTCTCTACCGATATTTGGGATACCTCGTTAGTACAAGTTATAAATAAAAAAAGAGATTTATTACCTTCAGTATTCAAAACAAAAGAACGAAGTAATAATTTAATATTCTCCAGACCTTATTTGAACTTATTAAATTACTTTTTTATTCGTAACACTATTAAAATTAATTCTCTTGATGATTTAAATGGATTTAAGCTTGCGATAATACGCAATAGCGCAATGGAGCCTTCTATTAAAGAACGGCTACCAAACATAAAGATAATTTATATAGACTCTCCAGAGCAAGCAATTGACTATATTATTGAAGGGAAAGCAGATGCGCTTTATGACTCTCATGCCGTTATTAATTATCACTTAAATGAAAAAGCGGTAACAAATATTGTTCCTTTTAAAACCTTGCCAAATACTCCTATTAAATCGCTTCATATTGCTGCTAGGACTGACTATCAACCACTCATTGATATTATCAACAAGGCACTAATTCATATTGAAGAAAGCCCTAAATTAAAGGTATTACTAAACAAATGGCTGATTAATAAATCAGCCATACATAAACCTCGTATAGATTTAACAAGAGAAGAAAAAGAATGGTTACTCAACAATAACCACTTTACTTTCGTTGCTGATCCTCTCTGGATGCCTTTTGAGTCGATATCTGAAAGCAAGCAGCATCATGGCATTATTCCAAGTTATTTAGACATAATCTCAAAAGCATTAAATATTAGCTTCGAATTAATTCCAACAACTAGTTGGCAAGAAAGTAGCAAAACGTTATTAAGTGGCAAAGCAAATATTGGCTCTGCCTCTAGCGCATACAAACCTTTTAAAGGCTTGCAATTTACCGATAGCTACATCAAAAATCCATTTGTTTTTATCATGAAGAATGAAGCGAAATACATAGAAGATATTAACCAAGTACTAGATCAGCGCATAACATTAATCCGAGATTACTCAAGTACAAACAGTTTAATAAGCCAGTACCCAAACAAAAACTTTCAATTAGTAACGAGCCCAGAACAAGGACTAGAAGATCTCTTATTAGGGAAAACCGATGTATTTATATCTTCATTAGCTCAAGCAAACTATGTAATAGCTCAGCAAGGCTACAATAGTTTGCGGGTAGTAGGAAAGACACAATATTATTTAACAATAAGCTTTGTCGTTCAGCCCGAACTTCAGATGCTTATTCCCATAATAAACAAAGTAATAGCGAGCATAAGTACTGTTGAAAAACAAAAAATACTCGACCAATGGGGCGATAAAGATTTACTCGTTAAAACCGATTATAAACTAATTTTCATTACCATTTTGATTGCTAGTCTAATCATTTTCTTCATTGTCTTTTGGAACCGAAGACTTAAACAAGAAGTTATCTTAAGAACAAAAACTGAATTATCGCTAAAACAAAGTGAACGGAATCTATCTGTTGTAATAAATAATATACCTGTCATTGTGTATGTGGTTGATCTTCAGACTAATAAATTACTTATGGCAAATACAGAGGCAATAAAGCAACTGGCTATCACTCAAGAAGATATACATTCATTATCAGCTAAAGATTTTTATCAAGGAGCGTTGCAACACGTTTCAGACAAACAAGTACAAATAACAACACAAGATCGTAAAATTATTGAAGGACTACTCTCAATCATACAAATAAGGTATCAAAGCAAAAATGCTTTTCTACATATTGTTGTTAACCTCAATGAACGTATTTCAATGGAGCGAGATCTCAAACTCGCCAAAAATATAGCAGAGTCAGCCAATAAAGCTAAATCAGAATTTTTAGCCAATATGAGTCATGAAATTAGAACACCAATGAACGCTATAATTGGCTTTACTGAATTGTTATATGAACAAATTCAAGATAACAAACTGAAATCTTTTGTAAAAACAATTAAGTCTGCTGGTGGCTCTTTACTGTTGCTTATTAATGACATTCTTGACTTATCTAAAATTGAAGCAGGAAAACTCTCAATAGATAAAGAAGTATGTAACCCTCACCATATTTTTGAAGACATTAGTAATGTTTTTACTATGAATGTTCGAAGCAAAGGTCTCGACTTTATGCTAGAGGTTGATGAAAAAATCCCCCATGCTTTATTACTGGACTCTACGCGTATCAGGCAAATTTTATTCAACCTTGTCGGTAATGCCGTTAAATTTACAGATGCTGGTACAATCACCCTTAGAGCGGTTGCCGAAAACGAAAATGCTATACATAGCAAGGTCGACTTAAGAATTGATGTTGAAGACACAGGCATTGGCATTGATAAAGACGAAATAGCTCATATCTTTGAAAGCTTTCAACAACAAGAAGGACAAAGTGTAAGAAAATACGGCGGAACAGGTCTAGGTTTAACAATTAGCAAACGCTTAACTGAGTTAATGAACGGTGAAATATCAGTAAGCAGTACGCCAAATAAAGGCTCATGCTTTTCGCTATATCTCCGTTCAATTGATATATCCACCGTTGAAATATCAAGAGAGTTTGCACATGATGCCAAAGAAATAAAAGATATTACCTTTGAAAACCATAAAGTACTCATCGTTGATGACATTCAGAATAATCGCAAATTATTAATAGAAATATTTAAAAACCTAAATTTAAACTATCAAGAAGCCTGTAACGGCAAAGAAGCGGTTCAGTATGCGAGCGAGAACAAATTTGATCTCATCATTATGGACATTCGCATGCCTGAAATGGATGGTTACGAAGCGGCGCACATAATTAGAAAAACTCAACCCAATATTCCTATTGTTGCTTTAACGGCTTCAGTAATGAGAGATGATTATGAACGACAACGCAGAGAGAACTTCTCAGGCTACCTGCGCAAACCCGTTCTTAAACAAGAACTCATTGCAGAGTTAAAAAAATATTTAACACATACAGAAAAACAAATTGAAAAATCAGTAACAGATAATAGTTTTTATGTAGCTAACGAATTGAAAACCGTATTGAAAAGAGACTACTTTTTGCAATGTAAAACACTTAAGCAAAGTAATAACCTCACTGACATTTCATCATTTGCTAGTCAACTACATTTGCTAGCTGAAAGTAGCAACTCAGAATCACTAACTGCATTTGCCAACCAGCTTATTCAAGCAACAGATGTTTTTGATATTGTACTAATCAAAACTTTGCTTAATCAGTTTATAAAACTATGTAATGAATGAATCTAATTGTATATCTTATAACCAACCAAGTTAGTCCCACGCGAAACTAATACATTAGTCTTTTCAAAAAACACATAAATAGCGAAAAAAGGTTAATAACATAATTGATATAACCTCAATTACTCACATAGCAATTTAGCTAACTAAACCCAGTGACTTCATTCTTTATCGTCTTTACAGCTGAATACATCTTATTAATATTCCCTCCATAATTCATACATACCTCATGAAAACTTCCGTCTTTAAGTAATACCCCGCTTTTTGCAATTCCTTTACCGGCATGTGAAAGCGTATTTCTATGTTCGAATCGCTCTATATCAGAAACCTTAACTTCAAAAGACCACATTTCTGATTCTGGGTACCGCACAATAAACCTATCTTTCGTGATGAGTGCTTCATAAGTTCCTGGGTGCACCCTATGCCACCAAGCGATATAGAATAATATGACACTGGAAATCGTAAAAATTAGAATGTAATAAAATTTAAAATCTTCAGCGACCGTTTTATTAAAAAAATCTTCATACCCGTAAAGCCCAGCGATATAGGCTATACAAGCAACACCCATATTGATAAATATCTTTGATTGTTGTTTTCTATCTTTTTTGTAGTAATAAACCACGTCTGTTTTCATGAAGACACCTTAAGCCTAACAGGTTATTATGAAGACTTCACAGTAATATCCGTACCATAAAATCAACTATTTAATTAACTACAATACCCAACGATTATAAAATATTAAAAACTAAAAAATGCCTTCTAAAAGCTCAACGACTGACTCAATAACAGTTTCTTTTTGAGCTTTCTCGTCTTCTAATTGTTGAGCTTTGTTATGGCGCGCTTGGCACCTATCGTAAATATCACTTGTAGCATCTTTAATGTCCTTGTTCTGTTCACCATAAGCTTGTTCTCCACACCTATTCGAAAGCTTTTTGCCACTAGTACAGTTGGTTAGCAAAAGCAGTGTAATACTAAGCATCAATATTTTTGTAAACTGCATAATTACTTACCCATCATATAAAACAAAAAGAGAGCAAAACCACTAAACAAAATAACGCCAATAATCATCATCAAGGTCAGTGTTTTCGAGCGAGACATTGAATCGCCAAGCCCTGATATCGGTGATATACCTAATACGGTTAAAATTGCCTCTAAAATACCCATGCTAACGTTCCTTTAATATGAAAAGTAATAAAGCATATTTTAAATGACCTTATTATAAAAAAGCTTTTAAAGTCTGTTCAGCTTTTACATAGCCTAATTCAATCATTTCTTCAGCTTTATCAAACTCTAATATACCGCAAGCGTTACGGGCAATATCAATAGTAAAATCAGGAGGGTAAGCAGCAAGTTTTTGTCTCGAAATAGTATTTTGCATTGCATCAAATGCTTGGTTAGCAATATCGTATGCACCTACCCTGCTTAGTTCATCTTCATCATCAACCTTATTGGTTAAATCAGCGATAAACTGCTGTATTTTACTCGTAAATGACGTTTTATCTTCTAGCTCAAAGCCTTTAGGTTTCGAGACTTTAGCTTGATTTATAAAAGACTTCGTGTTCTCCACATCTGCGCCAAGATTAACCGCTATTTTAAACTCAGTAGGATCGCTAAAGGTTGGCGCAATCGGTACCGGGTTTAGCACGCCACCATCGATTAAATGCACGCCTTTGTATTCAACCGGTGTAAACAGTAGTGGTAAAGAAATAGACGCTCTAATAGCATCAAAAAGTTTACCTGAATTCATCCATACTTCTTTTTCATTAGCGATATCTGCGGCTACTGCTGTGTATTTTATTGGTAGCTCCTCAATCATCACATCTCCCACTAACTTGGTTAATGATTTAATGATACGTTCACCTTTTACAAGACCACTCGAGCGCCATGAAATATCTAATAACGTAACAATATCAACCTTATCAATGGCTTTTACCCATTGTTCAAATTCATCAAGCTTGTTCGCGGCATAAATCCCCCCGACCAACGCGCCAATTGAGCAGCCCGAAATCGATTGAATGTTAAAATGATGTTCATTAAGCCACCGAATAACACCTATATGGGCTAAACCTCTTGCTCCGCCGCTACCAAGAACTAACGAAACAGATTTTTTTGATTTTGTATTCATTTAACTACCTATAAAGACATGGGTTATCAACGAGCTTCTACTAAACATAAAGAGTTATTTTACCCTTTGAGTGCGAGTTGGTTCAAAAGCCTGATAACGTGGTAATTGCGCATCAAGATCTTCCCAGTTTGCTTTGGAGGTAATAAAGTTATGAGAAACTGGGCGTTCAGTAATATCAGAATCTAATAAGCCTAATCGAATTCTTAGGCGGGTAGGATCGTCAATATTTGCACTATAAACAGGAGAGCCGCATTGAGCACAAAAATAGCGAGTTCTGCCCGGCTTGAATGAAAAGGCACTTAACTGAGCTTGACCTTTAAGGATTGAAAATTCATCGGCTTGAATAAAGCCATTTGTGGCAAAAGCCGTTCCGCTATTTTTTCGACATAAGGAGCAATGACAATGAATAATATCATTAATACTCCCTGAAATTGTCACCTGCACAGCGCCACATAAGCACTTTCCTTGATACATAACTTTCCTTAAAAAATGAAAATGGTAACGGTATTACTCACCAAATGACCCCGCATCACCAGGGAAAACGACGGGGCTTTCAAAGCCATCTTGACTAACACTCGCTACACCAAAAAAGTAGTTATCGATAACAATATTCTCTAAGGTGTACTTTGTAACATCACCAACATAACGACTATGTTGCCACTGAGACTGGTCTGTTAAACGCCAGTAAATTTTATAACCTTTTACCAATGATTTTTCATTTGCTTTTTTAGCATCCCAAGAAAGCCTTGTGCTCGGTTCTACCGCACCTTCTATGGTGACATTTACTGGCGGATTAGGCGCCCAAGCCATACCCGCTAAACTTACTGCATTTAACGCGGTAAGTTTAGCCGCATAATCAAAGTTGACGCCATCAAGTGTATCGCCGTATTTAATACCGTCTTCAGTACGAAGGTCTTGATGTTGCCTATAATAGTTTTCATTCGTTTCCATGATACGTACGGCTGGGTACCCTAAATCATTAAAAGGACGATGATGGCCACCACGGCCAAAACGATCTAATCGATATACCATCATGGTATCGAGGTTTGGAATATAAGTATCGGCCATTTTATCAATGTAACGTGCTAGGTTTCGAGTTGGAGAGTCTACCTCTCCCCCGGTAAATCGTCGTTTTTTTGCTTGAGCTTCTGTTTCATTTTGGCGTGTGCCTTCAGCAAAAATTCGGGCGGTAGTATTATTGATAACCCCATTAATGCCAGCAATATTACCAATCATGTCATTATTTAACACACCTTTAATACGCCAACCATCTTCTTGAGCTTGCTCAGCCATGATTTTCCCGCCAAACAGACCTTGTTCTTCGCCTGCTAACGCAGCAAAAACAATAGAGCCATGAAATTGATATTGTGAAAGAACTCTGGCCGCCTCTAACACACCGGCAACACCTGAAGCATTATCATTAGCGCCTGGAGAATCAGAAGTAAAATCCATCACATCACTCACCCTAGAATCAATATCTCCAGACATCACCACATAACGGTCAGGATCAGTTACTCCTTTTAATATCGCAATAACGCTTACAACATCTGTAGCATCAGGGATTCTCTTTTCATCGGCTATAATTTTTGATTGAAAATAGACTTCTAAACAGTTATTGCAGTCATTAGAAATACGATCAAACTCTGCTTTAATCCAACGCCTAGCCGCGCCAATACCACGAGTATCAGATTTGGTATCTGACAAGGTATGACGTGTACCAAAGCCAACAAGCTTAGTAATATCTTTTTCAATATTTTTTGCTGAAATACTTTCAACAATAGTGTGTAATTTTTTCTGCTCTAACGGTTCACTATGAGCAGGCTTATGTTGTAGCAAACTAAGTGTCGTAAATGACGCTAAAATAGCGAAACAGGCTAACCTTGACATAATTTTCTCTCTTTTAAAGGCGAGTTAATTCAACTGATAAAAAAAATAATCTGATATTCCTAAGATTTATAATCCATAGTCACGTTCCACTTTTGAAATGCGCACTTTGAAGTTACCATACCACAGTTGTCGACCTAATTTCTGCGCGGCTATATGGTCAACATTAGCCTTCCATGCTTTAATTGAAGATAAATCTTGCCAGTATGAGACGGTAATTCCAACATTTTCTCTTGCCGACTCAACCCCTAAAAAACCAGACTGTTCACGTGCCAACTCAACCATTTTATTAGCCATATCATTATAACCGTGATCACCTTTGGTGCGCGTAGAAGTAAAAATAACCGCATAATATGGAGGCTCTGGAGTTGTTGCTATTTCAGACATAATGTAAGCGTGTCAATGCACGATGTATTAAAAGTGGTACTTTATAGTAAAACTATTGTTGATAAAATCAATGTGTAAAGGAGGTTTGAGCGACTAACTTTGTTCGTTTTCAGATTATCTTTTTGGACTGCGTTTGCTAATTTTATATTCCTGTTACCTTATTAATTAACAATAGTTACCCAGCACCTAACCATTGTTTGAATGCTTTTACTTTATCTTGACTAACTATCACCGATTGCTCTGTGTTAGGTGACAACGTTAATGAAAGTTTTTTTTGTTGGAGGCTTTTGATGGTAATAACGGCTTCAATGTTAACAATCCACTGCCGATTAATACGGAAAAATTCCTTAGGGTTTAATCGTTGCATCAATTCATCTAATGTAATGTCATGTACATATGTTTCATTGTCATGCGTGACTAACTGTAATAATGGTGCTTTGTAAAAATAAGATATCAACTCTGTTTTAATAGGGAAGGTATTTGCACCACGTTTAGCCAATATTCTCTTGTATGGGAGTCGGTTATTCACGACTGTACTAGATTTGCTTGGCAATTTATCATAGTTAATATTTTGAATATTGTTTTGAGCTTTTAGAATAGCCTGTTGTAATCGTTCATCTGAAAATGGCTTTAACAAGTAGTCACAACAACTGGCTTCAAAAGCTTTTATAGCATAGTCAGGATAAGCCGTAGTCACAACAATCTCCGGCAATGCTATTCCTGATTGAAACAAGTCAAAGCTATTGCCATCACTAACATGAATATCGAGTAATAAAATATCAACTGTTATTTTAGACTTAATAGTGAGCCACTGAAGTAATTCACTATACTGAGAATAAACGGCAATCACGTTACAACCCAGTTGCTCAACACGTTTAGTTAAGTGTGCTGCTGCGTGTGGTTCATCTTCAATAATAATAATATTATTCATACTATACCGCCTTAGCAGCTTTTCTATTCGTTAGTGGCACCTTAACGCTATACTCCTCTGGACTTTCAGTGATAACAAGTGACTTATTCGTCAGTAACTTAATACATTTACTTAAATTTTCTAAGCCGACACCATTACTGTTGTCAGTGTTACTTTTATTACGATTATTTTTTACTTCAACTTTATCTGAGAAAACAGTAATAATAACAAACAAAGGATATTTCGCATCAAAGTTATTATGTTTAACTGCATTATCAATAAGCTCTGCCAAAGATAGCGGAGGAATTTGAGATCTTAAGTCTTGGTATTCTTCATTGATTACTATTTCTAAGCTGTCAGAAAAGCGTATTTTAAGTATTTCTAGGTAATGTTCTAGCTCTGATAACTCCTTAGTTAAAGGTATTAATGGCCTAGATTCTTGTTCAAAGCTTCTTCGCAAATAACCAGATAAATGCAATAAATAGTCACTTGCCATTTTTCTATCTTGATTTATCAAGCTATACAAGGTGTTTAGGTTATTAAATAAAAAGTGAGGATCTATTTGAGTTTGCAATAACCTCAGCTGCGCACGTTGATTTTCTTGCTCTACTGCACGTAGCTGTATTTTCTGCTGATGCAACTTCTCCTGACTATACAGATAAAGTCGTACAATCAGGATGAAACCACCATTTATCAAACCCAAAAGACTATATACGGCGAAATGTAACCAACTTATGACAGGGGCATTATTAAATAACCTGAGATGCGGATAAGAAATTGAACTAAATGCCCTTGCGGTGATCAGATCTTTCGACGAAAAAAGAAAGAGCA
>NZ_QXIO01000064.1 GCF_003545765.1 Colwellia sp. RSH04 | reverse complement strand
AAGATCAGCTCGGCGCAGGCTCGAGCCGGCTCCGGAAGCTCGCCGTCCTGGGCGAGAGCCTCTAGCTCTGGAACACGCCATACCCCCTTGGGAGCGATCAGGCCAAACTCGGCAAGCTGACCGCGCAGCGAATTGACCAGCATGGTGCGCTGTCGCACGAACAGATCCCGGGTACGATGTAGCATCAGGATCGATTGCTGCTCGGCGCTCTTGACCGGCACAAACCGCATCGTCGGTCTCGTAACGGCTTCGCAGAGGGCCTCAGCATCGACCTCGTCGTTCTTGCCGCGCTTAACATAGGGTTTCACATAAGCGGCCGGCATTAGCTTGACCTGATGACCCAGCGGTCAGCTCTCGGCCTCAATAGTGGGCCGTACCGCAGGCTTCTATGCCAACCACACAAGACGGAAGTTTGGCAAAGAATGCGATCAATTCTGAACGGCGGAGCTTCTTACGAAGAACGGCTTTGCCTGCAGCATCGACGCCATGCGCCTGAAAGACATGCTTGGCGAGATCAAGT
>NZ_QXIO01000063.1 GCF_003545765.1 Colwellia sp. RSH04 | reverse complement strand
ATGGCTGAACGCCGAGACGATGAGACGGCTTGAAGTTGCACCGACGCATTGGCGCAAATGGCCGGCCATGACCTATTTCTGCTGTTGCGGCTGAGGGACCACAGTCGCGGGATCGTCGCCAGATACAGGCCCGTTCAGTTCACTTCAAAGCCCAAACCTGCGCCATGCGCTGGACAAGGCCGCCACCAATTGATCGATGTGTTCGTCAGTGTGCAGCGGCGTGGGCGTGATGCGCAGCCGTTCTGTTCCGCGCGGAACAGTCGGATAGTTGATCGGCTGAATGTAGATGCCGAAATCATTGAGCAGGTAATCGCTGACGGCCTTGCATGTCTTCGCGTCCCTGACAGGAACAGGCACGATATGCGATCCGTTCCGCAGTTGTGGAAGTCCGTGGGCATCCAGCATCGACTTCAGGCGCGCGACGCGGTTCTGGTGCCGCGCTCTTTCCCGGCCCGATGCCTTCAGATGCCGGATGGCGGCCGTCGCAGCCGCGCAAACCGCCGGTGGCAGAGCGGTCGTGAAG
>NZ_QXIO01000062.1 GCF_003545765.1 Colwellia sp. RSH04 | reverse complement strand
AGGTCGCCTACGGCGCGATCCGCTACACCAACGAGACCAATCGCCTCTATGGGGTGCTGAACAAGCGCCTGGCTGACCGCGACTTCATCGCCGGCGCGTTCTCGATCGCCGACATGGCCTGCTGGCCCTGGGTCGTGCCGTGGCGCAACCAGGGCGTCCAGATCGAGGCCTTTCCGCATCTCAAGGCGTGGTTCGACCGTGTCGGCGAGCGCGCCGGCGTGCAGGCCGGCTTCAAGGTGGGCAACGAACTGCGCAACAACACCCTGGCCGCCAGCGGCAAGGACGCGGAGAAGGCGCGGGCGGTGCTGTTCGGCCAGCGGGCGCGGTAGGCGGCCCGTCCGGCGCCGGTTGTCCGGGCCTAACCCTTGAATTCCTTAATGTAAGGTGATTTCGCGCTTAACCTTATTTTCAAGGCCCTCAGGCTTTTCTCATCCCCGGACATCGCAGAGGGCCGGCAGAAGCCGGCCCGCGACTTCGCAGGGAGTGTGGAAGATGCACACTTGTATCGAGACGCCGGCCGCCGACAT
>NZ_QXIO01000061.1 GCF_003545765.1 Colwellia sp. RSH04 | reverse complement strand
GCATCCGTCTCGTTGCCGAGCGCATGCAGACCGCGCCGCCGATCGGCGAGGAGCGTGGCGTCTGCATCAACACCGCGAGCGTCGCCGCCTTTGACGGCCAGATCGGCCAGGCGGCGTATTCGGCATCGAAGGGCGGCATCGTCGGTCTGACGCTGCCGGTCGCACGCGATCTTGCTTCGCTCAACATTCGCGTCATGACCATCGCGCCGGGCCTGTTCCTGACGCCGTTGCTGATGGGCCTGTCGGAAGAAGCCCAGAAGAGCCTTGGCGCGCAGGTGCCACATCCGGCGCGTCTCGGCGATCCGAGCGAGTACGCCCAGCTTGCTGTCGCCATCGTCGAGAACCCGATGCTGAACGGTGAAACCATCCGTCTCGACGGCGCGATCCGCATGGCGCCGCGATAGCACGAAGCGTCGCCCTTCGAGGCCGCCGCTTTGCGACGGCACGTCAGGGTGACGAACGCGCGTTATGCGTCATCCTGAGGTACGAGCCGCCTTTTGCGGTGAGCCTCGAAGGGTGATGCAAGCTCT
>NZ_QXIO01000060.1 GCF_003545765.1 Colwellia sp. RSH04 | reverse complement strand
ATCTCCTGCGTAATCGGTTGCTTGCGCCCAACTACGGGGCGCCGCAATAGAGCCGTTGCTGGCAGACGTTATGCCTTCAACCGCTCCGCATGCCAGCGCATGTGATCTTCCATGAACGTCGACACGAAATAGTAGCTGTGATCATAGCCAGTTTGGCGATGAAGGGTCAGCGGGATCCGCGCCTGCAAACATGCGCGCTCCAGCAGGTCGGGGCGAAGTTGTTCGCTCAGGAATTGATCGGCGTCACCATAATCGACAAGAAAGTCGGAAAACCGTGCACCATCCTCGATCAGCGCAACCGCATCATACTTGCGCCATGCTTCAGGGTAGTCGCCGAGATAGCCGCCGAGCGCCTTGATGCCCCAAGGTACTTGTGATGGCGCAACGATCGGCGAAAAGGCGCTCGCGGCGCGATAGTGATTGGGACGACGCAGAGCCATCGTCAGCGCCCCGTGCCCACCCATCGAATGACCGAGGACCGATTGACGAGCCGGGTCAGCGGGAAAATGCTCTGCGATCAATCCAGGCAGTTCC
>NZ_QXIO01000059.1 GCF_003545765.1 Colwellia sp. RSH04 | reverse complement strand
GACAGCGCGGCGGTGCAGACCCGCGCCGTCCTCGACGGCGACGCCTATGTGCTGAACGGCTCCAAGCGCTTCATCACCAACGCCGGCAAGGCGCACCTGTTCACGGTGATGGCCCGCACCAATCCCGATGTGAAGGGCGGCTCCGGCGTCTCGGCCTTCCTGGTGCCGCGCGACCTGCCGGGGCTGACGGTGGGCAAGTCGGAAAAGAAGATGGGCCAGCAGGGCGCCCACATCCACGACGTCATTTTCGAGAACGTCCGCGTGCCGGTCGAGAACCGCCTGGGCGGCGAGGGCGAGGGCTTCAAGGTGGCGATGCAGGTGCTGGATCGCGGCCGCCTGCACATCTCGTCGGTCTGCGTCGGCGTCGCCGAGCGCCTGATCGCCGACTGCGTGGCCTACGCCAACGAGCGCAAGCAGTTCGGCAAGCCGATCGCCGAGTTTCAGCTGATCCAGGGCATGATCGCCGACAGCAAGACCGAGGCCCTGGCCGCCCGCGCCCTGATGCTGGAGACCGCCCGCAAGCGCGACGCCGCCGAGACCGTCACCCTGGAGGCC
>NZ_QXIO01000058.1 GCF_003545765.1 Colwellia sp. RSH04 | reverse complement strand
GTTTTCCGCTACCATCAAATAACAAGATAATTCAAATCGGACACGTAACAGTTGGCCATCGCTTCGCGATTATAGCCACTGTTACTTTGCCGTTTAATATAAACGTTATTTGGCTCCACGAAATTAACTAAATATTTATTTGTAAGAGCAGTGTTTTCTAAATTGTTTTGGTGGGTTACGCCTCAGTTTTCGCCTAATCGTTTTGGTTATAGCTGCTAATAGGCTTTACTGTTTTAGACATTAGTTGTTGTAAAGCCATTAGCTCAATTAGCTTTCGTGCTTGGCTCAAAAATCACGGTTTGGTTAGTCGTGTCGCTGGGCACTTTTTAGCTCTACGGTCGGGCTGCCAAACTTATTAAAGCTCTTGTTATCGTTAGTGTTTGTCGCTACCATCAAATAACAAGAAAATTCAAACGGACACGTACAGTTTGCTCGCGCTCCGCGCAGTTTAGCAAAATGTACTTAGCCGCTTAATATAAGCGTTATTTGGCAACACGAAATCGAGTTATTATTTTATTGTAAGAACAGTGTTTTCAAGGTTAGCTTGGTGGGTTACG
>NZ_QXIO01000057.1 GCF_003545765.1 Colwellia sp. RSH04 | reverse complement strand
CCTGGTCCGACGCCGAACAGGCCTTCGACATGTTCGCCGGGCGCCTTGCGCGGGGCGAGCTGCCGAACCGTCCGGCCACGCGCTGACGATTCTGACCATTGTTCACTTGACGAGGCCGGGGCGCGACAGGGCAGGATGAGGAAACCGTCCGGCTGACAGGACGGCGTGTAAGAAAGTGCGTGGAGGCGACCCCATGGCCCAGGCGACCAGCCGCAGCCGAACAACCTTGGCCGCGTTCGCCGGTCCGTCCCTGCCGCTGGCGGCCCTGGGCCTGCCCCTGGTGGTGTATCTCCCCAACCACTACACGGCCACGCTGGGCCTCGACATCGGCATGGTCGGCTGGGCGTTCCTGCTGGTCCGGCTGATCGACATCGCCTTCGACCCGCTGTTCGGCGCGGTCCTCGACCGCACGCACTGGCGGATCGGCCGCTTCAAGCCCTGGCTGGCCATCGGCGCGCCGCTGGTCCTGGTCGCCGTCTACATGCTGTTCATGGCCGAGCCCGGGGTCGGTCCGGCCTATCTGTGGTTCTGGCTGATCACCGCCTATATCGGCTATTCGATCT
>NZ_QXIO01000056.1 GCF_003545765.1 Colwellia sp. RSH04 | reverse complement strand
GGCGTTATGTGCAAAGGAGTGTCATGCTATATCACCACGTATTAGAGAAAGTATTCTTCTATATTGTACTCTTCCTAATGATACTCCTTGTGGTTCTATGTCCTTTTGCCGTTTCATATTTTGCCATAAACTATGCCGAAGGAATAAATCTTAACTTATCGGTTAGTTTTGGCTTATTAGCTTTAATATTATTGAGCTGGTTTTATTGTATTCGACTAATTTACTTTGGCTTTCTGATCACTAAAACAATAAACGCAGTTATAAACTATGACGATAACGGGATTACTATTAAACAAAAACATGGTTCCCGTTTAATTAAGTGGAGTGAATTGGTTCGGTTCAAGGAGAAAATTGATTTAAATGGTTTAATGCTACTGGATAAATCTGATAAAGTATTATTTATTATTTCTTTGAATTCAATAGGTTTTAATTTGTTTAAGGCAGAATTAGACCGTAGATTAAATTGCACATAACAAGTCGTTTAAAAGGACAAAAAACAGTTGGCTTTTGCTCCTTCGTCGCTAATTTTAGCCAACAATTTTTTTGCCTCTTAACGAGGCGTTA
>NZ_QXIO01000006.1 GCF_003545765.1 Colwellia sp. RSH04 | reverse complement strand
TTTTGCTTAGCGACAATAGCGACATAGAACCACCTGATCCCATTCCGAACTCAGAAGTGAAATGTGTTAGCGCCGATGGTAGTGTGGGAGTTCCCATGTGAGAGTAGGACATTGCTAAGCTCCTAATTAAAGAAACCCGTAGCTAACGCTACGGGTTTTTTGCTTTTCAGGTTTTGTTATTTCAATTGCAAAACTTATTACACCTCATCCCATTCTCAACGCCTAAGATAAGCAGAAGTTAACTATGTTTGCGCGAGGTGATAGTATGCAGGTGTTCGTCTCTTTTTCTGAGAATGCTCTTATGCATGCTGCACCCGCATCATTTGTGAATCCATTCATGTCAGTAGGACATTGCTAAGCTTCTATTAGAGAAACCCGTAGCTAACGCGACGATTTTTTTGCTTTTTAGGTTTTGTTATTTCAATTGCAAAACTTATTACACCTCATCCCATTCTCAACGCATAAGATAAGCAGGAGTTAAATATGTTTAAGCCGAGCTTGATAGTGTGTGTTAGCCTCTTTATGTGAGAGCGAAGTGGCACATTGCTATGCTTCTTACTTTGTTATTGTAAGGGATACTCAGTAAAAGCTCTTGTATTATTCTAATTGCCCACATCTATGTGAGGAATGCTTTTATGATATTAGTACATCATCGTACGTCACTAGCATTTTAAAAGACTAACTGTTTTCGCTTTATGCGAATTGAATAGAAGAGACTATTTAAATTGCATAGCGTTTATAATGATTGAGTAACATATACTGGCTCTTATTATTGTGTGACTTAAGTCACGATAAAGGCTATGTGTATAAAACATAATTTCCTATCATTTTTGACATCGTTCTATTAATACATCGATGCACTTTATTACGAAACTTATATTTTTACTGTTAATTATAAGTTTAATAATCGCTCACTTTAATAGATAACATTTACACTTGTTTGCATATGGCATCAATACACTGGTGTATTGATGTCGTAAAAATAGGGTACGCGAGTATCATTTCTACTACGCAAAATTTATCTAGGATGTTAATAAATCGTTTAATACGGGATAACATTCATTTAATTAAATGAAAGAGCTTAATCTTATAAGGATCGCATTATCTCTTTTAATGAATAGTCACACATGTGTCATATTTGATTAATATATAAATATAATCTTTTAGTTATTGAAGAATTCTGTAACTTTCGACTAGCATTCAATCTGAATTATTGAATGTATCAATGAAGTGTTAATGTGCTTTTGAACGTAAAGTACAATTAATTACATTGTTTTGCTTTGCCAACGTAAGAAAGTAAGTCAGTATCGCTTCCAAAATGAATTGTAACACTGAGTACTTTGATATTTACATTATTCAATATTAATAACAGTAACTTTAACGACACCATTTAAAATGACGTTATTATAGCCATACTAGGTGTTTATTTAACGTAAACAAGTTACATGTTTATTATATTTCGTTTGATAGAACACTTTATATGCTTGTCTTCTAGGAATCGGCAACTCTTGATTAATGTGATATTAGTAACATGAATATATATTATTCGCACAAATAAGGGGCGTTGTGTGCCCTATTTTCTTGCAAATAAAGCCAGATTAAGTATACTTGCGCAAACTTTTTTAGCGTTAAAGTTTTTACTTTAAAAAACAATAAATCATACGATTTTATTCGTATTAAGTTTATATAATTATCTATGAAAAATAGCTTAACAAGAGAAGGTAAAATTTTTGCCTTTAAACAGAATATGTTAGCTATAGGTATTGTTTTATTTTTTACGCTTTTAATTTGTTTTATTTGGGGATTTGACTATGCTAAATCTGCGCTTATTGGCGGGTTTGTAGTTATTATCCCTAATTGTGTTTTTGCCTATAAAGCATTTAAGTTTGCAGGAGCACAGTCATCAAAGAAAGTAGTCGAATCTTTCTTTAGTGGCGTTAAATTAAAAATGGGTTTAACAGCTTTTTTATTTGCACTTGCTTTCAAGTTTTTAGTGCTATTGCCTGTACCCTTTTTAGGTATGTTTTGTTTGGTTGTGGCTCTGCCTTTAGTGACTCCTTTGTTACTAAGTTATAGCGGCAACAGTTAAGATTTTATTTTTAAACTTTAATCATTGGGAAATTAATATGTCTTCAGGTGCTGAATTAACCAGCCAAGAATATATTGTTCACCATCTCGCCAATTTGAAAGTAGGTGAAGGCTTTATGGCCG
This sequence comes from Colwellia sp. RSH04, assembly GCF_003545765.1. Lineage (GTDB taxonomy): Bacteria > Pseudomonadota > Gammaproteobacteria > Enterobacterales > Alteromonadaceae > Colwellia. The sequence continues at coordinate 275,657 of NZ_QXIO01000006.1, read as the reverse complement.
TTCATTTAGATTCTTTGGGGTGGTCAATATTTTTAGGTTTGGTATTTTTACTGATATTTCGTTCGGTAGCGAAAAAAGCAACAACTGGTGTTCCAGGTAAATTGCAATGTGCTGTTGAAATGGTTGTAGGTTTTGTCGATGAAAGTGTTAAAAGCACCTTTCACGGTAAAAACCCTTTAATTGCACCTTTAAGTCTTACTATCTTTGTATGGGTATTACTTATGAATGCAATGGATTGGGTTCCAGTTGACCTATTACCGCACCTTATTCATTGGACAACAGGCATGGAATTAGGCGATATTTACATGAAGCCTGTTCCGACTGCAGATCCTAACATTACCTTTGGTTTAGCATTAGGTGTATTTATCCTAATAATCTACTATTCAATCAAAGTAAAAGGTGTAGGTGGGTTTATTAAAGAACTTACTACTCAGCCTTTTGGTCACTGGTCTTTATATCCAGTAAATTTCTTGCTAGAAACAGTTACGATGTTAGCGCGTCCTCTATCTTTAGCATTACGTTTATTTGGTAACTTGTATGCAGGTGAGTTAATTTTCTTACTAATTGCAACAATTGGTTTATTTCAATTACCAATTCACTTCTTATGGGCGGCATTCCACTTGTTGGTAATCCCATTACAAGCGTTTATTTTTATGATGCTAACTATTGTTTATTTAAGTTTAGCTCACGAAGACCACTAATTTGTTAGGAACAAATTAAACGAATTTATTCGGCCCTACGGGGTAATAGGGCAGGAAGCCCGACGTACAATTTTTTTTAACTTTAAACTTTACTTTTAAATATCGGAGAAAAATATGATTGCTATCGCAGTTGCTCTACTAATCGGTTTAGGTGCTCTTGGTACCGCTATTGGTTTTGGTCTATTAGGTGGTAAGTTCTTAGAATCTGCTGCTCGTCAACCAGAATTAGCACCTCAACTACAAGTTAAAATGTTCATCGTAGCGGGTCTTATCGATGCGATTGCTATGATTGGTGTAGCTATCGGTTTATACCTATTGTTCGCTGTTGGCCTAGGCTAATCACCCTTTTTTATAGCGAATTAATAGGAGGTACGCACAATGGATATTAATATGACCCTGATTGGGCAATTAATCGCATTTGTCGTATTTGTAATTTTTTGTATGAAGTATGTATGGCCACCAATTATTGGTGCCATTGAAGAACGTCAAGCTACTATTGCTGATGGTCTTGCTGCTTCTGACCGTGCTGCGAAAGATCTTGAGTTAGCTCAAGAGAAAGCTACAGCTCAACTTAAAGAAGCTAAACTTGAAGCTGCATCGATTGTTGATGCTGCTAAAAAGCATGAAGCTAAAATTGTTGAAGAAGCTGCTGGTAAAGCACAAGCTGAGAAAGAAAGAATCTTAGCTGCTGGTCATGCAGAAATTGAAACTGAACGTAACCGAGCTAAAGAAGAATTACGCGCACATGTTGCCGTTCTTGCTGTAGCTGGTGCCGAGAAAATTCTTGAGCGTTCAATAGATGCCGCTGCTCACAGCGACATTTTAGATAAACTCGTCGCTGAACTTTAAGAGGAAAGAGCTATGTCTGAATTGACAACTGTCGCTCGTCCTTACGCTAAAGCAGCGTTCGACTTTGCTGTTGAAGCTAACGCAATAGATAGCTGGTTATCCCAGTTAACATTTGCGGCTGAAGTTGCCAAAGACAAAACCATTATCGGATATTTGTCTGGTGGTGTTTCAGTAGAGCAAGCACAATCATTATTTATTAATGTTTGTGGTGAGCAAGTAGACAGTCAAGGCCAAAACTTTTTAAAAGTAATGGCTGAAAACGAACGTTTGTTGGTGCTACCACAAGTACTTGAACAATTTAGCCAATTAAAAGCTGAATATGAACAAGAAATTACTGTGGATGTAACCTCTGCTGTAGAAGTTACGGCAGAGCAAAAAACAACATTAAGCGCCGCGCTTGAAAAGCGCTTGGCACGTAAAGTTAAGCTTAATTGTATTATTGATGAAAGTATCGTATCAGGTTTGGTAATTCAAGCTGGTGATATGGTAATTGATGGCTCTGTAAAAGGTAAACTGAGCCGTTTAGCATCAACTTTACAATCTTAGATAAGGGAACAGAGCATGCAACTGAATTCCACTGAAATCGCTGAACTGATCAAGAATCGTATTGAACAGTTCGACGTTGTCAGCGAAGCTCGTAATGAAGGTACTATCGTTTCTGTAACAGATGGTATCATTCGTATCCATGGCCTTGCCGATGTAATGCAAGGTGAAATGATCGAACTTCCTGGTAGTCGTTTTGCTATCGCCTTAAACCTTGACCGTGATTCGGTAGGTGCGGTAGTAATGGGTCCTTATGCTGATTTAGCTGAAGGACAAAAAGTTAAAGGTACTGGCCGTATTTTGGAAGTACCTGTAGGTCGTGGTCTTTTAGGCCGTGTAGTAAACACTTTAGGTGAACCAATTGATGGCAAAGGCCCAATTGAAAATGATGGCTTCTCTCCAGTAGAAGTTGTTGCACCAGGTGTTATCGACCGTAAATCAGTTGACGAACCAGTTCAAACTGGTATTAAATCAATTGACTCTATGATTCCAATTGGTCGTGGCCAACGTGAATTGATCATTGGTGACCGTCAAATCGGTAAATCAGCGATCGCACTTGATGCTATCATCAACCAAAAGAATACTGGTATTAAGAGTATTTACGTTGCAGTAGGTCAAAAAGCCTCTACTGTTGCAAACGTAGTACGTAGCTTAGAAGAGCACGGTGCGTTATCAAATACTATTGTTGTTGTTGCCTCAGCTTCTGAAGCTGCTGCACTACAATACTTAGCACCATACTCTGGTTGTTCAATGGGTGAATACTTCCGTGACCGCGGTGAAGATGCATTAATCGTGTATGATGATTTATCTAAGCAAGCTGTTGCTTACCGTCAAATCTCATTACTTTTACGCCGTCCGCCAGGTCGTGAAGCTTACCCAGGTGATGTTTTCTATCTTCACAGTCGTTTACTTGAGCGTGCTGCTCGTGTTAACGAAGCATACGTAGAAAAATTCACTAATGGTGAAGTTAAAGGCAAAACAGGCTCTTTAACGGCATTACCAATTATTGAAACGCAAGCGGGTGATGTATCAGCTTTCGTACCAACTAACGTAATCTCAATTACCGATGGTCAGATCTTCTTAGAATCTAACCTATTTAACTCAGGCATCCGTCCTGCTGTTAACGCCGGTATTTCAGTATCTCGTGTTGGTGGTGCTGCACAAACGAAAATCATCAAGAAACTTGGTGGTGGTATCCGTTTAGCACTTGCACAATATGCAGAATTAGCGGCTTTCGCGCAATTTGCTTCTGACTTAGATGACGCGACTCGTGCTCAATTAGAGCATGGTCAACGTGTTACTGAATTAATGAAGCAAAAGCAATACAGCCCATTATCAATTGCTGAAACAGCAGTTTCATTATTTGCTGCAGAAAAAGGCTTCTTAAATGATGTAGAAATCAACAAAGTAGTTGATTTTGAAGAAGCACTGCATACTTATGTGAATAATGAGCAAGCTGAGTTGATGGCTACTATCAATGAAAGCGGTAACTACGATAAAGATATCGAAGCTGGTTTGACTAAAGCACTTGAATCATTCAAGTCTACTCAAACGTGGTAATCGAGTCTTTAATTAAGTAACCTTTTCGGAGAAAGAGTCATGGCCGTTGGTAAAGAAATAAAAACCAAGATTGCGAGTGTACAAAACACTCAAAAGATCACAAATGCTATGGAAATGGTTGCAGCCAGCAAGATGCGTAAAGCGCAAGATTGTATGGCTGCATCTCGTCCTTATGCAACAAATATACGAAATGTGATCGGCCATATTGCGCTTGGTAACTTAGAATATCGTCATCCTTATATGGAAGAACGTGAGACTAAGCGTGTAGGCTATATTGTTGTATCGACTGACCGTGGTTTGTGTGGTGGCTTAAATATTAACTTATTTAAGAAAGTACTTGCTGATGCTGCCAAATGGCAAGCAGAAGGTGCTGAAGTTGAATTTGGTATTGTGGGTTCAAAAGCCACATCATTCTTCAATAGCATGGGTGCTAAAGTTACTTCACAAATATCTGGCTTAGGTGATAACCCATCTGTTACTGATTTAATTGGTAGCGTTAAGGTTATGCTTAAAGCCTATGATAACGGTGAGATTGATAAGCTGTTTGTGGTATACAATAAATTTGTAAATACCATGACACAGCAACCAACAGTTGATCAATTGTTACCTTTACCTAAATCAGATGACGAAGAAATTAGTCATCGCTGGGATTATATTTACGAACCTGATGCTAATGCTTTATTAGATCAATTACTTGTTCGTTATATCGAATCTCAGGTATACCAAGGCGTGGTAGAAAACCTAGCTTGCGAGCAAGCCGCCCGTATGATCGCTATGAAAGCCGCAACAGATAATGCTGGTGATCTTATTAACGATTTACAATTGGTATTCAACAAGGCGCGTCAAGCGGCAATCACCCAAGAGTTGGGCGAGATTGTTGCTGGTGCAGCTGCTGTAGGGTAATCCTGAGCTTTAGATATAGCCAGGTAACAATAAGTTTCGTAATTTAAAGAAAAGTTAGCTAAAGCATCGCGATGCTAACTTAAATTAAGAGGAATAAACATGAGTACAGGTAAAGTCGTCCAAATCATTGGCGCAGTTGTGGATGTTGAATTTCCACAAGATGCTGTACCTCAGGTATATGACGCATTAAACATAACCGAAGGTGACCTTGACGGTTTAGTACTAGAAGTACAGCAGCAGCTTGGTGGCGGTGTTGTACGTACTATTGCAATGGGTACCTCAGACGGTTTGCGTCGTGGACTGAATGTAGTAAATACAGGTAATGGTATTCAAGTACCAGTTGGTGTTGAGACCTTAGGTCGCATCATGAACGTACTTGGTGAGCCAATTGATGAAGCTGGTCCTATTGGCGAAAAAGACCGTTGGTCTATTCACCGTGAAGCACCAGCTTATGCAGAACAATCAATGTCTAACGAATTGTTAGAGACTGGTATCAAAGTAATCGATTTAGTTTGTCCATTCGCTAAGGGTGGTAAAGTTGGTCTATTCGGTGGTGCAGGTGTTGGTAAAACTGTAAACATGATGGAGCTTATCCGTAACATCGCAATCGAACACAGTGGTTATTCAGTATTCGCTGGTGTTGGTGAGCGTACACGTGAAGGTAATGATTTCTATCACGAAATGAACGATTCTAACGTACTTGATAAAGTATCGTTAGTTTACGGTCAAATGAACGAGCCTCCAGGAAACCGTTTACGTGTTGCCATGACAGGTTTGACTATGGCAGAAAAATTCCGTGACGAAGGTCGTGATGTATTATTCTTCGTAGATAACATTTACCGTTATACACTTGCAGGTACTGAAGTATCAGCACTTCTTGGTCGTATGCCGTCAGCGGTTGGTTACCAACCAACACTTGCTGAAGAAATGGGTGTACTTCAAGAGCGTATTACGTCGACTAACAAAGGTTCAATTACTTCAATCCAAGCGGTATACGTACCTGCGGATGATTTAACTGACCCGAGTCCAGCAACAACCTTCGCTCATTTAGATGCAACAGTTGTACTAAGTCGTGATATCGCTGCACAAGGTATTTATCCTGCAATTGACCCATTAGATTCATCTTCTCGTCAGTTAGACCCATTAGTGGTTGGTACTGAGCATTATGAAACTGCTCGTGGTGTTCAATCTGTATTACAGCGTTACAAAGAACTTAAAGATATCATCGCTATCTTAGGTATGGATGAGTTATCTGAAGAAGATAAGCAAACGGTATCTCGCGCACGTAAGATCCAACGTTACTTATCTCAGCCGTTCTTCGTTGCTGAAGTATTTACAGGTTCTCCAGGTAAATATGTTTCATTAAAAGACACCATCTCAGGCTTTAAAGGCATTTTAGCTGGTGAATATGATGATCTACCTGAGCAAGCGTTCTACATGGTTGGTGGTATTGAAGAAGCCATCGAGAAAGCTGGTAAGATGTAATCATCTGGTAAGCACTTAATATTAATATGTTAAGTGCTTATTATTATAGAGGTCGAGTCAAATGGCATTATTAACTGTTAATCTTAATGTAGTAAGTGCAGAAGAAAGTTTATTTTCTGGTAGCATTAAATCATTACAGATCACAGGTAGTGAAGGTGAATTAGGTATTATGCCTGGTCACGCACCTTTACTGACCTCACTAAAACCTGGTATGGCGTTAATCACTAAAAAAGATGGTACTGAAGAAGTTATTTATCTTTCAGGTGGTATGCTAGAAGTTCAACCAAACAATGTCATTGTGTTAGCCGATGTTGCGACACGTGCAGATGATTTGGATGAGCAAGCAGCGTTAGAGTCTAAGCAACGTGCAGAAGAAAACATGAACGCCCATGGCGGTGATGTAGATTATGCTGAAGTTGCTGCTGAATTAGCACGCGCTATTGCGCAATTACGTGTTATTCAAGCAGGTAAGAAAAAAGTCTAATATCATTTCGATGTGATATTAAACAAGCACTAAGTTTTAGTGATTTCAATGTATTAAGAAGCGAGTTTCACCTAGTGATACTCGCTTTTTTATTTTTGCCTAAAATTAATTTGTCTAGATCAATGAACACCAAATATTTTTAAATAAATTAATTATTTTCCTTACATTAGTTATAAACACTGTCTATATTTATTAAATGTCTAATTTGAAATTTAATTAAATGACTGATCTTTCCCAAAATTACTTCGTTTCAGTTGCTGAAATAGCAGCAAAACTAGATCAAGCAACAACCATTGCACAAAAGCTGTCTTTGACTGCAAGTAATGCTAGAGCTGTAGCTCTTAGGGCAGGTGAGCGTGCAGCTGGGTTTAGACCATTAACTGATTTTATTGATCGTCTTGCAGAAATAACCATTAGCTCTTCAAAAAAAATAAACCAAATGGCAGCGACGCTTAGTCAAACCTCAGCCGAAAAAGTGAGAGCAGATGGAGCAATAAAACACTTTAATTCAGTTTACAAAATTGCTAATGAATCACCGTATATTGATAGTTTAGATGAAGTATACGAACGCTGTAAGTCTGAGCAAGATAGATTAGAAAAAACCTATCGAAGGCAAATAGAGCAATTGAGTGAAGAGTTAGAAACTTTAAGTAGTGAGCTGCGTAATGCTGTGATATTAGCTACATTATCAAGAGTTGAAGCATCACAAGCCGGTTCTCAATACCAAGATGCACTTATTAATGTTGCCGATAATGTAGAAGGCGCAGCAGGCAAAATTAAGAACCATATAAAGTACTCACAGCAAATGGTTTCAACTCTAGAAGAATACTAATAATATTGGAAGATAATAAAGTATGAAAACCCACAAATTATTTGAATGCCCTAGCCATACTTGGTTAATGTTTGGACGAGATGACGAAAAGCCTGAAGCGATAATAGATACTAATCAATATATGGTAGTAACAAAGAATAACTCGTTACTGATGGATCCTGGTGGTATTGAGCTTTTTTCAGCAATGCTTGCAGCCGTTATTAAACAAGTACCCGCGAATAAAATCACCCACTTGTTTGCCTCTCATCAAGACCCAGATATCATTTCATCATTAGGATTATGGGATCAAGCCCTTCCGTCTGCGACATTACATTCCCCATGGTTATGGGAGAGCTTCATCAGGCATTTTGGTATGAATAATATTAATTATTCAGCAATTCCTGATGAAGGTAATACGTTAAAGTTAGACGGTGTAAGCTTAGAGTTTATCCCTGCTCACTATTTACATTCATCGGGGAATTTCAATGTTTATGATCCTGAGGCTAAAATACTGATGTCGGGTGACATTGGCGCTGCCATGGAGCCTGTTGATGCGCCACTTTTTGTTGAAGACTTTGATGAGCATGCTAAAAAAATGAGAATGTTTCACCAACGTTGGATGCCTTCAAATGAAGCTAAGAACGATTGGGTAAGGCGAGTTAGAAAACTTGATGTTGAGATGATGTGCCCTCAGCACGGCAGAATATTTAAAGGCGATGATGTAAAACGTTTTCTCGACTGGTTTGAAAATTTAGAAGTTGGAGTCCTTAACAAAGGCTAACATATACACTTAACCTTTGTTTTCACATTAAACAAAGTTAGAATACGCCTAAATCAATCTTAGTTTAGGTTCTGTATGTCACTTTCTGTCGTTATTCTTGCTGCGGGTAAAGGTACCCGTATGCGCTCTTCATTACCCAAAGTTCTTCACCCTGTTGCAGACAAGCCTATGGTTGGGCATGTTATTGATAGCGCTCGACATTTAGGTGCTGAAAATATTTATGTTGTATACGGTTTTGGTGGTGAATTACTTAAAGCAGAAGTAACAGGGGATGATCTGACCTTTGTTGAGCAAAAAGAGCAACTAGGTACTGGCCATGCGGTAGATCAAGCGTCTCCTTATTTGAAAGATGATGAAGATGTACTTGTATTATATGGCGATGTTCCTTTAACCAAGGTCTCTACGTTAAATAGCCTTTTATCAGTGAAACCTGATAACGGTATGGCATTACTTACCGTACATTTAGCTAACCCTACAGGTTATGGTCGCATTGTAAGAGATGGAGCGACTGTTGTGGGTATTGTTGAACAAAAAGATGCTAATGCCGAGCAACTACGTATTAATGAAGCAAACACAGGGATATTGTTGGCTAATGGTAAAGATTTAAAACGATGGTTAAGTGGCTTATCAAATAATAATGCACAAGGTGAATATTATTTAACAGATATTATTGCTACAGCACACTGTGAAGGTAAAATTATCTCTACAGCTCACCCTGAAACAGAAGTTGAAGTAGAAGGTGCTAATAATAGAGTACAACTAGCAGCGCTTGAAAGAGCATATCAAGCAAGAAAAGCTGAAGAATTAATGATTGCTGGTGCAAGTTTGCGTGACCCTGCTCGTATCGATGTTCGTGGTAATTTATCTGTTGGTAGTGAAGTTGTTATTGATGTTAATTGTATTTTTGAAGGTGAAGTATCGTTAGCAGATAATGTGACTATCGGTGCTAACACAATCATAAAAAATGCCACTATCGGCGAGAATGTAGTCATAAAAGCCAATACTATTATTGAAGATGCTGTTATCGAAGCAGATTGTTCTGTTGGTCCTTTTGCTCGTATTAGACCAGATACCTTAATGAAGCGTGATTCACATATAGGTAACTTTGTTGAGACGAAAAAAACAACCCTAGGAGAAGGTAGCAAAGCTGGGCATTTAACCTACTTAGGCAACGCTGTTATTGGCAGTAAGGTTAATATTGGCGCTGGTACTATTACTTGTAACTACGATGGTGTAAATAAATCGACTACTACAATTGGTGATAATGCTTTTATCGGTTCTAATAGCTCACTTGTTGCCCCAGTAAAGATAGGAGAAAAAGCTACGGTTGGGGCTGGTTCAGTGATAAGTAAAACAGTTGCCGAAGAAGAACTAGCCATTGCTCGTGGCAAGCAGCGAAATGTTGTGGGTTGGCAGAGACCAATTAAGAAAAAATAAAAAGCTAAGTATTTAAAAAAAGCACCAAAAGGTGCTTTTTTTATCTCTTTAAATTGACTAAATGGTCAGAAAATATCAAATGTTAATGGGTTTATATTGCAATACCTTTCGGTATGAAACATAATACTGTTATATCGAAATATATAAAAACCTATCGAAAGTAACTACAAAAGTCATTCATCATGCCAAAAAGAAATACTCAACAGCGTCGACATAACATCATTGCAGATCTCAACTTACATGGTGAGGTGAGCGTTGAAAGTTTAGCTAAGCACTTTGATACTTCTGAAGTCACTATCCGAAAAGATTTAGCTGCACTTGAAAACAGTGGTTTGCTGTTAAGGCGTTATGGCGGTGCTGTTGCTTTACCAAGTGAGATTACAGAACTTAAAGGTGAAACACTGTCAGAGCAAAAACGCAAGATAGCAAAGAGAGCATCTACTCTGATAAGAGATCACAATAGAATCATTATTGATAGTGGGCAAACTACTGCTGCATTAGTTAGCGAGCTTGGAAACAAGAACGGGTTAGTTGTTATGACAAACGCGTTAAGTATTGCTAATGAAATACACGCATTAGAAAGTGAACCAACACTACTTATGACAGGTGGCACTTGGGATTCAAATTCAGAGGCATTTCAAGGGCAAGTGGCTGAACAAGTTCTACGTTCATATGATTTCGACCAATTATTTATTGGTGCTGACGGTATCGATATAAACCGAGGAACAACAACCTTCAATGAGCTTATTGGCTTAAGTCGTGTAATGGCGGAAGTAGCTCGAGAAGTAATTGTATTAGTTGAATCAGAAAAAATAACCAAGAAAATTCCTAATTTAGAATTGTCTTGGGAGCAAATACATACACTCATTACTGATGATGGCTTATCTAGCGAAATGCAAGATGCGCTAACCAAGCAGGGTGTAAAATTAATTATTGCTTAACCAAGCGAATACTTTTCAGGTAGAACGTCATTCTGCCTTTTAAACCAAGAAAGAATAAAGGAAATTAATTATGTGTGGCATTGTTGGTGCAGTAGCACAACGTGACGTAGCAGATATTTTAGTTGAAGGACTAAAACGCCTAGAGTACAGAGGATATGACTCAGCTGGCGTTGCAATTATCGATAATCAACATGGCTTAAATCGTTTAAGACGATTAGGCAAAGTGCAAGAATTGGCTGATGCATTAAATGACTCGCCACTAGTTGGAGGCACAGGCATAGCGCATACCCGTTGGGCAACTCATGGTGCACCAAGTGAAGCGAATGCTCACCCACATATTTCATCGAATACTATCGCAGTAGTGCATAATGGTATTATTGAAAACCACAATGAACTAAGAGAGAAACTACAAGCATTAGGTTATGAGTTTGCTTCTGAAACCGATACAGAAGTAATTACCCACTTAGTTCATTATGAATTGAAAAAAGCCTCATCTTTAATGGAAGCGGTGCAGTTAACCGTAAAACAACTTGAAGGTGCATATGGCACCGTAGTGATGGACACTCGTGATAAAGATCGCGTGGTGGTTGCACGTTCTGGCAGCCCTTTAGTCATAGGTTACGGCCTTGGTGAAAACTTCATTGCTTCAGATTTAATGGCTTTACTGCCAGTTACACGCAAGTTCTCATATTTGGAAGAAGGTGATGTAGCTGAAATCACGCGATTTGAAGTCAATATCGTTGATAAAGAAGGTAATCCAGTAATACGTGAAGCAAAAGAATCTGAAGTAAGTCATGATGCGGGCGATAAGGGCGAATATCGTCACTATATGTTAAAAGAGACATACGAACAGCCTACTGCAATTCGAAACACCCTAGAAGGTCGTTTAATCGGTTCTACGTTAGATATAAACACCTTTGGTGACAGTGCTGATGATATTTTCAAAGAAATAGAACATGTACAAATTATTGCCTGTGGTACCAGCTATCACTCTGGAATGGTGGCACGTTACTGGCTGGAAGCACATGCGGGCGTTTCATGTAACATTGAAATAGCCAGTGAGTTTAGGTACCGAAAATCTCATGTACCTAAGAATGCGTTGCTAGTAACTATTTCTCAATCAGGTGAAACGGCAGATACCTTAGCTGCATTAAGACTAGCAAAAGATTTAGGTTACAAAGCCAGTCTAACAATCTGTAATGTTGCTGGTTCATCATTGGTACGTGAATCTGACTTAGCCTTTATGACCAAGGCGGGTGCAGAAATTGGCGTGGCTTCAACAAAAGCTTTTACCACTCAACTGGTTGGCTTGTTAATGATGACACTTGCTCTTGGTAAGCATCATGGCATGAGTGAAGAAAGACAAGCTGAAATCGCTCAATCAATCATGACATTACCGAACAAATTAGAAGAAGTATTAGCATTAGCAGATCCTATTGAAGCGTTAGCAGAAGATTTTGCCGATAAAAACCATGCTTTATTTCTAGGTCGTGGCGATCAGTATCCTATTGCAATGGAAGGAGCATTAAAGCTGAAAGAAATTTCATATATTCATGCCGAAGCCTATGCTGCGGGAGAATTAAAGCATGGTCCTTTAGCGCTAATCGATGCTGAAATGCCAGTAATTGTTGTTGCACCACAAAATGACTTAATTGAAAAATTAAAATCAAACGTTGAAGAAGTACGAGCTCGCGGCGGCTTGATGTATGTATTCGCAGATAGCAATGCTAACTTTTCAAGTGATGAAACAATGAAGGTAATAGACGTACCATTGTGCGACGATATTATTGCGCCAATTGTTTACACTTTGCCACTACAGTTACTATCTTACTATGTAGCGATAATCAAAGGTACTGATGTTGATCAGCCACGTAATTTAGCAAAAAGTGTTACAGTCGAGTAACTTCTAGCTCAAGAAATTTCTAAAACGGCTAACTTTTTAAGTAGCCGTTTTTTTATGCTTGTTTTTCACAAGAAGAAAAGTTTTTATCATAAGTATTAATATTCTTAAGCTATAGTTAAAGAAAAGTCATTTTAGATAACTTATGGATTTCGACCCTTTAGCAACGCAGCTAATCATTTTTATTGGTTTACTAACAGGGACTTCTGCGTTTGCATGGGGCATTTTAGCTTACCCTCTTGGTATTGCTCCAAAGGCATCAGCAAGGTATGCGTTAGCAAATTTACTCGTTATATTAGGCTTGTTTTTATCGACCTATAGGGATGACTCTACAAGTTACTTGTTTTGGTTTGGGGCAGACTTAAGTCTTTTGAGTGGCTTTATATTATTACGATGGGGTACCCAGCAATTATTTAAAATAAGACATAGTATTCGAATTGATTGTATATTTTTATTCTCAGTAACATTGATTATGCTTTTGTTTAAACCCCACTATAGCTCTAATATTCAACTGGGTATCTTATTTTCAATTGCTACTTTTATTATTTTTTCACAATTAGCCCTCGATCACTTTATTCATTTTAAGGAGGTTAAGGGCTCAACCATTGTCATTATTCCTATAACCGCCATAGCCTTAGTTTTTTTTACTAGGGCAATAATATTGTTGTTTGCACCTCAAGCAGAAGATCATTTAGCTTCAATAGCCAAAGCTGAAGCCGTTCCTATGTTATGGACTTATATTATTCTTACACTTGTCATTAATATTGCGATGTTCGGTAACGCATTGACTCGATTAGTAGATAAGGTAAGAAGTAGAGCAGAAAAGGATTATCTGACAGGATTGTGGAATAGAAGAGCAGTGTTGTTATCTCTAGACAGAATTCATCATCTGTGGCTTAGAAATGGCACTCCTTATAGTGTTATTTTATTTGACTTAGATTACTTTAAGAAAGTGAATGATAACTATGGTCATGCAGCAGGGGATGCTGTTTTAAAACAAACAGCTGATTGTGTGAACAATGTTATTAGAACTACGGATTTGTTTAGTCGATATGGCGGAGAAGAGTTTCTTCTTTTATTGCCGGCAACGAATGAAGAAGAAGTCTTAATGATTGCACAAAAATTAAAAGATACCGTCTCTGATAACTCACTAAATTGGCAAGGAGAATTCATTAATGTTACGGCGAGTTTTGGCTGTGCGACGGTAGAAAAAAATAATTCGCAGCAAGAACTAATTAACAGAGCAGATATTGCCATGTATAAAGCTAAAGCGGCGGGCAGAGATACTTATTATCAAGCAGAATCTGACAAACATTAACTAACCTCAACTCGGGATAATAAATAGCTTCCTAGCAGCTATTTTTCCTTACTTCTGTGTTAAATTCATAAACAATAGAATAACTAATCTTAATGAATTTGCCTTGAATGAAAAAAACTATCAAGCTAGTGAGTTGCTAAAACCACAAGTCTAACAATTTCAAACGATTAACTTATCTCTTAACCCGAGCTGAGGTTAACGATACTGCTACCGATTTAAAAATATTTTAATTATCCCCAGCCACCGCCAAGTGCACGATAAAGGTTAACAAAAGTCACGAGACGATCTTTTTTAGCTGAGCTAAAAGAGAGTTGTGCATCAAACAGTTTTCTTTGAGCATCCATAAGATCTAATGCACTGGCAACCCCGTTTCTATAACGCAAACGCGCTAATCTTTCATACTCTTTTGATGAGATAAGTAACCTTTCTTGTGATAAATAAATAGTTTCGCTTGATTTGAACGCCATTAACTCATTACTGACCTCAAGAAAGGCGTTCATTACAACTTTTTGATACGCTAGGCTTGCCTGATAAGCACGTTCTTCAGCAGCAGTGAGGCTGTTTTGTAATTTACCTGCATTGAATAAAGGCTGGGTTATTCCACCAACGAGTTCCCAATAAGTGCTGTCACCAGATAACAAGCCAGACAGTTGACTACTTTCAAAACCGAATTCGCTCGTTAGTGTTATCTTAGGAAATAAGTTAGCGGTAGCCATCCCAACTTCTGCCGTTGCCGCATGTAACTCTGCTTCTACTTGCAAAACATCGGGGCGGCGTTTTAATACCTGTGAAGGAATACCAACAGGTATAGTTACAGGTAAAGTTTGTTCTGTTAAATCAATACTCGTTGCTATTGTCGTTTGCTCATCAGCAATCAGTAACTTCAAGCGGTTAATGGTTTCTAATCGCTGCAGCTCTAATTTTGGGATTGTTACTTTTGCCGACTCTAATTCAACTTCGGCTTGCCTAACATCAAGTCCTGAAACCATACCATTTGTTTTTCGTAATTGGGCAATATGTAATGCACGCTCCCTTAAGGTTATCGTACTTTGACTTAGTTGAATTTTTTCTTCTAGGTCTTTAAGCGCAAAATAGGTACTGGCAACATCAGCGATTAAGTTTATTTCAACTACATTTCTTGCTTGCCCTAATCCAGCTAAATTAGCCCACGCAGCTTCACTTGCACGCCTGTTATAGCCAAATAAGTCAAGATCCCAAGAGAGCTCTCCTTTTAATTGGTGATTATCATCATATTCACTAGCGCTGCCTTCAGAGGCTCGTTCACTTTCAGCGAATACACCAATAGAGGGATAGAAAGCTGCATCAGCAACATTCGCTAATGCTCTGGCTTCTTTAATACGTGAGATAGCGATGGCTAAATCATAGTTTTGTGCCAACGCTTTTTTGATTAATCTTTGTAACTCAGGATCTTGATAAGCTTGTTGCCACTGAATAAACGCACTACTGTCATCGGTTTTATAGTTTTCCGCACCTTGGAATTTATCTTGTATTGATAGCGTTGGCTTTTCAAAGTTAGGCCCTAGAGTACATGCACTTATTAATAATGAGAGTGCTGCAATAGTACACTGCTTATTCATTTACCTCTCCTTTAGGCTCAACCTTCATATAACGTGCAACAGTAATAAAGAAAAGAGGAACTAAAATAATGCCAATCGTACTCGCTAATATCATGCCTCCTAGAATAGGGTATGAGATAGACTGTCTACTTACAGAGCCAGGCCCTACAGCGAGAATAAGGGGTAGTACCCCTAAAATGAATGAAGCGGCAGTCATCATTATAGGTCTAAACCTTAAGCTGGCGGCTTTAAACGCAGCTTGTTGGGCAGATAAGCCATCACGGTACAATTGATTTGCTACTTCAACAATAAGAATAGAGTTTTTTGCTGCTAAGCCAATTAATGAGATGAAAGCAACTTGGAAGAATAAATTATTTTCAATACCAGCTAACCATACGGTTACGCTCGCGCCTAACATAGCAATAGGTGAAATTAGTAATACCGCTAATGGTAATGTCCAACTTTCGTATAACGCCGCTAAAAATAAAAACACGAATATAATAGCGAGTAATAATGCGGTATTCATTTGACCAGCAGATTTTATTTCTTGATAGGTTAAACCTGTCCACTCGTATCCCATACCTTGAGGGAGTAATTCGTCAGTCACTCGTTCAATAGCGCTGATTGCATCGCCACTTGAATAGCCCTCTGCAGGCGATACATTTATGTTTGCGCTAGAAAATAAATTATAACGATTTATCGCAGATGGCCCCGTGGTTAAACTAATTTTAGCTAGTACATTCAAGGGAACCATCGCGCCATTGCCACTTCTTACATAAAAATTATTTAAATCACTTGGTCTTGCCCTAAATTGCTCATCAGCTTGCATTTTTACTCGATATACTCGACCAAATAAATTGAAGTCATTGATAGTAGATGAGCCTGTTAATACTTGCATGGTGCTATATACATCAGCAATAGGTACTTCTAATGCCATGGCTTTTTCTCTATCAACTTCTAAGAAAAGTTGTGGTACTTGCGCTTGTACAGGGCTTGAAGCTTTAGCTATTTCTGGCTGTTTGTTTAACTCGTCTAAGACAAGGTTTAATGTTTCCATTAATCCATCAAAGTTTGAACCACTGCGATCTTGTAATGCCATTTCAACCCCTGAACCACTGCCTACTCCAGAAACCGCAGAAGGTTGATAAACATTAAATTGAGCGGTAGGAATAGCTTCTAACACAGGTTTAAGCTCATTCATTACTTGCTCAACGTTATAGTCTTTATCAGCGCGATATGACCAAGGCTTCAAGATGACTTCAAGTTGCCCATTAGCTTGACTACTACCTGCGCGTCTATTTTCACCAGCAAGAGAGAAAGAATAAGCGATGGCATCGTGGGCTAATATATGCTTTTCAGCTTCTTGAATGACTTTGTTAGTACGAGTAACGGTCGCTGCATCAGGCAGCGTGATATCTACAAAAAAACGTCCCTGATCTTCTTGAGGGATAAAGCCAGTAGGTAAGTTTGAAAAAATTAACCAGAAGCCAATGAACGCAACGGCAATAGCCATATAACTCCGTTTAGCATTAAAGCAGGTTAATTTCACTATAGCGGTATATTTTTTAGCGAGATTATCTATCCAGCGATTAAAGGCATCGAAAAATCGATTACTGCCACTTTGCTGGTTTTCTTTTAAAAATAAAACGCAAAGTGCAGGACTTAAGGTCAAAGCCACAATGGTTGAAATTAAAACGGCTACAGTAATAGCGATAGCAAATTCTCGATACATTATTCCTGTAATACCCGCGAGGAAAGAGACTGGAACAAATACCGCCGCAAGTACCAGCGAGGTTGCGACTAATGCACCTGACAGCTCTGACATCGCTTGTTTAGTAGCAAGAAAAACAGAAATTTTCTGTTCTTGTATAATACGCTCGACACTTTCAACCACAACAATAGCGTCATCAACCACAATACCAATAGCGAGCACCAAAGCTAATAAACTAATGGTGTTGATGGTCAGCCCAAAGGCTGCTAGTGCGACAAAAGTACCAATGATAGAAACGGGCACAGCTAATGCTGGAATTAAGGTAGTTCGCCAATTCTGTAAAAACAAATACACAACCAATATTACTAAAAGTAGTGCTTGAAATAAGGTGTTTTTTACCTCGTTTATTGAAAGCTCTATAAATTCAGAGGCATCATAAAAGCTTACCCAATTTATTCCTTGAGGGAATGCTTTAGCTAAAGTGGCCATTTCAGCTTTAACTCTTTTGGTCACTTCAAGGGCATTTGAACCTGGTAACATGTAGACTTGCAAAATAGTTGCAGGTTGACCATTAAGACCAGACTGTAGTGTGTAAGCAGAAGAACCCAGCTCAATATTTGCAATATCACGTAAGCGTATAATTGATCCGTCAGGGTCAACTTTCACCATAATATTCTTAAAATCTTCAACTTTGTTAAAACGACCTTGCGCATTAATGGGGAAGTTAAGTTTGATCTCTTCGTTCATGGGTTGTGCACCAATAGTACCGGCGGCAGCTTCTTTATTTTGTTCCTTTATAGCGTTGCTCACATCGGTCACGGTAAGGCCATAACCTGCCATACGATCAGGTCTAATCCAAATACGCATAGAATAACTACGTGAACCTGTATTTCTTACACGACCAACACCGGGTATGCGCTTTAATGCGGCTTGAATATTAATTGAGGCATAGTTACTCAAATAAATATCATTGTATTTAGTGTCTTCTGAGGTGAGTGCTATTTTAAGTAGTTCTACTGAGCTTTCTGTTGAAACCGTTACGCCATTTTGTTGTACGTCAACGGGTAAGTCTGAGCCTGCTTGACTGGCAGTATTTTGTACATCAACAGCGGCTAAATCGGCATCTGTTCCTACTTCAAACGTGACCGTAATACTGGTGCTGCCAGAGTTAGTTGACTTGGACTCCATGTACAACATTTTTGGTGTGCCGTTTAACTCTTGTTCCAGTGGTACACCTACTGATTCAGAAGCGACACTGGCGGTTGCTCCTGAGAAAGAGGTAGATACTTTAACTTGCGGCGGAGTAATATTAGGATATTGATCTATGGGTAAGCCCAGTAAAGATACAATGCCAGTAAGTACAATGATTATCGAGATAACACTCGCAAAAATGGGTCTTTTTATGAAAAAGTGAGAAAACATAATTACTCACCTTCAACGTTTTTAGCGTTCTGCTTAGTTTGCATCTCTTTAAATTCAGCTTCGGATAATGGCTTAACTAGTTGACCGTGTCGTGCTCTATGCTGACCTTCAATTATAATGCGTTCACCTTCATTCAAGCCTGAATCTATCACAAGACCTTGTTCGCCATAGTGTTTTACCATCACAAAGCGGTATTCAACCGTATTGTCAGGCATCACTACCAAAACATATAAACCACCTTGTTCAACTCGCACTGCCTCTTCATCAATCACTACGGCATCGTTAAATTCACTTAAACGAATGCGAGCACTGGTATACTGACCGGGTAAAAGCTCACTATCAGGGTTTGGCAGTACCGCTCTAACTTTAAAGGTTCCTGTTTTGGGGTTAACTTTAGGGTCAGTAAAACTTACATCGCCTCGATATTTGTATTCACTGTCGTCTGGCAAGGTTATACGAACAAAGCCTCCAAGGGTCTTGCCTTGTTCTTCTGCTTTTCTTTTTTCTAAAAGAGTATTCATTCTGCGTCGGGCATTTAAATAATCTAATGAAGACATATTAAATGTTACGTAAATAGGATCAATTTGTTGGACTGTGGTGAGTAGCGATATACCACCGCTACCTACTAGCGCGCCAATATCGGCTTGAGAGCCACCAATCATTCCACTAATTGGAGCTTTAATTTTGGTGTAACTTAACTCTAAATCTACTTCATCTAAATTAGCTTGAGACGACATCACAGAGGCTCTGGCTTGCTCTTGAGTCGATAATGCGGTGTCATAATCAAGTTGACTGGCAGCATCTTGCTCATATAAAGGCTTTAAGCGAGTTACATCGCGTTTTGCTTTATCATATGCCGCTTTATCTTTTTCTAGTTGTGCTAAAACTTGTTTTCGTTTTGCGATATAAGGTTTATCATCAATTAAGTAGAGTAGTTGCCCAGCTTCCACCCAACTACCTTCAACAAATTCTACCTTCTCAACATAACCAGTAATTCTCGCTCTCACCTCAACATCAAGAGATGCCTGAGTTACGCCAATATAGCTGCCATAAATAGGAACTGTATCTTTATTTACTTCTTTTACGATAACTTCTGGCGGAATAGGGACTACTTTTTCTTGTTGGCAAGCTGACAACAAAGAAACTGCGATGAATATCAAAATAGAGTGAGCACTTTTTGACATTATGCCTTCCTTTAGCGATGAATAAATTTATTGATTTCAAAATAATAACATTGTATTTACTGACATTATATTATTAGCCGTTTTTATTTTTACAGGTATAAATTGCATCATGGATAAACAACAGAAAAAACAGCAGTATGTAGGAGAGTTTACTCTTTACTTGTTGCGTCATGGGGAAATAGCTACCCCAGGAATTTTAGCGGGTAAAACTGATGTGTCCTTATCAAAGCATGGTGCTCAACAAGTATCGCAAGCGATCAATGGTATAAGTGATGTAAACCGATGTATTAGTTCACCATTAAAGCGTTGCAAAGACAGTGCATACCATTATGCGCAGCAGCAAGGTTTATCCTTAGATGTTGAAGATAACTTACAAGAAATGAACTTTGGTGATTGGGACGGTAAAAGCTACCAAGCCCTGTGGGATATGACCGAGTCATCAGTGAGTTGTACCATTGGTGATTTTTGGCAAGACCCTTGGAAAAACCACGCACCCAATGGTGAAACAATACAAGAGTTCACGGAGCGTGTTGATCGCTGGTGGCAAGCATTTTGTGATGACGAAGCTATGCAAAATACGTTGGTATTTACCCATGCTGGCGTTATTAAACATATAATCGCCAGAGTACTTCAATTGCCTATTCAGGGTACCGTTCATATGTCGTCTATTGAAGTACCGTATGCAGGCTTAGTTAAGGTCTCTATATTTCGTGATGAACAAGCTAAAGTTTGGACCAAGCTGATGTTATAAGTTAGAGCGTTTTAACTGGCTAAAGGGCTAAATAACACTTGCTATTTATACTCAGCAGTTGATAATTCCGCCTATAAAGAATCTTTTAATTTTTAATGTTATTGCGCTAAGGCGTAATATTTGGGAATGTGGTGAGAGTCCACAACTGTGCCCGCAACTGTAAGTCATTAGCTATAACAGTGTTTTAAGCCTGTTAGCTGACAAGTCAGGATACCCATTATCAATTAATCTACAATATTCATTCGAGCGGGTTACTCGAACTCTGTATATTCTCTAGTTTGCTGTTAAATAAATTTAGTAGCAAATCTTCAGTTATGCGTTGTTTTAAACCGCTTTAGTTAAAAAGCGATTACACAGTGAGCATAGCGTCAAATACAGCAAAAGCATCATTATTAACAACAGAACACCTTAGATGGTGCACTGACGGAAATGTGATCCTGGATGATATTAATTTTGCTGTTAATCAAGGCAGTTTCACTGGCATATTAGGACCAAATGGTGCGGGTAAATCAAGTTTACTGCGGTGTTTATATCGTTTTGTTAAACCTGAACAAGGTGTTGTGTGCTTTGAGTATCAAGATATTTGGCAGTTAGATGCTAATGATTATGCTAAAAATGTTGCCGTAGTACTGCAAGAAGCACCGTCGCACTTTAATTTAACCGTTTATGACGTCGTTGCTTTAGGGTTAATTCCACATAAGGGCTTGTTCTCAAGAGCTAATAAAACTGATGATGAGAAAATTGCTCAAGCTATCTCACAGGTGGGGTTAACTCATAAGGTACAGCAAAGCTTTGAGCACTTATCAGGTGGAGAAAAGCAGCGGGCACTCATTGCGCGTGCCATTGTTCAATCGCCCAAACTGCTTTTGATGGATGAGCCAACAAGTCACTTAGATGTGCGCTATCAGATTCAAATTATGGAATTAGTCAAATCGCTAGGAATTACGGTTATTGCCTCTTTTCACGATTTAAATCTTGCCAGCGCTATGTGCGATAATTTATTGGTGTTGAATCAAGGGAAGTTAGTTGCTGAAGGTACACCACAGCAGGTTATTACCACAACAATGTTATCTGATGTATTTGGTGTTTGTGCTCATGTTGATCAACATCCTCAACATAATGTGCCACATATTTCATATTATTATGGCTATATTCAAGACAACGTTAATTTAGGTAATGAACATGCCTAATAGCCAAGTAAAGCAACAAGGCGTTGCAACGTCGAAAATTCAATCTAATTTAGGTGTTGAAGCTGCCAATGCAATGATGAGCAAGACATTCAGATATTTTATTATCACCATAGTCACTTTGGTTATTGGCCTTTTAAGTTTTTTTTGTGCGCTTTCATTCGGTGCCGCAGAAATATCCTTTTCTGATGTATGGCAGAGCTTTTTTGCTAATGAAGGTAAAGACCTAGGCTTTATTTATCGCATTATTTGGGAGCTGCGTATGCCAAGAGCGATATTAGCTTTTTTAGCAGGGTGTGGGCTGGCAATTTCAGGGTTAATTTTACAAACCGTTACGCGAAATCCGTTAGCTGATCCTTACCTATTTGGTATTTCTTCTGGCGCTTCTTTGGGTGTAGTCATACTCATTACCTTTACAGGCAGTGTTTTAACGGGTGTTGCGCCAGTAGCAGCATTTATTGGTAGTTTGTTAGCTATGGTAATGTTGATGCTTATTGCCGGGCGCAGGCAAAGTCAGCAAGTTGAATCCATGCTACTTGCAGGTGTCGCGTTATCTTTTTTGTTTAGCTCTATCACTAATTTGTTGCTTTATCATACCGATCCGCAAGCGGTTACAGCGGTGCTCTTTTGGACATTAGGCAGTTTTTCTCGGGCACAGTGGGACAACTTATTATTTCCTACGGTTGTTATCAGCGCATGTATCACCATAATGCTTGCTTATAGACGCCAGTTAAACGCTATGTTGTTGGGCGATGAAAGTGCAACAACGTTAGGGATCAACGTTAATCGCTTTCGTATCATCATGTTGCTACTGAGTTCATTAATTACCGCGACCTTAGTGTCAATGTGTGGTGGTATTGGTTTTGTCGGTTTAATGATCCCTCATATTGTTCGTTTTTTTATTTCACAAGGTTCAATGTATGGCATTTTACTGACGGCATTAGTGGGTGGCATATTCATGATATGGGTGGATATCTTGTCTCGCATTATATTACAGAACCAAGAACTGCCCGTGGGTGTAATAACGGCAGCAACGGGTAGTATCTTCTTTCTTACCTTACTTTATTTTAGAAAAAATCGACCAAATTAAGCTCGACGAAACTTATTATTGATATACAGCAGAAACCCTATGACTTATAAAATTCAACACGTTAGCAACCAGTTTGATCAAGTAATTCAAACTAAAATTGATGGCAAAACAAAACCGTTAGGTGCCCTTGGTCAATTGGAAGTGGTCGCGAAACAACTAGCACGTGTGCAGGCGTTATCAACCAATAAAGTTGATACCTTAACGGTAGATAAGCCACAACTTATTATTTTTGCCGGTGATCATGGGGTTGCATCAGAAGGTGTCTCTATTGCGCCAAGTGAAGTCACAGGACAGATGGTTGCTAATTTTGCCAAAGGTGGTGCAGCAATTAATGTTTTTTGTCGCCAACTAGGCTGGCAACTTAGTGTGGTTGATGCAGGTATTTTACATGCGCCTGATGAACAATTGCAGGTGATTAATCAACGCTTAGGTGCAACGACAGCGTCGATACATACTGACGCTGCAATGACCCTTGAAACCGTTGAACAAGGTTTCTTATTAGCAGAGCAATTGATTAAACAAATCAAAGAAGCGGGCAGTAATTTAGTCGCTTTTGGTGAGATGGGAATCGGTAATACTACTGCTGCATCGGCTATTATGTCGGCCTTGATGCAAGTACCAGCTACAGAAAGTGTTGGTAAAGGCACTGGCATTTCTGATGAGGTAGTTGCTAAAAAGCAACAAGTCGTTGAACAGGCACTTACCTTACATAAAGATAAATTATCAGAACCTAAACAAATGCTTGCGTGTTTAGGTGGTTTTGAAATTGTACAAATCACTGGGGCAATGTTAGCGGCAGCTCAAGAAAAAATGCATATTTTAGTGGATGGTTTTATCTGTACGGCAGCGGCAATGGTGGCTATACAAATCAATCCTGCGGTAAAAGATTACATGATTTTTGCACACTGTTCTGGTGAGCAAGGTCATACAAAAATGCTTAACTGGCTAGAGGTTGAACCTTTATTGAAGCTTGGATTATGTTTAGGTGAAGGCACTGGTGCCGCACTAGCATTACCCTTAATTCAAGCCTCGGTTGCTTTTTATAACGAGATGGCGAGTTTCGAACAAGCCGACGTAGCCAATGTGGTTTAACTGATATTTGATTAATGATTGGCTGAATTAGACAAATGAATCCAACGAATAAAGAGTCATTAAAAGAAGAAAAGACCTTGCTGCTGTTAGCATTGAGCTTTTTTACTCGCGTGCCTGTGAAATTTTCACACGAAATTACCGCAGCGCAATTGAATAATGCTAGCCGTTATTTTGCTGTAGTTGGGCTTTTTGTCGGTATTTGTTGTGCGTTAATTTATACGGTTTCAAGTGCCTATCTGCCTAAAACCGTTGCTGTGCTACTTGCGATGGCGACAAGTTTACTACTAACAGGGGCTTTTCACGAAGACGGCTGGGCCGATACGTGGGACGGTTTTGGCGGTGGCTGGAACATAGAGCAAAAGCTAAACATTATGAAAGACAGTCGTTTGGGCACCTATGGCGCCGCGGCATTGTTCATCATTTTACTGTTAAAATTTCATTCACTTATGGCGTTAGCTTCTCCTGTAATGGCGCTTATTGTGGCGAACACTTTAAGTCGAGTGGTTGCGACTAGCCTCATTTACGATATGCCTTATGTTGCCTTAGATAGCCAATCTAAAGTAAAACCGTTAGCACAAGAATTATCTCAACACAGTTTCCTGATATTACTGTTTACAGGCCTACTGGTGAGTTTGTTTTATCTGTCATTGACAGACTGTATTGTGTTGTTTGCTTCTTTGGTGATATTTAGGGCGGTTTTGCGATGTTGGTTTAACTCACAACTTGGTGGCTATACGGGTGATTGCTTAGGTGCTGCGCAGCAAAGCAGTGAAATTGTTATATACCTTAGTTTGCTGTTACTTGGTTATGGTGAGATAGCAACAAATATAGGGACATTTAACTGATGACAGTGCATTTAATATTAGGCGGGGCGCGTTCAGGTAAAAGTTCGTACGCTGAAAAACAAGCCAAGCACGATGAAGCATCTGAGCAAGCAAAAGTGCATTATTTAGCGACAGCACAAGCGCTTGATGCAGAAATGTCGGCTCGCATTGCGCAGCACCAGCAACAAAGACCTAAACATTGGCCGTTAGCTGAGTCATCAATCACTCTCGCAAGTACGCTCAAGCATTTAATAAACACGCATCAATCTCAGCACCAAGAAAGTATGACCATTATTGTTGATTGTTTAACGTTATGGCTGACAAATTGTTTATGCTCGAAGCAGCAGGATTGCTGGCAACAAGAGAAACAGGCATTTTTACAGTTATTAACAGAGTATCAAACCACGAATAAGGTTAATTTGTTACTGGTGAGCAATGAAGTCGGTCATGGCATTGTGCCGATGGGGGATTTATCTCGAGAATTTGTTGATCAAGCGGGTTGGTTACATCAAGACATTGGCGAATTAGCGATGCAAGTCGATTTTATTATGGCTGGCATTCCATTGACATTAAAAGCAAAGGTCACGTAATGAAAACCCTAATGATACAAGGGACTACCTCTGATGCAGGCAAAAGCACAGTCGTTGCAGGGCTTTGTCGCGTGTTTGTTAATCGAGGCTTTAAAGTAGCACCGTTCAAACCACAAAATATGGCACTCAATAGTGCAGTAACTGAAGACGGTGGTGAAATTGGCAGAGCACAAGCGTTGCAAGCTATTGCAGCAAATATTCCGCCCAGAACTGACTTTAATCCCATTTTATTAAAGCCCAATAGTGATACTGGTGCGCAAGTTATTGTCCATGGTAAGGCGCTTTCTAATATGGAAGCGAGTAGTTATCACGACTATAAAAAAGTGGCGATGGATACGGTGGTTGAATCTCACAATAGGCTAGCTAAAGAGTTTGATGCACTGTTGGTTGAAGGCGCAGGAAGCCCAGCTGAGATTAACTTGCGAGAGCGCGATATTGCCAATATGGGCTATGCTGAAAAAGTTGATTGCCCTGTGATATTAGTCGCCGATATTGATCGTGGCGGTGTATTTGCTCATCTTGTCGGCACCCTTGAATTGTTATCAGCATCTGAGCAGGCGCGCGTAAAAGGCTTTATTATTAACCGTTTTCGTGGCGATATAACATTACTTGAGTCAGGCTTAACGTGGCTTGAACAGCGTACAGGTAAGCCTGTACTTGGTGTATTACCTTATTTACATGACTTAGCCCTTGATGCTGAAGATGCAATCGCTATCGACAATAACGTTGGTCAAAGCAAAATTTCAATTAACATTCCGTTGCTCCCTCATATCAGTAATCACACTGATTTTGATGCCTTACGCCTTAACCCTGAAATTGATTTAACCTATGTAAAAATGGGTGAGCAAATAACCCATTGTGATTTAATTATTATACCGGGCAGTAAAAACGTCATTGCCGACTTAGCCTATTTAAAATCACAAGGTTGGCAAGCAGATATTAATCGTCATTTACGTTATGGCGGCAAAGTACTTGGCATTTGTGGTGGCTTGCAAATGCTAGGACAAAAAATATATGACCCACATGAAATAGAATCAACAAGGCAGGAAGCTGGCGAAAGTGCTATTACAGGCTTAGCTTTGGCTGACTTTACGACAACATTAACCACAGAAAAAACGCTAACACAGGTATCAGGAAAATTAACCTTAATGGGCATTGAGTGCGATGTTCATGGTTATGAAATTCATTGTGGTCAATCTCAAGGTAAAGCGCTTGATAAGCCACTTATACGTGAGTTATCGACTGAGGTTGGCGGTATTGATGGCTTTGTCTCAGCAGATAATCAAATAGCTGCGACTTATTTACATGGCTTGTTTGATCACAGTGACGTAACAAACGCAGTTTTGAATTGGGTGAATGAACAACATGGCGTACAAACAACGATTGATATTAATCAGCACCGCGAAGTGCAATTAACGCGTTTAGCCGATGTTTGTCAGCAGCATTTAAAAATGGATGAAATTGAGCGCATTCTACAATCAGGTATTTCGACTGTAAGTAATGCTCATAATGAAAAGGTGAAAACATGAAGATGAGTTTAACGCGCTGGGTATTATCGGTTTGCATGTTATTGAGTGCTTTTACCGTTCAAGCAGAGAAACAACGCATTGTCGCACTAGCACCACATATTGTAGAGATGCTTTTTGATATTGGTGCAGGCGAGCACATTGTTGGCACAGTAGATTATGCAGATTACCCTGAAGCGGCATTAAAAATTCCACGCATTGGTGGTTATCACGGTATTCAAATTGAGAAAATATTAGCCTTAAAACCTGACTTAGTTATTGTTTGGCAGTCAGGCAATAAAGCATCAGACATCGAACAAATGGAGAAAATGGGTTTAAACATTATCTACAGTGAGCCGGGAAAAATTGAAGATGTTGCCAGAGAGCTGCGTAAATTAGGAAAACATACTGGCTATGAAGCTCAAGCCGAAACTGTTGCAAGTGGTTATTTGAAAAGGTTAGCAGCGCTACGCCAGCAACATGCCAATATTGCCCCGATGAAAGTGTTTTATCAGCTATGGCCAGAGCCAATGCGCACTATTAATAAAGACACCTTAATAAATCAATTGATTGAAGTATGCCAAGGACAGAATGTCTTTGCTAATAATCCGACTCCATACCCTCAAATAAGCATAGAGAATGTCATTGTTGCTCAACCCGAATTGATTATTTTACCCGATGAGAAGTCGAATCAAGTACAACCCGTGATTAATTGGCAAAAGTGGCAAGAAATTCCGGCAGTAAAACATCAACGATTTATTGGGGTTAATGCCGATTTAATGCATCGATTCAGTACACGTATGTTAGACGGTATTGAAGACATGTGTAAAAAAATTGATGCGTTTCGATAAACGCATCAAACAAGCGAATGAATGGTACTAATACCATTTAACTTTGATAGGTACTGAGGGAAATCTATGAAAATTAGATACTGCCCCCGCAACGGTAATAATACAGCGTATCAATATTATGTATTTAAGTCCGACACTTCATGCCTATCTCATTACTACTGAGTTTTTAACAATACAACTCAGTAGTCAACATGATGCGGAGGGCGTCATAGCGAGAGGTCATATGAAAACTATATTTAATAAAACACTTATACACGTTGCTGTGGCAACAGCAGTACTTTCTTCAACGGCGTATGCACAAGCTGAAACAGAAGCTCATGTTGAAGCAGACCTAGAACAAATTATTGTCACGGCTAACCGTTCGCAACAAGAGCAGTTTTTAGCACTGTCAGCGACGCAAGTTATCGGTCAAAATGAAATTAAAGCGATTCAACCACAAAACATTACTGAATTACTTAACACTGTTGCAGGTGTAACCGTTACCAATTTAGGTGGTGCAGGTCAATCATCATCAGTGTTTATGCGTGGTACTAACGGTAATCATACCTTGGTATTGGTTGACGGTGTAAGAGTAGGCTCTGCGACGTTAGGCACAACAAGTTTTGCTTCAATGTCGGTTGCATTGATTGATCGTATTGAAATAGTAAAAGGACCTCGTGGCGCACTTTGGGGATCTGATGCTATTGGTGGTGTCATTCAAATATTCACTAAAAAATTACAATCGGGTGAAGGATTTATCAGTGCTGGGTTTGGTAGTCATGGATACTGGAAAACAGAAGCGGCTGCAGGTTTTGGCAACGAAAAGCATTCACTTACTATTGCAGGTGCATTAGAAGAAAGTGATGGCTTTAATGCCAGTGATTTCTCTGGGCAAGAAGATAAAGATGGTTATGAACGTCAATCTTTTAGTATTAATGGTCGAAGTGAATTAACTGAAGAGTACTCGTTAAACTTAGTCTCTCGTTATGAACAAGGTGGCTCACAATATGATAATCAATACGGTGGTGCTGATGAAAATGAACATGAAAACTACTCAGTAAAATTGGGTGGCGTTTATGAAACTCAGCAGCTTTTTATTGATACTTCTTTATCAACGTCTCAAGATCAAGGCGGTACTTTTGCTGGTAATATAAGCCCTAAAGTGGTTAATGAAATTACCACTAAACGTGATCAGTTGGCGTTATTAGCTCAATATAGCTTAAATGAAAAAACAAGCGTTAGCGCAGGGTTTGATTGGTTTAAAGAGCGTGTTTCTAATTCTGGCTCTGAATATGATAAAGACAGTCGTCAAACCAAAGCATTTTTTGTGCAAGGACGTCATCAAGTAGAATCATTCCTTCTAGAAGCGGCGGTTCGAAGTGACAATATTGACGGGCTAGATAATGAAGTCACGTATAACTTATCTGCAGGGTATCAACTAAACGATGATTGGTTAATTAGCCTTAGCCAAAGCACAGGTTTTAAAGCACCTACCTTTAATGATTTATATTGGCCAGGTTCAGGGAACCCTGATTTAGCACCAGAAGAAGTTGAAAGTACAGAATTACTCATTCGCAACCACTTTGACTTAGGTAGTGTTGAGGTAAGTATTTATGATAGCGAAATTAAAAACTTAATCGCTTGGGCGCCAAATAAGGAAGGCAACTGGTTTCCGGCAAACGTTGACAGTGCTACAGCACAAGGTATTGATTTAACCGCTATTTTGGAAACAGGCGACTTCTCTCATCAGCTGGCAGCCGCTTATGTAGAAACAGAAGATGAATCAACAGGAAAACAGTTACTTCGTCGCCCCAAAGTGAGTGCTACCTATACATTGGCTTATCAAGTAGATGCGTTAACAGCGAATGCTATTTTAGATTATCGCGGTAAAAGTGAAGACAATAAGTACAGTACAGTGACGTTAAACTCGGTACTATTAACTAACCTCACGTTGAGCTATGAATTTACAAATAAGCTTTCAGTAATAGGTAAAATTAACAATCTGTTCGATAAAGAGTACACAGTCGCAGAGCATTATCTAACTGACGGTATTAATTATCAATTAATGGCGACCTATACTTTTTAATGGATTAAAAGAGTAAAAAAATAAGGCGATTAATAAATAAGGTTAGGCAAACAAAGGCAGCTCAATTGAGCTGCCTTTTGATATGGATGCATTATCTAGTATATTTTCTGTGTTAGTAATAGATTAAGTACTTTAAAATGATAAGAAATTAACCATTCCTTTATTTAGTTTGGAAAAATCATGAAAAAAAAATTATTAGCCCTTGTAACTACAAGTTTATTAATCTCAAGTGCAGCTAACGCATCAGTAAAAGTAGGGCTTGGCTTTGACCAAGGGTTTGGCGTTACAGCACAGTTTAATAATATTAATGCGTTTGTTGGTAATGATGGTATTGCTGGTGATTACATATTCAAACGAGGAAGCTTCAATGAAGATACGCCTTTTAATTGGTATGTAGCTGGCGGTGCTTTTCTTGGCTGGGATCATGGTGTAGGGGTTCGGCTTCCACTTGGGTTAAACATGGCTTTTGATTCTAAATGGGATGGTTACTTACAATTTCAGCCTGAGTTAGACTTTGACCACGGTAAAAATAGTGATACCAACTTTAGCGCAGATTTTAGTATTGGCGTACGATACCGTTTTTAATAGCGATATTCGGTGTAGTTTACCACCAATAAGCTATTTTCTTTGCTAGAAAAAGTATTTCACCTGCTCACTATTTCACTCGGTATTATGGTGTGCAGGTGTTTTATGCTCTTTGCTAAGGGTTCTAGTTGTTCAGCCTCTACCAAACCAAACCGTTGTTTATCATCTATTAAACGTAGATAAATCCCTTGTTATTACTTTATACCTCAATATCTTCGATATCATATACAGTTTGATATTAATTTTGGTTATTTATGTGATCCTCTTTTAATCCTCGCTAAGAGCTCACTTTCTTATATGAATTGGTATTAGGGTCTGTTGATCTTTCGCGATTAAATTTTGTTCGAGCTAAAAGCGTTTTATTCGCGGCGAGTAGTGTGTAGCTTAGTCATTCTAAGCAAATACTACTCAACAAAGCCTAAAATGCTTTTAGCCGAATACTTCGGACAGCGTTTGTTGATCATTTTTACGGCGTTATCGCCTTTTTATGTGGAATAACCCATAACAAAGGCTCTGCCTTGTGCAAATATCCAACAAAAAGCTGCAAAAACAACCCCGAAAGATCAACAGCCCTTAGTGTAACGCTTATAGATATAGCCAGCTGAGTAGAAAAGACAGGGTTACCCACATGATAATAATTAAAGGAATACCTACACGCATAAAGTCAGAGAATTGATAGCCTCCAGCATTCATCACTAATAAATTCGTTTTGTACGCCATTGGGGTGGCATAACTTAAATTAGCACCAAAAAGTACGGCGAGAATAAAAGGTTCAACGGGTACATTTAATTGGGTTGCAACCGAGATTGCTATTGGAGTACCGATTACCGCAGCGGCATTATTTGAAACAATATTGGTCATAATAGCTAATAGCAGCATTAAGGCAGCAAGAACGCCTCCAGGCGGTAAACCTGAAGCGCTAACAACAAAAACTTGTGCAATATATTCTGCGCCACCTGTTTGCATCATGGCAGATCCTAAGGCTAGAGAAGCGGCAACAATTAAAATGACTTGGCTGCTTAACGCCGATGAAGCATCATGCCAATTTAAACATTTTGTTATCAGCAACACTAACACACCACATACTGCACTAATTTCAATGGGTAATACGCCAAATGCCGCTAATAGAATAACCGACAATAAAACGGTGAGTACAATAGGTGCTTTTTTAGTTTGTGGTAACTGAGCAGCACCATCAATAATCAATAAGCCTCTTTTGGCTTTGAGTTCTAACAGTTGCTCTTCTTCGCCTTGGATTAATAATACATCACCTGCTTTAATTACAACGTTGCCTATTTTACTTCTGCCTATCTCCATTGCTTTACCTTCGCGGTGTAATGCAATAACAGATAAACCAAAACGGTTTACAAAGTTGACTTGTTTTAATGTTTTTCCAACTAACCCCGATGAGCCAATAACGACAAGTTCAGCAAGCACTTGTTTATCAGCTAAGAGGGGGTGATCTTCGTCGACCTTATTCAAGCCTGAAAATAGCGTCGCTCCTAATACGGCTTCAAATTCTTTTAACTGATCGGGGTAATCTTTAACTTGTAATTTATCTCCTGCGATGAGAACAGTGTCAGGCAATGGGATTATATTTCTGTTGTCAGGGCTACGTTGAATAAAGTTAATACGTAATTGACCATCGGTGAGCTTAATAATTTCGGCAATACTTTTACCATTAGCCTCGCTGTCTTCATTAATATTTAAATAAGCACTAAAAAGGCGCGGTGACGTATCATTTAATGAAGGAGTACGCTTAGGTAATAGTTTCGGGGCTACTAACCACAAGTACACAAGGGCAATTGAGGCAGCTATAAGCGCAGGGAGGGCAAAGTCAAAAATCCCAAAACGCGGTAAACCTAAATCGGTCGCAACGCTTACAACTAGTAGATTAGTTGATGTGCCTATAGTTGTCGTCATACCACCAACCAATGTCGCTAGCCCCATAGGTAATAACATACCAGTTGAGTCTGTTTTGGTTCTTATCGCTACAGCGCTTAAAATAGGCAGCAAAAGTACTACGATAGGAGTATTGTTAACGAATGCACTAAGTGCTCCCGCTACGAGTAACGTGAGTAGCAACGAAAGAGTTGGGCTGATTTTCCATAATCGAGATAAACTTCGCCCAATTGGCTCTAAAGCGCCAGTTCTAACTAAACCTTGGCCAATAATCATTAATGCACAAACAGTGACTAAGGCTTCATGACCAAAACCAAAAAATAATGAAGCAGGCTCTAAGTGAATGCCATTTTGTTCAAATGGAAAAACGGCAAAAATTAGACTTAATAATGCAATGACTGCAAGCGAAGATGTTTCTAATGGAATATCTTCTCGACGAAAAAGATACAATGCCAGCATGGTAATAATTAACATGGCTAGAGCATGGTTATTTGGTATGTCAGGTAGCTGCATAGACAATTCACACAATACGTTTGTAGATTGATAAAAGCATAAAAGGTTTAAAAGGTAAACAAAACAAATCTTGAACGTGTGATTACGCTGATTCATATTTTAGGCATGGACTATGCTGGGCGCTCCGCGTTCAATTAAGGTGAGTGTGAAATATTTATTCTAGTTAAACTGAAAAATCTGTCATTCTCGCATGGTTTGAGTTGGCGTGACAGTAGCTGTCTGTCGACTACTTTATTGTATCGGTATTATTTAAGCGATAAGCATAGCTTACTGGGTAACCTTGTTTATCTCGCGTTGAGGTTATTTACTAAGTGTAGCTAACGCTTTAGCTAAGCGCTCAAGTTGTTCAGGTGTAACTAAACCAAAACGTAAGGCTGTTTTTTCGTCGGTCAATCGAACATAAATACCTTGCTGGCAGAGCTGAATATAGTAAGCCTCCACATCAATAGTGTTCTTGAAATATACGGTGGTAAATAAATGCGTGCCTGTTATGTTATTGATGCACTCTAAGGGGATATTGCTTTTCAATGTATCGAGCAGTTTCTCTGCTAATTGTTGTAAGCGACTTTGCTGTGTTTGCTGCCATTGAGTATCGAGTAATGCATTTTCTGCAATGAATTGTGCAGGGCCGTTGACTTGCCAAGGACCAAGTTGCTCGTGAAAAAGCTTGAGCCAGTACTGTTGAGCAAGGAGAAAGCCAATGCGAATACCTGCTAAGCCAAAGAATTTACCAAAAGAGCGCAAAACTAACGTGTGCTTATAGTTGCCGATGTTTGTTGCCATCGATTGTGAAGGAGTAATAACATCCATAAAGGCTTCATCAA
This sequence comes from Colwellia sp. RSH04, assembly GCF_003545765.1. GTDB lineage: Bacteria > Pseudomonadota > Gammaproteobacteria > Enterobacterales > Alteromonadaceae > Colwellia. The sequence goes on along the minus strand of NZ_QXIO01000006.1, from coordinate 242,271 downwards.
GTACAAACAAACCATTAGTTTCTATCATTCTGCTCTGATAACGCTTGAGTTGTGAACGCTGATAGAGTTTTCCTGTAGGGTTGTTTGGATTTATAACCACTAAGACCGCATTTTTTTCTATAGCAGAAAGTGGCGGTAACTCTTCTTGGTACCAGCATAAGTTAAAGCCAGCGCTTTGCCATGCTAATGCATGTTCTTTATAACCTTGTTCAGGCAAGTAAACGGTTTTTGACTTAGGGTTCTTTGTTTGCCAAAGCACAGGCAATAACTTGATAATGGCTTGGCTGCCATTGGTGACCAAAACATTGTTGGTGTCGTAATAACGTTTAGCAGCAATAACTAAATTGTCAGGCTCTTGCGGCAAGTCTTTATACAAGTACTCAGGAATTGTAGGAATAGGGTAGCTATAGGGGGCAATACCCGTAGATAGATCTAACCAATGTTTTTGGGCAATATTAAACGCTTTAGCAACGCGTTGAAGTTGCCCACCATGAATAAGTGCCAAAATTGATTACCTTTTTTGGTTAAGTATATAAAAGAGGGTTTTGATTATACAAAAATATAGCTAATAAGTTGATAGCTAAAGACTAATACAACCAAAGTGATAGTCGCTACTTGTACAACGCTAATACTGCGCGGTATATCGTCTATGTTTACTTTCTTGCCTTGACCTAGCTGAGTTAATTGTGCTGATTGCCCATGATAAGAGACCTTACCACCTAAAACTCTGTTCATTACCGTAGCACCTGCGGCCATAACCCAGCCACCATTATGACTTTTATATTGATTACCTTGCAGGTAAGCGTTTTTCATTGCAGCAATAAAAGGTTGTTGTAGTGCATACAACAGGGTACAAATTTTACCAGTTAGAAAACCTAAAACATCATCTGCTCGTGCAGAAAAATAACCAAATGAGTTAAAACGTGCGGTTTTATAACCCCACATTGCATCAAGTGTATTACTGAGCCTATGCAATATAACCAGTGGTATGCCACCAATAATATAAAAAATTAATGAAGCAATAACAGCATCGTGACCATTTTCAAGCATTGATTCAACAGTAGCGCGCGACATGTCTTTAGCCGTTAAGTCTTGTGTATCTCTGCTAACAAGGTAACCCGTATAATGCCGAGCTGCGCTTAAGTCGCCTTGCTGCAAGGGTTTAAAAACCTGCATTGCATGTTGATTTAAGCTTTTCAAACCCAGTGCTAAATATAAAGTAACCGTTTCAACAGCAAACTGTATTGCTAATGGAAGTTTTGATAACAAGTAATACGAAAAATAACAAAGTGGCAGTATCAGTAAACACCAAGCAATGGCGCCTAAAAAAGCATTGTGTAATGAAAACTCATTATGTAACTTTTGATAGTGGTTGAGGTGTTTTTCCAAAAAGTTGGCAATATTCCCAAAGCCAACAAGATAGTGATATTTTTTTGGCTCACCTAAAAAGTAATCAAGCATTAAAGCAAGCACAAGTATACTCGTAAGTGAGAATGGTGATAATAACCGCGAAACTTGTAGAAGCCACTGTTCATCAAGCATAATTAAAGCTTATCCTGAACGGTAGTAAAACGTTGCGTTTTCACGTCAAAATCTAAGGTGACAATGCAGCCATTTTTATATAATTGAAAGGCATTACTCGTTTCTTTCTTACCGAGCAAGAAAAGCAAACACCTTAGCGCTTCACCGTGAAAAATAACTAATAAAGTTTTGCCTGTATTTTCGTTTGCTAGTTGCTTAAGTGATTTGAGTATACGTTGTCCGCAACTTAATGCAGGCTCTAAGTCGTCAATGGCGAGAGACGTTACTTCTTTTAAGCACTCGTTATAGGCGGGTAAGCCTTTTATTCGCTGAAGTTCTTCCCCTTGCCATATTCCTAGGTTTCGCTCGATTAAGTCGTATTCTATTTGATGTTCAACATTAAGTTCCTGTTGGCAAATTTTCGCACTTTTATATGCTCTACCTAACGGAGAAGATACGATTAAATCGATATGCTTTGCGACTAGGTTGTTGGCAATGTCTAGTGCTTGATTTTCACCTAAGGGTGTTAATTCACTATCTAACTGTCCTTGCAGTCGCTGGCTTTTATTCCACAGCGTTTCTCCGTGTCGAGCGAGATAAATTCTGGTGTGCATAGTGATTACCTTAAATAGAATGGCGGGCAGCATAACGAAAAGCGGTTAACTGTGCAATTAGGGATAGGCTACTAGCAGGTTTATGGCGACTCTTATCCATAAAAAAGGATATAAGTGAGATAAGAATTTCATTTGACAAGGTCTTACTCTGTCTGTAAAAGTTCCCCGCATAATCAGTAAATCTTTTAACATTTAATGCCACAATCGGGTCAATGAATATCAACACAGAATGAGAGAAATATGAACGATACAAAAAAAGATGGTGCTAACCAGTCTCAAGATCAAGCTGCAATGTCGAAAGAACAAAAACACATTGAACGTCAAAAGAAAATTAAGGCTAATGTCGACAAACGTGTTGCGCAAGCGACAGAAGAGCGCGGTGTATTTCTTGTTATTACTGGCAATGGAAAAGGTAAAAGTACCTCTGGTTTTGGCACGGTACTAAGAGCAATCGGTCATGGCCAAAAGGCAGGCGTTGTGCAATTTATTAAGGGCACACACTGGGAATGTGGAGAAATGAATATTCTAAAGCAGTTCTCAGTGCAGCATCATGTGATGGGGACAGGCTTTACTTGGGAGACACAAAACTCTGAAACCGATAAAGCCGCTGCGAAAGTTGCTTGGGAAAAGAGTAAGGACATGCTGGCCGATGAAAGCATAAACATCGTATTACTTGATGAAATGACCTACATAGTAAAGTATGGCTATATTGATTTAGATGAAGTGATTGAAGCAATAAATAACCGACCTAAAATGCAAAATGTCATTATTACAGGCCGTGCTTGTCATCGTAGTTTAATCGAGTTAGCAGATACAGTATCAGAGGTTCAGCCAATTAAGCATGCTTTTGATGCAGGCATTAAAGCGCAAAAAGGTTTAGATTGGTAATTTAACTTTTTTGAGACTAGAGGTGTATTTAAAGTGGTATCATTGACCCTATGTATGTGCTGAATCAGAGCTGTTAGCTAAAATATCATCATCAGCACAGTAGGGTTCTTATTCTTTTTTGATGGCTACACTATTGATTTTTTTGTTAACGTTCGTAAAAGCTTGTGGGCTAAAATGCGCTAAATACTTAACCTTGTTATGTTTGATGTTAAGTTTATGTCATGGTGCATTAGCGAATAGTTTATCGGTAACTTTGCAAGAAGGCTTACCTGAGACGTTAAAAGATAATATCCTTTCCCACTTAGGGCAATTACCTAAAACAGATTTAGAGCGTTCAGCTTATATCTATTCAGCAAAAAAAAATACTGAAAATGCCTTGCAATCGTTAGGGTATTATCAAGCTGATATCGACCTTAATATTACACAATCACCCTGGCATTTAACCATCGCTATTGTGTTAAATGAGCCAACGATAGTTGATAACATTCAGATCGACATTTCAGGAGAAGCAAAAACTGACCCTGCATTTAAGCATCTAATTGAGCATCACTTAATTAAACAAGGCGATATACTTCATCACGGTAAATATGAAGAGCTAAAAGCAGATATTCTCTCTTTGGCTTTGCAAAGAGGTTATCTTGATGGTGAGTTGCTGGATGCAAATATTATAATCAAATCTGACTTTCATTTTGCTGATATTGAAATTCGATATAATAGTGGCTTTCGTTATCGTTTTGGTGAGGTGAGTTTTAGCGAATTTGATTTAGAACCTCAGTTACTATCGAGTTTAATTCCGTTTGATAGTCAAACATATTACAGCACCCGTGCCTTTCATCAATTGCAACAACAATTACAGTCAACAAAGTACTTTGGAACAGTAATGGCAGTGCCTGCTGATAGAATAACTGATGTAGAAAATGGGGACTATATTGTACCTTTATCGGTAAACTTAACTCCTGCAAAAAGTCATCAATTTGATTTTGGGATAGGATACGCCACAGATACTGAGTTCCGCCTATCAGCTAGTTGGCGTACTCCGTTACTGAATCGTTACGGACATTACCAAGAAACTAAGTTTGAGTATTCAAAACTAAATCCTACGGGCACTTTTATTTATAGTGTTCCGTTGGCACACCCAACAGAAGACATTTTGCAATTTCAAGCTTCTCTTGAAAATGAAGATTACGCAGATTTCACGACGAAATTTTATTCCACGCAAATTGGTCGAGTGATTACCTATAATAATTGGCATAGGAAGATTTATGCTCGATACCACCAAGAGTCTTGGCAATATGATTTAGATGAATCTAACCCGAATATAGATTGGTCTCAAGAAGACAGCGTTAAGTATATTATTCCCGGTGTTTTTTGGTCGAGAACCATACGACAAGGTGCTGCGTTAGATCCAAGTCATGGCTTTAGACAAACCTACAGTATAGAAGGTGCACATCTTGCTGCGGGTTCTGACAATAGCTTTTTTAGAGTTCATGGCCGCTGGAATTATATTACCACCTTAAAACCTAACCACCGATTAGTAGCACGTGCTGAACTAGGTGCTATATATATTGATAGAGATGCCGAGTTAGCACCGTCATTGCGCTTTTATGCTGGTGGAGATCAAAGTATTCGTGGTTTTGCTTATCAATCAATTGGCTCTGAAATTCCTGTATCATCTGATCCAAATGAAGAGGGCACTATTGTTGTTGGTGGTACTCGATTGATGGTAGCGAGTATCGAGTATCAATATTACTTCAATAAAAAATGGCGAATGGCATTATTCTCTGACGGCGGAAGTGTTGCGAATAAAGGTGAATTTGAACCAGTCTATTCTGTTGGTACAGGTTTGCATTATATGTCGCCAGTAGGCGCGGTAAAACTGGATGTTGCTTATGGCATAGATGGCGACGAACAAAAATGGCGTATTCATATTAATTTAGGGGCTGAATTATGATATTCCGTCGCCTAAGCTTGTCGTTAGCTAAATACTTAGCGATTAGCCTTTGTGTACTATCGCTTTTACTCACGACACCCCTTGGTACTCAACTCAGCTTGTTTTTAGTAAACCTTTCAACGTTTATTTCTATTGATTATAAAAGTGGTGCATTAGTGCGAGATCTTGCGCTAAATAGGTTTACCTTAGAGTTAGAGCATTTAACGATAGAGCTAGAGGCAGTAGAGTCTGATATCGACTTTTCTTGCGCATGGAAGAAAAAACTCTGTATTAACTCACTTAGCGCAGGCAAGTTTTATTTAAATTATCATCATGATGGTAATGAGGTTGAGAAAGGTATTGATAACAAAGCTAGCAATACTCTAGTTGAATTACCCTTTGCGATCGCTGCTCAACAAGTCACACTGCTTGAGAGTAAAATACGTGTTAATGAAACCGAGCTAGTAATAGAAAAGTTTTTTAGTCAAATTAATATAGAAAAAAGTCACTTTAGTTTTGAACAACCCTCAGCACAGTTCTTATCCGTTAATTTGCCTGCATCAGCAGATAAATCAACGGTAGCAGCACCTGTGAGAGCCGAGCTTGAATTACCACACTTATCACTACCATTGCAGTTAATAGTAAAGCAGCTATCACTCGCAGAACTGCTAATACACACAACCGAGCAAGTGAAAAGCCAATGTACATCAACTTGTGAAATGATAACCAAAACTAAATGGCATGCGTTTGATAATGAGTTAACAGGGACATGGCAGGCTACCCAAGTAAATATTAGTCACTTGCAAAGTAACACGGTTGATTTTTCAGTTCAGCAATTAGTGGCAGATATAGAGTTAACTCCACCTTATCAGCTTGATATATCCCTTAACAGTCAAATAAGGCAACTTGAATGGTGGCCAAAAATTGTTGGAGACGAGCAAAAAATTACGCTGGTAGGATCCCTTGATGAAGTCAAATTTAACGCAAAAAACACTGGAAAGTTAGCACTTACTACTGATGGTGTCGTAGATTTTGTTGATGCAAATATGCCGTTTAACATACAGTTGTCTTCACAACGTTTTCCTATGCCGCTATCTCTTGCTAAACATGCTAAGCCGTCTTCATTACAGGCCTCAATTTCAGGTGATCTTAAGCAGCAAGTATTACAGCTTTCAAGTCAGTTAAGTAGTTATGGCTATCAAGATGCCAAGTTAACGTTTGATGGGCGACATCAGCAAGGAAAGTTCGAGATAGAAAACTTTAACGTTATTGAAGCTCATTCACAGAGTGAACTAAGGGTTCATGGAGATCTTTCGTTATTGCCTGAAGAGCTTTCATGGCAATTATCTGCTCAATCGACAGGTTTAGTGCTACCTGAAATAAACGTTGTTCAATTACTTACGCTACTCAATCTCACGGATTTAAAAGAGGGTGCTGTTATTGATTTGCCGGAAACCTTATCGGGAAAGGTTCAGGGAAACATCACCAGTTCAGGGGGGTGGGCAGAAGATAACTGGAATATTAGGCTTGCTAACACCGATATTTCAGGATTTATCAATAATAACCCTGTCAGTTTACGTGGTGATATTGGACTTAATAATGCTGGTCATTTGCAGTCAGGAAAAATATTTGCGGCATTTAACCACAGTGAATTGAATGTCGATTCAATCGCGAAAGATACCGCAGCATGGCATGTTACAGGTCAATTAACTATTGAAGATGTAAACTATTGGAATCAATCCATTCAAGGTGAGTTTACTAGTGACTTTACCGTTAAAGGTGCTATTGAAAACCCGTTAATCAGCTTAAATAGTGAAGCTAAACAATTGATTTGGAGAAAAAAGTGGTTATCAAAATCACTTTTTATATCGGGTGAATATCAGCCGAACCAAGGACATGAAATAAAGTTGTCTGTGAAAAATGATTCACTACAATCAATAGAGAATCAACAAGAGTTCAGTTTTAATCATGCTGAATTTAATCTTTATGGTAATGCTAAAAATCATACCATTGAAGCGAAATGGCTGGGTGATTATGCCACTAACATTGCCGTTAAGGGACACTTTAATCATGATTTTTCACAATGGCAAAGTGAAATAGCGCAAAGTGAACTGGGTTATAAAAATATCAAATTTAATCATGATAAACCTTTTTCAATTGCTGCTGATCTAGTCAATAAACACGTAGATATTTCAGCACACTGTTGGCAAAGTCCTGGTTTGAGAGCATGCTTACCTGATCAGGTATCGCTGGGCGATTCAGGTAACTTTTTAGTGAAACTTGAAGCTGATATATCAAAGGTAGATGGGTTGTTTCTGCCAAATGATATGGAGCTTGAAAGTAATATTTTTGGCGAAATTAATACTCAATGGTCTTCTGAACAACCATTAAGCGCTTTTGCACATTTTGCGCTTTCATCGGGTCACGTCAAAATGAGGGATGAACTAAACCAACATCAGTTATCGCATTGGTCTAATGGGGAGTTTACTTTTACGGTGAATGAGCAGTTATTTTCTAGTACTTTGTTGTTGGAAAACCAAAGTGAAACGCTAATGAAAGTAAGTTCATCTGTCGGGTTAACAGAACAGTTATCCGTTGAAGCGAAGGTGTCACTGAAAAAGTTCAACTTGAAGCCATTTCAGGCGGTGTTGGCCGATGTTGTTAGTTTACAGGGCGAGGTGTCAGCAGATGTCGACATTGAAGGAACGCTTGAGAGCCCAATCGTTAATGGTAACATTGCTTTAGAAAAAGGCCGGGTGCTACTTAGAGAAAACGCCAATAGCTTTGAAAAAATCTCCAGCCATATACACATAAATAACAATAATGCTGACATTGTCAGTTCATTTTATCTTGAAGATAAAGTCGCACAGCTAACAGGTAATTTTTCTTGGCAAAAGGGTCTTGCGCTAAATATGAACTTAGCTGCGAAGGAGTTACTCTTTGTTTTTCCACCACAATTAACTATGACTATATCCCCTAATATTAATGCAACACTAGTGAATAATGAGCTGGTTTTTACAGGGAATATTGATGTGTTAGATGGCCTCTTTACGATTGAGAAATTACCAACGGGTAGTGTCTCTGTTAGTGATGATGTCATTATTATTGATAATGAAGGTAAAACGATTACCCATGAAGGAAGTGGCTTAAATATCAAAACGGATATTCGCGTAAACATTGCCGAAGATTTTAGTATTGCTGGTCAGGGTTTACACAGTCAATTATACGGTGATTTACAAGTGAGTCAGCAAGGTAAACAACCGTTACAGTTGTTTGGTCGTATTCAATCTGAAGAGGGCACTTTTCAAGCTTATGGACAAAAACTTGACATAGAAACCGGTGAAATTACCTTTAATGGTCCTTTAGATAATCCGTATCTTAATTTACATGCAAATAGGCATATTAAATCAGAAGATATTGATGTTGGTATAAGTATTATAGGACTTGCAGATAGGCTTGAAATGAAGCTGTTTTCTAATCCAACCATGGAAACACCAGAGATATTGTCATATCTAGTGAGAGGTCGAGGTCTTGATACTGGTACTGAAAGCAGTACAGCCGCAGCAAGCTTTTTAGTTGGCTTTGGTGTAACGAATAGTGTCGGCCTTTTTGATCAAATTGAGAAAATCCCTTTTGTCAGTAATATTGCTGTTGATACTGAAGGTGAAGGTGATAAAACTCAAGCGACGGTTAGCGGTTATATTGGCGAGCGTATTTACATGAAATATGGGATTGGCGTATACGAACCAATTAATGAGCTAACCGTGAGGCTGTTTTTACTAAATCGCTTTTGGCTTGAGGTGGTTAGTGGTATCGAAAAGTCTACTGACTTGTACTATTCATTTGATATTGAGTAACACGCCTTAGTATAAGTCTAACTTTGCGCTTTATATTGTCAGTATTTTTTACAAACAAATGTACAACACAAAACGTAGAAGCTATAACTTTTTGTATTTGTTGATATAAGTTCCGGTGGCTTATCTTTTGCAGCAAATTGAAAAAGCCTGAAAGTATATACATATCAATAAAAAAAGGATTATTAATACATGGTTAAATTAAAACACTATATAGCTGTCAGTATTTTGATGTTGGCGTCAATTCAAGTGGCTAATGCTGGCGCTATTGCTAAATGGGGAGCGGGCGGTTTAGGTACAGGCGCGACTATCAGCTGGAGCATTATGGATGCAGGTTTAGCATGTGAATTAGGCCCTGAGCCTGCGGGCTGTGTAACGTCTTCGCTCGATAGCTTTATGCCGGTAGGTTACAAATCAGAAATTGAACGTGCATTTGATGCATGGAGTGTTGTAGCCGATTTAACCTTTGTTGAAGTGTTAGATCAAGGTGAAGATATTAATGTACCGAGTGCTTCAGGAATTATTCGCCTAGGTGGGCATGCCTTCGATGGTGTTGGGGGTGTTTTAGCTCATGGTTATTACCCTAGTAATTCACCTGTAGGCGGAGATGTTCATTTTGACAGCACGGATGTTTGGAAAATTGGTTTCGGTGGATTTGGTTTTGATATTTTCCAAGTGATGGCGCATGAGTTAGGGCACGCATTAGGTTTAGGTCACAGCGATGATGGTTTTATTATCCCTGAATTACCACCTGGACCTGCATTAATGGACCCATTTTACAGTGAAGCTTTCTCTGGCCCACAAGCGGCAGACATTGCTTATATTCAATACTTATATGGCGTAGCTCAACAAGTTGAAATACCTACGCCTCCGACAATGGCTTTATTTATGATTGCACTCGTTGCTTTAAAAACAAGACGTAAAGCATAAATTTTATTGTCTCTAGAAAAAGCATTAAAGGTTTTCTTTAATGCTTTTTTTATAGCTAAAATTTATGTCTGGTTACCGTACTTAAATGATAAGTGTGAGTGATAACGTGGCACAACTTAGGATACAAGCAGCGACGTTAGCAGCTAAAAATTGTGGGTGATTTCCAATCGTTTCTCGACATCTTAGCATTCCATAAATGGCATAATAACTCAGTAACATTGGCGCGAGGGTTATCAGTGATAATAAAGGCAATGTTTTTTGCAAAACTAGCCCCACTACAAGTAATTGGCTGCTAATGGCAAACAAAGCGTACACTGATATGCTTGTATGAACACCAAAACGAATAACAAAATGGTTTCTACCCGCCTCTTTATCTGCATCGATGTCTGGAAATTGATTCAATAACAATAAATTGTTGATGAGAAAAAACGGAATTAATGTGATTAGCCACATGTCCTGGGTAAATTGCTGGCTAATACAAAAATAAGTGCCTCCAGTCATTAAAGTTGCGAAGCCAATGCCTGGAGCGATTAAACACAAAAATGCACTTTTATTTACCCATTTTGTGTAACTTACTATAATCAGTATACCGATAATGCCAATAGGCAATATTTGCCATCCTGTCACATAGATGAAGAAACTACCTATCCCTATGGTAGTTACCAGTGATATGACGCTGGTAAAAAATACAGCTGTTGCTAATTTAGGTTGATTAGGTAATAAACCACTGCCTCCGCTAAAGGCTGTTCTTTTTGTGTGTAAATCTAATCCACTGATAAAGTCTTGGTATTCATTTAACGTGTTTACCGCAATATGTGCAGCTAAAGCACCGATCAAACAGAGGATAGCATAGCTGCTAGAAAAGCTAATTTGCTGTTGAATAGCGATTGCAATGGCCAAAAACACACAACATGGCGTGAGCACCAAAAAAGGTAAACGCATTGCTTGTGTGATGTTAGCTGTGTTTTTCATAGGTAAACTCACGTCTAGTAAAAAGGATTATTGTGTATATAAGTAATGCGTTAATCATTATAAACTAATGACTTTCATCAATATATTAACGACATAAACTCAATAGTAATAGTTTATATATTGGTAGTGATTATTTTTCTGTCGAAAATGTCAAATGAGCAATAGGTAAAACGAGTTAATAAGGTGAAACCACTACTAATGTGTTGCCAAGATATTGTTGCTCCCATATCATCAAGGTTCAGTTAATTAGCTAGGTTATATAGTGCTTTTATGAACCAAACAGTCTCCCCTTTATCTCAACATGACCAGCAAACGCTTTCATACTGTCAGCAGTTATTGGCAAATAACCGCTTTATAGAGGCTAAAAATAGACTAGCGGGTTTGTTATCCTTATATCCCCTTCAACCGTCAGTACTAGAGCTAGCATTTTCTATAGAGCTACGGTGTCAAAACTTTGCTCAAGCTGAGCAGCATTATCAAACGCTAATAGACAATACTGACCAACCGAAACAGCAACAGCTATGGCTAATTGCGCTTTTAGAAGCCAAAGAAGAACACTTTGCATTACTCATCGCATTAGAAAAAGTATTAGACGAGTTTGGTGAAGAGACACAAACGCGTTTTAAGCATGGTTTGGTTGCGATGGCAGCGGGTAACATTTTATTGGCTGAGCAGTCTTTTTTGATGTTGAAAGAACATAAAAAAGTATTACCTCATTTATTATTAAACCTTGGGCATGTTTATAAAGCGAAAGGTGAAAGCGACAAAGCGATTAGTTATTATCGCGAATTTATCGTTGATAACCCAGCTCAATGCGGCGTGGGTTATTGGAGTATGGCTGATATTAAAGACTTTACGTTTACTGTAGAAGACAATAAAAAGTTGCAATCATTACTTGCTAATAAGTCAGTGGACTTAGGCAATAAAGCATTAATTGGATTTGCTACAGCGAGGGGTTATGAGCAACAAAAAAGGTATGACTTAGCTTTTGCTGCGATGAGTGATGCAAATCGTGTGTTTGAACAGCATAGGCCTTTTCGGGGTAATCTATTTCAGGCTATGGTGAATGATATGATTTCGGGAGTTTCGAATCAAAAAATAGAAGCTCCAGTATCAGGCAACTTTGCTCCAATTTTTATTGTTGGAATGCCTCGATCTGGCACGACGTTAGTTGAGCAAATACTTGCTAGTCACTCTAAGGTTGGTGCAACAGATGAGTTACAGTATATTGAACGTATCGGATTAACATTAGAACGTTCAGGAGGCTATGTTAAGCAGCTAGGTAATTTAGCTAATGATAGAAGACAGGCTTTAGCTGAGCAATATATTAACCAAGTTCAACAGTACTTTATTGAACATCAAGTGATTGCTATTGATAAAAACCCTAATAACTTTCTTCATATAGGGCTAATTAAAACACTATTCCCACAAGCAAAAATTATTAATGTTGTAAGAAATCCCTTAGACAATGCGTTAAGTGTTTTTAAGCAGTACTTCAGCCGTGGTCATGAATACTCTTACTCTATGAAAGGTATTACTTTTTATTGGCAAGGATATTTAGCGTTAATGCATCACTGGAAAAGAACATTTGGTCAAGAGATTTATCATCTTAGCTACGAATCGCTGACAAATGATGCGGAGCAAGAAATACGTAATTTACTCGAATATTGTCAATTAGACTTCGAGTCACAATGTTTATCTTTTTATAAATCTGATCGCGTTGTTTTAACGCCAAGTGTAAGTCAAGTAAAGCAGCCTATTAATAAACGCTCGGTAAATTCATGGCAACACTATCAACCCTTTATTCAGGAGCATATGCCAACATTTGAGCAAATTATTGCTCAAACTCAAGCATTACTTGAGCGGTCATAGGTTTTTAAGGGCTGAAAGCTGGCACAATAATACAATGTGCTAGCATATCTATTGCAGCAGCACCGTTAGATATTTTTAATGATGCAGCGCTTTGTCTTGCCTTGTTAAAAGCATTATCTCGACACTGGTGATAATAATTCCAGCCAGCTTTGCTTTCACCATATATAGACCATAGTCGTCGCCAGTCATGACTGAAGTGAGATAAGATTGAGAACAATTGCTTTGCCATATCATTATTATTGGCATTGACAAGACTGACTTCTTGTTTGAGTTCACTGATCATGAATTCTAATTCACCAGGACACATAACAACCGGGGCGTTATGTTTCTCCATCAAGATATTTGGAGTAACTCCAGATTGATAACTTAGTAATTTTGTTTTACCTTCTTCTTTAGGCAACCACGGGACAAATGATTGGCTGACTTGTTGCCAAAAAGCACTTGAACCGGCGGTATCAATAACCAAGTGTACTCTGTCTTTATTTGAATTATTATCTACCTGATGATTTTTCCAAGTATCAAAAATCCAGCATTCTCCTGCACCCATGTGAACGCTCTTATCGGCACAATGAAAAATAACATCAGGATCAGTAATAATAGGAATATGAATTCTGACACGTTTATACCAATGAAAATTTATATCTGAGTGCAGTGGCACTTTAGCTCCTGCATCGAGCTTCATTAATCTTGAACGACCAAAAACTTCATTAAAAGAAGCGATTACTTGTTGCAGATATGGAGATTGCTTTAAGGCTTCAGTGGCAAGCATCTCACCTTTAAAATCGTTGTTTATTTGCCCGTTGACACTGATTAACGGTATTGCACTGTTCCCAGGAAAACCTTCATGATGTCCACGCCATGCTTGTGTTGAGAATTGTGCTAATTCTTCCTGCATTTTGCTGATATCAAAACGTAACGGTAATTTGATAAATTCATGGGCTAGTTTCATATGGAATTATTCACTCGATAATCAGTAAAAGGTTGTAAATTATTATTTAATTGCTCAATTAGTGGTGTTAATTGGGGCATATTGGGTTCGAGTAAGGCTTTATTTTTATGCCACTTGTTCTTGTCAGGTTTCGTTAATGTGTAACGGGAGAAAGGTAAAGGAGCGTTACAGTATTGCTGTAATTCACTATCAAACTCGATGCCGATAAAGCGACAAAGCTGCTGGACTATATCAGCAGTATTATCAAGGAAATCTTGATAATGCACAGTTAACTTTCGGTTATCAGGTATTTCTTTAAGGTTATCAACTACTGCTTGATTAGACGCTTGCCACTGAAATGTAGCTATTTTTTCTGTGGGCTTTCCTTGCATTGACTTCCATTGATCGGGCAGTAAATAAGACCAGCGATTATTAAAACCAGGTAGGTGTGGGTAGGTAATAAAATGTCCTGAATTCCAACCATCTATAATGCTACTAATATTATCTTTAGGATCTCGAACTAAGTGGATAAATAATGCATCTGGAAATATTTTATTAAAAAAGCGGATACGCAAAACGTTTTTTGGCGTTTTCTCTAAAAAGCGTATTGCCCCCGACTTTTCATGATTATAAGGTTTATGATGTATATCTCTTAATTGTTGAGCAAATCGACTTTTAAGTAAAGCGATTGAACGGTCATTGCCATGATGTTCGGTTAACGTATTAGAAATTGAACCATTATAAATAGTACTAAATTCTGGAATTTCTTCAATAATGGCATGACTCTCACCACCAACTGTCCATAATCCACTTGCTTTAGCAAGTGTTTCATAAAATAAGGTACTGCCTGAACGTGGACAAGCTAAAATAAAAATAGGCCGTTCAAATACAGGTGAGTTATTAGTTGATGAAAATGTCAAAATAGTCTCTTTTAATCGAATGAGCAGATAAATACTAAAATATTTATCTGACTAATGCTATGTAGTGGCAGATATAAAAAAAGCGCCATTAGGCGCTGTTTTATTAATGCTTGTAGCTTATCAATTAAGCGTTACAAGCATCTTTTAAGGCTTTACCAGCTTTGAAGCTAGGAACTTTTGCAGCAGCAATTTGAATTTCTGCACCTGTTTGTGGGTTACGACCTGTACGTGCTGCACGATCGTTAACTTTGTAAGTACCAAAACCAACTAAAGCAACTTCGCCACCATTAGCTAATTCTTCAGTGATTGTTTGGATTAAACTATCTAACGCGCGGCCAGCTGAAGCTTTAGAAATGTCTGCACCTTCAGAGATTTTTGCTACTAATTCACCTTTATTCATTTTTTATCCTTAATTCATCAATTATTATTATTACCATCAACATACTAAAAAAGAAAATCAAGCGAATCAATAGAAATTATCAAATTGTTGCTCAAACAGGCTAAATAAAGGCGATCGTATGCAATTATGGGTTAAAAACTACCATGCAGTGCCTGCTTGAATGTAAAAAATACTGTCTTCAGGGCCAAAAGCGAAGTCCACACCCATATTAAAACCGTATCGACGCGCAATTAAATAGCGAAAACCAGCGCCTTTACTTACTCTACTAGCACTTGAAGATAAATCAGAAAACTCATTACTGGCTTTACCTATACCGACAAAAGCGTTGACCTTCCAGCGAAAGTTAATATTGTAAGTGAGTTCAAATTCGCTTACACCAATGGCGTTGCCTTGAAATCTCATTGAAGGAATACCACGCATTGAAATAAAAGGGGTGGCATAAGGAGGCAGTAAGTCTGCTGAATTGGCATAATCTACTTCGATTCTAAAAGCTGTTTGCCAATGGTCATTTAACTTTAAATAATGTAACCCTGAAAACTCAGTCAGCTGATAATCTATATCAGATGCAATTTTATCATCGTACCAAAGATGGTTTAACTCATACTTGATACCCTCGTTAGGTGAGAAAAAATTATCTCTTGAGTCGTACTCTAGCGTAAAGCCAATACCAGAAGTTGTGATATCCCTTGTCAGTAATTGAGTTATTGCCTCTTGCCAGTCTGGCGGTAAGTTCCCTGTTAAGTCATTGATGTTGGTTGGTGAAATGGTTGCGTTGGTATATCTTTGTGTTGGCCCTAAGTAAAAAGAACTGTCTCCTAACTTAAACTTAAGTGTTTGCATAACCACGATAGCTTGAGTATTAATTCTGACCGGTTTTTTTAATGTGATGTCGCCAAAACCAAAGAAATCTATATTTAAATTACCGTAACCGCCACCGCCCATATAACGGATATTGCCTTGGTCGAAAAACCCCATATGTCCCCCACCAGCAAAATAGGATTTATTACCTGTATAGGCGCCTATCGCAACAGAGATGCTTGGTGGCATTAAATGTTTAGCGGCATCATCTGAATTTTGCATTGATTGTAATCTGCTTTTTTGATCTTCTTCTGTTTCATGAAAAAACAAACCAGATAAACCAATACCAGAATCTACGGCGGGGTCGGTAATAATTATAGGTACAGGGAGAAAACCATAAGCATTTTCGCTCAGGTATTGTGAAGCATCAAATTTTCCATCAAGGACATCAAAAAACTGACTTGCTTGGGTATCTTTAGAAAGCGCTAATAGCGAAAAAATAACAGTTAATGGAATGATAAAAGTCTTTTTAATCATGTTTTACTATTTCTTTTTGATTAATTCGGGATGCAAGCTTAAATAGTCACACCAAACACTGAAATGATCATAGTTAAAGCGTTTGTCTGTTGCTTTATACCACTTTGATGCTTCATAAGGTTTTAACTGAAAACGTATTTTATGACCATCTATAGCAACGTGACAGATAAGCGGTAAATTAATTGTGTTAGTCACTTGAATTTGGGCATAGTCATCAGCGGTTCTTTGATGCTTGATTGAAATTTTAGGCATAGCAAGAGCAAATAGAGGAAATATAATTAATAAGTAACAAACTAATTTTTTTAGCATTTTTTAATTTAATCCTGATTATTTTGATCTTTTTTCCATTTTAGCATTGAAAGCGAGTTTACTGTCACCATAATTTATACAAGGCAGTAATTTACTTAAATACCTTGTAAGTGTTTGTAACCCTTAGTTGCATGATTTTCTTCAAGCTAGTTAGCGTAAAATTACACATTATAAAAATATGCTAATAAAGCAGTAAAAATGAGAAATAGTCATGGCGAATTTTGTTCCAGTAAAACCAGATCAGCACCAAAACCTTAAATTAACTAATAAACGCAATTTATCACATACTGCAGGCCAGCACATTGTACCTATTACAGCAGCTGAGTATGCACAAGCTACATCTAGTTTCCCTGTTGTATTAGTTAAAAACCCAGACTCTCCACGTTTTCGTAGTGTGGCAATGCTTGGTTTAGAGAGTGGTGAAAACTTATTCTTTAACGATGATAAGTGGACCGCATTAACTGTCCCTCAAAGTTTAGGAATGTACCCTTTTGCATTAGGTTTAGATCCGGATCGTGAGAATACATTAACAGCATGTATTGATTTAGACAGTGATTTTGTAGGTGAAGATAAAGATTTAGCTTTATTTGAAGACGGTAAAGAATCAGAGATTTTTACTAACATTCAGCAGTCATTAGGTCGCTTATATGAAGGCGAAAAAATGACAGAAAATTTCATTAAAGAACTAGAAGAAAATGATTTATTGCAAGAGCTTGAATTAAATATTGATTTAAGTACTGGTGAAAAGAAAAAACTTGTAGGTATTTTTACTGTTAATGAAGATAAAGTTAAAGCGTTAGCGGAAGATAAAGTTATCGATTTCCATAAACGTGGATTATTTGTCCCAATTTATTCAATGCTTGGTTCTTTAGGCCAAGTAAATCGCTTGGTTCAATTACGCAATGATTCATCAGAAGTAAAGGTCGTTGGTATTCAAATTACACCGGTTGGTCAACCACAGACTGCAGAAAGCGCTGAAAGCTAATTTAAAACATAGTAGTGAAAAAGTGAATTTATAAAGGGGCTTATGCCCCTTTTTTGCTTTTTTGTAAAAAAAATATCAATTGGATATTCCTGTACCCTAACTGTTGTGGTAGTTTAGAGGCAGTAGTGGTTTATAATAATGAGAATAATATGGTCGATAAAAATAAGCTATCCAAGGACGTTGAAGAGCAAATACAAAGCTTAGCCAGTGATGTTTATATTCAAGTAGAAGAAAAGCTAACGAAATTGATTGGCGCTGCTATTGAAGAAGGGACTAAAGCTAATTCGACTCAAACATCTGACTATGCTGCTTTAGAAAAGACATTACAGTCTAGTAGTGAAGAAGTTAAAGCATTAAAGCAATCTTTGGCTGAAAAACAAGCTGAGCAAGAAGCGAGTAAGCAAAACTTTGAGGTTGAGTTAACGCAAAATACAATTAACTACACAGAAACAATTGATCAGTTGCAAAAGAAATTAGCACAAACTTCTTCAGCGAAAGCGAATGTTGAAAATCAGAATAAAGAAGTAGGTAGTAAACTAGAAGAAAAACTCCTTGAGAGTGAGCAAGCGCTCAATGATAAGGTTCAAGAAGTTGATGGCCTAAATGGTCGTTTAATGGTGCTTACAGAACAAGAGCAAAGTTTAAACAGCCAACTAAAAACGGCTCATGAACAAGGCAAAGTACTGTCGGACAAATTAACAGCTGCGCAAAAGCAACTCGAGCAAAGCAACAAAGCGCAATCAGAATCAGGCAGTGCTCAACAAAAGCAGATTGATGAATTAACACAAAAACTGACTCAAGCAACCAGTGAGTTAACAAGTCTTCAAGAAAATAATAAGCAAGCCATTGAAGAGGCGGTAAAAGAATCAGAGCACAAGCTTGGTCAGTTGTCAGAGCAGTTACAAAATGAGCAGAAACAAAAGACTGAATTAGCTGATAAAGTCGTTTTGTTAGAAAAGTCATTAAATGAACAAAAAGTTGAGCAGGAACGAGTTGCACAGTTAACAGAGCAACTTTCTAAAGAGCAAACGAGTAAAACTGAATTACAACAACAGTTATCTGAACTGCAAAAGTCTATTGATAGCCAATTAGATAAAGAAAAGCAGTTTGAGCAACAAGTTCAATCATATCAAACACAAGTAAGCCAATTAACTGAAGAGTTAACAAAAGAAAAGCAGCAACTTGTCGAGGTAAATAAGACTGTCGCTGAAAAACAACAACAACTTCAACAAGAAAAAGATGCGGCGATTAGTAAGATCATTGAGTTAGAAAAAGCTCATGAAGCGTTAACCCAACAAGTTGAAACTGAAAAATCTGATATTGAATTGTACAAGCAAGAAGTTGAAGCACTTAAAGACCAAGTCAAGGTTGCTCAAGAAGGCGAAGAAAATGTGCTTAAACGTTTTAATGCTAGTCGTGAAAAACAAGAGCAAGACAATAATCAAGTACGAGAAACAATCAAATTCTTACGTGATGAAAACCATGAACTTAGTGCTAAAGTAGCAGAACAAACAACGACATTCTCTGAGCAAGTACAAGAAATGGAACATAAACTTACCGAGTACCGTTTGAAGTTTGAATATGCACAAAAACAGCTAGCAAATTAACTGGTTTTTTAATTCAGCTATTTTTACACGCAATTACGTATATAATTACTCACAATTTTCATTGTGAGTAATTTTTGTGTCAATACATCTTCCATTCAATAAATTAAGTAAGTGGCAGCAAATTGCCTTTGCTGCTGCATTACTCGAGCGTATGCTACCTAATTATCAAATGTTCAGCGAGGCTGAAGAGTTTGGTGATGGTCAAATCTTACGTAACCAGTTAGACATTATCTGGCAGTGGCTCGCTAACCCAAAATCAGTAAAAATTAATACAGAAGCACAGTTTAATAAGTTAGAGCTTCAAATACCTGATCCTGAAGCCTTTGACTCTTTTGGCGTTTTTCCTGCGTTAGATACTTGTATGGCGATGAGTTCACTATGGCAGTTAATTGATTTTAAGCCTAAAGCCAAGAAATCCGAAGTCGTTACTGATGATGTACAAGCAGTTGGTCGCTTATCTGAAAACAGTGTGAGTTATTTTGTTGAGTTAACGATATTGCAGTCATTAGCACATGATAACCAAGATGAAAATATTGAAGTGCCCCCTGAACAAATTAATGAACACCCGTTAATGCAGTGGGAAAAAGATACGCAAAATGAACTATTTGATTTTTTAAAGTTTGCAGCTGAAAACAAAAGAAGCTGTGAGCTAGCGAAAGAAATAGTTTTGTCTGAAGGGCTTTCTAATTTAGGTATAGAGATAAACTAAGCGTAATGATAAATTTGGTTGTAATGTTATTTTCATAAAAATAGGAAAAAGAATGAAGTTGATGCATAAAGCGTTATTTTCCATCGCAATTGTATGTGCTGTTTTTAATGTCCACGCAGCAAATACAAATGATAAACATGTGCGAGTTGAGCAAGCGATTGAAAAAGCAATGGACGTATTTCAAGTGCCAGGTGTTGCTGTTGCAATTGTAAAAGACGATGAGGTTGTTTTCAGTAAAGGTTTTGGTGTTATTGAGCACGGGAAATCAGCATCTGTTAATACAAATACCTTATTTGGTATTGCTTCAAACACTAAAGCAATGACCGCTGCACTTTTAGCTCAATTAGTGGATGAGGGTAAGTTAACTTGGAAAACTAAAGTTATTGATATTATCCCTGAATTTCAAATGCCTGATGCCTATGTTACTAGCGAGTTTACTATTGTTGACTTATTGGCACATAACTCAGGTTTAGGTTTAGGGGCCGGTGATTTGATGATTTGGCCACATACCACACTCACGAATGACGATATTATTAAAGGCCTGAAACACTTACCTCAAGTCTCTAGTTTCAGAAGTGAATTTGCTTACGATAATTTAATGTACATCATTGCGGGTGAGGTTGTTGCTAAAATTGAAGGTAAATCTTGGCATGACGTTATTCAGGATAAAATATTTATGCCTTTGGGTATGAAGAACACCCGTGCAGCGTTCTCATTGATTGAGTCATCAAATAAAAACGTGGCAAGAGCCCATGTACCGCTAGAAGGTAAGCTGAATGTTGTTGGTGGGAATTTTTTAGAGAAATTCCAAGGAGCAGGCTCTGTTGCATCAAGTGTCAATGACATGAGTCTTTGGTTGAAAGCGCAACTTAAGCAAGGTCAGTATAGTGAAGAAAAACGTTTGTTTTCTGCGAAGCAAAGTAAGGCAATGTGGCAAGCCAGAACTCTGCTATCTGTTTCTGATGCCGCAACAGAGAATGACAAAACTCATTTCTCTGCTTACGGGTTGGGTTGGTTTTTAAAGGATTACCATGGCGTGAAACTTGTTCATCATAGTGGTGGCATTTTAGGAATGGTATCTAAAGTTGTTTTAGTGCCTGAAGAAAACTTAGGTATGGTTATCTTAACTAATCAACAATCAGGTTATGCTTTTAATGCGATTTATCAGCAGATTCTCAATGAATACCTATCACTTAAAGAGAAAGATTGGGTTGCCTACTATCATGAAATTCAACAAAGCAGAGTGGCCAAAGAGCAAGCTCGTTTAGCGAAAATGCAAATATCTGTGAATAAAAATGCTCAGCATTCTCTAGCGTTAAGAGAATACGCACAGACTTACGAAGATAATTGGTATGGTGAAATACAAATAACTTATAAAAATAATAAACTGCATATGCAGTTTGGTAATACGCCTGAATTAGTAGGTGATTTAGAGCATCATCAGCACAATACATTTATTGTCCGTTGGCATGATAGAACACTTGAAGCTGATGCCTTTGTTAATTTTAACTTAGATGAAAATGGTGCGGTAAAATATGCCACTATGAAAGCTGTTTCTAAAGCGACAGACTTTAGTTTTGACTTTCATGATTTAAAGCTGCTACCTAAGCAATAATTATCGGTTGAAGAATATTTGCTTTAATTTTCTTTGAATTAAGCGCCAATGAGTCATCGGCTCAGTTGGTGCTTTTTTTTGCACTGAATATATTTGCTTTGGTGTTAAGGTGACTTCGCCACCATGAGCTAAAATGACACTGCTTGGTGCTAACTCAGCTATTTTACCAAGGGATTTTTGATAATTGTTAGGATAAAAAATAGGGAAGGGTGGAATGTATCCTTTCTTGGTTGCTACAATCAAATCAGCAATATAGATGCGCTGAGAGGGTAAATGATATAAGGATATATCCCTATCAGTGTGCCCTGGTGTAGTAAGTACTTGCCAATCGTTAAAGTCTGGTAGTAAATCACCATCGGTTAACTGAATGTCTGGGGTTAACGTACTTGAATACCATAACCAACGTTGTCGCTTTCTCATTTTGTTAGCGACATAGCGTGTTAGTAGGATATCGGTAATGTGCATTAACTTACCTGCCACGCCTTTATACCAATGAGACTCTGTTTTGGCACAGGCAATTTTACAACCCGTGATTTTACGTAATTTGTTCGCTGCACCGGCATGGTCAGGGTGCATATGAGTAACCGTGATTAGCTTTAAATCACTTGGGTGTCGAGATAGCGTATTTGTAATAAAGCTAATGACAGTTGTTACATCGGCTCTGCTGCATCCATCGAGTAATAGCAGTTTGTTGGGGTATTCAACTAATAGGATTTCTTGAATATAGCCTGAGAGAATATATAGCTTCATATCAATTCAATGGTTATTCAGCAAACAATTGATAGAGGCGATAGCTTACTTGACCCGCGACTTTTTCTTTAACAAGTTGCCAGTTTTCAGGTAGGTTATTGATTACTCCTGAAGAGGCGTCAGATTCCATTTCTATATAAATAAGTGCTTGTTCATTAAGCCAACCTTGATTTAATAACGCCACCGTTTGCTCGACTAACTGTTTTCTAAAAGGTGGGTCAATGAAGACAACATCAAACTTTTTCGATGGTTGTTTTAAATAGGTTAAAGCGCTAGTGTTTTCCACTTTGAGGTTACTTGCTTTTACAAGTTCGGCATTTTTTGATAACTGTTTTGCGGCTAATTTATCAAGTTCGATAAGGGTTACATGCTCAGCACCACGAGATTGTGCTTCAAAACCTAAGCTGCCAGAGCCAGCAAAACAGTCTAAACAGTGAGCAGCAGGAATATAAGGCATTAACCAATTAAAAACGGTTTCTTTCACTCTGTCAGTCGTTGGTCGTAGGCCATCTGACATCAGCACAGGTAGCTTTCTTCCTCGGTGTGAGCCAGCAATAATGCGAATGTTTCCTGTCGTTGATGCTTTTGTAGTTCTTTTTTTATGTTTGCTCATACTTTATTCGCTTACTATTGCGCTAGTTTAGTTTTTTGATTTCAACAGAAGTGTTACTATATCGGCAATTTTATCCTTGTTTGGTTGTAATACCAATCTAATTAATATTGTAAATACGTATGTCTAAGAAAAAAGGTATGTTTTCCTGGTTGGGTTTTGGCCAAGATAAAGAACAAGTTTCTCAAGAGATTGAGCAAGTTGATAGTGAAGCACAATTAACAGAATTGTCAGAAGAGCAGTCAGAAAATCAGGCTACTTTAGAACAAGCACCTGAAGAAATATCAAGTGTTGAACCAGCAGAAGTTGCACAAGATAATGACTTGCCAGAGCCAGAGCCAGAGCCAGAGCCAGAGCCAGAGCCAGAGCCAGAGCCAGAGCCAGAGCCAGAGCCAGAGCCAGAGCCAGAGCCAGAGCCAGAGCCAGAAAAGGCAGGGTTCTTTACTCGGTTGAAGCAGAGCTTAACAAAAACTAGGCAAAATATTGGTGGTGGCATCTTTGATCTGTTTCGCGGCAAACAAATTGATGATGATCTTTTTGAAGAGTTAGAAACGCACTTGTTGCTTGCTGATGTGGGTGTTGAAACAACCACTAAAATCATTGATTCTTTAACTAAAACAGCGAGTCGAAAGCAGCTTAAAGATGCTGAAACGTTATATGAGTTGCTTAAAGAAGAATTACAAAAGGTTATTGCTGATGTGAGTAAGCCACTTAATATTACAAAGGATGAAGGGCCTTATGTTATTTTAATGGTAGGTGTAAATGGTGTTGGTAAAACAACAACAATTGGTAAACTAGCTAAGCAATTTCAAGCCGAAGGGAAGTCTGTCATGTTGGCAGCAGGTGATACTTTTAGAGCCGCGGCGGTAGAGCAATTGCAAGTGTGGGGTGAACGTAATGAGATCCCAGTTATTGCTCAGCATACTGGTGCAGACAGTGCTTCTGTTATTTTTGATGCGATCAGTGCTGCTAAAGCAAGAAATGTTGACGTTTTAATAGCAGATACAGCAGGGCGATTACAAAATAAAAATCATTTAATGGAAGAGCTTAAGAAAGTTGTGCGTGTGATGAAAAAATTAGATGTTAACGCGCCTGATGAAGTCATGCTAACCATTGATGCAGGCACGGGGCAAAATGCATTAAGTCAAACCAAGCTTTTTGACGAGGCAGTTGGCCTTACTGGTCTCACTTTAACTAAACTAGATGGTACCGCAAAAGGTGGTGTTGTTTTTGCTGTAGCCGATAAATATGGCATTCCAATTCGTTATTTAGGCGTTGGTGAAGGCATTGATGATTTACGTCCATTTAACGGAGAAGACTTTATTGAAGCGCTCTTTACTAAATAAATAGTACAAGAGTGTTCACAAAGTGTGATAAGTTGTTTTGATAAAAAATAATAACAAGATCTTCTGTTTACATGATTAATTTTAGTAATGTCAACAAAACCTATCCTGGCGGCTATTTAGCGCTAAAACAAGTGAGCTTTTCATTAGCTGCTGGCGAAATGGCTTTTTTAACAGGGCACTCAGGCGCAGGTAAAAGTACCTTATTAAAATTAATATCGATGATGGAAAAGCCTAGCTCAGGTAGTATTTGCGTTAATCATAATGAGTTAGCTGATATAAAATACCAACAAATTCCCTATGTGCGTCGTGGTATTGGCATGATTTTTCAAAATCATAACCTACTTAAAGACAGAACGATTTTTGATAATGTGGCATTACCCTTAATTATTGAAGGCGTGAGCCATAAAGAAATACGTAAACGTGTTAGTACCGCATTAGAAAAAGTTCATTTGAGTGCAAAGTTACGTTGTTACCCTCATATGTTATCAGGTGGTGAGCAACAACGTGTTGGTATCGCGCGAGCCATCGTGAATAAACCGCCAATACTGCTTGCCGATGAGCCTACAGGTAATTTAGACCCTAAACTGTCCCTAGATATTATTCGTTTGTTTGAAGAGTTCAATGCAGCCGGTGTTACCGTTTTAATTGCTACTCATGATTTAGGACTGATTGCGCGGATGAAATATCGTACCTTAACCCTGAAAGAAGGCACCATGATCAATGATGGCATTGTAGATGGTTTGCAAGCGCAGGGAGGTATAGATGAGTGAGTTACACCGTAGCGGTTTAGTTGAAAGAGAAAGCTTTATACGTCGTATGTTGACTTTACCTATTAGGCATCTTCAACAAGCGATAGGCAGCTTAGGTGATTTATGGCGTACGCCTTTTACTTCGGTTATGACTATTTTTGTTTTAGGTATTAGTTTGGCTTTGCCAGCCACACTGCATTTGTTTGTTAAAAATGCTGAGCATGTTAGTGAACAATGGGACAGTGCTTCGCAAATCACCTTGTTTTTAAAGCTATCAACCAGCGATAAAAGTGGTCGAAACCTTGTTAACCGACTTAAGCTTTACCCTGAGATAGCCCAAGTGCATTATATTTCTGCTGAGCAAGCTTTAAAAGAGTTTAAAATACTCTCGGGGTTTGGTCAGTCGTTAGAATATCTCGATAAGAACCCTCTTCCAGCTACAGTGTTAGTGACGCCGACTCAGCGTTCTAGTCAGGCGCAAGCGGCCAATGAATTACTGGCAAAGTTACTCAAAGAAAGAGAAGTCGAACAGGGTAAACTCGATGTAGAATGGTTAACACGACTTGAAGCAATGGCTCGATTAATTGAAGATATTGTTGTCGGAGTTGCTTTGTTGCTGTGTTTATCAGTGATACTGATAGTAGGAAATACTATTCGTTTAGCTATTTTAAATCAAAAAGATGCTATCGCTATTATGAAACTTGTTGGTGCTACTGATAGCTTTATACAGCGCCCGTTTTTATATTCAGGGGCTTGGTATGGTATTTTTGGAGGTTTACTATCTTGTGTGGCTGTTGCTATTTTAGCGGAATATCTTACCAGTGCGATAGGTGAGCTAACCGACTTATACAATAGTAACTTCGAGTTACAAGGCTTAGTATTTAATGAAATATTAACCCTCATTGGTTTTGCCATAATTTTGGGGTTGTTGGGAAGTTACATCTCTGTACGTCAACATATTAGGGCTATAGAACCTAACGCAGACTAAATCATCTTCTTTATAACTTGTTGATTGTAGAACGGTAATTTTTTAGCTTACAAACTGACACAAAATATTCATCAAAAAAATGACAGATCTAGTTGTGTTGCGCTATCTATTACGTTACGGTTCATACCCTTGTTCTTTTGAGTAACGGCCGTATTGTGTTAAAATGCCAATAGAATAAGATTATCAGAGTTAAATGGAGGATATTTTTATGAGTCAAACAATGCAACTGACAGTACCACAAAGTGGAAGTATTGAAGCATATATGCAATCTGCGTATAGCATTCCTATGCTTACTGCAGAAAGAGAGCATGAGCTGGCTACACGCCTCTACAATGAAAATGATTTACAAGCAGCGCAAGAGCTTATTATGTCTCATTTGCGATTTGTTATTCATGTTGCCAAAGGCTATGCAGGTTATGGTTTACCACAGGCTGACTTAGTACAAGAAGGTAATGTTGGTTTAATGAAAGCAGTTAAACGCTTTAACCCTGAAGTGGGCGTACGTTTAGTGTCATTCGCTGTTCATTGGATTAAAGCTGAAATACATGAGTTTGTATTAAAGAACTGGCGAATTGTTAAAGTAGCCACAACTAAAGCACAACGTAAATTGTTCTTTAATTTACGTAAAAATAAAAAACGTTTAGGTTGGTTTAGTAACGAAGAAGTAAATACTGTTGCTGAAACACTTGGCGTTAGCACAAAAGATGTCATGGAAATGGAGTCTCGAATGAGCACCCATGATCAAGCGTTTGAATTGTCAAATGATGATGATGATAATGCCAGTGCTAGTAATTTTTCTCCTGCGCAGTACCTAGAAGATAAACAATCTGATTTGGCTGTAGAAGTTGAAAATGAAAACTGGGAAACTCATGCGAATAATCGCTTGTCGACAGCGTTAGTAACACTTGATGATCGCAGTCAGGATATTATTAAAACACGCTGGTTAAATGAAGATAAATCAACGCTGCAAGAATTAGCGAATAAATATCAAATTTCGGCTGAGCGAGTAAGACAATTGGAAAAGAATGCCTTAAGTAAATTAAAGCACTCTATGGTTGTTGTATAGTTTTACAGAACATTTTAAGTAAAAGCCGACTTATTGTCGGCTTTTTTGATCTTGTGATTCGTTATTGGTCGTTAATGAGTAAACAATCAGATTAAAATTTGTTTTATCGCATGATTTTTTCGTTCTGTGAATGCTTTTGCTCGTTTACTGTAGCCATTTAGGTATATAATGCCAGCTAAGTTAGTCAATAGGAGTTCTTTTATGGGTGGTATCGGTATTTGGCAATTAGTGATTATTGCCGTAATTGTCGTATTGTTATTTGGTACAAAAAAATTACGTAACTTAGGTGGTGACCTTGGTTCTGCGATTAAAGGTTTTAAAAATGCCGTTAGTGATGATGCTGAAAAAGCAAAGTCAGCGGAAAAATCTTCAGAAACATTAGCTGATAATTCTTCGGCAACGGCTAATGAAAGTGAAAAAGTTAACGAAAAAAATCAGGCGTAGTAAATGTTTGATATTGGCTTTTGGGAATTAATGATCATTGGCATTATGGGTCTAGTGATATTAGGACCTGAGCGACTGCCTGTTGCTATTCGAACTATTCGAGGCTGGATTGGTGGTGTACGTAAATTTAGTGATGCAGTGAAAACTGAATTAACCGAAGAATTACGTATTAATGAATTACATGCCAATTTGAAAAAAGCTGAACAGGCAGACATGAAAAACTTGAGTCCAGAAGTGGCTGAGTCTCTCAAGTCATTGCAAGAAGCAACTGATATGGTAACTGAGCCATTCAAAAAGGTGAATACTGAGCCTTTAGATTCAATGATATCATCATCGTTAGCAGGCTCATCAAAAGCATCAGCTCAGCAAGAGCCTGCTGTAGATTCTGAAAAAAATGAAGTTCAGCATGAAAGCGAAGCTGCACAAATAGAGAGCCCAGAAAAGCCTAAATAATGACAACCATTCAAAAGCCTAGTGCCACACTTTTCGATCATTTATTAGAGTTAAGAAACCGTTTATTGCGCTCAGTGCTGGGCGTATTAATCGTCTTTTGCTGTTTAGTGTATTTCGCACAAGATATTTATCAATACCTAGCTCAACCGCTACTATCTACTATGCCATCAGGCTCGCAAATGATTGCAACCGATGTAGCATCACCTTTTTTTGCACCGTTTAAGTTAACCATTGTGCTTTCTTTCTTTATAGCCATGCCTTATATCCTTTATCAAATTTGGTCATTTGTAGCCCCTGGTTTATATAAAAATGAAAAGCGATTAGTTGCACCTCTAATGTTTGGTTCAACATTGTTATTTTATAGTGGTATCGCATTTGCCTATTTTGTTGTATTTCCCGTGGTGTTTGCTTTTTTTACGTCAGTAGCGCCAGAAGGTGTGGTTATTGCAACGGATATCAGCAGTTATTTAGATTTTGTTTTAAAATTGTTTTTTGCTTTTGGTGCGGCCTTTGAGATTCCCATTGCTATTATTTTAATGTGTTGGACAGGAATGACTAGCCCAAATAGTTTACGTGCAAAGAGACCTTATATTGTTGTCGGCGCTTTCGTAATAGGTATGTTGTTAACCCCTCCTGATGTTATTTCTCAAACCATGTTAGCAGTACCCATGTTGCTATTATTCGAAGTAGGAATAATAATAGCTTCTCTTCATTATAATGAAGAGGAAGATGAATCAGATTCACAGGTTAAGGAATAATAATGAAAACAGTAAATTTAGCTATTGCCGCAGTTGCGCTTAGTGGTGTTATGTCTATGGCGAACGCAAAAGATGAGCAAAATCTAACAATGGCAGTACAGCAATGCGCTCAAGAGCAAGATGACTCTTTACGCCTTAACTGTTTCGATCTTCTTGCTTCACAGCTATCAGTTTCTGTTACTCAAACGCCTAAAAGGGCAGTTCAACCAAGTAGTACGGCAAAGATTATTGCCCCTGTTAGCAAGCCAAAACCAGACATTCAAGCAACGTCAAAAGCGGCTAAGCCTGAAAAATCGGATGATGACTTTGCAAAGTCACACTTAGTGAAAACCGATGAAGAAAAGGCTGCAGAAGTTACAGAGATAACCGCTAAAATAACTCAGGTTAGTAAATTAATGCGCGGTCAATTGAAAGTTACTCTTGATAATGGTCAGCAATGGCAGCAAAAAGATAGCGGCAAGCTAAGATTGAAAGTCGGTGATGAAATTATTCTTGAAACCGGTGCGTTGAATGCCATTTATTTGAAAAAAGCTAATGAAAATAAACGTATACGTGTTAGGCGTATTAAATAGCGATATTTGTTGTGATTGATATCGGTGTCAACTTAACCAATCAGCGTTTTGACAAAGATCGTGAAGAGGTGCTAATACGCGCCCAACAAGCAAATATCAATCACCTTATTATTACTGGCACAAGCGTTGCTGAAAGTGAAAAAGCTTTAGCCTTGTGTCAGCAATATCATAATGATTTCCCCAATTACCTGTCTTGTACAGCAGGTGTTCACCCCCATGATGCAGATCATGTCACTGAAAGTTATCTAGAAGAATTGGCAAACCTTGCCAAATTTGATCATGTGAAAGCGATAGGTGAGTGCGGACTAGACTTTAATCGCAACTTTTCCGCACCTAAACAGCAGCAAAAGGTATTTCAACAACAAGTGAAATTAGCGGAACAACTGTCAATGCCGTTATTTTTACACCAACGTGATGCATTTGAGCCTTGGTTTGCTATATTAAAACCTTATATTGACCGCGTCCCTGCAATGATCTCTCATTGCTTTACAGGAAGTAGGGAAGAATTAGAAAAGTGTATTTCTGTGGGTATGTATATAGGCATTACGGGGTGGTTATGCGATGAACGCCGAGGTAAAGAGTTACGAGATATTATTAGTTTAATTCCACTCGATAGGTTATTGATTGAAACTGATGCTCCATATTTAACGCCAAGAACGATTAGGCCACGACCTAAAAGCAGTAGGAATGAACCTAGCTATTTAAGTTATGTTCTCACTGAAATTGCATCAATAACCGGTAAAGAGGTTGATGAAATTGAAAGCTGTACAAATAAGAACGCACGTAAGGTGTTTGAGTTATGTCCTATGTAAATAACCGATTACTCATACTACTTTGTTTTCTTATGCTCTCTATTTCAATACGAGCAGAACAGCCCCTATCTGACATTCCCCGCTTTTCACTAAGTGAAGCATATCAAAACGTAGGGATGGTTAACTACTCTGTAATAACAGAGAAAGAGGAACAACAAGCGGTTTTTGATTTTTTTTCAGGACGAAATCATTGGTCTATTGTTGAAGCATTCAATGGCGATTTAGCTTATCAACCTGGTATTAATTTGATGGCTTTTCAAATCATTAATGATTCCAATTTACGTCAATCAGCTTTTATCACCTTAAAAAATCAAGTCAGAATATCAAATGTAGAACTTCTATATTTAGGTGATAACAATGAATTAGTGTTATTACCGTTTACGCAACAAGCAAATAATACCTTAAAGGTGGAATTAAGTTTATCGGCAAAAGAGGCTGTTAATGTCTTATTGCGTTTGAAAAGTGCAAGCCACTTGCGAAGTTCTTTATTGATATATAACCAAAGTGGCTTTATTGAAAGTACTCATGTAGCCAACTTTAAGCTAGGTTTAGGTTTAGGCGGTATTTTTTGTTTGACCTTTGCCTTACTGCTTCTTTATTTGGCTATTAAAAAACATACTGTCTTATTGCTATTTGGTTATTTATTGTGCCGCACATTGACCCTAAGTGCTATTTTAGGGTTAAACCTCTATTACTTATTCCCTCAATATAACTCACTTCGAGGTATTGAAGTCCCGCTTCTTGTAGCGATATCAACTATCATTTTATTGTTATTTACAGTAAGAGTTTTTAAGTTAAAAGAGCTTAACAATCAATTGCACCAATATGTGCAATGGGTCATTTGGTTATTTACCTCATTTTTACCAATCAGTTTATTCACACCGGTTTATATTGATGTTACTGCTGTGATGATAATGCACAGTTTCACGATTATATTTTTAGCTGCGATTGGTTTTTATTTATATCGTTTACGAGAGCGCCTCGCTTTACTGTTTAGTGCAATTATGGTTGTTAAGTTAATGTCTATGTTAGTAATAATTGTAGCAACCAATTGGGTAGATATAGGGATGGCGCAATACAAAACAACGATCTATATTACAATATTTTGGATTGATGCTTTTTTATTAACTTTTATTTTAAGTCGCCAATATTTTTATCAAGTACAAGATAAAGAAACGGCACAAAAAGAGGCACTAGCAAACGCTAAGGTTTCTGAAACGACACAAGAGCAGTTATTGACGCTTCAACAAGAAAATCAAGAAGTGCTAGAACAAAGGGTGCAAGAACGAACTTTAGAGTTAAATATCGCCTTACAAGAGCTTGAAGAAGTAAATCAAGAACTAGAACGTAAAAATATATTAGATGAATTAACTGGGTTACATAACCGTCGTTTTTACGATCAAAAAATATTAGCTGAATATCGTCGCAGTAAACGAAATTTGACTCCACTGAGTCTTGTGGTCATTGATATAGATCATTTTAAACGAGTTAATGATGATTATGGTCATTTAGCTGGTGATCAATGTTTGGTATGGTTAAGTGGTCATATTAAACAATGTTTAAAAAGAAATTCTGATCTTGCTTTTCGCTACGGTGGTGAAGAGTTTTGCTTAATTTTACCAGAAACTGATAGCCAAGGCGCATTCTCTTTGGCTGAAAGTCTTCGTGAAAATATCGCTAAACAGGCTTTTTTATATCAAGAGTTATCATTACCTGTCACGATAAGTTGCGGTGTTTGCACTTATCAGCAGCAAAAAGGTGTTCAACCTGAACACATTTTTGCGGGAGCCGATAAAGCGCTATATACAGCGAAAAGAAGCGGTCGTAACCAAACACAAGAACATAGGCTTGTTGAAATCGAAAGTGAAGATAATCAACAGGCCATAACATAACGCATTTTAGGAAAGTAAATGAACAACGATACTCAATTTGGACAATTTCCAGCACGTCGCATGCGCCGTATGCGACAAGATGATTATACACGCCGTTTAATGGCTGAATCACAACTTAGTGTGAATGATTTAATATATCCCGTTTTTGTTTTAGAAGGTGAAAACCAAAGAGAGTCTGTTGCTTCTATGCCTGGAGTAGAGCGTAAAAGCATTGATCTATTACTTGAAGAAGCTCAAGAGTTAGTCGACTTAAAAATTCCAGCAATAGCGATTTTTCCCGTAACGCCAGCCGATAAAAAGTCTTTAATGGCTGAAGAAGCATATAACCCAGAAGGGCTTGCTCAAAGAGCGGTTCGAGCTTTAAAAGCAAAATTTCCTCAGCTAGCTGTAATTACAGACGTCGCACTAGATCCTTTTACAACACATGGCCAAGATGGCATTTTAAGTGAAAGCGATGAAAATAAAGCTGGCTGTGAAGGCTATGTGCTAAATGATGTCACTAAAGAGATTTTAGTTAAGCAAGCATTATCACATGCACAGGCAGGTGCGGATATTGTTGCACCATCAGATATGATGGATGGTCGAGTTGGTGCGATTAGAGAGGAGTTAGAAGCCAATGGCTTTGTAAACACTAAAATCCTTGCTTACTCAGCAAAGTATGCCTCCAATTATTATGGCCCATTTCGCGATGCGGTTGGCTCAGCAGGAAACATTAAAGGTGGTAATAAACATACATATCAAATGGACCCTGCTAACAGCAATGAAGCATTACATGAGGTCGCACAAGATATAGCAGAAGGTGCAGATATGGTCATGGTGAAGCCTGGCATGCCTTATCTTGATATTGTTCGCCGAGTAAAAGATACCTTCCAAGTACCTACTTATGCTTATCAAGTGAGTGGCGAATATGCGATGCATATGGCAGCTATTCAAAATGGCTGGTTAGCTGAAAAGCCTTGTGTAATGGAAGGCTTGTTAGCCTTTAAACGCGCAGGTGCAGACGGAATTTTAACTTATTTTGCAAAACAAGTTGCGCAGTGGTTGAAAGAAGAAGCTTAAGCTATTCGTTATAAAACAGAGGGAGCGTTTAGCTCCCTTTTTTGTACTTTACTAACGAGGTTTTATACCAATTCATATAAGAAAGTGATCTCAAGCGAGAATTTGAAGGCTTAGAGGTACAGATTATATGCTCCAAACATAACCGAAAAACCTCTACATCCATGTAGGCAAGGCATTGATTGCAGAGTATGGTATTAAACTAGATCTTTCGCGACAAGGATCTTCTGACATGAAGCGTGAGTCATTAAATGTGCTAAATAAGCCTCGATATCAGGAAATTGAATCAGTAAATTAAGTGGAGCCGGTAAACATGAAAGATAATGAATCATTGGTGCGATGAGTGCGTCGGCAATAGAGAGTTGTGTCGAACCAAGCAGTTTTCTCTGTTTAATCTCTTTGGATAATACAGACAGGGCAGCTATAACTTGTGGTTTAGCTTGTTCAATCATATCCATGCGCGGTGTTGCGTTCTCGCCTTTGGGAAAAACAAACTCAAGTAAATAATCCCTAACAATAGCTTTATCTATATCTATAGAAATAATAGCACATAAGGCATCATGATCTGCTTTACTCTGTGCTGATTCAGGTTGCAGTTTAACACCAGTAAAGTTTGCATCAATATATCGACAAATACTTGCGGTCTCAGGTAATACCAAATCATTGTGGATTAGTATCGGTAGCTTGCCAAAAGGGTGCAGCTGAAGGTGCTGCTCACTTTTATATTCCACTTTTTCACCATGAACATTAAAGCCTGTTTGATAAGGTACTTGCTTCTCTTCACAAACTAGCGCGACGCTGCGCACAAAGTTAGAGAAGTCTGGTCCATAAATTTGTAAAACTGTATCTGACATAACCATTCCTTTTATTAATGTATTATTTAGCTGATTACTAATGTAGAGTACTTGACAATATGTTCAAGAACATATTTTATTTTTGTGAGATTATTTATTTTTATACTGAGATAAGCCTATGGCATGGAATAAAACGCATAAAGCGCAATCTAAAGATAAGATTTTACAAAGTGCAGCCTTGTTGTTTACCCATCAAGGGTTTGAGCAAGTCTCTATTGATCAGGTCATGGAAAAAGCCAAGATGACTCGCGGAGCATTTTATAGTCACTTTTCATCAAAAAGCGATTTGTATGCCCAAGCTCTAGCGAAGGCGTCAAAAGTAGCGCAACAACGAATATCAACAAATACGCGCAATGATTTACAACAACTTGCGCTAAGTTATCTAAGTGTTCAACATATAAATGATATTACTGAGCAGGCCTGTCCACTTGCTTTTCTTGTCTCTGATATTAACCAACAAGATGCTACTGTAAGGGCGGCTTACACCGATATCTTTGAGAAATTTATCCAGCAGACACAGGATTTGACACAAGATAGACAACTAGCGATTCAAAACTCAGTGATGATGATTGGTGGCTTAGCTATTGCTCGAGCAATAGAAAATAATGACTTTAGTGATGAGATTTTACAGGCATGTCAATGTGCAGTTAAGGCGTCATCGATAAATAAAAAGCAATGTGCCAAAGAAAAAGAAAAAGAAAAAGAAGAAGGTGGCATATAATGAAGTTTTATTGGGTAAACAAGGAGCAATAAGTGAATATTGATGCTGAACTAGCCATTATTGTATTAAACATTGTTATTATTATCGTCGCTTATTTTTCCATCTATCCAAAAGTTGCGGGGTTAGATATAAACAAAGTCGCTTGGTTAGATACAATAGCATCATGCTTTGCTTTAATGATTGTAGGCTATAAATACTGGGGGACAGGGCAAATATTTAGTTTACTGTTTACTGATGTGAATTGGTTTTGGTTTACCTTACTAAGTTATGCCTTGCTAGAAATACCTATAGCAGTATTCTATTTTAGAACGCTATTGTTTAATCAAGGTAAGTGAATTTCTTTCTGGTAAGAGAGAAAATAACAAACCTTCTCGCAAAGCGCCTGTAGAGATCACTAACTCTTTAATATTAAGGCAGTGAAAGAGTGCGATTAAAATACACAAACCACTTGCTAACACGGGTATTCTATCGGCTCTTAATCCTGAAATTTCAATCTTATCCATGTGATGGCAATGCATCAATTTGCTTTTAACATCCTCAAGAACCGTCAAGGTAATAATGGCTTCTTCTTGTTGGTAAGTTAAAATTTCTGCTAATGCTTGCATCGTACCAGAACTTCCCATCGCTATTTGCCAGCCTTGCTGAATATATGATTGGGCGATGGTATTTATTTCTTTTGTGGCGGCTGTAATCGCTCGATTGAAATTGTCTTCATGCAGCAAGTTGTCAGCAAAATATTGTTTCTTATAGCTGACACATCCAATATTGAGGCTAATGGCTTGTGTAGCCAAACATCCTTTACCGACAACTAGTTCGGTACTTGCGCCGCCAATATCTAATACTAAACGATTATCAAGAGAGCAACCCGAAGAGCTAGTGCAAGAAGCACCAGCATAAATTGTGTGCGCTTCTTGATCTCCAGAAAGTAAATTAATTGGTTGAGGCAATATACGGTTAGCGGCCTGCAAAAAATCTTGTGCATTTTTTGCAATGCGTAAAGTAGCCGTGGCGACAATTACAATGTTACTTGGTGGGATACTCGCTAGGTGCTGAGCAAAGAGACTTAGGCAATCTAAACCTCGGCTTATTGCTTCTTGATTTAATATATTGTGACTGTCTAAGCCTGAGGCTAAACGCACTTTTTGTTTAACTTTATTAACAATATAAACATCATCGTTAATGAGTTGGGTAATAAGTAAATGAAAACTGTTTGAGCCTAAATCAACCACAGCATAATGACTATTATCATACTGCGGAATATTATTATCTACTGTCACTGTTGTACCTATTACCACTCAATTGCAAGCTTAATTATTACGAGGTCGATGATTTTGATTAGTTCTTCTGTTTTGATTACCGTTACGTTGGCTATTTGGTCTATGACGACGCTGTCTTGGCTTTGGTTTAGGTAAATCAGTCAGTAAAGCATCATGATCATATTTGCTTACTGGAAGAGGATGTTCAATGTACTGTTCAATCGCTGGTAAATTAAATACATAACCTTCACACGCTAAGCTGATAGCATGACCAGTTTCACCAGCACGACCTGTACGGCCAATACGGTGAACATAATCTTCACAATCGTCAGGCAAATCATAGTTGAATACATGTGTTACTGCTGGAATGTGTAACCCTCGGGCTGCCACATCAGTAGCCACAAGAATATCTACGTGTCCTTCAGTAAATTGCTCTAATATTTTTAAGCGTTTTTTCTGTGCAACATCACCAGTTAACAGGCCAACACGAATTTTGTCAGCGATAAGGTGATCATATAGTTTTTCACAAGTGTGCTTAGTATTGGCAAAAATTATGGCTTTTTCTGGCCACTCTTCTTCAATTAGCGTTTGCAATAACGCCATTTTATCTTCGTTAGAAGGGTAGAATAGTTCTTCAGAAATTCGTGTATTAGTCTTTTGCTCAGGTGCCACTTCAACACTGGTTGGTTCATTCATGTGTTCAAAAGCAAGCTCTTTAACACGAAATGATAAAGTTGCAGAGAACAACATGCTTAAACGTTCAGTTGCTGGCGGCATTTTATTGAACATGTAGCGAATATCTTTAATAAAGCCTAAATCGAACATACGATCCGCTTCATCAAGAACAATGACTTCAATATTTTTTAAATTATAGACACCTTGTTTCATGTAATCGATAAGTCGACCACAGGTGCCAATAAGAATATCTACGCCTTGTTCTAATTCTAAACGTTGACTTTCATAACCTTCGCCCCCATATACAATACCAAGGCGTAATCCTGTGCTTTTAGCCATCTCAAGAGCATCACGGTGAATTTGAATAGCTAATTCACGTGTTGGTGCCATAATCAAAGCGCGAGGTTGGTTATGAGTAGGTGCTTCTTTTTGCAATAATTGGTGGAAAGTAGCCGCTAAAAAAGCAATTGTCTTACCTTCACCTGTTTGTGCTTGGCCTGCTATATCAGTGCCTTGAACAAGTACAGGTAAAGATTTTGCCTGAATAGACGTACAATATTCGAAGCCCATGGCCTCTAATCCGGTCACTACTTGCGGGGCAAGATTTAGGTCAGCGAATTTAGTTTGAGTTGTATGTGTTTTTTTCATTGCGCTAGTTTAACAGCTTAGTTAGTTAATAACTAATTAATAACCAATTAATCGGCCAGTAAACTAAAAAACACGTTGGAAAATATAGGCAATAAATATCCTAATGGGTATACTATTGTTAATTTAAGAATATTATGGCGAATTGCTATAAATTACGGAGAAAGAAATGAGCGATAAAATTGTTCAGCTAACTGATGATGGTTTTGAAGCAGATGTATTACAAGCATCAGGTTTAGTATTAGTTGATTTTTGGGCTGAATGGTGTGGCCCATGTAAAATGATAGCGCCAGTATTAGATGATATTGCTGATGAGTACGAAGGCAAAGTAACTGTTGGTAAGCTAAACATTGATCAAAATTCTGGTACACCGCCAAAATATGGTGTACGTGGTATCCCAACGCTTTTATTATTTAAAGACGGCGAAATGGTTGATACTAAAGTTGGTGCGTTATCAAAAACTCAACTTAAAGAGTTTTTAGATAAAAACCTATAAGATGATGAAAAGCCCAGTATTAATTGCTGGGCTTTTTTAATGTCTGTTGATAATGTCTCTCGCTTTAAAAAGCAGAGTAAAAAATATTTGCTTACATTTTTAATGCTGCCTTTACCTCTTCAGCTTTTAATGCTAAATTTAAAACCTGAGTAAAAAATACATATCTCTACCCCAATTCTAATTTTAATAAATTAATAATACAGATGTTGGCAATCGCCTAAACATATTCACTTAAAATAGTTTAAGAAAACCCACTATGAACCTTACTGAACTCAAAGAAAAATCCATTAGCGACTTAGTTAGCTTAGCTGAATCTATGAAGCTAGAACACCTCGCTCGTAGTCGTAAACAAGACATCATTTTTGCCATCTTAAAATCTCACGCTAAAAAGGGTGAAGATATTTTCGGTGGCGGAGTATTAGAAATACTTCAAGATGGCTTTGGCTTCTTGCGCTCGGCCGATTCTTCTTATTTAGCCGGCCCTGATGATATTTATGTATCACCGAGTCAAATTCGTCGATTCAGTATGAGAACGGGTGATACTATTCACGGTAAGATTCGTCCACCAAAAGATGGTGAGCGTTATTTTGCACTATTGAAAGTGAATGAAGTTAATTTCGATCGTCCAGATAACTCACGTAATAAGATTTTATTTGAAAACTTAACGCCAATTCATCCAACCGACCGTCTTACCATGGAACGTGGTAATGGTTCTACTGAAGATATTACGGCTCGAGTATTAGACTTAGCATCGCCTATTGGTAAAGGTCAACGTGGTTTGATCGTTGCTCCGCCAAAAGCAGGTAAAACGTTATTACTACAAAATATTGCGCAAAGTATTGCCCATAATCATCCTGATGCAGAATTAATGGTATTGCTTATTGATGAGCGTCCAGAAGAAGTGACTGAAATGCAACGCTTAGTAAAAGGTGAAGTTGTCGCCTCTACATTTGATGAGCCAGCGAGTCGCC
Organism: Colwellia sp. RSH04; assembly: GCF_003545765.1. Taxonomy (GTDB): domain Bacteria; phylum Pseudomonadota; class Gammaproteobacteria; order Enterobacterales; family Alteromonadaceae; genus Colwellia. Next base: position 203,768 of record NZ_QXIO01000006.1, on the reverse strand, counting down.
ACGTACAAGTTGCTGAAATGGTTATTGAGAAAGCCAAGCGTTTAGTAGAGCATAAAAAAGACGTTATCATTTTACTTGATTCAATCACTCGCTTAGCACGTGCTTATAACACCGTTATTCCATCTTCAGGAAAAATCTTAACGGGTGGTGTTGATGCTAATGCATTACACAGACCTAAACGTTTCTTTGGCGCAGCTCGTAATATTGAAGAAGGTGGCAGTTTAACCATTATCGCTACTGCATTGGTTGAAACAGGCTCTAAGATGGATGAAGTTATCTACGAAGAGTTTAAAGGTACGGGTAATATGGAATTACATCTTTCACGTAAAGTGTCAGAAAAACGTGTATTCCCAGCAATTCATATTAATCGTAGTGGTACTCGTCGTGAAGAGTTAATCACTAAACCTGACGAATTACAAAAAATGTGGGTATTACGTAAGGTTGTTCATGAGATGGATGAAGTCGGTGCTATTGAGTTCTTAATTGATAAGTTAGCTATGACTAAAACGAACAACGAATTTTTCGATTCGATGAAGCGTAAATAAAAAACGAATATCAGAGGAAAACCAGTCGTTATGGCTGGTTTTTTTGTTTAGGGCAGGTTAAAACCCGTTAAGTTAATTTAACTGAAATAGTCTTTAAAGCAATGAAATACAAAGATTTACGAGATTTTATAACACAATTAGAAGCAATGGGTCAGCTTAAGCGTATCAAGCAACCGATTTCTACGCATTTAGCGATGACCGAAATTAGTGATCGTACACTTAGAGCAAAAGGTCCGGCCTTATTGTTTGAAAATGCGGTTGATGAGCATGGCAACCCTTTTGAGATGCCAGTACTTGCTAACTTATTTGGCACACCTGAGCGTGTGGCATTAGGGATGGGACAAACAGAAATCAGTGCATTAAGAGACGTGGGTAAATTATTAGCTACTTTGAAAGAGCCTGAGCCCCCTAAGGGCTTTCGCGATGCATTAGATAAATTACCTATCTTTAAGCAAGTGCTTAATATGCCAGTTAAAAAAGTAAAGAAAGCGCCTTGTCAAGAGATTGTGCTTTCAGGTGATGATGTAGATTTAACTAAGCTTCCTATTCAAAGTTGTTGGCCAGGCGATGTCGCCCCATTAATAACTTGGGGACTTACGGTTACCAAAGGTCCTTTTAAAGAACGACAAAACCTCGGTATTTATCGTCAACAATTGTTATCTAAGAATAAAGTGATTATGCGCTGGCTATCTCATCGTGGTGGTGCTTTAGATTTTCAAGAATTTAAGAAAAATAATCCTGGCGAAAACTACCCTGTATCTGTTGCTTTAGGTGCAGATCCTGCGACTACTCTAGGGGCAGTAACGCCAGTGCCAGATACTCTATCAGAGTATGCCTTTGCTGGATTACTGCGTGGTGCAAAAACAGAAGTATGTAAATCTGTGAGTAATGACTTAGAAGTGCCTGCAACGGCTGAAATTATCCTTGAAGGCTACTTAGCACCAGATGAATTAGCACCTGAAGGTCCATATGGTGATCATACTGGCTATTATAACGAAGTTGATGATTTCCCTGTCTTTACCGTAACGCATGTTACGATGCGAAAAGAAGCCATTTATCACAGTACTTATACAGGACGTCCACCTGATGAGCCTGCGATATTAGGGGTCGCTTTAAATGAAGTGTTTATCCCTATTTTACAAAAGCAGTTTCCTGAAATTCAAGATTTTTATTTACCGCCAGAGGGGTGTTCATACCGTTTAGCGGTTGTGACCATCAAAAAGCAATATGCTGGGCATGCAAAAAGAGTCATGATGGGCGTATGGTCGTTTTTGCGACAATTTATGTACACTAAATTTGTTATTGTTTGTGATGATGATGTGAATGCGCGAGACTGGAATGACGTTATTTGGGCTATGACGACGCGAATGGATCCAACGCGTGATACCGTATTAATTGATAATACCCCGATTGACTATTTAGATTTTGCCTCGCCAGTTTCTGGCTTAGGTTCTAAAATGGGCTTAGATGCAACAAATAAGTGGCCGGGTGAAACCGATAGAGAATGGGGGGTTCCAATAGAAATGACCCCAGAAGTTAAACAATATGTTGATGATATTTGGAATGATTTAGATATTATGTCACCAACAAAAAATGAAGGTTAATTGAATGAAGACAATCAGTTGTCAGATACAATCGTTAACGTCGTTAACGCAACATGTATATAAAGTTTTACTAAAACCGAGTGAAAAGGTGTCATTCGCACCAGGTCAGTACTTAAACTTTGTCATGAGTGATGAAGATAAGCGACCGTTCTCTATTGCCAGTTCACCTAATAGTGAGCTAATTGAATTGCAAATAGGCGCTTTTGTCGCCGATAGTTACCCTATGCAAGTAATAGATCGCGTTAAAGTGAGTCAAGACACGGGTGATTCTGTGACTATCGAGATTCCATTAGGTCAAGCTCAATTGAGAGAAGATAGTGATAGACCGCTACTATTATTAGCTGGTGGAACTGGTTTTTCTTATATTAAATCGATGTTTGAATACCTTGCAGAGCAAAAATCTGAACGTCAAATCACAGTTTATTGGGGAGTAAGGGAAGCAAGTGCATGTTATGAGTTGGAAGAAACAGCCAGCATTATCGCTTCACTACCTAATGCTAAGTTTATTCCTGTGGTAGAGAATCCAACGGATGATTGGCAAGGAAAAACTGGTTTAGTACACAAAACGGTAATGGAAGATATTAGTAGCCTTGAATCTTATGATATATATCTGGCGGGTCGCTTTGAAATGGTTGGCGCAGTGAGAACAGACTTCGTAGCTCATGGTGCTTTACTTGACCATATGTATGCGGATGCTTTTGCGTTCATTTAAAATATAGTGTGCCAACATACAACTAATGAAAGCCGCAAGTGTTTATTTGCGGCTTTTTTGTGAGCTTTACCTAACGACATGCCTAACAATTGAAGTTAAAGTAACAAGCCGCCGTCAATATGAATCAGTTGGCCAGTAATATACTGGGCTTTATCACTTAATAAAAATTGGCATAAATCGGCAACTTCATTAGGCTTTCCTAGGCGTGCAGCAGGGATTCTGTTTAAAATACTTTGCAGAGACTGCTCTGACAGTGGCTGATGATCAGGCGAGTTCTTTTTAATATAGCCAGGCACTATAATATTCGCGGTTATTCCTTGGCTAGCATATTGCGCAGCATAGGATTTTATTAACGCTTCAAGGGCAGCTTTAGCCATTGAAGAAGCAGGAACAATACTCGTGCCAACAATGTATTTATGCGCTAAGAATGAACTTACCGCGATAACTTTACCAGCTTGGCCTGTTTCTTCTTTAGCTTTTAATAGCCAAGGTGTGGCTTGCGTTAATAAATTAAAACTGGCTTGCGCAATCACTTGGTAGGATTCTAAGAGGCCTTGCTGATCAAGGTCATTAAAGTCACGCCAATCAGGAAATCCCGCATTACATATTAGGCCATTAAGGTGTTTTGTTGACGTTGATAAGGTTGCCTTAATAGCTTGTATTGTGTCAGCATTAGCAAGATCGCCAAATTGACAATAAACCGTTGCCCCTTGTGTTTCACAAGCTTTGGCGATATCAGTTAATCCTGCTTTGTTTTGTTTGGTATGCAATATAAGCACATTGTTTTTGTTCGCCAACTGCAAACTTATTGCAGCACCTATGCCACTGCCTGCTCCAGTAATTATATAGGTCTTCGGTTTCATGATTTTCCTTTTATAGCAAAATGACTTGGTATTAAATAAAAATGGCCAGAAAACTGGCCATTTAATCATTCAATCAATTATTGTGATATTGAATGATGGAAGTCATTTACATCGGTTATTTGTTTAACATTATCAGGTTCAACAAAGGGTTGATCCTTAAAGTTTTTACCACGCATTTGCACCATAACGCGACCAAAAGCGTTGTCTTGGTTTAGCTGTTGGTATAAATGTTTAATGTCTGCCAACTCAAGAGACTTTATTGCGCTAATTAACTTGGCTTTACTGTCAAAACTGAGCTTGTTTTTGCGCCAGTCACTAACGAAGGCAGAAGACTCTTCGGCTAAATTTTTCGGTGGCTGGGTAAGAGAAATTAAAACACTTTTGCGAATAGTATCAAACTCTTCAGCGCTTAATTCTGCTAACTCAGTGGTGAAATTGTGACGAAATGCGGCGATACGATCAATAACGGCCGCAGGACCTTTCGCAGGTGATTGAATATAAAAGCCTAATAGTATTTGCTCTCGCAATGCTTGACTGAAAAAGCCAACAGAGTAGGCGAGTTGCTCTTCAGTACGTATTTGATTAAATAATGCTGGTTTCAATACCTTTTGCAGTACTTGGGCGGCTGCATATTGCTTTACTTCAAAAGGAGCCATATAGAAGTCACCCACGGCAATGTCATTCATATCGACATCTTGCTGCCAATTGATCACTGTGCCTTTTGTCGGTTTAAAGGTTTTTGTGAAATATATATCAGAAACTTGGCGAGATTTAGGTAATAAACTCTCTAAATACTTAGCTGTTTTTATGACTTGTTCTTCATTGTAATTGCCAAAAGCAAAAATATTTAATTTGGCTTTGTTCAGTAGTTGATCTCGAAAAGTTAATAATTCGTTTGGTGTAATACTGGCAACTTCTGCTAACAATGACGTATCTGAAAATTCATCTAAATTAACAATCTTATTGAATTGAGGAAATAACTGGTTCAATAACATGTACTTTTGTTTACTTTCGATACCAGAAATATAAGAGGCTTTTAAATTATCTAATTGAGCTGAGCTAACCTGGTAATTTAAAATACTTTGATAAGCATTAGCTAACAGTTGTTGCTGTTTGTTAGTAAAGCCACTTGCCGTTAAATAAAGCCCATTATAACTACCTACATTCAAACGCATGCCAGCAGCTGAAGCTTCAGAGCTGAGTGCAGTTAAATCCATCCGTAAACCATCAGAAAGCAATGCTGCTAACACATGATTACGTGGAGATTCTTTATCAAAGCCACTGTTAAAATTAGCCGAGAAGCTGCCTTTAGGTTGAGTAAAATGCTTTGAATGAGCTAAGTAAACATTCAACCCTTGTTCATTGATTAAGGTTTTAGGCTTATCAATATATTGAGCTGTTTCAATATCGAAATTTTCAGGCATCAAGGTATTAGGAGAAGGAAGTGATAAGTTAATCTCTTCACTCGCTTTTTGCCATTGTTGGCTTATCTCTTTGGTAATCGACTCTACTTGATACTTGCCAACAAAAAAGTCCATTTCTGTGTTGGTTGGCTGTGCTTTATCAATATAGAAAATACGTGCGTTATCTAGGGTTAGTTGCTCAAGTACCGCATTAATTGCAGCGCTGTTAAAGCGTTGATATTCATAATCGCTACTTAATACGTAACTCGCTGGTGTATCTTGTAAGTTAGCCGCTATTTGCATGGCATAAGAATAATCATCAATTTTTTCTTTAAACTGGAATGAGTTACTTAAAGACTGTTTAATTTCTTTGAAGTATTTGGCATCAATACCTTGTGCTTTAATTAACGCCAGATAATCAAAAATAGCACCGACAATAGAGTTACGGTTTTTTAAACCTGTTTCGGTTAAGGTCGCGTAAATAGTAAAACTACCGGCATTTCCATATTCACTTGGGTTGCTGCTAGCCCATAAATTTTCGGTATAGCCCAATTCTCTTAAGGTTGATGCTAATGTTCCAGGCATTTCATTGCTTAATAAATATCGTAAATAAAAATTGGGTTTAACGGCAAATTGCTCAGAATTATCGTTAATAACAAATTTTACCTGTAATTGTTTCATATCTGTTTGCGGCACATAATGAACAATTTTTTTCAGCTGCTCTGATTGAGCGACAGGCTTAGTTATCACTGGTTTAGGAGTGTTTTTATTAGTTATTTTACCAAAATTATCTTTAGCTAATTTCTGCATCTGGGCAAGTGGTAAGTGGCTGATCATGACCGCTTTCATTAAATTTGCAGAGTAGTATTTGTTATAAAAATCAACCAGTAAATCTTGAAGTTTTTGATTATCTTTATCGGCTAGAGACTCTAAGTTACCCCAGTTAAATTGAGAAATAGGGTGGTCTGGGTTGAGTGTGTAACCATCAAGTTGTCCCATAATCACCCAATCGTTGGGACCTTTTTGACTCCACTCAGAATGTACCGCATTTCGTTCTTTATCAGCATACTGTTCATCTAATAATGCTTCATAGAAAAATCGGCTAAATCGTTTAAGCGCTTCACCGTAGGCATCATTATTAACAGACACCATATAATTTGTATGATCGAGTTCGGTATAAGCATTTTCGCTGCCGCCGTTGCGGCTAATAAACTCGTTATATTCATTAACGTCAGGGTAGGTCTTTGTACCTAGAAATAACATATGCTCTAAATAATGTGCTAGCCCACCGAAAGCCTCAGGCTCTTGTAAAGAGCCAGCAGCAACACTTAATGCTGCAGCAGACTTTTCGATTGAAGGGTCTGATACCAACATGACCTCAAGACCGTTATCAAGCATCATGGCTTGATATAGTCGACTATCTTTTTTACTTTTAACAATACCTGTTTGCTCAACAGGATTAGTGGCAACAGTATTTGCTGAAGTGTTAGGTTGGTTAATGTGGTTACTTTGCTGACAAGCTGAAAGTAAAACAACCAAGAGTGAAATGTTCCAGTATTTCAAATCTGTTCTCCTGACGAGATAAAGGTGGTAATTGTATACTATAGCCAGTGTTAACAGAATGTAAATTAATACTTAGTAACGAAATATTACTTACTAAGTATTAATTAGAATGTTTGAGTTGATATAAGTTGTACTTGAAAGTTCAATACGCCTTTGAATATGTGGAATATAATTTATTGAGATTGATGTACTTTAAGCCAAATGCTATTTGCATCTTCAATGCGGTTGTCATGAGTTAACGCTATGGCTAATGCGACTAAATCTTGGCGATCATATTGCTCACCTTCTAGTTTCAATAAGCTACCAAAAGCTTTTTCAGCCATAGACCATTGAGCAGCATTTACAGCAAGATGACCTAAACAGCTTAACCATTTAGCACTTTGCATATTATTATGCAGGTGTTTTTGCACAAGGCTGATAAGCTCATCAGCTTGTTTTATAGGTAAAGAGCGGATGCTTTTTAAAAAATTTTCACTGGGTGATTTTTTAATGATTGGCAGTAACAGCTTATTTAACGGTTCAATAATATCTTGTTCGGCAAGTACAGTGCAGTATGCTAATAAAATATTTTCACGTTGCTTAAGTTTACGCGATATACCTTGCCAATAAGCTTGTAAGCTGTCTTTATCTTTTTGCTTTATCGTTTCATTGAATACACTATAAAAGGCAGTATTTTCCCATGCAACAATAGCTTGTTCGTTTAATGTTTTGTCTTTGCGGGCTGCTGGTAAGTAATCTATAGCGGTTTGAAAGCGTTGCTCAATAAGGCATAAATCTATTTCTAGGGCTAATAATCTGGCGTCATGGCCAATTTGTTTATGGTGTTCATCAATAATTTCGCGCGCTTTTTTATAACAGGCTTCCTCAGCTTGATTCATTAATAACTTAACTTTGATAATGACACTTTCAAGGTTGAGTTCTTTTTCTTTGCTGGTCTCTTGTTCAAGTAGGGCAAGGTAGTGATTAGTATTATCATTAAGTGCTAACTTGGCTGAGGCTGAAGCTGCCAATAAATAGGCACTTTGCTTGCGTTTTGAAGGTATGGCACTTTTAGCAAATAGTTGCTCTGCTTGGCTGTAATCTTCAAGCATATAAGCGGCTAGGCCTTTGTTAAAATTAGCAATGCCGCGTCGTTGGCTAGCAAATGCAACAGTATTCCACGCAGCAAAACTAAATTTAAAGCCGCCTTTAATCACTTTAAATGCAACAAAAATAACGATAAAGGTAATTATTAGCATGATAATAGCTGATAACACGGTTGATTCAATCGTTGTTTCGCCCAAGGCAATTAAAATATAGCCTTTCTCGCCAATGAGCATAGGGCTAAAAGCGAGTACAGCAAAGAAAGCGACAGCTATTAAGATGAGCCTAATCATAACTCATCTCCTTTTGCCTCAATTGTTTGAATTGCTTCTTTTTTTTCTGGTAGAGAGGCATTATTTTGCTTTTTTATCAGTGTTGATAGCGCAGACAATGACGATAGATTATTTGGATAGTCATAATGAATTGTATGCGTTTTCAATTGCGCTAATGCTTGGCTAAACTTCTGATTTATTGGCGCTTTCATATCAAAAAAATCATTCAGCCAACGTTGAATGTCAGCTAGTGTTTGTTGGTAAATGTCCGGCTTTTTCTGGCTGGCGGCCCAAAGCGCTAATTGCACTTTCAAACTTAAATTTTGCTTTAAGTGCTGTTGTTGTTCAGGTGACATTAGTGGTTCTACCATACCGGTTCTGCGACGGACGGTAATAAAGTCACTCAAGAATTTTTGGTAAGTTTTTTTCAGATTTTCTTGCCAGTCGTTAATATCGTCACTGAGTTCAAAATCTTGTTCCGTGGTTAATGACTCACCTAAATTGACACCTGCTAGGGGTAAGGATTGAACTTGCTTATTAAGTGCCATTAGCGATAATACTGCTTCTTGAGTTTGCAATGTTGGCATGAGTTCAAGGGTTTTAATGTCTTGATGTATTAATTCGCGAACAGGCAAAAAGGTAGGATCATTTAGCTCATTTAAACGGTTGTCGGCATCATTGAGTAAGCCAATGGCGGCTTGGGTATCTTTTTCTAACCACATAGTGCGAGCAGCAATGCGAATTAGGTACTCAGCTTCATGCATCAACCAATCACTTGGTTGGCGGTTAGCTAAGCGCGTTTCAAGTTGATTAACTTGTGTGCTTAGTTGGGTCATAGCTTGCTGGCTAGACTTATCAGCTTGCTCTGTTTTTTGATGCAACTCAGCCGAAAAAGCTTGTTGCTGTTTTAATAGTGCTTGTTTTAATTGTGCAGTTACGGCTTGTTTTATTTTATGTTCATTTGCAGTAATTGATGCGTCATTCTGAATTTTTAAGTCATTCAGAGCTTGGGTTGCTTGTTGTTGCTGCCAAAAATAATGCCCACCACTTGCTGCAATACTTAAACAAGCTAATAATAATGCGATACTAGAAAGTTTATTGCCACCTGCTGGTTTTTCAACCGTTACCTTGTTTGTAGTTGCAGTGCTTTTCACATCATTTTTTGTTTTATTTGGGGCATTGTTTTTGGCTTCGGCTTTTGTGCTGCTTGTCTTAACCGTTGGGTTACTTGAAGGTTTAGCTTTAACGTCATTAAGCTCTTTTTCTAGAGATGCTAAGGTCGCTTCTTCTGATTGAGCGTCAATAGTTTCTTTATCCTCTTTACTCTCTTTACGTTCTTTATCTAGAACAATTTTATTGTTTTCAATGCTTGCGGCTAAAGAGTTATCGTTTTCTGTTGCCGATGGTGCTGTATTTGATGAATGCTCAGCATCCGAGCTTGTTGTATCGTGCTTAGTCATATTAGTTTTGCTCTGAGGTATCTTCTTTTTCGACATTGCTCTATTCCAATTATGGCAAAATTAAAGTTGCTTGATTTGTTGCCCAATAATGCTATCGCTAGCACCATTCATATTGATTACGTGTTGTAGCCCTATTGATGTGGCATTTTCCGCAATCCTTTGACTCGCTACAAGCCAGACACATTTTTCTCGCCAATATGTTTGCGCCGTTTTATCAGTACAAGCGAATAGGTTCATTATCTCTACTATCTTAGTTAATATAGCGTTACTGGTAACGACAATACAATTTATTTGCTGTGCTTGCCATTGTTTCGCAATACTTTTTGGTAATGTTCGCCATACACGCTGATAACTTTCAACATACTCTACCGTTGCACCACGTTCAGACAGTGTTTGAGCTAAATGTTCTCTGCCACCATCGCCTCGGAAAATAGTGATTTGTTTAGCCTGTACATCACGCAACTCTTTTAATGCCAATAGACCTTCGCTATTTTCAATAGTAGGGGTTATAACCTGATTGATACCCAGTGCGGATAAGGCTTGTTGAGTTGCTTTACCTACGGCAAAAAAGAACTGATTAGTTTGTTGTTGTGTTATTGGTGAGTTTTGCTGAGCAAATTTTACTGCAGCAGCGCTAACAAAAATAATGATATTGCTGGTTTTAATTGCATGGCTGACGGCTTGAGCATTGGTAAAGTTTTGGTAATCGAACAGAGGTTGACTACAAACTTTAATACCTTGCTTTTGTAGATAAGAAACTAAAACCTGAGCTTTAGGCTCAGGTCTTGTTACGAGTACATTTGCTGGTTTGGTTAGCAAGGGTTTACCTATTAATCGTTAGCCGAGTCGCTATAAACTTGCTGTAAAATTTTATCAGCACCACGGCTTAATAATTCTTGTGCTAATGCATTGCCAAGTGCCTCACCTTGCTCTACAGGGCCAGTGATTTCACTTTCAATCATTTCGCTACCATCTACTGCGCCAACTAAACCTCTGAGGTAAACGTCTTTGCCATCGGCAGAAATCACACCATAACTGCCAATAGGTACTTGGCAACCACCTTCTAGGGCTTTATTCATAGCGCGTTCTGCGAGTACACGAATTCTTGTGGTTTTACACTCTAACGGGGCTAATAAAGACTTAATTATTTCGTCATCAGTACGACATTCAATACCTACTGCACCTTGACCATTAGCGGGTAGCATTTCTTCTGGCTCAATAAATTGTGCGATACGTTCGCTCATTTCTAAACGAATAAGACCTGCAGAGGCTAAGATAATGGCATCATACTCACCATCGTCTAATTTTCTTAAACGTGTATTTACATTGCCACGCAAATCACGAATATCAAGGTCAGGGCGTTTCGCTTTTAATTGGCATTGGCGGCGTAAACTTGATGTGCCGACAATGGCACCTTGAGGTAAGTCTTCAAGCGCTTTGTAGGTGTTTGAAACAAAGGCGTCACGCGGATCTTCTCGAGGACAAATAACTTCTAAACCTAAGCCTTCAGGGAAATCAACAGGTACGTCTTTCATTGAATGTACAGCAATGTCAGCACGATTCTCTAACATCGCGACTTCAAGCTCTTTAACAAATAACCCTTTGCCGCCGACTTTGGCTAGAGGGGTGTCTAAAATTACATCGCCTTTAGTGACCATAGGAACAAGTTCCACGGTGATGTCAGCGTGAAAATGTTCAAGCTGGGCTTTTACATATTCTGCTTGCCATAAGGCCAAAGCACTTTTACGAGTTGCAATGCGTACAGTTTTATTGTTCATTTACGTATCCAATTTCTAAATAATATTTATTCGGCGCTAAGCACTATCTCTGTTTCAGCTTGTTGGCTAACAGCTTGAGATAAAAATTGCCAAAATTCATCACCAGCACGTTTATCATTCCAAGTGTCATTTTCATAGGTAAAATGGTGACCATTAAATTTAGTGGCTACCCATATCTCATGTAATGGCGCTTGTTTGTTAATAATTATTTTGCTGGCGTTTTTAAAGGTTAGCGTAAGTAAACCGCCAACTCCTTCATAATCTATATCGACACCACAGTTTTCAATCGCTTCTTCAATAGTAAGTAACAGTTCATCTGCGATTAAGTTGTATTGGCTATCGTTCATTCTCTATCCTTTGTAGCGTACTCTACCATTAGTAGAGTAGATAATATCTTGTAAGTAATTCACTTGGCTAGGTAGATGTGAGTATAATAGCAATCAGACAAAATAAATATAGACTCTAAGTGGTTAAGTTAAGTTAAAAAGCTTGATTTAAACGACTTTCATAGCAAAAACTGTAATTATGCAACTAAATCGACACGGTTCTATCTCATTTGCTCAATTATTATTGTGCGTATTCACAACGTTAGTTATCTCGGCTTGCGGTGCCAAAGGCGACTTATATCAAACACAAGAGCCAAATAAGCCTAAAGTAGAGCAAACTCAACAAGCACAGCCCGAAATAAAGCAGGATAGCCAAAGCAACTTACCCGATGAGACGACAAAATAAATGTTAGTAAACTTCTCCAAAATGCACGGTTTAGGTAATGACTTTTTAGTGTTAGATAACGTTACCCAAAATGTTTATTTATCAAATGAACAAATAGCGCAGTTAGCAAACCGCAATTTTGGTGTGGGTTTTGATCAATTATTAGTGGTTGAACCTCCTTATGACCCAGATCTAGATTTTCATTATCGTATTTATAATGCTGATGGTAGTGAAGTTGGGCAGTGTGGTAATGGTGCACGTTGTTTCGCACGCTTTGTTCGCATGAAAGGATTATGCACTAAGAATAAAATTAGGGTATCAACGAGCACAGGTAAAATGTCTTTATTTATTGAGCGAGATGGTAATGTCTCAGTAAGTATGCCCGTACCTCAATTTGAGCCGACTAAAATACCTTTTACTGCCCAAAAAACTGAAGGTACGTATATTTTACGTAGTGAGTCTGAAACCGTATTATGCGGTGTCGTCTCAATGGGAAACCCGCATTGTGTGGTTACGGTAGATGATGTTGATAATGCGAATGTTGAAGAGCTAGGTAAAGAGCTATCTGAACATGAGCGCTTTCCAAAGCAAGCGAATGTAGGTTTTATGGAAGTCGTTGCAGATAATCAAATTAAACTTCGTGTATATGAACGTGGCGCAGCAGAAACATTAGCTTGTGGCAGCGGTGCATGTGCTGCAGTTGTGATTGGACAAATGCAAAAGAAACTAGCAAGACAAGTCACCGTTGAATTACCGGGCGGTAAATTAAGAATTTTTTGGAAAGGACCTGGGCATCCAGTAAAAATGTCAGGACCTGCCGTACACGTATTTGATGGCCAGTTATCAATTTAATGAATAAAAAAGACAGCAAAAAAATGAATGAAATTCAAGACAGCATTAACCGTGATGAAATTCCTTTGGAAGATGAAGTTATCGCAACCTTTCTCCAAGATAATCCAGAGTTTTTTCAGCGTAACGAAGCGTTAGTGGCTAATTTGCGACTTGCTGATAATCAACGCGGTACTGTGTCGTTAGTTGAGCGACAACAACAGCAACTTCGTCTAAAAATACAATCACTTGAAGATGAAATTACACAGTTAATTTCTGTTGCAAATCATAATGAAGAGTTATTTACCCTTTATAGTGATTTATACCTTAGGTTGATTGACTGTCAATCTGCTCAAGAGTTGCTAGATTGCTTACACCAAGCCACAACAGAATTATTATCGTTATCTGCATTTAAGGTGTGGTTAACACCTGAGCTATTAACCGGTGCGTTAAGTGATCACAAGAGTATGTCAAAAAATGATTGTGCAGGTGTAATGCAAAACCGATTAACCAATGAAGATTATTACTTTGGCCGCTTGCAGAGCACGGAACAAGAATTGATTTTTTCTCAGCAATGTTCAGGTTCAGTCGTTCTAATTAAACTAGTTCATGATGAAGTTGAACTAGGCTTTATTGCGATTAGCAGCCAAGATGCCCATCACTTTGATCCGCGTATGGATACTTTACTATTAAGCCAATTCAAGCGTTTAACGGCAAAGTTAATTTTTCAGCAAGTAAAAGATAAACAATAGGACATCAACAGTGAAGTTTTATCGACGCTTAAAGCCGTTTAAGGCCATTAGCTTTGATTTAGATGATACCTTGTATAGCAATGGCCCAGTAATGAGAGCTATTGATATTAAAATGGTAGAATATTTTGCTCAGCTAATGCCAAAGCAAACACAAATTTTTGATGTGAAATTTTGGTTGCCTTTTCGTCATCAGGCAATTCAACAGCATAATGCTTTACAGCATGATGTTGTCGCTGTTCGTTTTGAAAGCTACCGTCTAGGCTTTATCGCTTTAAATTACAGCCAAGTTATTGCTTGTAATGAAGCACAGGCCGCTTTAGATTATTTTATTCGCTTGCGTAGTGACTTCTCAGTACCACAAGTAAGCCATGATTTATTGGCGCAACTGAGTGATAAATTACCTCTTGTTGCGATAACCAACGGAAATGTTGATGCCAAAGCGATAGGCATTGCTCGTTATTTCTCGGCCATATATCACGCTGGGTTCCAAACCAATCACTTATCAACTGCGCATCAGGGAAACCTTTTTCGACAAAAGCCTCGTGTTGATATGTTTGCTGTAGCTTGTGAGCAATTGAATATTAAGCCTGAAGAATTATTGCATGTTGGTGATTGTGGCAATGCTGATATTTTGGGCGGAATAACTGCGGGCTGTCAAACTGCTTGGTTACCCAAATACGGGGTAGGTAAAGCGATTAAAAATTTACCTCACATTGAATTAACAGACGTGAGTGATCTTTTGCGTTTGATATAAGTGTTCATTTGGTCACTGATTTACAGAACATCATCTACTGTATATAATAACAGCCCTGTGCCAGTTACAATCAAAATGTAATCGTTTCTTTTGAAGTGAATTGGTTTTATTGTTGGGTGATTGCTTTTGAAATGACAAAAGTCACTCATTTATCCTCTTTTTAAGCTATCTATAAAGGCTGCCTCCTATGGATGTATCTGAACTACTCGACTCTCTTAATGATAAGCAACGTGAAGCTGTTGCCGCCCCTAAACAAAATATGTTGGTACTTGCTGGCGCTGGTTCAGGTAAAACGCGTGTGTTAGTGCAACGTATTGCATGGCTAATGAAAGTTGAACAGGTGTCACCACACAGTATTTTAGCGGTAACCTTTACTAATAAAGCCGCAGCAGAAATGCGAGCACGTGTTGAGCAAACCGTCGATGGAAATACTCATGGCATGTGGATTGGTACTTTCCATGGTTTAGCACATCGTTTATTACGAATGCATTTTCAAGAGGCAAACCTACCGCAAAGCTTCCAAGTTCTCGATAGTGACGATCAGGTTCGTTTAGTAAAACGTATTGTTCGTTCTTTAGAGTTAGATGAAAAAAAGTGGCCACCTAAGCAATTTGTCTGGTATATCAATGGTAAAAAAGATGAAGGATTAAGGCCTCAGCACATAGATGCACAGTTTGATCCAAGCGAAGCGGTTTTTGTTAAAGTCTATAAAGCTTATCAAGAGACTTGTGATCGCGCAGGTTTGGTTGATTTTGCTGAGCTGTTACTACGTGCCCATGAATTATGGTTAAATAATCCTGAGTTACTATCACATTATCAACAACGCTTTAGTCAAATATTGGTTGATGAGTTTCAAGACACCAACGCCATTCAATATGCGTGGTTAACTATGTTAGGTAAAGCGCGTAGCAAAGTGATGATTGTCGGTGATGACGATCAATCTATTTATGGCTGGCGTGGTGCAAAAATTGAGAATATAGAACGTTTTTTAACTGAATATCAAGATGCACAAACCATTCGCTTAGAGCAAAACTACCGTTCAACGGGTAATATCTTAAATGCCGCAAACCAACTGATTAGCAATAATAATAATCGTATGGGTAAAGAACTTTGGACTAATGATGAAGCGGGTGAAAAAATTGCAATTTACACCGCCTTTAATGAAATAGATGAAGCAAGGTTCATTAGTGGCCGTATTAAACAATGGCGTGAAGAAGGCAAAAGTTTAGATGAAGTCGCGATTTTATATCGCTCTAATGCACAGTCGCGCTTACTCGAGGAAGCCTTATTACAAGGGCAGTTGCCTTATAGAATTTATGGTGGGCAACGCTTCTTCGAACGTCAAGAGATTAAAGATGCATTAGCCTATTTACGCTTAATAAATAACCGAGATGATGATGCTGCCTTTGAAAGAATTATTAATACACCAACACGGGGTATTGGTAACCAAACCATTGCGTTAGTGAGAGACGCAGCCCGAGGTTCAGAAATCACCCTGTGGCAAGCCTGTCAGCAAATGTTGCAAGAAAACTTATTAAAAGGGCGTAGTGCGAAAACCATTAAAGCTTTTATAGAGTTAATTGAACAACTTGAAGATGATTCAACCAACTTGGACTTAGATCAGCAAGCTAATTTTATTATTCAGCACAGCGGTTTAAAAGCAATGTACCAAGCTGAAAAAGGTGAAAGGGCAGCACAACGTATTGAAAACTTAAACGAGTTAGTAACGGCATGCCAAACATTTGAAAGTGATCCTGAATTAGAAGAAGAGCAAACACCATTGACGGCATTCTTAACGCATGCTGCTTTAGAGTCTGGAGAGTCTCAAGCGGATGATTATGAACCCGCAGTGCAATTGATGACAATGCATTCAGCGAAAGGGTTAGAGTTTCCTCTGGTGTTTATTGCAGGTCTTGAAGAAGGGATGTTTCCTTCACAGCAATCGGTAGAAGAAATTGGCCGATTAGAAGAAGAACGAAGACTTTGCTATGTTGGCATGACAAGAGCGATGCATAAGCTATACTTATGCCATGCAGAAAGTCGTCGACTTTATGGGCAAGAAAAATTTCATAAAGCGAGTCGATTCCTCAGGGAGTTACCTGAAGACTGTGTTGAAGAGATACGTATGCAAAACCAAGTATCTAGGCCTGCAAATAAAGGCAGATTTTCTTCAACAATCACAATGGAAACCTTTGAAAATACGGGTTTTAGTTTGGGGCAAGGTGTTGTTCATGCTAAATTCGGTGAAGGTGTAGTACTTAATTATGAAGGCTCAGGGTCTCAAAGTAGAATTCAAGTAAATTTTGCTGATGTAGGCACGAAGTGGTTAGTGGTTGAATATGCGAAGCTAACAGCCATCTAACAACTAATATTAGATAAAAGGTGAAGGTGTATGACAAAACGATTATTGGTGGTTGAAGACAGTAAGCCTATTGCAACGGTTATTAAGCAAATTGCTCAATCGTTAAAATATGACGTTGTAATAACCACCAGTTTGGCAGAGGTTGAAAACCTTTTATCAACAGATAACGACTTTTTTGCTGCGACGATAGATTTTTCTTTGCCAGATGCCCTTGATGGAGAAGCCATAGCTTGTGTGTTATCTCATGGTATTCCTGGGGTTGTTATTACGGGTAAAATGGATGATAAAACACGTCAGAAAATTCTGGCTCAACCTGTTATTGATTATATTCCAAAAGAAAACAGCCAAGCCTTTCTATATTTAAAACGTGTATTACATTGGCAAATAACGAATCAAGATAACGCCATTCTTGTTGTGGATGACTCATCTTCGGCAAGAAACCATGTGGTAGAGTTATTGAAACGTCGAAATTTTACCGTGTTTACTGCAAATAATGGTGTGCAAGCACTAGAAAAACTTAAGCAACAAAAAAACATTAAAATGGTGATAACTGATCTTGAAATGCCGGAAATGGACGGCATTGAATTGACCAATGAGATTCGCAAAGCTTACTCTAGAGAACAACTTGCAGTAATAGGTATTTCAGGCGCTTCAAATGGCATACATTCTGCGAGATTTATTAAAAATGGCGCAGATGACTTTCTGCGTAAGCCATTTTGTCCAGAAGAATTTTACTGTCGTATCACACAGAATATCGAAAGTTTGAATAACATTGCCAAAATTCAGCATGCAGCCAATACTGATTATTTAACTGAACTAGCTAATAGACGGTCATTTTTTAGAAGTGCAGAACAAAGAATAAAAGGGTATATAAAAAAACAAGTACCTTATTGTTTAGCTGTGCTTGATATCGATCACTTTAAACGTATTAATGATCAATATGGGCATGACTCTGGCGATCAAGTTTTAAAAGTACTTGCATTGTATATGCGTAAACATTTTGGTTCTGGCTTAACAGCTAGGTTAGGTGGAGAAGAGTTTGCTGTTTTAATGCACGGCATCGATACCGACAATTTATATAATAAACTAGACGACTTTAGACGAGAAATTGCTGTAGCAACTATTCCTGTAGGTGAAAATCACTTATCAACCAGCATAAGTATTGGAGTTGTATTTAGTAGTCATGAGCCATTGGATAAACAAATGAGTGAAGCTGATGTTTCACTTTACTCTGCGAAAGAGAATGGTCGTAATCAAATTGCGGTATATGGCTCAGATGAGGATTAAATTAAAGAGCTGTTTATTTGTATAAGCGTTTTAAAAAAACTCAGAATAAGTAAAGCGAACAAGGTTAGACCTTTTTCGCTTTTTTATTTTTTAAAGAGTCGAGACTATAAATAACTAATGCAGCCCAGATAAAGATAAAAGTAATTAGCTCTGCCAGCTTCATGCTTTCTTGATAGTAGAATGTTGCTAATAAAAACATAATACTTGGCCCTAAATACTGGAAGAAGCCTAAAGTTGATAATGTTAAGCGTTTAGCCGCTGCAGTAAAGCAGAGTAATGGTGCGGTTGTGACGATACCTGCCATGATTAAAGTAATATTTAGATTGGTACTATTTAATAGCATATTGGCTGTTTCACTTTCAACAAAGAAAACCCAATAGGCGAGTGCTATGGGTAACATCAGTAATGATTCAATAAATAAACCAATAAATGAATCGACATGAAGTTTTTTTCTTAATAACCCGTATATACCAAAAGAACTCGCAAGTGCTAACGAAATAATAGGTAATTCGCCCAATGTCACCACTTGAATTAAAACGCCTAGGGTAGCTAACCCAACAGCAATAGATTGATTTTTTCGCAACCGTTCTTGAAAAAATATCATCCCTAATGCGACATTAAACAGTGGGTTAATGTAATAACCTAAACTGGCATCTAAAAGATGATTATTGTTAACAGCCCAAATAAAAATAAACCAATTTATGGCAAGAAAACTGGCTGATAATGTAAGGTTAGCGATAACCTTGGGTTGTTTCAATATGACGATTAAAGCGGAAGACTTTTTCATTGCTAAGATCATTAGCAGCAAAAAGATACTCGACCAAATAACGCGGTGCATTAAAATTTCACCAGCAGAAATTTCAGTGAGTAACTTAAAATATATAGGAGCAAAACCCCACAAGAAATATGCACCAAGCGCATTAAAAATACCTGACTTCGACTCTGTATTGGTCGGTGTGTTTATCGCTGGGTTCATGGGAAGTTCATATTAGTGTGAGTTGATAATTATTATAACATGAGAAAAGCCTTGCTAAGCACACCGTTACAATGAAACAAAGTAGCTTAGTGTAAAGTCTACTCAACAGAACAATTTACTTTGGCATTTTAAATACGGTTTAAAGAATACCCTGCTATGAGTTATTTTGAAACACATAGAAAAGGTATTAACGAAAATTATTGAAAATAAAGGAGAACGAGTATGCTATTAACGGGAAGCTTTGAAATTTCACTGGAGGGGAAACAAGATAAGCAAGCACCCGCAGGGAGAATGCTTATAAATAAAAAATACTCTGGGGGACTTGAAGGAGCAGGAATAGGTCAAATGCTAAGTAAAAGGGTTGAGAGAGGAGCTTCAGTATATGCTGCTATTGAAGAGTTTGAAGGAACAGTCAATGGCAAAAAAGGTAGCTTTACGCTATATCATACTGGTTTTATGTCAAAATCATCGCAAAAGCTAAATATTACTGTTGTAGAAGGGTCAGGAAATGGTGAACTTGAGGGGATTGATGGGACACTAACTATTACACAAAATAATGGTATTCATACTTATCGTTTTGAGTATAACTTTTAAGTGATGCAGCACTTGAGTCATAACGAATACCAAGTAACTAAATGAATTTTTCACTAAGCGACCAACTCATTAAGTTACTTGGCATAAAGTGCTTTTAGCCAATATTATTTAAACAACAAATTTCGACGTAGCTTGGCCTATTTGTAAGGCGTTGCCATCTAACTGTTGCGCAACTTCACCTATTTCTTCAACGGCAGCGGTTGTTGAGGAGAAGCTGCTATACATGTCTTCAATATTATTCACTACGGTTTCTGCAACGCTTGATTGCTCTTCAGTTGCTGTTGCAATTTGACTATTCATTGAACTGATATGGCCAATTTGCGTTTTAATAGTATTTAACGATGAATCAACATTTCTTGATATTTCTTCATTATTACTGGCTTTTTCGCTAGCTAATTCCATTGAATTAACAGATTGATTAGCTGCAGATATTAACTTATCAAGTAACTCTCTAATTTCAGTTGTTGAAAGCGCTGTGCGTGAAGCTAAGTTACGTACTTCATCGGCTACAACTGCAAAACCACGTCCTTGTTCACCTGCACGCGCTGCTTCAATGGCTGCGTTTAACGCTAATAAGTTTGTCTGCTCAGCAATACCATTAATTACATCAAGGATTTGATTCATGTTTTGTGAATCAGCGGCTAATTGATTTATAACACTAGAAGCATTCCTAATTTCTTCTGATAATTCACCAGATACATTCAATGAACGTTGAACATTGTTCATTCCTTCATTGACCTCTGTTTCACCAGCATCTGCAGCACTTGCGGCTTCAGCGGCTGATTTTGCAATGTCGGTTACACTGTGTTGCATTTCAACCATTGATTGTTTGGTTACTTCAGCAATTTCTGATTGACTCTTAATGTTACTGTCTACTTGCTGCACTTTGTCTGTTAATTGTTCCGCGCTTAATGTTAAAGGGTTAACAACCTCAACAACCTCTTTCACAATTCCACGTAACAACTGAGTAAATTTATTAAAATGAATCACCACAGAGCCAAGTTCATCTTGGCTCACTACTTCTATTTGATTGGTCAGATCGCCATCACCATCAGCAAGTACTTTCAGTGAAGAATCTAATGAGACAACAGACTTATTAATAGATCTAGCAATAATAATACTCATTAAGGTCATTAAGGCTAATAAAGCGATACCCACAGTAATACTCATGGTTTGAGAGTTACTTGAATTGGAAACGGTTTCGTCTACAAGACTATTGAAATATTTAGCCGCCTTTTCTTTTTTTGATTTTAATATACTAAAAACATCATTATATATTTCAGTCTTTTTATCAATTTTGCCTTGTGCGGCTTGGAAGTCGATAGTTTCGCTAATAAATCCTTCTGAAATTTCTTTGGCTAACTTATTGTATTGTTGTACTTTACTGGTTAATGAACTTATATCTGCAAATTCAGGTTTTAAACTTTTGATACTATCTAAATTTTTATTTAAATTATTGGCAAGCTCTATAGCATCGCTAATTAAATCTTCATCAGCAAAAGAAACACTTTGGGTATAACTTTCATCAATTCGCTGCCAAGTAGTCACATTTTCATTGGTCAAATTGACAAGATGAATAGCAGTATTTTGCATGCTTTTGAGTAATACTTGGTTCTTGGATATTGACGAGATATTGATAGATAAATTAATAACAAAGCTAAGTAAAGCAATGATAAGAATGGTATAAATTTTATAGAGAATTTTTAATTTTCGAAAAAACTGCATTAGTAACCCTTACAACTATAAGTATTCATTTAAAGTGTTCAAAATTAAAAGCATAATGTTTCCATTATGCTTTTTTGCATTAGAACGTGGCTATCACTTTTACGTCCGCTGTAACTTTACTACTATTTATGAACCCAATGGCATTAGGGTTGTTCTTAATGGCATTGATCATTTCATTATCATCAGCTTCTTTAGGGGGAGTACCTTTACCTGTAAAAGCCAGTTTTGCCCAATATGATTTGTATTGACTGTTAGACTTCTTCAATGCATTTTGTCTAAAATCGACTGCATCAGCGTTAGAATCTTTTAAAGTATATACGATGATCTTATTACCATCAGGAAAGGTTTTACTTTTTCCTAAAAATATTTTTTTAATTACAGATTGATCAACACTGTTAGCATTTGAGGTATTAACGATTACTGAAACCTCTGCAAAAGTATTAAGACTGATAAGGGCTATGCTGGCAATAATTAATTTTTTTAGATTTTTCACTGTTAAATTCCTTAAAAAACTAAATCAATACCAAAAGTAATAGAATCACTATCACCTGCGACGGCTAAGTTATATGAGTTATCTTCAACTTTATCATACTGTACTTTAAAGGCAGCAGAAGGGTGGAAATCCCATCTCAATCCAGCAGATTGAGTGTTGTGGTTTTCACCGTCATCCGAATCTTGCTCGAATTGTGAATAAGCGAGAAATGGCGTGAAATCATTAATTCTATAGCCAAAAGTTATCATACTAGTGTCAAAGGTGTCGTCAAGATCTAATCGACTAAGTTCGGTTAATATAAACCAATTATCAAAATCAAAGTTAAATGCGGCACCGTAAAATTTACCATCACGATGATCTTCATCACCCCAATAAGTGCGTTCGCCATCAATATAGCGTTCGTTGGTATATTGCATGGCTGTTAACCTAACTTCAAACCAATCTTTACTTAAATTAACGACACCTCCCAGAATATCTTTCCAAATCTCTCTTGTTTCTACGCCGCCAAAGAAATAATCACCTAAAAGTTTGTTGTCATTATCATCCTCTGTGCCAGCATAAATATTAGTGTTTAAAGACCAATCACCAATTTCAGTACTATAGAGTAGGTTCAGGCCATTATAGTTAAATATTTGCCAAGTATAATTATCTGCTGGTGGGCGCATCCAAGTATAGGCATAACCAACATCATAAAAGTCAGAATAATAAAATAGTGGTAAGCGCTTTTTACCTGCTTGAACTGTCCAATTTTCATTGATCTCATAGGTTACATAAGCCCATTCAAACTCTGCTTTCCACTCATTAGCTCCACGCGCAACAATTTGAGCAGTAACGCTTAATCCGTCTGATAAATCAGCACTTGCTTGTAATCCAAACAAGCTTTCAGGTTTAAAACTCCATTCCTCATAATATGCAGATACAATAGGGTAATCTGCTAGAAATGATGGTTCAACGCCATAGTGAGGAACACCTGTCCCACTAAGGACTTTACCAGCATTTATACTAGCAAACCCAGAAAAATCTACATCGGCAAAAGTACTTGATGACATTGCTGTGAGTAAGACAAGGCCGTACTTTACTTTAGAAAAGTTCATTATTTACACACCTTAGTTTCATGGTTGATATACAATATTATGATTAAAAATATTAGGTCTAAAAACGATAGTTGAAGCTATCGTTTTGAATTTATTTAGTTGTATGTCCAAATTAAATATAGAATAAAATTCAGATTGATCAATAAAGTGGGCTTAAAGTGGTTATTTATATGAAAGAAAAGTGCCTTAAAGGATTTTTGATTATTTTCATAAGTACAATTTAAGGTTATGTCATTGGCTTTTTTGAAGTTGCTTTTCAGCAGTGTTAATTAGCTAACCATATAAGTACCCGTACCAAAAGCGATATGCTCGCCACTTTCGTTATGCATTTCCATTCTGGCAACAGCCACTTTACTGCCACTACGAATAATACGGGCGGTAACAATAAACTGTTTGCCTCGCCCAGGGCGTAAGTAGTCGGTTCGTAAATCTATAGTACTTAATTTCCCTAAGCTGCTACCGATAGATTGAGGTGTAATTTCATCTAGTTGTTCAATGATGTTAGCTGCGGCAACAGCCCCGCCTGCTAAGTCTAAGGCTGACGCAGTCACGCCACCATGGAGTATTTTATGGATAGGGTTACCAATAAGTTTATCTTGCCAGTCAAATCTAATTTCTGAGTGTTGTGCATCAAACTTGGTAAGCTTTAAGCCAAGCAATTGATTGAAAGGCATATTATTGTTCCAAAAATTAATAAGTTGTTGATGTATTTCATTTTGTTGCATAGTGGCTAATTACTCTGGTCGGATGTGTTTATTGTTTAGGTTAGCATGATATTTAACCAATAGAAAAACTACGTAAGTAATAAAGTTATTTCACTGGTATTAAAGTTAGGTATTCATCGCTGGCCTAGGTTAAAATAGATAAATTATCCAAGTTACTAGTCGAATTGTTTTTGAGTACTTTGTTAGCCTCTGCAAAAGAAAATAACCCACAAAGCGTCCAGCTGCTTGAAACGTTAAAGCATCATTTTGGTTATGAAAGCTTTCGCTCAGGCCAAGAAGAAATTATTTCCCGATTAATGCAAGGGCAAGACTCACTGGTATTGATGCCAACGGGTGGAGGGAAATCATTATGCTACCAATTACCTGCAGTATTATTACCTGGCATTACCGTAGTGGTTTCTCCATTAATCGCCCTGATGAAAGATCAAGTTGATGGGTTAACTAGGCAGGGTATTTCAGCCGCCTTTATTAATTCAAGCCTTGAGCAATCTGAAATTACCGATATATTTCAGCGCATGGCACAAGGTGATATTAAATTACTGTATGTAGCACCGGAACGATTAACTAATTACTACTTTTTACAGAATTTAGCTGAATTGCCGCTTAGTTTATTTGCCATCGATGAAGCGCATTGTATTTCTCAGTGGGGTCATGATTTTCGACCTGCCTATACCAAGCTAGCATGTTTGAAAGAGCACTTTCCTTTTGTGCCCGTTATGGCGTTAACAGCGACGGCTGATGTCACGACACGTAAAGACATTTTGCAGCAATTAAATTTAGAA
Source organism: Colwellia sp. RSH04 (assembly GCF_003545765.1). Lineage (GTDB taxonomy): Bacteria > Pseudomonadota > Gammaproteobacteria > Enterobacterales > Alteromonadaceae > Colwellia. The sequence goes on along the minus strand of NZ_QXIO01000006.1, from coordinate 179,402 downwards.
CAGCCTTATATTCATTTAGATAGTTTTGATCGAGCGAATATTCGCTTTACGTTGGCGCAAAAATATAATGGCGAAAGTCAGTTACTCGGTTATATCCGAAAAAAAGGCGAAGACAGCGGTATTATTTATTGTAATAGCCGTTGGCAAGTTGAGAAATTAGCAAAGTTTTTAGCCAATAGCGGCGTCAATTGCGCTGCCTATCATGCAGGGTTAGAAAATGATATTCGTAGCTTAGTTCAAGAAGGCTTTACTAAAGACAATATTCAAGTGGTAGTTGCCACTGTTGCTTTTGGTCTGGGAATTAATAAACCTAATGTGCGCTATGTCATTCACTATGAGCCGCCACGTACGTTAGAGTCTTATTATCAAGAAATTGGCAGGGCAGGGCGTGATGGTTTACCTGCTGAAGCATTATTTTTGGTTGATGATAAAGATATTAATCGCATTAAAAAGCGTATTAGCGATGGTGATAACCCGAAACGAGTCAATGTTGAATTACAACGTTTTGCTGCCATGAGTGCCTTTGTTGATGCACAAACCTGTCGTCGACAAGTAGTACTTAATTATTTTGCCGAGTTCACTAAAAAAGGCTGTGGTAACTGTGATATTTGTTTAGATCCGCCTAGTCAATTTGATGCAACGCTAGAAGCACAAAAGGTACTATCGTGTGTCTATCGTATTAACCAACAAGGTGATATTAACCATGTTATTGCTGTACTTCGTGGCGAAGCGAGTGCAAAAGTTAAACAACTCGATCATCAAAATGTGTCGACTTTTGGTTTAGGTAAAGGCAAAACGCCAGGTTACTGGTATGCGATTATTGGGCAACTTATCCATTTAGGTTACTTACAGCAAGATATCGAACAACAATCAAATCTGTGTTTAACAGAAGCGTCACGTAGTGTGCTAAAAGCAAGTGAGCCATTGATGTTAGCGAGCCCTCGCTTACAAAAAGCTAGCTACTGGCAACAAAAAACACCGCAAAAAGGTTACGATCGCGTGCTATTTACTAAATTAAGAGAGTTGAGAAAAACTATTGCTGATGCGGAAGATATTGCACCTTTTATTGTTTTTAATGACGCGACGTTATCTGAATTAGCGAGAGTGCAACCGCAAACTTTAAATCAAATGTTGAGCGTGAGTGGCATTGGTGATATTAAGCTGGAACGCTATGGTCAGCCATTTTTAGCGTTAATTAAAGAGCATCAGTAAACTATACAGATATGCAAAAAAAACCGACTAACAGGGCAAACAGTTAATCGGTTCTTTAAACAAAGCATTTTGTGACGTCAATTAAGCTTCTTCTTTTGATTCAGCTTGTTCAGTCGCATTGTCTTGAGCTGTTTCTTGCTCTTTTTTCTCTTCGTGGCCTTCACCGCCACATCCACCACAACATCCCATCATTTACTCCTATTAGGTATCAGCTAGTTGGTATGATGTGATAGTACCCGACTAATTTAGTCAGGTACTTGATCGAGATCAGCATTTGTTCTTTTTAGCGTCTCTCTAGTGGTTAGTCTTACTTTGGTAGGCTAGTGAAACCCATATTAAATAAAGTGAATGCATAAATGTCTGCGTATTGCTCAATCGTTTTAGATACCGGTGTACCTGCGCCATGACCAGCATTAGTTTCAATACGAATTAATGTTGGTGCATTGCCTGCTTGTTTCGCTTGTAGTTCTGCTGCAAATTTAAATGAGTGAGCAGGTACTACACGGTCATCGTGATCACCTGTGGTAACCATCGTTGCTGGGTAGCTAATTCCTTGCTTAACATTGTGTACTGGAGAGTAACCTTTTAAGTACTTGAACATTTCTTCACTTTGTTCAGCTGTACCGTAGTCGTAAGCCCAACCTGCTCCGGCAGTAAATGTGTGGTATCTTAACATGTCTAAAACACCCACTGCTGGCAATGCTACTTGCATTAAATCAGGACGTTGCGTCATTACTGCACCGACTAATAAACCACCATTTGAGCCGCCGTTAATGGCTAAGTAGTTACTTGACGTGTAGTTTTGGTCAATTAAGTATTCGCCCGCTGCGATAAAATCATCAAAGACATTTTGCTTATCTAATTGTGTTCCTGCTTTGTGCCATTTTTTACCGTATTCACCACCGCCACGCAAGTTAGCAACAGCGTAGATACCGCCTTGTTCTAACCAAACTGCGCGAGAAACACTGAATCTTGGTGTTAAGCTTACATTGAAACCACCATAACCATACAAAATGGTAGGATTTTTACCGTTAAGAGCTAATCCTTTTTTATAGGTAATGATCATGGGTACTTTGGTACCATCTTTAGATTTATAAAAGACCTGTTTAGATTCATAGTCATTACTATCAAACTTAGCACCAGATTTTTGATAGACGTCGCTTTTACCTGTTTTAGTATTAAAGCTATAAATAGTGCCTGGTGTTTTATAGTTACTGAATGAGTAATAAAGTGTCTGTTCTTTTTTCTTACCATCTAAAGCATTAGAACTACCTACACCTGGTAAGGCAACTTCACGTACCTTATTACCTTGATAGTCGTATTGGAATACTTTTGAAATCGCATCAACCATGTATTCAGCAAAGAAATAACCACCACCTGTGGAAGCAGTGAGTACATTGTCAGTTTCAGCGATAAAGTCTTGCCAGTTGCTTGCAGCAGGTGCTGAAGCATCAACGGTAACAATCTTTTTATTCGGCGCATTTAAGTTAGTAACAAGGTACAACTTGCTACCTTCGTTTTCAATAACGTAGGTATCTGCATCGAAATTGTCAGTAATTGTCACTAATGGGCTATTAGGTTTAGTTAAATCTTTAAGGTAAAGGTCGTTACCTGAAGTAGACACAGCACCAGAGATAAGTAAATAACGATCATCTTCTGTAACAGAGCCACCGACATAACGTCGTTTTTCTTCTGCTGTTGCACCAAATATTACCGCATCATCTTTTTGAGCTTGACCTAACTTGTGGTAGTAAAGTTTATGTTGATCTGTTTTTGCTGATAATTCACTGCCTTTTGGCTTATCATAGCTTGAGTAATAAAAGCCTTCATTACCAAACCAAGAGATGCCAGAAAACTTCACGTCAACTAAAGGTGTTTCTAATTGTTTTTTAGTTTCAACATCAATAATGATGATTTTACGCCAGTCACTACCACCTTCAGAAATAGCATAGGCGGCAATTGAACCATCTTTAGAAAAACTTAATTGCCCTAGTGATGTAGTGCCATCTTCACTGAAGGTATTGGGATCTAAAAACACTTCAGCCTCACCGCCATCAAGCTGACGATAAATAACATATTGGTTTTGTAAACCATCGTTTTTATAGAAATAAGTGTATTTACCTTCTTTAAATGGTGCGCCCACTTTCTCGTAGTTCCATAGCTCACCTAAGCGTTCTTTTAATTGTTCACGATAAGGTATTTGCGCGAGATAATTAAAGGTCACTTTGTTTTGTGTTTTTACCCATGCGCCAGTTTCTTCACTGCGGTCATCTTCTAACCAACGGTATGGGTCGGCAACTTCAGTACCAAAATAGGTATCAGTGACTGTGCCTTTTTGCGTGGTAGGGTAAGAAAGTTTAATATTTTGTTGAGCGGTATCACTACTCAATACTTGATCTGCGCTGTTACCTGTACAGCCAGCCAGTATACCTGTAACAAGTATACTGGTTAATAAAATAGCATTCTTCTTCATTGCAGTTCTCACGTAACTATTGTTGAAATAAGCTTGGCTTAAGCAGTTTTTAGGATATATGTATAAAATAGGCGGTAGAAATTCACAACTATTTAACATTTCATTGGGCAGTGTAGCAGAACTATTTAGGGTATGACTATGGCTTGCCCCTAAATGGTTTAGGGGGCAAGCGGCAGTTTTTTGTTACAGCAAACGATTTTAAAACTCGTTTGCTGACTTAGCGGTTTTCAAGACGGTTAAAATCTAGTAATCCGGCTGATGCTGGTTGTTGAGTTAAGTACCATTGGTGTAATTTATCGGCAAAGGACCAAAAGTTTGGGCTAGTGCGGCGAATGGCATAATTATCTTTTATTTGACGATAATCTTGTTCTGATTGTATTTGAGATAATTGCATTACAAAATCATCAACTTGTTCAACTGAAAGCTCAAAAAAAGCATTGGGATAGGTGCCGACAATTCCTCGTGTTACCGTTAAGGTATCTTCTTCAGGTTGACGTCTATTATCTTCGGCAAATAAGTGGGCAACATTGGTATGAGCTGAATTATTTATCAAGCTATATACTTGGTTACCTTGCTTAGTGTTAATCATTACATAACTCACTTGTGGCAATATGGCGATAGAGCTGCCTACCATACGGTTAAGTTTTGATAATGATTTTTCAATGCCGTTATCTATTGAAGAAATAGTATATTTATCAGCAATGGAAGATTGAGTATGCGCCTTAATCAACTGAAATAATTCAGTTTTAGGATCATCAGTTTTATAGTTAATATTGGTCTCAGGTAACTGTTTAAAGTCATCAGAGAAAATATAATCTTTTACGGTATCACTAGTATCCCTATACCAATGTTCATGAATACGTTTGCGATCTTTTGCTGGTAATAATGCAATAAAGGCGCTTTCTGCTTCCATACGTAAAAAGTCCATGTATAAACGTGTTTTTAATTGATGACCAACATTGCCATAAACGTCAAACCCAGCAACGAGCAAATAATGAATGCGCTCAAGAAGTGGGTAGCTAATTAACCATGCCGTTTTTGGCGCTTCGCCAACAAAACCTTGTAAAACAGAAGCACTATCGAAATGTCTAAAGACGGTTAACGTCGCATTAGGGTTGCCATTGCCTTTCCACAATAAATCTAGATCAAGATCACGTTGTTTTAAGTTTATTTTGTCTAAATACTCCAGTTTCTTTTGCAGATATTCTTCTTGGTTTTTTGCGTATTGTCGCCAATATATAAGTGACATTGTTTTGTCACTCGTACTAGCAGGTAATTGTAATAACTCACTATTTTTAACAATAAACTCGTCGGTGTGATAAGCATCAATTGTTTCAGGATCATGAAAAGCCACCCAAAAATGATCGTCGATAACATTCAGTGCAACTTGGCCTCGACATACTGGCCCTTTAATGAAATTCATGATTGAGAATTGCGATTGCTCTAACAAAAACTTATAGCGTGATATAGCCGGAATTTCTTTAAAAGTAACAAATGGGTTTGATGAGCTTTTCAGTTGATAATCAGGTAAGTCCTTAACAGTGAAATCAAGTGAATAGAATAACTCGTTAAGTCGTTTAAATTTATCGTTACCAAAAGGGTAAGGCATGTGTCTTTTAGCAATAATTGTATCGTTATTTTTGACCAATCGATAAAATACTTGTGTTTGATTTTTAGTAAACGGCGAATCAAATGGGCGTCGGGTATAAATAACTGAAACTTGTTCTCCTGGAGGTGTAGAAGATCTCACTAACTTAAAATAGCTGGTACGTTTTTCATCAAAATATAAGTTGGCAAGGTATAAATGCTCAAAAAGATACCTCGACACTAATTGTGCTTTTTTACTGCTGCCATTAAGAAGCGTTTCCCACTGGTTAACCATTTCTTGCTCAGTATGGGTGGAAACTTCAGCCTTAGGCATTATTGCCCCTTTCGCTAACCATTCAGTTAATGTGTTGTGCTCTTGCATTGTTAATGCAGGTAGGCCATAAGGCATACCTGCTAAAGGAAACTCCTTCTCATATTGAGCAAACTCTTCAATGGTAGGACATTGTTGATTTCGATCTAGTGAAAAATCAAAATCATCACCAAGAATATTGTCTTTAGGCAATGGATGTTTTTGTTTCAAGGCTAACATTTGATAAAACACACTAGCTTGTGTATTAGCTTGAGTACTTTGTTGACGTTCGTTGAGTACAGGAAAAAAGCCTTCATGACGAAATGAGCTAATTAACTCAGGGGTTAGCTGAGTCGTCGTACTTATGCTTTGGCTATTTTTGGCTGTAAGTAAGCGTTCACCATTATATACCAACGTTTTGTTAGCACCGCGTTCGATACCTACTGGGTTTTCCATTTTCAATTGGCATGGCGCATCGTAACAACCGTGGCAAACCACACAGCGATTATCTAGTATCGGTTTTACTTCGTTATTAAAATTAGCTGATTCAATGTCAGCCTGTGTGTTTTGCTGAAATCTATTTTCAACTTTCGCAATACCATAGTGTTTGTCGTACTCAAGAACGCCCAAAGTGGCACAACCTGAAAGAAAAAGAAATAATAGCAAGTAATGAAAAGTGCGCATGGATAGCCTTATCAATGTTGAAGTTACTATAGATAAATTGACGTGTTCATAGTAGGAATTAGTGCAATTTTAGTAACCTAGCGCTTCACTGTAAAGAATAGCGGGTATTAAATTTTTCTATACACCCCATATTAAGCGGCATATTTTAAAATTATAATCATTAAAATAGCTTTTTCAGTAATATATTTGAGGCGATAAGCGGTAATATTTTCAGCGTAATCAAGTTTTGCTATAGAAGGATTACGCATTTAAAGATAGCTTAAACCTGCCTGTGTTTAGGCTATTAATAGAATAGTCCTAGTGATTATCCATAGCGATTACGTTGCTCAGGTAAATCACTGTGGTATTGCACAAATTCTACTTCATAGCCATCGGGGTCAATGTAATACACATTATCTCTAAATTCATCTTCAGCGCCGTCTTTGTCTACATTAAAGCCAGCGTCTGCTAAGCGCTGAACGACACCTTTAATGTCACTGGTGACAAAGGCAAAATGCGATAAGCCGATTTGATGTCCCGTTAAATCGCGGTTAATGCCTTCACCATTATCATTGAGTGATAAGTATTGATAATCATCACCAAAATGAAGCCATTGCCTTTTTTTACCATACCATTCGCCATTGTCTCCACCGCGTACTGACCAATGAGGAAAAGCGGCTTGGTAAAAAGCTAAACTTTTTTCTAAATCACTCACCACTAAATTTAAATGCTCTAATGTAATCATAATTTTATCCTTTTTGTATTGTTGTTGTGTCGTTGTATTGTTGTGTTGTTGTATTGACTTAGCTCTTTGCTAATCGTTTTGTTTATTGATATGTCTTATGTACTCGCCATGGCGGGTTTAATCTATTATTCCCAGCCCAATAAAGTTTTAATTTATTGCCGCTTGGGTCAGATAAACTGGCTTCTCGCCATAGGTAGCGTTGGTCGGTTGGTAATTGCTCAAAAACAATTCCTCGTTGTTGGCACTGTTTTACCCAGTCGTCTAACTTTTCGTGTTCAAAATACATGACTACGTCGTGTGGAACTTTTTGTTCATGTAAACTTAATGAAAAGGTTGCTTGACCCTCTGGACATTCAAATCGGGAATAATGCTCAGTAGCCACTATTTGTATAAAACCCAATGCGAGGTAAAAGTTATTTGCTTCTTCGATATTAATAACAGGTAGAGTTATTTGGTTCATATTCATGATGTACTCCTTTGATTAGCGTGTTACATGCCGAAGTTGTATTTCTCTTGGCCTAAGTATGGCTGCATTGCGAAATGGTTACGTAGCCCTTTTAGCGCCTTGCTGTAATGTGTTAGCGTATGCAGGCTATAATTTATTCGCTGTCTAATGCTGTTATCTCTGTCGGACAGTTTTTTGTTTTTGTCGGTATGCGTATTTAAAACATCTTCTACATATCGAATAATTAAATGATCGGGAATGCTCACCAATTTATTATTTTTAAAAGCACTCATATTTAATTCTGCAATGGGATAAGCACCATTAATACCACTGACAACAGAAACTAGTAGTGTTGGTTTATGGGCAACATCTTCACTGGTACACATAAGCAGAAAATTTTTTAATAATGGTGATGCCATTCCGCCCCATTCGGGCGTGATTAAAATGAAGGCATCTGCTTTTTTCAACTCACTATTAATGGCTAGCCAATCACTAGCATTATCCACTTTGCTAATTTCTTTGCCGTCCCATAAAGGTAAATTCTGCTTGCATAGTTCAATATGGTTAATACTTTCAAAGCCTTGCACTATTTCAGCTAAATAGTTGGCTACTTTGGCACTTTGAGACTCCGCTCTTTGGCTTGCGCTAATTATGACTATTTTCATAACCATCACTCCTTATGTATTTAATAAAAGATCAGTCTAAATGACTAAAAACATCGCTCAATAATTAATAATGTTTTTTGTTTACTAATTATTATGTAAATTAAATTGTTTACTTAATGGTGTCAAGTAATAAAATAAATTAAAAAGTTTACTTAATGATTAAATGGTTGATAATAAGGAGAGTTAGTATGAAAAAAACATTGATTTGAGGTGCTACCAAATGAAAACACATGACAAGATACTCCATTTATTAAAAACGCATGGCGCACTAACGGCAAAATTTTTGGCAAATGAATTGCAATTAACCACGATGGGTGTGCGACAACATATGCAAGCGCTCGAAGAGTCGGGTGATGTGGTTTTTAAAGATGAAAAGGCCGCTCGTGGTCGGCCTACACGTTCATGGTTACTCACTGACAAGAGTAATAGTCTTTTTGATGATAGACATGACGAATTAACCGTTCAAATCATTGACTCTGTTATTGCCATTTTCGGTGATGATGGTTTAGACAAATTAATTGAACATCGAGAAAGTAGTTCAATGGCTAACTATCGATTGGCATTAGCAGATCGATACGGCGTGGCAGAAAAACTCGAGACGTTGGCGAAAATACGTTCAGATGAAGGCTACATGGCAACGGTTGAGCAAGAGGGAGACATCTTTTGGTTACTAGAAAATCATTGTCCAATTTGTGCAGCGGCAAGTAAGTGTGTTAATTTTTGTCGTTCAGAATTGCATTTATTTCAAACATTAATGGCTGATGTTGCACAGGTAACTCGAGAAGAGCATATTATTGAAGGAGCAAGGCGATGCGCCTATAAAGTGACGCCAAATGAAATTGACTAGTTGTATATACAATACAACCTTTAATGTATATACAACTAATTTAACTTGTTGATATTTATCAATGTTTATATTTGAGTTTAAGCGCTTTTCCTGTGGTAATGCCTTAATCCATGTTCTTTTTGTCTTCCTTGGCTAAATGCAGTAACTCGTTTTAAGTAGCCAATAACTCGCGTGCCATGGTCAATATTATCGCTGCCACATTCAGGGCAATAATGTAATGTTCTCTTATCTATTTTTTCACAGGCGTTACAAATAGTAATTTTTACGTTGATACAGAAATAATTACAGCCTGTCGAAGCGGCAACATTAAAAAGTTTAACATAAGCATCTGCTGATAGAGATTCATCTAAATTTAAATGCAATGCAGAGCCACCATCAAGGTATTGAGTCATCTCTTTTCCGTGCATAACAAACTTATCAAGGTGATTAGTTTCGTCATCTTCTACTAAATAAAAGTAAGAGTTGTAGCACTCACGATTAACTTGGTAACCGTCTTTACTATCCCATTTAGCATTTTTAACACCTAAGTTTTCTGCTGGGACAAATTCAGTGTTAAACATATAGCCATATTCTTGTTTTGCTTGTTGGTTGGCTTGATAAATGACTTGCAGATGATCACTAACAAAAGATTTGTATTCGGCATTGTTACCGACCTTAATATTAGAGTATTCAGCGGCTTCAGCCATACCATTAATACCAATAGTTAAAAACTGTTTATCAAGGCTGATGAAGCCAGCATCGTATACCGATAGTGCACCTTGCGCTTTGTATTCTTCCATCAGTTTTCGATAAGCAACTTGATATTTTTGTATTTTCTCAATTTCTGTTTTTAAATCACGTCCATCTTGAATAAGGCGATTCATATTTAAGGTAATTACATTTATTGATCCAGTAGCGACACCCCCAGCACCTAAGGTATAAGAAAAGGTATTGTCTGAAATTTCATTTCGTAGGCGACAACATGAGGCCAATGAATCTGCGCTGTCAGATAAATAGATAAAGAAAGAATTACCCTGTGCTTTTTCTTCTGCTAATTTTAAGGCAAATGCTTGATCTTTACACTGACCATTTTCAGTTAACATAGCGGCGGTAACTACTGGGAAGGTCAATACAGATTGTTCACGTTCTTTGTTTAACCAACTTAAGAAAAAGTGCTGTAATTTGTCTACCGTCTGCCAATTAGGTTTAGAAAAGTCAGGAAATACAAACTCACCAAACATTGACTCAAAATAATGTTGATCAAAGAGCGAAATATTCCAAAAAACACTTTGGTAGCCACGCGCAGCAGCAGGTTGGTTAATTGCATATACTACATGTTGTAAATGGTTTGATATTTCAAATTTATTGGTTTCTAAATAATCATTGCCGTATTCAAGACGAGCAAAGTAATCAAAATAGGTTAAGAACTCTACCGTGGCAACTGCACCGGCAAATTGTGCCGAAATGGCAAAAATAAGATTTACAAAAGAACCACAAAATGACTCTAAATGCTTCGGTGCTTTTGATTCTCCACCGAGTTTAGTTAAGCCATCTAATAAAAAAGGGTACATACTAATTGAAGTACAATAGGGTTTTAAACTGGTTTCATCGTGTACGTAAATCTCATGGTCTTCTATTTGGCGTAAATACTCTTTAGCTAAGTCAGCATCAAATTTTTCACTAATTTTATCATGTACTAAGGTACGATTTATTTGCACGAAGCAGTCTTTTAATAATTCGGCTTCAAGGGTGGCAATGTTTTTATGGCTAACATTAGCATTGGCATCCATCTTTGAACCATCTGCGGCATTTTGTGCTGCAAAATAATGTTTTATAAAATCTTTCTTATCATCTAATTGTTCTTGATTAAGCCGCAACATTGTTTGCTCCTTGTAATAAGTTTGTATTAATTGGGTCTTTAATAAATAAATGGTTGAGTTTTTCGCCGGTGTTCATATCGCGAAATATTTGATTAGTGGTAACACTTTCAAGACCGCCAAGTTCTGCACGCCAGTCACCTGTTTTTAGAAAATCTAAATGTTGACTAATATTAATACCTATATGTTTTTCACCAGAGTATAAGCAGGTTTTTAAGCCTAAATTTTTTGCGATAAGAAGTTTTTCAATAAGTGCATTGGGTTGCCATTCACCACCAAAAAAAACAACACAACTGATCAAGCCTTTATATTTTTTTAACCAATGTAGATAATTATTTTTAGATAAAGACATACCGTAGTTTTCATTCCATAACTCGGTACTATGGCAACCTTTACAGCCTACTTTGCAGCCGGTAATGCTAAAGCATAAGCTAATTTCATTAGGTACCTCTTGAAAAACTACGGTAGGTGCAATGCAATTGAAGTCCATTTTGAAACCTATATATAGATATAATTGTTTTGTTAAACACAATATATAGTAATTAATGGTGGCTGATAGTTGATCTCGATCACATTTTTGTATTGTTAGACAAAATAAAAAACTACATATAGTGCTAATGGCTAATGCCATTGCACTACATGTTGATTTATTAGTATCAAGCGTAAGGTTCTTTTAAGCTTTAAAAGGTATTTATATTATTTAGAAAAAAATCTTGATGAATATTTTATTGTTAAACGGTTGGCGCAGACTGACTTGTTTTAAATTGATAAACAAAACATGCCCCTTCAGTAGTCTCTTTGTATGTAATATTACCATCAAGCTTTTGATTGATAAGATTATAGATAATAGACATACCTAGACCTACTCCGCCCTTATCTCTTGCGGTTGTATAAAAGGGTTCAAATACATGGGTTTTAGCTTCTTCAGATAAGCCAATGCCATTATCTTGATAAATAATTTGTACTATGTCTTCGTCAGCTTTGTTTATCGTGAACTTTATCTGATTTTCATGGTTTTTATTAACTTGATTGAAACCATGACGAATACTATTACTGATAAGGTTAGTAATTATTTGTGCATGTATTCCGGGATAAGTTGCGATTTCAATATCGTCATAGCAATCAACAGACAAAGTCACCTTTTTCGTTTTGATAAGAGAGTGAAGGGTTGAAATAACTCTATGATAGTAATCACTAATATTAACCATTTCGATTTCAAGTTGGTGTTGATCTGCAGCAGTTTCTTTAAAGTTTTCTATTAATTTTTTTGCTCTAGCTAGGTTCTCACCCTGTAAATTTAAGGCATTTTCAACTGCCTTTTGGTAATGTTGCATAGCTTTTTTTGAAAGTGTATTGTCGCTCAAAGACTTGGTTAATTGCTTATGTTCATCATGCATAATGCTGTGGGTGGTAATGGCAATTCCTAATGGCGTATTTACTTCATGTGAAATACCGGCAACTAAATCACCTAGAGCCGCCATTTTTTCCGATTCAATTAACTGCTTTTGCATTATTTGCATTTTTTTAACTGTAGCAGATAGCTCTTTTGTTCTACTAGCGACGGTTTGTTCTAATGAGTTCTCGTGTTCCCTTCGTTCTAACTCAGCGGCTATTCGCCCTGAAAACACTTGAAACAAGGCTAAGGCTTCATCTTCATCGTTGATAGGTTGCTCATATAACGCAACAATAAGACCTATGACTTGTTGCTTAGAATTATGCAAAGGAGTGCCCAAATATGCCTGAATATGCATATCAATAAGTAATTGATCTTTAGGGAATATCTTACATACCTCTTTACTGTAACAACATACGGTATTTTCAATAACATTGGCACAAGGCGTATTTTCTAAAGAGTATTCTATATTAGGTATTAATTGTCCCTGTGCTACCAGACCAATAGTTTGAGCAGTAAATTGCTTTTCATTTAACTGAGCAATAAAAGTATAATCTGCGTTAATCGCTTTATTCAGAGATAACATGATATTGTTGGTGAACTCTTCACCATAGCTATTTGAAACACCCTCAATGATATCTCGAATCTTTTCTAACATTTCAATACCCTAAATTATTTTAATGTATTGTAATAACTATGGCATATAGCAATGTTTTTTCCATTTTAAAGGGAAACCAACTACACGAAACAGGGCGTGTTGAGCGTTTAGTTGATTTTACTGATGTTAATAAGTAGCTTTAGCGGCGTAGCGATAGGTTGAACAGTTTATTCCCCTAACTGAGCCGATAAATGCGTTAATTTTTCAGCTAACTTAGCAACTTGTTCTTCTAGTACGATAATTCGCTCTGACAACAACTGATGATCGCTGGCAGTTAAAGCACTTTCATTCTGTACTTCTGAATCCTCTACTAAGTGATTACCTTCAGCATCTGAGAAAAGTTGCACGTATCGAGATTCTCTTTTACCAGGTTCTCGCGCTAGTTTTTTTACTAAAACATTACCGCCTAAATCTTGTAATTCAGTTAGTGCCGTTTCAACCTCATTAACATCAGTAAAATCAGCTAAACGGTTAGTACGCGTTCTAAGCTCGCCTGGCGTTTGTGGGCCTCTAAGTAATAACACGCAAATAATTGCACGTTGCTGTGGTGTTAGTTGCAGACTACCAAATTCAGTATTACAAAAGCGATGGAAGTACTTATTTACTCTGCCAGATGCTTTTTGATCAACCATAAGCTGGTTATTTTGCACTAGCTCATCAACCACATTTTGCACGTTACTTTCTGTTAATGATAAAACGGGTTCACGGTTGCTTTTCTGATTGCAGCCATTGGTTAAGGCATTGATGGAAAGAGGGTATTGCTCAGGCGTGGTTGTTTCTTTTTCTAACATCACACCAATGACACGGGCTTGTTCAGGAGAAAGAGAGATCATATGAAGGCATCCTTTGAAAATAATTAAATTACAATTAACCGAAAGAATTAAAATAACAAAAATAACTGACATTATACAAGGTTGAAGCACAACCCATTGGTAAATAATGATAAAAATATTTTTAATACTGTTTTAAACACGGTTGATAATTAACCGATTACCTTGTATGAGGTTAAGTTTATCGTGTGGATATAATTAGACGAAACGGTAAAAGAAGTACAGTTAATGGATCAAAGTCGCTTAGCGTTGCTTCAGCAATTGTAGATAGGTATTGAGGCAAAAAAGTAATAATCGCAATCATTGAGATATACTTACACAACATGAGGCTATCACGCCTCATGTTTTGTATTACCTTAGGGTAAATAGAGTCAAATAGTTATTACTGACAATAACCCGTTCGATACCAAACATTATTATAAATTTCAGGTGATGCGCCTGTAGACCACCATATAGCATCATACTTTGCGCCTTTATAAGAAACCTTGTCACCTAGCGCGTAAGACTTAGATATTGACCATTCTTCAAGTCCATCACAACCATCATTACCATTATTTTCTTTAACCGTTAGCCACTGACTCGACGTATGGTTCAATCCTTCAGCATCATATACGGTTAACGTAACTTCATAACTTCCTGCTACAGCATAGGTATGACTGGGGTTCGCATTCATAGAAACAGTGTTATCACCAAAATCCCAACGATAATTCGTTACTGCTTTATCATCTGTTGAACTACTGCTGAAACTTACAGATAAACCTGTTTCTTGAGAAGAGAAGCTTGATACAGGTGCTTGATTGTCATTTGGGCACTCACTACCAGTATCACCAACTGCTTTCCATACGTTAGTATAAATTGTTGGCTCAGCGCCTGTAGACCACCAAGTGGCTTCATAATTACTGTTTTGATGCGTAACACGATCTCCAATAGTGTAATTGGTTAGGGCACTCCAAGCAGGATAAGTACTTTGGTTTCCTGTTGAGCAGCTATCGCCAGCAATAACAACTGTTGCTGCGGTAGAATCTGTTTGTCCTTTTGTGTCGGTTACCTCAAGTGTTACGGTGAAACTTCCTGAACTTTCAAAGGTATGTGAAGGAGAAGAATCAGTACTAGCATTGCCATCGCCAAAGTTCCATTTTGAACTAGCTATGCCATTATCATCTGTTGAATTATTAGTAAACGACACTGTGTTACCACTCACTTTTGAAGTAAAGCGTGCTTCAGGTGCGGTATCGGTTATTGTGCCATCGTTAGGTGTGACGCCTGTTTTAGCCTCTATCCAATTAAGGTAAGCAGAAGTACGTGTAAATGCTGTAGCTCCCACGCAGTTTTTGCCCCAACTTACGGTACCAATACTATAATATTTGCCACCAGACTTGATTGCAAAAGGACCACCACTATCACCATTACAAGCTGAAGTGCCGTTAGGGCCACCACCACAAATTGCACCATTATCTACGTTAGTGCCTAATTGATTTGAACAGACAGCATTTGAAATAATAGGAAGTGATACTTCACGCAGAATATCACTAGGTGTTCTACTACCACCGTAAGTTAACCCCCAGCCTGATACTGTAGCGTACTCACCCACTGCTGCTATTTGATTTGCTATTGAATTGGTTGGAAGGGAAGCAGGAGTTACATTACCACTTGCTGGTGTGGCTAAGCGAAGCACTGCAATATCATACCCTGATGTTATATTATTAGCTCCACGCCAATTTTCATGTGAAATTATTTGACTCACTCTGTGAGTAGTACCGTCGCCAGCACTCATGCGGTGGGCACCGACTTTAACGGTTAAGCTGCTGGTAGAAGCACTGTCTAAACAATGTGCCGCGGTTAAAACCCAGTCTTTACTAATTAATGTACCACCACATCCTTGGCGACCATTCATTAATAACGCGACTTGATAAGGCCGCGAATTAGGTGTGGTTTCTACGCCACCAACTATTTGCGTTTTTAAATCACCAGGTTGAGCTACCGTACTGAGTGACGTAATGGCAATTAAAGCACCTAATGAACAAATACTACTGCTCAGCTTGTTTTTATTGAATAATTTTTTCATCATTTTATCTCTTTATAATTATTGTAAATGTCTCACTTAGAGAAGTAGTATCTAATTCATCTAGTAAGAATCTTAAATAGTATCTGAGATATTTTGTTTTTCAACTTTATTTGTGAATTTTATACTGATCTTACCAGTTGGGTTGCTGTATGAAAAACCAGCAATAGTAATGGTAGAAAGGAATTTAGGTGTAATCCTTTCTTTACGAACGGGTTAAGAAAGAAAAAAATATATTACTTATATGTGATTAATGACATCGATTTGAAGCATTTTAATGGTAAGTATCGCAATGTTGTGGGTTCGAGCAGTGGTTTTTCGAAGCAACTTATCTATTATTTAGCTTGGCTTTTGATTGAGTGAATTTTACTAAGCCTAATATTTATAGATATGACGAGATAATCAAGAGAAGTCTATGGCAAAATAGCCAATACCAAGTTCAATAGAACGTCTGTATATAAAGAGTATCTCAGATATTTCGTTAAAGGCTATGTTCAAAATATATTCTATAAGTAGATGACCAAATTGGAAAATCAACATCTAATAGGTAACAGGTAAAGTCTTTCTTATTTAATTCAGCAAAAGAAAAAACATAATCACTCATTTCACCAATAGGAATTGTGCCGTTAAACTGCGCACCAGGAGAGTCGGGATGAAGTACCTTTAACTCTGGAAATTCAGGCAAACGTTCTGTCCACATATCATCTGAGCGTAACTTTCCTTCTTTAACCTTCTGATTACCAGAATAGCAACCAACATTAACACTGCTGCGCATATCGAGCTTTTTTTCTAAAAAAACTAGCATGACTAATTTTTTTGTTGGGTTTTTAATAGAAATACTGGTTGAGCTGCATTTGCTCTGGTGCTCTAGCGGGTTCGCTAGTTCATCTGGATTACTAAATAAGAAGGTAGCATCAAATTTATCAACACCCTCTAAATCATTAAATACAATTCCAGAATTACTGGGTGAATAACTTGAATAAGCAGACAATAAGCCTGCAGTTGAGTATTCATTAACAACACCAATATGAAAATGGCTTGGTTTAATTCGAGAGTGTAAAGTTAGATTCTCAGGAACAGTAAAGCCTTCAGGGTGTGGATGAGTGTAAAACTGGACAAAAGGTGGCGCTGCTTTAGATCTAACAATATTTTGCTTAGAAATCATAGCAACTTCTTGCAAATACTCTTTATTTTCATCGCTCTCTTTTAATATATAGCAACTGAAAAGCGTTTCTACTGAAGAGCCAATAATTTGCTTAGACGCGAGATAATGTTGTTCTCGTTTTTCTTCAGCACTGAGTAAGTGTTTATCAAGGTTGTTTTTTACTGGCTTATTGCTTAGTAAACGTTTTAACTCGGCATGACTTCGAGCATACTTTTTAATTTGTACATTAAATGATTCTACAGCACTTTGGGCTTGGAGAATTAATTGTTGCTCTAATGGTTTTTTATCGACTTGCACTAAAAATTCTTGCAAGCCTGCTTGACCAGGCAAATAACATAATACTTCTTTGCCATCTCTGCTTTTATTAATACCATTGAGTATTCGTTGACAATTTGAGCGGTTATAGTCGAGCCAATTCGACATACCTGAAATAGTTTGTGCGCTGGCCGGAAATTTATCCACTAAGTGACGCAAAACACTCTTTAAGTTTTCACCCGTGCGATTTAACGCAATTAAGTCTTCTTTTTCTAATAATATCGACATGTGTTATTTCTAAGTTAGGCATCAATTGAACTGTTAATTGACATAAAAAATACAGTAAATCATCAAGGAAATCTAATTTAACTTCAGCTCGGGATAATTTAACTTACTACGCTTAGAATACTGCTCGCTATTAATTTGTAGCCTCAGCTAAAATCTAATTTGTTTTAAGGTATCATTTACAATGAACTTGGCAGTAGGCGAATAATGGAAGATTTTTCATCTCGTTTGCGCCTTTAGTGCAAACGAGATGATGATGTTAATTCAGAGGATGATGTGTGTTCACCTTGCTATACCTCATTAATTATTCAAACGTTTAAAAATTAATGAGGTATTGATTCCGCCAAAGGCAAAATTATTACTCATAATAAAATCGGTATGCTTAAATAATCCGCTACTTTTGATGTAATCTAATTTACCGCATGCAGGGTCTACTTCAGTTAAATTTAATGTAGGTGCAAACCAATTATCATTCATCATATTTATACTTGCCCATGCTTCAATACTTCCACAGGCACCTAAAGTATGACCTAAATAGCTTTTCAAAGAGCTAATTGGTGTCTGTTTTCCGAGTGCCCTTTCAGTAGCTTGAGTTTCTGCAATATCTCCTTTTAAGGTGGCCGTACCATGACCGTTTACATAGCCGATATTTTCTGCATCAATACCTGCATCTTTAATGGCCATTTCCATTGCTATTTTCATTGTATCAGCAGATGGTTGCGTTACATGTTTCCCGTCTGAATTGGTGCCATAGCCTACAAGTTCGGCAAGAATTGTAGCGCCACGAGCCTTGGCAGAGTCATAACTTTCTAAAATAAATGTACAAGCGCCTTCACCTATAACGAGCCCATCTCTATCTATATCATAAGGTTTAGGGTTTTTTTCGGGTGAAGTGTTTTTTGTGCTTGTTGCAAATAAGGTATCAAAGACTGCTGCAATTGTGACACATAATTCCTCTGCGCCACCAGCAACCATAGCTGTTTGCTTGCCATATTTTATCGCTTCATAAGCATACCCTAATGCCTGAGAGCCAGAGGTGCACGCTGAGCTTGTAGTATAAACTCGACCTTTAATACCAAAAAAGACACCAACATTTACTGCTGTTGTATGCGCCATCATTTTGATATAACTAGTTGAGGTTATACTCGTCATACTCTTGTTACTTAACAAGTTAGCAAAATCAATAAATGGCGCAGTAGAGCCAGTACTTGAACCATAGGCAATACCCATTTCACCATTGGTAAGTAGCTCACTGTTGAGCAAGTTTGCTTGTTTTAAAGCGGCTTCTGTCGACGTAGTTGCCATCAAAGATACTCGTCCCATTGAGCGACATTGCTTTCGGTTATAATGGTTAGGCTTTTCAAAGTTAACGACAGGTGCAGCTAAGCGAGTATTTAATTCCTTATAGTCATTCCACGGCTGATAAGTTTGAACTGCATTCTTACCTTTTTTTAGATTGTCAGAGAAATCTTTCCAATTGTCCCCTAAGGCAGTTATAGCTGACATGCCTGTTACCACAACACGCTGCATTAACTTAATCCTCCATCGACACTAATCACCTGTTTGGTAATATAGTTTGCCCCTTGTGAGAATAAAAAGTTAACTGTCGCTGCCACTTCAATATCATTACCTGCGCGGCGCATTGGCACCATTTGTTTGATCATATCTTTTGGCATATCTTCGGTCATTTCAGTTTGAATAATGCCCGGAGCAACACAGTTTACAGTGATTTTTCTTTTCGCTAACTCTAAAGCAAGTGCTTTAACCGCGCCGATTAATCCAGCTTTTGATGCGCTGTAGTTAACTTGGCCACGATTGCCTAAAATACCTGATACCGAAGATATGGCGACAATACGGCCGCCTTTTCGTAATTGAATCATTGGCATAACGAGAGGATGCACCACATGATAAAAACCATCAAGGTTGGTATGAATAACTTTATGCCATTCATCTTCAGTCATAGCCGGGAAGGCATTATCACTGTGTACGCCAGCGTTACATACTACGCCATAGTAGGCACCAAATTGTTCAATATCATCCGTTAATACTTGTTTACTTTGTTCGCCATCAGCAATATCAAACTGAACTATGCGACTCTTACCCGCTGGTTGGTGAGTTTTCACTTGTGCTAAGGTTTCTTTGGCACCTTGGCTGTCACTATGAAAGTGAACAACGATGTCAAAACCACTTTTTGCCAACTCAATGGCAATAGCTCTACCTATGCCCTTACTCGATCCCGTTACTAAAACTGTATTATTCATTATTCTTCCTGTCACTTACTGACATATTCTGTTGAGTCTTCAGGTTGATAGACGTTGACTTTTGCTTTTGCTAACATTATTTCAGGTTGCGCTTTATCGACAATGCTACAGTCAAAAACTGATAAACCAGCAGCATCAATTAATAACCTTTTTACGGTAATATGCAGCGTAGTGTCTAAGTCAAAATAGTTAATGCTTGGTTTATATTTACGTGTCCCCAATAAAAAACCTAAACGTATGTTTTTACCATTAGCTAGTTCATTTGCGCCAGCTTGAGCCGCAATCGCTTGAGCCATATATTCAATGCCAATATAGCTAGGCACACCTTGGCGTTCTACTTGATAAAACTCACTGTTTTCATCAATCGTAACGGAGACACAAGCATTCTCTTCATCAAAAGAGATTAATTCATCAACAAGGCGCATAGGTTTCCTATGCTTGATTACTTCTTCAATATTGTACATGACTATTTATTAACTTCGTTTGTGTGTGCGTGATAAGACTAAGCTGGCATTGTTGCCACCAAAAGCATAGGAGTTTGACATGCAGTGGTTAAGCTTTTTATCGATGTTACAACTTTCGCTGATGAGGTTAATTTCATCAATATTATCATCAACGTCTGCTAAAAGGTGCATTACTGGGTAGTTATTGTCATTATTTTCAGTACTCAATAACAACCAACACAATCCCGCTTCAAGCGCACCTGCAGCGCCAAGACAATGCCCATGCAATTGTTTACTGGCACTACAAGGGGTTATGTTAGAAAAAATACTCGCAACAGCTTTCGCTTCCATTGCATCATTTTGCAGGGTGCCTGTTGCATGCAAGTTAATGTAATTAATTTCTTTTGCCGTCAAGTTAGCACTTTCAAGGGCGGATAACATGGCCTTACGGGCACCTATGCCTTCTGGTTGTGGCGCTGAAATATGATGCGCATCACTACTTTCACCAAAGCCAGAAAGTGTAATTTCACTTTGTTCTTGACTCATAATAAATAAAGCAGCAGCTTCACCAATATTGATGCCACAACGAGTCTCTTGCATTGGTTGGGTATGGTTAGCTGATATTGACTCAAGAGCATTAAAGCCATTAATGGTCATTTTACATAAGCTATCAACACCACCAGCAATAACAATGTCAGCTAAGCCGCTAGCTAATAAACGCTGACCGCTAATTAATGCTTTGGCGCTTGAGGTACAAGCTGTTGAAATACCGTAAACGCTGGCGTTAGCCTGAGCTAGCAGTGCAATAAACTCCGCAGTAGCGCCCATTTCTTGCATTGTGTAGTTAAAATTAGCGTTATGCTCACCCGTTGCTAAATAATTTTGCATTGACGCTTCGCCGCTAGCTATACCTGAAGTACTGGTACCAATAATCACCGCAATATTGATGTCTCGCTGCAACTTATTAGCTAGGCTTGATTTTAACTTACTTAGCTTACCTTCTATTTGTTGAAAAGCGAGTAACGCTAATTGGTTATTTCGGCTTTTTTGATAAGGGCCGTAAGTTGATAAATCGGGTAAGTTATCATCCACTTGCCCAATAACTGTCTCAATACCAAAGGTGTTATCTCTTTTCATAAAAGAAGCATCACCAGCAAGAAAGTTATTCAATACAGTTTGTTTATCTGAGCCCAGAGCACAAGCTAAACCGAGTTCGTTCAAATAGATGGTCATGGTTTAGTTTCCAACTTGCCTTGTTCAGTGGTTAACAGCCAACGCTCTATTTCATCAACAGCGATGGTGTAATTTTGTTTAAGGTTAATTAATTCGCTATTATTCTCGTTTACAGTGATTTGATAAATCACTTCCCCAGCAGCGGTTATTTCACGTTTATTTTCTTTAACGTGAAGTTGTCCTTGCGCTAATCCTTGAGAAATACTGGTGCTAGGCCATAGTGCCAATTGTAATTCGGCTAAAATGCGTAGTGGCTCAATAACTATTTTTTTATCGATATTGAGCGTGCCGAGTGAGGTATGCCAATCAAGAGAGAATAGCGATAATCCTTCAACAGTCATACCCGAAATTAATAATCGCGAAGGGCTCATTTCCACTTGCATTAACAGCTGTTCTTCCTTGCCCTGCTGATTAACACTAAAAGATGCCAAAATACCGGTATTAATTAATTCCTCAGGAATAGGTTGTAATACATAAGTAATATTGTCATCAAGTTGAACCTGGTGTACATTATTGAGCTGACTTACACACGCGCTGATAAACGCAAGTGTGCACAACAATAAAATGCCTCGCTTCATTTGTTTTAACACAGTACTACCTAAGTACATGGTTACTCACCAGCTTTACGACAAACTAACAAGCTATGACCTAAACCGATATCATCAATTTGTTTTTCGATTTTTAGACCGCTTGCTTCTACTAAGGCGGTAAATTTATCTGCTGCATACATACGGCTATTGCCGTTAGCAAAACAAGTGAAATAAAGTGATGTTGCATTTAAGCTAAACGCTGCAGCATCAAATTTTTGTGCATCCCAGAAGGTTTCTAGAATAAGCACACGTTGTTCTCCTGAAATACCCTTGGCGATGTTCGACAAAATGATTTTGATTTGCGGCTCTGAGAAACAATCTAAAAATTGGCTCATCCAATAAACATCGGCATTTTGTGCTAGCTCTTGCTTAGGATCTAGCATATCACAAGGAAATGGTGTAAAACGATCGGCTAAACCTGCAGCAGAGATATTCTCTTGGGCCTTAGCAAGTTGTGGCGGTAAGTCCATAATGGTGACTTCTACGTTACTATCGTGTTGTAAACACTTGGTGGTAAAGCGCCCGGTATTACCACCAATATCAACAATATGTCTCGGGTTGTTGGCAAAGATGAGAGGTAAAATTTCATCAAAAGCATGATCTGAGTAAAAATGATCAAAAGCAAACCAACTTGTTTTTGTTTCATCGGGTAATTCAGGTAGGTGAGGGTACAATGTAGACCAGTCGCCAAAAACTCTTAAGCCTTCAGGCTTACCGGTTTTAATTGACTCGGTCAGGTTTGCTAGCCCTTGGTAACCAAAGTGCTGAGTGAAATCAAAATTAACTACCGACATCTCGTCATGTAAAAGGAAAAAAGCCACTTTAGTTAAGCTATAGCGAGGTTGAGCTTCAGGCTGACTCTCATCAGTTGTTAGGGTGACTAGGCCACAGGTTAAGGCAAAGTCTAATAAAACACTAACGCCGTATTCTGTTACGCCAACTGCTGCAACAATGTCAGCTAACGGTACACCTTTACGCCTGTTTTTATCAATATACTGTAAAATACCTAAGTCTTTCAATGCAGCCGTGGCTTGGAAAATATAAGGCGAAAATGCGATATGTTGCGCCATAGATTTAGCATCTACTGCTGAGAGTTCGCCTTGTTCAGGTAATTTGATCATCTTGTTACTTCCATTTTTTTGACGTCTTTAATAGCGCGCCAACTTAATTTATTTTTTTATATTTGTTAAAGGGGTTAGGTGGCTTAGTAGCCAAGCTAGTGAGATACCAAGTAATAGTGTTAAACCAAAGCTACTGACCGCGGGTGTAGTACTAAAAGACATTATACCAAAGGTTAGTGCTGAAGATATTGCTGATAAGCTTACGGTATGGCTAATCAGCTTTGTCGCGCCATGAGCGCGGAAAAAAACCATATAATCAATAGCTAAGGTAATAATTAGCAAACAAGCCAAGACATTAAATATATTTAAACTGGTTTGAAACAATTGGCTGAAAACTAACGCTAAACCAGAAGAAACTACAGGCACGAGTAACATCACTACAGCACTAGAGAAACCAAAATACAGTGATAAAATTACTAGAATAATGATGGCGGCAGGTAAGGCGACATATATAATGTCTGTTCTAACCTGTGTTAATTGCTGTGATAGCGCTTGTGGTAGATTGATATAGTGACTATCAAGGCTTTGTGCTATTAACTGTTTTTGATTCTTTGATGGCAATTCGTTAAGCAGTAGTGCCGTCCAATACTTATTATCAATTTCTTTAATGTTGACTCCGGTATACTGAGCAATAAAAGCAGGGTCTAACTCAAGTGGTTTTGCTTGCTTTAAGCTTCTCTCGATTGCGTTGTCAGCCAAGTATGAGGAAACGTCTTGGTAGTTATTTAGTTGCCAGTTTGCTTGCACCAAATCGATATTATTTTGCTGTGCTGATTTACTAAGTTGCCAATCAGCAATGCTTTTTAGTATTGCACCTTGAGCGCGTAAGTTTTCGGCTAATTCTTGAGTTTTATTCAGCAGTGCCTCTTGGTCTTTGTCGCTAATCACCACCATATGGGGATAAACCGTCTCTCCGGTTAAGCTTGATACTTTTTGTTCTTGTTTTACCAGAACTTCTGCTTTGGTATTGAGGTTAGCTATGCTGTCATCAAAGTTCAGTATACTAATGCCTGCGAGCATCAATATGGTGGCGATAGTAAGGTAAGTACTGTGTTGTTTCGGTTGCAGGGCAAATGAGCTGCCAATATTTTTAAAGTGGATATGTGGCAGTAGTAACAAAGCACTAAGGTATGCGCCGACCAAGCCAAAACCAACAAAGATAACAACTTGGTGTAATAGCTCAATCGGTGTGGTGAAAAATAAACTATAACCGGCAATGGTTGAAGCCAACGCAATGGTTAATGGTAGAAAGACCTTATTACGAATAACTTGTGCCGATGCTTGAGTATGCTGTCGTAGGACCAAGACGTGAAAACCATAATCAACGGCAATGCCTAAAATACTTACAGCAAAAACAAAAGCCAGTAGGTGTATTGATTCAAATACTAAGGTCAGGGCAACAAGTCCCACTAAGAGTGCACAACCAATAACCGCTAACGAAGCAATTAGTGGCGTTATTGCGCGAAAAGCCAAGAAAATAATTAGCATTACGCCGACCAATGAAAATACACCAAAGCTACTGATTTCCGATTGAGCCTGTAAACTTGCTGCTGCAGAGTGCAAAATCATCCCTGTCATTAGTATTTCTGAGCTAGTGTCAGCTTCTGTATTTACTTGGCTATAGTCACTTTTAATGCTTTGCAGGGTTTTATAAATATCGACCGAATCACGCATGTTGAGGTGACTTGCCTTGATGGTGATAAAAATAGGAATGTAATTTAGCTCATCACCTGTAAGCATGAATTCTTGTTGGCTAAATTGCCACTTTGATGCGCCACTGCTTTGCGCGAATAAGCGCTCTTTTAAAAAGGAGGCTAAAGTCAGGGTTGCATCTTGCTCTAACGATTGACTGACAATAGGGTCTGACCATTGGTTAAGCAAAGAAAAGAAGTTATCACTAACTGGCTGTGCTTTTTTTTCAGCAATTGCTTTTTGCAACCTTGCCTTGTGTTCGGAGGCTAAATAACTAAAGGGAGAAGCGCCATAATAGCTTATTAGTTGTTGTAGCTTTTTGGCATCAAGCGGGTTTGAATAAATGCTTTCTAACCAAGCTTTACCTTGAAGTTGCTTACGTATATCACTGGCGGTACTTGTTGCGCTTTGTAGTTGCTTATCACCAACTAGCACTAACAATTTATTTTGGTAGTTTTGACCTAAGGCGATAGCCGCTTGATGTTCTGCTGAATTAATCTCAAGTGCGGCCAGTAAACCAGCATTATATTTTGCCTCTGCTTTGCTAAATTCAGCGAGTAAAACGAGGCAACAAGTAACCACCATGACAAACCATAAGACAAATGATGCCTTAGGGCTTAAGCGAGATAACAAATTATCAGATGTTATGGGCTGCTTAGTCAAAATAAGCCAACTCCTGTGCGGTTAATGGCGTATCTGATAACTGAAAGTTAATATCGGTGCGATTACCTTTTTCTTCAAGTAATGCAATAGTCACTGGCAGCTTAACATTATTATTCATCGCCTTTGTGCATAGTTGAATTTGAGCAAACAAGCTTTTCATTGTGTCACTTTTTGGTGTTAATGCTAGGCACGTTAATGTTGCATCATCATTTGTTATGGGTTGAGTAATAAAAAACTGAGCAAGTTTTTGTTCATCTCCGGCAAATAACGCTAAAAAGAAAGCATTGTCGAGTTGTGCTTCTTTTTGTAATGTCCCGTGTTGATCAACTTTATAAACCCCTTCGTTGGCAAAAAGTTTTACTGACTTAACGGGTTTTTCTGTTTGCCAAAGTAGCCCTTTTGTCGGGAAATAGACAAAGTGACCAGACGATTTAAAAGGGCGCTTTAACGGTTTGATATTTTTACTTTGTAAAAACGTTCCTTTTAAAGGTTCAATGGCTTCAGCGTTGCTTTGAGCTTTAGTTTCAGACTCAGCATGACTATTAAAGGCTACTGACGACAAAGACAATAAAATAAACAGCAGTGTAGCGATTGGTAGCTGCAATTTGTTGAACAATGTTGTCTTTGTTTTATTCATGGCTAGTCTTCTTTTAACGTTGCTAATAACGGTTGTAGCTTTTCCAGTAAAATGGCAGGTGATTCAAGTTGCAATTCATCAGTTGCGATTGAAACAGCCGCTTGTACGGTATGACCTTTTGTTAACTTTGCGCCAGAGACCTTATCAGTGATCAGGTAGTTAATTTTGATCCTATGTTCATACTCAACCAAGGTTGCAGTAACGGTAATCACTTGGGTAAACTTTGCAGAGCCGACATATTTAACTCGCATATCAACAATCGGCCACATATAGCCAGACTCTTGCATATCAAGGTAATCATAATTAAATAAGCGTAATAGCTGACAACGCGCTACTTCAAAGTAACGCGGGTAGTTGCCATGCCATACAATATGCATTGGGTCACAGTCATGAAACGGAATTTCAATATCTACCGAGGTAGATAAACATGTTTGTTTACTCATAAAGAGCCCATCGTTGTGCTTGAATATGGCTGACGGTTTCGCGTAACACCCCTTCAAGCGGTCTATCTTCAGTGACTAATTGAAAAAACTCACCAATATCAGTCAACATTTCGGCAATGGGGGCTGATAAGGTTTCACGTTTTAATTCACCTTGTGAAATGCGCAGAGTCACCGCTTGATAACTGGCTAATAAAGTTGCTGCAACTACTTGTTCAGTAAGCTCTAATACACGTAAACAGTCTCTAGCAGCGATTGTACCCATGCTAACCTTGTCTTGGTTATGGCATTCCGTTGAGCGAGAGAATACGCTGGCTGGCATGGTGAGTTTTAATGCTTCTGCTGTCCATGCTGAGGCACCAATTTGTACTGCTTTAAAGCCGTGATTGATGGCTATACGTTCTGGTGACGCCGCTGATAAGTTTGCAGGTAAACCATTATTGTATTTAACATCGACTAGACTGGCAATTTGCCTATCAAGTAAATCGGAAATATTAGCAACGGCTGCCTTCATACTATCCATAGCCATGGCAATATGGCCGCCATAAAAATGACCGCCATGTAAAACATGCTCACCAATTCCATCAATGATTGGGTTGTCATTGGCACTATTTAGTTCATTTTCAATAAATTGCCTTAACCAAGGAAGTGAATCTGCTAGTACACCAATTACATGCGGCGCACAACGAATAGAGTATCTATCTTGTAAGCGATGTGAATTTCTTGGGTGATGATGATGATGTAAGTCGTGTTGGATCCACGAGGCAACATTAGCTTGACCTTGATGAGGTTTTACCGAAAATAAAATATCATCAAAGTGATTACTGTTCCCTTTTAAACCCAAGCTGCTTAATGCGGTAATGCGCGCACTTAACTTAGTTAAATAGGCTGCTCTATCATACGCTTGACAGGCTAAAGCTGTCATTACCGCCGTACCATTCATAATTGCCAGACCTTCTTTAGGTCTTAAGGTAATTGGCTCAAGGTTTTCATTGTTAAGTGCAACACTTGCGCTAACTTTTTTACCTTGATAATAAACATCTCGCTCGCCACAAAGCGCAGCACCAACATATGAAAGCGGCGTTAAATCACCGCTGGCGCCTACAGAGCCTTCTTGTGGAATCACTGGGATAATGTTTTTATTTAAAAAATCAGTGATTTGACTAAGTAATGCCCAGCTAACGCCAGAATAGCCACGACTTAAAGATGCAAGTCGTGTTGCTAATATTGCACGGCCTTGCTCAGGTGAGAAGTAATCGCCTAAACCACAGCCATGAAAGCGGGTTAAATGTAAAGGGAGCTCATTAGCTAGTTCGGTTGGAATTTCAACGGTACATGATTCACCGTAACCTGTTGTTACACCATAGATCACACCATCTTCTTTTAATAGCGTATCAAGAAAGGCAACACCGGCATTTATTTTTTCAGCAAAACCTTTATCATCGGTCAGGGCGACTTTTTTTTGATCTTTGGCTATGGCGACAATATCTTCAATGGTTAATGGCTCGGCACCAAAATAGGTGCTGGCTTTATTTTCTAACATTTTTAAATCCTACTTATTACTGCTATTAGCATTTGGGCTAACCGTGCCTCTGCTAAGATTGTCTCGCTGCCAAAAGTTAAAAAAGTTAAACCATTGCAATGGGTATTTGCTGCAATACTTCTCTAACGTTTTAGCGTAAATTGCTACTAATTTATTTAACTCGCTATCGCGTGTTTTTCTATTCCATTGAACACCCGTTGATAACTGCTCAAAGATTAAATCGTATTGTTGTTTTTCCGCTGATTTTGTTTTTAAACAAAACATCATTAATACTGGGCATTGCAAAATACCAGCTAATATAAATGGACCTTGGGAGAAGGGCGCTTTCTTGCCTAAAAAGTCATTGTAAATTACGCGTCCAGCCACCGTGGTTGAGGTTCTATCGCCAGCGATAACCACATACTCTCCTTGGTCAATTTTTTCTTGCAGCAAAATAGCAAGATCAGGTCCCATTTCGGAGACTTCAATTAAATTGACTTTGGCTTGGTCATTAAGCCCATTGATGAAGTCATTGAATTTTTGTGCGTGCTCAGTAAAAACTAGCACGTTAAATTGTGCGTCAGTTTTTTTACTAGAAAGAGCTCTACAGATTTCTAAATTCCCTATATGTGAGCCAACAATTAGCGCCCCCTGTTTTCTAAATAGTAACTCTTCAAAGAGGTTATAATTAACATAATTGATTGAATCTATATCGATGTTGCCTAACCAGACATCAACTTTATCTAGAGCAGCAAAACCCATCGATAAAAAATGTTGAAAACTGAGCCAAAAACTTGGTTTTTGTTTTAAATAACCAAGACGATACATTTTTTCTAGGTAATCTTGAGAAGCACTGCGTGTGACTTTATCGGTGAGGAGAAAATAAAATATTATTGGATATAATAGTACTACCGCCAGGTAACGACCGCCACATTTATAAAAGGCAAAAATGATTTTTAGCCCTAGTAATGAACCACGTTCACGCATTGAAGACCAATGAGAGCTAGAAGTCATTATTGGCCTCTCGATTTTTGTGCAATCGCTGTACAATCATAACAGGAGAGCGCAATAACATGCCAAAAACTAGGCGGGTATGTAACCAGCTAATCAGTAAATTGTCGTGTAAGGCTCTGAAATGAGATTGTCCATCTTCAGGGTAGTCGACTTTTGTTTTGACAAACTTTACTGGCACATTACGCCAGAAGAGTCGAACCATAATTTCAATATCAAAATCCATCCGTTTACCTAACTCTATTTGTTTTATTAACGCGCAGCTAGAAGATAAAGGATATATACGAAAGCCGCACATGGTGTCTTTAACTTGAAAGGAAAGTGTTTCAATATGCACCCAAAAGTGTGTGATTGAGCGCCCCCATAAACGACCTTTAGGTATGCTATCGTCATAGATAGGTTGGCCACTAATAAGTGCTTGAGGACATGCCGTAGACATTTCAAGTAAAGCACTCATATCATCAAGGTCATGTTGGCCGTCAGCGTCTACTTGCAATGCATGAGTAAAGCCCATTTGCTGTGCTTTTAGCAAACCTGTGATGACTGCACCACCTTTACCTTGGTTTTCTTTGTGGCGGACTAATTCAATGTCTGTATGGCTGTTGGTGATCTGCTGTAATTTATTTTTGTGTTCTTCGCTGCTAGCATCATCAACAATAATCACTTGCAAATCTTTAGCCAAGAGTAATTCGGTGATCGCTGCCAATTTTGCACTGTGGTTATAACTTGGAATAACGGCACAAGCATTGTGTCTGCTTGTCATTACGCCAACTCAACCCGAGCAGAAGAGTACTTTTCATCTTCAGCGGTATAACTGAAAGTGAATTTAGCAGATGATTTTTTGATTATTTCTAGCTGAACCTGTGTATTGGGTAATAATAAGTTTTGAAATTTTAATACGCCAACATCTTGTACATCACCTTGCATGGTTAAATAGGTTTTAGCAAAAGTGACAGCCCAATCTAATTGCACTACACCAGGGACAATCGCGGCATCATCAAAGTGCCCTTTAAAGCACCGTAATTCGGCATCAATGGTGAGCGCTAATACCAGCTTGTCTGTTTCTTGTTCAACTTGGGTAATGGTTGGTAATCGTTGCTCTTTGCTGTTGTTCATTGAAATTTCACTCTATTTAAACAGTTTGCTTAGTTCACTTTTAACTAATTTACCTTCACTATTAAAAGGTAATTGCTCTACAAAACGCCATTTCCTTGGTAATAAAGAAGCTTCAAATGTTGTCGATAATGCCTTTTTAAGCAGGTTAACAAGCTGTTTTTTTTCTATGTTACTTTTAGGTATTAAAGTTGTTGCAGGTAATTCTATCACAGCCACTAATGTGGTTTTACTTAATGAATTATCTAAGATGAAACAGCGGCAAGCTTTAACATTGGTTAAGCTTGTTAACTTGGTTTCCATCTCATCAAGTGATAAGCGTTTTTCATGCAACTTGATGATGCGATCTACACGGCCTAATAAGGTAAAGAAACGTCCATTAAGCTCAACGCTGTCATCGGTTTCGTAATATTCACCTTTTGCTAAAAAGCGAGATTGCAATAACAGGGTGTTTTGCGATGTTAAGCTTACTTGGTGCTCGGGGAAAAGTTGCCATAAAGCACTTCTTGCCTGTTGTCGCCAAGCGATGCCGCCGGTTTCTGTGCTTCCATAGACCTCAGTAATTGCTTGTTGATTAAATTGAAAGAAATCTTCAGCGGTTGAGGTTGCCAAAGCACCACCTGAGCAAAATATTTCATCAATTGCATTAATCGCCTGAGATGAAAATTGATGACTGGTGCGAGCTAGATAACTTGGACTGGAAACGAGCAATATGTTTGAGTATTGCTGAGTAAAAAGCTCAACTTGCTCAGGGTATTCAATGCACTGACAAATGATATTTTTATCAGTAAACACAGGCCAGATTAACTTAAATAACAAGCCATAAATATGTTTGTGGGTAACTGTTGCTATAACATTGTTTTTTGTATGCGGAAAGAGTGCTTGTAGTGTTTCTACTTCACTGGCAAGCTGGTACCAGTACTTTTTAATCGCCTTTGCTTTACCGCTTGAGCCTGAGGTAAATAAGGTTATGTTAGTGTTTTCATCAATGGTTAGTTTAGCTAAAGAGCTTTTAACTCGCTGATTAATCGACTTTTTAAAGTGAGGGATTAACTCTTTGGCATTCTTTTTAAGTTCAAAGTCACCAATTGAAATATCGGCAAAATTGGCAGCCTGCTTAAGTCGTTCAGACTGATTGCCTTGTGCTAAAACGATATTTTTTTTAGCGATTAATAAAGCAAAGAACAGCACGCTATATTGATAAAAATCATCATGATAGAGTAACCAACTTTGTTCTTTATAGCTGGAAATATCTTGCGCTAAAGCAATACATTCTTGAGCCCATTGTTGACCACTAATAACAGTGTCATGACAAATAAAGAAGCCTTTAGGGCTTCTCGGGAAAAGGTAAGTGTTAATTGTCATTAAGCTTTTGTACCCTTAATCGCACTAAATACTCAGTTGTAAAAAGCACGCCCATCAAGATATAAGCAATTAATCCGTTATATAAAGTCCAAGTTGCTAGGCTAGTAAATAACGCGGTATAACAAGCGATAATGGCATTGATAATAAAAAAGCCTAACCAAACTTTGGTTACCTTTCGGGTATACGCTATCGCATGAGGCGGCAATTCGGCTTGTGTTAAACGCGCAAGGCGCTCTATAACTGGTGGTGGGTTAGCCAAAGAGTAAGAGAAAACTAACGCTAAGGCAGCATTGATGATAACTGGGTAAAATAATAAGCCAGTATCATTGCCAAAAATAAAACTCATCAATAAAAAGCTTGCTACCCAAATGGTAATTATTTTGCTGGCTTTGTCACTCAGTAATTGTTTGTTTTGCTTTTCTAGAGTGTTACTTTTTTTAAGCAGTAAAAGTCGCGTTAGAAAAAGCAATAAGAGTATCAGGCTAACCCAACGTACAGAAAACTCAGCTAAACCATAAAACACTACCAAAGGGTAAAGTATCGATATTAGCGTTAGGATAATTTTCATTACGATATTATTACCGATACTCTATTGTCGTGAGGGTTATGCTGCTGAAGTTAGTTGTAATAATGCATTAACGATATCTTCAACGGTACGCACTTCTTTAAAAGATTCAGGCGCAATTTTTTTGCCAGTTATTTCGCGTAAACGAACTACAAGGTCAACGGCATCAATACTATCAAGGTCTAATTCTTCATATAATGATGCTCCTAAGGTAATATCCTCTGCTGGAATTTCAAATTCATTAACCAATAATTCGGTTAACATGGTTAGTAGTTCTTCTTTAGTTTGCATGGTTTTCTCAATACTAATTTTGTTCAATAAATTTAACTAAGTTATCAATAGAGTAAAAATGTTCTTTAGTTTTTTCAGAGTTAGCTTCAATTTTCACATCAAAAGTTTTCTTTATTGCTAAGCCTAATTCTAAGGCATCGATAGAGTCCAACCCTAAACCATCACCGAAGAGTGGTTCATTATCAATGATATCTTCAGGTGAAATATCTTCTAAGTCTAGAGTGTCAATAATCAATGCTTTTAATGTCGCTTTAATGTCAGCCATTTAATTTTAATTCCTTACAAAAATACTGCTCTGTTTCACGGGTAAGTGCTCGTACTGCCAATGAAATGTTTTCATGATTAAAATATTTGCTGTTATCAATTTCTGCTAAGGCAGTTAGGGTAATTACAAATTTTTTATGCGGCACATCATACCATGATTCTTGTTTAGTTAGTGTAGTTGGAACAACAGAAATGGTGATTGGTTGGTAATTTGTTTGACAACGTATTGCAATATTTGCGGCACCTCTTTTAAATTTAAGTGGTTGTCCACTCTTACTACGCGTGCCCTCAGGAAAAACAACAATATTACTACCTTCAGACAAGCTATTGGCACAATCAATAAACAATTGCTCTGAACTGTCGTTGTCTATATACCCTACACGTTTTACAACTCCTCGCAAAAAAGGGTTTTTAAAAAGTGCTGATTTCACTACACAGTTGGCATTAGGAAGGTAAGCAATTATGGCAACTACATCTATTAATGATGGATGATTGGCTATCACTACTTTGCCTCGCAAAGCCTGCAGTTGACTGAAATTATGCTTGTTTACTGTTAAAATTCCCAAGCATTGCATTAGGTGGATAAAAAAAGCAAACGATTTATGAATCGTAAATCTCGCTTTTTGTTTGCGTTTTGATTTATTTTTAATAAACAATGCTTGTAGTGGGAAGATAAGAGAAGAAATGAACAATGCACCAAGACCAAAAGTAAAAAAGCATATTCCAGTCGCGACAATACGCCACAAATAATTTAACTTTTGCATTAATGAAAGCCTAAAGAGAGAGTGTAGTTTTTACACGCTATATTCTCTTGACTTTGACAGTACATGTGTCGAATAAAATCAATACAGGGCGGGGTTTCTTGCTTGCTTTGTACGCTTTTTTTATTTGATAAGGTGCTATTTGGCGATAAATCGATACTTACAAGCGTCTCTTTACTTTTAACGGCGGAAAGCAATAATGCAATACATCTTGCCGGTTGCTTCTCTTCATATTGACGATATTCATCAGGAACATCAAAATCACAATAACAATAAAGTACTTCTTCGTGATTTTTTTGACATTGCATTAACGCTTCAATCAACCCCTCGATAAAGGTATTTTTACTAGCACTAATCGTTGTGGTTGCAGTGGTATTTTTTGTTGCTATACCAAACAGGCCTGAGGTTGCATTATGAACTGATAATGCAAATTGTGTTGGTGATAAGTCTTCGCCAGATGCTGAATCTTTAATTAGCTTCACTGTCTTAGCTAAATCACCGTGTCGTGATGCAAAAATCAAAGGAAGTGACGCAGTTAGGACTTGTGGCATATCTAAACAATGCAGGGCTACTCTACTAAAGGGACTTAATCGCCTTAGTTGAGTTTTTGGGTAATATGCCGGTTTTGGTAAAGCATAAGTATTCGGTAATTCTATATCGCCATTTGCCCATGAATTTAGCGAAGTGCTATCATTAAGTCCATTTAGCCATACGTGAATTTTATTTATATATAGTTTCATTACGTTATGCTTTTGCTATAACTGGGTGATTTCTCATTTATTTTACCAAATAGGTATTTTCTCTACAATATTGTTACATTATGAAATCTTTTTTAATCAAGCAGCAAGGGAAGGATAAAACGCTATATATTGGCAAAATGGACACCTCAAAAAACCAATACCAACAGGATTATTTAAGCTCTGAAGAGTTGTTGATCCTTGCAAAGAGGCAACGTAAAGCTTCAGAGTTTATATTTAGCCGTTATTTGATAAAGAAAGCGTTGAACAAGAAAAAGCAGCAAGCAAAAATACTCACTATAAAATACTGCCCTGAAATTGGCGCTGCAGGTGTATTTCAACAGCAAGAATTAATACAAAAACTTTCCTTAAGTCATAGTGGAGAATATATCGCTTTTAGCTTTTGTGCCTTAAATGAAAGTATAGGCGTAGATATTGAGCAGAAAACTAACAGAGATATAGCATCAATAGCACTTAATTTTTATTGTGAAGAAGATCGTGAATTAATACATTCATCGCAGAATCCAATTAATGAATTTTATAAGATCTGGACTGAAAAAGAGGCGCTAACCAAATTGTTAAACACCTCAATATTCAATACGTTAAATGAATCTTCAAGTGTGCTGAAACGTAACTATCAGCTGTCTAGTCTAATCGAAGATGACTATGTTGTTTCAATAGCAACAAAGATTTAAAATTAATTGTTATAACTGTCTTCTATTAAACCCGATTGAATTAACCTGTCTATATAGATAATCCAGTTATTATAGTTTTTGTGAATCGTATTTTTTTGAGCATTATATTTTAAGTTTGTACTGTCTACATAATCGATAGCATATTGTTTTTCATCAAAAGATATTTTAATTTTAGCAAAATGTGATCTTACGTTGATTTCAGCAATAATCGCATCTTTACTTTTATCAGTAATTTTCCAACCTTTTTGGTTTAAAGCCTTTACTATATTTTTTTCTACTTGTTTTGCAGTTATGCCCTCAGGTACGTTCGAATTATCTACGTTATAAACAGGCGTTGTTTTACAAGCTGATAAAATAAAAACTGCAATGACTACTAAGATTATTTTTTTCACATTGAATCCATTTTTTAAGTTACTTCCAAAAAAAAGATTGTAAATGATAGCGAGTTTTATTTCTACATTAGCAATGTGAATAACTGATTATCCTGCTTTCAAATTGTAGTTAGCGGTTGTTAACACTTAATATATCAATGCCGCTAAATAACAGGTACTAAATTGTCTACTCTATGTTTTGGATCTGAATATAGAGTATTAGTGAAAAAACATTTAAAAACATGAGTTTGGATAATCAATCCACATAGGAGCTCTCTTTAGCCCACCATTTAGCCCACCATTCGAATAAGTTTTTACTTAGGCTTTTGGATATTCAAATTAAAATCTAGCATTAAATGATAGATCTTCAATTCTTCGTTATCAACATCTCTATGTTGTGAATGATAGTGATACTCAAAGTTATTTATAAAATTACCCTGAGTTATTTTCTTTAAAGTTATAATTGAAGATGTATCAAGTAAGAGTTGATTTATATGATTGGTATTTAATCGAATATCCATGTCATCAACAACAAAACCAAGCATTGCATTCACTCTGTAATAAGAAGAATAATACTTTGAAGTAAAACGAAACATGCCTTCATCAATATATTTTTTATTTAATCCAGAACTCCCTGTTGCATATTTTTTATCCAATCTTTTACATTCAATTATGTAATAAGCTTCTTGCTTTTCAAATATATTAGGTGAAATTATTTTTAAATCAGTTCTACCAACAGAGTGATCTTCTCTTACTTCACTTTCAAAATGAATTTGATCCGAAACGAACCCTAAACTCTGTCTTACACTATTATTCTTTAAATACTTATATAAGAGCACATCTCTTATCTCATTTTCATTATTTTCTAAAGCTACACAATCAGAAACCATCATGTTATAACAGCGAACAATTTTAGAGAGTATGTCTTCAAATTTTATTGCGTAAACCAATGTAGAAGATTGAAAGTTTGTGGCATCTAAACTAGGAAACATCACTTTTCCCTTTACTACCTGATACTAAAATCGCATCCATGAATTCATTTACATCAAAATGAGCCATAGCCTTATGCCAAAGCCTTTGTTCATTCGGTTTAATTATATAAAATCCATCTTTTTCAAATCCACGAACATCTTTTTGTATAAAAAGCCTATCTGTAATTTTTTCGACGCCAATAGACGAAAGTAAACTAAGAATCGAAGAGCTTTCTAATTTTGTTATTTGCAAGGAATCATCTAATGAATTTAGAGGTACCAATTTAAAAAACAATCCTAAGATTTTATCCGTATGTTTGATTTCAACAATTAATTTCTTATCTAACTTCTCATATATACAGTTAAACCTATCAAAAAATATTTTCGAATAATCTTCTAAATACTGACTATTTTCAGGAATAGAGCCGAACAAAGATTTTACTATCAGCGGGTCTTTATCTTTTGTAATTAATGGCCTACTTACATTTAAAGCGTAATCAATTAAAGAAGACTCCAAACTATTTTCATTAATAGAAAGTTTTTCAAAAATAATCTGGTTAATTATTTTTAGATTTTCAGCAACAACCTTTTTTAAACTAGATACTTTTGCGTTATTGATAAGAACTTCTTGCCTCTCGGAGTACAGGAGATCTTTAGTTCTAGATATCTCATTAACAATTTCATCTAAAGAGTTATCAACATAAGGGATATCAAATTTTTCATATTCTTTAGTTTGCTCTCTTTCAATTCCTATTGAACAAAAAGTATGTATTGCTATATACGGATATAAATCAGAATAAAGGTTAGCTGAAATATTTTTTAGAATTCTTTTAGCTTTACCAGAAATGGGCTTTATACCCGTTAATGAGTTTTTATAAACAATATCAGATTCAACGATTGCTGCTCGTGGTTTAAACAAGTGGGTATCAAGTCCATTTCTAACTAATAAAACAGTTCCTTTAAACAGGTCTAAATCTCGTTTTCTTCCTACTTTATCTAAAGTAAATTCAGGTAATTCATTTGTATTTGCCCAAAATGGTTCAATATCTCTACTATCAATAAAAGGCTTCCCAATAAGATGAGATGTGTCTTCTAAAGGAGTCTTGCTTAGCTTTACCCCTGTGCCTTTTTTAAAAAGTTTTTTGTTCGCCAAGACTGACTTCAAGGATTTAAAATCCGCCTTTAATCGAGCAATGAAATTAAAGTCAAGGTAAGAGCCATAAACTAATGTTTTCCATAACCAGTCATACTTTTTTAACTTAATTTGTATAAGCTTCTTATAGTCTGGCCTACTAATAGAGAAAACTTTAAATAAAGAGAAAAAACGACTTGGCTTTAAAGTTATATGTTCTACGGTATTATCATCAGTATTTAATCCATGTGCATACCTATAAAATAATACAGCTGCAGGGGCTACAGCAGGGTCATTAGACCTATCAAAAACTTCAAATCGAACAGGAGCTAACTCGAAAATTCTATCCACATAAAATTCTTCTAAAAGGTATTGTCTAAATTTACTTTGTTCTGAATACCCTTTGTTGTAAAGAATTGTGCTTCTTACAATAAGGGCTGTTTTAGTATCATGACTACTAAAATCACTTACTCTAAAAATAAAACCTTCGACAATCTCTCCATTATTGATAGCAATGGGATATTTCTTATCTTTGTCCTTTTCTCTATTTAATCTATCTTTTAAATATTTCTTTCCTTCTTGTCCAATTCCATTACCTTTCCAAGGAGGGTTCCCTAGAATAAAATCAAAATCTTTCTCTCTGAACACTTCATTAAAGTTTGCTTCTTGATCAAAAAAATCAGATGCAAAGAAATTATTATTAAGTAAAACGGGAAATCTGAAAGACTCTATATCGGAAGGGGTTTGGTAATCTAAAAGAGTTAAATATATAGAAAAAATAGCTACATTAATTGCGCTCCTATCCTTATCTACTCCAAAGATATTATCTAAAGCAAGATGCTTCAAATCATTTGTATATTGAATGTGATTTGATAAGTAGTTCGGATTCTGCTTTTGGTATTGCTCAATAATTTTTCTTAAAGTTTCAACAAGAAAAATCCCTGAACCACATGATGGATCAAGTACTTTACAGCTATAAATAGCGTCCTTAGAGATTTTCTTCTCAACAGTTTCAGCTAAAATATAATCTACTAGAAACAATGGTGTGTAGTATGCACCTTGTTCTTCTTGCTGAACTTGCCCAATGAATAACTCATATACATTACTAATGAATTCAACAGGGATAATTGAAAAATCATATAAATCGAAAAGTGATCTTTGCCCTAGTCCTACTTTGTCACCAGATAACAAGTCAACTAATACATCCAGACATTCTTTAGGGATATCATCAATTTCATTTTTAGTAATTGGAAATAAATCACCATTGAATTTTTCTTTTAAGTAATTAAAGAAGTCGTTAACTTTAATTTTGTCTGAAAGGAGAGAACAAAAATCAGAATTGCTCCATATTCGAGACTGTCCACGCTGCTCAAAATCCAATTTGATTTTTCTATCAATTAAATAACGAACAAAAATAACTTTACCAATAAGAGAATTTGTGAGCTCGGGAGATAAAAACTTTGAAATTAGGATATCTCTCGCTGACTTAATATTTTCGAGTAAGTGGTAATCTATTCGATTGGTAGATTCAAAACCTTTTTGATGTTTTTCCCACGTATTACCTGTAACTAACTCAAAATATGAAAAATCTGACAAAGCTTCATCTTTACCAAATAATTCAAGAGTATTTTCATCAGTCAAATATTTAAAGCCGTTATAAATTTCTACAGAATCCGATTCTGATATAATTATTATTGGCGATTCATTGAAATTCCAAATATCCCTAAGCTTAGCTTCTTTTTCATTTCCTAAATTTTCAAAAAAAAGAATCAGTGGTTTATTATCGATACAGAAGAAAGCATCAGGTTGAATAGTTTTAAGTAAAAGTCTTTCTACACGATTAGAAAATAAGCTTTCTCTATGCTCACCAGCAACATAAAGGCCATTTTCTTTCGTCAAATTCAACTTTTTAAATATATGATTTAGACGGTTCAACAGTTTTCTTCTTTTTCTTTAATCTAACAATAGGCCACTATTTCCAAGGAAATAATGGCACTTTATAAGCTACAACTTGTATAGTGTCATACTTTTACTAGTAATAACTACTTTATTATAACACGCCAAACCAATACTGTACATTTAAACAGTATGCGATTTCCTATTTCGATATGAAATATAGCGCTAGATTCTTATTGCAATAAACAATTTCTCATGCCTGCATGTAAAATATCGAGGTTGGTCTTATAGGTAGAAATTCAGTGAGTTATCACAGTATCAGCCTCATTTAATACTTTAGTAATATCACCCACTTCAAGTGGTGAACAAATAAGTTCTTCAAAATCATTTTCATGATTAGCGGCTAAATGGGCAGCTTCATCTAATTTTTTTTCATCACTTAATTTATCATCGTCTATTCTTACTGCATAAATTATTCTTTTATTTATCTCTACTTTGTACCATGAAGTCATGACTTTCTATCCTTATTGTTTAAATATTACATTTTCTTTATCTATAAATTGAAAATAGTATTTACAGTATTTAAAAACTCAAATTCAGCAAGCTACAGCCCAATAAATACAAGTAATTTACCACCCAAGTGGTAAAGCTGATGCTGCACTATGGTAGACGTAAATATTTTTCAATTACCGCGAGCCTCGCACCCGTGGTTACTAATGAAACTCTCAGGGTCCCCTATAGTTTTCAGAACATCTATTTACAAGTAGTCATTTGATATATATAGCTTTATCTCTTACCAATAACATAAATGTCAATATTAAAGTCATGTTAAATCTACAGGACTATGATTCCTTAAATATCAATACATTAACTTACTGTTGGGACGTAACTTATAAACTGTCTCAAGTTAATTAACTTATCCAAACAAAGCTTTATCACCAGCAACAAACGTATCTACCAAATCTTGCTCATTGTTATCAAGATAATTAATCGTCGTTTCTGGTTTACTATGGTTCAATAACTGTTGGAGTTCTTCCAATGAAACACCCGCTTGCTGCCTTAACCTTGATCCTGACTTTCGTAATGAATGAGTACCTAAGTTAACTCCACCCAGACGGCCACAAGATCTACGCCATTTAATAACATCAGGTTCAACTTCACACATCCAACGCCAAACAGTTTTACGACTAATCGGTTTCCTTTTCCCACCATATCTACTCTCAAATAAATAAACATCATTTGGAAATGTTAGTCGCATTTCGTCTAGCAACTTTATTGCATGTTTGGTTAGGGTAATGACCTTCCTT
Organism: Colwellia sp. RSH04; assembly: GCF_003545765.1. Classification (GTDB taxonomy): domain Bacteria; phylum Pseudomonadota; class Gammaproteobacteria; order Enterobacterales; family Alteromonadaceae; genus Colwellia. The sequence goes on along the minus strand of NZ_QXIO01000006.1, from coordinate 138,870 downwards.
TTTTTAGTTTTGCTTTCAATGATTACAAACTCACCAGTATTAAATGACTGATCAATTTGACTTGTTGTGATTACAAGTAAATCACTAATTCTCAATGCCCAAAGTGCTGTAAGTTCTGCGATCCAACGAGCTTTAATACCACGATTCCTCTCTAACGCTTTAAGGACAATATTAAACTCGTCACGATCTCTGGTTGAATGTACTCTAGGCATAATTAGAATTTATGCACCCTCTGTAAATACACTCTGATTCGCTATCAATGATATGTCTTTAGATATCTGCATTATTAGCCCGAATAGACTTTCAATTTTATCTGCATTTAACTCTTCTATACTGCCTTGTTGTGCAACTGATGCTATGACGTTTATTTGATCTGCTTTACTAGTTATCACTTCTATTATTTTTAATTGCTTACACATACTATTTCCACTTAATGTTTTTTAAATTTATTTAATTTTTTCACTTAACCAAGCGTTTTCGCATACTTGGAATATGGTTATATATATAGGAGTCCAATAACTGGACTACAGTAGTTTGCAAACACTAACTTTATGCGTATTTAAAAATTAGGGTTTAAGCTTTCTCTCTTAGTCCAATTTCTGTACCGAAAAATATAGCCCTAGTCCATATTTTGTACCGATACTAGTCCAGCTTTTGGACTGATACGGTATAGAAACTGGACTAGGATATTTTTATAACCGAAAGTTTCTCATCGGTTTTATTGTTGGCTCAACATCAATTTCAAAGCCGTTAATTTCATCTATCGCTTGCCAAGTTAAAGCATAATATTGAGGTATTCCCTTACCATGGAGTAAGCCCCCATATTTGCTAATAACAAGTAAGTTTTTTGCTAATAATTCCTTTTTTGCAGAGCTTAAAGTCGTTTTAGATTTCCAGCCACGTTCAACCATTTGTGACCAAACAAAGCATAGTTTTCCGTTATTTCTGCCATTGTATTGCCTAGCAGCCTCTAGCAATAATTTGATAGCATTACCACTGAGTTCAATATAATCAATATGATTCATAACAACATGAGGAATACCAGCAAAACGCTCTTTAGGCTTAGACCGCTTATTTTTTTCAAACCCCATAAATTACCTATAAGAATATTGAAGACCGATTACTATTTACATGGTTAAATATTTTAGGAATTAGATTTTTTATTAGTGTTGCTTGTTGGTTCCTGCTTATAGATAAACCATAAAAGGTCTGACAATAACCAAGCTACTGAGTTAGTGCTGAGTTGACGGCGTTGTGGGTGTAGGCCTTGCTTTTCTAACTTCCACGTCTGTGTTCGACTCAAAGTTGTCAGCTTCTTACGTTCTAGATCCTTTACTAAGCGATCTGATTCACCAACTATTTGTAGTAGTTCTTTTCGTTTCTCTGGGGTGGGTTGGGTGTATTGTGCTGTCATAATGCCTCTGCCTGTTCGTATAGGGATTGGCATATACTAGTGCGTAAAATATTGCTGTTGTCCGTAGATTTTTTGATAAAAACTACAGTGGAGAAACCACGATACGTGGTTGTATTGATTTTAAAGGGCTACGCAACATCTTCGTTATTTTGATTAGCTAAAATTAAATCTAATTTATCAGAAAACTTTAATGTAATCGCAATTTCAGCTTGTCGCTTTATATCATCCGAAACAGTTCTTTTATCATAAACTTTCTTTTCTGAACCTGAACTATAAAGGTCTGTATCTACAGTATGCGAATTAATAGCTTGAGCAATGGTACTTAAATTAAGTAAATAGCCATTTGCTTTCGCCCAAATATCTAAATCCAAATACTCAAAAATCCCACCTCTTTTTAGTCTTTCTATACGGGACTTCATTTTGTAATTATCTGGTTGAGGCTTATTGAGCTTAGCTCTAAGCTGGTTTAATAGTTTTTGAACTTCGTCCAATATATCTGAATCTCGCATATAAAGCGGTAAGTTAACCCAAATGTCTTCATCGCTATCTGCCAGAAATTGCATAGTATTCTTTTGTGAAAACGGATCTGCATCATAATCTGAGCGCGTTTTATATTTCTTTTCACATAAAAGTATATGCCCCATGGAAACAGGATAAACATCACTTTTATATAACTCTTCGTGAATTCTTTCACACTCAATATTACTTGGTTCTTTGGCAGGTAACTCCTCTAAAGTTATAGAAAATAAATCCCCGATATAACCATCTTCAAAGCTATTATTTTTTAACTCATGATAAGCCACTCGTCTGCTCGATAGCTCATCACTAATCTTAGATAATGAGGCATCTTTCACCCAAGCATACCTATTTGGCCGATACCACTTCGCTAATCTTTTTAGCCTGCGCACACAATCTATTTTTTTCGGGTTATTTTCCATTGATAACGGGCTCTAATAAGTTTGTGACTAGAGTATGCGCCTCTTTGCGCTCTTCAAGATAATCATGGCGATCATAAATCCCCTCAACACCTTTTAATTTATGATTAAGACATCGTTCAGCTACATGACCAGGTACTCCTTGAGAAGCCGCTAAACTTCTAAATGTTCGTCTTAGGTCATGCGGTGAGAATGGTTTCATATCCCCCATTAAATTGGGTGGTTGTATTTTACGACCAGCTTCACGCCCAAACATTGATGAAATAGCCCTATTTAACGTATCGTCGCCCATGTGAGGTTTTTTCGATGCTCGCCTTGCGGGGAATACATAATCAGAACCACAAGCGCGTATAGTTAGCTCATTTAGCCATACTAATACTTGTTTAGGTAAAGGAATGGTAATTGGTGCACCTGTTTTACTTCTCCCTTCGGGCAAGTGCCACAAAGCTTTATCAAGTTCAAATTCTTTCCACTTAGCGCAACAAAGCTCACTTTTACGAACACCTAACGTCACAAGCAAAGCACAAGCTAAATAGTTATCTCGATTAAACTTCGCTTGGTGCTGTTTAAATATTTTGAAAGCTTTGGTGATTTCATCCAAAGTTAAATATCTATCTTTACTTTTTTCAACACCACCAGCATCAGAAACAGTAAACGCGCTAGCAGGATTATGAGCAATCAAATCCAACTTTATGCCATGCCTGAATAATTGCTTTAAATACATTAACGCATCATTAGCAATTGTTGGCCGATCATCAGATATCGCTTGAATGATTTTGCGAATATCACGGGCATTTACTTGATCAAGGGGTATATCACCGATAAAGGGCTTAACATCATTGGTATAAACTCGTTTGGGTATATTCGGGTGTTTAAGGCGCTTAGCAATATCATTATCAAACCAATCAGCAAAGAGATCATCAACTAGCTTAATGGATTGCTCTTTAATTCGTTTTCTAGCGATTAGAGGGTCATATCCTAAATTGACTTCACGCTTTTTTATAGCTGCATCAGCTTTAGCATCGGCTAATGATAAATCAGGGTACTGACCTAATGTAATTTCTTTTCTCTTACCATTTGATGAATAGCGCAACATCCAATAAGGAGTTGCTGAGTTTCTTACAACTAAATACAAGCCACTACCGATGGGGTGTCTTTTAGGTTCACCTTTTACAAAAGCCTGTATTTGTTTTGCTGTGATAGTTGCCATATTGTTAATTGCCCACCAATGATGTTTTAATGGTGATCATGCGCTCACCATATTGCCCACCAGAAATACTACAACACCTATGAACGAATGGAAATACACAGAAACAAAAAAGCCCCGCAAAACGAGGCTTTAATTGTTATTTATTGCAAATGGTAACGGGTGGTAAAATTACTCAATATTTTGGATCTGCTCGCGCATTTGCTCAATCAGTACTTTTAATTCTACAGCGCTAGCAGTTATGTCGGTATTGATTGATTTGGAGCCTAAGGTATTCGCTTCACGGTTAAACTCTTGCATCATGAAATCTAAGCGACGACCTTGTGCACCACCTTTTTTCAAGATTTTTTGAGTTTCGCTTACATGGCTTTTTAGGCGATCAATTTCTTCAGCAACATCCATTTTTTGTGCAAGTAATACTAATTCTTGTTCTACGCGGCTTGAGTCTAGATCTATTTTGGCGTCGGTAAATTTATCGGTAATACGGGTACGCTGCCATTCTATAATGGCTGGCATTTGTTCTTGAACTTTATCTGCTTCAATGGTTATAGCGTCTAAGCGCTGTTCAATCATCGCTTTAAGGTTTTCACCTTCGCTGGCTCTTGCGTTAATAAAGTCTTTAATTGCAATATCAAAGCCTGCGAGTAGTTCTGCTTGAATCGTTGATATGTCTGCTTCTGCTGCTTCCATAACACCAGGCCAGCGCATAACTTCAATTGGGTTTACTTGGCTATTTAAGGTTTGTTCATTAACCCAGTTGGCATGCTGAATAAGTTGCAGGGCTAATTTTTCGTTAATGGTTACTTCACTTTTAGCGGCAGGGTTGGCATTAAAACGAAGACTACATTCTACTTTGCCTCGGTTTAATTGTTTTCTAAAGCGCTCTCGCAATAGGGGCTCTATGCCTCTAAATTGTTCAGGTAATCTAAAGTAGGTTTCTAAAAAACGTTGGTTTACTGAGCGAATTTCCCAAATAGCATTGCCCCAATCGCCTTTTACTTCGTGGCGTGCGAATGCTGTCATACTGTGGATCATAATAATTACCTATCATTGCGTTAATGGTAAGTATCTTAAATGCAGTGAATTGAATACCTGCAATAGTTTTTTGATACTTAAGTTAACGCAATTATGCCTTACCTTTTAATACGTAGCTAGGGTATTGTTAAGAGGATGAATAATATTGATATTTAGCCTGATAATCACAAAACTGAAAAGGCATTAAATATTTATTAGTAAACAAGTATCTCGACATGTTAAAGCCTTAGCTTTGCTGCGATAAACTTTGCCAATGTTTGGTTATTTTCTCAGCCACCCTAAATGAGTTAGCGTAAATGGTGAAGGTATAGGGTACGCTCCCTCCCGTTGGCATAAATGAACCGTCTGTTACATAAAGATTGTCTACTTCATGTGCCCTACAATTTTTATTTAATACTGATGTTTTGGGGTCATTACCAAAGCGACAACCGCCAGCCATTAAATTACTCGAAGGAGATCCGCTTATCGAAGATGAAACGTTTTTAGCACCCATTGCCGTTAGTAATTGCTCACCTTTTTGAGCCAAAAACTCACCTACTTCAAGGTCATGATTATGATAGCCAATACGTACTTTAGCGACTGGGTCGCCCCATTTATCGGTAATGTCTTCGTCTAAACTGACAAAGCAATCGTCGGTGGGTAGCCAATCGTTAAATACTTCAAATCGTAATGTTTTATAGGTAGTGAACTCTTGCTTCAAAGCTTGTTTAAGTTGTTCACCCCATACTAAGCTTTCAACACTATTGTTATCTTCTTGCCATTGACTACCTTGCGCGCGCGCGATAGGGTTTTGATGAAAAAGAAAGTCTATAGTGCCGCCTTTTGCTTGGCCATCTTGACTAATACCTGCGTTTGATTTGGCAAATTGTTCATCGTTTATTTGATACCAATCTTGCAATGCTCGATTGATAAAAGGCCCTACTTGCTTTAACTGTGCAACCTTTTCATCATTGAATTCGTCAAAAATAAAGTCACCTTGGCCTGTACCACCACCACTAAAGAGTAAGTTTTTTCCCACTTGTTTACTATTATTCGCTAATCCATGAGGGAATTTCTCGCCCTTTGAAGCTAATAATAAACGTGATGTTTCAACCGCTTGGCAGGCGACAACATATATTTTTGCGCTGATTTGTTGTTTTTTACCTACTCCGTCGTAATACTGCACGGCCGTGATTTTTCCTTCGCTATCAGTGGCAATATTATAAACTTTTGAGTTAGGTTTTATGGTGCAATTACCTGAAGCAACAGCTTGATTTAATAACGCGGCACGACCGCTACCTTTAGCGCCTGAAGAGCAGCCATAGCTACTGCAATAGCCTGAGTATTCACAACTACGTCGGCCTTTATCAGGTTGCGATAATATGGCTCTAGGTACCGGAATAGCATGAAAACCGATATCTGCCGCTGCTTTATCTATCCATGAAGCAACAGGTAACTCAGCAACAGGAGGGTAAGGGAAGTCGGTAGAACGTGGCTCTTGATGGGGGTGTTTAACTGTTTTGCCAGAAACGCCTACTTCTTTTTCTACCATAGCGTAGAATGGCTCTAGTTCGTCGTAACTAATAGGCCAGTCTGCGACATTGGCACCTGCTATATCACCAAATTCAGATTTCAAACGAAAATCTATCGGTTTTAAGCGATGAAAATAACCACTCATAAAATTTGATGAACCACCTACCACAGTACCGTTCCACCAACTCCAGCCTGACTCACTAGTTGGCTCGCCTTGCCAATAGCTTTCGTTTTTATCGTTAAGGTATTCTTCTTCAATAACGTGTTGTTCGTCAGCTAAAGATGGGTTGTAAGCATCATGTAAACTAATCGTTTGTTCGTCTTTAAAAAACTCTTTTTCGGTTAACCATGGGCCTTTTTCTAACACCACAACTTTTGCGCCAGCTTGCGATAACCGATAAGCGATAGGGGAAGCACCAGCGCCTGAGCCAACAATACAAATATCATAATCCATTAGCTGCTTTCCTCTGATAAACGCGACAATTTAATAATGCTAGCGCGTTTAGGTAATTCAAAATAGCGCTGCCCTTTTGCTGGTAAAGGAAAGCCCGCTTTATGTTCTAGCCATTGCCAGCCAATACCATTAGGGTTTCCACCATAAGCGGGTGGCGATAACATGGCTTCTAATAGGTTAGTCAGCATCATATTTATCCAGTTACTGCCTGCGTTCGATTGGCTAATATCGCGTAACATTGTTTCTTTCTCGTCAAAAGTTAATTTAACAAATGAACGATTAAGTTTCTGGTTTGTATAACCATTTAGCCATTCTACACCTTTAAAAATAAACTCTATTTCATCTTTGGGAGTTGGGCGCTCAAAGACTAAGTTATATAAAAATGGCATCGCTTGAATCTCTTCAGCGCTTGGGCCTGTTTTTGAGGCCGGCAATAAATGATTCATTACGCTGTTTAAGGTTTTCCACGGATCTGTGGTCAGTAATGTGCTTAGTTGTTTGTTTTGAGTCGCGGTAACCGTCCATGCGGGAAAAAGCGTTAACGCAGAAACTCCCGCAGCAGATTTGAGTAATCGACGTCTTGTTTGTTGTTTTTCTTTAAGAAACTCTGGTGTAGTGAAAGCGATATCAAAAAATGATTTTATAAAATTCAATGATTATTCCTCAGTTTCTTGTCGGCTATTTGAAGAACCAGTATTAGGCGAGGGTTGATTCTCTTTACTGTTTGCAAGCCACTGGTTCAGTGACCATTTATCAATAAATGTTAACCACTGTTCTCTTGAGTATTCACTACCAGCAAGCAACTCAGCGGTGTCTTTCGATAAAATCATTTTGCCTGATGCGGTAGATACATACATATGTGGGTAACCTAATACAGGAGGTAAGGCATCCATAAAGGCTTCGTTTTCATTACTGTCGCTGACATTAATTTTTAACAGCACATAATTAGCATGAAGCGCTTGAAATATATCGGGATTTTTTGCTAAGAAGTCATCCATTTTATGACACCAGCTACACCAGTTACCGCCTATTTCTATTAATACCTGGCGATTGGTTTCTTTGGCTAAGGTTAATGCGCTTCGAGCATCTTCAAAGGGATCACGCGTATCGTCATAGATTTTACTGTATTCAGGCAACTCGTTAACAATTGAGTTTAGCGTTGTTGAGGCAAGTACATTCACAGAAAATAAAAATGTTACGCCAAGTATAATAGATATTAATTGCTTCATTGTTTGTATTTCACATTATCTAGCTAGTTAGCTTTGGTATAAATTGCTCGGTTAAAACAAGAGACCTTGTAAAGAATAACTATATTTCAAAATAGTTGGTCTGTCTTTATGTCAAATTTCTTAACTTGGCTTTATAATAGCCGCAATTAACTAATTTGAGGAATTCTTCATGCGTCCAAGCGGCAGAACATTAGGGCAAATTCGCCCAGTAACGATCACTCGTCAATTTACTAGTCATGCTGAAGGTTCAGTATTAATTGAATTTGGTGATACTAAAGTCATTTGTACTGCATCGGTTGAAGAAGGTGTGCCACGCTTTTTAAAGGGCCAAGGTAAAGGTTGGGTTACTGCTGAATATGGTATGTTACCTCGTTCTACACACACGCGTATGCGTCGTGAAGCGGCTTCTGGTAAGCAAAGCGGTCGTACATTAGAAATTTCTCGTTTAATCGCGCGTGCACTTCGTGGCGCGGTTGATTTAAAAGCCTTAGGCGAAAACACAATTTCGGTTGATTGTGATGTTATTCAAGCGGATGGCGGTACACGTACAGCCTCTATCACAGGTGCTTGTGTTGCTTTAGTTGACGCACTTAACTACATGCGTGCAAAAGACATTATTAAAACGAACCCGTTAAAATACATGATTGCAGCAGTCTCTGTTGGGGTTTATCAAGGTGAGCCTGTTGCTGATTTAGACTACGCTGAAGATTCATGTGCTGAAACAGACATGAATGTAGTCATGACAGATACAGGCAAGCTCATTGAAGTACAAGGTACAGCGGAAGAAGAGCCGTTTAGCTTTGATGAAATGAATGCCATGATGCAATTAGCAAAAGATGGTATTAATGAATTATTCGATCTTCAAAAAGCAGCATTAAGCTAATTTAATTAATCTTTAGGGAATTTACACATGAAAGATTATCAACGCGATTTCATAGAATTTGCATTATCAAAACAGGTATTACGTTTTGGTGAGTTTACTTTAAAATCTGGCCGTACTAGCCCTTACTTTTTTAATGCTGGATTATTTAAAACTGGTGGTGATTTAGCGCGTTTAGGGCGTTTTTATGCTGCTGCACTAGTTGATGCCAACATTGAGTTTGATTTAGTTTTTGGCCCAGCTTATAAAGGCATTCCTATTGCGACAACGACTACCGTTGCTTTGTTTGATCAACATAACCTTGATGTACCTTACTGTTTTAACCGTAAAGAAGCGAAAACGCACGGTGAAGGTGGTTCATTAGTGGGTGCAGATCTTAATGGTAAGGTGATGTTGGTTGATGATGTTATTACCGCAGGTACAGCCATTCGTGAATCAATGGAAATCATCAAAGCGCATAACGCTGAATTATCAGGCGTATTAATTGCACTTGATCGCCAAGAAAAAGGCCAAGGTGAGTTATCAGCCATTCAAGAAGTTGAGCGTGATTTTGGTACACAAGTTGTGTCAATCGTAAAATTGGCTGACGTGGTAACCTACTTAGAAGAGAAGTTAGCGACTAAACCAGACAACGCTGATGAGTTGGCTACAAGTTTAGCCAGTATTAATCAGTATCGCGAAGCCTACGGTATTTAATATATTAGCTCTATATTACTTATAAAAAGCCTTTAAGTGTTTCGACTTAAAGGCTTTTTTATTGGTTTTAATCTAAAGGAATTTAATTTTTAGAAAGAATTATATTAACTTTGCTGCTTTTCCTTGTTGATCAAACACCACGCTTGATTGCATTAATTGGTTCTTGTTTAAATATTTGGCAATGGTGGTAAAGGTTGTTGTATAAACCTTGCCATCATGATCTTTAGTCGTCACATCATCCATAAACGCACTGCCTAGCATTAATTTAAACGGGCTAGTTTTTACGCGTTGTGGCTGAAAATGGTTTTTAGCGTTACGCTTTAATCGTGCTATATCGGTTGTTTGGTAAATCGACGCATTTATTATATCCAAGGTATGTTCTGTACAATTTTGAAATTGATCATTAAACGGGTTCGCAATAACCGAATAGTGACTATTGTGAACTGCTTTGTTTTTACCAGAAGCAATAGCTTCGATTAAACGATGCTGCAAATCTTTAGTCGGAATAATAATGCCTGCTTTTAACTCTTCTGCCCCCCAAAAGAAGTCAGTAGGGTAATCAACAACTAAAGAGCTGGTGTCTAACTGCCCTTCATTTTGATACAGGTTATGAATCGCATAACCTCTGGCTGTTTTACCGTTTCCTAATTCAATGTTTGAGTAAACAGCAATTGCCGTGTGGGTAAAACTAATGCCTTTTGGTAAATCTTTTTTAGGGCGACCCATGCGGGCAATAATAAAAGCCCTAGCACCTTGTTTGGCTGCATATTTTTCTACCTGTTTGGCAAATGTGGTTATTTCGTTGGCAGAATGCTTAGGATCTACATTTTTTGTACTGCCAGCATGTGCTGTGGTGATGCTAGAAATTACCGCAATAGATAACGCAAAAATTGTGTATTTTGATGTAGCAAATAAATTGAAGGCGCTCATTATTTTTGCTCCGTTGTTTTAATTGTGGTCTTAGTGGTAACTTTGGTTTTAGTCGTTTCTACGCTTTTTTGTTGCATTACCGTTGCGGGTGCTGGATCTGCGGTGATTGTGATATCAGATATTATCAATTCATCTTCATCTTTATGTTCAAATTTAATGCTTTGTACTGTTTGGGCTGCAGCACTCATTGTTGCGGCACCTGAGGTGGCAATTTGACTACCTACTTTGTCTGAACCTGCACCAGCACTTACTACGCCGGTACCAAGCATTGCACCTCCTGAAACAGCAACGGGTACAGCGACCACTGCAGCTGCAACCTTTGCCGTCGAGGCTGCACCATGAGAAACGGCTAGTGCAGAATGCTTACCTGCTTTACTAGTATGCTGGGCTGAATCAGCCGCAACAGCATTAGTGGTTAATGAAGCGGCTAATAGCATTACGGCAATGCTATTAATAAATTTCTTTGAAGTCGGTTGTTTTGTTGTCGATTGAATTTGAGTCATTGTGTTAGTAGTAAACATCATTATTTTCCTTATTTGTTTTAGTTGCTAGCCCTTGCTAACTGAGTGCAAATATAGATTTAAGGATTGTTTGTGTAAACTATGTTGTCGTGTGTATACTGTTAAACCACTAAAAGTATTAAATAAATATACCTTGAAGTTGTTATGAGCCAAATTAAACAAATAAGCAACACGTTAAAGGCGTTGTTACGTCAACAGCACATTACTTATAAAGATATTGCTAACCATTTATCGATGAGTGAGGCTAATGTTAAGCGAATTTTTTCCACGCAATCTTTTGCCTTAGACCGATTGGAGGAGATTTGTCAGTTACTCAATTTGAGTTTGTCAGATTTGTTTTTAATTGCTGAAAAGCAACAAGATCAAATCTCGCAACTAACACCAGAACAAGAAAAAGAATTAGTGACTGACACTAAACTGTTCTTAGTTGCCGTTTGTGTGAAAGACTCGTGGACCTTTGCTGATATTCTTAAATATTATCAAATCACTGAGCATGAATGTATTCGATTATTGGCTAAATTAGATAAGCTTAAAATGATTCAGCTACTGCCTAATAATGAATATAAGTTATTAATTGCACAAGATTTTCGCTGGATACCCAATGGACCGCTTGAGCAAAATATTGCCACCGACGTATTTAGTGAATTTATGCATTCTCGCTTTAAAGGTGAAAATAATTTTCGCTTTTATTTGCGTGGTACGTATTCGCAATCTTCTATTGATATTATTCAACGTAAACTTAATCAATTAACCAAAGAAGCGGCCTTACTTAATCAAGAAGATGCAAAAATACCGCTAGACAAAAGACAGCATATTGGTATGTTGTGCGCCATGAGACCGTGGGAATACACCCCGTTTGCTAAATTAAGAAAACCGACATAAAGGAATATTCATGAAATTATTTAGTCAATTAATTATCGGCTTTTTAATGGTTACTTCGCCGACTCTTTTCGCTAAGCAAGCAACGTGTTTAGATTTTTCATTTGAGCAAAAAGATATTGAGCAGCAAATAGCAGCAGGAAAATATCGAGAAAGCCATAACCCTTTGGCAGATGAGCGCATTCACTTTAGTTTTGAAACGAATTTAAGCTTTGATCAATATATACAATATAGCCATCAGCTTATTGCAGCGCAAAACCCGAGAGCTGAATTACCTTGCCCAATTTATACTAAAACCTTTAATCAACTTGCTGTATTAAATAGCTGGGCTAAAGAGCCGACGATAGCTCAGTTAGTTGCTCCCTTTGAATTAACACAACCCGATGCTAAAAAAGCGGTTTTATTGATTCATGGCTTAACTGATTCGCCATACTCATTCCATGATTTAGCGCAGTTCTTTTATCAACAAGGTTTTACGGTAAGAACGTTATTATTACCTGGTCATGGTACTGCTCCAGCACAATTGCAGGATGTGAGTTATCAAGAATGGCAGCAAGCAGCAAAGTATGGCATTGAGCGCACCCTACAAGATTTTGAGCAAGTTTATCTCGGCGGATTTTCTACAGGTGGCGCACTGATTTTTGACTACTTAATGCACCAAGAAGTAGTTGATGAAAAAATTTCAGGCTTACTGATGTGGTCGCCTGCCTCTAAAGCAAAGAGTGATCTGGCTTGGTTAGCGAAATATGTCGATTATATTCCTTTTGTTGATTGGATTGATTTGTCGATGGATGCTGATTTTGCCAAGTATGAATCATTTCCGTATAACGCAGGGGCGCAAGTGCACAGCTTAATGAGTCGAATTGTCGGTAAAGATGCATCTAGTGAAAGAAAAATGCACAACATCCCATTATTTGTAGTCGCTAGCGAGCATGATCAAACTATAGAAACTCAACAAACATATGTGTTAATTAATGAGTGGCAACAAGGAAAAGAAAGCTATAAGGACGATCCAAGTCGTTTTGTCTTTTATGGCAATAAAGCAAGTATTCCTGCGTCTTTACAAGAAAGTATTCAAGTAATTAATCCTCAGTGTGAAAGTAACTCATTGTGTAAAGACATATATAATATTGCGCATACCGCCACGACCAACTCACCAGATAATCCACATTACGGTATTAATGGGCAGTATCGAAATTGTGAACACTACATTAAAGATATTGCCCGCTTTAGTGCCTGTAAAACGAGCCAAGAGGTGATCAAAGGTGAACTGACCGAAGAAAACTTAACGAATGCTAACTTACTACAGCGCTTAACCTACAATCCCCATTACCAAGACATGTTGAAATCCTTACAACAATTTATTGCAGCGATTAAGTAACCGCAATGAACAACCCCTACATACAGCTTAAAGCATAGCTTAAGGTATAGTATTAAAATACTTTAAGCTGTATGTTAAGCTACTTATGATAACAAGGTTTATTTAGTGTATTCTTTGATTCATAGTGTCTCTTGTCAACAAGACGAAACACTTAAAAGGAATCAAAAATGACTACACCGACTTTAGCGACACAAGTAACGACTCAAGCAACAATTCAAGCCACTATTCCGACAAAATCATATACCTTAGCTTCTGTAGCCGCTTTACTTATTGGCAGCTTTGCTTATGCAATTGGTTTATATAATGCTGATATGGCGCTTAATGAAAAAGGCTATTACTTAATTGTTCTGTTGTTTGGTTTATTCTCTATGGTGTCAGTGCAAAAAGCAGTAAGAGATGAACGTGAAGGTATTCAAACTTCTAAAATTTATACACGTATTTGTTGGGCGTCTTCCGCTATTGCCATTAGTTTATTAATCATAGGTTTATATAATGCGCAATTGTTATTAAGCGAAAAAGGCTTTTATGCCATGGCCTATACCTTAAGTATTTTCTCTGTCGTTGTAATGCAAAAGAATATTCGTGATAAAGCCTGTGCTAACAAGACAGATACTGGTTTAATTCAAGATACTGACATTGAATTAGAGGAATAAAAAGAGTGGGCGACTCAATGTAATGAAGTCGCCCATGTCAATGTAAAATGCGAATATGAGTTTTTCATGATGAACTAAAGACTAGCGCCAATGAAAGTGCTGGTTTTTAGCGCGCGTACTTTAACCACAGTTTAAAGAACACTGCATTACAGGTTGGGTTATCGTCCATTTTACCATCACGATCACAGTCAGAGCCGGTTAACATTGTAACAAAAGGGCGACCTTGTTCATCAACATCATCCGTTGAGGCAGGCAACATCTCACTCACTTTCGGTGATTTATCAATAAAGTCAGCGACATCTGCATATGTTAAGAACTCTTCTTTAGAAATAAGGTGACTGATATCACGCGTTTTGCTTTTTTCAGCAAAAGCAAGGTTAGAGAAAAGAGTTAATGCAATAAATATTAGCGTGATGAAATTCATAGGGATTCTCTTTACTTTTACAATATCTCTGTACTTTTTAATACGACGGATGTGCGCTATTTTAAGGTATTTCTACTCGCTATATCCAGATAATAATTGTTGCCAATGCTCTTCATTAAAATGAAACTTTGGGAGCTTGTTTAGCTCTTTTAGAAAGGAACGTTTTAGGCGATCAATATTTCCTTGCTGCCACTTATTACTATGGTTTGTTCTTACTTCACCTTGATCGAAATCGATAATAAACACTTGTTGTTTATCATTGATTAAAATATTGTGCGCATTTAAATCATGGTGATAAATATTGTGTTGGTGAAATCGTTTTATGATGGCGCCAATACGTTGCCAAACTGTGTCATCAAGCGCTTTTTCACTAAGTATTGCCACTAAATCTTGGGCATTCTCAATGCGACTCGATAATAAATCAGCCTGATAAAATAAACCACGACGCTTAACGCGAAAGGCAATAGGCATGGGGGCAGGTAAATCAAGGGTGTGTAAATGATGAAGTAGGGTAAATTCTTTTGCTGCGCGAGTTTGTTCCATTCCCGTAAAAAGGTAACTGTCGTTAATTATTTTTCCAATGAGCCCACCACGATAATAGTGACGAAGTACCCATTGCTGATCGGGGTTTTCTGGCTTATCGTCGTCATGATATTGAATAAACCATGTTGTTCCGCGACCTTGTGCACTGCCTGTTATAGCATGCTTTGCTTGCCAATATTCAGCCGATAACATCTCAACTGAAAAGTGACTGATTTTATCGCTTACGTATCGGCAATAATTATTTTGGTGTGTTAATTCGTTTATCATGCTTTTTTAATGGTTAAGTTAATCGCAGTGCTTGTTCAGGTACTACCTACTGCTAAGTGACCTTTTAATAAATCATCTTGCCATGAGAGCTTGTACATAAGCTAGTGAAAGTTGACTTGCTCCCTGATTAGCCAATACGACTTTATGAGCGTTTTCACCAAGCTGTTGTCGTTGCTTTGCATCTAAAAAAAGTGACGAGACGCATTCGGCTAATTCAGTACTGGTACTCTCTAATTGTTCACTTAATGCTTCGTCACTTAATTGAATAATGCCTTGCTGGTTTTTTAGTTGTGCCAGTACTTCGGTGAAATTACTCATATTACTACCTACGACAATTGGCTTTTTAAATAAAGCGGGCTCAAGCGGATTATGACCACCGACCTCACTAAAGCTGCCGCCCATCGTTACTACATCAGCGAGAGCAAAAGCTGCCATTAGTTCACCTAAAGTATCAAGTAGCCAAATATCTTGTTGACTCACTATGGTTTTTTCACTGCGCTTGGCTAGAGTAAAGTTATGTGAAAGACATAAGTTGGCAACGTCATTAAAACGTTCAGGATGTCTGGGTACTATGATAAGTAATGCATCGTTGTGTTGCTGTTTGATGAGTTTAAAAGCGGATAAAACAAGTGATTCATCACCAGGGTGAGTACTAGCAACTAACCACACCTTTCTAGGGTTAATTTCAGTAAATGCACAATATTTAGCGAGTTCGGCTTGTTTGGCATTAAGTTCGTCATTAATGCTGATATCAAATTTTAAGTTTCCGCTTACCTGTGTACGATGTGTTTGGCATCCTAAGTGAAGAAAGTTCTCCATGTTACCTTGACTTTGACACAATATTTTATCAAAACGGTTAAGGGTAGGTTTTATTAACGCTTTGATTTTACTATAACTTGTTACTGATTTTTGCGATAAACGACCATTGATTAACAATAACTTTATGTTGCGACTTTGGCTTTGTGCGATAAGGTTCGGCCACAATTCAGTTTCCATAAAAATCATTAATTGTGGTTTTAATCGCGTTAAAAAAAAATAGGTACAAGGGATAACATCAATGGGTAAATAGCAATGTTGCACATTATCGCCAAAAAGTTTTCTCACTTGAGCAGAGCCTGTTGGCGTAAACGTTGTTACGGTGAGTGGTATATCAGGGTAGCTTGCGAGTAATTGTTCAATAAAATGCTTTAGTGCGATAACCTCCCCAACACTGGCGGCATGCAACACTATTCCACCTGGCTTAATATGACTTGGGCTGATTCCTAATCGCTCAGTAAGTCGTTTTCTATAGTCAGGGTTACGACGAGATCTAACAAGCAGCGCAATAACTAATAGCGGCAGCAACAATAAGAAAAACAAACGATAAAATAGCAAAGAGAACATAAATTGCTCTATTATGATAATGTCGGTAGATTATACTAATAAGTTAAAATTAACATAAACAAATTTACATTTAATTTAAGCATCTGCATTATGAATAATAAGCCAAGCACTATGAAATTATTGTTACGCGTGCCTGCACGTGCGACCGCATTTAGCTTCATCGCACTACTTATGATGAATAGTAGTTATGCTCAACAAGCCCCTTCAACGCAAGAAAAACCATTACCTATACCGAGTCGTTCTGCGGCTAAAATTGAAAAGCTGCCATATAGTAGTACTGCTCGTATTCAAGCCAATAAAGATCATGATTTTTTATTGGTAGGAGACTATTTAACCACTAAAAAAGTTGTGAAGGAGCAAACAAAAGCGCAAGCAAAAATAAACTCAACAGGTGGTGTTATTGTTTTACACGATTGCCATTCTAATAGAAGCCGTTACCAAACCTTAAGTGAAACGATTGCCTTACAAAACTTGCATACATTGTCTATGGATTTACGAGGTTATGGTGAAAGTATTGCCCAAGGATATTCTGAGCTTGATATTAAAAAGAATGCCAAAGATATTGTGAGTTATCAGAACGATGTTGCTTTATTAACGACCTATTGGGCAGATGATTTAGTAGCGAGTTACGATTATTTACGAACAAAAATGGATAAAGATAAGGGTATTGCTGTGGTAGCCAGTGGCTGTGCTAGTGCTTATGCGGTGTCGTTAGCGGAGAAAATCCATATCAGTGCTTTAGTGCTAATTACTCCTGAAATGGGCTATAGCGATAAAGAGCGTTATAAAAATTTAATTGATATACCCACTTATTTTATTGGTTCTGCTCATCATCAAGCGAGCTATTCAACGGCGAAAGAATTATTTGATTGGAACGGCGCTAAATATACAAAGATGCAAACCTTTAAAGGTGATAAAACCAATCGTCATTTAATTAATGCTAATGACTCTTTGGTGAGTGATATTGCTTTATGGCTCAAATCTATTTTGAAATAAAGCGATGAGTTGGCATGTTATCGTTCAAAAATAGTATCTAAAATAATCGCTGAATTCGTTCTTTGAACTCCGTCTGTTGAACATACCACATTGAGCACTTCACTTAGCTTTTCTAGCGTGCTTGCTTGAATTGTAACCAATAAGTCATATTCACCGCTAATTGAGTGAATATGACTAATTTGCGGAACTTTTCTTAACGCGACACAGATGGGTTGGCGCAAACTTGGTTTTACCTTTAATGACACGTTAGAAGAAATGAGACCGCTGGTATAAGCGCTATCTAGTACAACGCTATAGGCTTTAATAACATTATTGTTTTCAAGTTTGTTTAAACGGTTTTGTATTGCTGTTCTTGAAACACCAGTCGCTCGGGCAATATCAGAAACACTGGCTCTGGCATTAACTTGTAATATTGACAGCAATTCTTCATCTTTTTCAGTAAGCAAACTATACTCCGCTTTCACAGCTACATTCATAATCTAGCTAGTAATGTACACTTTGACAGGTAAATATGTCAATTTAACTACAAAAAAGGTTAAATCAACAAGTAGTGCCACTTATATTTTGATAGTGACAACGTTGATAATAAGCTTATCAAAGCACATTAATTTTAAGGGATTCACATGACTGGTTCTGTATCTAAACAAGGTTTTTTTTCACATTTAACTGAGCAAATAGATCAAGTTAAAGCAGATGGTTTATATAAAGCCGAACGTATTATTACTACAGCTCAACAGGCAAAAATTGCCGTAACTACAGGCGAACAAGTGGTTAACTTCTGTGCCAATAACTACTTAGGCTTAGCCAATCACCCTGAGCTTATTTCGGCAGCAAAAACAGGTTTAGATGAACATGGTTTTGGTATGGCATCGGTTCGTTTTATTTGTGGTACGCAAGATATCCATAAAGCATTAGAGCAGGGCATCAGTAAATTCTTGGGTATGGAAGATACCATTCTTTACTCTTCATGCTTTGATGCCAATGCTGGTTTATTTGAAACCATTTTAGGGCCAGAAGATGCCATTATTAGTGATGCACTAAACCACGCCTCTATTATTGATGGTGTACGTTTATGTAAAGCTAAGCGTTTTCGTTATGCCAATAACGACATGGCAGCATTAGAGCAGTGTTTAAAAGAAGCAGATGAAGCAGGCGCGCGTTTTAAATTAATCGCAACCGATGGTGTTTTTTCAATGGACGGTGTCATCGCTAACTTAAAAGGTGTGTGTGATCTGGCTGATAAATATAATGCGATGGTCATGGTAGATGATTCTCATGCAGTAGGCTTTGTCGGTGAACAAGGTCGTGGTAGTCATGAGTATTGTGAGGTGATGGACCGTGTCGATATTATTACTGGTACGCTCGGTAAAGCGATGGGCGGAGCATCTGGTGGTTATACCTCAGGTAAAAAAGAAGTGGTAGAGTGGTTACGTCAACGCTCGCGCCCTTATTTATTTTCTAACTCGTTAGCTCCTGCAATTGTTAACGCCTCATTAAAAGTGCTTGAACTACTAGCTGATGGCGATCAATTACGTGCCACATTAAAAGATAATGCCGCTTACTTTAGAAAAAACATGGAAGCTGCGGGCTTTACGTGTGCAGGTGCTGATCACGCTATTGTGCCGGTGATGTTAGGCGATGCTCAAGTTGCTAGTGACATGGCAGACAAATTATTAGCCGAAGGCATTTATGTTATTGGTTTCTCTTTCCCTGTAGTGCCAAAAGGCCAAGCACGTATTCGCACGCAAATTTCAGCCGCGCATACCAAAGAACAATTAGACAAAGCGATTGATGCTTTTACCCGTATCGGCAAAGAAATGGGCATTATTTCAGCCTAAATTAACGCTAAATAGAGAGAAAACTACAATGAAATCTTTAGTTAAATTAAAGCCTGAAGTCGGTATTTGGTTACAAGAAACAGAAAAACCTGAAATTGGTCATAATGATATTTTAATCAAAATCAATAAAACCGCTATATGCGGCACTGACATTCACATTTATAACTGGGATGAATGGTCGCAAAAGACCATTCCAGTGCCTATGGTTGTTGGTCATGAATATGCTGGCGAAGTGGTTGGTATTGGCCAAGAAGTTAAAGGCTTTAAAATAGGTGATCGAGTGTCTGGTGAAGGTCATATTACCTGTGGCCATTGTCGAAACTGTCGTGGCGGTAGAACGCACTTATGTCGTAATACGGTTGGTGTGGGCGTAGATCGTCCCGGCGCTTTCGCTGAGTATTTGGTTATTCCTGCCTACAACGCGTTTAAATTGCCTGATGAAATTTCAGATGATTTAGCCGCTATTTTTGACCCTTTTGGTAATGCGGTACATACTGCTTTGTCGTTTGATTTAGTCGGTGAAGATGTGTTAATTACTGGTGCTGGCCCTATTGGTATTATGGCCGCAGCGGTAGCAAAACACGTAGGTGCTCGCCATGTTGTGATTACCGATATCAATGAATACCGTTTAGATTTAGCTAAAACCATGGGTGCTACCCGGGCTGTAGATGTAAGCAAAGAAAACTTAGCTGATGTCATGAATGAACTAGGTATGACTGAAGGTTTTGATGTAGGCCTTGAAATGTCGGGTGTGCCAATGGCCTTTACGAGCATGTTAGAGAACATGAATAACGGCGGTAAAATAGCCATGTTGGGTATTCCAGGTAATGATATGGCGATTGACTGGAGTAAGGTTATTTTCAAAGGTTTAACGATAAAAGGAATTTATGGTCGCGAAATGTTTGAAACTTGGTATAAAATGGCAAGCCTTATTCAATCAGGTTTAGATTTATCACCGATGATCACTCATCATTACAGCATTGATGACTTTCAAAAAGGTTTCGATGTGATGCGTTCAGGTCAGTCAGGTAAAGTGATTCTTGATTGGAATAAATAACATCAATTTAACAAAGTAACAGTAAAGAGGTTTTCGTGTCAGATAATTCAACGTCAGTACAACATATGTCAGTGTCAGAGTTACATGATTTATTAGCGACTGGCAGCCATAAGGTTGTCGATATTCGTGATGCGGCCTCTTTTGCAAATGGCCATATTAAACAAGCTAGTCATTTAACTAATGACAATATTGTTGATTTTGTTAGAGAAGCAGATTTAGATCAGCCTGTAGTTGTCTGCTGTTACCACGGCATTTCAAGTATTCAAGCGGCTCAATATTTATTAAGCCAAGATTTTACCGAAGTGTATTCTCTTGATGGCGGCTTTACGCAGTGGCAAACTCAATATCCAGAAAATATTGAACGCTAATGACTGACGATTTGGCGAGCACTAGAGAGAAAAATAATCACCTATTGCAAGCTTTAGTGCAGCTGCAAGATCATAATCTCGCTTTATTATTTGCTAATTACCTCACAACATTAAATATTGAAGCAGACGTTGTTACCCAGCAACAAGACTATATTATTTTTTGTGAACAGGCTCATTTAGCGCAAGCTAAAACTGAATTTGAGGCATTTATAAAGCAACCTTATCACAGTAAATACCAGCAAGCTGCCTGGCAACATGGCGAAACAGTTGAGGTTTCTCGTGATGATCTAACCTTACTTAAAGCTTTCAAAGAAAACTTTCTTGCGCATGCGGGCATAGTGACACTTATCGTTTTTTCTCTATGTTGGTTAGTGTTTGTTGGCAGTTTATTAGGTTGGGGGGTTAATTTATTTTCATCATTACAGTTTTATAACCACCTTTCAATCGATGCCTTTGTACAAGAGCCATTACGAATACTTGGCCCTGCTTTTTTTCATTTCTCATGGTTACATATCGTATTTAATACCATGTGGTGGTGGCAATTAGGCGGCAGCATTGAGAAAACCTTAGGAAAAGGGGTTTTAATAAATTTATTCCTTATCAGCGCTATTGCATCGAACCTTGGTCAATTCTTGGTTTCAGGGCCAAATTTTGGTGGCCTTTCTGGCGTTGTTTATGGCTTAGTCGGGTTTGTTTGGTGGGTTGGTTATTTAGCACCAGAACGTGGTTTAAACATCTCTAAACCGATTATCGGCTTTATGATCTTTTGGTTATTACTAGGTTTTGCCGAATTACTCCCTGTAAATATGGCAAATACTGCGCATTTATTAGGTTTACTTTCAGGTTGTCTATTTGCTGTTATACAAGTAAAAACGTCTAAAATGTAGATGATATACAATTTGTTACATTCAAGCTTTTATATTACCCCCTTCTTATGATTCAATAGAGCAATCAAAAAAGTCACAAAAAAGGGAAAGTTAAGTGATAAGGATAAAAAATATCACCCGAACTTATGGTACGGGTGACATTACTGTTAATGCCCTCGCTAATGTTTCGTTAGAAATCAAAGAAAATGAATTCGTCGCTATCATGGGCACCTCAGGCTCTGGCAAGTCAACATTAATGAATATTTTGGGCTGTTTAGATACGCCAACCACGGGGGAGTATTTGCTCTCTGGCGCCTCTGTTAAAGATATTGATGATGAAAGCTTATCTAAAATTCGCAATGAAAAGATAGGCTTTATTTTTCAAACCTTTCATTTATTACCTCGATTAACCGCTGTGCAAAATGTTGCCTTACCGCTACGTTATAGCGATGTTGAAGCAGAAGAAGCGCAAGAACGTGGGAAAGCAATGCTGGCTAAGGTTGGCTTAGCTGAGCGGGGGCACCACAAACCTTTTGAAATGTCGGGTGGTCAGCGACAACGAGTTGCTATTGCAAGAGCTTTAGTGAATAACCCCCAAGTTATCTTTGCTGATGAGCCAACAGGCAACCTTGATAGTAAAACATCTTATGAAATTATGGATTTATTGTGTGAGTTACATCAGCAAGGGCAAACTATCGTGATGGTGACTCATGAAGAAGATATTGCTGCTTATGCTGATCGAGTTATTCGTATGAAAGATGGCAAGATCATCGAGGAGAAATTATGCGTAGTAGCCTAAGTCTATTGTTAATACTATTAGTCGCCTCGGTACACGCAAAAACCTCACATTTCACATTGTCTGGTCAAATAAAAGCTAGTGAAAACCAAGCGTTTTACGCCCCTAAAACCGATACTTGGCGTGTGCAAGTGCAATGGATGTTACCTGAAGGTGATGTTGCTAAGGTAGGTGATTTAGTCGTGGTTTTTGATAGTGGTTCAATGCAAAGCCAAATTGAGCAAGAAGAAGTTAGCTTAATTGCTGCTAAAGAGGAGTTGCACCGCTTAGTAAGTAGTAATGGTCAGCAAGTATTAGAAGCTATTTATGAACAGAAAAAAACGACTTTATTATTAGAGAAAGCGCGCATTGATGCCAGTATTGCTGTAGAGCATTTAAGCAAATATGACTTTGAAAAAAATCAGCTTGAATTTGAAAAGGCAGTGGTTACAAATAGCAAAGCGATTGAAAACTTAAAGCAAGTGAAAATCACTGCTGAGGTCGCGAAAAAGAAACAAGAATTAAAAATTGAACAGCATCAAAGCAAGTTGCTGTATAACCGAAATAAATTAGAAAAAATGAGCTTGCGAGCTCA
The DNA here is from genome assembly GCF_003545765.1 of Colwellia sp. RSH04. Classification (GTDB taxonomy): domain Bacteria; phylum Pseudomonadota; class Gammaproteobacteria; order Enterobacterales; family Alteromonadaceae; genus Colwellia. Next base: position 116,032 of record NZ_QXIO01000006.1, on the reverse strand, counting down.
GCGTTCAGGCCCTGTACTTTATGGCAACCACCCTTGGAATGGTGAAAAAGTTTTTGTTGGTATGACTGCGCAGCCGTCATGGAAAATTGCCGAAATTCCGTCAATGAATGGTTTATTTATTGAAGCATGGGTGCATGAAGTTGATTACAAAAACCTTCAATTAAACAGTACGGCAACTCTTACCTTTGATGCTTTTCCTAGTGCAGAGCAAACAGCTCAACTAGTAGAGATATCGACTCAGCCTGAAGAGAAAAAAGAATGGGGAAAAGGTGTTTATTATCGCACCCTATTTAATTTTGAACCGAATAATACCATGACACTATTACCAGGGATGAGTGCGCAATTAGAATTTGCAGGAGCAGCCGATGAATAAATTAACTGTAATGTGCGCAGCACTGTTATTACAAGCTTGCCAAAGCGAGCCATTAGAAGTTATTTCGAATGAAAGTAATGAAGTGGTGGTTACGGCAAGTGGTGAGTTAGAGTCAGAAAAAACAGCCATGATAGCGCCACCTTCTATTTCACGTATGTGGCAATATCAAATTAAATTTTTGGTGCCTGAAAACAGTGAAGTGAAACAGGGCGATTTACTGGCTGCTTTTGATGATAAAAAGGTGACAGACCGACTAATAGATAAACAAGCTGAATTAGATCGAGCACAAAAAGAACTAGACAACAAAAAGATAAAAGAAGTAGAAACCGAGCAAGAACTTATTTTGTTGGTTGCTGAAAAAGAAATGGAATTTGAAAAAGCAAAACGCAAAGCAGAAATCGTTGATAATAGCCGTTCTGACAATGACAGAAGAAAGGCAGAAATTGATTTTACTATTGCTGAAAATGATTTGTTTTTAGCCAAAGAAAAATTGAAATATCAGCGCAGCAATAAAGCGTTAAACCTAAAATTAGCGCAAGGTAAGGTTGAACGATTAACCTCAGAAGTAAATAACTTTAATCGAGATATTGAGCGCTTGAAAGTCAAGGCGACCATGGACGGTATGGTGATTTATAAAGCAGATTGGCAAGGTGAGAAACCTGCCGTTGGTGAAAGTGTTCAGTTTGGTCAGCCTATTATAGAATTGGCTGTTCGCGAAAAAATGCAGGTAAAAGCACAAATAGAAGAGCCTGATAGCGGAAAAGTTAAAGTGGGTCAAAAAGTTAAAATTATCTTAGATGGTACGCAAGAGTTGGTCACTCAAGGGAAAGTCGCTAGCCTTGGTCGTGTTTTTAGAGATAAATCATTTCAAGACAAGCGCAGAGTACTCGATGTTATTATTGCCTTCGATGAAATTGATGTTGACGTGATGAGACCGGGAATGACAGCACGTGTTGAAGTCATTGTAGAAGCAGATAACGATGCGATAGCACTTTCACGCCAAAATGTTACGCTTCCAATAACAGGTAATTCAATGTTGATTGCGGGCGTAGCGAATAACCTTTCATTAACTGAAGGGGTAGCAAAATGAAAAAGCTAATTGTTGTCGGTTTAGCGCTGTTAACTATTGCCTGCGAAGAGCAAAAACCTCCTATGCTGTATCAAGTGCAAGAGCAAGCATTTGCAATAAAAATACCTGCAAGAGGGGAGTTATTTGCCGCACAGGCCACGGTGATAAGTTCTCCTGTTTCTCGTGGAGGCGTGCAAAACATTGCCTGGTTAGCACCAGAATATTCTACGGTTAAAAAAGGTGATGTCATTGCTCGCTTTGATGGCGAAGCTATGGAAGTTGAAAGTGAGCGAAATCAAAATGAAGCGGCTATTATTGCGCAAGACATTTTGGAAAAATCAGGATCACTAAATAAAGATTTATACGCTATCAATAAAGATATTACCGTTGTTGGTCAGGAAAAAGCTTTTGCCGATCAGTTTTCAATTGATGATGTTCGTATTCGCTCTAAGCTTGAGATTATTGATTCTTTGCAAAACACCGCGTATTTAGGTGTTAAACAAGACTATCTACACTGGAAGAGTGATAGCTTTAATGAAAGCTCTATGGGTGATATGAGCCTATTAGAAATGAAGCAAAAACAAAAACAAAGTAAGTTAGCACAACTGTCTGAAAGTTTAGAGCAGCTTGAAATTAAAGCGCCTCACGATGGTTTACTTGCTTACAAAGCGAATTGGCGTGGAGAGAAGCCACGCGCAGGTCAAAGTGTTTGGCCGGGACAAAAAATAGCGGAACTACCTGATATTAATGAAATGAAAGCCAAACTTTTTGTGATTGAAAGTGAAGCGATTGGCTTAGTTAAAGATAAAGAAGTTAACCTACATTTATTTGCCCATGTAGATAAACCTTTTACTGGGCGTATAAGCTCTGTCGCGCCGTTTCCAAAGTCGATTAAACGTGGCGATCCACAAAAGTACTTTGAAGTGGAGGTGAGTCTCAATGAGCAAAATACAACACTCTTTGTACCGGGACGTAAGTTGCAAGCACAAATCATTGTTGATAAAGCCCAGCTTAAGTTAGTTGTACCACTGCAATCAGTGTTTACTAAAGATAACCGTACTTTTGTCTTTGTATACGATAGCGGTAAGTTCACCCAAGCAGAAGTGGAATTAGGAAAAGCCAATTTGAGTCATGTTGAAGTGGTTTCAGGGATCAGTGCAGGGCAGCACATTTCGTTAATCGATCAGGAGCACAGTTAAGTGGATAAAATTGAAATATTTAAAGATACCTTCGCTGAATTAGCTCAACATAAGCTGCGTACATTATTGACATTACTGGGTATGATTTTTGGTGTGGGTGCGGTAATTGCCATGTTAAATATTGGTGAAGGCGCTGAACGCGAAGCCCTTAAAATGATTGATACTATGGGCTTACACAACTTAATTGTTAATGGTAAGAAATTTGAAGAAAAAGAACTGAAAGAGCAACGAAAGCACTCTACAGGTTTAACCATTAGAGATGGTGAAGTTAGCGTAGAATCGCTACCTTTTGTTCAGTCGTTTAGTGCGCAAAAAATTGTCGATACTTACAGTATATTTAGCGCAAAAGGTAAAAGTGATGGCGAAGCTTTGGGGGTAAGTTCAAGCTTTTTTGAGTTATCGAAATTCACTTTAGATGATGGTCGATTTCTTGATGAGCAAGACAATGTTAATTTTTCGCAAGTGGTATTACTGGGTTCAAGTACGGCAAGGCAATTATTTCCACAAGGCGGTGCGTTAGGTCAAAATATCAAAATTAACCATATTTGGTTCAAAGTGGTAGGTGTTTTACAAGCGCCATTTCTTAAGAAAGAAGAGTTCCAAGGTATTAAGCTGGGTGGTGATCAGCATAAAGTGTTTATTCCGTTAAATACTGCGTTGCATAAGTTCCCAAGTAAAGACTTAGTGAGCGAAGTTGATAGCTTACGGTTAAAACTAGATGGCATTGTTGATCCTGTCGAGGCAGCAAAAGCCGTTAGCCATTTACTAGAACGTCGCCATAACGAAGTTGATGATTATGACATTGTAGTACCAGCCGCTTTACTGGCTCAACAAAAAAAAACGCAGCAAATTTTTAATATCGTTATGTCGTGTGTTGCAGGTATTTCTTTGCTTGTTGGTGGTATTGGTATTATGAATATTATGCTTGCCACAGTGTTAGAACGAACCAAAGAAATAGGTTTACTGCGAGCTATTGGCGCCACTCAAAAAGACATTCAGCAGCAATTTATTGCTGAGAGTTTTACTATATCAATATTGGGCGGTATTCTTGGTGTGTTTTTTGGCATATTACTGTCAGAATTGATTTCTATTTATTCACAATGGGCTGTTTCTTGGTCTTTAACCGCTATAGTACTTTCTTTCAGTATTTGTGCGTTAGTGGGGTTAGTCTTTGGGGTTTATCCTGCGATAAAAGCATCTAAACTTGATCCGATTGATGCGCTACAAAGTGATTAACTACTCTACACAATTGCGTTCAGTGAACATACATATTGTAACGGATTCAGTGATAACAATTACAACATGATTGGCTTATAAGTTGTACGATAACACTACAAACTAGATGTTGGGTTTAAAGACATAGGCTGGTTTTATTAAGGAGAATAGTATGTTTGCTAAGTCAGTGTTAATTAATAAACTACAAATAAAAGATATATTACTGGGGTTAATATCATTGGCATTATTTGCGGTGTTATTGCCTATAATGTTGTTGTTTTTTGTTAGCTTTACAATGCTTGCAATGATTACCATAAAAGTGAAAAACGCTATGGTTAACAAACCCCATGAAGGTGTTGTCTATCAGGCCGTTAAAGGTAAAGACTATACAAAAGTAAGTTAGTTAATACTTACTCTTAATATATTTATAATGGGCTCTCTGTTGCTTGATATCATCAGAGGGCTTTTTTATCCCTTTATTATCCCTCAGCTGAATTATTAAACAAAGATAAATAGAGTTTAGTTATCTAACCACTGGGTGAAGAGTAATTTCTTAATCAAGGGTTGGCCGGTTTCTTTTTTGAGAATCTCTTTAACTTGTTCTTCACATTTTAGTTGAATTTCTGCTCGGCCTTTCATAGATTTAATACTGGCTTCGTCTTGTTGACCAATAATAGCAATAATAGCATCACGTAATAATGGGGCGTGGTGTTCAACAATCGCTAAGTTATTCCCTTTTTCTACCATTAATTCAACCGTTAAACGCACATAGCCCATCTTCTTTTGGGTCGCGACATAATTGGTGACAATATCGGGTTCAAAGCCATAATAACCATAATCACTGGCTTGTGTTGTGGCGGTAGGTAATGTCATAAGGCTTAGCGCTAGTATTAAATATTTAAACATAAAATAACGTTCTAAAGGCAAAGTTAATAATAGAGTTAATAGTTATCATAACCTTATTTTCGATAATTGGTTGGAAATTTTTAATATAACCTTAAGTTTTTTTATAAGCTTTGTTTATCGACTATGAGATTGATTATTAAGCATGATATTATATTAGCGATTTTAGTTATTTAATTATCTTATGAACCCGCAAAACAAATTTTTTCCTGTTACGTTATCTAGCCAATGGTTTTCTCCACAAGATGCCAGTAATAACGCATCATCAAAGGCTTTATCTTCATCAATTATCGACTGGTTGCTTGATACGGGGTCATTAACAGCACGCTTAAAAATGCATTGCCAAAATTTCAGAGTCGAATTGCTAGGACAACAAGTGCAGCCATGCCCAGAATCTGAAGCGAATGATTTGATTATGCCAGGTGAAGACGTGTTAGTACGAGAAGTGATCCTCTATTGTGATGAAGTACCACAAGTTTTTGCACGAAGCTTTTTGCCTTTGTCGAGTTTAACCGGCGCTGAACAACAGTTGGCTAATTTAGGTACTCAATCTTTAGGGCAAGTATTATTTAATAACCCGTCCTTAGAGCGTCGCCAAATTGAAATAGCTCACTTTGATGCAAACTCATCCGTTGCAACGTTAAGCAAAGCTTTAAACTTACCTTTCAATGAATCAATATGGGGTAGACGTTCCACCTTTATTTTAGAAAATAAACCCTTAATGGTGGCAGAAGTTTTTTTACCGAATGCTTTTGCTTATTGTTCAGAAAATATAGAGACAAAACATGTTCAGTAAGCTACAACAAAAATGGCAGGCGGTTAAGCTGATAACCCGAATGGACAAGCCTATCGGTACCTATCTACTATTGTGGCCCACTTACTGGGCATTATGGATTGCCAGTGACGGTTGGCCAACCATGCATTTATTAGTGGTGTTTAGTTTAGGTGTTTTCATTATGCGCAGTGCTGGTTGTGTCATTAATGATTTTGCCGACAGACATATAGATGGTGATGTTGAAAGAACAAAAAACAGGCCTTTAGTTTCAGGCATGATGAGCTCAACAGAAGCCATTAACCTATTTGGTTTACTCATTGGTATGGCGCTTGGCTTAGTAATGACCTTAAGTTGGCCGACAATTTATTTGTCAGTTGTCGCCTTGTTATTAGCAGCATCTTACCCATTTATGAAGCGATATACTCAGTTACCTCAAGTAGTACTGGGTGCTGCTTTTAGTTGGGGTATGGTGATGGCTTTTTCTGAAGCGCAAGGAGAAATCCCTGTTATTGCTTGGTTATTATTTATTGCCAACTTATGCTGGACGATTGCTTACGATACGATTTACGCTATGGTTGATAGAGAAGATGATTTAAAGATTGGCGTTAAATCAACGGCAATATTATTTGGTGAAAATGACAAGCGAATTATTGGTTTCTTACAGTTAATCACTTTAGGCTTATTATGGACTGTTGGCGATATGTTAGCGTTTGGTTGGCCTTATCAGCTAAGTTTAGTCATTGCGGCGGCGTTGTTTAGTTATCAACAAATATTAATTGTTAATCGAAATAGGGAAGCTTGTTTTGAGGCTTTTCTGCACAATCATTGGGTTGGTATGGTGGTATTTTGCGGTATTTTTGTTGAGTACTTCTAACAAATAACCCAAGTACTTTCTGTGTTAATAGGTATACGACTTTAGTCTATTTTTTAAACAAAGCTTATATTGATATTACATCTTTTTTTACTAAAATTTTTGTGTTTTTTAATCCTCTTATCTAGTTTAACGCCTCACTCTACCTAGTAAGTACACCTTTTATTATTGAGAACTACGCCGCCATTAGAAAAATATTTTCTGATAGCCTAGCTTTTTTTGTTCTGCTTATTGCTCTTGTTAATTTTTTGGCGCTACTTTAAGGTATTGCCAGACAAGAAAAATAACGATAAAACAACGTGAACAACAAAAGGGAAGATGGAATGAAGAAATCAATCTTATTAAAAGCGGCCATTGTGCTGTCGCTTGGTATTTCTGCTTTAGGGTTTGTTGGCTTAGCAAATGCTGATAGCAGTAAAAAAGTACGCTGGAAGTTAGCTGAAACCTGGGGCCCTAATTTTCCTATTTTTGGTGAAGCGACCAAAAATATGGCGAACATGGTTAAGGAAATGTCAAACGGGCGCTTTATAATTCGTATAGATTCTTCAAATAAGCATAAATCACCGTTGGGCATTTTTGATTTTGTCAAAACGGGCCAATATCAAATGGGTCATTCTGGTTCTTATTACTGGAAAGGCAAAAACTTCAATACCTTATTTTTCACCACAACACCTTTTGGCATGACTGCACCTGAGCAATATGCTTGGTTCTATTATGGTGGTGGCATGGAGTTAATGAAAAAGGTTTATGATCAGTACGGCATTTTATCTTTCCCTGGTGGAAACACCGGCAACCAAATGGGTGGTTGGTTTAAAAAAGAAATTAACAGTGTTGAAGACTTTAAAGGGTTAAAAATGCGTATTCCTGGTTTTGCTGGTGAAGTATTAGCGCGTTTGGGTGCTAAGCCAACGAATATTCCTTCAGGTGAGTTATATACGGCACTAGAAAGAAACACCATTGACGCTTTAGAGTGGGTTGGCCCATCTCTTGATTTACGTATGGGCTTTCATAAAATAGCGCCATATTACTATACAGGGTGGCATGAGCCTGCAGCTGAATTACAGTTTATGGTGAACGAAAAAGCTTATAACGCATTACCTAAAGATTTACAGAAGATTCTTACGGTTGCCATGAAAACCGCTGCTTATGATATGTATGCACAGTCATATCATGAAAGTGCTATGAATTTAGCAACGTTGGAGCAAGATTACCCGAATGTTAAAATGCGCTCATTTCCTAAATCAGTGATGAATGTTATTTGGAAAACCAATCAAGATTTATTAAAAGAGTTTGCTGCTAAAGATGAGATGACTGCGGAAATTTTAAAGTCATTAAGTGATTATCAGAAAAAGGCGCGTGCTTGGACAAACTTATCAGATCGCGCATACTTAGATAGCTTTGATGGTGAAGGAAAGCTTTCAACTAAGTAAGTAGTACTTTATTATTGAGAAAGCATTTAGCCTATTAGGCTAAGTGCTTTTTTATTTTTATAAACTAGAGATGTACCTATACATGGATGCCACCATTAAACTAATCGGTAAAACTATTGATGCCATTGGCACGTTATGCAGTATTTTACTGCTATTGATGATTGTGAATGTATTTTACGATGTCATCATGCGCTACTTTTTTAATGATGTGAGTATTGCCATGCAAGAGCTTGAGTGGCACTTATTTGCAGGTATGTTTATGTTTGGTATTGCTTATACGTTAAAGGAAGATGCCCACGTTAGGGTTGATATATTTTACGATGCAATGTCTAAACGAAAACAAGCCATTATTAATATTTTTGGTTCATTAGTATTCGCATTGCCAATTACCTTACTTATTTTTTATTACAGTTGGGATTATACCTTAGAAGCCTACAATATGGGTGAGGGTAGTGCAGACCCAGGTGGTTTACCGCACCGTTGGGTTGTACGTAGTGTTATTCCTGCCTCGTCAGCATTTTTGGTGCTGTCTATTGCTTATGTCGTGTTAACGCAAATAAAAACCTTACAGTTGGGTTATAAGGCAAAGACTGAAGAGCAGGGAGGCTAATCATGACTGGAATTGTACTGTTTGCGATTGCATTAGTTTGCCTATTTTTAGGGTATTCCGTTGCTTTCACCTTTGCAGGTGTATCACTGCTTGTGGGAATTTATGTTTTAGGTGTTGATTTATTTGCTTTTATGCCATATCGCATAATGAGCATCATGGAAAATACTATATTAATGGCAGTGCCAATGTTCATTTTTATGGGGATTGTTTTGCAAAAAACAGGCTTGGCTGAGCGGTTACTAGAATCTGCCGCTAAGTTATTTGGCAGTATTGCAGGCGGGGTCGCTATTTCCACTATCGTGGTTGGCGCTTTATTGGCAGCATCAACTGGGGTTGTTGGCGCAAGCGTTGTTGCGATGGGGGTTATCTCGCTGCCAGTAATGCTTAAGAATAATTACCACCAACCAACGGCAACAGGTGTTATCTGTGCGTCGGGTACTTTAGGGCAGATAATTCCACCTTCTATTATTTTAATCATTCTTGGTGATGTTATGGGGGTGCCAGTTGGCGATTTATTTCGTGCTGCGGTTATTCCAGGGGCATTACTTATTGTGGTATACAGTCTTTATATTCTCCTGTTGGGTAAATTTAAGCCTGAATATTGTCCTCCCATTCAGGTCAACGAAAAGAAAAGTGAACTGATTGTTCAAGCACTGAAAGATATTGTACCGCCGTTAATTTTGATTCTAACGGTGTTAGGTTCTATTTTTTCTGGTATTGCGACACCAACAGAATCTTCAGCTATTGGCGCAGTAGGCGCGGTCATATTATCTATTTTTTATGGTACTTTTTCTTTTGGAAAAATAAATGAAATTTCAAAAGAAACGGTAAAAGTAACATCAATGGTGTTTGCCGTACTTATTGGTGCTACAGCATTTTCAATGGTTTTTAGTTACTCAGGTAGTGAATATATTATTGAAGATTTCTTTATGGAGCTACCCGGTGGAAAATGGACGTTTATTGCTTTAGCGATGCTCGCAATTTTAATTTTAGGCTTTTTTATCGACTTTATTGAAATAGCGTTTTTAGTGGTGCCAATTTTAATGCCAGTAGCTATTGCGTTAGACATAAATTTAGTCTGGTTTGCTATTCTTATTTCAATGAACTTACAAACCTCCTTTTTAACGCCGCCTTTCGGCTTTAGCTTGTTCTACTTGAAAGGCGTTGCCCCTAAGTATTTAAAGACTAGTACAATTTACAAAGGGGTTATTCCGTTTATTATCATGCAAATACTGGTGCTGTTATTAGTGATTTTCTTCCCTGAACAGTTGATATTGAATTAGGTAAGATTAATATACGGTGATGATAGTTTTGTTAGATCAGATTTTTAGCAAAACTATCAATATCGGTGTGATTTACATTAAAGTTAGTACAATGGTTGATAGGGCATCATTCATTGAACTGAATTCGAGTTATTGAGTTGTACGATTATTATAAACGGCGTTAGCCCATTCTAAAGCATCAATTTCCTGATGAAACACTTTGAAATCAATTTCAGAATCTGCAAAGCATTGTGCGTATAATTTGGGCATGTTGATGGCTCCTTCAATGTTGTTTGGAATAATAAAAGCATTCGCTAAAGGAGCAATATTGTTTTTTGATATATGCTTGATATAACTAGATAGCGCAGCAAGAAAGGCAGGCTCAGCTGCACAGCTGTTTCTAAATAAGACGACTTCAACCCACTGCCTATCCGCGGTATGAAAATCAGCAAGGGCGATACTTTCCATTTCTGATATTGCAGCCATAAGCTCTTGATTAAAAGGTCCCTCAGCACGATAAAATACAATATGTTGATCAATTAAAGTGATTTCTATACGCCCGTATGGCATAAATTTTTTAGGATTTACTCTATCGCTGCTATAGGCTAACTTTTGTTCTTCATTAATCAAACATGTTTGGTTCTTTCCATTACTTTTGGCTTGATACATGGCTGTATCGGCACGCTTTATTACGTTACTCAGTGGTTCGCTAGGTTTACCAATAGAGACACCAATACTCACGGTAACAGGGTAAACGTTATTACCAGCAATATTCTCATGTATTCTAGCGGTAACTTCCTCAGTAATAGCGACATTAACATTCGCTAGAATAGCAATAAACTCTTCACCGCCATATCGTGCGAGAATGTCGCCTTGCCTCATGGATAGCTGTAATTTTTCAGCTAACATGCAAAGAACTTCATCCCCTTTTTGATGACCGTAATTGTCGTTTATTTCTTTGAAATTATCTCCGTCGATAAAAATAATGGCATAGTTCGCGTGTGCGTAGCGTTGTAATAAATCATTCGCTGATTTATCAAATTCACTCCGGTTAAAAATACCTGTTAAAGAATCGAGCTTTGCGCGTTTAGTGAGTGTTTCCATTTCTTTTTGGTTGATATAGCGTTCCAACTCAATAGAAGTACGAGAAGCGATAAACTCAATAAAAGCATGAAAATACGATTCATTAATGATTGGGTTAGCATCTAATAAAGCAATCAGACCATATAGCTGCCCGTTAACAATGGTGGGGGCTCCTATATAACTCTCAACTTTCATGTTGATTAACATTGGGTCGTCAGGAAAAAGTTCAGCTACGTTGTTCTTATAAATGCAAACACGTTGGCCTGAAAATACATTTTCACAAGGCGTATGCGCTAGGTTGTATGTGAAATTATCAACTAATTCGCCATGAATTAAGGCAACTAATGTTCTAACTTTTTCATTTTCTTTACCAACAGCATGCCCCATAATGACATACTCAAACTGACAAATATCCCAAATATTACGGGCGATTTTTAGTAAATAACCTTTCCCGTGTAGCTCTTTAGGCACATCTAAAATTGCATTGAGCATTTTCATTGTGTCAGAGCTGGAATAATCTTGCTTCATTTCCTTACCTTGATAAGCGTTAATACATATAAAGCGTAGTCTATAGCGCGGGTTTTATCCTTGTTAATGCATTAAAAGTGAGCAATAAAAAATAAGAAGAACAGGATAAAAGAAACTCTGTAGAAAGAAGCTTAACGTTTGAATACAGGCATTGGTTTTAGAAAGCTTTGTGTGCTTGCAACATACCAAACGGTTGGTTATTATTTATATGACAGTTGTTGTAACGAGTTCATATCATGAGTGACGCAGAGAAAACCCGCCAAAATATTTTAGATGTAGCTGCTGATGAAATACACCAGCATGGTTATAAAGCCACCAGTTTGTCAGTTATTCTTGAACGTTGCGCTATTTCAAAAGGTGCCTTGTATTATCACTTCTCTAGCAAAATTGAACTGGGTTATGCCGTATTTGAAGAAATTTATGTTCCTACTTTTTTAAATACGTGGCAGCCTGCTTTAGCGCAAAAAGATCCAATCGAGGGCTTGTGTGAATTCTTCACTGCAATGTGTAATAACATGAATTGTAGTGAGGTAGTATGTGGTTGCCCATTAAATAATTTATGCGAAGAAATGGCCAATGTTGATGAAGGCTTTCGCCTGAGAATTCTGGCTATGCAAGAAAAACTTAATCAACTTATTGTTGATAGCTTAAGTAAAATTGAAGCATCACTTCGCCCTGAGCTTGAGTTAGATCAGGTAGCATATTTTATTGTTTCAGCTTTTCATGGCTCAACGAGTTTAAGTAAAAGCTCAAGAAATAAAGAACTTTTTCAAAAAGTTACCTCTGAACTGTGTCGATATATTCGCTCACTAAAAAAATAGATTTCAGCTTATCCCCTCCTTTTTAAAAACTAAGCACTATAATTTAGCTATGAGTCAGATACTTTCAGTATAAATTTTTCTTAAGTGTTTTTATAAAAATATTCACAAACCGTTCGGTCGGTGGTAATATTCGCCTCACTAATAAACCGACCGATCGGTTTGTTGGCTTGATTGATGTTAATACTACTTAGGAGCATAAAATATGCGTACATTGCTTAACTTATTATCTGTTATGCTGGTTTCACTTTCTCTTTTGTCTTTTCAGATACAGGCTAGCAATAGTACCCAGCATGAAAGCTCGCCTTATTTAGTATTAAAAGAGGTGGGCAATAATTTATTTAACCGTATTGCAGCTAACCAAAAAGAAATTAAGAAATTTCCGCTCTTAATGCGCGATATTGTTGAAGAAGAGCTTATGCCCGCTATTGATTATCGCTATGCTTCATACAAAATATTGGGTAAACACCTTAAAAAAACAACCAAAGAGCAGCGTGCTGAATTTTCAGAAGCAATGCGCCGTTATTTAGTGAGAACATATGCTACCGCGTTAATGAAATATAACAATCAACAAGTGATTTTCGAAGCAGATAAGCCAACTAAAGGAAAAAAGATAGTTTCAGTTAAAACACAAATTGTTGATTTGAATGCGCCAACAATTGATGTGATTTTTAAAATGCGTCAGAACAAAAAAACAGGTCAATGGAAGGCGTTTGATATGGTCGTAGAAGGCATTTCATTATTAAGCAGTAAACAAGCTGAGTTAAGTCATAAAATTGCGAAGCAAGGCGTTGAGCAAGTAACGCTAGAGTTAGCTGTGTTAACAAAATAAGCTCTTGGTTTAGCACGTGTTTATCTTTGCTTAAGAATTCTGCTGAGGCTAAGTAATGAGCTTGAACTTATCGGATAACTGACTTGGTCTGTGAAATGTAAGAACAGACCGCCTCTGTGGGGTTTTATGGCAATCGGGACACTGCCTTGTGCTGTTTACGTCTAATTATGAGGTAAAAATTAGTTGGTTAACATAAGCGGAGAGGGCTTAAAATCAGCGGTTTTTATCCTCTTATTTGGCTTGCTATAACCGTATTATTTACCTGTATGTTTTTTAAGAGATTCGTTTAATGTTTTGAGTTTCTTTTCTTGTTCGCTTTTACATCTGTTTCGCTCATACTCATAAGGATGATTGCAATTTTCGTCTGCACCTAACCCGATGTATAAGCTATCTTCTTGTTCTTTGCACTTCATCTCCTGAGCTGGCTCCATATTTACACATAAAGATTTTTTCTTGGTAGCATCTGACTCTGCATAATCTTCAGTGCTATAAGTAGTGCAACCACTAGCTAAAACAATAAATAATAATGAGAATATTCGCTTAATTTTCAGATTCATGTGTAAACCTAACAGCTTATTTCGGAGACTTTTCAGTAATATCTCACAACTTCAAAGCATTAGAAACCATAAAAGTTAACTTTTAACAAAAATTAGGTTGTTACTGAGAAGGCTCAGTTGTAGCCCAAAGGTAAATTTTGATAAATATTATCGATGTAATATCCGCTTCTCGCATTTAACTGCTTGTTAGATTCGGTAAAAACAGCCCCTAGTTCACGGGGTTAATTTTTTTGTTGACCTTTTGCATATGTGCTCGAAAGCTTTTGTCAAAGTCACTTTCGCCACACGCAAAAGCTGATACCGAGGCTTCAATCGGGCTTCCTAACATTTGCTCTCTTTCAATCGTGCATAAACCATCGCCCACTTTAGTGATGGTTCCTCCACCAAAATTACTGGTGTTTTTTTCTTTTATTTGTTCTGGTGTAAGCTGAATTGTGGAATGAGGAACAGGAAAAGGGTTTGGTGTCATTCCTGATAGTGTTCGTGTGCCATTTTTATCATCTATCTCCTTTTGCATTATACTCTTGTTTATCGAGTCACGTAGCTTTGATAGTTGCCCGTAAGCAGAGAAAGTACGCTGTTTAGTGGGTGTGGGCGTCTTTTCTTTTGATGTTTGATTAGTAGAAGCATTTTCAATTTTGTTCACTGCTGTTTCAATGTGAGTTTCAGCTTCAGCAGCTACTGCTTTTTTTATAGTGGGTTTTGCCATTATAGGTTTTTGTGTCGGTTCGGCTTTTTCTAGATCTTTTGCTTGTGTTATCTCAGGTGCCTGAATGGTAGTTATAGTTTTAGGTTTTTTTACAACAGGTTTAGCATATAAATAACTTTTTATGGTTTTTACTTCAGGCAATGACTGCATAAATTTAGTTTTACTGATGGCGGAATCTTTTGCTGCAAACCATAAAGCAATAACCAAGAGTATATGTGCCAGTATTGAGGTAAAAAATACAATTATTTGCTTTTTAGTGGGGGTGCTAATAGCAGGAGGCGTGCCGCTGTTGATCTTCTCTTTGCCAATAATTAGTTTTGGTATGTCGCTAATGATAACGTCAGAAAAATTGTAGATAGTGGGTAGAGTCTGCTCTGTACCCGTAGTTATTGAAGCTGTGAAAGTATCAAAAGCGATGTTGCTTTGATGTTTGAGTGCCTTAATATCTAGCTGCAAATCCCCTAACGTTAGCGTATCACTATCGATGGGCAGTTCTGTATAAATTCCTTTTTGCACAATTGCCTTAACGATGCAGTAATCATTGTTTATTAATAGATGTTAAATAGACAAGAAAAAGCACTTTTGGTTCCCAACAAAAGTGCTTTTTATATGATTATCTAGCGATGCTTTGTAGTACTTCAATATCGACTAAATTGATAATGGTTGCCTTAATAGCAGGCATGGTTTTACTTACAACGATTAAACCATCGTCATCCATGTCTAAGTAGCCATGTTCACGCATGCTGGCAATAAGGGTTGCTTGTGCTTTTTTATCAACGAACTCGGGGGCATTAATATTATTTAATACTGACAAGCGCTTGGCGATGGCGACAACCTTTTCTTCAAGTTCACGTCGGCTTATTGGTGCTAAACGTGTACTTAGTGAGGTGATAATCGCAAGTCGTTGTAAACACTCATCAACACACTCTGCCAACACATGAACGCTAGTAAGTTTCGCTGGCTCTTCTGTTAATGACCAAAAGCCTGCTTTAGTTTGTTTGGCAATGTCATCAGTTTGTAAGCTACTTAATACTTGCTTAGTTTGACTCGCGACTTGCTCAGTATTTTGACATAAGAATAAGTCATCTTTAAGAACAGCCACTATACTCTGAACATTTTCAATAAGCTGCTCTTCATTGATTTTGTTGTGTTTTTGCAGTAATCGACAAACCAGTGCCGGTACAATATAGGTATGAAGAATGTTGTTGCGATAATAACGCATTTCTAAGCTTGCGGTATCAGTTAGCGAAATAATGCTGCCGAAACTGTCTTCACTTACAATGACTTTCTTTAATGAAATAACATGAGCAACAATATCTGCACCTGTTTCGTCAGGTATGGTCAGCAAGTCACTGTAGGGTGCATTTCGTTGTATATTTAAGAAGAAATCAATTTGTGTTTCTAGTTCGGTTTTAGCAAGCGCTTTGTTTTCACTCGCGTGTAAAATAAGGGCGACTAAAGCGACACCATTAATAGCGGCACTTTTGTTAATGTTGGTCATTACCTCGTGTGCTAATACATTAACAGTAGGAGTTAACCAGCTTGGTTTTTGTGGCTCAATAGGATCTATGGCATCTTTCCAGTGAGGTACATGTTCATTTAAGAATTCATTAACGTTCATTGGTTGGCCGAAGTTTACATAACCATTTCCGTAGTTACGTAAGTTTTTGATGGCTTTTAATACCCCTAAAACAGACTCATTTTTCTTTTGGCTACCACTTAATTCTTTGTGGTATGTGCCTACTTCCATTACATGCTCATAGCCTAAATAAACAGGTACTAATGTTAATGGTCGGTCAATACCACGTAGTAGGCTTTGAATGGTCATGGCTAGCATGCCTGTTTTAGGCTCTAGAATACGTCCTGTTCTGCTTCTACCCCCTTCGGTGTAATATTTAACAGAGTAGCCTTTTTCAAATAATAACCCCAGATACTCTCTAAAAATTGTTGAATATAAGCGATTGCCACCAAAGCTACGACGAATAAAGAATGCCCCACCTTTTCTGAAAATTGGGCCAGCAGGCCAGAAGCTTAAGTTAATACCAGCAGCGATGCGTGGCATCATTACGCCTTCTTGTAAAATAACATAAGAAAGTAATAGGTAATCCATGTGGCTTCTATGACAAGGGACATAAATAATTTCATGGCCATCTTGAGCTAATTCGCGAAGCACTTTGCCATTGCTTACTTTAATATCGCTATATAAACGACCCCATAGCCAATGTAATATGCGTTCACCTAATCTGATCCAAGAAAAGCTGTAATCTCCCGCAATTTCATCCATGATTTTTTGCGCTTGTTTCTTCACTTTTTCTTCTGAAATCTTTTTGCTTTTTGCTTCATCAGTGATGATACGTTTAACTGACGGGTTGGCAAATAGTGCAGTAAACATTTGCTGACGATGTACTAGGCGAGGACCTCGAACTGCAATATCTTGACGGTAAAAGTGAAAGCGGGCAACACGCAGTAGTTTACGTGCCGCTTTTTGATCATTTCCATGGTTATCAGATATATCTCTAAACGATAAAGCTTCGCTAAAACGCACCAGTGAATCTCTTCCTAAGAAAAGGACGATAAAAAACTTACGTAACCAATTGGGTGATTCTTGATCTGCTAGCAATGTTCCTACTGTGGCATTGTTTTTTTCTTTACTTGGCATTCTGCCCCAAATGAGATTGGCAGGAATTAATTGCGCATCAAGTTTTTCATCTAAGGCGTGTTGACTTAATAAGTCTAACCCTTGATTTAGGGCAGCCGTTTTACGCTTTTTCATCCAAGGAAACAACGGAGTAGGTTTTGACAAACATAAAGTGCGAGCGAATGACTTACCATTAATTTCTATTGTGTCTAATGGATCGGGTAAATTCTGCTGTTTACATGCACTTTGCAGCGCTAATAAATCACTGGCTGATTGATGGCGAACCACATAAAAAATGGGTTGACCAGATTTGTTATCAGGTACTTTGGTATCGGCAACTATTTTGCAACGCACTAATAATCGTACCGGGAGTTTAAGTAATAAATAAAAGAATGAACGTAAAGCCAGCATAAGAATTTGCTCGGTGTTATCCAAAAATAATTTCAAAGGACGAATTTTAGCACTAATTAGCAAAATTGTCTTGGCTTAGCACTAAAGAAGTAGCAAACTGCATTGATATTGAAATACTACAAAAAAGGTGACTTTTGAGAAAGATAGCTATCTTCGTTGATGTGCAAAATATTTATTACACCACGCGTGATGCATTTCAGCGGCCATTTAATTATCGTATGTTTTGGCAGGAAATTATGGCACAAGGAGATATTGTTGTTGCTAATGCTTACGCGATTGCACGAAATGATGATCAGCAACATAAATTTCAAAAAGCGCTTAAACATATTGGTTTTGAGATAAAGCTTAAGCCTTTTATACAGCGAAGTGATGGCTCAGCTAAAGGTGATTGGGATGTAGGAATAACCATTGATGTGCTTGAACACGCAGCTGATGTTGATACCGTTATTTTGTTGTCAGGCGATGGTGATTTCGATTTATTACTGGCAAAAATTAAAGCAAAGTATCAAGTACAAACACATGTTTATGGTGTTGAAAAATTAACGGCTAATTCGCTGATTAACGTTGCAGATAAGTTTCACCCAATTGACTCTTCATTATTGTTGTAATCATTGTAACAAAGGTTATTTTGATGGCTTTAAGGCTGGAGTAGGGCATGATTCATCAATGAAAGCTTGTTTGCTTGCCTGGTGTTTTTTATATAAGTACGCGGTAATGCATGAAGCAATAACAAATAAGCCAACGCTGGCATACATTTCATTTTTTGCTCCAAGCCTTATGCCACTACCTGCTAAAGCAAAGATAGCCATTTGAGGAATAAAGCCGAGAAAGGATGCACTCACGTAAGATTTCATAGAAATATTGCTAACTCCGGCAACAATATTCGTGAGGAAGTTACTGCCTAAAGGTAGTAAACGTATAACAATAGTTTTTAGAAAGGTATCTTCCCCTAAAAATTTACTTAACTTAGCGAGTTTTTCGGGGTACTTTGCCTTGATTTTATCACTAAAAAAATAGCGCGCGATGCTAAAGGTAATACAACAACCAATTGCGGCTGCTAATGTCGCAACAAATGCGCCTAATGCGGCACCTAAATTAATGCCAGCAACAAGTGCGGCTATTTGTCGAGGTAAAGCACAGCTTGTGGCAACGGCTAAAAAAACTAACAAAGTAAACGCCTGAGTTAACTGACTTTCACCTTGGTGCCATTGTAAGCTATCAACGATTGAGATTGTTATGTTAGTTAAATTAACCTCTGGCACAGATACAAAGTACCAGATTAAACCAATTAAACCGCTTATTATTGTGAACGCTAAAATGATGTTTGCTAAGGAGTGTTTTGCTTTTTCATCGCTCATTAATTAAGTCTTTCAATAATTTTTCTTTGGCTTTGTTAAATTCTTCAGGGTTTAAAAAACCTTGTTTTTGCAGTGTGACTAGTTTTTCTAATGCATTCACTAATTCGGCATCAACCGCCGCATTACTTGATTCGTTATTTGGTTGATTGTTCACCGTTGTTGGCTTTTCAATAGGTGCAGGGGTTATTTTATCTTGCTCGCTCAGGCTTGTCGAATGCTCAAGTTCAAATTGCTCAGTATGTGTTGCAGGTCTTATGGCAGCGGCTTGTTTATGTAATGGGGTTGCATCATGGGCTTTATGCTGAGAAAGAGCTATTTCTTCTTCAGTCATGGCTTGCCTTTCATCTCGAACGCCTGTTTTATTGCTGGCAATAGCGTTGGCAATAAGCCAACACCAATCCATTAACTCATCAATAACTTGGAAATAACTTTTTTTGGTGATGCGATCATTGCCTTTACGTAAATATAGGCAAACTGTGTATTGCTCATCTTCAATATCGGTTAGTAAAACGCAAATGCGCCTAACACGATGATCAATCATTTTCTCGGTATGCTCTCTTTTAAAGAGCTCTCTAACATCTGTTTCATTGCTATTTGAAAAACCTTGCATGGGCATACGGCTAATATGAACAATGCAGTTATCACCTAAAAATACTTGGCATGTTTTTAAGTGATTAAGCGCGATAGACTTTTCACAGACTTTTTCATGGCGTTTAAATAGTTGTAAATATTGCTTACTTTTATCTAGGGTGATTTTTGCGAATTGGCTATGCACCAGGGCTTTGACAGAATTTTTCTTTAAAATAACATTCCTATAATAAAACCAAACAGCTGTGCCAAATAAGGCTAGCAATATAATAAAGAAAATTACCCCGTTAGTGTTTGATGAAGGCTGTTCAGTACTCGCGACATTATGCTGTAATAATTGAAAAAACTGACCCGTTTCATGATTAATAAACGTTATTTCATCTTGGCTGTTGGTAATTAAAGAGACGGTCTCATTTGCTGCTGCTTGGTGAGTGATTTCCCATTCAATAATCGGCTCTGATAATGGCTCGGTAATAACGCCTGATAATAGGTTAGGTAAAGAGGCTATTTGCCACTGTTCGGGCGTGTTAAGTAATACGGTTAACTTACCTCTAAGACTAGGAACGTTTTTTCCTTGGTAGACTACTATATGTTTAATATCTTGATGTTCATTTTTAAAAAGGGCTTGTTTAGGTATTTTAGCGCGCCAGTCTTCACCGCCCCGAGCATATGATAACCACTGTGATGAACTTGAGTAGGCATCTGTTAATTGCTGCGGTTGATAATGATGAGAAATAAGTAACTTTTCAGTGTTTTTATCAGGCCAAATGATTTGTTTAATCTGCTGCGCACCCAGAAGAAAAATAGCATCGTGAATAGAACTGTTACTGATAAATGGATTATTTGAAGGAACACTAAAGCTTCGCCCGCCCAGTTTGGTCGGGTTAATGCGTAATACTACGCCAGTATATAGAGAGCTAGGCTCAGCTATGTTTGCAGCATTTAATGCTATGTATAGTAGACCAAAATTGTCATTCCAAGGTTTAATAAAAGGGCTAAAGGTTAGTTGATGTATACCCGAGTGATTTTTAGGGATATTTATGCGGAGAATTTCACGTTGGCTGTTGATGTTTACTTGCGTTAAATTGGTCAAATTGAGTTGCCACTCTGTAATTACAGCATCTTCCTTATAAACACTTTTTTTTGATTTTCCATCGTATAATCTTTGTGTTTTGCTGAGTTTGTTTACATTTTCTGTATGAGCAGTATAAAAAGTAGCAAAGCCAACCTGTTCTTTTAATGCGAAGTTTGGATGCAATGTATATGCGGTGAGTTTTTTCTTTTGGCTTATTGCCGCGGTAAGTTGTTGAGTGTTGTTAATATCAAGCAGTAATTTAGTAGAGAGCTGGCTATTATCGGCATTGAACGTTAAGAGTTGATTTTTAGCGTTACTAATATAAAAAAAATTATCACGACTAGGGTGACTAACCACTTGTCGCCATGTTTCTTGAGTTTCTGCTTGACTAAAGTGGTGTAGGGAAAAGTCATTACTTAAGGTACTTAGCGGCGTGAATAACGAAAATAAAGCCGTAGTAAACAATGCTACTAATTTTAGGGCTTTAAACCTTGTGATAAAAAGGGGGGTTAGTGCTACGTTCATGTAATTTAGTCATCCATCTCTAAAAAATAGGTCTCACCTATACCTATATACTATAGAGAAAAAGTTAAATGTTAAATAAGTGTAGCTTGTTAACCTCAATAAATTGTGATTTGTTACTCGCGTAGCTTAATTTTCCTTCCACCATAAGCTCTTGATTAAGTTGAGCATGATCTGCAAAGTACTGTGCCTGCTTACCCCACGCATGAATAGGACGTTCAACTTTAATCATTATCCAATCTTGTTTCTCGGGAGAATAAATTTGCTGATCAATCACTATGTTAGCAGAACAAAAGATTTTATTGTGCTCTGTTAGTACTTTCTGCGGCGGTGTTATCAATTTAGCGCTGCAATGAATTTGATTAATAGATTCGGTATAACCTTTTTTAAAACCTTGAATGAAATTAGCATGCACTATTGGGGGATGCTCAGAAATTTCTGACTTTGTTTTAATGTTATTTAAATAACCATGAATTAAAATGATATCGCCTTTATTCGCATGCAAAAGCGCTTGTTCGACGAGTTGACCTTCAACTTTCACATGATGAAAACTCGTCCACTCTTTATATTGGTTGGTTTTCTTGTCTAGCCATTTACTGTGCGTTGCTAACGTAATTTCAGTGATAGCAACCACAGGATTAGTTCGGTAACGAATATCGGGTTTTGCTACTAAGTTGCCTAGCAATGTTACCGCGCACATATGGGGAGAAGCTGCAGAGATATTTTTCACAAATAGACTCCTTTAATAACTGGCTACGGGTGAATTTAACGTATTATCTCTTTCCTGTAGATAAGCTGCAAGCCTTTATTCTTTATGAAAAAAAAGATAGAGTAGACACAAATTGTTACACCTACCACTTAATCTGCACAAGGAAGAAAAATGTTGAAAACTTTTATGCTAATGTGTTTATTTATCACATTTAGTCTAACAAATATATCTACTGCTTATTCAGCTAGCGTGGAAGATTTTTCGCGCCATGCTCAATACCATAACGTAAAAATATCACCAGATGGAAAACACTTAGCTGCACTTGTTACTAATGATGGCGTGAGAAGTTTAGTTTTTTTAGAGACAGATACATACAAAGTCACCTACTCACTTAATGCGAATAGTAAAAATCAGCCAGCCTCATATTACTGGGCGAATAATGAGAGAGTAGTGATTCAAGTTGAACAGAGGCGAGGATCATTAGAAAAGCCCATTAATATGGGAGAAATTTATGGAATAAATTATGATGGTAGTAAAAAGCGAATGATATTTGGCTATCGCTCTAAAGAAGGGATAGTACTTTCAGGCGATGCGGGTTTTTTAATTGATAAATTAGAAAATGATCCAAAGCATGTACTCATACATAAGCGCTTGCTTTCAAGAAACTCAGACGCACTGTCTAGCATTGTTAAGTTAAATATATACACAGGCAAAGAGAGGGAAGTTAAAAGAGCGCCTATGCCATATAGCAACTTTTTAATTGACGGAAATGGCCAGCCACGTTTTGCTACAGGCATGGATAAAAATTATAATACCAAGCTATTTTACTCTGAAGGTAAAGGGGAACCATGGCAATCCTTTGGTAAAGATATTTCAGGTGACTTTAAACCTATCTCTTTTGGCAAAGATAATAACAATATTTATGCACTTAAAAGTGAGCAAGGTAAGACACAAGGGCTATATAAATACGACTTAAAAACACATAAGGAAACCTTGTTATATCAAAGTGAAATAGCCGATCCAACTCATACAATTAAATCAGATTTAAATGAAGTTTATGGGGTACGTATTGATGAAGACTACCCCAAGTATATTTATATTGACGAAACAGTTAGAGATGCAAAGCTACACAAAGCTTTATATCATGCATTTAAGGGTGACAATGTCGTTATAACGAGTAAAACTGATGATGGCGAGCAGGTCATTGTTCATGTAAGTAGCGATAGAAACCCTGGCTCCTTTTATATGCTTAACACTAAAACGATGAAGACAAAGCATATATTTAATGCACGTCCATGGATTAAAGCGAGTGAAATGGCGGTTACGGAGCCGTTTAGAATTAAATCAAAAGACGGTTTTATCCTTAATGGATACATGACGTTACCTAAAGGAAAGTCAAAGAACCTGCCAACGGTTGTGTTGCCACATGGCGGCCCGCATGCAAGAGATTACTGGGGATATCATCCGCAAGTTCAAATGCTAGCTAATGCGGGTTACGCGGTTATACAGGTTAATTTTAGAGGCTCTACTGGTTACGGTAAAAGTTTTGAACACGCAGGTTATGGCGTTTGGGGAACCAAAATTCAAGACGACATCATTTTGGCAACTAATTATGCTGTACAGCAAGGTATTAGTGATAAAAAAAGAATGTGTATTTTTGGTGCTAGTTTTGGTGGTTACAGTGCTTTGCAAAGTGCGATTAGAAAACCTGACTTATTCAAATGTACTATCGGTTATGTGGGCGTGTACGATTTACCTATGCTTTATAATGAAGGCGATATCAAAACCTTAAAATGGGGTGATGCCTATTTAGATAAAACCTTAGGAACTGATGTTGCTGCTCAAAAAGCACAATCACCAGTACATAATGTTGATAAGTTAAAGGCCGCAGTATTTATTGTTCATGGTGAAGATGATAACAGAGCACATTATGAACATGCGTTAGCGCTAAAAGACTCTTTAGAGGCAAATAACTATCCTTTTGAATGGTTAGTCAAAGACAAAGAAGGTCATGGCTTTTATAATGAAGATAATATTCTGGAGTTAAATCAAAGAATATTGTCTTTTTTAGATAAGCATATAGGAAGTTAATGAATCCATTTTCATTAGATAAAATCGCAGTCGCATACCTAGATTCTGTCGATAGTGATCAAGCTAAGCAAATTGCCAAAAAATGGCAGTTTGCTTATATTGGCGATGCTGCATCGGTAGTTAAACAACCACAATTATCATTTTTATTACAAGTTAACCATGGTGTGCTAGAGCTTCGCAAGCTTGATGAACCTAAGTTAGGAGCGATAAAGGTTGATTTAGTTGAAGGCGCTTCAGCCCATCGACGAAAATTCGGTGGCGGGAGAGGTCAAGATATTGCTAAAGCTGTGGGTTTAAAACATGGTTTTACGCCGCATGTGTTAGATGCAACCGCTGGGTTAGGTGGTGATGCTTTTGTTTTGGCCAGCTTAGGGTGTCAATTAACACTGATGGAGCGTATGCCTGTGGTGGCAGCCTTACTTGGTGACGGTATTGAGCGAGCAAAATTAAATCATGAAATAGCAGATATTGCTGAAAATATGCAGTTAATTCATGCCTCATCAATTAACGATATGTCATTAGCGAATCAACCAGATGTGGTTTACTTAGATCCCATGTACCCACATCGTGAAAAGTCTGCGGCTGTTAAAAAAGAAATGCGTATTTTTCAGTCGTTAGTTGGGGAAGATTTAGATGCCGATGGGTTATTGGCACCAGCATTAGCGTTAGCGAAATATCGTGTTGTGGTAAAACGTCCCAATTATGCATCACCGCTGGCTGATAAAAAGCCAACCATGAGTATCAAAATGAAGAAAAACCGTTTTGATGTTTATGTAAATCAAGCTATTCCCAAGACATAGCGAGTTTATAATCCAGCCATAATCGGTCTAAAGTAAGTGAGTAACAATGATTAGACCGTGTTGATACTTTCAGCTTTCACCTCTGAATTCATCTTTCTAGTGATTTTAATTGGCTGTGACCAGCTTGTATGAGCATTACATTTTTATACTATGTTTATTATGCAAAAGTGATGAGCAATTAGTTACACTAAATTCAATAACAGATAAGGGAGTTTTTTATGATTCAACAACACAATGAAATGCCGCAAGGCGAGCTGCAACAATTACGTAATGGTGAAATGATTACTCATCAAACTAATGAACTATTCGCCAACAAAAAAGTGGTTTTATTTGCCGTGCCGGGGGCATTCACGCCAACATGTTCAGCAGCACATTTGCCTGGGTATGTTGTTTCTGCTGATGAACTTAAAGCAAAAGGCGTTGATGAAATTATTTGTTTGTCTGTGAATGACGCGTTTGTGATGCAAGCGTGGGGAGAGTCGCAAAATGCAGAAAACATCACCATGCTAGCAGATGGTGATGGTAGTTATACTAAAGCGTTAGGGTTATCGATGGATACTGCAGGCTTTGGTGGTATCCGTTCTCAGCGTTACGCCATGATTATTGATAACGGCACTGTGACTAGCTTGCATGTAGAAGCACCAAAATCTTTTGAGGTAAGTAAGGCCGAAGTGATACTTGAGAACTTGTAATCGTGTTTGTTTTGGCTGCTAGTAGCAATGCTTCTCAGTCACTTTAACAAATAAATATTGATACAACTTTTTGCTTGTATCGAGGTAACTAACAAGGCAAGATCTTGTTATATTCTTATATTGAGGCGATGTTATGCTAAAAGCAGAAATGGTTGATAAGTTAAACCAGCAACTTAACTTAGAGTTTTACTCTTCAAATTTATATCTTCAAATGAGTGCTTGGTGTGAAGAGCATGGTTTTTCAGGTGCTGCAGAATTTTTACGCCAACATGCTATTGAAGAAATGGCTCATATGAATCGCTTATTCACTTATGTTAGTGAAACAGGCGCATTGCCTATTATTGGTGCAATTGATGCGCCGCCTCATGAGTTTGAATCTTTAGGTAAATTATTTGAATTAACTTATGAACACGAATGTTTGATAACAGAACAAATCAATGAGTTAGCGCATCATGCATTCACGAATCAAGACTACTCAACATTTAACTTTTTACAGTGGTATGTTTCTGAACAACATGAAGAAGAAACACTATTCAAAGGTATTTTAGATAAAATTAATTTGGTTGGTAATGATGGCCATGCGTTATTCTTTGTTGATAAAGATTTAGCTGAAATGGCAAAAGGTGGTAACACCAGTATCATGACAGAATCTGCATAATAACGTGATGTAGATGTGAGTAGCTTTCCTAAGTTAATCACTTAGGAAAGCTATTTTACTTTTTGTTCAATTCACTTTACTGTAATAATATATACCCCTTTCCTCGTACAGTTTTAATATATTCTTCTCTTGATAATCGGCTGATTTTTTTACGTATATTGAGCATGTGACTGTTGTGAGCTATAAGTAAATGAAATACTGTTTGTTTTAAATAGCACTTCACGACTGCCTTGCTCAGTGATATAAAAAATATAATCACTTTGTTCAAACTTATGATTATCTGATAGTTCTTGATAATGTATCTCATCAACTAATTGAGCTTCATTAAAGGTTTCATTATCTTTGGATAGATAGAAATCAACTTCTTGCTGGTTAGTATGCATATTCAATACGCGTAAATTAAATAACTCCTCAGTATCATCATTGTCATCATCAATAACTGGTATGGTATAGGTCATTATCTGTGGAGTTAAAATACTATCGCTGAGTACGATCATTTGTATGGTATCGTTGGCAATGGTTAGCTCATGTTCATGTAAGACGGTTAAATTATCTGATGCTGTGCTGTCATCATCTTGCCAAGCTAATTGAAACCAATAAGCGCCCGCTTCTAACTCATAGTTACTATTTGCTTGAGCAAAAGAAACACCTGTGTAGCTTTGTTCGAAATGGTCGTCATCTGTGCTATTTAAATCTTCATCGACAGTTAAGTAGATGCTAGGTGCATTGGCAGATAAGTTATATAGCTTTATATATCCTGTACCACTGTTTTCACTGCTCGAGTCACACGCAATTAATGTAAAAATTGTTAAAAGGCTTAGGCTCTTTTGCAAGAGCCTTTTGAATGTTATTTTTTTCATGTTTAATCCATTTGTTGATAAGAGACTGCTTGAAAGCAGAGATTTACAAGCAATAGAGCGTTACTGAATCAAACAGTTCGAAGCTTTACACAATCTTTGCATTTCTTTATTTTCGAGGGCTATTTCATTAATTAGAGCGTAGATAGCTAGCTGTTCTATCTGCTAATCCTTATAATGTATTTGGTGTAAAATGATTGAGAATAAATGTGATTAAAACTGATGTCGTTATTATTGGTGCAGGTGCTGCGGGTTTAATGTGCGCATTTAATGCGGGCTATCGAGGCAGAAGTGTTACTGTGCTTGATATGGGTAAAAAGCCCGCTCGTAAAATACTCATTAGTGGTGGGGGTCGTTGTAACTTTACTAACGAAAATGCGGCTCCTGAACATTATATTTGCAAAAACCCGCATTTTATAAAATCTTCGTTGAGTCGCTATAAAGCAGAAGACTTCATTGAATTAGTTGACAGACATGGCCTTGAATATCATCACAAAACATTAGGGCAACTTTTTTGCGACAATAGTGCTCAAGATTTAGTTGATATATTACTAACAGAATGTGAGTGGGCAGGCGTTACCGTTCAACTAAGAACCGAAGTACTTAGCATTGAAAAAACTAGTCATGGGTTTGTGGTTAAAACTAGTGCTGATAGCTATGAGTGTGAATCGTTAGTGGTTGCTTCAGGTGGTTTAACCATGCCGAAGTTAGGTGCTAGCCCAATAGGCTATAAAATTGCAGAGCAATTTGGCTTAGATGTTGTATCAACTTGTCCAGCCTTAGTGCCTTTTACCTTGCACGAACATGATAAACAACGCTTTGATGGCTTATCGGGTATTAGCTTACTTACTGAAGTCAGTAGTGAATCGGGTGTTATGTTTAAAGAAAATATACTTTTCACCCATCGTGGTTTGTCGGGGCCGGCAGTTTTACAAATTTCATCATTTTGGCAAGCAGGGCAAGCGATAATTATTAACTTATTACCCGAGCATAACCTCAAAGAAACTATTGCAACGTGGCGTGAAAACAGCGCGCAAAAGTCATTGAAAAACCAGATGGCGACATTACTACCTAAACGTTTTATTGAGGTATTAGTCGAAGAAGGCCATATTGCTGACAAAGCAATAAATCAATTAACACATAGTGAAATTGATACTCTCAGTGCATACATTCATCATTGGCAAATTAAGCCGAATGGAACCGAAGGTTACCGTACAGCGGAAGTGACTTTAGGTGGAGTGAATACTGATGAGCTTTCTTCAAAAACTTTTGAAAGTAAGCAAGTGCCTGGTTTGTTTTTTATTGGTGAAGTAATTGATGTCACTGGGTTTTTAGGGGGGTATAATTTTCAATTTTGCTGGGCTAGTGGTGTAGCCAGTGGTCAGGTTGTTTAGGTGTTCTTCTATTTGAAAAAGTTAGCCTCATTCATTGAGGCTGATTGACTTTATATTTTTACTTTTCACTTATTACTTTTCTAGTTTTGTTCTAAGATTTCTCGTTGCTCGGCAACTTCAATGCGAATATCAAAATCGCGTGGTAAACCAGTATTGTCGTAATCGTACTGGGTAGGCTCTAAAGATTTACTGTCTTTGATCATTACGTCATCATTTTCCATCGTATTCACCTCTGCTCAGTTATTTATCAGCATCAAAAATATTAATGCTATGTAGTATTTTTACGCCACAAATGAATAAAAATCAAGTTTACCGTCATTTTAATTCGTTTTTTGTGTCTGTATGTAGTTTTATTTCAATGCTTTTTCTGTTGTTGATATAGGAAAAGTGTACTTATTTTTGAGATATCTCGTATTATCAGATAGCCCATAGTGTTTTATGATACAAAGCGAATATTGCATAAATATTCTTGCATTTCATGCGCCTGAAAATAACTTTACGTCATCGTTAAGATAATATACCGACTTATGATTACGTTAATGTTACAAGGTTTTCACTCGAGTTTAATAAGGCTTTTAGATTTTATGCTTCATTACTGGTTTTCCTCTTTACCGTGATTTGCATCAGTGACTTTATATTAAGTAAACCCATTAACGCTTATACTATAAATAATATGTATACAATATATAGTATTTGTAGTATAAATATACTGGTGAATATATGAGCAGTGTGTTGTTTTATAGGGAATTATATATTTAACAAGATGTTAGCAATGGTTATTACATTAAATTCACAATAAAAATTATAATAAATGTGTAACTGTAATGTGCCTTAGAATACTTTTCGCCATTATTGGTTACCCCAAAACATGTTATCAAAACATGATAGGAGAGAATTCATGCCTTTGCAGCACAAAGTTCCATCACTAATGGCCCTTATGTTAACTGTTTCAAGTACAGCAGCATTAGCGGGTAATATACATCCCATCTTTAAAAATAAAGAAGCCTCTGTCAGTACACTAGCCAATAAAAAGCAAGTATGTGGCACAGATAAAAACAAACAAGATTGGGATGCTTTACAAATTGAAAACCAACTTCAATTAAAGAAAAAGCTCACTAAATCTATGCTAAAAGTTGCACCGCAATTACAGGCAGCGACAACTCAAGTTGAAGCTGCGGCAAATGGTAATGGCGTAGAAGGTCGATATTACATTCCTGTTGTCGTTCATGTGTATGGCGATCAGTATAACTGTTCAGATGAAAGCGCTTATTGTTTAACTGAAAACAAAATAATTGATGCCTTAAATAAGTCGAATGAAGACTTTTTAGGTACCAATACACAAGATGGCCCTATTGCCGCTGAATTTGAAGCCATTCGCGACAATTTAAATATAGAATTCGTGCTGGCTAAAAAAGATCCTCAAGGTAATCCTACAAACGGCATTGTGCGCTATGCCAATAAATCAGGCTATGGTAACGGCTCTGGTAATGATGCAGAGATTGCGGCTGATGCTTGGGATAACTTCAAGTACATGAATATATACTTGATGAGTGATTTGTACGCCGATGGTGATACTGGTAGTTCAGGTGTTGCGTGGTATCCACAAATGAGTATGTCAGAAGCGGGCTTGTCTCGTGTGGTATATAACGGTAATTATTTAGGGGCGAATACAGGTGAAAACTTCCGTTCGGTATTAACTCATGAATTCGGTCACTGGTTAAATTTACCACATACCTTTGATGGCGATGTCTGTTCAGTTCATCAAGAGGCATTTTGTGAATCTACTGGTGATAACAACTGTGATACACCACAAATGAGTAGCAGTATTCTACAAAATAATGCGCTGAATTGTTTAGGTGAGCCAACCAATACAGAAAACTTTATGCACTATTCAGATAACTACGCCATGTATACGCAAGGGCAAGTGAAAAGAATGACTGCAGCTTTGCATGGTGATGCGCGTAAAACATTATGGAGTAATGAAAACCTAATTGCCGTTGGTTTAGAAGAATATACCAGTAATGGTGATCACCCTTGGGATGGTTCAGGATTAGATGTTGCACCGACTGGCGAAGTGTTAGCAGAATTTACTAATTTATCAGCAACTAAAGGTGAAACTGATACATTTGAATTTAGTTTCCCAGCAGGTACTCAAGCAGGTGCAGTTTACTTAAAAGGATTTAACCAAGACCCTGATCTTTACGTAAGTAAAGGCGTTGCCCCGTCGAAAAGTGGTGAAACATGGATCGCTGACTTTATCTCGTTTAAATCGGCAGGTACGCCAGAATTAGTAACCTTATCTTCACCTTCTACTACGCAATCATACTTTGCGACTATTGATGCTTTTTCAGATTATTCAAATGCCACTTTAGAGGTATTGTCAGTTGATGATCCTACATTATGTAATGGTTGTGAACGAGTCTTTCTAGCAGAAGAAACTAACTTATCGGCGACGAAAGGCGATGTGATTAAGAGTTTCTCTTTTGATATTCCAAGCGATGCGTCACGTGTTGTTGCGGTAATGCCTGGTGGTTACCAAGGTGATCCTGACATGTATGTAAGTGTTGATTCTGTTCCGACAACATCTGTTTCAGATTGTGCACCATTTAGCGCACCACGTTTAAGTGAGTACTGTGATTTAGGAAACAATGTTGGTGGTAGTACGGTGAACGTTATTATTGACCCGTTTTTAGATTACAGCGGTGCAACATTTAGAGTGTACTATGAGCGTGCAGGTGCAGTTGATATTGGTTTACCAACAGCTGAAGCTAATGGTGGTTATAGTGCGTTAGTTAATGAAAGTATTGACTTTAACAGCGCTGGTTCAGTTGATGCTGATGGCACCATTGTGAGTTATTTGTGGGACTTTGGTGACGGTACTACTAGCACTCAAGCTAACCCAAGCCATACGTATACGGCAAGTGGGACTTATAGTGCAGTTTTAACGGTGACAGACAATGACAATAACCAAGCAACAGATTCTTCTGTGGTAACTATTGCAGCTGAAAATTTAGCACCAGTAGTTAATATTAATGGTCCATATTCAGGCATTGAAGGTTCGTCTGTTGCTTTTTCTAGTACTGGCACAATCGATAACGATGGAACAATTGATAGCTACAATTGGTCTTTTGGTGATGGTAGTACTAGTACTTCAGCATCGCCAACGCATGTGTATCAAAATGCAGACGATTACGCAGTATCATTAACGGTAACTGATAATGATGGCGCTTCAACAACCGTCACAACAACAGCATCGATTGCGCCAGTCATTAATGACTACTGTACGGTAACAGGCAATACTGGTTACGAATGGATTGCGAATGTTAGCGCTGGTGGTGTAGATAATGCGAGTGCAAAAGAAGGCTACGGTGACTTCACAAATGTCACGTTACCTTTAAATACAGGTGATAATGCTATTAGCTTAACGGCTGGCGGTAATTATACTGAGCATTGGGCAGTGTGGTTAGATACTAACAGTAACGGCAGTTTTGAAAGCTCAGAGCAATTAGTCTCTGGTATTTCAGGTAAAGGAACGGTTGAAGGTAACCTAGTTATTGATAATACGCTCGTTGGCTTAACGACACGTATGCGTGTTCTCATGAAGTACTCTGGCGCACCAACATCGGCCTGTGGTTCGTTAGGCGATGGTGAAGCTGAAGATTACATGGTGACTATTGCTGATGCAGGTAATGTTGCTCCAGTCGCTGATGCTAATGGTGACTATGAGGTTAATATTGGCAATATTATAAACTTTAGCAGTTTAGGTTCAAAAGATATTGACGGTACTATTGCTAACTATCTTTGGGACTTTGGCGATGGTGCTCAAAGTAATAGCGCTAACCCAGTATATACCTATACAACACCAGGAGTTTACACCGCCACGTTAACGGTTACCGATAATGATGGTGCATCACATACTGATTCAGCCTCAGTCACTATCGTGTCTGTTGATGATCAACTTGAAAATGCTTGTTTGAATAATTCACCTATTACCGGTGGTCGTTTAACCGACGGTATTGCCGCATGTTTAGGTAATAGCAGCACTATTTGGTTAAGTGTAGGCGAAGCCTCTACTCACCAAACAGTGAAAATTACGACAGGCTACGGCCAAGGTAATGTTGATGTATTATACAAAAATGGTGGCTGGCCAAGCACTAGTAATAATGACGGTCAAGCATTAGGTAATGGTACAACATCAACGTGCCTGTCTTTAACCGCAGGTAGTGATTATTGGTCTTATTTGAAAGTATCTGGTGGGTCAACAGGCGCCACTATCTTAGTTGAATATGACAGTGCAAGTTGTCGATAACTAAAGCAAAAGATGCTTAAGCTTTCGTAGACAAAATGGAGCCAATGGCTCCATTTTTTTATGTTCAGTTTAAATAACCTTGCTCAATGCTTGATTTAGCTGCACTTCGTACCTACTTAATAATAAAGACCTTATTCGGTTATCTTATGCTTTCTTATGTGTTACCTCTTGCGATTGCCTTAATTCTTATTGCCTATTTAGCGGGTAAACCTTATTGGCGTGAGCACCAACGAAACAAAATAAAAGCTGAGCCTTTTAAAAAAGAGTGGCGCAAAATACTTCAACAACGAATGCCTTACTTTCGTCAAATGCCAGCAGATTTACAGTTACAGTTAAAAGGGCATATTCAGGTTTTTTTAGCGGAAAAAGACTTTGTTGGCTGCAACGGTATGGTGATTAACGATGAAATACGTGTAACAGTTGCGGCTCAAGCTTGTTTGCTTTTGTTGAATAGACCGACTAATTATTACCCTAAATTGCGAACTATTTTAGTTTATCCAAGTGCTTTCATTAAGCGGCAAAGTAAAGTCACGGGTGGTATAGCGCATAGTCAGCAAGTGACATTAGCAGGTGAATCGTGGGATTTTGGTAAGGTGGTTTTATCATGGCAAGATACTGTTGAAGGTGCAGACATTCCAGATGATGGTAGAAATGTTGTTATTCATGAGTTTGCCCACCAATTAGATCAAGAAACCGGTCGGGCTAATGGAGCGCCAATTTTGGCTAAGGGGCAAAATTATCAAGCTTGGTCTAAAGCGTTTCTAGCGCAATTTCAGCAATTACAGCAGCAGGCAATAAATGGAACTCCATCATTGTTTGACTACTATGGCGCAACAGAGCCCGCTGAGTTTTTTGCTGTGGCCAGTGAGGTGTTTTTTGAAAAACCTCAAGACTTTTGGGCAAAGCACCCTAAGTTGTATAAACAACTTAAGCAATTTTATCATGTTGATCCGGTACATTGGGCGTAAATATAAGCTCACGAAGAAATGACTTTAAACGAGACAAGGCAATGTAAGTAAATGACAAAATTAACCTTAACTTTAGAAGAACAAAACAACGATGAACTAGCTCACTTTTTAAGTAAAAAAATTAGAGCATTTAATGCCACACATTGGCAAAACACAATAAAAAAACCATTGTTGATTAGTATTAACGATGAGCGCAGTAATGTTGTTGCTGGCGCTAATGCTAAAACGTTTGGTCACTGGTTAATGATTGAAACACTTTGGGTATCAGAAAAGCTACGAGGAAAAGGCTGGGGCAGTAAAATACTTGCGCAGCTCGAAAGCAAAGCCAAAGAGAAGGGGTGCCTTTTTAGTATGCTCGATACGCTAGAGTTTCAGGCGAAAAGTTTTTACGAAAAATACGGTTATGAAGTGCAATGGACTCAAACACAATACCCATTACAGGGTGCCAAATATTTTATGGTTAAAGCACTCTAATTAAAAGCATTTTAGGCTTTGTTGAGTAGTATTTGCTTAGAATGACTAAGCTACACACTACTCGCCGCGAATAAAACGCTTTTAGCTCGAACAAAACTTAATCGCGAAAGATCAACAGCCCCTAGTTTTTTATAAAAAAACGCTAATAATAAATTAGCGTTTGTATATACAAGTGCAGTGTGTTACTTATTGCTGAATAAGATGTACATCGCGCTGCGGGAACGGAATAGTAATGTTATTACTATCAAGACTTTTCTTAATCTCTTCATTTACAGCAAAATAAACAGCCCAGTAATGTTCTGGTAAACAATGGGGTCAAACCGCAAGATTTACAGAGCTATCAGCCATTTCTGAAACACCAACAAATGGAGCTGGTTCTTTCATTACCTTGTCATTATTTTCTAATACGTCCATCAAAACTTTTTTCGCTACATCAATATCAGCATCATATGCTATACCTATGGTCATATCGACACGTATTTTACCTTCGGTGGTAAAGTTAACAATAGAGCCATTTGATACCGCGCCATTTGGAATAATAATGCGCTTACTTTGTGGAGAGACAAGAATTGTATTGAAAATTTGTACTTCTTTTACTTCACCGAAATGACCTTGAGATTCAATTAAATCACCTACTTTATAAGGTTTAAATATCATAATAAGTACGCCGCCAGCAAAATTTGATAGGCTGCCTTGTAGTGCTAAACCTATTGCTAAGCCTGCTGCACCGAGTACTGCGATGAAAGAGGTTGTTGCAATACCTATCATTGAAGCTACTGAAATGAAAAGTAATAACTTTAATGTCCATGATGACAGACTTTCTATAAAAGGAACTAAAGTAGGGTCTACCTTTGAACGTTCCATTGAAAGTACTAATACTTTGCTTATACCGCTGATAATCCATAAACCGATAATTAACGTGAGTATAGCTAGTCCGAGTTTTGGTGCATAAAGCAACCCGAGTTCATATGCTTGCATTGTAAGTGACTCTACTTGAGTCATTGAATTTTCTACACCGCTCATGATTTTTCCTTTATTTGTCAGAGCATACGGGAGTTTTAGTGTAGATAATAATGGCATTTTATACAATGATATCAATGAAGAATAAGTTGATAGTGCACTTTTTAGGTTAAGAAATTAGTTTTACTCTGGCGAGTATTAATGACGGTATTTAACGTTTTACTGTATTTTTCAGCATCACGCTCTTCTTGAATATGCTCAATGCCTTCATGTGTTAATAACCATTGTTTACGTGCAATACCACCAGCATAGCCTGTTAATTTCCCACTGCTGCCAATTACGCGGTGGCATGGCACAATAATACTAATAGGGTTTCTGCCATTAGCTCCACCTACGGCTTGAGATGCTTTGGGCTTGTTGAGTAATTTCGCAATATCACCGTAACTACATTTATTACCAAAAGGTATGGCAGTTAAACATTGCCAAACGGCTTGTTGAAAATCTGTCCCTTGTGGGTCTAACGGTACGGTGAATTTTTTTCTTGTTCCTGCAAAATATTCAGACAATTCATGTTTAGCAAGGTCAGTAATGTGGTTGGATTTCACTGTTCTTTTTTCATCACCACAAAAAATAACGTGACGTAAACCGAGCAGAGAAGCTTTACATTCAATTAAGCCAAGAGGGGATTCTAGATAATCAATGAACATTACAATTGACTCCATAATTGATAGGTTAAATAACTTTGCCAAGGAGATGCTAGGCTAGGATCAAAGGCTTCATGAGTATGCTTTAATGCTTTTTTCACACCCAAGTCGCCTCCAAGAAATATATCAGGATTACTTAAACCGCGCATTGTTGCGTAATTGACCGTCCAAGGGCCAATACCTTTGAGTGTTAACCACGTATCGGGGTTTAATGCGCTTTCATGCTCAATGAAATGCACAGCAAGATTACGTAATGTTTGTTTTCGCGAACCGGGTATTTTCATAAATTTAAGTTCGTCTTGTGCAATCGCCTCAGGAGTTGGAAATAACTTGTTGTGCTGATAGTTAACCCCTAAATGCTCTACTAATTGGCTAATAAGTGTTCTTGCTGCGGTTACTGATATTTGTTGACCCAATATTGCTCTTATACCTGCTTCAAATACATGCCAAATACCAGGAAGCCTAATACCCGAACGAAAATTGAATGATTCAGGTAGGCAGGATAATAAATTATCCTCAACGACTTGAGCATCAACATCTAAATCAAGTATTCGGCGAATATTACTAATAATCGGGCTTAAGTGTTCTAGCTTATCGAGGCTAAGTGCCACATAAAAACAGTGTGCAGTTTCATCATGGGTGACATTAAATGTTCCTTGGCAATCTAACCAAGTAAACGTGCGACCATAGTTATCATCATCACACCACTCTAATTTATCAACACATCGTGCGGCGAGATTTTGCTGAATAAAATGCCAATTGTAGGGTGGGCGATAATGCAGTGTTAACGTTAATGTATTTGCTGGTGTGTTATCTTCATTGGACTTTCGCATTTGCGAAGGCGTGAGTTGTAATTGCGATTTAAAGCAATCATTGAAACGACGAACACTGTTAAAGCCACTGGCAATGGCAATTTGGTGAATAGGTAGTTTTGTTTGGTGTAATAATTTTTTGGCAAATAAACACTGTTGATACTGGGCAAAACATTTAGGTGATGTACCTATAATTTGTGTAAATAATTGTCGTAAATAGCGATCGCTAATGCCTAGGCGTTCAGAAAGTTGAGCTAATGTTCCTTGTTGTAAAGCGCCTTGGTTGATAAGTTTTATTGCCCTATCTAAAGTGGTATTTACTCCTTTCCAAGCAGGGGAGTCTGGTGCGCTATCAGGTCTGCATCGTAAGCAAGGTCGAAAACCAGCTAAACCACATTCGATAGCTGAATGGTAATAAGCCACATTTTTTTCTTTAGGCGGTTTCACTGGGCAGATACTACGGCAGTATATACCGGTAGTTTTTACCGCGGTAAAAAACTTGCCATCAAAGCGAGCGTCCTTTGCTAGTCGCGCTTTTTTACAAATTTCGTTAGATAACATATATGACTCGTATGGTTATTTCTGATCTAGTATAGCGTGAGTAAACTAACAATATAGCCAGAATCGGAACTCAATATTGAAATAATTTGTGGTTAGGCTAATACAGGGAGTAGACAAAAGGATTGCTAAAGAGAAAGTATTTAGTTATAAAATATAGCACTTAAAAATTGTCGTTATGTACTAAAAGTTTTTTTGTGAAAGCTAAAGTAACATTAATAATAAAAATTAAGGGCTTAAACATGGACTTAACTAACTTTCGCCAACTCTTTGAAGAGAACATTATTCCTGTCGCTCGTACTAATATAGTAGGTGAGTACATAGAGGCTAATGGTGCTTATGAAAAATTAATTGGCTATTCATTAGCAGAGCTTAAGAAACTTGCCTATCCAGATATAACACCGAAAAAATGGCACTCAATAGAAATCAACCACGTTTATAAGCACGTTTTTGCTAACGGCCAAATGTCGTACGAAAAAGAGTATATACACAGTTCAGGACAAGTGATTCCTGTTTGGGCTGATGTCTATTTAATAAAGTGTGAGAATAATACCGAAGCGGGCATGTGGGGGACTTTTAAAAAACAGTAAAATAGTTTTCACTTTATTTTTTAGTACTTTTCAGGCCTCATTTGTATTTCTTATACAATTCAACCTCTGCTTGTTCCTCTTCTTGCTTTACTCTGCTATCTTTGCGCCCATAAAAATAATAAATAGGTACAAATTATGGCTGAATTGATGTCGATAAATTACCAATCTGTGCTCGATAGGGTCTTTGAACAAGCAAAAAATACTGAGATGTTAGGCGAAGTGGCGAGCTACATTCCTGAGTTGGCCCATGTAGATCCGCAAAAATTAGGTATTCATCTGATTACTACTAATAATGAACATTTTCATGCGGGTGATGCCGGTGAGAAGTTTTCTATTCAAAGCATATCAAAGGTTCTTTCATTAACGCTTGCTTTTAAAGCGCTTGGTGATCGCTTGTGGCAAAGGGTTGGTATTGAGCCATCAGGTACAGCTTTTAATTCATTGGTGCAGCTAGAGTATGAGCAAGGTATTCCTAGAAATCCTTTTCTTAATGCTGGTGCTATCGTTATTTGTGATGTGCTAGTTAGTCAATTTGATAACCCGAAAGATGAAATTTTACGCTTATGTTGTGAGCTAAGTGGAAACCCAGAGGTATCTATTAATGAAACTGTTGCTAAATCTGAGTTAGATTCTAGCTTTAGAAACTGTTCACTGGCTAATTTTATGAAAAGCTTTGGTAATATCGAAAATGATATTGCTACTGTGCTCGATGTTTATTTCTACCTTTGTGCTATTGAAATGACATGTAAAGAAATGGCACAAACCTTTATGTTTTTAGCTGAAAATGGTGTAAATCCGTTGTCAAAAAAAACGGTTGTCACTTCAAGTGAAGCAAAAAGGCTTAATGCTATTTTGCAGTTATGTGGTTTTTACGATGAAGCGGGAGAGTTCTCATTTAAAGTGGGTTTACCTGGGAAAAGTGGTGTTGGCGGCGGTATTATTGCCATACATCCACAAAAATACAGCGTGGCAGTGTGGAGCCCTAAACTTAATAAGAAAGGTAACTCCTACCTAGGTATGAAAATGCTTGAATCGCTAACTACTATTTCGCAATCGTCGATTTTCTAATGAAGATAAACATTTAAGGTGTTAACGTAACAAGCTCAATCCTATCGGTTACCAGAGGATCAGCAGCATTTGCATTAAGAATTAAACGTTGCCCGTCTGAGGATATTTTCATACTACTAGGTTGATTACCTTCCGTTTGAATTGTTGCGCTGATGTTTTGCTGTTCATCGTAAATGTCGACGTAAAAACCATCAAGATTGGTGGTATTAATGCGTAAAAAATGCGGCTGATTACTTTGGTTTTTTTCTAATTGCAACGTTACAATACCCGCTGTCGCTTCAAGTAACCCTTGATCAATAAAGCTTGTACCATCAAAGGTACTCCATTCAGTGGTTTCACTGATGGTGTATAAATGCTTTTCGTCATCGGCAATAACAAAATTATTGATAAATTGATCATCAGCTAATGACTCTGGACGATACTCATGGGTAAGGGTTGTTAAGATGCTTTGTTCACCAAAGTCATTAACTTGCGTGGTATAGCGGTTAATCGTTGCGGTTGAGTAGTTTAATGCATATATGTTGTTTCGCTGCTTAGCAACATCGATATCTGAGGCAAAATAAGCATTGGCACTATTCCAAAATTGTACTTGTAGTGCTTCATTGGCGTATTCAAGGGTTTGCGTAATAACGAAGTAGCGACTTGATAATCTAACAATATCCGTTGGTTCATATAAAATATCAGCATCTAGTAATTCAGTAATGGTATTGTCAGCTAAATTAATACGATAACGGTGTACCACTTCGGTAGTTGTTTCATCATCATTGGGTATTGTTTCTAACGCTTTGGCTAAAATATAATCTCCACGAGGATGAATAATTAGTTGCTCTAACAATGTTCCTTCTGGTGATACTATTAACGTATTTTCTAGCTCACCCGTATATTGATGATATTTGCGTAAGGTGTTTTCAGCCGCAGTATAAAAAACAGGTAAAGCAGGTGATGTAACTATAGCGCCATCATCAATAGAGGTAGGCTCTATGATTTTATTTTCAACTACTAAGTCGCTGTGATAGAAGTTAACGATAACATTTTCACTGTACACAGCATTTTCATCAATACTAGTAATGATGATTTCTGCCGTGTTTACTGCGTTCGT
The DNA here is from genome assembly GCF_003545765.1 of Colwellia sp. RSH04. GTDB lineage: Bacteria > Pseudomonadota > Gammaproteobacteria > Enterobacterales > Alteromonadaceae > Colwellia. The sequence goes on along the minus strand of NZ_QXIO01000006.1, from coordinate 76,463 downwards.
TTGGGTTAAACTGCTGTCAGCTGTGATATGTAATTTGTTATCGTCAATAATGGTTAAGGTTAACCAGTCTGCTTCTGTGCTCGCTTGCCATGGATAAACGTGTTCGCTGTTATTACTAATGTTTAGTGTTTTTTCTAACGCTTCAATATTTGTGGTTTTTGTTAAAGCGATAACAGGAGTATCTGCCTGATAATATATATTGTCTAACGCGAGGTCTACCGGTAAGACTTTACTATCACCAGAAGTGACTTCTGTTAGAATGATATTGCCTTGTTTTATCCCTGATGCGATAAACTCTTGGGTATTAGCCGTTACAGTAATAGTACCGTTACCTGTGCCTGATGTAACATCGAGAGATAGCCAATCAACATCACTACTGGCTGCCCACTGGTTATTTTCGCTTATAATATCAAATTGCTGACTAGCAACACTGGCATCACCTAGCGTAGCACTATAATTTAGTTTCGCTGTAGTAGGGGTTAACTGCCAAACCAATAGTGAAACATCAATGTCTTTTGAAGCAAATTTTTCACCATTATCATTTGAAACAGCAATACGTAACTTACTAGCATAAGTATCTGCTCTTAAACGCTCTTCATTAATGACTTCAATAAAAATTGTCGCAGAGTTATCGGTTACATTTTCTGCACGATATGCTAACCAAGGCACAGGATCTTGCTCTGGCGGAAATCCAACTAAAATTCCATCACCTTCAAAAGTGACTTGCACTGCGATTGATTGTGTTGATTGCTGAAATATCTCATTACTAAAGCTTGCATTAGAGATGTCAGTAGAAATGGTATAGATTTTTTCGTCACTAGAGCCACCGCAAGCTTGTAAAAAAGCGATGCTCACTAGTAGAAAACCTTTGATGAAAAAATGTTTCATTGATCCCTTCATGATTTTTCCCATATGGTTAACTTACTGATTAAGTGATTAATATTACAGCGTAAGCGACTAAAAAGTTAATCAGTAATGAATAATTTTTTGCATGTGAATATAGCAGAGTATAAGAGAGACAAGAAAGAATATCAGCTATTATCTAAAACATTGTTAATTACTGGCTATTCAAGGTAGTACCGTTTAGTAATATTTTGAAACAAAGCGGATAATTGACGACTATGCTCGATAACGTTAACGTAATGTGACAATAATAATCAGGGAAAAATTATGCACCTTTTTACACAAGGTAAACTTAAAACCGTATTGACCTTATCTGCTATCGCGGTATTAGCCGCATGCCAGCCAGCAGATAATGCTACTTCTAGCCAAACTGCTAAAGCTGTTGAAACTCAAGTCGTGACAGAGACGAGTGCCATCAGTGAAAGTGAACGATTAAATCAATGGTTTGCGACTAAGTATGAAGAACAACTTCAAAACAGCCCGATGATGCTAACTTTTCTTGGAAGAAAAGAGCGTTACGACCAAGTAGATGATATGTCTCGCGCTGAAGAGTTGCGCCAATTAGCGTGGCAAAAGCAAGCTGCGCAAGAGTTACAAAATAACTTCGACTACCGTAAATTAGATGAAGAAGCGAAGATATCTTATGACATCTGGCTCTTTCAATACAATCAAGCGCTAGAGGCTGATAAGTTTGCTGAAAGTGCGTATGTTTTTACTCAAATGCAAGGTATTCAAGCATTTGCTGCTCAGTTTTTAATTAATTTTCATAAGGTTGATGATGCGTCAGATATGAGTGCATACAATAAACGTATTGCTGGCGTTTCAGAGGCGATTTCAACCTTGCTTGTGCGAGCAAAAGAAAGGGCTGAAAAAGGCATAAGGCCACCAAAATTTGCTTATGATGGTGTTATTGAACAAGCTCGCGCGTTAATTACCGGCGCACCATTTACCGAAGAAAGTGATGCCCCAGATTCAGCATTATGGGCTGATGCAAAACGAAAAATTACCAGTTTAGTTGAAGCCAAAAAAATAGATGAAGCACAAGCTGAATCATTAAAAGCTGAAACTAAAAAAATGCTTAATGAGCATTTTTTACCAAGCTACCAGTCGTTAGTCTCTTGGTTCGAACAAGATATTGTTAATACAAAAGAAAATGCCTCTGGTGTTGGTAGTCAGCCTAATGGCGAAGCGTATTATAACTCAAGGCTAAAAGCGTCAACTACAACCCCGTTAACAGCAAATGAAATTCATCAAATTGGCTTGTCTGAAGTAGCGCGTATTACCAGTGAAATGGAAGAAATTAAAGATAAAGTTGGCTTTGAAGGCACATTACAAGAATTCTTTACTTTCGTAAAAACCGATAAGCAATTCTTCTTTAATAATGATGATGAAGGTCGCCAAGGTTATATTACGCAAACGGAGAAACATTTAGCCCACATAAAAGAACAATTACCTAACTTTTTTGGCATTTTACCTAAAGCTGATTTAGTCGTTAAACGTGTTGAATCATTCAGAGAGCAAGATGGTGGCGCTCAGCATTACTTCCCAGGTACTCCTGATGGTGCACGTCCAGGTATTTATTATGCTCATCTATCTGATATGTCTGCGATGCCAAAAAATGAATTAGAAGGTGTTGCATATCATGAAGGTAGCCCTGGTCATCATATGCAAATTTCTATCGCTCAAGAGTTGGAGTCAGTGCCGCAATTTAGAACGCAAGCCCGTTTTACGGCTTATGCAGAAGGATGGGGGCTTTACGCTGAATTACTAGCAAAAGAGATGGGTGGCTATCAAGATGATTTTTCTGATTTTGGCCGTTTAGTGAATGAAATATGGCGAGCTGTGCGTTTAGTGGTTGACACTGGGTTGCATTCAAAAGGCTGGACCGAGCAACAAGCGGTGGAATACTTTAAAGAGAAAACGCCTATATCAGAAGAAGCGATAAAATCTGAAGTACGACGTTATTTAGTATGGCCAGGCCAAGCTACTGCTTACAAAGTGGGGATGCTGAAAATATTAGAGTTACGTGCACACGCTGAAAAAGAGTTAGGCGAGTCATTTGATATCAGAGGTTTTCACGATACCGTGTTAGGTGGCGGTGCATTGCCAATGGAAATTCTTGAACGAAGAGTTAACGACTGGATTGCTAACGTTCAAGCGAATAAAAAATAATTACTCGCCAAATTAGCGGGAAATATATAAAACCAAAGGCAAAAAATTACTTTTTGCCTTTTTTTCGTTGTGCCTTTTTCAGCATCTCTTCAAATTCATCAGGATAAACAACCAACCCTTGATTTTGCTGATTAGGAAAGGCAACCAAGGCTAATTCATCATCTAATAACCCCATAGTCCATCGGCTAAACCATTTGTTTAAAGAGATTGATTCTGCATGGCAGTGTTGCCACTCTTCTGTTGCCCAGCGTTGTGCTAATGCTTCATTTGGCCAAATTGGTACACAGTCTTCTTCATCAGTGTTTAGCATGACACAGCCATGTTCATCGGCAAGGATCCAAAGGGTGTTATGCTCTACAGCTTGCTGAATTAAATAATTTAAGCGTTGTTCATCATCATAATTTTCAATGGTATCTAATGCTTGCGGGGTCAGTGACATATACACGTTTACTTTAGCGAGTTAACAGTACGCTTAGTGTATCAAACTTGTATCTTGTTAGGTTAGCATTCATTTATTGAACTATATGACATCATGGTTCATTGGGTTCAAATTCAAAAATAATCTCATTCTGAATTGGGTAAGTTGCATGGGGTTTATAGCGCCATTGTAATAATGCTTTCTTCGTTGCTTTTTCTAATGTATTTGCGACATCGCTTTTCACTACAACGATATCTTTTACCGCGCCGTCTGTTGTAATGGTGTAGCGCAACTGAATGGAGCTGACTTTTTTTAAGGTAACGTTTCGTGGGTATTTGGGCATAACTTTTAATACAGGTTCGATTTTGAACGCAGACAGGTTAATCGTCGGTAAACGGGTGTCAGTAGCAGGTGATATTACAATGTCTTCAGCTAACAGCGGTGTGATTGGCGCTACAGGGCTAGGTATCATTGATTCTTGCGCAAGCGGTTGGGTCGAAGTAGGCGGTTTTGGTAAAGGTTGCTTAATAACAATAACTGTTTGATCTTCATCATCATCAACAACATCATTGATATCTATTTCTACATGAGTCAATGGTATTGCCATATCAGGCTCTGGGGCTGAAGATAAATGACTAATGAACGCCATAATAGCGAACGAAGCAAAACCACCGGCAACGAAAACTGCGATAAATTGCAATGGAGTTCGCTTAGGTGCAGAGCTTTTTTCACTTACACAGACGTTGGGGGGCGTAATTTGAGACTGACGCTGCTGATATAAAGAGTTCAGCTCACGGTCAAATTTATCGTTAGTCATGGTGATTTCCTAATTGTGCCTTTAAGTTTTGTCGTGCGTAGCGAAGCCTGCTTTTTATTGTTTCAAAAGACTGATCAGTTATGGCGCAAATTTGACTGATTGAAAACCCTTCTTGTTGAAAAATGAACGCCTCTCGCTGAAAAAAAGGTAACGATTCAACAGTATTATTGAATAATGTTAAGCGGTCTTTTTGCTCTGTGTCTTTGTGGTTAGAGGTAGATATTAATGTTTCTTCATCTAGCGTTGTCCATTGCCATTTTTGTTGATGTCTAAGTTCATCAATTAAAGTATTTCTCGCAATAGCAAATAACCAGCTTTTAACTTGTTGTTGGTTTTTATAGTAATGAGATTTTTGCATTACTTTTATCCAAGTTGTTTGTAGGGCATCTTCAGCCGTTTCTTTGTTTGAAAGGCTCAATAAATAGTGATAAATAGGCAAGTTAAATAACTCAATTAATTTAATGAGGTATTTTTGCTCTTTCGTTTGGCTATACCTGAGCATTAATTGCTCAGGTGTATTTGAGGGATTAAACCAACCTTTTATCATTGAAGGTAGCTGCAAATTATTTCCTTTATCGCTAACTGGCTTTAGGCATTGTAAAGTCTAATTGTACGATGAAATTATGTTGTGCTACGGCTTTACCGTCAACGGATTTTGCTCGATACTTCCATTTTTTTAAAGCCTGTTTTGCGGCTTTGTCGAAGGTTCTTTTTGGGGAAGCATCGACAATCTTAATATTGATCACTTCGCCAATAGGATTAATATCAAACGATAATTTAACCCAGCCTTCAATACCATCTCTTGCTGCCACAATAGGGTACTTAGGATTTACTCTAACAATAGGTCTAGCATCTTTATCAGGTTGATTACCAAGCCCAGCTCCGGCAATTGTTGTACTAGGTATGCTTATTTTAGGTGATGTATAAACTAAATCACTTACGGTATCGTTTACTTCTGTTGGCTCAATTGTATTCGGTAAAGGCGGTGGTGGTTCTGGCGGCTGTATTAGGGGTTTGGGTTTACTTTCTACCTGAGAATCTTCAGGTAAGCTGGCTACATCAATAATAGGTTCCTCTGGCAATTGGGTGATTTCTACTTTTTCAGTCGAGATCAGAAACGCCATAAAGGCAAATAAACTCATGGTAGTAATGCCTGCTAGAAAGATAATAATTGCTGTTTTTTTCATATTGTCACCTTTTGTTTTTTAATATTTTTCAAACCAAGTGAAAGTACCTTCATAGCTAAAACGATGCAGAAATAGAAAAGGGGTTAAATTTTAAAAATATTTTTTCAAGGGGTTTGAGTGACACTGAAATGTTCGCTGACATGTTTCTTGTTGAATAGCGGCTGTGATTTTTGCATAGTGATAATTACAATTCTTATCTAATAAAAATAAATGCTTAACTTAAACAAGGTGACCAAATCATATCAGCAGAAAGTGGTGTTACAGGACATAACATTTAACTTTACCGAGCAACGGTATTGTATTGTTGGACCTAACGGCAGCGGTAAAACTACCTTACTTATGTTAGCGGCAGGTTTGGAGCCAGTTGACTGTGGTGATGTGATGGTTAACCAGCATGCTGTGTATACAGAGGAAATAAAGAAAAGTATCGGTGTATCATCAGACAGAATAGTTTTGCCGCAGTTTTTAACCGCAAAACAGTTGCTAGTGTTTCATTGTAGCCAGCATCAATGTCCGTACCCACAAGAATATATTGAAAAGTTAAACTTTAATAGACAATTAACAACCCTTATCGGTGACTTGTCATTAGGTAACCTAAAAAAAATGTCATTGTTATTGGCAATCTCTCACCAGCCGAGTTATTTATTGCTTGATGAGCCAACAACGGGGTTGGATAAATATAGTCGAGAGTGGCTGCTAAAGTTTTTAGCTGGATATGCCGGCCAATTGATTGTGACCAGTCATGAAGAGTGCTTCGTAAATAACACTGATTTTAATCAACTTAATATTGCAGATCTTAGTTAGATGATGAGTTTATTAGCGTTACGCTGGCAGATTTATCATGATGAACTGAAGCAATTAATTGCCAGTGTTGGCCAGCTATTTACCTTTGTAACATTGGTGCTGTATTTAGCGTTACCCATCATGATATTAATGCCGCTAGTTTGGTTAAGTATCATTGCGGATACCGAGACCACACTGCAAGATCGAGTGATATATCAGTGGAGTTATTTCTTTTTACTATTTTGCTTAATTAGAGTCCAAAGAAAAGCCATTTTGGCGAGTAAATATCAGCACTTTCTTAGCAGTTATTCCCAACGTGTAATTATAAGCAGAACCACGACAGCCTTGTTAACGATAGTCGCAGGAAATTTATTATTATTAGCGCCTTTGTTGTTAAGTTTTTATATTCCTAGTTGGCAGGTATTTTGGCAGCAGTTGCATTTTCCTTTATTTACTTTGATCTCTTGGTTTGTTGCCTATGGGGCCATTAACCTTGCCCGTATCCCTTGGCTGTCTTTATTATGCCTACCTATTGTGTTGTTATTGTTACCAGGTGAATTCACAATGACAGCTAGCTGGTTAAATTTTATCGTTTTATTTGTGATGACGATTGAAATGTTGATTGAGCCATTAGCGCATATTAAGCCACTTCTATTGCCAACTAAGTATTACTGGCAAGTACGTTTAGTTGCCATGATGAGCTCGCCTTCGAATACTATTATTCGACTCTTTATCATAGTAGTGCTGCTGAGTTTATTAGCCTATGTTCAGCAGCAAATGGCACAAGTTTCACAAGGGTATTTACAAGTACTGTTTTGTTGGTTGTTAGCGTTACTATTGGGATCCTTTCAGTTTGATAATGAAGCTTTTTATCAGCAGTACGAGCATTTTTTAGCAAGTTTACTGAGCCGCACTAGAACGCGCTATATTACTGATATTTTGCCTATTATTACGTTAGCCGTTTTGGTTAGTATAGTGTTACAAAGCAAACTTGGTTTCTCTACGTTTGTTTTGATTTTGTTACCAATTGGTACTTTAATAACCATCATTACCACCAGTAAATATCAACGAAATTTCTTTATTTTGCCGAGTCTGTTTTTTATAACCGTGACAATGCTTGTTTAGGTCAACACGCACTAAGTCTTTTCTCGTTATTCGCTGAGTGCTTTATTACTATGAGCTATAGTTATACCATTCGACTAAAAATTTCTCGCTAAGAGATCACTTTCTTATACGGATTAGTATAAAGAGAATATATTGTTAATAAGAGAATACATTGTTAATAAAGGGAGTAGGTAATGAACACGCATAAGTTAGCCCTGCCGATTATTATGTTGGCGTCAATGTTGTTGCCCGCTAGCATATATAGTCAAACCATATCAAATAGTGAATTTATACAAGCTCAGAAAAGTGCTGAACATTTTGCGCTTTCTTCTAAACTGCAAGACGTGTCGAAACTCAAGTTAGCATTAACGGATATAGAAAAACACGAGACGAGGTTGTTGGCGACTGAGCGTGTCTTTAGGTTGTTAACCGCACAACCACCTTCATTTGCGCATACCTCATGGCTTAATTCACAGTTATTATCTGACGATGTTCTTTATATTCCAAACCCTGATCATCCAGAGCAACAACTTGAAGTGGTTAACATTGCCAAACAAGCTAAAGCAGTGCTGGAAATTTGGCAATATAAAGAAAAAGCAAAAACTATCACTGAAGCACTGGCCAGTTATCGTTGGCAGTGGCATGATTTTATTGCAGAACAAGGTAAAGGAAAATATGCGGCACTTAGCCTTGCGCTAAATGATGCTGATGAAGCGTCATTGCTTTGGCTTCAAAACGAATTAATCAATAGTGCGTCGTTTACGCAAGCTGATAATCAATTGCTTGTAATGTTAGCTTCATTGCATGCGTCAAAAGCATTAGTTGCTCAAGTGTGGGAAAATGAAGCTGATCAGTATAGTTATCAGTTACTGCAAGGTATCGAGCAATTATTTGCAAAAGAAGAGGCTATAAAACAACTTAACTTAGCTAGCCATAATAGCCAGTTAGCATCACAAGCCATTTTAAAGTTAACCACAGTATTTATTGATGATGACTCAGTGCAAAATAAGTTATTGGCCTTACTCAATGAAAAAGACACTGCCTGGCATGTTGCTATGGCTGTCTGTTCATCTCAACATGAAGGCATGATTGATAAAATTATGCAGTTAGGCCGTGAATTATCAGCCATCTTATACGTTAAACGTTGCATGAAGGAGGCTCTGTAATGAAATATCTTGTCATGTTACTTATTCTATTTTCGAATCAAGCACGCAATGAGACATTTACTTACACTGAAATTAATAGTGATAACGGTAATATACCTCTCGGTTATCCGGTGCCTATTCCTGTCGATTCATTAACACCTGTAGATGGTTTTAGAAGCTATCAGAGTCTTGATTTACGTCATCAGCAATTGGCTGCTCAAACATCGTTAATAGAAAGAATACTTATTGGAGAAACCTTTAATGGTCGCAGTATATGGGCATATAAATTATCAGATAATGATGAAATAAAAGTTAGCGGAGGCCTTGAAGGAAGTGCACTCATTAATGGAGGTATTCATGCTAGGGAGTGGCAATCTCCCGAGGCGGTTACAGGGTATATGGAAGCCTTGTTTTCAGGTCAAGCGAATCAACATATAGAGCAGTACTTACTGGAAAACCTAACGCTTGTGTTGATTCCGGTATTAAATATTGATGGTTTTTTACAAACTCAGCGCTTTTTCAATAAAGTTACCGATCTTGCTAGCTACCCAAGAGAAGGCCGTATGCGAAGAAAAAATATGCATGCCGTTGATGAAGATATTCAAACGCTTGCTGATAATTTTCATGGCATTGATTTAAATAGAAACAACAACCCCTATTGGGCAACTAACGCGAATGGCAGTTCACCTGATAATTCGTCGTTAATTTATCATGGTAGTAGTGCCGCATCAGAGTCTGAAACAAAAGCCTTGCAACAAGCTGCTGTTGTTGCTGGTGAAGACAGGTTGCGGTTTTATACAGACACACATTCATTTAGTCAGATTTATTTCACCCCGATGACAGGTGACGAAAGGCGAGATAACATTACTTTTGAACTTGCTAATATTATGCGTGCTGCGAATAGCTACAAGTATCAGTATGGACCTTCTGCGGCGGGTTCAGGTATTGGTAGTACCGATGAGTATTTTGCGAATACCTATCAAATACCTTCATATACTCTAGAAATTGAACCGTTAAATTCAGCAACGGAATACGGTGGTTTTGGTGTGTCTCACGATGGCTTTATTTTACCGAATTCAGAAGTCAATAGGATGAGAGCTGAAACCACTACAGCAGCATTAGCTGGCCTATATGCTATGTCAGAGCCGCCGGTAATAACAGGAATTACTATTTTGCATCTTAATGAGGTGATATGGCAGCAAGAGTGGCAGAGCGCAGATAATAGCGCTGAATTAATCACTGTGCTTGAACAAGCCTTGTTAGCCGATACCCCATATCAATTGCAAGTTAGCTTTAATAAACCTATGCGCCAAGTAGCTGATAGTGACGTTGTCGCATTTTCAAATTTGTCTCAAGTTCAAGGAATTAATTTGTATTGGCAGTATCTGCAAAATAATGAAGAAAAAGAAGTGAGTATTACTTCTAACCAAGGTGAATGGCTTCTAGAAGGTTTTAGGTATTATAAAACTGACAGCTATCTAATTGATTTTCAGTTACCCAGTGATTTTGACTGGCAGTCTATTACTCGATTAAACCTTAAAGTAGAGACAACCGATATGGTAGGACAAAAGCTGGATGCTAACCCTCGTACCGTGGCTGATTGGCAAAATGGTCATTGGCATCAATATGAAAATGCTTTAGGAAATGTATCTGATAGTGGTGGCGTTGATCAATCTATGCGATTAATTGATGATAATTCGGCTTTATTTCCTGTCGTTGAGCCACCTAAGGTAGAAAGCTCTAGTTCAGGTGGAACGTCAAGTATCATGATATTTATTTTATGTGTTATACCGCTGTTGAGTCGCAAGGGGTTATTTAACTAATCCGCCTTGATAGCTACAAAACTATTAATACTAAGAGGAAATGGTAACTACCCATAACAGCGTATGGAAATTCACTTAATCATTGCTTCAGTGATATTATGAAGCAATGATTAGTTTTTAAACCTTTTAAACCTTAAAGGTACTGGCAATATCTTGAAGCTTACTAGCAAGTAAAGCTTGTTCTTTCGCTGTGGCGGCAATTTGACTTGCTCCCGTTGATTCTTCTTGGGCTTTTTGTTCAATATTCACGACATTTTGAGCAACATCTTGTGTCACAACTGCTTGCTCTTCTATAGCTGTTGCTATTTGTTCAGTCATGGCAAAAATATCACTGACGGAAGCTGTTATTTCACTTAACATTTCTTCAACATCTTTTGAACTATTCACCGCATCTTCTGCTTTTTTCTGACTGCTTTCAATAACATTGTAGGCAGAGTTAGCATCAGTTTGTAATGAATTGATAAAGCTTTCTATTTCTGATGTAGAGTCTTGCGTACGTTGTGCGAGTGTTCTTACTTCGTCTGCTACAACGGCAAAACCTCGACCTTGATCGCCAGCCCTTGCTGCTTCAATTGCCGCATTTAATGCCAGTAAGTTTGTTTGTTCGGCTACCGATTTAATAACATCGACGACCTTAGTTATATTATTACTGCTATCGTGCAAGCTAGTAATTTGAACCGCTAAGCCATCAATATCTTGTGCTAAGGTTTCAATGGAACTATAGGATTTTTGCACAATACTTAAACCACTTTTGGCTTGCTCGTCCGCTTCTCTCGCTGAAGTGGAGGTACTTTGGGTGTTATTCGCTACCTCTTTAACTGTTGCTGATAGTTCTTCAACGGCTGTAGCAATTAATGCGATTCCTTCTTGTTGTTGGTGCATTGATTGTGAATTAAGTTCACAGGTTTGTGAGGTTTGTTCTGAGGCAGAAGCTAAGGTAAGACTTGAATGCGATATTTCACTGATAGCAGTTGAAAATTTTTGCAGTGTTAAATTAAGAGCCGCCGCAATTTGCCCTAATTCGCTGTTATCTATAAATGTGCTTTGTACTCTTAAATCGTTGTCATCTCTCACCTTAGCCATGAGTGCGGTTAAATCGTGAACGCGGTTTGTTAATTCTTTAATAATGTAATGGCTAATTAATAGCGCAATGAAAATTAAAATACCGCTAGAGATAATATTTATCATCATTGAGTAAGAGGCGCTTGATTGTTTTTCATGAGCAAGTGCTAATAATGTTTCACTCAGTTTACTTTCTACTTTTTTAAGCTGTCCTATACGGCCTGTTGATTGACTAAACCAATATTCACTATCAATGCCGAAGCTTTCCGCTTTGCTTGATGCCACTTCTCTCAATTTCAAAACTTCTCGAACGGCTGGGTGATCGATTGCTTGTTGAAAAAAAGTAATGTTTTCATCATTTGCAAAATTATTAAAATTATCGAAAAATGTTTTTTGTTCGGTCACTAAACTAATAAATTTAACGAGCATACCTGGAGCAAATTTATCCGCCGAAAAAGTGCCACTTAATACTGCGCGCTCTATACCCGCTCTTTCTTTTCCCTGAAGGAAGTTGTAATAAGCAACGGTTTCTCTAGTGACTACTGCATCGGTACTTATATCAGAACTAATAACCGCGACACTAAGTAATTTAGCATTTAATTGGGTATAAAATGTAATGGCATCAGGCGTAGAAATCGATTGCTTAGACACTTGTTGTCTTATATTTGCTAATTGTTGCAGACTTTGACTGACTACTTGATTAAGTTGCTTTATTTCAGGAAGGTGAAGTTTATTTTCATTTAGGTACTGTGTTCTTTTGCCAATTTTGTTATCTGTATTTTGTCTTTGATTCGGTAATTTATTGACAAATTTAGTCCCTTTTGAACTTAAAAAACCAGCCGTCATTCCTCGTTCTTTTTGAAGTTCATGCACTAACTCGCTGTATACTGTAGACAACTCTGTTAGTTGGGAGATGGTCGACATTTCATTGCTTATTTTTATGCTGCTGATTATTGAGGAAATACTTAACCAGAGAAAGCCAAACATTGGTAATAAAAGTAGAATGAGTATTTTTTTTCTAAATGAAAGATCGGAGAAGTTCATAGTTTATCTATATCCCTTAGTTGAGGTGCTAAATCTTTTTTGGTTTTTTGTCCATTTTAGTATAGCCACAAAAAATGAAAACGAGCATTTTATTTTTTTAATTAATTGAAAGTAAGCTAGTTTATAGGTTTAGCTAAAGAAAGTGTGTTGTAATTATTTTACAAAGTAAGTAGATGATAAAGTTGCAGGTAAAAAAAAGCCGATAGCATTACTATCGGCGAGTTAGCTATGAGGAAAGCTAGAATATTCAATTATTACAACAAGCGTCCACATAAGGGAACGAAGAGAAGTATAGAGTAGATACTCTATCTTGACAAGTAAAAATGTAATTTTATTTCATTTTTGTGTTCTTTTATTAGTTTTTGTTGTGGTTACATAGAGTTTTACAATGAAAGTTAACAGTCAATACCCACAGGTTCCTATTTTTAAAACATAAGCTAAAAAATGTTGTATTTAGATCAATAAAATTTAACCCGTCATTTGGTGTTCAAGCATTGATAAGATAAACTATCGGCAATTATAGCTTTCAGTGATAACAAGATGTCTTCAGTCGAAAAAAATTCTACCCCTGCTTCAGAGCAAAACACGGCAAATTCAACAACCGATAATACAACGCATTTTGGATTCCAGACTATTGAAAAAGAAGAAAAAGTATCAAAGGTTGCGGGTGTTTTTCATTCGGTAGCTAAACAGTATGATGTGATGAATGATTTGATGTCATTTGGTATTCATCGTTTATGGAAACGGTTTACTATAGATGCAAGTGGTGTCAGGCCAGGTAATAAAGTTTTAGATCTGGCTGGCGGTACTGGCGATTTAACGGCGAAGTTTTCTCAACTTGTTGGTAAAGAAGGGCAAGTCGTATTAGCTGATATTAATAGCTCAATGTTGAATGTAGGTCGTGATAAATTACGTGATCGAGGGTTAGTACAAAATATTGAGTATGTTCAAGCCAATGCCGAATATCTTCCATTTGAAGAAAATACATTTGACATTGTGACTATTGCTTTTGGTTTACGTAATGTAACCGACAAAGATAAAGCGCTACGATCAATTTTTTCAGTACTTAAGCCGGGTGGTCGATTGTTAGTGCTAGAGTTTTCAAAGCCAGAACATGAAGTGCTAAATAAAGCTTACGATTTCTACTCTTTTAATATTTTGCCTAAAATGGGTGAGTTAGTCGCTAAAGATGGTGAGAGTTATCAGTATTTAGCAGAGTCAATTCGCATGCATCCAGATCAAGATACACTCAAAAACATGATGGAAAATGCAGGTTTTGAACAAACAAGTTATAAAAATCTAACGGGTGGTATCGTAGCATTACACAAAGGTTATAAGTTTTAATGCTTGCAAATAATCGTGCAGTTAACATTTCAGAGCAGCTGATGATTCCTCAGTTTCTTTGCTCTGCTATTGAACTTATTATGAATAAAGCACTTGCTTTAAGTAACAAGCCTGTGTCACTTACCAATATAGAAAATAAAACGTTAACCCTTGAATTAGCAGAGTTAAATTTTCCTATTAGTGTCAGTGCCTCTAATACTAAACTCTTGGTTACTAGTACTGGCGCTGCCAGTGATTGTACACTTATTAGTAGTGTAACTACGTTACGTCAATTGCAAGCTAAGCAGCAGTTAACTGAGTTAATTAAACAAGAACAACTCGATATACAAGGTGATATTAAACTGGCTCAGCAGTTTGCACGTATAGCAGAAGAACTTGAAATTGATTGGCAAACAGAAATAGCTAAACATATTGGTGATGTGCCGACACATAAATTAACAAAAATCAGTGAAAAAGCTAAAAGTAGTTTAGCGCAACTGATCACCTCATTAGAATCAGATGTAACTGAGTTTCTCATTCATGAGAAGAAGTTAGCGGTAACAAATAGCGAAATAAAACGTTTTAATCAGGCCGTTTCAAAAACACAAGAACAGCTAAGTAATATCGAATCACGTTTAGCAACATTAGTTAATCATTCAAACGAAAATTAATTATACAATCACATAAGGTTGAATATATCAGTGAGCACTCGTCGCCTATATCAAATAGTTAAAACATTTTTGCAATATGGCTTAGATGAAATGGTGTCACCAAGATTACTACCTTGGTATGCAAAATTTGCACGATTCAGTATTTTTTGGCTGAGAAATAAACATAAAGATAAGCCTGTAGAGCAGCGTTTTCGTTTAGCGATTGAATCATTAGGGCCTGTCTTTATAAAGTTTGGTCAAATGCTGTCAACTAGGCGCGATTTATTACCACCAAACTTTGCTGATGAATTAGCCTTATTGCAAGATAGAGTGACGCCATTTTCAGGTGAAGAAGCAAAACAGCTTATTATCGACGCTGTTGGCCTTGATATATTCGAACAACATTTTAACGATTTTGATGTGACACCGTTAGCATCGGCCTCTATCGCGCAAGTGCATACCGCCACTTTGATTGAAGATGAGCAGCAACAAGATGTAGTAATTAAGGTATTAAGACCTGATATAGCTAAAACGATTATGGCTGATATTAAGGTAATGTCTTTATTTGCTGGCGTTGTCGCCAGATGGCTGCCTGATGGCAAACGCTTACGTCCCAAAGAAGTGGTTGCTGAATACAAGAAAACTATTTTAGATGAGTTAGATTTAAATCGTGAAGCGGCGAATGCTATTCAATTAAAACATAATTTTTCTCAAGGGCGTGAATACGATAATGTTCTTTACGTACCTGAGATTCATAGCGAATACAGTTATAAAAACGTACTAGTTATGGAAAGAATTTACGGTATCGGTGTTGGTGAAATTGATAAACTTCATAGCTTGAATGTTGATATGGAATTATTAGCACAACGCGGTGTAGAAGTTTTTTTCACGCAAGTTTTCCGCGACAGTTTCTTCCACGCTGATATGCACCCTGGGAATGTTTTTGTTGATGCAAGTACACCTGATGATCCAACATGGATTGCTATTGATTGTGGTATTGTTGGTACGTTAAATAGAGAAGATAAACGCTATTTAGCTGAAAATTTTGTTGCCTTTTTTAATCGTGACTATCGCAAAGTTGCACAATTACATGTTGATTCTGGTTGGGTACCGTCAGACACCAGCGTTGATGAATTTGAATTTGCAATTCGCGCGGTTTGTGAGCCAATTTTTAATAAACCCTTGTCTGAAATATCGTTTGGGCAAGTGTTAGTGAATTTATTTAATACTGCCCGTCGGTTTAATATGGAAGTACAACCACAGTTAGTGCTCTTGCAAAAAACGTTGCTTTATATAGAAGGCTTAGGACGTCAGCTATACCCGCAACTAGATTTATGGCAAACCGCTAAACCGTTTTTAGAGAACTGGGTGAAAGAGCAAATGGGCGTAAAAGCCGTATTCAGTAAAATTAAAGAGAATCTTCCTTTTTGGAATGAGAAATTACCTGAATTGCCTGATCTCGTTTACGACTACCTTAAAGCGGGGAAAGATCATCATCATAAACAGAGCATAATGTTTGAAAAGATGTTGAATCAACAAAAAGCACAACAACAAAAGTTATTGTATGGTGTTTTTTCAACGGGTTTATTGGTGGTTTCAGCTATTCTACTGACACAAAATTTTGTGGTGTTATCAACGAGTGCAATAACGCTGTCAGTGGTATTTGCATTTAATGCATTTAAAAAATAAATGGAAAATTTTTAATCGTTCCAACCAGTTAGTTAGTGATAGGTTTGAACTATAACAGTTCTATTTTGGCGCCTATGCAACGATATATTTTAGAGTGTTTTATTACTTACGTTTTTTTACAAAGATAAGACACTATTCAGTCATTTTTAAAGAATTTACCCAGCTACAATGAGATATATTCATCATTATTTCTAAGGGCTGAAAAGTGAAAAAAACATTAATTTCTCTTATTTTATTAAGTGGTTGCTCAAGCACAGGTGTTGATAGGTCAAATCAGAATGAAATACAAAAAGAATTTTATGCGTCAATAGAGTCTGTAAAACCAGTGCAACTTTCTTCAGAAGTGGTTACGGGGATTGTCGGAGGTGCCACTGTAGGTGTTATAGATGAGCTGGACGGTAACCACGAAGATATGATTGCAGGTGGGCTAGCTGGTGCGATAGTAGGAGGGCTGTTTGTGGCGCTGTTTGAAGGCAGTAATCAAGCATTTGAGTATCAGCTAAAATCAGAACGTGAAGGGAAATTCACTCTGATACAGAAAGAGAAGATAGATATAAAAACAGGTTGTGTAAAAGTTAGAGTGGCTAGTAAAGCTTCATTATTTCCAGCTTTAAAAGAAAACTGCACTGTAAAATAAGTTGAGAAGCGTTATTTCTTAAATAACGCACGTAAATTCGCAACACCTTGTTTGTTCGATTGCTCTTTGTGCTCTTCTGTTTTTTTAACCTGTCCAAGTTCCCAGTTTAAATCATCTTGAGGTAGTTCATGTAAAAAACGACTGGCTTCAGTACGTATTACTTCGCCAAATTGGCGTCTTTCTCTTGCGTAAGTGAATATTAATTCGCGCTGAGCACGGGTGATGCCAACATAGGCTAAGCGCCTTTCTTCTTCAACGCCGCCTTCATCAATACTGGTTTGGTGAGGTAGTAAACCTTCTTCCATGCCAATTAAGAAAACATATGGAAACTCAAGACCTTTTGAAGCGTGTAAGGTCATTAATTGCACTTGATCATTGTTATCTTCTTCTTCATTGCGCTCCATCATGTCTCGCAAGGTTAACCGAGTGACGATTTCAGGCAATGTCATTGGCGGCTCATCATCGCCACCTTCAAGCATTTGTGTTACCCAACTGAATAATTCAGTAATATTCTTCATCCGCATTTCTGCTGCTTTTGCGCTAGGTGAAGTATCATATAGATAGTCTTCGTAATTTATTTCACGGATCATTGAGCGCAATACTGCAGCGGTATCACCTCGTTGCGCATTATCGCCAGTTTCCACTAACCAGGCAGTAAATGCTTGCAGTTTATGTAAACCTCGACCCGTTAAGTGTTGCTCTAGCCCTAACTCAAAACTTGCGGCAAACATACTAATTTGACGCATATTGGCGTAATTACCTAGCTTTTCGAGGGTTGCTGGCCCTAACTCACGTTTAGGTACGTTTACAATGCGTAAAAAGGCATTATCATCATCTGGGTTAACCAAAACGCGCAAGTAAGCCATAACATCTTTAATTTCAGCGCGAGAGAAAAAGGAGGTTCCACCACTGATCTTGTAAGGAATGCGGTTGGTCATTAAGGCTTTTTCAAGTAAACGAGATTGATGATTACCACGATACAAAATAGCATAGTCACGATACTGGCTTTTATTCATAAATCGATGACCAATAAGTTCACCAATAACACGCTCTATTTCATGCTCTTCATTTTTTGCTTGAACCACTCTAAGTTCAGGCCCATAGGCTAGTTCACTGAATAGTGATTTATCATAAACGTGTGGATTATTAGCAATAAGTATATTGGCACATTTTAATATGCGGCCACTTGAACGATAGTTTTGCTCAAGTTTGATTAACTTTAATTGGGGAAAATCTTTACCTAGCAATACTAAGTTTTCAGGTTTAGCGCCTCGCCAAGAGTAAATCGATTGGTCGTCGTCACCAACTACTGTAAGTCGGGCGCGTTCACCGGTAATTAATCTAACGAGTTCATATTGACTGGCATTTGTGTCTTGATATTCATCCACTAAAAGGTAGCGTATTTTATTTTGCCAACGTTGTCTTACTTCAGCGTAATTTTTTAATAATAACGTTGGAATAAGAATTAAGTCGTCAAAATCTAAGGCATTGTATGCCTTCATGTGCTGGTGATAGCGCTGATAAAACTCTGCATACTCGTTGGTGTCGGCATCAGTGGCAAGTTTTAATGCTTGATCGGGTAGCAGTAAATCGTTTTTCCAGTTGGAAATCATGCCTTGCAATTTATTGAGTAAATCTTTGTCACCGTCAAGTTCATCAATGGTTAATTCTTTTAGTAACGCAAAGGTGTCTTGGTCATCAAATAAAGTAAAACCAGGTTTGTAGCCTAAGGTTTTAATTTCTTTACGGACAATGTCTAAGCCTAACGAATGAAAGGTTGAAACCGTTAAGCCACGAGTTAAATCTCGACCTAGCATTTTTGACACACGTTCTTTCATTTCTTTTGCGGCTTTATTGGTAAAAGTTACCGCAGCAATATTTCGTGCTTTGTAATCACACTTTTGAATGAGGTACGCTATTTTTTGACAAATAACACCGGTTTTACCACTACCAGCACCGGCAAGTACTAGGCAGGGGCCACTTACATATTTAACAGCTTCATTTTGTCCAGGGTTAAGTTTCATTGATTCTCTAGCTTGTTCGATACAAATTTTTAACGGCGGGAATTTTACCTGTTTTTAGTCGTCGACAAAACCGTTACAATAAAGCAAATTGAAAATAGCCGAGAAACAATGATGATAAATGCTAAAAAAATTGAAGAAATTGCTAAGCAAGTAACCGATGCAATGCCAGTAAGTTTAAAAAATGTTGCAAATGATATTGAAGATAAGACCAAGACCGTTTTGCAACGAAAGCTTTCTCAGTTAGATGTGGTTACACGCGAAGAGTTTGATATTCAAACACAAGTGTTAATTAAAACACGAGCAAAACTGAGCGAAATGGAAGCGAAAATAGCGGAACTTGAAGAAAAGTTAGGCAAATAATATTATTTTTAGGGAAAAAAATGACGTCATCAAAAATTACTTGTTTTAAAGCGTACGATATTCGCGGAAAGCTTGGTGAAGAGCTGAATACCGATGTTGCTTATAGAATCGGCCGTGCTTTTGCACAACATACTCAGGCAAAGAAAGTGGTGGTCGGTGGAGATATCCGCTTAACCAGTGAAGAACTAAAAACGGCACTCGCTGATGGTTTAATGTCAGGCGGTACTGATGTGATTGATTTAGGCTTAGCAGGTACAGAGCATATCTATTTTGCTACTAGTCACTTAGCTTGTGATGGCGGTATTGTTGTTACGGCAAGTCATAATCCTATTGATTATAACGGTATGAAGTTAGTGCGTGAAAACTCTAAACCGATAAGTGGCGACACGGGGTTATTTGATATTCAAGCCTTGGCTGAGCGTAATGAGTTTGATGAAGTTAAGCAGCGCGGGCAATTATCTAGCCATGATATAAGCGATGCTTATACAAAGCACCTTTTGAGCTATATTGATGTGAATAATCTGGTTAAAGGTCGTGAAAAGCCATTAAAACTGGTTGTTAATGCGGGTAATGGTGCTGCAGGTCCTGCGCTTGATGCGATTGAGTCTGCATTTAATCAGTTGAAGTTACCTGTTGAATTTATAAAAATTCATCATCAACCTGATGGTAATTTTCCTAACGGTATTCCTAACCCTTTATTGATTGAGAACCGTTCAGCTACTAGTGAAGCGGTGCTTGCACATAACGCTGATATGGGAATAGCTTGGGATGGTGATTTTGATCGCTGCTTCTTATTTGATGAACAAGGACAATTCATTGAAGGTTATTATATTGTTGGTTTACTCGCTGAAAACTTTTTAGCTAAAAATACCGGCGCTAAAATAATTCATGATCCTCGTTTGACTTGGAATACCGTTGATATTGTTCAACGCTCAGGTGGTCAGGCCATTCAAAGTAAAACAGGCCATGCTTTTATTAAAGAGCGTATGAGATCTGAAGATGCTGTTTATGGTGGTGAAATGAGTGCTCATCATTATTTTAGAGACTTCTTTTATTGTGATAGTGGCATGATCCCTTGGTTGCTGATAGCCGAGTTAGTCTGTTTAAAAGAGCAGCCATTGTCGCAGCTAGTTGCTCAACGCATTGCCGCCTATCCATCGTCTGGAGAAATTAATAATAAGCTTGAGGATCCTAAAAAGGCGATTCAGCGGGTTTTTGATTTTTATCAACAAGAGGCTCAGGTGATTGATAAAACAGATGGTATTAGTATGGAGTTTGGTATGTGGCGCTTTAACTTGCGTTCGAGTAATACCGAACCTGTGGTAAGGCTGAATGTTGAATCTAAAGGTGATTCAACCTTGATGGAAGAAAAAACACAGCAAATATTGTCATTATTACTAAAAGAAAATAACGAATAGATAATTAGCGATAGGGATAACCTGCTTAGGAACTGAATAAGCAATGATTAAACACAGTGAAGTGCAATATGATTTATAGCTATCACCAACTCAGTTTGCATGAGTTTGAACGCTTATTTAGCGATGCTATTAATCCAGCTAAACAATTTGAACTAACACTACCTTGGTTGAAGGCAACAGCACAATTTATGCTGCCTGCAGGGGCATCAGTTATTGTTCACTGTTTGATGGCAACTGAAACCTCTTCACAAGCTGAACAGCTTATTGTTGCCATACCCTTTATTCACTTAGAACAGGGGAAAAGGTTAAAATCACTTGGCAGCTTTTACTCAACTGTTATTGAGCACTATTATGCTAAACATTATGACGAGTCGAACCATATCAAGGCGTTGGAGTGTTTAGTTAACAATATTTTGCAATCATCTTCATGGCAAACACTGCAAATAGGGCCCATTGAACAAAACTCTGAGTTAGCTGATTTATTTGCCAATGGCGCTTCTGCTAACTGGGCTAGTAAAGTTTTTTCAAAGCAGCATAATATTTATCAAGATCAGTTATCGACGTTTGAACAATATTATGCACAGCTGCCTAGCCAATTAAAAAATACTCTATCTAGACGCGGCAAAAAACTGGCAAAATCTACCTCGTATAATATTGATATAGTTAGTTCTGATGATTTATTTGATCGTGCATTTAATGCCTATAAAGCAGTATATACAGAAAGCTGGAAAGGTGATGAATACAGTTACGACTTTATAGAGCAAGTGTGTCGCTCTGCCTTAGCTAAAAATCAATTAAGACTTGGCATATTATACGTTAATGATAAACCTGCTGCAGCGCAGATTTGGTTTGTTCAGTCTACTAAAGAGATGACAACAGCATCAATCTTTAAGCTCGCATATCACCCCGATTTTCAGCAATTTTCTGTGGGCTCAATTTTATCATTAGCGATATCAGAATATGTATTAAGCCATGATAAGGTTGATATGATTGAATTTGGCATGGGTGATGAATCATATAAACAAGATTGGCTGAAAATGACTAAATCTCGACTTACCCTACAAGTGTTTAATAGACAAAATATACTTGGGCGGGTCAAAGCGATGGTTTATATTTGGTTACCCAAACTTAAGCGTTTAAAACGTTGGTTAAAAAAATAACACTCTTACAAAGGAATAAAAATAGCTCATGACAACCTCGGTAGTGACACAAGTGATTGCGATATTAATGGATACTATCCCTAATTATAAAGCCGACTTTTGGCATGAAGAAACAGAGCTCGTTGGTGCTATTGCTGAATTTGATTCAATGGCTATTGTCACCATTATTGGTGAAATTGAAGACAGGTTTGATGTGATTATTGATGATGAAGATATAAGTGCAGAAAATTTCGCGACTGTTAACACATTAACGCAACTTATTGTTGAAAGAAAATCGTAACTAATGATTAACTTAGTGGCACATTTTTATCAAGGCAAGCAGGGAAAGTTGTTTCGTTTAAGTAGAACGCCTGAAAAAATTAAAGGACATATTTTATATATTTCGCCGCTATTTGAAGAAGCAAACCAAACGCGCCACATGATAACTAAAGTAGCTAATCACGCTTATGATTTGGGGTATCAAAGTATTGTTTTTGATCATTTCGGTACCGGTGATAGTGAAGGCGAGTTATTTCACTGCGACTTAACACTATGGCAACAAGATATTGTCAATCAATTACAAGAAATTAAGCAGCATTCTGACTTACCGATTACCTTGTCAGTAAGTTTGTCTGCAGGGTTACTTTTATGTGCAGAGATACTCTCATTAGTTGAACATGTGCACTTTTGGCAAGTTGAGTTAAATGGTGCACGTTTTGTCCGTCAATTAAAACGCTTAGCTTTAGCCGCAGGTATAGAAAAACGTGACAGAGCTGAACATGGCGTAGTAACCCCTGAAGAGATGATAGCTATTGCTGGTTATGAAATACCCAGTGGTTTACTTCAGCAGTTAGCAGAACAAGATATCAATGGTGCAAATTATGCAGAACAACAATTTGAACTTAATTGTTGTTGGTTTGAATGGACACCTGTAGGGCAGAAAATTTCTGCAGTACGAGAAAAGCAGCTTATTCAATGTCAGCAGGTATTTGCAGAAAAAATTGACTTTCGTCCAATGGAAGAAAGTAAATTTTGGCAAGCAACAGAGTTAGTTAATGCTTCGCAATTATTGACACATTCTATTGAAGTCTTTGATAAGCAGCTTACAAGTAGAAAGGTATCAAAACGACAGAATTCTGAGGTGGCTCTGCAAGTATCTCAAGATAATTCAGGTGGTCATGATGCTTGAGCGCGGTGTGGTATTTCAAAGCCAAGGTAAACAACTTGTTGGTGTATTACATCAACCAATAAAAGAGGCTAGCAAAGGCGTTGTCATTGTAGTTGGAGGCCCTCAAACCCGAGTTGGTAGCCATCGTTTATTCGTCTATATCGCTAGAGCACTCGCTGAACAAGGCATTGCTGTTTTTCGCTTTGATTACTCAGGGGCAGGCGATAGTGAAGGTGAGATAGCTGATTTTCAGGATATTCAGCAGGATATCAGTGATGCCATTGGTCTTTTCAAACAACAGTTGCCGCAACTAAATAATATTACGCTATGGGGGTTGTGTGATGCTGCCTCAGCAATATTGCTTTACCTTGAACAGTGTGAGCATGATTACGTAACAAGGCTTGTACTGGTTAATCCTTGGGTAAGGCAAGCCTCAACACAAGCACAGACCTATATTGAATCATATTACACTCAGCGTATTTTTAATCGAAGTTTCTGGAAAAAGGTATGCTCAGGCAAAATAAATGTACTCAATAGTGTTAAAGAATTTTTACAGTATAAAAAAATGAGTCGTATAGAGTCACGAAATAAGCAAGCCTCGTTTGTTGATTCTATGGAACAAGGACTTTTAAAGTTTAATGGTAAGTGCTTAATTATATTAAGCGGTAATGATTTAACGGCGGATGAATTTAACATATTGCTAAAAACAAATAAAAGCTGGCAGGAAACTTTATCAATAAAATCAAGTGAAACGATAATGATTTCTGAGGCAGATCATACCTTTTCAAACAGTATATTAAAGAGGGAGCTGTTAGCAAAAACAATCGCACACGTGGAGAATGGATAATTGATATAATTAAAAGCAGGTAATGAACTTACTTCTGACTCAAATTGTTTTACAATATTGAGCATTGAATAAACAAATTACGTATTGAAAATAGTTACTTTAAGGACTCGAAATGAAAATAGGGATTATCGTTGGCACTCGTCCAGAAATAATCAAAATGGCGCCGGTTATACGCGAATGTAAAAAGCGTGGTATCGCTCACTTTATTATCCACTCTAATCAGCATTACTCTCAAGAAATGGATAGTATTTTCTTTAAAGAGTTAGAGCTTCCCGCGCCAGACTATAATTTAGGCGTTGGCTCAGGTTTACATAGTAACCAGACAGGCAACATTTTAATTGAAATGGAACCTATTTTACTAGATGAAAAACCTGATGTGGTGCTTGTTCAAGGCGACACCAATACCGTACTTGCCGGTGCGTTAGCGGCTTCTAAGTTAGACATCAAAGTTGGTCATATTGAAGCAGGTTTACGTAGTTATGATAGAACCATGCCGGAAGAGACTAACCGTATTTTAACGGACCACATGAGTGAGTATTTATTTGCAGTAGGGCCTAATCAGCATGCTATTTTAGCCAAAGAAGGCATAGATAATGAGAAAATCTTTACTGTAGGTAATACCGTTTCTGATTCGTTATTTCAGCATTTAGATATTTCTGCTAATACGAGTACGATTTTAAACGACCTTGAGTTAGAAGCGGGCAAATTCTTTTTAGTAACAGCTCATAGAGCATCAAATGTTGATGTATCAGCAAACCTACTTGAATTATTAGCCTTATTTGACAAACTTCATGCGAAATACAGTCAAACTATTGTTTGGCCAATTCACCCAAGAACACAAGCTAAACTAAAAGAGTTTGATATTGAGTTACCAGAATATTTGAAACTTACACCGCCTGTCGGTTATTTAGATTTTATTCAATTACAAAAGCATGCTCAGCTTATTTTAACGGATTCTGGTGGTATTCAAGAAGAGGCCTGTTTACTTGGCGTACCTTGTATTACGTTACGTGAAAACACTGAAAGACCAGAGTCTATTGAAGTAGGCGCTAATGTTTTAGTAGGCCGCGATGCCGACAAAGCGCTAGCTGCTGCAGATAAATGGTTATCTGAAACGAATAGCGCGGCTTTATCTTGGAACAATCCTTTTGGCGATGGTCACGTCGCTGAGTTAATTCTTGATATTATTACTAACTCAACACCGAATACGCTTGAGCAAGAAATCATTTCAAGAAATGAAAGCATTGCGGTTGTAGGAATGGGCTATATGGGCTTACCTATTGCCAGTCTTCTTGCTGAAGCAGGTTATCAGGTCACTGGTGTCGATCTAAATGAAGAAAAAGTTGCAGCAATAAATGCAGCTCAATGCCCTTTTGATGAAGCGGGTTTACCTGATCTTATTTCTAAAGTGGTTTCGCAAGGTTACCTCAATGCGAGTACTAGTATTCCATCAAGTGATACATATTTAGTTGCTGTGCCAACTCCTCATAAAGGTAGTAGCTGTGATCGCAGTTTTGTTTTTAGTGCGGTTGATGCAATAGCTAAAGTCGCAAAAGATGGGCAAACTGTTATTGTAGAGTCAACGATTTCTCCACAAACGAGTTTAGCTGTTGAAGAGCGCTTTAAAGCAGCAGGTATTAACGTTGATGTAGTTCATTGTCCTGAGCGAGCTATTCCTGGACAAACACTTTATGAGCTAGTGCATAATGACCGTATTATTGGTGCAAGTAGTGATACTGCTCAGCAAAAAGTAAAAGGGATTTATCAAAGTTTCGTTAAGGGTGAGGTATTTTTAACCGATCTAACAACGGCTGAGTGTATTAAGTTAGTGGAAAACACTTCTCGTGATGTGGGTATTGCTTTTGCTAATGAATTAGCAGAAATTTGCCAAGAATTAAATGTTGATGTATACGAAGTGATTCGCCTTGCGAACAGACACCCTCGCGTTAATGTGCTTACGCCAGGTCCCGGTGTCGGTGGGCATTGTATTCCAATTGACCCTTGGTTTTTAGTCGAGAATACTCGCGCTGGTGAATTTGTTCGTTTAGCACGAGCGATTAATGATAAACGACCCAGTATTGTTGCCCAACAAACACTTAACTTACTACAAGAAGTGACTTCATCTAAGGAACTACACGGTAAAAAAGTGGGCATTCTAGGAGTGGCATATAAAGCCAATGTTGATGATTGTAGAGAATCACCCGCCGAAGATGTGTTAGCTCATTTTGAGCAAGCAGGTGTAGAAGTTAATTATCACGACCCGTTTGTTGAACATTGGCGTTGTGCTAAAGCTGATAGCATTGAGCAACTTGATAGCTGGGCTGATGTTCTCATATTAGTTACAGACCATCAATGTTATAACAATTTGCACGTAACAAGCCCACTGTTAAACACTAGGGCATAATAAAACAAACCCATTAAAATAATTTAATGGGTTTTTTATTTTATTCTACAATAAGGCCACTGGCTAAATTTAAGTTATTAAGGAAGAGAAATGAAATTTGTGAAGGCAACGGTATGTTTAAGTGTTTTATTAGCACTATCAGCATGTGGTGAGACAGAAACCGTAGAAAGTCATTTAACCAGTGCGAAAACGTATCTTTCCCAAGATAAAGTTAATGAAAGCATCATAGCATTAAAAAATGCTATCCGTATTGATGTTAAAAATGCTGAAGCAAGGTTCTTACTGGGTCAAGTATACTTAAATTTAGGTGATGGTGTTGCTGCAGAAAAGGAGCTTTCTCGCGCTAAATCACTAGGCTACCAAGGTAAAGAGCTAATCCCCTTATTAGCTCGAGCATTTATTTTAACGGAAGCTGATGATGACGTGATTGCACTTTCTGAACAAGCTAGCGCGCTTGATAATGAACAGCATAGCCACTTTTTAGCATATAAAACCCTAGCGTCACTACGTAATGAAAATGTTGAATTAGCCAAAGAAACGGTTGCGCTTGCTGAATCTCTGACAGCTCAAGGCAAATATAGTCTTTTAGCCAAAGCATACTTGAAGCTTGCTGAAAATGAGAATGAAGATGCAGAGGCTCTAGTGCAAAAAGTGTTAGCAATAGATAACACCCAAGCTGATACATTAATGTTGCAAGGACAAATTGCAACAGTAATGAAAAACTACTCATTAGCTAGCGAGAGTTTTAAGCAATACATAGAACAACAACCACGCTCGGGAATTGTGCAGCTTTTACTGGCTGATAGCCTCCTTAAAGCAGGAGAGAATGAAGAGGCTGAAAAGCTTGCTGATGCTATTCTTGCCAGGGTAACTAATCAACCTTTTGCTCTTTACATTAAAGCAATGGTTAGATTTGAAGCGACTGATTATCGTGTTGCCAGTGAGCTAGCCGAACGCGCATTATCAAATAACTTTAATCAATTTAGTTTGAAGCTAGTAGCTGGAGCGAGTGCGTTTTATTTGAATAACTGGGAGCAGAGCTATAACCACTTAAATAGTATCGTTAAGTATTTGCCTAAAGAGCATCAGGCAAGAAGAATGTTAGCGGTAAGTCAGCTAGAACTTGGCTTAGTTGATGAAATAAGCACAACCTTAGGCGACATAGAAAGTGTTAATGATACCGACGCACAATTTTTGTCTTCATTAAGCTTTAAATTACTTGAACTCGGCGCGACCGAAGAGGCTAAAAAATTACTGGCTCAAAGTCAAAGTAAAGAATCAGGTGATGCGACTCAAAATGCTCGACAAGGCATTTTAAAACTTATGATGAATGACCCTTCAGGGATGCAAGACTTAAAAGAAGCGGTACAAATAAACCCTGAATTTGTTGAAGCTGAATTAGCCCTTGCATATGCTGCTTTACAAACAAATGATGTAGAGCAAGCCAAGAATATCGCGCAAAAGTGGCAGAATAAGTACCCTGATAAAGCTGGCGGCTTTAACTTAATGGCGAGTGTACATATTAAACTTGAAGAGTTTTCACAAGCTGAACAGTTACTTGAGCAAAGTTTAGCTAAAGAGAGTAATAACCTATTTGCTTTAACAGAACAGTTGCGTATTGCTCGAATTCAAAAAGATGACGCTTTAAGTAAGCAGCGTGTAGACAATTTAATTAATGTATATCCAGAACATAATAAAGCCCTTAGGCACTATTTTGGTATTTACAAAAATGAAAAAGCATTAGCAAAACTTGCTGCTGCATATGAAGCTGAACCAAAAGAATTACAAAAAGCCCTTTTATACAGCGAGGCATTGCTTACGCTTAAGCAAGCAAAAAAGGCTCAAAGTGTTCTTGTTAACTTTGAAAATGATAATAAATTGCCAAAGCGTTACTGGCAAGTTGCAGTTTTAACCTATAAACAATTACAAGAGCAAACAAAGGAGCAATCGACACTTGAAAAATGGATGAAGCAAAGTCCATATCATATTGAGCCTGTTATTTTGCTTGCTGACTCTTATGCAAATCAACGCAACTATGAGCGTGCTTTAAATATTGTTAACCGTGGTTATGAACATCACCCTGACAATCTTATTCTACAGATGGTTAATATGCAGCTATTACTGAATAGTAAGCAACTTCAACCATCAAAAGAGTTATATCAAACGCTTGCGTTACGTGAAATTGAAGAAAATCTAAAGCAAGGTTTTTTAGGTAGAATACTTATGCTTGAAGGTAAGTTTGTCCAAGCGGTACCTAAAATGGAAAATCTTTATCAAGCATATACAAACAGTCAGAATGCTATTTATTTAGCTGCTGCTTATATGGGAAATAATGAAAGAGATAAAGCGCAAAATCATTTAGCAAACTATATTAAAACTAATCCTAATGATGCAAGAGTTAAAGCCTTATTAGCAAACCTATACTTAGGTGATAATAACGATAAAGCGCTTGGTTACTATGCTGATTTAATAAAAAGTCAGCCTAATAATGTCTTAGTAAATAATAATCTTGCTTGGTTGTATTTAGAGCAAGGAGAGTTAGATAAAGCATTATTACATGCTGAAGCTGCAATAAAATATGGAGAAAAAATCCCCAATGTGCTCGATACCTACGCGAAAATTTTACTGAAAAAAGGAGATCTCGCCGGTGCATTAAAGCAGTCGAGCAAAGCAAGTAATTTAGCCAAAGGTCAAGATGTAGACATAGAGCTTAATTATGCTGAAATCTTAATTGCTAACAGTCAACAAAGCGAAGCAAGAAAGGTAATAAACGATCTTGAAACCTTAACAGCTGCTCAAAATGAAAAGAAAGCGGAATTGGTAAAACGACTGTAACAAGAATTATGACGCTTTGTTTTTATGTATAGCGTCACTAATTAATTATTGTTAATAAATAGGTCGCTAATTAAAAAATCACCTATAAAAAAACCACTCAGTGAGTGGTTTTTTTGATCATACAAATAATATTATTTTAAGTTTGCGTAGTAAGCAGCAATATTAGCGATGTCATCGTCGCTAAGCGCCATAACCATTGGCTTCATGGTTGGATCATTACGTTTACCAGATTTAAAGTCTTTAAGCTGCTTAACTAAGTAAGCTTCTTTTTGACCTTTAAGGTTAGGGTACATAGGAACCATAGAGATACCATCAGTACCGTGGCAAGCTGCACACATTCCTGATTTTTTCTTCCCTTCTGCAGCATCGCCAGCGTAAGCTGGAGAAGCCATAACTAGAGTTGCTGCAACAGCAAGCACAAGTTTTTTCATAGTTATCACTCTCTTTTGTTGATTTCAGGCATTATGGAGCCAATTACATAGCACCATAAAATTAATAATACTCACTCGAGTATATGAGAAATATTCCAATATGTCGTTGTTTTTTTCTATTACAAATGATTAATATCAAACTTTATTTAGCGGCTATGCTCGTTAGTGTAAGTTTAACGCCTTAATAAAAAATAAAGTTGTATCATAGGGAAGTAAATAGAACTTGGTATAATTTAATACTTACAATTTATAGGGTTATAAGCAATGGCTGACCAAAAAGATATATCGATGACAATTAAAAGTATAGAGCTAGTTAGTGAAAATATTATAATTTATTACTGTAAATATTGGTATCAAGAAGATATTCCATTCCTTATAGAGCAACTGCTTTATATTGCTGATGCTTTCGAAACAAAAGAAAATATTATTGGTGCTGATAGAGAAAGTTTCAGAGTATCTTGGCAAAATAAAGCACAGTTTGTTATTAATTTTGATTACTATAGTCAATCTTGCTGGATTGAAAGTATCGATGAATCAAGTAAAGAGTTATTAAATCGAGTCTATGAACAATTAGAACAATCACTTTTGCAAAGAGGCAAACTCGTAAGGTAAGAACAACAGGAAGCTGTATGAAGAAAATACTCATAAGTCGTTGCTTTTTAGGTGAAAAAGTACGCTACGATGGCAAAGGGAATTTGTTAAATAACACAATTCTTCACCAATGGTTATCCGATGGTCGTTTAATAGCTATTTGTCCAGAAGTGGCAGGTGGTTTACCTATTCCTAGACCAGCTGCTGAAATTCAACAGGGAAGTAACAAGGTGATAACACGCAACGGAGTCGATGTTACCGACGCTTTTCTAAAAGGCGCAAAAAAGGCCCTAGAGTTATGTCACCAGCACGATATTCGCTATGCTTTATTAAAGGAGTCTAGCCCCTCATGCGGGAGCCATAAAATTCATAATGGTCACTTTGAGAATATTAAAATTAGCGGACAAGGAATCTGTACCCAATTGCTAACCGCTAATGGAATTAAAGTATTTTCTGAGGAGAACATTGAACAGCTAATTGCAGTGATAGAAGGAGAGTAAACTTTTGACTCTTCATTACAAAGTAAGCAGAAAAATAGCTTGAAGGTCTGACCAGTTAAAGTCACAATATGAGCAAAGCTAATTAAAGAGAGTATTTATGCCTAATCGATTGAGCCGCATGGTTAAGAAAATTAACAAGTTTTCACCTCAATTTATCAAACCTTGGTTACTTACCAAGCTTTTTTGCTCGCAAGTGAAGTATGCAAACACGACTGGCATTAATATTACTGAGATTTCTCATAGTAAAGTTGTCATCAAGTTAGCAAATAAGAAACGAGTACAAAATCATATCGGTGGAGTGCATGCGGTGGCAGCAGCATTACTAGCAGAGTCAGCCTCAGGTATCGTTTTTGGTATTAATTTACCAAGTAGTCAGTTACCTTTGCTAAAATCAATGAAGCTTAGTTTTAATCGAAGAATGCAAGGCGCATTAACAGCAACAGCAATCTTAACACCTGAACAGCACGCTGAGATTAAGAACAAAGAGAAAGGCGATATGTTTATATCGGTGATAATTACAGATGAATCGGGTGAGGCACCAATAGAATGTGAAATGGATTGGGCTTGGGTTACTAAAAAGTAATTATTTGCAATGTGATGACTGAGATAAATAAGTTAAACTATTATTAAGGGATTGAACGAACAAATAGTTAACTTATGAAAAAAAGTAAGGAAGGTGAAGATAGCCTTCATAATAATAACCAAACTCAATCTGAGTTTGAAAATGGTCAATTATTTCATCAGCTGTTTTACAGCAAGATATTCCTAATATTCGCTGTATTTATCATCACATTAGCTTTATTACTCTCTCAAATTGTTCATCAAGAAAAATACCGAGAGCTTTTAGTCAAGGAGCAAATTAATCCGTCAACAGCATTAATCAAGCAAATTCAGTTACTGCATAATCAAGAAGCGCTTTTAGAGCAAGTTATCAATACAACTGAATTAACTGTGCTCGCAGAAAAACACGCGCAGTTAATGGCGGGTAATCAAAAATTAACGAAATTAGCAGGTGACTACCAGTCGCAATACTTAATATGGCAAAAGCAATACCTTGATAGTGACAAACTATTGCAAAGGCTTGTAAAAGTTCGGTTAAGAAATCAATCATTAAAGCAAAATGTTATTAGTACCATTGAAACATTGTTACAGACAGAGTCTGGTAACAAGGATAATTCTAGTGCAATTAATGAAAACAAAACTCTAAATCAAGATTATCAAGCATTGCAGTCTATTTTACAGGGTTTTCAAAATCTAAACTTTCAATCAACACCACAATATTTTAGTAAATTACGTACAGAAATAGAGCAATTATTAACGGCCATTGATCAAGCTGAATATGAGTTATTTGATCAAGCATTGCTGGAAACCTTAGAGCAGTTGCTAACGGGTCAAGAAAATGTATTGGCGAAATGGCAGGGTTATTTACGCTTATCGCAACAGTATCAACAGTTTATAAACAAACAAATAAGGCAAGTTCAGCAAGTTAACGCTGAATTAATGACCAGCCAAGTTCCAGATGTTATGGCAACTGCTTTGGTCGCAAGCCCTTTTGAAAGAGTGCTTCATCAATTTACTGCTGAATTGCCAAAATCAGTAATATATTCTGTCTTGTGGTGGGTTACAGCTGGATTATTGTTGTTGGCAATATATTTTTGCTACCGATTATCTGAGGCGATAAGAAAAAGAATGCAACAGCTGGTTAATTATTCTCAGCAAGCGATATCAGCGAACCCTACCAACATTGATTTTGGCTCATTGAGCTATGAAGAAGAACAATTACTACATACCTTTGATGAGGTAAAAAATATCAGTCAACGTGAGATTGAATATAAAGAACTGGTTAAGTTACACGATAAGGTAATTGTGCAGTTGGCTGAGCAGTCAACGCGTGTGAGTCAACTTAATGAGCAAGTTGGTTCAGAAAAAGAGCAACAACAAAAGGTTCTACAGCAACAGTTACGGGTACAGCAAAGTCAATATCAATACTTGCAAAGGGCTATTGAGCAAACTCGAAGCCATTTAAGCGCTCAAATATTAAAACCTCAAAAATTAAATTTAATAAAGTGCTTCCAGCAAATAAATCAATGGCAATTAATAAATGCTTTGATCCTTGAAGAGAGAGTTCTTAAATTAACGGATGTGAATCTAGCCTCTGAATTAAATGTAACTTTGTTGAATGAATACCCAATTTTGCGTCAGGGTAAGCACCAACTATCGCTCAAAGTTAGTGACCAAATTGCGACTGAGGTTAAATTAGATATTCAGGTATTCTCTCAATTAATACGTTGTTTTGTTGAGTTAGTTACTAAAGAGCAAACAAGTAACCGAATTGAATTATCACTTCAATTAAAAGATAAAGATTTTGCACAGCAAAGAGTTTTGGTGACAGCGAATATTGTCAGTAAGAATAAAGCTAAAGGGTTACCACTTGCTCTGCAAAAGCTACAAGACGTCGGGCAATTAACACCAGAAGATGCGCTTTCATATCACTATGATTTACTTTTGAAAAAATTACATGGCTCAGATACAGAAATCATATTGACTGAATTAGGCTACCAATGTCGATTTACATTACCTCTTGCTTCAGTAGGCGAGCCAAGCCGAATTCAAAAAAATACTAAAGTGAATGAAGAGGGGGGGCCGCACTTAGATAGCATGAAAGATTTGCTTGCTGGAAAATCACTAAAGTCATTATTACAATCTAAAGAAAAACAGCCCGTTAAACCATTTAGTTTATCAAACATTGAAGTTATCTTGGCTGTAAAAGAACCACAACATTACATAAATTTGTTTGCCCAGTTACAGTGGTTAAGTTGTCATGTTCACGTGGTTAATCATGAGACGCAAATGTTGGAACTATGGCAGTCAGGTTGCTTTAATATAGTAATCACTGAGTTTGATACTTCGCTATTATCACAGGAGCTTAATAAACATAAAAGGTTAGAGCAATCGTCAGCGAAAGTTATTTTGAATATTGCTAAGCAAATCGAGATACAAGAATGTAAACAATCAGGTTTACCTAATGCATGGCAGTTGCGGAAAATTACGCCTGACATTCCTTTAGAAGAGTTATGCTGCCACTTATCGCCGTGGTTTGTTTCTGAAAAAGTAGAAGGACAAGCTGTTGATGCTACACAAGCAAAAAACACAACAAAGCAATTAGCAAAAAGTGCTAAAAATAGTTCAGTAAAGAATAAAAAATCACAGGTAGCGTTGAGTAAATTGACAGATAAAAATCAAGCATCTGAAACATTTAATTTAAACCGATATATTAAACATCAAGGCTCTGCGGAGTTAGCTTTTTACATGTTAGACGAGTATTTGGTAGATAATCATCTCTATTTCTCTGCCTTATCGGATGCGATGAAAAAGCATGAAAAAAATAAGGCTCAAGTGGCAATAGATGAGTTAATGGTAAATGCTAAAATATTGGCAGCAACAGAGTTACAGCATATGTGCGAACATTGGAACCAGTTACTTTCAAGCGAATTGAAATCAATAAAGCCTGCATTAGTTACGAAATTATTATCAAAAACACAACAAGCAATTAATGTACTTTCGCAAAATGCTCAGCAACTTAAGGTGAATAGTTAAGTATTTTAAATGAGACATTTATTTATCGAATTAAGGCTCTATAATGAGCCTTTTTTACTCTGTTGAAAAGGGACTTCATGCTCAACCAAAAAACACTTCAAAGCTTATTGGTTTTTACTGAAAATCAACGACCAGCACCAAGCTTTATTCTTATTTATATTTTCACTTGGTTAGCTTGGCATAATCAAATTATTACCACTTTCGTTCAAGCAACAGGGGATTTTTGGGATAAAGCGAATGCGGCAGTGTTTGCGCTTGATGAGAACCAGTATATGTTGGTTTTTCTCATCACCTGTTTGATTTTTATTTTTCGTTTGGCATTTGCTTTTTTAACATTTAAATCACGTGAAGCATTAAATAATACTGATGAAGAATATACTAATGCGAGAGAAGACCAACACTTTGAACAAAATAAAGATATTCAAAACCTGTTAGCCACGTTAGAGACGACAAAAAAACAGTTACAAGCCTCAAAAGATCGAGAAAAAAAGAGCATTGAAGAAAAGAATGAGGCTATTCGAAAATCACTTACTTTGCAGCAAAAAGTAGAAGAATTAGAAGCTGATCTTACCCTTGCTTCACAAAATAAATAAAAGATTCAGCTAAATAAAGGGCCGTTAATTTGTATAATGCTTGAAATTAAAGCCTTTTTTAAACTATTTACTTATTAGTTTTAATTACCGCAATTTTTTATCGCGGTAATTAAGCTCAAGTTTTTCAAAGAGTATTAATCTACTTTTTTAACTCATTTGTTGAATAAACTTGGCATAATGGCTATCACCTTTGGTAATGTGTTGAATTACCCAGTCATTTAGGTAGGAAATATCTGCGCTTATATCTCTATTAATATTCTGTTTTACCATTTCTTTATGCTTAACAAGGTCATTGAGTAGTTCTTGATGATGCTTTTTGTGCTCTTCTGATTGAGGGTAACCATGAGAATCCATTAACTCTTCTTCCCATTGAAAATGCACTTTAGTGTATTCAACTAAAGCATCTAATGCATTGGCTACTGCGGCAGGGCTACGCTTTTTGGTAGACATGATATGTACGTTATTCATCATTTCAACCATTTTTTGATGTTGACGATCCGCTTCATCTATACCGATAGAAAATTTATTTTCCCAATGCAGTAAACGTATTTTTTCTTCATTTTTATTGAAGAGTGTTTCGTCAATATTATATCTTTGTATGACTAATCGCATTTCTTTAGACATTGCGGATAAACGTGACCCCGCCATTGCTAGAGTTTTAGAGCCTTGTGCTGATTCATTAGCAACGTCACTTATTGTGACTATACTTTGAGCTATTTCTTCTGATACACATGACTGCTGCTCTGCCGCTGTTGCAATTTGTAAGCTCATATCATTGATTTCAGACACTGAAGATTCAATAGTGTTTAATGCTGCACCTGCTTGTTCAACTTGTGCTACGGATTGATTAGCAAATTTTTGGCTTTCAACCATATTTGTTGAGACAGAGGTAATGCCAGATTGAATCAATTCGATCATACTCTGAATTTCAAATGTAGAATCTTGTGTACGATGTGCTAAAGTTCTTACTTCGTCAGCAACTACAGCAAAGCCTCTCCCTTGTTCACCCGCTCTTGCTGCTTCTATAGCTGCATTGAGTGCTAGTAAGTTAGTTTGATCCGCAATACCTCTTATAACATCTAAAATAGTAGTGATATCATTACTATTTTCTTTTAGTGCGACTACTCCTTCAACAGAAGTATTGATATTCTCAGCAAGTTTATTAATAGCCTCAATAGTCGTTTGAATAACTTGTCCACCATTCTTAGCTTCTTCGCTTGCCTGCTTTGAAGATAAAGATCCTAGCTCTGTGTTTTTAGCGACTTCTTGAACTGATGCGCTCATTTCGGTTACAGCTGCTGAGGTAACTGCTAACTCTTGTGATTGAGCATCCATGCCTACGGCGGTATTCTTACTTGCTTGTGCTATTTCTTCAGCAGCTGAAGCGATGGAAAAACTCGATTCTCTTACTGCGATGATAGAACGACTTAGTCCATCCGTTATTTCATTAATACTTTCAGCAATAACTTTTAATTCATCTTTGGTTTTCAGTTCAAGTCTTACATCAAGTTCACCATCACAAATTGAATGCGATGTTTTGATCATTTCATTAAGGTTATATTTTATGGCTAAATAAATCCCTATATAGGCATAAATAAGCAGTAGTGTAACAACAACTATTATCGACAAGTAAAAGTTAACATTAATTTTTGCCGCACTGATTTGTGCGTTCATTCTTTGCTCTAGTACTGGTTGCATTGCATCGAATAGTATTAATAAAGATGAAATAGTTTCACTACCTTTTTCAAAGAAAGCCGTAGGTTTAATGTTCACAGTGTTAGCGTCAACAATCTCATTTTTAGCTAATAATAAATAAGCATTTAATTTATTCGATGCGTCTTGATACTTTTGATTTAATTCATTGCTTAACTCAGGAGATGCTTGAAAAAGATATTCAATATCTTTTTTTAAATTAAGGGCATTACGTGTATTTGATAACGCAGCTATTTGTAATTTATTATCTGTAGTAAGGGAATTTGAAGCTAATATTCCTGATCCTTTTCCTCGTAACTTACCAAGGGATTCTATTTGATTGGGTAGTGTATGAAGTAAACTATTAATTAAATAACTATTTGTAGGATCACTCGCTTGGAGCATTTTACCTTGTCGACCAACAGTATCCATGAAATCGATAATATCAGTGATTAAAAGTGTATAGCGAGAAAATATTTTACTCGCTTCTCCTGAGAAGGCTTCAGTTTTTAATATTCCCCAACGATTATGTAACTCCTTTGGAAAATGGTTCGTGTTTAACTCATCGCCCAATTCGGTATCTTTTTTTAGTAATAATGCAAAGTCATTTTCGACGGTGTTACGTTTTTCTTCTATTTTTTTATTCATCGCCTGTTTGACTGAAGCATCACCATGTAAAAATACATTAGTCATACCTCTTGTTTGGGCAACATGCTCAACGAGTTTTCTTAAAGGAATTATATACTCGGAAGCTTTAAGGGTGTTTTCTGCTTGATCTATTTGTTGCCATTGAGTTTGAGATAGAACAGCGTAAAAGAAGATTAGAGGGATGATACATAATAATGAAACAACTAAAAATTTTGCTTTAAAAGACAGATAATTTGATATTTTTATCGCGGGTATAAACAAACTATTCATAAAAATCCTTTTTGAATTTATAGCATAATTGAACAATTATTTAATAATAGCTCTTAAAAAAAATTAGATAAAATTTAATTATTTAGAAGTGTAATCCAGAAAATGAAAGAATGGACTTAAACAGCCATATTCAAAAGAAGAATTTTTTTATGATTCATGCTATCAAGCATCTCTTGGTAAGCCTTTCTCGATAGAACGTATTAAACGGTTTGTTAACCGATGATTACTTTGTTGTTTTTCAAACTCATCTTGTGCAATGCTTCTTTTCGCGTCTTGTTGGGTTAATGCCCAATTAATATGCTCGGCAACTAACTCGCTTACTACCTCTTTTTTCATCATTAATGCGCTAATAATTTCTGGTTTGTAAGGCGCATTGCCGAGCGCTACCGCGATATTTCTTAACCAGCTGTCATAACCAATGCGCCTAATAGGCGAACCTTCTAAATTAGAGAGAAAATCTTCTTCACTCCAACTAAATAAAGATAATAAAGACGCTTGGTCAAGCTGAAGGCGAGGCTGAAAGTCTTGCTCAGGTGTTATTTTTGCGTATTTATTCCATGGGCAGATTAACTGGCAATCGTCACATCCATAAATGCGATTTCCCATTAAAGGCCGTAATTCAACAGGGATAGGATCAGGGGATTCAATTGTAAAATACGATATGCAACGTTTAGCATCGACAACATAAGGTTCAACTATTGCATTTGTCGGGCAAATTTTAATACAAGCAACGCAAGTACCACAGCCAGGTTTCTTTTGTGCTGTTTCCTCTTTTGTTTGCTCACTTTTGATATCAGTAATAGGTAAGGGGATATCAATAAATAATTCACCTAAGAAAAACCATGAGCCAGCTTCCTTATTTAACAATAAGGTATGTTTTCCTACCCAGCCTAAACCCGCTTTTTCAGCTAATGGTCTTTCTAATACAGGCGCTGAATCAACAAAAGGTCGACAATTGAAAGCTTCACAATGAGCTGATATTTTTTTGCCTAATTGTTGCAAGCGTTTGCGCATTAATTTGTGATAATCTCGACCTAATGCGTAGCGACTAATATAGGCTGAACTTTTATCTTTTAAGGTTTGTGCAAACTTAGCATCTTGCGGCAAGTAATCAAGACGAACACAGATAACTCTAGTTGTGCCAGGTACTAATTCTGCAGGACGAGCTCGCATTAAACCATGTTTGGCCATATAGTCCATATTTCCATGATAGCCATTTGCTAACCAACGCTGAAGAGCTTCTTCATGAGCAGATAAGTCTATATCAGTTATACCTAGCTGTGAGAAGCCTAACTCTTTACCCCAGCACTTGATTTTTTCTGCTAATTCTAGATAGTTAATAGTAGGTGTAGTCATAAGTATTAATGGCGCTATAGCCATAACGAGTGTAAATCATGAAATTACCGATAAGTTTATCACACAGTGACTGTTTAACTTCAGTGTTTACTGCAAAACAAGTCTTAGAAAATGAAGCGAATGTTGCGCAAAATCAAGGTGTCGAAATGTTTTCCTTGATGTGCAAGGCAGGAGAGGCAGCCTTTCAGCAACTGGTGTCGAGCTGGCCAGCGGCAAAAAACCTTCTAGTTGTGTGTGGTAAAGGAAATAATGGCGGTGATGGCTTCGTTGTTGCTACGCTGGCACAAAAGTCAGGGCTTGATGTTAAAGTACTCATGTTGTGCGATGAACATGAATTAGCAGGTGATGCGCTCAAAGCTTTCAAACAGATGAAACACGCAGCCGTAAGCTATTCATATAAAAATGATCATCAACACCTCATTGATAGTATTCAAGCATATCAGGGTGATGTCATTGTTGATGCAATTTTTGGTATAGGCTTTCGTGGTGCTTTATCCAATACATTAAAGGCGATAGTTTCGACAATTAATAATAATACAACTCCTGTATTAAGCATTGATGTGCCATCAGGCTTATGTGTTACATCAGGTTCAGTTTCAGGGAGTGAATTAGCTGAGCAGGCTGTGATAGCGAGTCAATGTGTAACCTTTATTGTTTACAAACAAGGTTTATTGACTGGTCAAGCAGCTAATTTTATAGGCAAGCTATTATTAGCTGACTTATCTTTAGGAGATGCGTTTAAAGCAAAAGTGACTAGTCAGCATTATTATCAAACCATGGCGTTGCAACAAAGATTAAACAAACCGTTTTTACCTCCTCGTCATAATGCTAGCCATAAGGGAAATAGTGGTCATCTTCTTACAATTGGAGGAAATGTTGGTATGCCAGGGGCGATTAGATTAGCGAGTGAAGCCGCTTTAAGGGCAGGTGCTGGTTTGCTTTCGGTTTGTTGCCACCGTGAGAATACTGTCTTAGTTTTCTCTGGTCGCGCAGAGTTAATGATAGCTGAAAATACAGCAGAGCAATTATTTCAAACTCAACGCTTGGCTCTAGCAAACGCTTGTGTTATTGGTCCAGGTTTAGGTCAAGATAAGTGGGCAAAGTCGCTCTTTAAGTTAGTGTTAGATGAATGTTCTCAATCGAATAAACCTGTTGTGATTGATGCAGATGCAATCCATTTACTTGCTAACCTTACTGAAAACAAGCTAAACATTGGTAATGCTATTTTAACGCCCCACCCGAAAGAGGCATCAATTTTACTTGGATGCAGTGTAGAAGAAATTGAGCAAGATCGGTTCAATGCCGTAAAAAATATCGCCGAAAAGTATAACTGTATATGCTTGCTAAAAGGTGCTGGCACACTTATATCAGACGGAAAAAAAGTAGTCATAAACTCTACTGGAAATTCGGGCATGGCCTCTGGTGGCATGGGGGATGTGTTAAGTGGTATCATTGGCGCGTTACTCATGCAAATTGATGATAAATTTTATGCAACTTGCTTAGCTTGCTATCTTCATGGCAGAGCAGCAGACAACATCGCTAAAAAAATTGGCCAGCGTGGCATGATAGCGAGTGATTTATTTGTTGAAATTCAACAGTTAGTTAATGAATAATTGTTTAAAAAGAAGTAGACCTTATAAATGAAAGAACTTGAATGCTTACTTGTCGATGAAGAAGCCACTGTCGACATAGGACATAAACTAGCGATAGCGCTAAAAAGCATTGTCGATGACAACGAACCTCGAGGGTTAGTTGTTTATTTGCATGGTGATTTAGGTGCGGGTAAAACAACATTGACTCGCGGGTTTGTCAGAGCGATGGGACATCAAGGTAATGTTAAAAGCCCAACGTATACTTTAGTTGAACCTTATGAACTGTCTCCTTGGCGTGTTTTTCATTTTGATTTATATCGTTTATCTGATCCTGAAGAGTTAGAGTATATGGGAATTCGCGATTACTTTAATCAAGGTTGTTGTTGTTTTATTGAATGGCCAGAAAAAGGGGCTGGGCTCTTGGCTAAAGAAGACTTTAGCATTAACATGGCTTATCAGGGAGAACAACGAATTATAACTTTTTTAGCTCAATCTACTTTTGCTGAGCAACTGCTAATTGCATTAAATGCTTTGGTTAATAAGTAATAGATTGATAAAACCTTTTTAATGAACTTTTATCTTTATAAAAAGCCATGTTAAGCTCAAAGTGAGCAAGTAGTATTAGGGTGTAAATTAATGTATCAAGGGTTAACACGAGCAACTAGTGTATGGTTGTTGATACTTTGCAGTATCATTGGTGGACAATTTCTATTGTCTTTCCAAGTGCATGCTGCAAATAGTATTGACGGCATTCGTGTATGGCCAGCACCTGAGAATACACGTATTGTTTTTGACGTAAAAAACAAGCCAGATTATAAATATTTTACTTTATCAAACCCTAATCGTTTAGTTATCGATTTCGAAAGAACCAAAAACGCGGTTTCTTTAAAAAAACTCGCAGCGAACGATCCGCGAGTAAAGCGCTTTAGAACCAGCACTTCAAAAAAAACAGGTACCACTAGGCTCGTACTTGAGCTAGCAAAATCATATCAATTGAGTGTATTTCCTTTGTCGCCTGCTGGGCAGTATGGAAATAGATTGGTTATTGACTTGTATGATAAAGATCGTACTAATAAAGTCGCATCACAACCCAAAGAAGATCATCACGATATTATTATAGGTATTGATGCTGGCCATGGTGGTGAAGACCCAGGTTCTATTGGCCATAAAGGAACTTATGAAAAACGAGTGACTTTAGCTATCGCTAAGAAATTGCAAGCCTTAATTAATAAAGAAAAAGGCATGAAAGCGGTAATGATTCGTTCGGGTGATTACTATGTAAACCTGAATAGACGAACCAGTTTAGCCCGTGAACGCAATGTTGACTTTTTAGTGTCTATTCATGCTGATGCTTTTAGAACGCCAGGCCCCAATGGTGCCTCTGTTTGGGTAGTAACTAAAAAGCGAGCCGAATCTGAACTAGCTCGATGGTTACTTAAACGAGAAGAAAAATCAGAACTCCTTGGCGGTGGTGGCGGTGTTATTAAAAATACAGCTGACAGTCATTTAGCGTTAGCGTTAGCTGATATGAGTAAAGAACACTCTCTTGGCGTGAGTTTTGGAGTCGCGAATAAAGTTATTAGAGAGTTAAAAAAAATAACTAAAATGCATAAGAAAACACCACAAAATGGTAATTTCGCAGTACTAAAATCTTCTGATATACCTTCTATTTTGGTGGAAACAGGGTTTATTTCTAACCATAAAGAAGAGAAAAACCTTACATGGAGTAAACATCAACACCGTTTGGCTTCTGCTATTCACACTGGCATTAAAGATTACTTTATGGCTTACCCTTTGGCAGGTTCATATTTTGCTAGTGTCGGTTATAAAAAACATAAAGTTCGAAGTGGTGAATCTTTGTCGGTGCTTGCTCAGCGCTATAATACTTCGATATCAAAAATAAAAACGGTTAATAAGTTAAAAAATAATGCCCTGCGAATTGGGCAGACCTTGAAAATTCCTCGAGCAGGATAACCTTTAAATACCTCGGTAACTTTTATTTATGTCTATTGCAATACTACCTGCGCGTTTAGCTAACCAAATAGCAGCCGGTGAAGTCGTTGAGCGTCCTGCTTCAGTGATTAAAGAACTCATTGAAAATAGCTTAGATGCTGGTGCAACCAATATTCATATTGAAGTAGTTAAAGGCGGTATTAAAAAAATAAGAATCAGTGATAATGGCGCTGGTATTGTAAAAGATGAATTAACGTTAGCGTTAAGTCGTCATGCGACGAGTAAAATAAAAGATTTAAATGACCTTGAGGCAATCAATAGTTTAGGTTTTAGAGGCGAAGCATTAGCGAGTATTAGTTCTGTGGCTAGGCTAACTTTAACATCTAAACCGAAAGCACAAGCGAATGCTTGGCAAGCGAATGCTGAAGGGAGAGATATGGCGGTAACCGTTAAACCAGCCGCTCATCCAGATGGCACAAGTATTGAAGTACTTGATCTCTTTTTTAATACTCCGGCACGTCGAAAGTTTCTCAGAACCGAAAAAACTGAATTTAATCATATTGATGAAGTGGTTCGTCGAATTGCCTTAGCGCGATTCGACGTAGGTTTTATGTTAACGCATAACGGTAAAACAATTAGGCAATATCGCATTGCAACGACGAAAGCTCAGCAAGCGAAGCGTGTGGCGATGGTTTGTGGTCAAAAGTTTATTGATAATGCTGTTGAGGTTGAATGCCAGCATGATGAGATGACATTCACAGGTTGGTTAGCTAAACCGAGCTTTTCTCGTAGTCAAAACGATCAATGCTACAGTTACGTTAATGGCCGAATGATGCGAGATAAGTTAATAAACCATGCTATCAGGCAAGCTTACTCTGATTTATTACCTCATGACGCATACCCCGCATTTGTGCTTTTTTTGACGCTAAATCATAAAGATGTAGATGTAAACGTACATCCTGCTAAGCATGAAGTGCGTTTTCATCAAAGCCGATATGTTCATGATTTTATTTATTCGGTTTGTCATCAAGCGCTTCAAAATGAGTTGTCGTTTGATGATGAGGAATCAACACTTGATTCTGTAGCGCAACCGCCAGTTGTTGAAAGTCATTATGCACAATACCCAAGGGCTAATGATGCGGATAAAAACGTGAGTAATGAACGTATAAGTCAACATCATCAAGACAGTGTTAATCACCAACAAGCAGGTTATATTAGCTCCTTGTCGCGTGCTTCTTCTCAGCAAAGCAGTCAAACAGGTTATGCAGCGAATAGAGTCAGCGATAATAAATATCCATCTGAAGCAGCAGTAAGCAATTATCAAAAATTGATGGAAACGCCTGTACCATCAAAACCTGAAGAAAACATTGTACGGGGTAATGATCATCAATTGACCGATTCACATTCGAGTCAATCCCTCCAGATGGATTTTTTTCTCCATATTGATACGAAAGGTTTTGCAGTATTCAAAGAAAAAGAGACATTACGGTTACTATCATTAGCAAACTTTGCTGAGTCTATTTTTACAGAGCAAATTAAGCAAAATTGGCAAAAATTACCTGATGGTTTAATTACTCAACCGCTGCTTTTACCTGTGATGCTAACGGTAGAAAAGCCGCAACAACAATTGATTAGAAGTCAAAAGGAATGGTTGAATTTAGCTGGTATTCATTTCACTGAACAAAAGAATAACCGTATTCAAATTCGTCAATTTCCTGCCGTTTTAAGAGACAGAGATATAAGTAACAGTTTTTTATCTATTATTAATGCCTTATTAAACAGCGACAATTATAAAAATAATGCCACAATCGAAAAGGCAGACTGTTATATCGCGTTAGCTAAAGCGCTGGTGTTAGAACAATTTCAGCCACAAGATGCAGAAAACTTACTTATACTTGGAAAAAACTTACTAAATACTCAACTAAATAGTGCTTTGCTATTGAATTCTGTTGAGATTGACCTTACATCTAGTATCAAGCAACTTCAATAAACTTTGGTTAATGTAATCAAAGCATAGAGTGTTAGATAATTGTCTACTAATAATTCACCAGAACAACTGCCTGTTATTTGTATTATGGGGCCAACGGCATCAGGAAAAACAGCGTTAGCTATGGCGTTATATGATGCATTACCGTGCGATATTATTAGCGTTGATTCTGCGTTAG
The DNA here is from genome assembly GCF_003545765.1 of Colwellia sp. RSH04. Lineage (GTDB taxonomy): Bacteria > Pseudomonadota > Gammaproteobacteria > Enterobacterales > Alteromonadaceae > Colwellia. The sequence continues at coordinate 32,123 of NZ_QXIO01000006.1, read as the reverse complement.
TTTACCGAGACATGGATATTGGTACCGCTAAACCTACACAAGCTGAACTCAAGCAATATCCACATGCATTGATTGATTTACGTGATGCAAGTGAGAGCTATTCTGCGGCAGATTTTTGTCGAGATGCTTTAGATAAAATCGCTCAAAGTAGAGCAAATAACCGTATCCCTGTATTAGTAGGCGGTACGATGATGTACTTTAAAAGCTTAATTGAAGGTATATCGCCATTACCAGAAGCGAACCCTGACATTAGAAAAGCTATTGAAGAAGAGGCTGTGTCGAAAGGTTGGCCAGCAATGCATGAACAGTTAGCTACATTTGACTCTGTTTCGGCTAAACGTATTCATGAAAATGATAGTCAACGAATTAGTCGAGCAATTGAAGTATATAGAATAACCGGCAACACTTTGACACAATTATCTCAATTAAAAGGTGATAAGCTTGAGGGTAATGTTTTACAATTCGCTATTAGTACTTCGGAACGCAGCGAATTACACGACAGAATCGCTTTACGTTTTAATCAAATGATTGATTTAGGCTTTGAAAAAGAAGTAGTAAAGCTGAAAGAACGTGGTGATTTACATGAAGATTTACCTTCAATTCGCTGTGTTGGTTACAGGCAAATGTGGCAATATCTGAATAATGAGTGCAGTCATGACGAAATGGTATTTCGTGGCATTTGCGCTACTCGCCAGCTAGCTAAGCGTCAATTAACATGGCTTAGAAGTTGGCCTGATTTACATTGGTTAACAACCAATGATGAAAGAAATTTATCGAAAGTGCTGTCTATGGTTAAGGTAACACCATAATTTATTTTCGCTTGGTAATAATCAAGCATTATTAATATATTGATGTATAATTAATTTTATTGCTTGTAATTATACAGATAGGTAGTAAGTTGGTTAGAGATTGGCGTATATCTTTAACTGTTTTATCTGCTATTTAATACGCATTGTTAGTTGTTTTATTTTCACATAATAATAAAAGGGACCATATAATGGCAAAAGGGCAATCTTTACAAGACCCATTTTTGAATGCTTTACGTCGCGATCGCATTCCAGTTGCAATTTATTTAGTTAACGGTATTAAGCTACAAGGACAAGTAGAATCTTTTGATCAGTTTGTTATCTTACTGAAAAATACTGTCAGTCAAATGGTATATAAACATGCCATTTCTACGGTTGTACCTGCTAGAGCAGTAAATACTGCGCCTGTACCAGGACAATCAGACAGTGATTTATCATCGGATTCTTAATCGATCTTCATAGTCGTGTGTAATGTAAGGTTTAACGTTTTTGTTTGATCGTTTTCAAGCAGGTGAACAAGCAATACTTGTTCACCTCGATTTCCCTGATGAAACGAGTCGAGAAGATTTAGCAGAATTTAAAATGCTGGTCTCTTCTGCTGGTGTAAATGAATTAACGGTTGTTTCGGGCAAACGAAATACACCACACCCAAAATATTTTGTTGGTAGCGGCAAAGCTGAAGAAATTGCAGATGCAGTGAAGCTATACGATGCGAATGTTATTCTTTTTAATCATAGTTTAACCCCCTCTCAAGAAAAGAATATAGAAGCGCTGTGCCAATGTCGTGTTGTCGATCGAACAACACTTATACTTGATATTTTCGCGCAAAGAGCACGAACTCATGAAGGTAAACTTCAAGTTGAGTTAGCGCAATTAAGGCATATTAGTAGTCGCTTAATAAGAGGGTGGACCCATCTTGAAAGGCAAAAAGGTGGTATAGGTTTACGTGGTCCTGGTGAAACACAATTAGAAACAGATAGACGTTTACTGCGTGAACGAATGATCAATATTCGAAAACGATTAGAAAAAGTTGAAGTTCAACGCCAGCAAGGAAGAAGAGCAAGAAGTCGAGCTGAAATACCGACAATTTCATTAGTAGGTTACACTAATGCGGGTAAATCAACACTATTTAATGTCTTAACTGAAGCCGAAGTTTATGCCGCGGATCAACTATTCGCTACATTAGACCCAACGCTTCGTCGAATTGAAATAGAAGGTGTTGGACGCGTTATTTTGGCTGATACTGTTGGCTTTATCAGGCATTTACCGCATGATTTAGTGGCGGCATTTAAAGCGACCTTAACGGAAACAAGAGAAGCTGAACTTTTACTGCATGTTGTTGATATTTCTGATGACAGTCGTAATGAAAATATTGAACAAGTGGAATATGTTCTAAAAGAGATTAAAGCCAATGAAGTTCCACAATTAGTAATATGCAATAAAATTGATAATCTTGAAAATATCGAACCTCGAATTGACAGAGACGAAAATGGAACCCCAATTAGGGTTTGGTTATCTGCACGAGCAAACATTGGTATAGACTTATTTTTTGAAGCATTAGCGGAACGGTTAGGGAAGCAGGTTGTTAATCATCAATTAAATATTCCTCCAAATGAAGGTAAACTTCGAGGTGAGTTATATAAATTAAATTGTATTACCAATGAACACTATGATGAACAAGGTCACTGTCACCTTGAAATCAAACTCCCTAAAAGAGAGTGGAACAGACTAGTAAAAAATGAAACAAACAGTATAGAAACATACGTAGAGTTATAAAGTTGCTTGGTCAATATTGGTCAAGTATAAAAGTTTTTGATTTAAAATTATTGAGTGACGAATGTCACTTTACAATGAGTGGAGAACAAAATGGCTTGGAATGAACCGGGGAATAATGACAAAGACCCCTGGAAAAATAAAGGTGGTAAAAACCAAGGACCGCCTGACTTAGATGAGTTACTTAATGATTTAGGTAAAAAAGTTACGGGAATTTTTGGCGGCAAAAGTTCTAATGGTGGCTCTAACAGCGGCTCTGGAAAAAGTTTTTCGAGCATAGGGTTATCCATCATACTTATTATTGGCCTTGTTGTTTATGCCTTTAGTGGTTTCTATACCATTAAAGAGGCTGAGAAAGGAATAGTATTACGTTTTGGTAAATATGCTGGTACGGTTGACCCAGGTATTAACTTTAAGTGGACTTTCATAGACAGAGTTATCCCTGTAGATATGCAAAGTACTCGAGATTTACCAGCATCAGGTTTCATGTTGACGCAAGATGAAAATGTTGTGCGTGTCGACATGCAAATCCAATATCGTGTAGTTGATGCTAGAAACTATGTGTTTAGTGTTACTAATGCAGACGATAGTTTAAGTCAGTCGTTGGATAGTGCATTACGTTATGTTGTTGGCCACGCTAAAATGGATGACATTTTAACCAGTGGTCGTGAGCAAATCCGACAATCTGTATGGCAAGAACTAGAGAAAATTATTGAGCGATATAATTTAGGGTTAATTATTGTTGATGTTAACTTTAAAGATGCGCGCCCACCTAATGAAGTAAAAGATGCGTTTGATGATGCCATTGCAGCTCAAGAAGATGAGATTCGTTTCATTCGTGAAGCAGAAGCTTATGCCCGTGGTATTGAACCGAGAGCACGTGGTCGTGTGAAGCGTATGGAACAAGAAGCTATTGCTTATAAAGAGCAAACATTACTCGATGCTGAAGGTGAAGTTGCTCGTTTTGAGAAGATTTTACCTGAATATCAAGCGGCACCAGATGTTACTAGAGAACGCTTATATCTTGCCACTATGGAAAGAGTTTACAGTAATACCAGTAAAGTGATGGTTGATGTAGATGGCGGTAATAACATGATGTATTTACCATTAGATAAGATTATTCAACAGCAACAACCAGCTAATCGTTCAAATAATCAATCATATACTCCAGCTACTACACCAAATAGTAGTGGTAATACTTCGCCTACATCATCGACTTCAGGTCGAGCAGATAGATTTAACAGTGGGAGAAACTAATCAATGAAAAATCTTTCCATTGCAATTATATCTTTATTATTTATTTTAACTGTTTCTTCTGTGTTTATCGTATATGAAGGACAACGTGGTATTGTATTTCAATTTTCAAAAATAAAGCGTGATTCTGCTACAGATGAAATGATGGTTTTTGAACCGGGACTACATTTTAAAATACCCTTCATTGAGTCAGTAAAAAAACTTGATGCGCGTATTCAAACATTAGATGAAGCGCCAGATCGTTTTGTTACCTCAGAGAAGAAAGATTTAATGGTCGACTCATTTGTTAAATGGCGAATTGTCGATTTTTCAACATACTATTTACGTACATCTGGTTCGGTTGATAATGCTCGTGCATTACTGAAACAAAAGGTAAATAATGGTCTACGTACTGAGTTTGGTAACCGTACCATTAAAGAAATTGTATCAGGAGATCGATCAAATCTTATGATGCAAGCGTTAGAAAGCGCTAGTAGTAGCCGTGAAGATCTAGGTATTGAAGTTGTTGATGTTAGAGTTAAAGCGATAAACTTACCCACAGAGATCAGTAACTCAATTTATGATCGTATGCGTGCTGAACGTACAGCTGTGGCAAAAGAACATCGTTCAGAAGGTCAAGAGCAAGCTGAGATTATTCGAGCAACTATTGATGCTAAAGTGACTGTTATGCTTGCAGAAGCGCAAAAGAACTCTTTTACTATTCGTGGTGAGGGTGATGCGTTAGCTGCTAAAGTCTATGCGGATGCTTACAATAAAGATGCTGAATTTTATAGTTTTTACCGTAGCTTAGAGGCTTATGAAAAAAGCTTTAATAGTAAGAATGATATAATGGTTGTAAAACCTGACAGTGAATTCTTTCAGTACCTTAAAGATGGTATGAAGCCGAAGAAGTAATTTTACTTCGTAATAATTAAAAAGCCAGCAAATTTGCTGGCTTTTTTGTCGCTGAAATATTAATAATAACGTTCTCTAATAATTTGATTGAGTTAATATGAATATTTATAAAATGTCTGTTTTATTCGTTATAGTTTTTTTAGTATCGCCTATAGCTAGCGCAAAAGAAGCGCCGCTCGTTTCTATTCCGAGTCATGATAAATTTTTTGATAATATCGCTAAGCATTGCGGTAAAGCTTATCAAGGAAAGGTGACTGTTGATAATGCACCTAGTAGCAGTTTTTCAGATAAAAAATTGATCATGCATATTAGAAAGTGTGATGAAAGACAGCTTCAAGTACCTTTTCATGTAGGCGATGATGCATCAAGAACTTGGCTAATTACTAAAACAGGTTCTGGTTTATCATTAAAGCATGATCATCGACATGAAGACGGTAGTTCTGATCAATCAACCATGTATGGCGGACATACTATTGATGCAGGTTGGCCAAATATGCAATCTTTTCCCGCCGATCAATACTCAAAAGAGTTATTTATAAAACAAGCTATCCCACAATCAGTAGGGAATACTTGGCAAATGTATATATATCCAGATACATTTAGCTATCGCTTAATTAGGCAAGGACGTGAGTTTCGCGTTGATTTTGATTTAACCAAGCCAATAGATATACCCAAAGCACCATGGGGTTATCGTTAATTTAAACTAAGACTAAATGCGACTTAAACCCTTAACTTTATTGTGCATTTTTTTTAAGCAGAAAAAATGCACAATTTTTCCTTGGACTCATATTTGATTTTTGCTAAAATCCCCGCCTAATTTTCTTTTGAAATAGTAAACATGGGCAAAAACGTAGTAGTTCTAGGAACCCAATGGGGTGACGAAGGTAAAGGTAAGATCGTAGACTTACTAACCGATAAAGCTAAATATGTAGTTCGTTATCAAGGTGGCCACAACGCGGGTCATACTCTTGTTATTAACGGTGAAAAAACCGTATTGCATTTAATTCCTTCTGGTGTTTTGCGTGATAACGTAAAATGTTTAATTGGTAATGGCGTAGTTTTATGCCCTAAAGCTTTAATGGCTGAAATTACCATGTTAGAAGCGAAGGGAGTTCCTGTAAGAGAACGCCTTTTAATTAGCGATGCATGTCCTTTAATTCTTCCATACCATAATGCTTTAGATGCTGCGCGTGAAGTTGCACGTGGTAATAAAGCGATCGGTACAACAGGTCGCGGTATTGGTCCAGCGTATGAAGATAAAGTTGCTCGTAGAGGTTTACGTGTAGGCGATTTATTCTGTGCAGAATCATTTGCAGCTAAACTGAAAGAAATCGTTGAATACCATAACTTTTCATTAGTTAACTACTACAAAGTAGAGCCAGTTAATTATGAGGAAGTACTTGCTGATGCAATGGCTGTTGCTGATATTATTAAAGCAATGACAGCGGATATTTCAGAAATCCTAGACCAAGCACGTAAAGATGGTGAATCAATCATGTTTGAAGGTGCGCAAGGTACACTTTTAGATATTGATCATGGTACATACCCTTATGTGACTTCATCAAATACTACGGTAGGTGGTGTAGCAACAGGTTGTGGTTTTGGTCCTCGTAATCTTGACTATGTGCTAGGTATAACTAAAGCCTATACGACACGCGTTGGTTCAGGCCCTTTCCCAACAGAACTTGATGATGAGATTGGTAACCATTTGGGTACTGTTGGTCATGAGTTTGGTGCAACTACTGGTCGTGAACGTCGTTGTGGTTGGTTTGATGCCGTTGCAATGCACCGTGCCATTCAAGTGAACAGCATCACAGGTTTTTGCTTAACTAAGTTAGATGTATTAGATGGATTAAAAACATTAAAAATCTGTACTGGTTATAAAACAGAATCAGGCGAAGTGATTACTGTGCCACCAACCGCTGCTGAAGGTTATGAAAAAATAACCCCTGTGTATGAAGAAATGCCAGGTTGGAGTGAAAGTACTGTTGGTGCAACATCAGTAGATGTTTTACCGAGTAACGCATTAGCTTACATTAAACGAATTGAAGAATTAACAGGTGTTCCAGTTGATATTATTTCTACTGGTCCAGACCGTGTTGAAACAATTATTAAAGTAAATCCGTTTGCTTAATAATTTGTAAATTTCGTTTTTATTAAGAGTCCAGCCAATGCTGGACTTTTTTTTGGAAAAATTTAACTAGCAGTAAATAACCTCAGCTCGGGTTAAGAGATAAGTTAATCGTTTGAAATTGTTATACTTGTGGTTTCAGCAACTCACTAGCTTGATAGTTCTTTTCATTCAAGGCAAATTCATTAAGAATAGTTATTCTATTGTTTATGAATTAAACACAGAAGTAAGGAAAAATAGCTGCTAGGGAGCTATTTATTATCCCGAGCTGAGGTTAAATAATCCAGCGAAAAAATGAATTAAAATAAGCCATAGCAGGGCGTTTAGGCTAGCAGAATAGTAGAACTATAAGCTTATTAACATGTTAGCTAGTCTTACCAGATGATGTGGCTGTTTCGTTGTATAATACCGCGCTAATAATCACTATTAAGGAAATTAATAGGTAATTAGTTAATTATAAGGTTACATTCTTTATAGCTTACAGCGATTTTATATAGATAAATGGGCTTGTACGGCTTCAGATTTTTACAATACCATATAAACATAATAAAAATAGCTTAATACATTAAGCAGCAAGCATGCTCATACAGACCATAACTTCAACGCATTAGGAAAACACCATGACAGACTTACGTCAACAAGCTTTAGATTATCATTCATCACCAACGCCAGGTAAGATCAGCGTTCAATTAACAACCGCTGCTGAAACGAGTGAAGATTTATCTTTAGCTTATAGTCCTGGTGTTGCTGAACCATGTCGAGAAATAGCCGAAAACCCTGATGATGTTTATAAATACACTGCAAAAGGTAATACGGTTGCAGTAATCAGTAATGGTACTGCAGTATTAGGTCTAGGTAACTTAGGCCCAATGGCATCTAAGCCTGTTATGGAAGGTAAAGCTTTATTATTTAAGCGTTTTGCAAATATTGATTCATTTGATATTGAAGTCAAGCATAAGACCGTTGAAGAGTTTGTTAATACGGTTGCAAATATTGCAGATAGTTTTGGTGGCATTAATTTAGAAGATATTAAAGCACCTGAGTGTTTTGCTATAGAGAAAGCATTGATTGAGCGCTGTAGAATCCCTGTTTTTCATGATGACCAACACGGCACTGCTATTGTAACTGCTGCAGGTATGATGAATGCACTTGATATTCAAGGTAAAGACATTAACCAAGCCAATATTGTTTGTTTAGGTGCAGGTGCAGCCGCTATTGCTTGCATGGAACTATTAATTAAGTGTGGTGCGCAGCGTGAAAAAATTTACATGCTTGATTCAAAAGGTATCGTTCATACACGTCGTGACGATCTTAATGATTATAAAAAATTATTTGCTAATAATACTGATAAACGAACATTAGATGATGCCATTAAAGGCGCAGATGTATTTGTTGGTGTGTCTGGCCCTAATTTATTAAGTCAAGAACAGGTTAAAATGATGGCAAACAACCCAGTAATTTTTGCCTGTTCTAACCCTGATCCAGAAATAAAACCTGAATTAGCACTTGCAGCACGTGATGACTTAATCATGGCAACGGGTCGTTCAGATTACCCTAATCAAGTAAATAATGTGTTGTGTTTTCCATTCATATTCCGTGGTGCATTAGATGTTCGAGCGCGTACTATCAATGATGAAATGAAAGTAGCAGCTGTTCATGCGATTCGTGCTTTAGCTAAAGAGCCGGTGCCAGCTGAAGTGTTATCAGCGAGTGGCACGACAGAGTTAAGCTTTGGTAAAGATTACATTATTCCAAAACCGATGGATTCGAGGTTGTGTGGAGTTGTCGCTAAAGCTGTTGCAAAAGCTGCAATTGACTCTGGTGTAGCGGCGTTAGATTTACCTGAAAACTACATGGAATAAACCTTAACAACAGTTTGTAAGTGCGATAAAAATCACCCATATTAATTGATATAAAAAAGCCACAGCATCATTGCTGTGGCTTTTTTATTGAAAAGCATAATGTCTGCTTAAATTCTTTAAGGTATTAATCCTTCTACTTATTCTTTATGATGTACAACAATTTGAGATAATTAAAAACAAAGGAAAATTAGTGATGGAGGCGTGTATTTTACAAAAGTATTTACGAATATTATGTGTTCTATTTACGGTTGTGTTATTCGGATGCACAACACCAGAACATAAAGCTGCACTGGTAGATTATGAACATGCAATTGCTTCTAAAAAGATTGAACGCATTACTGTAGCTTTGACCCGTTTGTATGAACTCGATCCAAAAGAATATCAAGCCTCATTTAAACTAGCCAAACAAGCGTCTGATTCATATAAAAAAGCGAAAACGCTACAAGCATCGGGTATGCATTACCAAGCATATCTGCTAAGTCAAAAATCTTATAGAACATGGCCTGCATTAGAGAGCCGAGAAATGTTGGTTATCACAGGTAAAAAAATTGAATGGTTATTAAGTGTAGAAAAGCATATTAAAACATCATACAACTTATTACCCGAAAACTTATTGCCTTTACTTGAAAAGTATCAAAATAAAAAAGTGTTAGAGTGGAGTTTGATTACCATTAATCAAATTCTTGAGCAGTTAGGGAAAAGTGCACAATCTCTTAATAAAGCGATTAGCTTAATAGAGAAAAATGAAAGTACTAGCCATATCTTAGATAATGGAGAATGGCATCAAGGTCTTTTAGTTCAGTTAAGAAAGATAAATGGTTTAAGTGAATATTTAATTAATATAGCGCTTTATCATAGTGCTGAAGAATTACACCGAGTCAACCATGCGTTATTTGAAGCTAGTGTTGAAGTATTATCTCAAGTTGAATCTAATTTAGCTGAAGCAGAGATGAAAGTGAGTTTTAGAAAAGCACAGAATGATTACTTTCCCTATACAACCTTAGTTGAGAATTTATCATTAGCTAGTGCGCTAGGTAACGGTAACAGACATGCGACATGGTATGCAGAATGGTTCAAATTAGAACAAAAGACATTTACTTTAGTAGAGCCTATTGAGACTCATATTAATAACCACAGAGAGTCGGTAAAAGCGATTGAGTTTTATAGGCAAGCAAGTAGTATAAAAATGCCAGTATTAGAAAAATCAGTAATTGAGCAACAGTCGTTTATGGCACTTCATCCAAAAGTATCCTCTCTGCTTAGCAAATTGAATCAAGATAAAACATTAATCAGTTATGGTTTATCGATGTCTGAAAAAAAATAAAGGAATAATTATGATAAGCAAGTTAAAGCATTTATCCTCAACAGTTTTGTTGATGGTTGCTCTTACAATTTCATGTCCTATTTATGCTAGCGATACTTTACCTTATATTTTAAATTACTATCCAGCATCTGACTATGAAGTACTTAAGTCCTACAGTGCAAAAAAGAAAACCTATGAACCTTCAAGTAAAAAAACAAACAGTGAACTAATTAACAAGCTCAGAATAAAAGCGGCTTCTGTTGGTGCGGATGCAGTTATTCTTGTTAGCAAGAGAGTTAAAAAAGTACTTAATCCAACTCAATCCTATAATAAACGATCGTCTACACCTTTTTCTGAATACTCTGTTATTTATGAAGCTGATTTAATTCGATACGATAAAAAAGCATTTAAGTTGAGCTCAACTGCAACTCCATACAATGAAGAGGGGTTGAAGCAGATAAAAACAATAAGTAATACAACTCGTATAGAAACTAAGTTTGTATTTATGCCTCCAACGGTACACAAATTACATCGCCCAGAAGTAACAACTAATGAAGTGTCAATAAAAGAAGGGGTTTATGGTATTGCTCTTTCTACCCCTTATAAAGAAGTTAATAATATACTGGGGGATCCTAGTGTGGAATTAAAAATATCTGATGAAGAGTTAATTTTGGGCTATGGACGAAATCACTGGTTTCATTTTAAAAATAATGAGCTGGTGATGATTCAAACGGACTCAGCACCTTTATCATTCACATTATTGAATGAAATTCCGCTTCTAGACTTTTATGATGATAAAAATTGGTCAATTAATGGATTATTAGAGCGGAATGATTCACTAGAAAAAGTTCAGCAGGCTTTAGGCTCTGATGTAAAATTAAACAAAAATAACCAAGTCATTATCAACCAAAATAATACTGACCTGACGCTACATTTCGATTACAGCAGAGATGATGAAACGAATAAAAAGCACTACTTTTTAACAGGTTTTACATTAAAATCAATCAATTATAAATATAGTGGTTTGTCTGTATCTGCGAATAGAAAAACTCAATTTGAAACGATTAGTGAGCTATATTCTAGGCTTCAAACAAGTAATGTTATTGATACTAAAGCGTTGGAAAGCCTAATGGGAGAACCTATCGGGAGGATCTTTAAATCAGCGAATAGTTTTTTAACACTCTATAATTCAAATCTTTATGTACATACAAAACATGAGAGTATTAAAGCTATAAGCTTTATTGAAGAAGCTTTTGTTTTACAAGAGAAATTACAGCCCACTGTACACCCTTGGTTTTTAGGGCCATATATACAAAACGGGATATTAGATGAAATGCGTAAAAGCTTTCCAAATGATGCCTTTGATTTAGATAATGAAGTCAGTATTGATACCGAAAGTTATAAAATGTCACTTTATTTTGAAGAAATCAAAGGGGAAAATAGGTTGTATGAAGCTCAGTTAGTTATTTACTAAGTGAAAAAATTTAATGTAACGTGCTAATGAGTTAAGAGTGGGTCAGCAGTGACCCATTTTACTGTCTTGCGGAAATAAACTTAACGTAGGAATCAGAAAAACTAATACTGATAGAGGAAGGTTTATTAAGCCAAATACTGGTTATTTACACTCTAATGGCTGGGTTAATGTTGTTAAAACAACTTCTTCGCCTATGAACTGAATTTGGTAGAGCGTTTGATATTCACCTTCTTTAATTTGCTCTAAAGGTTGCCCGCTTAGGTATTCTGCTATCATAGGTGTTGTGTCACTATGACCAACAACAAGAGTATTCTCTCTATTCTGTTTTAATTCCATCATTATTTGTGTCAAAAATCTTGGATTATAATTTTTGATAGATATACGTTCTTGTAAAGACAGTGGTAATGCCGTTTGCATAGTACGTTGAAAGGTGGTGCTATAAATTTGTTTGATATCGGCTGATGACAATAGCGTCGCTAATTGCTGTGCTCTTACCTTTCCACAACGTGTTAATGACGGGTTTTTATCATTTTGACTATTTTCTTTTTCGGCATGTCTCGTTAAATAAATACTAAAATTATCTGCGGCAAAACTATTCATAGAAGCGAATATGCCTAAACTTATCAATACAGCTTTGAAAGTCATATGTTTTTACAGCCTATAAATTATACTATAAACAATTTTTTAACATACATTAAACGTCATAATCAATGCTTTTTCTTAATATGTTATTACTAAATTTCAATAGTTAATATAATCAAAGAAAATTATGCTTGTGTAATATTAATAAAAGGCAAAGGGGTTTTAACTTCCTTGCTGAAAATATCAACAAAGATAAACACGCCCTAGGCAAGAGAAGCACACTCGGTGCTACTCCATCGGTTGCCAAGCTATTAAAATAATCGATTAAGTCCGTTTAATGCAGCAACGCGAAATGCTTCTGCCATTGTAGGATAGTTGAATGTTGTATTGACAAAGTATTCTATGGTATTTCCACCATTTTTCTGCTGCATAATTGCTTGACCTATATGGATGATCTCGGCAGCATTTTCCCCAAAACAATGAATTCCTAGTATTTCTTTGGTGTCACGATGAAAGAGAATCTTCAGTGATCCAACAAGGCTATTGGTAATTTGTGCTCTTGCTAGATGCTTAAATTGCGAACGACCCACTTCATAAGGTATTTTAGCTTCGGTCAACTCTTGTTCTGTTTTACCTACTGAACTAATTTCAGGAATGGTGTAAATTCCTGTCGGTATATCCTCAACGAGTTTTGCTGTGCTTTGGTTATCTATCATTGCTGATGCAGCCAATCTGCCTTGATCGTAGGCAGCACTTGCTAAACTGGGGTAACCAATAACATCACCAACAGCATAAATGTTACTTACTGTGGTTTGGTAATGGTCATTCACTTTAAGTTGACCACGTCCGTCGGCTTTCAATCCAGCGTTATCTAGATTTAAGTCTGCTGTGTTACCTGCTCGTCCGTTAGCAAAAAGCAAGCAATCTGCACGCATTTTTTTACCTGACTCTAAATGAACAATAACTGCATCATCATTGGCTTCTACCCGTTCAATCTGTTCGCCATGTCTAATAACTACGCCGTTATTCCATAAGTGGTAACTTAAAGAATCTGACATTTCATCATCAAGGAAAGAGAGTAGTCTATCACGGGTATTAATTAGGTCGACCTTAACCCCTAAACCTCTAAATATAGAGGCATATTCACTACCAATGACACCAGCACCATAAATGATGATTGAACGAGGATCGTGCTTTAATGACAAGATAGTGTCTGAATCGTAAACACGAGGGTGATTAAAGTCGATATCATCTGGTTTATAAGGCTTAGAACCTGTAGCAATAACAATTTGTTTTGCTGATAATTCATCAACAGAGTCGTCATCCTTTACTATTTTCAGTGTATTTTCATTAATAAAAGAGGCTTCACCCACAATGTGCTCAACACGGTTTCTATCATAGAATCCGCTGCGCAATTGCACCTGTTTGCGAATAACAGAAGAGGCGTGCTTGAGAATATCAGGAAATGTTAAGTGCTTTGCTTTTTCGTGACCGCGAAATAATGGATTTGAATTATAGTCAATTAATCGACTGACACTTTGACGGAGTGCTTTTGAAGGAATCGTACCCCAATGAGTGCAGCCACCACCGACATCTTTGTAACGTTCTACAATGGCAACTTTTTTATATTTCTTAGCAAGCTCCATTGCGGTTCCTTCACCGCCAGGACCTGTACCAATGATAATAACATCGTAATCGTAGTTAATATTTTTCTTTTTTGGCTTCGCACTTGTTTTTGTCAAAATTTACACCTCAAATCCTACAGTTATAAAAAATTCTAGCAGGATTTGAGCATAAGTTAACTGTTTTTAAACAAGGTTTGCAGTGATAAGTTGCCAACAACGTCTTTGTTCTATTAGTTTTTGCTTGACTTCATTGTATTGCGCAAGCAATTCCGAGTTTTCTACATCATTGATAACTTGTTCTTTTTTTACTTTTAATAAAGTTTTTCTTACTTGATAAAAAGCATTAATCTTAACGATGAGTGCATCGTACTCTTGCTGGAGTTTTAAGCGTAACTTCTCAGCATCAGGATGATTTATAAGTTTTTTCTGACTTCGCTTTAAAGTCATCGCTAAACGCATTTTTTCAATTTTGTCTTCAGGACTTGTTCGTAATTTAGAGGTTAAACCTAACCACTGACAAGATTTAATGAGCCACTTTGTTGGGTCAAATTGCCACCATCGAATGCCATTTCGATAATCATTTTCAAAAATATGGTGAAAATTATGATATCCCTCACCGAATGTTAAAAAAGCTAAAAAGCCATTATCTCTAGCGGTATTTTTATCGGTATAGGTTTGTTTTCCCCAAATATGTGCTAATGAATTAATAAAGAAAGTGGTGTGATGACTAAGTACTAGACGTAAAAATCCAACCAGTAAAAGGCTATTGATTACATTGCCATGCCATAAACCAAAGGCAATAGGTATACCAAAATTCATGGCTAAGCTTAGTAAAATATAATGTTTGTGTTGCCACATAACAATAGGATCTTTTTGCAAATCTCGCGTGTTACTGTAGTCGTTGTAACGGTGTGATTGATATTCTCTACACATCCAACCAATATGAGAATACCAAAATCCCATTTTAGCTGAATAAGGGTCTTTATCGTTATTATCGACATGCTTGTGATGAACTCTATGATCAGAAGACCAGTGCAATATGCTGTTTTGCAGCGCGAATGCACCACCTAACGCAAAAATCAACCTTAAGCTCCAATGTGCCTGATACGTTTTATGAGACCATAATCTATGGTAACCAGCCGTAATTGACATACCGCAATATATAAAACAGAGAAGGGCAAACCCTATTTCAATAGCGTCAAAGCCATAGGTGTATGCTCGATAAGGGACACCAACTGCAGCAACAAGGAAAGTTACTACAAATATTGTTACGTTAAGCCAAATAATAGCGGGTTTCTTCATGTTTCTTCCACAAGTCGTTACTTTAATAAATAAGCGTACACGTGTACACTGTATTATAGTTTAACGTTGTTGTCTGACCAGTCAAGGGGTTTGTCAAAAAAATCAGAAAGTCTATCTAACTGACTTTTAATCGTGATTACCTTATTATAGTCAATAAATTGTTTTAAGAGAGTTATGCAATGAGTGGTGTTAGAGCCCAACAAAAAGAAAAAACACGTCGCCAATTAATTGATGCTGCTTTGAGCCAATTAAGTGCTCAACGTAGTTTTTCCAGTTTAAGCTTACGTGAAGTAGCTAAAGAAGCAGGGTTAGCGCCAACCTCATTTTATCGACACTTTACTGATATGGATGAATTAGGGTTAACATTAGTTGATGAGGCCGGTTTAACCCTCAGACAATTAATGAGGCAAGCGAGACAACGTATTGCTAAAGGTGGATCTGTTATTCAAATCTCCGTTGAAACATTCATGGAGTTTATTGAAAGTAACGGCAATATATTTAGACTTTTACTGAGGGAACGTTCAGGTACTTCTGCTGCATTTCGTGCCGCGGTATCTCGTGAGATTCGATATTTCACTTTAGAGTTGTGTGATTATTTACAGCAAGCAAATAAATTGGATGCTGATATCGCTTATTTGCAAGCAAATGCAGCGGTTACGATAGTTTTTAGTGCAGGATCCGATGCACTGGATATTGATGAGAAATCTGAATTAAAGCAGCTCGCGACAAGCACAATACAACAACTAAGGTTTATTGCCCGAGGCGCGGCTGATTTAAGTAGCCGTCGAAAAGCAGGTAAAGTGTAATAGCTCATATCTTATTTGGCAATTTTGAATATAGGTTCTGACCTAATCGTACAATCGATAAAGTCGGTAGCTAGCCAAAAGCGGAATTTAGCTTGTGAGTTCCTTTAGGTTGCTATAATACCAATTTAATTAAATATCTGATCTAATATAGGTAGTTATCACTAATTTATTAAACAGCCTTGAGTTTAGAAATATCAAAACAACTTTTAGCCCTATCTAGAAATGAAACTAATGCCAGAAAAAGAATACCTTTATTGGCAGTATCATTGTTTTTTGAGGGGGAAAATCGCGCCACTATAGCGAAAATACTTAATATCGCCAGAAGTAGCGTGAATAAATAGGTCTCTAGTTATTTGGAAAAGGGGTTAACGGGCTTGGACAATAAACCTATTTCCGATCGCCTAGCCAATTTAACGTTAAATCAACAGCTTGAGTTAAAAGTATTTGCGATAAAACGCGCACAATCCAATGATGGAGGCCGACTGATTGCTGCTGATATTCAAGCCTATATTAGCAACAACTTTAACGTTAATTATCAGATAGGTAATGTTTATCGGTTGTTGCACAACCTAAACCTTAGCAGGATAACGACCCGCTCCAAACATCCCAAGCAATCAGGAGAGGCTCAAGAAGTTTTTAAAAAATTTTAGTCTGTCAACGATCGTAAACACCCCGTTTAATGTCATGCCAGAAGATATGGATATTTGGTTTCAAGATGAGGCAAGGTTCGGTCAGCAGAATCAAACGACGCGAGTTTGGGTTGAACGTGGCACGAGACCCAGAGTGGTGAAACAGCAAAAGTATGATTATGGCTACTGGGGCAGTTTGCTAGCCCTGCGCTTAATAAGGCTATCATCAAGCTAACACACAAGTTTATGCTACTGATTACCTAAATACGTTATTACTTCACTTAGTTTAGTTTTAGATTATAGCTGTTATTTGGGCAACCACGCATGCAATATTTCAATAATCGGCTTGGTTTTCGTTTGCCGTACTTGGTATTTTTACTCAGCGGTTTTATCTTTTTAGTCGCTATAACGAAAGGTGAAATAAATAACCTCCGAAATAGCGGACATGGAAGCGGGTATATAGTTACGAGCACAAAGCTTGTTAAAATTTATACTTAACCATCGCTTGTAGGCGGCGATTATTTCCTTCATTGTCGTTGATATTTATTCTCGTTCCCCACATATATTCAATACCCATTTCGATATCTTCATCGTAGTGATAAAGAAGGTTAGCATGCCCGATAATAGCCTCTTTTATGTTAGTGTTAGGGTCTCTAGCCTCTGATGGATTAACATCTAACCAAGTAAACCCTATTGAGGTATTAAGCTGAGAGTTCAACACATGTGTATAACTGGTTGTAACGTTTGTGAAGGAATCTGTTTGAATTTTTCCATTGCTGTCGAGACTTGCGGCTGTAGGTGCTCCTGCTAAAGCGATAACACCTTTTGATGTTCCAGAGCCTTGAGCAAATATCCACTTAATTTGATCTTGTTCAAACACTCGGTAACTACCTGAAAAGGTCATACTCCAACCAAAAGCATCATCATTATCAACCGTGTTAGCGCCTTGCCAGTAAAGTTGCTGAGCTTCACCCGCGAAAAATAAATGTCCGCGATCATGACGATAAATCAGCCGAGAAGAAAAGATAGGTAATTTGGCCTTTTCTGTACCATCAATTCCCAATGTATTTTCTATATTGGTATCACTAGGCTCCTCTATGGATGCTGCAAACTGAAGACTTTCATTAATATCTCTTTGCCACCTAACTTGCATTTTTCTGTTACCATATAATGCATCACCAGCACCAAAGTCTATCCATATATTTATTGCTTCCAAATTGCTCACATTAGTCCAAGTTTGGCCTACTAGAAATTCACCTCTTTCAAAATAGAAATGCCTCAAACGCGGGGCGGTATTCTTTTCATCAAAAAAATCCATTTCAAGATATACTTTGCTATCACTGCCATTTATCTCTTTAGACACATCAAAACTAAAACGACTTTCCTTGCTGTGCATAGAAAAATAGCCACCACTATTATAATCTGCATCACCTTCAACAGGGATAGCTGACATAAGAAATTGATATTTATCGCGATGCCCGTCTAGGTCAGCGATTAAATCTAGTTTTATATGACCCGCAAACTTTACGGCATAATCAGAATTTTCATTTGTTAGTAATACCTCAGCTTGGGCATCTACTAGGGGAAAAGCTAAGCATAACAATAATATTTTTTTCATAATTGAATCCTTTGAAATGTAACCGCATTTTTGGTTAATAACCCTTACTCGCAATTAAAGCGATTACATGTAACTTATTGACCTAACCGATTAACTTAATCTATTAACCAAACTTTAATTTCATTTAAAAAAGCAGTCACTAAAAATTAGTGATGCGCTTTTCCATGCGCATGCAGCAGGTCATTCTCAGTCAAATTTTGCAGTTGCTCAACTGTGTTATCGTTGAGTGTCCAGCCACTAACCATTCGCTTCTCTCCATCAGATATGAATATCACAGTATCATTAGCTTCAGCTCGCAGCAGGCCTGAAATGCGAATAGGCGAATAAGAAGACAGCCCTTTGGGATCATCTAATAACCTAACTCGTACTAACTCATTTGGTGCAGGTGGTGTCAGGTGACTGCAAGTCCCCACTTGCTGGACGATATGGCCAAAGAGTTTATCAATGTTATAACCATTACTCTCTAGCAAGTTCTTTGCCGCTTTACGCCTATTGGTGAGGCGCATGCGCTCTTGGTCAGTAAAATTATTTTTCGAGAGTTTTTCATCCACCTCTATCAGCAGCTTCAACTCATTCAGTAATTTGAAGCCCATGTCTCGGTAAGGATCATCGAAGACGATAGCCAAGGGATCAACCTGGTCGAAAAATTCAATAGCCTCGGGCTCTGCCGAGGCGGATGTGACGACCAATAAGGTCGCCACAAACACAGATGCCAAAAAGCGCATCTGATTATTTTCCAGTGCTCTGAGGAAATGCTTCGGTTACATCAGGCATTCCTGTAGAGAACCTGTTGTTCCAATGTTCCAGCGAGATAGGCTCGAAGCGCGGCTTGGCTTCAGGTTCAAAGCGGATCGGCTGTCCCGCAAAAACTGGCAGCAGCGCATCGTCACGCACAGTAACCTGACCGTTAACGATCACGGCTTTCATGCCCGTCGAAGGGATCGCACCCTTTTCGTAGGTTGAATTGTCTTTGAAGAGTTTAGGGTCAAAGACCACGATATCGGCAACCTTACCTTGTTGGATGCGACCGCGTTCTTGCATAAACTTCAAACCTGTATCACCTAAGTGCTTAGCCGCGTTGTAGCTGAGTATCGACATCAGTTGCATCATCGGGATGTTGTTATCCCGACCAAGGCGAATCGTCGCGCCTCGGGCACCAGCAGTGCGAGGATGGCTGCCACCCAACTTCTCCATAGGGTAATCCCACGCGGCGTCGTAAGGCATGGCAGCAGTCGCATCACTGGCCATGGTCACGCCCTTCAGTGTCAGCCACTTCGCCTGGTCTTCTTCGGGCATCTTGAAAACGACGATCGGGCGGGTCGGTTCGGATTTGACGGTGCTCTTGTAGGTCTCTAAGGTATAGAACTTACCAGTTACCGGATCGAGCATGGTGTCTTCATAGCGGTGGCCTAGATCGTCGACCCAGCTCTTAGGCTGAAGGAATGAAGCATTGATCGGAGTGGAACCGGCAGCATAAGGGTAAATTTCACCCCATATATTGTGACCTTGAGCCTGAAGCCCGGTAATCATTTCGTGCGTCACGCGCCAGCCGGGGTTATTGAAGTGCAGCACGATTGCCGGCGCGTTCAGTGCGAGAGCGTTTGAAACGAGTTCCTGCGCGCCGTTAACCTCTGTCGTGTCTGTGCCGAGCGTGTAGCGGGTATGAGCACCGGTCGCGCGGCCATAGCGTGCGCCGACTTTCTGCACCTCGAACATCTCACGTGAAGAGACGCCCTCTCTCATGTAGCCCACGGTGCTACCAATGCCCACGGCGCCAGCCTGCAGACCCTTGTCAATCTCCTCGAGAATCGCGTTGCCTTGCTCTAGGGTCGGACGCGTCACGCTCCACCCGGTTTTCTTGCGGGTTTCAAGAGCGGCTATGGGACCGTCTTTCAAGTAATCGCCGTTTGACCCGTCGATAACCTTCGCGCGGGCAAATTCGTGACTTACCGCACAGCCATAGTTAGCGCCGGTCACACCTTCGCGCGCCTTATACCAATTGTCAATATAGGATCCAGCACAGCCCATCTCAAAATCCATGCTGCTGGTCAACCCATCGCGCAACCCGAGGGAATAGCCGATCGGCTTTTGAAAGTGGAAATGGGTGTCAATGAAACCCGGTGCTACCACTAAGCCTTTGGCATCGATAGTCTCGTTGCCCTTAATCTGCTTGTTGGTGATCTTGACAATTCTTCCGTTTTTGACTCCCACATTGGCAACTGCATCAAAGTTTGTTTCGGGGTCAATAACCCTGCCACCATTGATAGCAATATCGTAATCCGCAGCAAAAGCCGGCATGGCTAAAATAAGCGATGACATAATCGTGCTTAATAGTATGTTTCTTCGTTTCATTATGCTTTCTTCCTTTTGGTGTGTAATTTTTTTCATCATATTTTCCTCTTTTACTAACTAACTTTGATTAATCAATCGTTAGGAATATCAAAGGTTATTTACTGTGTGCGGTTAAATAATAAAAGTCGTATAAACTCCGGGCGACTTCCGCAATTGCCCGATCCCTGTCCGCAGAAGGCGTCTCACTACTGTTGGTGAACACCGCGATAGTAAACCGGCGACCGTCAGGGAGTGTGATATAACCGGCGTCGTTGGCAACTCCGCCTAGGGTTCCGGTCTTGTGCGCTACGGGCGTTCCCTTAGGCAACAGCCCCTTGAGTCGGCCATCGCCGGTGCGCGTGCGCGACATGACCCCCTGCAGGAACTTACGGCTCTCGGCGCTCATCGCCGTGCCATTGTCGATGGCAAGTAGGAGTTTCAGATACGCATTGGGCGTTGTGTGGTCACGGGGATCCGACTCGAACTTTGGATTGGGATTAACCTGGGCCGCCACCAGTGCCGGATTCTTGCTGATGGCCTCAACGATAGCTTCCGGGCTTACCGCTGGCACGCCGTAGAAATCCATGAGAATCCCGTGGACAGGACGGTCGACCCTGAAATCTTTGATCCCGAGCCTGCGCAGGTTCTTGGTCACCGCCGCTCCTCCGCCTACCAGCCCCAAACAGACGTCGGTTGCCGTGTTGTCACTCTCTGTATCATCGCATATATCAAGTTCGCTACCGAGAACTGGACTCCGGGGTAAGGGAATCTCTCGGCAATCGCAACTTGGCCGGCGACATATATGTCATGTGGAACGTCGACCATTTGGTCGAGACTGAGTTCCCCCTTGTCCACGCGATCCAGCACGGCCGCGGCGATCGCCACCTTGTAGGTACTGGCCATGGCGAAGGTTTCATCGCCATTGATCGCGATGACCTTGTCGCTACCGATTTCCTGTGCAGCCACACCAATGCAGCCAACCAGCCCCTGCGAAAGCTTCTCAATTTTAGGAGAAACACCTTGCCAAGTATGTTTGTCTGCAAATGCTGGTTGTGCTACAGCAAATGACGAGGCTATTACCATTAAAAATAGTACGATGTATCGTTTCATAGAAATTTTCCTTTGCATCATTGCGTTTATAAATTTTGAGTGTCTGAAAATCTTTTTCATCATGTACTTAATTCTCCTTTATTAAAAACACACTCTATTAATAGCTTATTTACATTTACTGTGGTTAGAATCCTGTGCCAATATTAAAGTATAGTGCGCTATCGTTATCACTAAAGGCCACATCAATACCAGCTCTAAGTCCATAGCGCCTAGCGATTAAATATCTAAAACCTGCACCATAAGAATATTGATTATCTGCACTAAAAAGATCACTTGCTTCGCCTGTTGCAGAGCCTATACCTGCAAAAATTGACGTTGACCAGCGATTATCAATTTCCCAAGTGAACTGGCCTTCGAGTGATGCAACAGCTTCGCCTTGGTAACGATTACTAGGTATACCTCTTAATTTAATATATGGATAAGCATTAGGGGGCAAAATAGAATCATTATTTGCGAGCGCTTCAAATTCTAGTTTCACGCCCAAATTGAATTTATTTGTTAGTTCCCAAAAATTTTTGCCTACAAGGCTAACGGCATCGTATTTGTAATCAGAGCCTACGGCATCTCGATACAACAAATAAGAAAAATGGTAGTTAAAGCCTTTTGTTGGATACATAAAGTTATTTTGTGAATCATAAACTAGCGTTAAGCCCACAGCTGATAACGCAGGTGATAGATTTAACCATTTCCCTAGAAACTCATTAAGTTTGTCTTGACCTTTAATTCCTATTTCTGGCTTTGAATATGTTTGTTTGAAGCCTAATAACCAATGACTATCAGCAAGACGGAACTGTAAGTTCTGCATAAGGCCAAAACCTATCATTTCAAGCTCTATTCCTTTATCGTTTAGTGTAGAGTTAGTGATGGCGTCATTACCAAAGGGGTAGTAGGTCATATTTATTCTTCCGTACCCGCCGCCGACGGTATAACGAATACTGTCTTTCAGCCAAGAATGCTGATGGCCAGCAAAACCTAGCCAAGTACCATTTTCAGTAACAATACCACCTACAGCGGTAATACT
The DNA here is from genome assembly GCF_003545765.1 of Colwellia sp. RSH04. Classification (GTDB taxonomy): domain Bacteria; phylum Pseudomonadota; class Gammaproteobacteria; order Enterobacterales; family Alteromonadaceae; genus Colwellia. The sequence continues at coordinate 9,602 of NZ_QXIO01000006.1, read as the reverse complement.
TGGTGTTAAAAGCTGCGCGCCGCCATCAAGTGATGCTAAAGCGGCTTCTTTCCTACGTTCTCTCTGCTGGTCGTTCTCACCAAGAAAAACCCCTGTAAAACCACCACCGTAACCTAAAGCGGGTTCAGTGATTATGATAGGGACAGGTAAAAATCCATAAGCATTTTCGGCTAAATACTCTCCCATATCAAATTGCTTGTCGATTGGGTCGAAGAAATTTGTAGCGTAACTACTAAAGCCAATAAATGAGGAGATAAATACAAGACTAGCTAATAATTTTTTAATTTTTTTCACTGTGTGTGTCCATAGTTACAGCTAAAACCAAGGTCAAAGTAAAGTAGCTAAGCAAATGTATTTTCATCTCACTTGCTTAGCTCACCTAATTAACTCGCGCACTAATAATCAGGTGTATCAATACCCTAAAAACGGTACTCTGCAGAAAGAGTAAATGAAGTTCTGCCATTACCTCTCGAGGCTAATGCGATAAGATTATAGTGTTGTCCTAGTTCTTTACGGGCACCTAAGGTATAACTCCATTTGTCTGATTCAATACCAATATCATAATCAAGTTCACCAACTACGCCTGTCATCTTAGCCGCATAGTCTTGATATTCAGCTCCCACTAAAACCTGAGCGCGCCACTCTGTAAATTGATATCCAATCATAGGCGAAAAAATCCACATCGTTGTCGCTGGAGAGGCTGAGTCTTTAAGCGAGGAATGCGCGTATGTCGCGGTCATTGATGCAAATACATTTTTATAACCTACGGCTAAGGTAGTCCCTAACCCAAGGGTCTCGTAGGTTAAATCAAGTGAAATGGGTATGTCTGTACTAGGGAGTTGAACCGACTCGCCAAGGCAACTACCATTAGGTAGCGTAATGCCAAGACAGGCATCAACACCTTTAAAGTGAGCTTGCATATCTACCGACGTTTTATTTTGACCAAGTACAGCAAAAACATTCCAAAAGGGTAAAATAAACATATCTGCTTTTAAAGATAAACTCTCAACTTTTACCTTTGCTGTAGACGTAGCTGGATCAAACAATTTTTCAAGACTTTCTGGTGGAATGCCTAATACGCTAAAGCTTGTAAAATCGAAATCATTTTCCTGTGTTCTATAATTAACAGCAACACCAAAAGGCAAAGGCAAATCTATACCCTGTTGCCTAACCATATCAGCCATAAAGGGTAATGCCCTGTTTAGCTCCATTTTAGCTTCTTTCAATCTTGGGTTTGACGCTTTAGTTAATAGCTCATCATTTAAAACAACATCAGCAACAGAATCTCTACCGCTATAGTAGGCAACAAAGTTGCCATTCATTTTTTGATAATAAGCCTTATCACCCCACATACCTTCTGCAACCACCGTTTTATTATCAAGAAAATACTTATCGTTTTTTGATAAAAACTTAGTCGTCATTTCATAACTTTCAATATGCTTACCGTCTTTAACGAAAGGTTTAGTATTTTTAACAACCGCAGTCGTTAACTTACCATCTTCAATAGTAAAATCAGCCACCATATGCCTAAAGTAAGCAATATCTTGCGGTAAAGCATAAGGTGAAAATTTAATAAACACATGCTTAGTACGCTCATCTACTATTTTCACTTCAATCGAGGCAGGATCATATATTCTTCCGTAGTTTTTAATGCGGTACTGTGTTTTAGCTGCTGTTTTTAATGAGTCAATCAGCCGTTCCTCATCTTCATTTATAAACTCATCATATTTAGCACGTAAGTCAATATTGTTATTTTTATCTTTGCTAAAAAGTAAAAACACTTCTAAATTTGTTTTTTCCGTCCCTACGCCTTCCTCAATCAATACATGCTCAATATAAGCACTATCATGTGATAACGAACTTAATAAAAAGTTAGGTATTTCTTCAGGCAAGCCAACTTCTGCAAAGGCTTTGTATCTATCTTTGGCATGCGTTATCGGCGAAAGCAATAGGGCACCAATAAGCAATAAGAACAGAATATTAATGTTATACGCTATTTTTTCTTTAAATTTATTCATTTGTTTAAGCTTCTTTTATTAAAGTATTGATGAAGTAAACCTATTGAGGTTTACATCATCAATTATGACCGAAAGCATTAACTACCAAGGTAGCGTTATTACAGGCGTAATTGACAATCTAATTTGAAAGTCTGGGCCAAATTCATCAGCCTGTTCAACATAATGCCAATATTGCACACCAAATTTCCAAGGTGAGCCCCCTAAAATCATTGTTTTTGAAATACCAACACCTACAGGAAACGTTAATTTATTGCTACTTTCGCCATTGTGGTTATACGACCAAGTAGGTTGTGCTTGCACCTGCCAACCTTCTTTGAGGTTGACCGTATAAAAATATTGACCTCCTGTAATATTGGTGTCATATGAGTTTTCCCCAGCGATATCCCATTGATGACTAAATAAGGCTCCTATAACATACTTCTTTTGAACATAGCCAAGCGCTATTTCAGGACCTAAAAGATATTGATCAAAACCTAGCGCATCATCAGTCGCTGTTGGTAACGAGCCCACAACCCCCGCTACAGCAACTAAGCCATTACTAAAGGATTTGCCCACCGCAACATCAAAAGCAATATCGCGAGTTCAGTACCTTCATTAGAGAAATTTAGATTATTATTGTCATCAAGACCCATAACTGGTTGTTTAATTATCACGGGGATCAATGGTCTGATAAATAGATTCATTGAATCTGATAATGCAATAGGTAAAATTGGCTGAAAACCAATTTTAAATGCTGACTGCTACTTGTCTACCAACAAATAACTGTGCTACCAGATTAGGTAAAATCACTAACACATGCGTGTTTATTAACTAGACTTCTATTCTCTTTTTGAGCTTAAAGATATCGCCAAAAATGACAATGAAAGCCATACATTTCAATATTAGCAGTGGTCTGTAAGGGATTTGTTCGGCATAATAAAACTCACTATAGTAAATAAAACAATCAAGTGTAGGTTGTTACTAATTTAACATTAATGGTTAGATATTTATGTCAACAGGAGAAAAATCGTCCCGTAAATTGAGTATCTATATTGTATCGGTAGTATTGGCTATTTAGTTATATAGCTTATGGTCTGATAGGGTTACTCCTATTACAACAGACTCTAAAGTGCATACCTACTTAGTGCGTATTGCCCCTGAAGTGTCGGGTAATATCGTCGATGTTAGGGTTAAAGACAATCAAATTGTTGAGCAAGGAGAAGTGCTGTTTAAGATTGATTCTCGCAATTATGATATTGCTCTAATATCGGCTCAAGCAAACCTTGCGTTAGTAGGGCAATATATAGGTGCTAACACGGCCGCCGTTGAAGTAGTGCAGGCTAAAGTGGTTGATGCAATGTTATACCACCCGTAGCTATGAAGTAAATTGATGTAACAACCTATAAAGGTTGTTTATATCTATTGGTTTACCTACATGAGCCGTAAAACCCTGATTTAAGTAATATTCAATATCTTCTTTCATAACATTGGCTGTTAATGCAATAACAGGAAGACGTGAGTCAAACTCTTTAATGAGTATTTGAGCTTCAATTCCATCCATTTGAGGCATATGAATATCCATAAAAATCAAATCATATTTTTGCTGTTTTACTGCGTCTACAGCTTGTTGTCCATTTTCCACAAAAGTTAGGTTTGCGGTTGTTGGTTTTAGAAATGACTTAATTAATGCTTGATTAATTCTGTTATCTTCAGCAATTAAGATATTAAATTTTGAGAGTTTTGGGGCTGTAAGAGGCTTTTCTTTTGTATACTTAGTTGTAATTTTTGAGTGTTTTAATGGTAGGGTTACTTTAATTTCTGTGCCTTTGTTTAATTCACTGGATAATTTAATTTCTCCTCCCATGAGTTTAATTAAACTTATCGTAATCGACATACCTAATCCAGTGCCACCGTATTTTCTGGTCGTTGATGTATCAGCTTGTGAGAATCTCTCGAAAATACGCTGTTGTGCATCTGAATTCATTCCAATACCTGAGTCTATAACCTCAAATTGAATAGCTTCTTGATTATTATAAATTTGCTCAGTTACTTTTATTTGTACACTACCTTCACTGGTAAATTTAACCGCATTAGATGCTAGGTTTAATAATATTTGCTTAACCCTAACGAGATCACCCAGCCAGCTATCAGCACAAGTGTTATCGGTAGATACAGAAAAATCTATTCCTTTGTTGCTTACTTGTGAATCTAAATCATATTGAACTGAATCCAGAATTTCTTGAAGGGAAAATGGCGCTTCTTCTAGTTCAAGTTTATTTGATTCAATTTTTGAGTAATCTAAAATGTCGTTGATGATAGTAAGTAAGCTTTGTGCTGAAAATGAAGCATTGTTTAGTGTGCTTTTTAATTCTTGATCCAAATCAGCGTTCTTTAATAACTGAAACCCGCCTAAAATTGCATTCATCGGTGTTCTAATTTCATGACTCATGTTAGCTAAAAATGCACTTTTTGCTTTGGCTGAATTTTCAGCTTCTTTTTTAGCTTGGATCAATGTTGCAAGTGTATTTACTTTTTCAGTAATGTCGTAGTTGACTCCAATAACTGAAATGGGGGCGCCTTTATCATCCCTTGCCACTTCAGCATTTGCTTTCATGGTTCTTATTTCCCCATCAGGATGAATGATACGAAACTCCGTATCGTAAACTCCTGTACCGTTTATCGCTGTTTCTAATTTTACTTTTGCGTCGTCAATATCTTCTGGATGTACGCTATTTTCCCAGGCTTGATAAGCGCCTAAAAATTTATCTTTTTTTATGCCGTACAGCTTATACATCCATTCATCCCAAGTAAGTTCATTTGATCTTAAGCTCCATTCCCAAACTCCAATTCCCGCTGAGTCATTGGCTAACTGCATTTTAAAAGCGCTAGCATCTGCTTTTTCTTTCGCTTCTTGTAATTTAACTTCCACTTCTTTTTGTTGAGAAATATCTTGTACAACTGACCAAATATATTCTTGTCCGTTATTGTCGGTTATCTTAATTCCTGAAAGAAGAACGGGGTAAGTGTGTCCTTTTTTATGAATATATTCTTTCTGGTATGGCCCATAGCTGCCTTTCTCAGTCATTAAACTAAGTTGTTTATTCTCTTGTTCTTCATATTTTTTTGGCGTTAATTCCCAATAATTCATCTGATTGAGTTCTTCAATACTATAGCCAGTGAATCGACTAAACTCGTCATTAATGTAGTCAAATTCGCCAGTTTCCATTTTATTGATGGCAATTCCTACAGGGGCTAAATTGACGAACTCAGCAAACTTTTTCTTTTCCTGAGCTAACAGTTCATTAATTTTTATGTTGTTGTCTTCAAGCTCTTTTTCTTGATTTTTTATATCTGATATATCAGATACGAAGGCGAATAATATCCCTTCCTCATTATGTTCTACAAAGTGACCTTTAATTCGAACAGGGAAGATTATACCTTCCTTGTTTTGGTGTTGAGTTTCAAAATCGACGTGCTTTTTTTCTTTTAGTTCCTTCCAAAAGCTAGGCCACACCTCTTTAGGAAACAATGGATCCCATTCCCACACTTTTTTACCAATCAGTTCCTCTCTCTTATAACCGAGTTTTTCACAAGCGGCACTGTTTACATAAAATATTTCAGAGTCTGATTTCATCCAAAAAACTTCATCAGCAGCCAATTCCGTGGAAAGCTTCAGAAACTTTAATAGTTCTTGATTATTTAAGTGCGTTGGAAAGGCCGCCTCGCCTTCATTTTTGTTTAGCTCATGAAACGTAACGTTTAAATCAGAAGAGTCTGTCATGCAAAAATTTTCCCTTGGGGTCGTTAAAGTTAATATAATAGATGATCGGGTAAGTTGCCATAAATGGCTCAGTGACCGAGAGCTTCCTTATATTCAAATTAATCCTATGTACACTTTAAGTAAGCCTAAAGCTTACATCTGCATTTAAAATTTAGAATGTAAAGTTTTACTAAACAGTAATAACGTCATTTTGTCGGACGACTTGTCGTTAGATAAACCAAGGCTAACTTCAGCTAATGTATCATTGCTGCCCTTATCAACGGGGCGATTAGGTCACATTCAAAATTGAAAAGTGTCAAATCTGATATGGGCTACTACAGGTAAAGAATAATTTTACTTTCGTGTCAACGTTACACCTGTTTCAATATGGTGTGTAAAAGGAAATTGATCAAACAAGGCGAATTGTTCAATGTTATGTGTTGAAACTAACTGGCTAAGATTCTCTTTTAATGTTTCAGGGTTACAAGAGATATAGATTATTTTATTAAACTGTCTAACCAGTTCAATACTGTCAGGGTCAAGACCTGCTCTTGGAGGATCAACCAGTACAGTATCATAACTATATTGTGTTAAGTCGAATCCCTCAAGACGTCGGAATTGTCTTTCACCATTCATTGCTTGGCTAAACTCTTCACTCGACATTCTTACAATATCAATATTGTCGATATTATTACGTTGAATGTTAACTTGTGCAGATTTTACTGATGTTTTGGAAATCTCTGTTCCTAAAACACGATCAAAATTCTTTGCCAATGCAATACTAAAGTTACCATTGCCACAGTAGAGTTCTATTAAATCACCACCTGCTTTCTTTGTGACCTTTTGTGCCCAAAGTAACATTTTCTGATTAACCTCAGCATTAGGCTGAGTAAAACTATTTTCTACTTGCTGGTATACGTAGGTGTCATTGCCGACATTAAGTGATTCCATTACATAATCTTTGTCGATAATTATCTTTTGCTTCTTTGCACGTCCAATAATATCTACAGGAGCAATATTAGATAATTCAACTTTAAGTTGCTTCGCAGCACTCTCCCATGTTTCATCTAAAGGTTTATGATAAAGCAGACTAATTAATAGCTCGCCACTCAGTGTCGCTAGGAAGTCGACTTGAAATAGCTTAAAGCGAAGTGTTGGTTTGTCTTTAATCGCCCTTAATAGTGCTTTCATTCCTTGATTAATTAGAACACTAGCAACAGGAAACTCGTCAACTCTAAATTTTTGTTTTGTTTCACTGTTAAACATAATGTAATAAAGGTCATCACCTTCATGCCATACGCGAAACTCTGCTCTTTGGCGGTAATTCATTGGTTCAGAGGTGAAAACTTCGGCTTTAGGTAAAGAAAACTCTTTAAATAACTCAGTCATTTCATTTTGTTTTTCAACAAGTTGTTCTGTGTAATTGCCAGGTTGTATATGACTGAACATAAGTTTTCCTTAGTAAGGGGGGGATTTCATTAAAAAATAAAGGCGCAAAGTTTACTCTTACCTTAGATTTTGTCTAGGTTTTTCTTAGAGGTTTGATTCCATTATAGCATTCATAATATAGGTTAAAAATGGACTGCTATACTCATGTTCTAACAACAATGGCCGATAAACTAGTACTGATTAAACAGCACTGAAAGGTGATTATTATGACTAATATAAATAAATTTAATAATGATATGAATATGGCGAATAATATCGGTTCGTCAAGAATTAAGAAATCACATAATAATCAAGAGACTAATGATAGCGCAATACAAAAACCTGATTCAATGAAAGAGCTGATGGTAAATCATAAAAATAATATTTCTGCAAAACTCGTTTTTCAAAGTATCTCTGCTCGTTTTTCATTTGGTAGCTCGTCTACTAATTCATCTCAAAAAAATATGTATCATGATCTCGCGAATGTTGATTTGCATAAAGCTGAAAAAGAAAGCGATACCAATTCAATATTCGATTTTGAGTTAGTCGCAGAAAATGTCATGAGTTTTATAAGTCAAAGTATCATGGCAGCAAAAGAGAATGGTGCAAATAATGAAAAACTTACTAGTATGTTTGAACAAGCACATAAAGGTGTAGATATAGGTGTTGGTGATGCATTAAAAGAATTAAATGAAATGACTATACTAGATGATGAACTTTCACAAGGTATAACAAAAAGTCAGGAGCTGATTCACCAAGGCATAGATAAGTTAGCAGATAAAACACTCAATGTAATTGAGAATGATGAAATTGGTATAGAAACATCTACCCATCAGTCAGTTAGCACTAGCGATTTATCAATAGTTACAGCAGATGGTGATAATGTCATCATTAAATTTGATCACTACTTAGCTAATGAGCAAAGGAGCTATAGCGGTAAAAATACAGATGTAGAACAACAGTTCTTATATAAAGAGATTAACTTTCGCTTTGAAGTACAAGGTGAGTTAGATAAACAAGAAAGAGAGTCAATAGAGTTACTTGTATCCGATGTTGTTAAATTGCAGCAGAATTTTTTTAGCGGTGATATGAAGTCAGCTCTTGAACAAGCTCAGCAACTTAACTTTAATACAGATGAAATATCGAGTCTTAACCTTCAGCTTTCAATGATCAAAAGCAATGCCGCTAGCCAAAAGTATACAGATGTCGCAAATATTGTCGATAAAGAAAAAGTAGAAGATAAACAACTTTTAGCCAAAAAGATGAAGCCAGTTATTGATTTTATTGAGCAATTCAAAAAGGTTGAAGAACGTGCAGAAAATGTCTTATCAAATGATTTACAACAAATTAATAGATTTTACGAAGGGATATTAAAGGCGGGCTTAATGTCACATAGTGAAGAAGTCACTAATACAATGACTAACAAGTGGAATGACTTAGTAGAAAAACTAATGGCAAATAAAGAGCAATAAAAAAGCCACAAAAGTGTGGCTTAAGCAATATATTTAATAAGGCTCCAAATAGAGAGCCGAATTAACTAGTTATCATTGCGTTCAGGACGCTCTTTGGCCTCACGTACTTTTAACGTTCTTTGCTGAAATTCAGTGTCATTTAAAGCTGCGATTGCATTTTCCAAGTCATCCGCTGCCATTTCAACAAAGCCAAAGCCACGGCGTTTACCCGTATGTTTATCTTTCATTAACCTAACTGACTGAACACTACCATGAGCAGAAAAAAGCTCTCTGACAACAGATTCATTGGCTCTATAAGGTAAATTTCCAACATACAGTGTTTTAACATCTTCATTTGAAGTGTCTAACTCTGATCCTGCGATAGATGTTGAACTATTACCAATTAGGGGAGCTACAAAAGCACTAATAAAGGCGATTGCAGCGACTAACAGTGGAGTTGTAGCCATAGTACTTGAAACAATATAGCCGATAAGTGCAAATACAGCAGCAATGATAACTGTTAATATTTGGGGAGATTTCATAATGAATACCTAATTAATTATTATTTTGTTTGAGATTTATATGAATTTGCTTAATGCATCAGTAAACGCAAATTGCGATTCTATGTTACCCAGCTTGAAATATTGTGCAACTATAAGTGTAAAAAATATGCAATATAAACGAGTTTATAAAAGTTAAATACTATTTTATTTAATAGAACACAGAAATACACCACTAAAATGATGGTTTTGTGTACTTCATGGCTGATAAATATACGAATGAATAAAAAGTTAGTAAAAAAGATGAAATAGTACTTGATCCTTTTCTTAATTTCTCTACAATGCGCCCCACTTCCAAGGGGTTCAACTTAAATGAACTACGAAAGAAGTGTTTTGATAAGTTAAGTGAATCAAATGAGAAACATTTAACGAAGATAACGTTTGAAAGTTAGTTTAAAAATAAATT
>NZ_QXIO01000055.1 GCF_003545765.1 Colwellia sp. RSH04 | reverse complement strand
GGTGACTATGACATTATTGCCTCAGATGCCGCGGGTAATGAAACGACAATTACCGTGACCTTAAGTGAAACGGATGTAGATGATACGGCGCCAAGCCTTTCAGACCAAAGTTTTAGTTATGAAGAAAACCAAGTGGCCGATGCGGTTGTCGGGACGCTAGCGAATAATCCTGATGTGGCAACGTATACTTTCAGCAATGGCAGCACCACGTCGGCCGATGGTTACTACCACATTGATAACAATGGTGTGATTACCATTACCGCGGCGGGTATCTTAGCGCACGTCAATGATTTTGAAGTGGGCGCGAACAGCGGTGATTATGATGTGATTGCTGCCGATGCTGCGGGTAATGAAACGACCATCACCGTGACCTTAAGTGAAACCAATGTAGATGACACGGCGCCAAGCCTGTCAGACCAAAGCTTTAGTTATGAAGAAAACCAAGTGGCCGATGCGGTTGTCGGGACGCTAGCGAATAATCCTGATGTGGCAACGTATACTTTCAGCAATGGCAGCACCACGTCGGCCGATGGTTATTATCACATTGATAACAATGGTGTTATTACCAT
>NZ_QXIO01000054.1 GCF_003545765.1 Colwellia sp. RSH04 | reverse complement strand
TGCTTCCATCTTCGGCCCTATGCCCTTGATCTTCTTGAGGTCGTCGCGGACATCCTCCTCGGGCTCCGCCGCCTGCTCCGCCGCCATGGGGGCCTCCGTCACGCTGGCCGGGCGGTGCGGCGCGAGGAGGCGCCGGAGGAGATAGCCGATGACGCAGCCGATGAGGAAGGCGAGGAGCAGCAGCAGGGCGCTGGGGATGATATGGGGTGTGGCGTTCATGGTCCGGCCTCACTGTCCGTCGGACTGGGCATACCAGCCGGTGGCGATGCCGATGACCAGCGCGATGACCAGAAACGGCCAATAGCTCTGCAACAGAAAAACGATGTCCATCTCACCCCCTCAGCGCGCGATATCCTCGAACGCGAACACGATCCTGCGGTTCTGGGCCCGCCCGGCCGCCGTATCGTTGGGGGCGATCGGCAGGCTCGCGCCGTAACCCACGGCATAGAGCCGCTCGGGCCCGATCCCATAGTCGATCAGCGCATCCACGACCGCTTCGGCCCGCGACAGCGACAGCACCAGATTTGTCTCCGCCAGGCCGGCGGAGTCCGTATGCCCTTCTACATAAATCGGCGCATC
>NZ_QXIO01000053.1 GCF_003545765.1 Colwellia sp. RSH04 | reverse complement strand
GCTTACATTCGCCTTTATATAACGGTCTCTTTTTTTTTGTGTTTTTTTTTTGTTGCATCTTTGAAAATTAATTTGGATAACTATCATACAGTAAGTAAAAAATAAAATGTCTTAAAGGGATAGTTCACCCAAAAATGTAAATTCTGTCATTAATTCCTCTCCCTCATGCCGTTCCAAACCCGTAAGACCTTCGTTGATCTTCAGAACACAAATGAAGATATTTTTGATGAAATCCGAGAGCTCTCTGACCCCTCCATAGACAGCAATTTAATTAACACTTTCAAGGCCCAGAAAGGTAGTAAAAACATTGTTAAAATAGTCCATGTAACTACAGCAATGAGAATACTTTTTGTGCGCAAAACCCCCCAAAAATAACGACTTTATTCAACAATCTCTTCTCGTCTGTGGCAGTCTCCTACGCTGTTGACGTAGTAAATACAGTGCAGCGCTTCCGAGTTACGTCAGAGCTACGCCAGAACGCCGGCTTACCATTGGCCGAAGCTGTTCACGTGAGTACCACGATGCATGCGTGATGCTGACGCAGGAGCTGGCCAACGTAACCCGCGTAGGAGACTGACACAGAC
>NZ_QXIO01000052.1 GCF_003545765.1 Colwellia sp. RSH04 | reverse complement strand
GTGTCTTGAATAAGAGTGATAAACCATTCTACTTAAAGAAAGATTTATCGGGTTGATTAGATGTTCGAGGAGAACACCTAATCACCATCATCACTTCCCGATAAAAGAAGTAACAACAGCTTGGTATTTATTCTTATGTGGTTGACGCGCGACACGTCTTGCACCAAATAAATACCGGTATTTATATCAGCTTTCCAGATTGTTAAAGAACATCAAATTAGCGCACATTCGGCTAATTCGTGGTTTAAAAAACCAAACTTAAATCATCATTTAATGATGTGTTAAGTTTGGCTTCTTTCTTTATAAGAAGAATTGAATAACCATTTAGGAATTAATCAAGGCAGTTGGTAGCGACGTGTAATTTACTACACGAGCTGCGAACTAACGCAGAGTAAGAATAAATGGTGGAGCTAAGCAGGATCGAACTGCTGACCTCCTGCGTGCAAGGCAGGCGCTCTCCCAGCTGAGCTATAGCCCCATTTTGCGCCTAGGTAGGCATTCTTCTAATTCGTTATCATGTAATTTGTGTGAATACTCAACAAAGCATTGTTTTACTTCAAGATAAGGAGGTGATCCAACCCCAGGTT
>NZ_QXIO01000051.1 GCF_003545765.1 Colwellia sp. RSH04 | reverse complement strand
CCACCGGAAAGGGCGGCGGCCAAAAAGGGGGGATCAGGCTCTGGGGCGTTCCCGAGGAGGACTGACGACCAAAATCCACATGGCCGTGGATGCACTCGGCCGACCGCTGAAGCTGATCCTCACACCCGGCCAGCGCGGCGACGCACCTCTCGCCCCGGCTCTGCTCGAAGGCCTCTCGCCGCGCCGCGTATTGGCCGACAAGGCCTATGATTCCAATGCTCTTCGCGGCCTTATCGCCAGCATGGGCGCCGAAGCGGTCATCCCCTGCAACCCAACCCGAAAGACGCCGATCCCTTACGACTTCAAGGCCTACAAGGTCCGTAACACCATCGAGCGCTGTTTCAACAAGCTCAAGCACTTCAGGCGCATCGCAACACGCTTCGACCGCCGCGCGACCCACTTCCTAAGCTTCTTGCAACTCGCCGCAGCAATGCTGTGGATGCGATGAATGTCGATTCAGCCTAGGGCAGGGGCGAAAAACTCTGCGAGGAAGGTGGGGCAGATGCGCGCACCACACCAATGGCCAATGGGGGATCGCTCCGGTCCGCGTTAAACTGGAAACGCGATAAACCAACGACTGAATAGCCC
>NZ_QXIO01000050.1 GCF_003545765.1 Colwellia sp. RSH04 | reverse complement strand
TAACGCCCCAATAAGGGGCTGATAATAGCTTGCTAAAATTGTGCAGCGAAGCGGAACCGAGCAAGCTGTTAGCAGTCCCATACTTTATTGGCTTGTTATGTACCGAATACACACTTCATTTGGACGGAATCTAAAACAACTCCATTTTGAGTCGTAAATTTGCTAACACCACATTTTTTAAAACCATTGCGCAAATAGAAGTTAACCGCATTTAGAGAGGCATCGAGTTTTAAATACTGTATGCCAGCTTCTTTTGCTTTGCTAATTAAGAACTCAAGCAATTCTTGCCCGATACCTTTGCCTGCATAATTTGACAAAACAAATATAGAATTTAACATGAACTTTTCAGTATTTAGTTCAGCAAAAGCAACGACTTTTCCATTGCTGATTTTTACAAATTGATCATTACCTTTATTAGCGCTTTCGACAAAACGTTCAGCCCAAGGTTTACCAACCCAGTCTAAAACTTTTGATTTTTCGTAATTTCTAATACAAAGTGCTTTGGCGGATTCCCTAAATACAAAATCCATTTCTTCGTAATCTGATTTCTCTGCTTTTCGAATCATTCACCTAACTTCCCTTAAGGTACATAACG
>NZ_QXIO01000049.1 GCF_003545765.1 Colwellia sp. RSH04 | reverse complement strand
ACCGAAGTCAGCGGTGTAGGTGAATTGGCTGACACCAGTGACCGTGCCGCTGCCGCCGACGAGGCTGTCGATGTTGTTGCCGGGATAGTTGGTCCAGGGCGCGTCGAACTGCGAGATGGCCTTACCCATGGTGAAGCCGGCGAACTGGATGAAGCCGTAGTCCACCGTGAGGTTGCCTGACGACGGCCCGAAGCCCGTGCTGTGCTCGAAGTGGCTCGACCAGTAGGTGCGAACCACGCCGTATTCGGTAGCAGTGCGGGTATCAAGGTTGAGCTGGACGCGCGCGCGGGTCGTGAACGAATCCGAATTGCGGCTCTCGGTGCCGAAAACACCGGCGCCGTTGGGACCTGCGTTTTCATTCCACGCCGGCCCATTGTAGTTGTTGCCGTTGATGTTGGCGTCGGCCTGAATGTAACCACCCAGCTTGATGCAGGTGTCGGTGCCGGGCATGTAGTAGAATCCGGCGCCATAAAGGGAGCAGATCTTCACGTACTGGACCGCTTTGGCCTTGACGGGAAGATCAGCTGCCTGTGCCCCGGCGATCGCGACGAAACCTGCCGCCGAACCCAGGATAAGGCTCTTAATCTTGCTCATAGAAACCTCCAA
>NZ_QXIO01000048.1 GCF_003545765.1 Colwellia sp. RSH04 | reverse complement strand
CGAGTTGATCTGTTAGTTGCCCCGGACAACGAGGGGCATGGAGCGCCGCGAGGCGCACCTTGTATCGTTTCGCTTCCGGCATCGCGTGCGAAGCGATGGTTCTTCCGGAAGCGCATCGCCTTGCGGCGCTCCATTGCGGCGATTTTGGGCGAGGGGACCGTACTTCCGGGTGCGGACGGGGGAGGTTACTCGACCCCTGATCCGGACGGCTTTCGCCGCCTTCGTCCGCTCCGCGTCCAGCCGGCGAACGGCAGAGCCACATAGTTGGCCCGGACGGTGACCCCAGCCTCCCGGACGTTGTGTTTGCGAGACACACGCGCAGGCGCCGCATCCTGCTCCGCTTCAAAGCGCCCTCGAGAAGCGCCCCTCACGAACAGGACATGGCGAACTTAAGCGTGGTCCGGAGCACGGGGATTGCTATCCCCATCACGAAATGTTTCGAGCCGCACGCCAGCAATGCTTTCCGCCGTCATTCCGGGGCGCGCGTCTTCGCGCGAACCCGGAATCCACGGCCACTCAGGAGATTTTCGCAGTCATGGATTCCGGGCCTGCGCCAAGAGGCGCATCCCGGAATGACGGCTGAACTTGCAAGCAATGACGGAGCTACGATCCTTGCCG
>NZ_QXIO01000047.1 GCF_003545765.1 Colwellia sp. RSH04 | reverse complement strand
CGGGTGATAGCAGGTGCAGTCGAAATGCCCGTTCCAGGCCGCGCCCTCCTGATCGCCATGGGTGGGGCTGACCGAACTGTCCATGTCCAGAACGATGTACTTCAGCCCGTTACGGTCATGGAACCGGTCGATCCATTGGCCATTCAGGTCGGCCAGCGCGGCACGGTTCTCGGGCTGTGCCAGTGTCTCGGTCTCGAACCGTCCCATCTGCGAGGCCGAGGCCGCTTGCGCATCGACAGCCCTTCCACCCACGACCTGGCGCATCACCGGATCGAGGGCCAGGCGGTCGGCGTCGTTCACATCCTCGTATCCGGCCAGTCGCCCGAACACCGATTGCCGGAACAACCCGTCAAGCCGGTGGACCGTGTTCTTGCCGCGCCGGGTGTCGCGCAATGCTTTTGCCGCCAGATCGGACAGCCCGAGCGCGTCATCCAGCTCGCGCATCACCAGCAGGCCGCCGTCGGAACTGAGCTGCGCACCTCGGAACTCCACATGCACCCGGCGGTCGAACTCGACCCGATCTGCCCGCTTCGAACCCGCACCCTCTGGGTGATCCATCAAACGCGCCCCTCACGGCCATCAACACCATGATTTATATCGGAAATATTGAGATCCTGAC
>NZ_QXIO01000005.1 GCF_003545765.1 Colwellia sp. RSH04 | reverse complement strand
CGGTGTTTCACCTGCTAAATTTGAGGAAGCGTATTTTTCTGAGTTAGAAACTGTCTAGTGAAATCTGGGAAGTCCATACTCTCTCTCAAAAAATTATTTAATCTGTGTAGTTATCATAATTAAACTCCCACTACTTATTACTTAAACTTAGAACATTTATGTCTTTTTTCCTATGGTTATTATTTAATTATAAATAAATTAACTGTAACAATCGTATTGTCTCTTAACATTTTAATGGTTATTTAATTTACTGCGACTCGCAAAGTACTCTTTTAGATAATCTAATAATAAACGGAGTTTTTTTGAACTTGCAGCACCCGGTGGAAAAACACCAAAAACATTAATATCTGTCAACGTGTAATCATCAAGTACCGTTTCAAGAAGCCCTGCTTGTATTTTTGGCCACGCGTCATACAAAGGAATGCGACCTAAACCATGACCGGCTTCAACAAAGGAGGTTCGTGCTGCCGCATTATTAGTGCTTATACTGCCTTTCGTTTCTACGCTATATGAACGCCCTGCTTTATCTAGCGAAATGGCTCCTGAGGTTAATTTATAATTCACCCATTCATGTCGACTCAATTGCGCTGGCGTACTTGGCCGACCATAGCGCTTAAAGTATTCAGGCGATGCACAAATACACGTTTTTAATGTCGCTAATTTAATGGCTTGTAAACCAGAATCAGGCAGCGGAGCTCCTCTAATAGCTAAATCTATACCTTCTTTCATAATGTTAACCACTTCATCCGTGAGCATGACATCAAGTTCAATTTTCGGGTACGTTCTTTTAAAGTCATTCAATGCAGGAATCACTGTTTGCAAACCTATATTAACTGGGCACGTAATTTTCAATAAACCGACGGGTTCATTTTTAAAGTTTTCAATTTGTTGGTTTGCAGCACTCGCTTGTTCAGCAATGACTCGACAACGCTCATAATAGGCTAAGCCTGCTTCAGTTAACTTAATTGAACGTGTCGAACGATTAAGTAATTTTACTTCAAGTTGCGCTTCGAGCTTCTTTAAATGGTAGCTTACTACTGCTCTAGATAAACCTATATGCTTGGCTGCTGCACTTAAACTGCCTTGTTCTATTACCTGAGCAAACACCACCATACTTTTAAGTTGTTCAAAAGATACTTCCATAAACGCCTCTATTTATTTATAAGCATCCAACTATTGTATCAATAATTAATACAAAGTTATCTAAAACATCTGCATTGTTCAGTTAAAAATCTCGCTCTATACTGTAGCCAGATTTCATTATTAGGACAGTAACTCATGACTAAAAAAGTATTAATGGTATTAACATCACACAGTGAACTAGGAAACACAGGTAATAAAACAGGCTTTTGGGTTGAAGAGTTTGCATCGCCATACTACACATTTATCGATGCTGGTGTTGAAGTTACCCTTGCGAGCCCGTTAGGTGGTCAAGCGCCTATTGATCCGAGTAGTCAACTTGACGATTTTAAAACCCCTGCAACGGATAGATTTGAAACTGATAACATTGCACAAGATAAAATTGCCAATACACAAAAAATTTCCGCTGTTAACGCGTCTGATTTTGACGGCGTATTTTACCCGGGCGGTCATGGCCCTTTATGGGATTTAACCGAGAATAAAACATCAATTGCACTGATTGAAGCTTTTCTCAACTCTGGTAAAGCTGTTGCGGCGGTGTGCCATGCAAGTGCAGCATTACTAAATATAAAATCATCTTCAGGTGACTATATTATTAATGGTAAAGCAATAACGGGGTTTTCAAACACAGAAGAAGAAGCGGTGCAATTAACAAACGTTGTACCTTTTTTACTTGAAGATGAACTGGCTAAGCGCGGCGCTGATTATCAAAAAGCAGAAGACTGGCATGCATTTGCAGTTCAAGATGGTTTAGTAATTACTGGTCAAAATCCTGCAAGCTCAGAGTTAACTGCGCAAAAATTATTAACACAATTGTCATCTTAATAAAGTATATATATCGTATACACGAAACAAGGAAATAGCATGTTAAATTTCAACTTTCAAAATAGCACTCACATTCATTTTGGCAGTGAGCAAATTCAAGTTATCAAGACAGAAATCCCTTCAAATGCAAAAGTGTTAGTGGTTTATGGGGGTGGTTCAATTAAAAAAAATGGAGTTTATGAGCAAGTATCAGAAGCATTAAACGAGCATATTTGGTTTGAGTTTTCTGGTATTGAACCAAACCCAACCTATAGTACGTTAATGAAAGCACAAGAGATTATCAAAAATGAAAGTATTGATTATATTTTAGCCGTAGGTGGAGGCTCGGTAGTAGATGGCGCTAAATTTATCGCCGCAGCAGCTCTTTATCAAGGCGATGATCCTTGGAATATCTTAGCTAAACAAGAAGCGGTTAGCAAAGCGTTACCTTTAAGTGCAGTATTAACGTTACCTGCCACAGGCTCAGAAAGTAATGGTAACTCTGTTGTCACTCGCGATGGTAATAAATTACCTTTTTCTAGCCCTTTAGTAAGACCATTATTTGCTGTTTTAGACCCTAGTGTCACGCTTTCCCTGTCTGATAGACAAATTAGTAACGGTGTTGTTGATGCTTTTGTTCATATAATGGAACAATATCTAACCTATGATGTGAACGGTAAAGTACAAGATCGCTTCAGTGAAGGTTTATTGCAAACCCTAATTGAAGAAGGTCCAAAAGCTTTACAAGCCGAAACTAAAGAAGATTTAGACATTAGAGCAAACATTATGTGGTCTGCAACCATGGCATTAAACGGGCTTATTGGTTCAGGGGTTCCTCAAGATTGGTCGACACATATGATTGGCCATGAACTGACAGGCGAATTTAACATTGATCATGCACGTACGTTGTCTATTGTTTTACCTGCAGTTATGAAAGTACGTAAAGAGCAAAAACGAGAGAAGTTATTACAATACGCTGCTCGTGTTTGGCAAATTAATTCTGGTAACGAAGATGAACGTATTAACCAAGCCATTAAATTAACTGAACAGTTCTTTATTCAAATGCAAGTACCGACACGTTTATCTGATGTTGATTTAAGTGAAAGTGATATTGATTTACTCATTGATAGACTGGCAAACCATGGCATGACAAGCTTAGGTGAACATGGTGATATTACTTTAGAAATTAGTCGAGAAATATTAACTACCGCTCTTTAAATCTTTAAGCTTTATAAAAATAGATTGGCGTACATTATTTGATGCACGCCAATTTTTATTGGGTTAACAACCTTTTATTTGATTAAAAAAACAGCCTTCTCTTAATCTTCTACGCGAACACCCCAAACATCATGCTCATCGGCATGAATTATTTGTACCCATAATTGGTCACCTGGTTTCGCATCAAAATCATCAGACAAATACACTTTGCCATCGACTTCGGGGGCATCCATGTAAGAGCGCCCGACAATGCCAAGATCATTAACTTCATCGACAAGAATTAAGTATTCTTGTCCAATACGTGCTTGTAGCTTATCAGCGCTTATTTTCGCTTGTACTTCCATAAAGCGCTGTAATCGTTTTTCCATTACTTCATCAGAAACATGATCAGGCAAATCATTAGCTGTAGCCCCTTCAACAGGCGAGTATTTAAAACAACCAACGCGATCTAGTTGCGCTTCTACTAAGAAATCCAATAATTCTTGAAACTCTTCTTCTGTTTCACCAGGGAAACCAACGATAAATGTTGAGCGAATCACTAATTCAGGACAAACTTCTCGCCACTTAGCAATACGCTCTAAAACCCGCTCAGAGCTACCAGGGCGCTTCATTAGTTTTAAAATACGCTTGTTAGCATGTTGAAATGGAATATCTAAATAAGGCAATATTTTGCCTTCTGCCATGAGTGGAATAATTTTATCTACATGCGGATAAGGATAAACATAGTGTAAACGCACCCAAACGCCTTGCTTACCTAATTCTTCACAAAGCTGCTGCATATGTGTTTTAACAGGCATACCTTCGTAAAAATCAAGCTTGTGCTTAACATCAACGCCATAAGCCGATGTGTCTTGGGAAATAACCAAAAGCTCTTTTACGCCAGCATTGACTAAACGTTTTGCCTCACCAATGACATCGCCTACAGGGCGTGAGTCTAAATCGCCACGCATTGATGGAATAATGCAGAATGTACAACGGTGATTACACCCTTCTGATATTTTTAAATAAGCGTAATGTTTAGGCGTAAGTTTAACGCCGTGATCAGGTACTAAATCAATCAACGGATTATGTTCAGGTTTCGCCACATGTTCATGGACTTGTGCTAACACTTCATCATAAGCGTGTGGCCCTGTTACCCCTAATACATTAGGATGAAGCTCAATAATTTCATCTTTTTTAGCGCCTAAACAACCTGTAACTAACACTTTGCCATTCTCGCTAAGTGCTTCACCAATAGTATCTAAAGACTCTTGAACGGCAGAGTCAATAAAACCACAAGTATTAACAATAACCATCTCTGCATCATCATATGAGTTAACTACATCATAACCTTCGGTACGAAGTTGAGTAAGAATACGCTCAGAATCCACTAAGTTTTTTGGACAGCCAAGACTTACGAAGCCCACCTTTGCAGCTTTTTCAGAAACAAGAGTAGATTCTTTATCTGAGTTAACAACTTCGTTATGTTGCTCTTCAATCATTTTAGATGGAATGTCTAACGTGGTTGTTTGGCTTTGGGCTGAATTACTAGTGCTTGGGTCGAATTGTTCTACGGTCATATTGCGCTCTGCTGCTTTAACTGGCTCAAACCATGAGGTTAAAGCGTCATAAGTGGTGATTTAACTGCCTTTATCGCAAACTCAGTCTTTACTTGGAATAAGCGCTAAGGCAGCTGTTTAATGCGCAGGATTATACAGCAAAGTAGGTTTTGAGGAAATCAATCGATATTTTTTAATTAAGCTCTAAGCTTCTTTGCTCATCAAAAGTATAACCAAGCGCCTTATAGCCTTTTTCGCGCTTTGCCCACATACGCTTAAGTGTTATGTAATCATCAACAAAGTCGTAAACTTGAATAACTTTCTTTGTGCTCCACTCTCGCTGTATTCGACCAGCATATTGAGCCAAAATGCCCTTCCATGCTATCGGCAGTGTAATAAACAAAGTATCTAGATAAGGTAAGTCAAAGCCTTCACCAACATATTTACCCGTTGCTAATATTACAAATTGATTATTACTATCATTTTCTAATGTGTCAGCATTAGGATCATGGTGTTGTAACTTTTCTATGCGTTGTTGTCTTTGTTTAGCTGAAATAGAGCCATGTAACTCAATGACATTAACACCCTCACTTGTCAGCATTTCAGCGAGTATTGTTATATGCTCTTTACGTTCAGTTAATACCATAACTATCCGTTTATTTTTTACCGATTCAATAACCGCTTTTATGATGAGCTGATTCCGTTGTTGATTCAGCATTAAATATTGATAAACTTCAGAGATATGAGGTTTCTGCTCAGGATCATCCCACGACTTAGGAAAGCTAATTCTGGTATTAATCACTTTCACATGTTGCTCAAATTTATGAGTTGATGCAGTTGCCTTAAACACAACACCACCTAATTGAAAATGCATTAACTTCTCTAACCCATCTTGACGTTTAGGTGTTGCAGTTAATCCGTGAATATAACGAGCATTAGCCGATTTTACCAATGTCTCATAATTTGAGGCGGGTAAATGATGGCACTCATCAATGATAATTTGCCCATATTTTTCAATGGCAGGTTTAATATCTAAACCATTCCTACTCACTAAACTTTGATAAGTAGCAACATCAACTTGGTAACTCAGTTTATCTTTACCGCCTAATAAACTACCAACTTCTACATTGGTTAAGAACACTTTTATACGTTCAAGTCATTGCTCAGCTAGTTGTCGATTATGTACTAAAATGAGCGTATTAGTTTTTCGTTTAGCTATTAGCGCTAATCCTGTTACTGTTTTACCAAATCCCGTTGACGCAACAAAAACCCCATTATCTTTTTCAAGCAATGCATTCACAGCTTTTGTTTGCTGGCTTTTCAGTTTGCCGCTAAATTTTATTTTACTTAATAGCTCTCCCTCAAAGCGTTTATCATCATGCTCAATGGAAATGTTTTGTTGAGACAAAATATTTTCAATGTCAGGTAAACAACCTCTAGGTAAGATCAAATAGTTATCTTCTATATGAGCCGCACAAATATATCGACTAGTGCCGATAGTTGAAAACCTTAATGCTTGTCGTTTGAAAAACTCTGGATTAGCAAACACTGCACATCGCTTTAAACTTGACGTGATTTTCCCTGGCAAATTTGAAATTGGAATGTAAACTTGATTTGCTAAAACGAGTGATATTTTCTCAGGGCAATTGTCTACTTTAATAACTTCTCTCTGGCCACTCTTTGATATTGCACTACGCTGCCAAGGTTTATTTTTACAATCATCTGAGGAAGTTTCGTCGTTAGTACTTGAGATATCAACTAATTCGGTAAGGTGCTGACTAAGTCGCGACGGAGACAGTTTCTCAATGGACGCTAACTTTGCCCATTGGTCATTAAAAGGAAGTCCTTCTTTATCTATAAATATGCTATTACCCAATTGCCTAGGTGAAAATTGCAAAGGTAAGGCGATCAAATTACCAAAGCCCCCTTCTGGCATAATATCTTGGTTAGGAAATAATCTATCGAAACAATCAAAGGAAAGAGATGGATAAAGCTCCATCGTTTTATTTAATAAGGCATTACCGAGTTTTCTAGCATCACTTGCTTGAACGGGATGAGAGAAAAACACCCATATATGGCCACCATTACCACTACGGGATCGCTCAAGAATATAAGGAATATTTAATATTTCACAACTACTAGCAAATGCTGTTATCGATTCAAACCAATCTGTCTTGTCAAAGTCAGCAGCTAATAAGTAGGTTGTGTTATCGGTTAATAGCGGATATACCCCTAAAGTTTTAATCCCCTTTAAATGCTCAAATATCGCATTCTCATCAAGAACTTTAAAGTTTTGATTATTACATTCGGTACAACTTATTTTTGGCTTATTACAAACCTTAGGCTGCCACTCATTTCAACAAGCAGGTGAATAACCACTGCGACCATTTTTAGACTCCCATCTAAAAGGGTAGATATCTGGCCTCCCTTTAAAATAAGATAAAAACAGTTCGATTTTATCTTCTACTGGCGCATATTGGTTAAAGTTATTAGCGAGGAGTTGATCATCAAGTTGTAATAGTTTTTTTCGCGCTATAAGTAAACTTTCTTGCTCAGCTTTTAACCGCGATAGTTTTGTATCTATTTCAGTTAACTGATGAACTATCTGCTCTCTTTCATCCATGCGCTTACAGCCACTGCGTTAGCACATGAGTTAGTTTATCTACTGCTTGCGATTTTTTATCCATGCTCATTTTATTAATGTTAATTAATTTCCATTTCACCGCGGGTAAATTAGCAATATTACTATCAGGTGCAAGTTCCCAATTAGGCTTTCCTGATTTAAACGACAGCAAAAAATCAAAATCTCGTTCAGTAAAGTGAGTTTTTAACGCAGCTATTAATTTATTTGGTATCTCAATAAGCTCATCAACTGTTACAGCTTGTGTTGTCATCCCATTGAACTCATGAATAAATGAGTTTTTGATATCTTTAAGTCGAGGAGACATCACTTCAGCAATAGGCCTTGGGTGACTTAACAAATATGCAATAAAACCATCAAAAATAGCTCTATCAATGCCTACAGACAAACCTTGTTGCTCAAGGAGTAATTTAATGTCAAAAAGATCTCTTGGATGCTGTCTATCAAGTGCAGCACAAATTTTACCGCCATATAAATCAGCTAATGAAACCACGTCAATGCTAGCATAGCCAAACTCATCTTCTACTGACTCAATAAGATCCATTTCAATTGCTGGCTTTAAAGTGCCTCTCATTACTGGTGAAACTTCAACTTTTATTTGTGCTTGCTGTCCTGTCACAATGATACGCATTTCATCAGGTCTATTAAGTTGCAACTCTGCTTTTGCTATCCCTGAACTACTAATCTGTTTAGCGATACGGTTTAATGCTCCTCGAACATTAACTATAGCTTCATCTCTTTGCTCTAGTAACATGTAGGCCAAATCAATATCAACTGACAACCTAGGAAAGTCTTGTATGAATAAATTAATTGCAGTGCCACCTTTTAGGGCGAAACATTTTTCCTCAGCAACATAAGGCAATACAGAGATTAACAATTGGACTTGTTTGTAATAATGACTATTTTTATCCATTTTCTAACTCCATATCTTTAAACTTCAATGGCACGGTTATCTTATACTGCCTATCGACATAACCGCCCTTCACTACTTGACGGTTACCAGAGCCAAGATCTAATTTGCTCTCATCTAACCGTTTAAGCCAAGGATGTTGATTATAATGTGCTAGAAACAAGAAAAGGCGTTTCACCTTTACCGAAGATGACCTTTCTAATAATGATTGAAGTTTTCTAGGTCTTAACGACGTTAATCCTTGAAACAATTCAGAAGCAAATATAAAACTACTTTCGTCCGTTACTTTCTCTAACACTTCTAAAACAGCTAATTCTATTACGCTCGACTTGATTGTTTGGTTATTAACGGTTAACTCTATTAAATCATTTTCATGGAGTTCGTCTAATACTTTAGAGCACTTATATTCTATCTGCCAATGTTGAGAAAATAACCATTTAGGTGATCTTATCGCTTTTATAGAATTAAGCTGAACAGTTTCATTACCCATAGTGAGGTAATGAGATAGTCCTTGATACGCTAGACTTGAAAGCCCTGAAAGATGTAATGAACTGCCATGCTGGTATTGCAATGCAGAAAGTGCTGAACTCCAAGATATGTTTTGACTTGGTTTTTTATAAACACCGTTGGCAACTACTTCTAACCAACCACTTTTCACATAATTTTGCACATGCGAGCGTGATATATCGTGTTGGTTTAAATACGGCATTAGCAGTAGTTCAAACTGTGATAATTGATCATTTATCCATTTCAGTTTAGTTGACATTTAATTTACCAAAAAACAAATAAGTACACTTTAAATGTACGTTATTGTATTTAAGTAAACAAGGTGTTTTAAATATTAATAGAAAAATTTGTAAAATAACGGAGTTATTTTTCGGAATTAGATAGTTAAAAAGTGGATTGGATTGATATAAGTATTGATAGAACAAGGGCTGTAGCTTGGATTTATCTTAGACTTCAGGTCAGCCAAGACTTACGAAGCCCACCTTTGCAGCTTTTTCAGAAACAAGAGTAGATTCTTTATCTGAGTTAACAACTTCGTTATGTTGCTCTTCAATCATTTTAGAAGGGATGTCTAACGTGGTTGTTTGGCTTTCGTTTGAGTTACTGCTTTTTGTAGGTGTTTGCAGCTTATCGCTAGGAATGTATTGTTCTACGGTCATAGGTATCTCTACTTGCTCTTATTCTATACTGGTGCTTATATCTAATAAAGAGAAGAGCAACGTCAAAAATTGTGATTTAACTGCCTTTATTGCAAACTAAATGTGTTTGCAGACTGTTGTTTAATGCTCAGGATTATACAGGAATGTTACGATAGGTGGTAATTATACTAATCTACATAAAGAAGTGAGCATTTAGAGTGACATTAGAACAAATTAAGCTTTTAAAGAGACTCTTTAATACAGTTTCGACCTTCATTTTTAGCTTGATAAAGTGCTGTATCTGCACGCTCAATCCAAGATTCAATAGTATCGTTATCTTTAAATTGAGATACTCCAATACTAATAGTTAAGTTAATATTTAAATCAAACGAATGATGTTCTACAGCTTCAATCAACCTTTTGGCTAAAGTGAGAGAACTGTTATTATCAGTTTCAGGTAAGAGCACTACAAACTCTTCCCCACCCCACCTAGCAGCTATATCACCTGCCCTTAATGCATTTAAAAGTAATGCTGAGAATTGCTGTAATATTTTGTCTCCTACTGCATGGCCAAATTCATCATTTATTTTTTTAAAAAAATCAAGGTCAACCATTAGAATACATGAATCAATCTCCTGCCTAGCCAACTGATTTAAATGATCGTTTAAAGTCGACATGAAATAATGACGATTATATAAATTTGTTAAGTTGTCATGGAATGATAAATATTCAAGTTCCTTATTTACAAAAAGTAACTCTTCTCTTATTTGTTCTAACTCTTTATTTTTATGTTTTAGCGCATTAGATATTTTTATAGAAACAAGATAACGCCATAAGAAAACAATGAAAAGTAAACTCATTCCACTGATAAAATAATACAGCACAGTATAATCTGTCTGTTTTACAACCCTGACATCACTCCACCTCATTAAAATATCATTGTGTTGTTTTGATGAAATTTTTTCGATAGTTTTATTAAATATAGGGGTTAAGTGTGCATTGGGCTTAGTAAATCCAATTCGAAGTTTATCTTGCAATGAAATCCAGCCATTAATTTTTACAGACTGTAAATTTAATGTATTAATACTCAAATTAATCGAGTATAACGACCCCACAAAGGCATCTATATCACCTTGATTTACCGAAAGTAAACCAGCTTCCTCCGAACTAAGGACTTTTATCTTAATTTCAGGGTAATACATAGGGATCTCTTCAAGTAATCGATATCCCGACACTACGCCGAGTGTCATATCACCAATCGCCGTTAAATCTTGTATAAATGGCATCCCGCCCTTAGTCACCAGTACATTAGGGCCAAAAAAATAAGGTAAGCTAAAGGTTAGGTATTTTTCTCTTTCTGCGGAACTATTGAGCATTAAGGTTAAATCACATTTACCTGATTTAAGAAAGTCTGTGCTTTCTTTCCATGAGTTTGTTGATACCAGAATAAATTTATAGGGTAATGATTGCGAAAAGAGTTCGAGGTAGTCACTTGCAATTCCGGTATGTTTGCCATTAACTACTCCTTCAAATGGCATCCAATCAGGATCAACACAGTACTTCAACGTTTTAATGTCTTGTTGAGCAATCACGGGCAAAGTTATAATGAATAAAAAGAGTAAAACGATCTTCTTCATCAGATGAAAAATCGCTCTATTGTATTGTTGGTTAAAAGCATGAATAACTTTCACAAAGGTATGCGTAATTAACAAAACTGCTAAACCTTATCTTTAATCATTAATTTACCCATATCTAATTTTGTGATGCTAAATTGATTTTTGATAAGTATAGGATAAATAATTTATTTACGATAATTCAGGTGATCAAGTCAAAAATGATGTTAGTGCAAGGTGAACTTTCGAGTACGAATTTTGTATGAGCTAATCATGATTTAACTAAGGTGTAGTGTTTAATGTGTCGTTATTCTACATAAATGAACGACATCAAAAAGTAAATGCTGTTAAACGTATCTCAAGAACAGCGTCAAGTTGCTCTTTATTCCGCGTTTTCACTTGTTTATGGGGATCAACTCATGACATAAGCTCAGCCTCGTATAAATACCAAATAAGCCGCTGAAAAAATGGAAGTTATGGGTGTAATGTTAATTGTATTTATTCAAGAAACGCACAACGCTTCTTGGATAAATACAATAAAGTTAACTAATAGCCTGAAGCTGAACGCTATAGTTTAACTAAAGACTTCGTTCTGAGTTCTTTACTTTAAGGAACGAAGTCTACATGCCAAAGAAAGTATTACTGTTTTTTACCCTTAGGCACATAATTTAATATTGAAACAGGCACGATTTTTTTTACGGGAAAATCCTCAAATTCTTTTCTTGTAATGATATGTCCTAAGCGACTTTCTATGGCGCAAAGTTCTCTAAAATTATCTTTTGACACTAACGAGATGGCTTCGCCAGTCGCTCCTGCTCTACCAGTACGACCAATACGGTGTATATATTCATCTGCTTGTGCGGGTAAATCATAATTAACCACTCGCTCAAGTTCACCAATATCAATACCACGAGCCGCAATGCCCGTTGACACTAACATCGTAATTTTACCTGATTTAAAGTCTGCTAATATTTGCTCACGAACGGCTTGAGTTCTTCCTCCGTGTATCGATTCAGCACTAATGCCACGTTTTTCTAACTGACTTACTAATTTTGCTGCACCATGTTTTGTCTCAATAAAAATAAGCGCCTGCTGCCATTGGTGTTCTTTAATTAAAAAGCTGAGTAAAGCTGATTTATTGCTCTTATCAACCGTGACTAACCATTGATCAATTTTGGGCTTGGAAGACTCGTCAGGTGAAATAGAGATTTCTACAGCATTATTGATGGTTCTTTTTGCTAAGGCGCGAACATCAGTTGAAATAGTGGCAGAAAACAATAAGTTTTGTCGCTGTTTCGGTAAACGTTCGATAATTTTATTGATGTCATCAATAAACCCCATATCAAGCATTCTGTCTGCTTCATCCAAAACCAATACTTTTAATTCATCAAAATGTAATGCTCGTTGGTGGGCCATATCTAACAGTCGACCTGGTGTGGCAACGAGAATATCAACACCCCAAATCAACGCCTGTTTTTGTGGTGCAGAGTCTACGCCACCATACATTGCCATTGAGCTTAAGTTTAAATATTTACTGTACTTTTCTATACTTGCTTCAACTTGTACAGCCAATTCACGCGTAGGTGTTAATACAAGTGCTTGAATACGTTTTCCACGTAGTTTATGGCCATTATTAAGTAATTCTAATGTAGGTAAAACAAAGCTCGCCGTTTTTCCTGTACCTGTTTGTGCTGCCGCAATTAAGTCTTTCCCCGTTAAAACAACCGGAATTGCTTGTTTTTGAATGGCTGTTGGCTCGGTGTAACCCAGCTCATTAATTGCTTTGGTAACAGGCTCTGTTAACCCTAACTTAGAAAACGGCATAACTATTACCTTTGATATTTTATCTGCAAACCACTTAAGAAAGTAGACAATACTTGGTCACTACATTCACGGTAATGTTTATGATTAATATTTCTAAAGAACGCACTTAACTCATATTTACCTAAGTTAAGGTTTGCCATGTCGAGAATAGCAATCACATCATCGGCTTTTAACGCAAGCGCAATTTTAAGTTTATTAAAGACAATATTATTGTTTAATACTTGCTCTGGTTGTCGTTGAGGGCCATCTTGTTTCCCTCTTTTTTCAATGATTAATCCATTTAAAAAGCTTGCCAGTTCAATATCTAATAATTCTTTATACTGTGGATCGTTCTTTTCTTTAAAAAAACAATCTAATTGTTCAGCAGTAATATCACATTGACTTAAAGAAAATATCGTCAAAAGTTTTTCATTATTAAAAGCAAATATTTTGCTAATTCGACGAAGAATATCATTATTTATCATAAGCATGCCTTAGTTTTTTAGTGGCGTTACGCGACTTTTTGCTGATTAATTTCACTCGCTAAATATT
Organism: Colwellia sp. RSH04; assembly: GCF_003545765.1. Lineage (GTDB taxonomy): Bacteria > Pseudomonadota > Gammaproteobacteria > Enterobacterales > Alteromonadaceae > Colwellia. Next base: position 321,735 of record NZ_QXIO01000005.1, on the reverse strand, counting down.
CATCTAACGAGCCTTGAAAGTTAACTAATTTTTTATCTTTAATATCGATAATACGTGTTGCTAAGCTTGAGACAAACTCACGATCGTGACTGACAAAAATCAATGTTCCTTCAAACGCTTTCAGTGCGTTATTAAGCGCATCTATCGCTTCAATATCCATATGGTTTGTTGGCTCATCCATTATCAATACGTTGATGTCTTGCATCATTAACATACCGAATAACAAGCGGTTTTTTTCACCACCCGAACAATTGCGCGCTTTCTTGTTGGCATCGTCTTCGGTAAACAACAACCGTCCTAACATGCCTCGTACCATTAAGTCATTATGGCAAGGTCTGCGCCATTGAGACATCCAGTCCATCAAAGTTAAGTCATTGTCGAAAAAGTGACTGCTGTCTTGAGGGCAATACCCTAGAGTAGCATTGTCAGACCACTTTACGACACCTAAGTCTTGTTTTAATTCGTTCATTAAACAACGTAAAAATGTGGTTTTACCTACGCCATTCTCGCCAATAATAGCAAGTTTACTTCCTGCTTCTAAAAGTAAATCACCTTTATCAAACAACATTTCATTGTCAAAGCCATGACCTAAGTTTTCAAGCTCTAAGGCTTGGCGGTACATTTTTTTACCTGGCGCAAAAGCAATGTTTGGCGTAATGCGACTTGAAGCCTTAACATCATCAAGCTTGATTTTATCCATTTTTTTAGCGCGAGAGCTCGCTTGTTTGGCCTTAGAAGCATTGGCACCAAAACGATTAACGAAGTCTTGTAGCTCTTCAATTTCTGCTGATTTTTTTGCATTACCCGCAAGTAATTGCTCACGTAATAGCGCTGATTGCGCCAAGAAGAATTCATAATTTCCTGGGTATATGCGTAACTCACCGTAATCAATATCAGCCATATGTGTACATACAGCATTAAGAAAATGTCTGTCATGAGAAATTATAATCATGGTACATTTACGTTTGTTCAATTCACCTTCTAACCAACTAATAGTGTGAATATCCAAGTTATTGGTCGGTTCATCGAGCAATAAAATATCAGGATTAGCAAACAAGGCTTGCGCTAGTAATACCCGTAACTTCCAACCGGGTGCAACTTGTTGCATTAAACCGTAATGCAATGACTCTTCAATACCTGCTTCTAATAATATTTCACCCGCACGACTTTCGGCACTATAACCGTCCATTTCAGCAAATTGACTTTCCAAATCACCAACACGCATACCATCGGCTTCGCTCATTTCAGCTTGTGCGTATATGCTGTCTCTTTCTTGTTTTACTTTCCACAACGCCACATCACCCATAATCACAGTATCAATAACACTGTATTGTTCAAAAGCGAATTGATCTTGACTCAGAGTACCTACTTTATTGCCCACAGAAATCGACACATTTCCTGAGCTAGGAGCTAACTCTCCGCTGAGTATTTTCATGAATGTAGATTTGCCACAGCCGTTAGCACCGATCAATCCGTAACGGTTACCGTTGCCAAATTTGGCAGAAATGTTTTCAAATAAAGGCTCAGCGCCAAATTGCATTGTGATATTCGATGTAGTGATCAAAAAAGATATTCCTAGGTTATGCTAATAGTTTCTAAAGAAAAGACGACTAATAACAATGAGACACAAAATAAGGTCGCGCATTATACAGTATTTGCTACCTCTACCCCACTAAACATTGAAGTTTTATAGCTGTTATTTTCAGCAAAGCAATTCTTGCATGTCTAAAGTCATTTTAGTTTGAACATTATTCCCCATGGGATTTTGCCGGACAATGCACTAGAAACCGGGGGAACAACGCAAGATCATCAAGAGTTAACAAAGGTGTATCAAAAAGCAAAAAATTGGTCAGACATTCACAACATTCCTGTGATGGTGAATGAATTTGGTAGCACAAAATATGATTATTCCGCTCCTGATAATATCTGTGACCAAATTAGTCGAGAAGCTTATATAAGTGCGCATATCAACAACCTCAAGAGCTTTGGATTTGCTGGCTCGTTTTGGGATGATGGTGGTGCGTTTAGTACCTATGTTCGTGCAGAAAACAGCTGGGGATTTGAAAAGATATCTTGGTAAAAAATTAAAACGAAAAAATGACACGTTTAATAAGTTTGGCCTAATTAATCTCCGCTCGGGTTAAGAGAGAAGCTAATTATTTGAAATTTTTATACTGGTGTTAATAGTAACTCACAAGCTTGATAGTTTTTCTTAATTCAAGGCAAATTCATTAATAATAGCCATTATATTGTTTATGAATTTAACGAAGAAGTAAGAAAAAAACCTGCTAGGGCGCTATTTATAATACCGATTTGAGGTTATCTATCAATTCAGAGTGAAATCAAATTTATATAAAAGTTTATAATCATATTAATCAATTAAATGAACCTCATCCATTCTAGCATATACGCCATATGCAGAAATGGCTACCCAGCAAACCTCAAGACTAAAGACAGGCCAGTTTTGTTGAACCCACAATATAGGCATAATCGCGCCAGCAGCATAAATATTAATTAATAAATACTTAATGTGTGTAACTTTTTTACTACAAAACAGGAAATATGATAAGCAGAACGCGTAACTTGACGACCAACCTAATACAGTATAAAAATTGGTAGACTTCCAACCACTGTCATAACCAACAAAAGCACACCACCCTATAATTGCTACGCTTCCTATATAAAAGCTTCTTTTAGAGACAGGAACCTTAGATATATCAATTTTTTTCAATAATAATATTGAAATCAATGCCCAAAAACTATTTATCACTGCTGCTTGATACGAGAACAGAATAAGAGAACTTATCACTAAAGAAAGCGCTGCAATTAGATTACTTGCGTAGTATATTTTGGGGCTCCAACTTTTCACCATTGAAATATAAGCATGGCCAATCAAATAGAGCAGCGAACCTATCCAGCCTAATGAAATAGACATTATTGTATCTCTAAATGCATATTTTTAATATAAAGTTCTTTACCGACATGTGGGCCATTCAAGACAACGACATAACTAAGATCTATCATACTCTTATATAAACGATCTGTTTGCGAAGGCCTAAGGATCTTATCACTCCAATTCAGTACTAAAACACGAGTGCCTTGTGGTAAAGTATAATAATCAACAGCCTCTTCAAGGGATGTCTGCCCAACAATTGCAGGATACCCTTCTGCTGTAACTAATCTTGCAATATCTTTAAGTTTAAAGCGCTCAATAGCTTTTGGTTGTACGCTTTTAATTTTCTTTATTTGTTCAATAAGTTGATCAATACTAGCAATGAATTTCTCTCCTTCAACCGTTTTTGGTGCGATCAAATGTAACGAGTCATAACCTACAATATCGTTAACCTTTTTAATGAGTAATGCTTGATCTCTATATGTTTTATTAAGCATGTTATTCATTACGCTCTTAGTCATAGGAAGAAAATCAATTTCATTATTCAATAAACTTTCTAAAGCATCTTTTTCCGTTGCATAAGTTTCCGCATCTTTAAGGTATGTATCAATGACCTCACCATAGCTATAACCCACGACTCGACCAAAACTATGACGACTAATTTGAGTTAAGTCGAGTTTACTTTCACGTTGACGGTTATAATAAATATGACTTTTAACACTAAAAAGTGCTCGAGAAAATAAGACCTGCTGTTCTCGTTCCTTAGTTTTAAAATATGGAAACGCTGATTGTTGCTTACCTCTTTTTACAAGTTCAAAAGCTAAATCATAATTTTGATATCGCCAAGAGATAATTTTATCATTTTGTGAAAGTATCTGCTCTAACAGCTCGGCTGCTATACCTAAAGGCTGGTGTTTAGCATTAATATAAGGTGCCCATTGGTAAGTGGCTATCGAGATTGGTTTAGTCCAGCCAATGACAGGATATAAGAGAATATAAAAGAATATTAAAGATTTCATTTACGCACTTCGTTTTAGTTAGAATCAGTTTCGTTTTATGTAACGGTAAACCATAATAAGCAATAGAGTTAACCCGAAACCAAAAGAAAACATAATATCAGCATCAATTTCAGCAATAATACTTAAGAAAAAAGAACTTTTATTATCGTTATAGTCAAGTGCTGGTCTGCTCATCATTTCTCGACTAAACTCAGTCAAATAAAGCGATAATTCAAAGACGGCAAAAAAACTTAATGTAACAAGTAAGAAATCGGTCATTACAGTGCTTCGTTCACGTTTTTTATTGTCTTCCTCTTGTAGTCGAGCATTACAGATTTCAACCATTCTCTCAGAATTTTCAACCAGCTGCTCAAACTTCCAACCATTTAAAATATCTTCCAAAAGAACCCTATTGGGTTGACTGAGAAACTTTATATTTTCATAAAAAGCTATTTTGTTTAAACGACAAGCGGTTCGGGTATTGGCAAGTACTTTATCTACTTTTTGTTTTTGTCTGGGGGCATATGCAATTTCAATAGCGCTACGCAGTGCACTGTTACAATGCTCTTGTGAAATATAATAATATTGAGCTAATACCATAACTTGTATATATGGATCTTCCCCTACACACTTAACATCTTTGACCACGTAATTTAACCAGGTCATAGAGTGATTTTTTTTAGCTGCAATAATATCAGCCGCATCTTCTGGCCTACCTGTTTTTCTTAACCATGCAGTTAAAATGTGCTGAAACTCTTTATCAAGCAAATGATCATCATTAATAATCATTGTTCTAGCTACCCAATTAGTACTTATTGAGTCGTCACTATTTGAAATGATATAATTATGAGACAGTAATGGCTTAAGGTGCTGTATATCTTGACAGAAACTATCATAAAATTGTGCAACCTGTTCCTCAGCTAGTTGCTGTACTTTTTCTTCAATTGCTGCCACTAATTCACTTGTCGTTTGTGTCGTTGTGCGTAATGAAGATATATCAACAGTAAACTCTACTTCAACAATTGTAATATGATTGGTAAATACGTGAAACATAACATGAGTATTTTCCTTATCGTTAGAATTAGGTACCCAACACATAAGTCGAATATCTTTAGAGTCTCTGTCGGTAGATTGATATTGTCGTTGTTCGTTTTCCTGTCCACTTAAATTCAAAAATTTACCATGCCATTTAAGAGGGTTTTTATCTTGCTCAACGTTTATATCTACATTAATTGCCTGTAATGACTCGACAAAGGGTTTTGAAAATTGATCAACACCAATGTGTAAGCATAAAGGTGAATAAATAGGCGCTATTGCACGAAAGGTTATTTGAGAGTCTGACATAACTTAGCGGTTTCAAAGGTATTAATTAGCCATAATAGTATCAGTTACAAATCAAAACATCTATGCTTACTACCCCACTATCCGTCTGTTTTATAAAGCTATATTTTAAAATACCCCTTAATACTTAACAGTTAATCTTTATCTGAGTTAATGACAGTTTAATAATCATCGAGAAAGGTATAGCCTAGTTATTGTAAATAATGACTCCTGTCGTTTGCAAAAAGCTCCCCCCTAGCAAAAGCAATGAATGATGTACGTTTAATTAAACTCCCCTTATCTCCCATAGTACTGATTCGTTATTTCTGCGGTGTTATTATCTTTTTTTTCGAATAACCAATTATGTTAACATCACCACATAGACACTCTAGACACTCTAGACACTCTAGACACTCTAGAAAAATATTAATATTTGATTGATATTTACCTATTTATTTATAAAATAGCCCGCCTTTTTATTTCGTCAGTTAGGAGAAAGATTCTTGTTTTTTGAAGGTTCAGAAAAGAAAGCCGAGATCATGGTTGATATTAACAAAATCAACCTGTTGACTGATATTGATAACACGTTTTGGTCAGATTTAGTCACTTATTGTAATGCTCAAGTACTCACAACAATTGAAAACCAGTATTGCAAAGCCTTTGTTTTATCTGAATCAAGCTTATTTGTTTGGCCAGAACGGTTCTTAATCATTACTTGCGGCGAAACGAGCTTAGTTAATTCTATCGAGTTCTTTTTATCACGTCACAGTAAAAGTGTTATTGAGCATTTAATTTATCAACGAAAAAATGAATACTTTGCAAACGCACAGCCAAGTTGCTTTGGCGATGACATAAAAATCATCTCTAAATTTGTTAAGGGTAAAGCTTATCGTTTTGGCGAATTAGATAGACACCACAATTATATTTTTCATCAACAAAATAATTTATCGCGGGAGAATATTAAAGCTTATTTATGCTTAGACACACTGCTGTCTGACTTTATTATCGATGATTATCTATTTCAACCTTATGGTTATTCGTTAAATGCAATTAATGGTAAAGATTATTTAACAATTCATATAACACCACAAGCAAGTAGTAGCTATATATCTTTTGATATCAAGCATTAATATAATGCACATGGCACCAAAATTTTTTGAAATTTTACAGCCCGCCTCTTTCGATGTTTTAAGCTTTAATGAAGAGGACTTTGAAATACAGCTAGATCAATTTATACCTAAAAAATATATTGGCAACTCCTTAATCAAGCAAACATTGGATAATAACTACCTTATTCACTTTGCTAACTTTATTCGACCACAACAACAATTCACATCAGCTATTGAACTTGATATCGATGGAGAAAACCATACACTTTAGTTTATCGATATTAGAAAAATTGAAGAGTTTTTGAGTTTACATTGGAAAAGTGAATTGCTAACCGTTACTACCGTTGAGATCAAAGGTCATAGTAAAATGTTTAGTAAACGATGGGGTACTAATAGTTACAGACTGAGGGAGTTCGCTTACTATGACATTCTATTGAAGCGAAAGACTACGCTTCTAGTCCTCTCTCCCCGTACATATTTTTTTATAAGCCTACTTTTATAAGCCGATATTGATAATACTACCTGCTTGTATTGTTCATTACGATTGATTTATGATGAATACAGCTGTAATGATTTTAGTTGGCGATAATGAATATTCGTTTTTACCTCTTATATATATTTATACTTTGTTTAAGTCTACATTCTCTCAATGCCCGTGAAATTAAAGTCGTCACTGAATGCAATCAACCGTGTAAACTTCGATCATCAGACGCTTTGCCTGAAAGCCTTCCCACAGATATTGTTTTAGCACTTTTTAATATGACAAAAGATGCGCCAAAGATTCATATCATGCCTTGGGCTAGAGCTTACGATAATGCTCTTACTGAAAAGAACGTGTTTATTTATTCGATTTCAAGAACGCTTAAACGAGAGCCTTTATTTCAGTGGATTGGAGATATCTTAATCGAAAGATATTATATTTGGGGATTAAAAAGCAATACCAATCACCAGCTAGCATTGTCTAGTGACTTTAAAAATAGCTCTTTCGCAACTTATCGTGGTTCAAACGAGTCTGAATATTTGTTAGAAATGCCTAATATTGACCTATACCCCGTGGTCTACCCTAACCAACGCATGCAGATGGTGTTGCGTAACAGAATTGATTATTTCATTGAAAGTGAACAAACATTACTCGAAACCTGTAACCGCTTTACTATTGATTGCAATAAATTTGAAAAAATTACTGAAGTTAAGCCTCTCAACACCCCATTAAGCATTGCAATCAATAAAGATAGTGACCCTGCGTTAATCAAACAGTATCAAGAAGCGTTTTCTGTTTTACGTGCTTCAGGACAACTGAGTAACTTAATAACACAATGGAAGCTATAACCCAGCCCTGAGTTTTCTTACTTTAAGTGACATCGTCTCATAAGTGTCAGCTTTATTTACACCAAATAATTTAACACTTAAACAAAACAATAAACCTATTATTATACAACTACTTATCGCTTTGGTGTGTTTTTTGCTTATATCTCAAAAAATCATAACTATAATAATCATTATTCACTAAGGAACACTATGAACTTAACACTATTAAAATCAGCATGTGCTGGACTAATACTATCAATCAGCAGCTTTGCTAACGCTGGAGCAATTATCCCTTTTGGCATTCAGAATGATACTAATGTTGATGCTATAATTGACGATGGTTGGTCATACCTTTATCGAGAAAATGCTGGTTTAACATCTAGCATTGCTGATGTTTTCGGCGATTTAAATACTAATGACTGGATAATTTTAGCCGGTATTCGTAATTCAGATAATTTAGTATTAGCTCATGCCGCAATTACATGGGGTGAATTCTCAACCTATACAGCATTCAACCAAACTCACTCATTTAATGGTGCTGATTGGTACTATAACGGAAAATCATTTGGTTTTACTGCAATTGGTGACGCGATAACTCAAAGCACTGCTGATACTTCAAGTTATGTTAACGGTAACCAAGGGTTAAGTGTTCACACTAATTACTCAAGTGGCTCTCATGGGCAAGCCAGTTTCAACAACCAAAACGATGCAATAAGCCCTACATTTTTTGGTTCAGGCTGGAGCATGGGAGCTGTCAGAGGCCTTAACAGCTCAAACGCTTATGATTATGCTATCTTTGTAGGTGAAGTACAAGAAGTACCAGAGCCTTCAACGATTGCAATTTTTGCACTAGGTCTTCTAGGGTTAGCTTCTCGAAGAGTAAAGAAATAGTCATATAGGCTAGCTCAATTTACGCTATTTGAAAGCACCTACTTCTAGGTGCTTTTTTATTGCGCTAACAAATAATTTTAGGAATATCTGACCACTTTGTTGTATAACTTGGCGATAAAAAATGTCGCTTCATTTGCCAATCTTGCTGGTTATTTTCAGTTGCCATACTCAAAGTCCCCTGCCCATAACGCCTATTAACCATATCAAAGCACTGCATTAACGAGTCGTTGTTAACATCAGGGCTGAATAAGTCTGGCTGCCTATAACGGTTACTTTCAAGCGCTACCGCCCCTACACCACATTTATAGAATAAAACCCCTTGCCTATAAATACTCGGTAATGCCTTAGTAACGGCATTGGCAAGCACTAAAGTATTATTAGTCGCTTGAGTGAACTGAACAATAACTGACTGTTTGTAGTAATTACCTTGGTGTTGAGAACTATGAGCGAAAATATAAAGCTTCTTAACTAACGAGTTTTGCTGTCTGAGTTTTCTAGCAACAATATTGACATGACTAACCATCGCTGATTTTAATACATGATAATCAGTAACTCGTTGCCCAAAACTGCGCGTTGAAAATATCTCCTGCTTAGGCTCTTTTACTTCATCCCACGACAAGCAAGCAATACCGTTAAGTTCATTAATCGTACGCTCAACAACGACACTGAATTGTTTTCTCATCTGTTTGGCGCACTGATTCGATAAATCGAGTGCAGTATTAATCCCCATAATCATAAGCTTATTACTTAACCGTGATCCTATTCCCCATACCTCTGAAACGGCCATTTTCGCTAATATGTTTTGGCGACTTTGCTCACTGTCAATCACAGCAACGCCATTGTAACCCGGTAACTTTTTAGCAGCATGATTAGCCGCTTTTGCTAAAGTAGGTGTACTGGCTATCCCAACACCTACTGGTAGCCTTGTTTCTCGCCAAACCGCTTTTCGAATTTGATAACCATAATCATGCCAATCCTTAATAAGGCTAGTAAATTGTTTAAAATACAAAAAGCATTCATCAATAGAATAAACATGTTGGTTATCACAAAAACGCGCCGTTACCTCCATCATACGTTCGCTTAAATCAGCGTAAAGTTCATAGTTAGATGAGCGAATAACAACACCGTGCTGAGCTAAATAATGTTTAATTTTAAAATACGGACCAAACTTGGGAATATTAAGTTTTCTCGCGATAGGACAAACAGCACAAATACAGCCATCATTATTAGTTAAAACCACAACGGGCTTATGCCGAATACTTGGATCAAATACTTTTTCTGCCGAAGCATAAAAAGAGGTGGCATCAACTAAGGCATACATCGGCTTAACTCTCGAATAGGCTCTAATATACGAATAACGCGAGTAACGACACCCTCTACTTGAAATTCATCACTTGCCGTTATGTTGACAGGAGCGTGTTCTTTTGAGGCAGATATGAGTTGAGCATGTGTTTTATTTAAGGTTTTACAGACAAAGCAACCATTATAATTAGCGACAATTACCGCATTATTTTTAACAGCTATAGAGCGATCAACAATTAATAAATCACCATCAAATATGCCCATTCCTTGCATAGAACTTCCAGAGGCAAGACCGATAAAGGTTGCCGTAGGGTTTTCTATCAATAGCTCATCAAGCGATAAACCAAGCTCTTTATATTCTGCAGCCGGTGATTCAAAGCCACTAATACCTGCTTCAATGTAAATGGGAACAACTTTCATAATAATAAACACAAACACTGTAAATAAACACAGTATAGCTTATGTGATTTACATTAAGCAATATAGCTTAATATCAAAAAGGTTGGATTATTTATCTGTCATGTTTACACTATAGCCTTTCACTCTTGATATAGTTTTTAGTACTCATGAATAAAGCCATTCTTTTATTACTATTATCTCCGCTATCCGTATACGCTAGTGATGTTTATCAATGTACTGTTGATGGTGTAACCACTTTTAGTCAAACACCTTGTGATGATCAATACAATACCGTTGAAGTCGATAACTCTTCTGGTGGCAGTATTAGTGAAGAAGAAAAAAGTATGGTCATGAAAGCGTGCGTAAATCATCATAGTTCAAACTTTAAAGACCCCAACTCTGTTCGTATTGATAACTCAAAAACCGTTTGGATATCTGATACCAGTGGTGCTCGACAGGTTCTTATCCTCGATTTAAATGCAAGGAATGGCTATGGTGCATATGAAGGCGCAAAACCATACCGTTGTTTTTTAAATCATGACGGTAGCCAATTAAGTAAAGTTCAATATTTAATTCAATAACCCTCTCCCCACTTAATCACATAATCTTGGATAATATATGAGTAAAACATATCAAAGTTTTTCAGAGTTTTATCCTTTTTACTTAAGTCAGCATCAAAATCCTACTTGTAGGCGTTTACATTTTGTTGGCTCTTTTCTTATCATAATAGTAGCGATCTACGTGCTATTTACACATTCCTATTCTCTATTATGGCTGTTGCCTATTATAGGTTATGGCTTTGCTTGGTTTGGGCACTTTTTCTTTGAAAAAAACAAACCCGCTACCTTCACATACCCTCTTTATAGTTTAATAGGCGACTGGGTAATGTTTAAAGATATTCTCACAGGTAAAATAAAACTTTAGTAGGTTGCTTGTTTTTACAAGCAGCACAGCCTTGCATAAAAAATTCAAACACATATTTATGAGCCTTAATCGCATATTTTATTTGTATTCGATAGAAATCCTCTTGTAATGACCAAATAATTGTATACAATATTTCTTCTTTTAATTGTGTGATAATTATAATATGAGTCAAATACAACGCAGCCCTTTTCAAAGCGCCTTTTATGTCGCCAATACCATGGAAATCTTTGAACGATTAGCTTGGTATGGCATGTATACCCTTCTTGCTAGTTATATTATGACACCAACAACCCAAGGTGGCTTAGGATTAGGCAATAATGAACGAGGCCTGATCATGGGCGTTGTGCCATTTTTCTTGTATTTATTTCCCGTTATTTCTGGCGCACTAGCAGATCGCTTCGGGTACAAAAAAATGTTCTTGCTGTCATTTACCTTAATGGCGCCTAGTTATTATTTATTAGGTTATGTAACTGATTTAGTCAGTTTTATGAGTGTTTTCATGCTCGTTGCTTTAGGTGCTGGTATATTTAAGCCTGTAGTTACCGCAACCATTAGCCGAACAACCGATGACACTAACCGAGGTTTAGGCTTTGGTATCTTTTACATGATGGTTAACATTGGCGGCTTCTTAGGCCCTGTATTAGCTCCTGTTGTGCAAAAAAATTACGGCTGGGAATGGGTATTCATTTTCGCATGTATTTGGATTTCAGTTAACTTTATCCCTGCGTTATTTTTCTATAAAGAACCTGAGCGTCATGCTGATAACAAGTCACTAAAACAAGTATTTAAAGAAATGCAGCAAGTACTTGGAAATGGTCGTTTAGCACTAGCTGTTGTACCACTACTTATTTTATTAGTTTCAGATTATGCAGGCTTTATTTCAGATGGCAAAGTAACCCTTGCTATTGCTGTTGCATTAATCAGTATTGCCGTTGTTTGGGATATTGTCGTATCAAAAGCAAATGCCAAAACAGAGCAAAGTAAATGGTATTTGCAAAAAATGCGCATTGGTAACAAACCTTTCATGACCTACTTATTGATTATGACTGGTTTTTGGACCGTCTATTTACAAATATTTATCACCTTACCCGTATTTATTCGTGATTATGTAGATACCTCTGACTTAGTACGTGGTCTTCATGCAATAAGCCCTTGGTTGCATGAGATATTCACCGCAGTGAATGTTGATACATTAAGCAGTGAAATATCACGACTTGCTAGCCAATTTACCTCTGTTGATTTATTACAAAGCCAAGTCGCTATTAAAGAAATTACCAGTACCATTTCGTCGTTAGATGTTCGCGTACCCAAACAGGTAATAATCGATAGCTTTACTCAACTAGCTCAGCAAAGCCACTCAGCTGAAGCCGTTCAAACAATGAGCCAAGAATTAGCTAAACAGTGGGCTAATGACTATCGTCAAATGAACCCAGCAACAATTCTTAGTTTAGATTTTCTCATGATCATACTCTTTCAGGTATTAATCAGCCGATTTATCGATAAATTTAAGCCGTTGCCTACTTTAATTGCCGGCACTGCCATTCTTTCATTTTCAATGCTAATTAACGGGATTGGCCATACCTTTGTATTCGGTGGTTTATTAGTTGCAACGTCTGTCATTATTTTTGCTGTAGGTGAAATGACCGCATCGCCGAAAAGCCAAGAGTACGTCGCATCATTTGCACCATCAGATAAAGCAGCAATGTTCATGGGATATTACTTTGTTTCTATGGCACTAGGTAACTTGTTTGGTGGTTTATTATCAGGCTGGTTATATGATTCTATCACCGTAAAACTGGATAACCCTGCACTTATGTGGGCTATTATTGCCTTACTAGGGGCAGCTACCTGTATTGCCTTGTATTTATTCAACAGACACTTTGTTGATGAAATAGCTCAACAACAATTAGAACAAGCTCAGGTGAACTAACAGGTTATAGAAATGACAATAAATATTAAAAATCCAGCTGAAAAATTTGAGCAATGGCAAGTTAATACTGAGCAAGAGCTGTTCACTACCATAAAAACGCTTGAATGCCATACCGGTGGCGAACCACTAAGAATCATTACCTGTGGTTTTCCAACGCTTAAAGGTGATTCAATCCTGGCAAAGCGTCGTGACTGTCAAGAGAACTATGATGACTTACGCACTGCGTTAATGTTTGAACCAAGAGGTCATGCAGATATGTATGGCGCTATTATTACTGAAGCTGAAAAATCGGACAGTCACTTTGGCGCTATTTTTATTCATAACGAAGGCTACAGCACTATGTGTGGCCATGCGGTAATAGCGCTAACGAAATGTGCGGTAGAGTCAGGTGTTGTAGCACAAACAGGTGATATAACTTCAGTTGTAATTGATGTACCTTGCGGTCAAATTCACGCACAAGCTTTTGCTAAAGGTAAAGTTATCACTCATGTGACTTTTAACTGTGTACCATCATTTGTGCCAGCCTTAAACCAACAAGTACAGGTTGATGGCATTGGAAAGGTAAATTTTGACATTGCCTTTGGTGGTGCATTTTATGCTTACGTACAAGCAAAACCATTAGGGCTTAACTTAGAGCCAAGTGAGCATGAAAAACTCATTGACTATGGTCGAAGAATTAAAAAAGCCGTTATGGAAAAAACACCCGTAACTCACCCGCTTGAAGAAGACTTAAGCTTTTTATATGGGGTAATATTTATTGATGATTCTCCAAATGAAGGCGTTCACAGTAGAAATGTGTGTATCTTTGCTGACGGTGAACTTGATAGAAGCCCTACAGGCAGTGGCGTAAGTGGGCGTATTGCATTACATGTTGCTAAAAATGAAATAGCTCTCAATCAAGCAATAAAGATTGAAAGTATTTTAGGTAGTCAATTTAATGTTAACGCCATAGAAAAAGTTAACTATGCGGGTGTTGATGCAATTATTCCTCAAGTCACAGGTGATGCTTTTATCTGTGGAAAAGCAGAATGGTTAATTAACTTAAACGACCCATTAAAAAATGGCTTTTTGCTAAGGTAAATATTGTCCCTTAGGCAAAAACACTTAAACAAATAATAGAGGAATATCATGACAACTGAACGTTTACGCCAGCAAGTATTATCTAAATCGCACAGTGCAATGATAATCTTCAGTGATATAAGTATTAGCTATTTATCTGGTTTTACGGGGCATGCTGCGACCGTACTATTAACAGGTAAAGCAAATTACTTAATTACTGATTATCGTTATTTCGAACAAGCTGAAAAAGAAGCTCACGACTACATTGTTATTTCTCGTGATAGAGCGAATCAATCGCTAGCCTCATTAATTACTGAAATTATCATTAAAGATGAATGTCAGCACATTAGCTTTGAATGCGAACAAGTGACTGTCGCTCAATGGCAAGAAGTAAAAGAGACACTTGAAAAGAGTGGCGTGACTGATTTTATGCCCATTTATCAAAGTGTAGAAAAGCTTAGAAGAGTTAAAACCGCGAATGAAATAGACTCAATTCGACAAGCGGCCGCTATTGCCGATCAAGCCCTTAAGAATATCTTACCACTAGTAAAGCAAGGCATTAGTGAAAAAGAATTGGCGAATGAGCTTGATTATCAAATGGCAAAGCTAGGCTCAGAAGAGCTATCGTTTGCCACCATTTTATTGTTTGGTGAACGCAGTGCTATGCCTCATGGCGTACCATCATCGAGAACCCTAAATAACGGCGATATCATTTTAATAGATTTTGGCGCAGTCATTAATGGTTATCGTTCAGATATGACAAGAACCTTTATTTTTGGTGAAGCCTGTGAGCAACAACGAGAGATTTACCAACTGGTAAAAACCGCTCAACAAGCGGCACTAAACGCTGTAAAAGAAGGCGTACGTGGTGATGCTATCTACCAAGAGTCAGCCAACATATTACAGGCAAGTAAATATAAAGAATTTGCAGGAGAAGGTTTAGGTCATGGCGTTGGTTTACAGCTTCACGAACAGCCCTTCTTAGGGCCTGACTGTCATTATGAAATGGAATTAGGTTGTGTTGTTACTATTGAACCAGGTATTTACATTCCTGGCTGGGGCGGTATCAGAATAGAAGATGATGTGGTACTCAGCGAGCAAGGCCTTGAAATAATTACCCAATCGCCAAAAGAGCTCACCGTACTGTAAGGTACTTATCAATAGAGCTAAAAACACTTATAAAGACGAACGATGCGTGCTTGTTATCGTTCGTCATTCCCCTAGGTAAAAGAGAATAAAATGAAAATAATCAGTGCAGAACAAGTACATCAATCGCTAAATTTTGCCGACTTAGTTCCTCTATTAAAACAAAGCTTTAGTAAACCTTTTCACATGCCACAGCGTCAAGTGCACCTACTGGCACCTGAAGACAAAAGTAATCATGATGCCTTTGCTCTACTTCCTTCATGGAATGAAGAGGTAATAGGAAATAAAGCATTTACCTATTTCCCTGACAATGCTGAAAAACATGATCTTCCCGGTCTTTTTTCAAAAATAATGCTTTTTAAACGTAACACAGGCGAGCCTTTAGCACTTGTTGATGGTACCAGCGTTACTTATTGGCGTACTGCGGCTATTTCAGCCTTAGCAAGCCAGCTACTTTCTCGTGAAGATAGCAAGCATTTAATGCTATTTGGTACAGGTAATTTGTCTACCTACATCCTTCATGCACATTTAACTGTTCGCCCTATTAATAAAGTCACTATTTGGGGCAGAAGTTTAGCCAAAGTTGGCAACCTTATTGATGAAATGTCTACTCAGTATCCACAAGTAGAGTTTGTTGCAAGTTCGAACGTTGATGATGAATGCGCACAAGCCGATATTATTTGCTGTGCCACTGCATCAAAAACCCCCCTGTTTAATGGCGAGTTAATCAAAGCAGGTTGTCATATTGATTGTTTAGGTAATCATGTTGTTAACGCACGTGAGTGTGACACCACTACCGTGCAACGAGCGCGAGTCTTTGTCGATAGCTTAACCAATACGCTTAATGAAGCAGGTGAGCTACTAATACCTATTGAAGAAGGTGCCTTTAACGCACAAGACATTATTGGTGAATTAGCTGACATGTGTAAAAAACCAGAAATACTTCGCCAATCAGCACAAGAAATCACCCTCTTTAAGTCAGTTGGTACAGCAATAAGTGATTTAGTGGCTGCCTATCAGGTTTATCAACACTGCAATTAATGCTGCAGTCAGTTTTACTTAGTGAATTAATGTGGCTATACGCTAACTAACTCATTATTTAATGAGTATTACTACAATATATCAAGCACAGTTAGTTAGCTTTTCGCGCTGTGCTTTTTCTATACAGATTCTATGTGGTATCAAATAGTAACCCGTATAAAATACGTCTGCATCGTTCTAACTAGTCATTTCTTTATGTTAAATGGTATGAATGATATAAGTGCAAAGGTGCACTATGGTTTTATAAATGTCATGATATAGGCAGTTTAAATTACTCAGAATGTAGATAAAAATGAGAGAGCCTTTAAAAACCGTATCAGAAATCATCGCTCGCGCGAATGATGGTTTTTATCAGAAGTATACCCGTATTGATACTATCATCGGCATCATGGATAACACATTAAGAAAGCAAGGCATGAATAGTGATGCCATAACTGTTGACTGCCCTGCCCAGAACAAGAAAATTGTTTTTTTACTCCACGATGAAAAACCAGAGCATGTCAGTATTGCCGTTGGAGATAAAAGCGGTAAAGTAGAAACCTCTTCAGAGCTTGAATTAACACGCTTATCTGAAGAAGCCCTATTAGCAATGTTAGAAATGCACTTCACATAACTTATAAAAACTGGGCAACTTCATCTTGTGTTAAATAGCGCCACTCACCCGGTGCTAAATCGGCCAACTCAATACTGCCTACTTTTTCTCGGTGTAATTTTTCTACTCGGTTACCTACTGCGGCAAACATACGCTTAACTTGATGATATTTACCTTCAGTAATCGTTAACAACACTTCATCGGTATCAACTTGTTCTAAAATAGCTGGGCGAGTTAACTGGGCTTCACCTTGCAGTTGTATACCTATTTTAAAGTGCTCAATAAGCGCCCCAAGCTGTTGAGGCAAAATATCATCCCTTAACCAAACTCTATAAACTTTAGGACACTCTTTTTTGGGTGAGATCACATTATGCGACCATCGACCATCATCTGTAATTAACACTAAACCAGTCGTGTCAGCATCTAAACGCCCTGCTATATGAAGATCGAACGCTTTTTCTAAATCAATATAGTGTAGTACCGACGGGTAAACTTCATCAACATTAGAGCAAATGGTTTCAGCAACCTTATGTAGCATTAAATAACGAGACTGCCTTGCGGTTAGCTTTTCGCCATCAAGGGTTATAGCGTTATTTTCATGGACTTGCATGGCCGCATCTTTAGCCACTTCGCCATTAACAAACACAACACCTTTCTTGAGCAGCTTTTTCGCCTCATTTCGAGTTAACTCTGTACTTTTACAAATAAATTTATCTAGTCGCATTTAAATCACAAAAAACTATGTTTACATGGCGCGTCATTATCCCTATTCAAATAGAACAAGCAATAAAATGACAGAAAAAAACCAAAAAAAAACCTGCAGATGCAGGCTTTATAAAACTCATTAGTAATGAATTATTTGCTAAAACGACGACTTACTAAACCAAGTAAACCCATCGCAATTAATGCAATACTAGTAGGCTCAGGAATACTCGCATCTGCTAAGTTTGAAGCAGATAAGTTACCCCATTGGCTGAAATCGTTTTTAAAGCGAATTGAACTAGCGCCATTACAACAGTGCTCGCCCCAATAAATATCTACAACTTTGTTGTCGCGTGTTAAGCCGTTTAAAGCAACAGAGAATACATCACTGTTATTCCAGTTATAACCCCACCACAAATCATCAGTACGATTGTCAACTAAGTTGCCATCTAAATATACAGCAGCACCAAATCCTGCATCTAAACCTAGCTCAAAAAACCAGTTTGATAAGCCTCTATCAATTGATAAATCAATTTGTAAGTGTGAAATACGGTCTTTACCAGACTTAATCATAGTAAAATCTGATAATTCAACACTATTAATATCGCTAGCTTGTGCTAACCAAGAACCCGCATAGTCAAGTTTATCGATACCGTGATTAGCCGCATCGTGGTCTAAATCACGTGTTTCAAATGTCATTAATGTCGCACTTGCATTACCACAAATTAAAAGTAAAGAAGCACACATTAATTTTATATTCTTAAAATTCATTACTACATTTTCCATTATATTAAAACGTTATGAACAATTTCCGATAAAGTTAAATGCTAAAATCATGCCACATTTTAAGTGCATGAAACATAACAAATTATACTTTTGTTCAAAATTTACTGTAAAAAAAACCGACATTAAAACCAACGTTGAATACGCGCTATCGTGTCATAGTTACTCATCTTCAGCAAGATACCAGTAACCTTTATCTAATAATGAAACAACCAAGTTAACAAAGGCTGAATGCTCACACCAAGCAGCTAAGCTCTCTGGAAATACAACCACATTATCACATAACAAAATCACTGCTGGTGCTATCTCAGCATCAAAAGAAACCTCTTCACCATTAATGTAACAGATACCTTGACTAATAGTGTCTTCGAAATAGAACGCTCTTAACCCTCCAAGACGTTTAATGCCATGTGTTGTAAGTAGTTGGCTCACTTCTGACGATTCAAAAGGTTCATCAGGTAGCATAATATCAAGCTCATGCTTAGGCGCAGTTAAGAAATTACCTGTAAAGGTTTTAAATATCTTATCATCAACTAAAGATAACAACTGATTTTTAATACTTTCATAATCTTGATTACTTACTTCTCCCGAATGTGCTGTGACTTGCCTCTTAGGATCTTTAAGTAACTGGCCTCCCAGCTCATTATCAATTAAATGATCAGCAAAACCGCTGAGTAAACTAACAGAAGAGTTGGCTCTAAAACCGACTGAGAAACTAAGTGATGTTTCAAGGGTTATCCCTTCATGTGGAAAACCAGGTGGAATATAAATAATATCGCCTGCCTCTAACTCAGCATCAATAATCGCTTCAAATGGCTTAACATGTAATAACGCCTCGTGAGCAGCAAACTCTGTGTGTTGCCCGTTATTACCAACACGCCAGCGACGTTTACCTGATCCCTGACAAATAAACACATCATAATTATCAATGTGTGGGCCAACACTACCGCCTGGGGTAGCAAAACTTGCCATAAGATCATCAAGTCGCCAATGAGGTAAAAAACGAAACGGTTCAATTAATAATGCTGCTTCTTCTGAGAAATTGTCTAATGCTTGAATAACCAATGACCAGTTTTCATTGCCTAACTGATCATAGTTTTCAAAAGGGCCAAATTTTGCCTGCCACTTACCACCCTCTTTATATACTAAGCGAGATTGCACCTCTTCTTCCATGGCAAAACCGGCAAGCTCATTGGCATCAATAGGATCGACAAAATCTTTAAACCCTTGACGAATGACAACAGGTTTTTTCTGCCAATACTCATCTAAAAACTGCTGTGGTGTCAGTTGCATTAAATCTAATTGATACATAGTACTCTCAGTGTATATAAAATTATAAGTTTCGAATGCTCGAATTATTGCGCAATAGACATTCCGGCTATTTTATGCCAAAAACCATTGCATTCATTTACACCATCTAATGGGTAATGCGCGGGTTGTGTCAGTTGCTGCTTAAATTTATCGAGTTGAATAAACGCTTGTTCGTTATCAGCACTGATTCGGGCAATATCTACGCCTAATTCTTGCAGTGCTGTTACTTCATTAATTAAATTATACTGGTATCCTGACATGGTTTGAATACCATTGAGCACAAATACTTTTTCACCTTCTCGACTATTCATGCGTCGACCTTCAGGGTAGTTAATGCAGCAGTATTGGCAATCATCTTTTGGTCTATCTTCTGAACGTGCGGTAAAACATCGTGCAGAATAGGCTAATGGTAAATACCCCCAAGAAAAAACTTCACACTCAAACTGATTTCTAACACCTGCCTCTTCAGCCTCTTGTAAGATAGACTTTAACCAGTCGCCCGATAACTCAACAGGCATTAACCAGCGCATCATTCCTTGTTTGAGTAACACTTTCAATGTTGAGAGGTTATAACAATTGATTGCAGGGCCCGCGACAAAGGGCATTTTTAAATCATGCATAATTTGTACAGCACTTAAATCGTTTGCTTCAACTAAAAAATCACCGTTATCACATAGCTTTTTTAATACTTGAATTTCAGCGGGAGACTCCAACAACGTCATAGTTGAAATAACCACTTGTTTATTTGAATCTTTTGCCACTTCATGAGCGAGTTGAATCCAGTCTTTTGCTCGTAACTCTCGACGTTTAGAACAAACGGTTTCGCCTAAATAGATGATGTCGGCACTGGATGATTTCGCTTGCTGATAGTACGATTCAACTTGTGATTTTGGCCAAAAAAATAAACTAGGGCCTAGAGAAAACTTCATAGAATTACCTTACTTACATTACTTTCTGAATTTATTTATCAAAATTTTGCGCGCAACTAAAACGATTATTGCCACTTCCGATGATAAGCACCTAATGTTGTTTGCGCTCCTTCAGAAAGGTTCGCTAACGTTTGCATCCATGCACCTTCAACCGCAAAGTTGTCAGGGTTTTGTTTATAGCGATCTAAGGCCATTCGCCACGTTTTCGCGACTTGCTCGACATAAGCAGGACTGCGTTGACGGCCTTCAATTTTGACCGACACAATACCCATTGCCATTAGCTCAGGGATCAGCTCAAGAGTATTTAAACTTGTTGGCTCTTCGAGTGCATGATAAACATTATTATCGACTTCAAAACGCCCTTTACATAACGTTGGATAGCCTGCATTTTCATCACTTTGATAGCGATCAATAAGGACATTATTTAAACGAGACTCTAAACCTTGCTCGGTTTCTTGCCAGCGAACATATTTTGCAGGAGAGCAAGCACCAACCGTATTGGGTGATTCCCCAGTCATATAAGAAGATAAATAACAGCGCCCTTCTGCCATAATGCATAAACTTCCAAAAGCAAAAACTTCTAAGTCGACTGGGCTAGATTTTGCTAACTGCCTTACTTGCTGAACAGACAAAACACGTGGCAGAACGACACGCTCTACGTCAAAGTTATTTTTGAAAAATTTAATGGCTTCTAAATTCGTTGTCGAGGCTTGAACAGAAACATGACGCTCTACATCAGGGTATTTATTGGCGGCATAATCAAGAACACCAACATCAGCAATAATGAGTGCATCGGTGCCAATTGCTACGGCATTATCAACGGCTTTTTTCCATCGTTCTTCTGCACCTGCATGAGCAAACGTATTAATGGCTACATGCAATTTTTTGCCACGTTCATGAACATAATCTGACGCTTTAGCTAACTTACCATCATTAAAGTTTAACCCCGCAAAATGACGCGCATTAGTATCATCTTTCATACCGATATAAACAGCATCGGCACCATTATCTATCGCTGTTTTTAAGGCAGGTAAATTACCAGCCGGACAAAGTAACTCCACAAAACTCTCCAAATAAATATTCGTAGTAAGCTATCGTCATATTGAAAATTAGCTACTGATAAACACTTTCAATCAATGGAACAAATTGGCGCTTAGTGTACGGCTATAAAAACCTTAGTTTATTGATATGTATTAAAGAAAACTTGATCTGCATTACGATAACAATACCGTAGATTGCTACAATGCAACCATTCAGTATTTTGATAGCAAGAGGCAACCGTGATAAAAACTACAACCTTGACTCAAATGAGTCGTTTTTTGCCAAAAAAATCAACTATCTCTTCTTTAGAAAAACGTATACCGCTTGCAGTGCGCACATCTTTGATTGATTTTTTACCAAAGGTTTTAAGGCCTAGCTTAAAATTAATCCCTTATAGCGGCCAAAAGGCAGCGTTGCTTCCTGCACTGCACTCTATTTTTCGCGAGGCGATAGAAGATGGTGATTTTGAATTTTTACAAGGTAAATGGTTAAAAATATCCATTACAGATCTACAATTGGATTGGTGGATAAGCTTTGATGAAGACCAATTAATTATGGCTGCTCCTAATGAGCATATTCAAGAAGATGTAAGTTTTAGCGCAACGGGTGATGATTTGGTTTTGATTGCCGGTCGTAAACAAGACCCTGACACTTTGTTTTTTCAGCGCCGTTTAAAAATTGAAGGAGATACTGAGTTAGGCTTAGAAGTTAAAAACTTGATTGATGCTATCGATATTGAGCAGCTTCCCAGCACAGTTCACGACCTTGTTGAAATGAGCGCAAGCTTTATTCAAAACACACGAGACGAAAAAGCATTACAGCATTAAACGGTTAACTCGTGGCATAATTAAAGCCTTTTTGAAACAAACCTTAGAAAAGCAAAAAGGCTTATCAATCGATAAGCCTTTACATTAATATAAACAATTCCGATAATTCCGATTACAAAGTTGCTGCATAAGCTTTTGCTTTTTCGAGGTCTTCTGGCGTATCTACCCCTTCAACAGGAACATTGCTGCACGCGACATCAACATGAATTTTTTCACCTTGATATAACACTCTTAATTGCTCTAATGCTTCAATTTGTTCAAGTTCGCTGGTAGGCCAGTGAATATAATCTTTAATGAAACCTGCTCGATAAGCGTATATACCAACATGCCTTAAATAAAAATCTCCGATAGATTTTATATTGGTATCAGTATGTGCTTGAGAAGTTAAAAAGCGCTCGCGATCATAAGGAATAGTTGCGCGTGAAAAGTAAAGTGCGTAACCATTTTTATCTGTAATGACTTTAACAGCATTAGGGTTGAATGCTTCTTCAACTGAATTAATTTTTATCGCTAACGTCGACATTCTCGCTTTGTGGTTTTCTTGCTGGTTTGCTAAATTTTCAGCCACTTGTCTAATATTCTCTGGAGGAATAAAAGGCTCATCCCCTTGCACATTGACTATGATCTCATCTGCTGCAAATTGATAAATATCCATCACCTCAGCCAGTCGTTCAGTACCTGACTGATGGTCAGCTCGTGTTTTACAGACTTCACCACCAAAATCATTAACGACTCGCGCCACCTCATCATTATCAGTAGCAACAATAACTTTGCTTGCACCACTTAATTTCGCTTTTTCCACAACCCATTGAATCATAGGCTTGCCATGTATATCTGCTAACACCTTACCGGGAAGACGTGACGATTGATAGCGCGCAGGAATAACTACAACAAATGATACGTTTTGTTGAGTTATGCTCTGTTGTGTCATAAAAATACCTTTTTTATAATGATTAAAATTACTAAAGCTAAGTGTGATTTAAGATGATGTTAATTTACGTGCTTCGGCTTCCAACAAAACAGGAATGTCTTGTTCTATGGCGTATGCTAAGCGATCAAAATTACAAATAAGTTCTTGTTGCTCTTTATCATAATCTAGTTTTCCTTTACATACAGGGCAAGCAAGGATTTCCATTAATTGGGTATCAAAAGCCATTATTATTCTCTTCTATATTTTAGTTAATTTACGAAATTAATATACGTTGTATTTTACGTTATTTGTTTACGTTATTTTTTACGTTAGTGCAGAAAAATAGTTAACTTTACTACCTATCACTATTCATTTCTTTTCTACAGCTACTCAATAAAACTTCTATTTGCTGTTGATGCTTTGACGAGAAAACGGCATCAACGGGCAAGTACCACCAATTTTCTTTAGCAAACTCTCGACATTTTACCGCATCTTTCTCTGTCATTATCAACGGAATAGTATCAGGATATTGAGAAAAGTCATCTAGCATGAAACTATGATGGTCAAAAAAGCCTTGCTGAGCATTAAGCGTGAAACCAAGTTTTTGTAAACTTGCAAAAAAACGCTCGGGTGCCCCGATACCTGCAATGGCATTACAAGCCATGGTATGTAATTGCATAAAATCATTAACAGTTATTTGCTGGCCAGAAACTAAATTACATAGCTTTGTTGCCCCAAGCTCCATTGACAAACTTGGTAACGTTGAAGCAGCCACTACTTTCTTTGGCTTACCCTCACCATTAAATATCAATAGATCAGCAGAATTTAAACGTGTTGTTGTTTCTCTTAATGGGCCTGCGGGTAATAATAAACCATTGCCAAATAGGCGCTTATTATCAATAACAATAATCTCTTTATCTCGTTGTAAGCGATAATGCTGCAAACCATCATCACTGATAATGATATTACAACCCTGTTTAATCAGTGTCTTGGCAGAAGCCACCCGATCACTTCCAACACAAACAGGAACATTACAGCGTTTGAAAATAAGCATAGGTTCATCACCTGCTTCAATTGCTGTTGATTGTTCGTTTAACAGGTATGGGTAACTAGGTGCATTACCACCATAACCGCGAGAAATAACACCTGGTCTAAAGCCTAATTGTTGTGCAAGTTTAACTAAATAAACGACAACAGGCGTTTTACCGTTACCACCAACCCCAATGTTACCAACAATAATAACAGGGCAATCAAGCTTAACGGATTGCTTGAAGCCTAACTTAAAAAGCACTCGCCGTAATTGGCTCAATAAGAAAAAAAGCAAACTTAACGGTAACAGTAATGGAACTAACCAATATTTTGCTTTGTGTTGGTAAAACCACACTTTTTCAATTAAACGCATTGGCTAACTTCTATGTGTAGTGAAGCGCTATTGATACATGCCATCAGTAATACTTACCCTTCAAACTGAAAGCTATGTAACTGCGCATAGGCACCACCTTTCTCGAGTAAGGTTTTATGATCACCTTGCTCAATAACTTTGCCCTGCTCCATGACGATAATTTTATCGGCATTTTCAATAGTAGATAAACGATGTGCAATCACAATTGAAGTTCTATTTTGTTGCAACGCATGAAGCGCATCTTGAATATGACGCTCAGACTCAGTATCTAATGCACTGGTTGCTTCATCTAGAATAAGAAACGGCGTATCGCACAATAATGCCCTAGCAATGGCTACACGCTGTCTTTGCCCACCTGATAATAACGCTCCGTTTTCACCAATATTTGTTTCTAAGCCTTGTTCCATTTGCTGTGCAAATTCCATTACATGAGCACTTTTTGCCGCAGCTATAATCTCCTCTTGCGTAGCCTCAGGTTTGCCGTAAGCAATGTTGTTGGCCAAAGTATCATTAAACAATACAACTTGCTGAGAAACATAAGAAAACTGCTTTCTTAAATCGGTTAAATGATAGTTTTCAATATTGACATCATCTATACATATTTCACCTGAAGTTACGTCATAAAACCTTAATAACAGTGAACTTGTCGTTGATTTACCACTACCAGAGCGGCCAACTAATGCTAAGGTTTCACCTGGGTTTAATGCAAATGAGACATCATTAAGTGCTAATTTACTGGTATCTTCTTCACCCGTTTGAGTATCACTACCGTACGAAAAATTAACGTGATTAAAAGCGATATGCCCTTTAGCTCTGTCAAGAGGTTTACTGCCGGTATCGAGCTCTTTTTCTTGATCAAGTACCGCAAAAATACTCACGCAAGCTGCCATACCACGTTGAAACTCACTATTTACATTAGTTAATAATTTAAGAGGGCGTAATAGCATTGTCATGTAGGTAATAATACTAACGAATATTCCTGGTGAAATGGCATCTTTTAACGTGTCAGAAGTTACTGCATAAAATACAAACGCTAAAGCAAACGAGGCAATAACTTGAATCAACGGTACGCTTGATGCTTTTGTCGCAATCATTTTCATGCGCTGTTGACGATTATGCTTATTAATGTCGGCAAAACGACTATATTCTCGTTCTTGACCACCAAAAGTTAACACCACTTTATGGCCATTAAATGTTTGCTCTGCAGCCGTGGTTACTTCCCCCATTGCTCCTTGGATTTTTTTACTTACTTGACGAAAACGTTTTGAGACAATAGTTACGATCACCGCAATAATAGGCGTGATTAACAAGAAAATAACCGATAGTTGCCAACTTAAATAAAACATCCACCCTAGTAAACCAACAACAAAGGCACTTTGCTGAATAATGGTTAACACCGATTTACTAACAGAATTCAGTACCTGTTCAGTATCATAAGTAATTTTCGAAATTAACGCGCCAGTAG
The DNA here is from genome assembly GCF_003545765.1 of Colwellia sp. RSH04. Lineage (GTDB taxonomy): Bacteria > Pseudomonadota > Gammaproteobacteria > Enterobacterales > Alteromonadaceae > Colwellia. The sequence goes on along the minus strand of NZ_QXIO01000005.1, from coordinate 295,453 downwards.
ATTCTTTATCATGAAAGGCAACAGGCAATGTCATAATATGTTCAAAGAGTTGCTGCCTTAAATCTGCAACGACATGATTACCGACCCAAGCTAGGCAGTAGTTAGCGACAAAATGAAAAGTACCACGGACAATAAAAGCAACAACAACAAATACTGGAGCCCATTTCATAAAATCTGGGTTTGTACCAGTTAAGCCTTCATCAATTAGCGGTTGCAGTTTTGATAAAAAATAAACATCAATGGCAGCATAGCCCAGCATACCAATAATAGCGGCGATAAAGCCCAATTTATACGGTTTAGCATATTTCATTAAGCGAATAAAGTTTTGCCAAGTTGTCGCGGAATCTAAAGGTACTGGCGTTTGGTTATTGCTATGTTGAGCATTTGAAGATTCTGTCATTGAATCATTCAACGACACATTGTCTGAAGAGGTATTAGCCATTTAATTTGAGTTCTCAATTGCGCTAAAAATATTATCACGTAGCAGTCACTGCATTTTAACGCGATTTTCTCATGACAACCAACTAATTATCGCTTGATGACAAGGTCGGTTGCTTATACAGAGAAAATACAAAGATAAACACGCCCTAGGGGCTGTTGATCTTTCGGGGTTGTTTTTGCAGCTTTTTGTTGGGTATTTGTACAAGGCAGAGCCTTTGTCATGTGGTCATTCCACATAAAAAGGCGATAACGCCGTAAAAATGACCAACAAACGCTGTCCGAAGGATTCGGCTAAAAGCATTTTACGCTTTGTTGAGTAGTATTTACTTAGAATGACTAAGCTACACACTAATCGCCGCGAATAAAACGCTTTTAGCTCGAACAAAATTTAATCGCGAAAGATCAACAGACCCTAATACATGGGCAAATATATGTTATGAAAACCTTAATAAATCATAACCACTTAATTTAAAAACCAAAAAGGTCGTAAGCTATCACGATAACTTTCAAGGTGGAGCTGCTCACCCTTAAAGTTAACAACAATTGCCCCAACATCTGCCGTATTAACAACCGTCGTTTTAAAAAGATGGTATTTTTTTAACACTTCAGGCACTGGCATCGACCAGCGGTTTAAATAACCAGCACTTATTAAGGCGAACTCAGGTGCTAACTGTTTAATAAACTTTTTACTTGAGGAGGTTTTAGAACCATGATGTGGTACCACGAGTACATCTGCATCTAGCCTTGGATACAGCCTTAAAAGTTCGTGCTCTATTTTCGTTGATATATCCGCTGTTAACAGTAACTTATGATAACCATCAGAAATCAGCAGTACACAAGAGTCATTGTTTTTTTGCTTTTTAGCCGCTTTTTGTTCAGATAACCATTCCTTACTTGGCCACAGCGAAGTAACGGTTAAACCTTGCCAGATAAAATGGTTACCTTGCACACAAGGTTGCCGCTGTATATCTGTAGTTGTCAGAGAAACATTGGTTAAAAGGTTATTTATTTTTATTTGGCTGCTTAACTGACTAAAACTACCAGCATGATAGTTATCACTATGACTTAACACCACCCAGTCTAACGCACTAATCCCTTTGTTTTTTAATACAGGTAATGTCACTGAATCAGCCATATTAAAACCAGACGGGTAACTAGCCCCTGTATCATAAAGCAAAGCGTTCTTTTCTTTAATAAGCAATAATGACAAACCTTGACCTACATCTTGTACAACCAACTGCCACGCTTGTCTTGTAGCAAAGTTATCATTAATCTTTTGTTTACTTGCGCTTAACGATAATTGCCCGCCTAACAAAATGAATGCCGCGAAGAAGGTAAGTGATAATGCTCTTAATCGAGAAAAAGAGCTTAATTGAGAAAGGATATTAAAATGCTGAAAAAGATAGTAGTTAAGAAATTTTCCAACGTTTGGAAATATCAATAAAATGACCGACACGAGATATAGTAATAATAACCAATACAGCTGTGAGCTAGATATGACAAGCACAGACCAAGAATAACTCACTAATCCTTCAATAATTGACCATAACATCGCGGTAGTAGAGAGCTGTATACTCATTAAGCTTTGAGCCAACCATTCACTAAAGGGTAATGCGATGATAGAAAATAGCGCTAAAGGAATAGAAATAACACTCATCCACGGAATCGCAATTAAATTTGCCGCAATAGCAACCAATGATACTTGTTGGAAAAACAATGCCGTAATGGGTAAAAGCAACAACGTTAAGCTCAGTTGCACAACGACTAAACCTTTTAAGAAGCGTATGAGGTAGTTTCCACTAATAAGGTAATATTTAAACCGCCAAGTAATAATAAAAAGACAAGTCACCGCATATAACGACAGCCAAAAACTCATGGTTAGCACACTTAATGGTTCAAGTAATATAATGATAAAGATAGTCAGTAAAATGATACGCTTTGCCGTCACTTTCAAACCAAGTAACCTGAACAACCAATACATTGACAACATAACTAACGCTCTCATTGTCGGAATAGAGAACCCCGCTAAAAAGCAGTAAAATAAGGCACACAATAAACTAAAAATAATGGCAACATAGCGAGCATTAATCGTTTGAATATTCACGGGTAATACAACAACGGATCGAAAGAAAAGTAAAAAAATAAAATAACTCGCTGAAGCCACCAAACCGATATGTAACCCAGATATTGCTATTAAATGTCCTATGCCACTTTGTTGTAAGGTTTGCCATTGTTCAGTAGTAAGAGTGCTGCGCTCTCCAAAGGTTAACGCTAATAATAAAGGAGCAAACTGAAACGTTGTTTCATCATTTAACGCATTTAGCATACCTTGATAATGATTGAACAATTGCTGCCTTAATGAGGGCTTGTGAACTAAAACCTCATTAGCATATTGCGAGTGTTCTTTTTTCGACTGCTGAATGAATTGCGTTGTATGGTGTGTATTTAAGAGACGCTTTTGTTGAGTTTGCTCTGATGCACTATCGGCCTTAGGTTTGTGAACTTTATTACTAACATAACCGGTAAAAGCAATATCTTTACTTATTAGCCATCGTTTATAACTAAAAGCCCCCACATTTCTAAGGCCATGTGCTGGCTTCAATTTAACGTTAAGTTTTAACACCTGCCCTTGGTGAACATTAAATAAAGGTTTATTCCAGTTTAGCCTAGCTAAAATGGGGGTATTTAGCACCTGATCATTAATATCAGTTATTTCAAAATTAAATTTAACTTTAGTGTTTTTAACTGAGGTTGTCGCTGCAATATTATCTAATGCGGGTAAATGACGATACTGGTTTGCTTGTAAGCTGACCACATTACCTTTTACAACGATTGCCTGTCTATTTTTAATAGCATCAGCAACTTGTCTAGAGAGATCACTTAACTCAATTTGATAAAAATACCCACCAGCGAAGGCTAATATCCAACAAGCTCCAAAAAATAATCCAGAGGTAAAACGTGAAATTTTGAAGTAATAAAGTACTATCGCGATCAATAGAAGTAAAAATAGCTGAAAAAGCGCTGGCACTATCGGTAAAAATAGTGACAATATAGCACCTAGGAAAAAAGTGAATAGCCACCAATCCATAGTGAAGATAATCCTTTTATCTATTCTCATGTAAGAATAGCTTAATTAACAGGATTTACTTGATAAACGAAAAGAGATAATCAGCTTTCCATGCCAAAAAAAGCAATTAAGCGCTTTATGCCAGACCATCAAAGCGTGAAAGAAAATAAGTACTTAAAGATATTTGGTAACTTGCTACATAATGCAAACCTTTGGCATTTAAATCGCCACTCTGTTGCTAAAGCGTTTGCTGTAGGGTTATTCTTTGCTTTTATACCGGTACCCTTTCAAATGGTACTAGCAGCAGGTGCTGCAATTTTATTCCATGCAAACTTACCGTTATCAATAGCGCTTGTTTGGTTAACAAACCCATTAACAATGCCCGTTATTTTTTATGCTTGTTACTTAGTTGGTATTTGGGTACTTGCCGAGCCTCCACAACAGTTTGTTTTTGAAGCAAATTGGCAATGGGTTATTGATAGCTTATCCACCATTGGTCCAGCATTTTTACTCGGTTGTGGTATTTTAGCGGTAATTTTTTCTATATTAGGTTATGTAGGTATTCAAACCTTGTGGCGTTACAGTGTAGCCAAAGCATGGAAAAATCGTGGCCATAAAGATTTAAAATTGAAATAACCAACACTTAGTAAAATTAAGAGCCTTTTGCATAAAGAAGTAAACACTTCGAACAACATGGGCGGCATTAGAACAAATAAATTTTGTGCGAGTATAGATATTCTACATCAAACAAGTTTTATCAAGTTCTCCTGATGTCAATGGGTTCCCAAAGTGTGAGTTTTAATGTTAATTTTTTGCTCTTTATTCAGTCGGACGAGCAATAGAAAAATGCTGATATGCTCTATCCGTGGCTATTCTGCCTCGTGGTGTTCGTTGTAAAAAACCTTGTTGAATCAAAAAGGGTTCTAACACATCTTCTATCGTTTCACGTTCTTCACCAATTGCCGCGGCTAAATTATCTAAGCCAACGGGGCCACCCATAAATTTGTCGATTATCGCATGAAGAAGTTTTCTATCCATAATATCAAAACCTTCATTATCTACTTCAAGCATATCAAGCGCAGCAGCTGCAGTCTCTTTAGTAACTATGCCGTTTGCTTTAACATCTGCGTAATCTCGCACACGGCGCAATAATCGATTCGCTATTCGTGGTGTTCCCCGTGAACGTCGTGCAACTTCAAACGCACCTTCTTCATTCATATCGAGGTTTAAAAAGTGTGCTGAACGCGAAACGATACTGGTTAAGTCTTTAACATTATAAAACTCTAAGCGCTGAACAATACCAAATCTATCACGTAGAGGAGACGTTAACGCGCCCGCTCTTGTGGTAGCGCCTATCAAAGTAAAAGGCGGTAAATCAAGCTTTATAGAGCGTGCTGCTGGGCCTTCACCTATCATAATATCAAGCTGATAATCTTCCATTGCTGGATATAAAACTTCTTCAACAACAGGGCTTAAGCGATGGATTTCATCAATAAAAAGAATATCATTCTCTTCAAGGTTCGTTAAAAGAGCAGCAAGATCGCCTGCTTTTTCAAGTACAGGGCCAGAGGTAGTACGTATATTAACGCCCATCTCATTCGCTACTATGTTTGCTAAGGTCGTTTTACCTAAGCCTGGAGGACCAAAAATAAGTAAATGATCAAGTGGCTCACCACGCTTTTTAGCGGCTGGAATAAAAATTTCCATTTGCGCTTTAACATGAGATTGCCCTGTATAATCCTGTAGCATTTTAGGGCGAATAGCACGATCTACCCCTTCATCTTCAATGGTAGCTATAGGTTCAATTAAGCGATCAGCTTCTATCATATTTACTTTTTCCTACGTTCTTATCTTTAAAAGATTTCTCGTGAACTTAGCGGTTATAAATACTCCCCTAAGCAATGCCCAAATCACTTATAACATTGACTTAAGCGCATCACGAATAATATCTTCACTCGACATGCCGTCATTGTAGACTTGCTTAACAGCTTTATCTGCTTGCGCTTGCTTATAACCAAGAGAAATCAATGCATTAATAGCATCGCCTTTCTCATCATTAACGAAATTATCAACAAAGGTATATTCAGCCGTTAGCTGATCAGGCATCGTATCTGTTGCAGGCGTATGTATCGGCATTTGTGCTTGCCAATCTTTTAACTTATCGCGCATTTCAATTAAAAGTCGCTCTGCTGTTTTTTTACCAACGCCAGGAATTTTAACAATAGCAGTTACATCATCATGATTAACACAACTAACAAATTGATTTGCCGACATACCTGATAAAATGGCTAACGCTAATTTCGGCCCTACCCCATTCACTTTAATCAGTAACCTAAAGAGTTTTCGCTCTACTTTATTGGCAAAGCCATACAAAAGCTGTGCATCTTCACGCACAACAAAGTGAGTATAAATGGTTGCTTGTTCATTGAGCTCGGGTAATGCATAAATACTAGTCATTGGCATACTTACTTCATAACCAACACCTGCACATTCAATAAGAATTTCAGGAGATAACTTTTCAATTAATGTGCCACGTAAACGACCAATCACAGCTTGATACCTTAGGTTGAATAATAAAAGTTAATACTTTATTTATTAGAATTGATATTAGGGTTGATATTTTGATTAGATACTAACACTATATATTTATACAGTAAAGGTACTGTATAGCTTTATCTTAAACGACCCCGTACTGTCTTACTTGCCTGCCCAGCCAACTTAGTTAAGCTGTCATGGCTATTGGCATGACAGAGTGCTACTGCGAGCGCATCGGCGGCATCGGCTTGTGGTGTGCCTGGTAATTTCAAAATATTTTTCACCATATGTTGTACTTGAGACTTATCTGCGCCCCCAGTACCAACCACAGCTTGTTTTATTTGCCTTGCTGAATATTCAGCAACAGATAACCCGTTATTAGTGGCTGCAACAATTGCCGCGCCACGAGCTTGCCCAAGTTTTAAAGCACCTCCGGGATTAACCCCCATAAAGACTTGTTCAATAGCAAAGAGCTCAGGTTTAAATTGAATAATTAACTCTGAGATACCCGAAAATATTATCTGCAAGCGTTGACTGAAGTCATCATCTGATTCCTTATTGCCTGATACTGCTTTAATACAGCCACTCCCTAAATAAGTTACCTTACGGCCATCTTTTTGAATAACACCATAACCAGTAATGCGAGAGCCAGGATCTATGCCTAAAATAATACTCATATCATCTTTTATTACATTTAAAAAAAGTGAGAAAAAAAGCGTATTGATGCTTAACATACAATACGCTTTTTATGATTAGCTAGTAAAGTGTATAGCTACATTTCTTAGCATTATTCGCTATCAGAAGAGTCTTCTGCTTTTTCTTCAACAATCGTCTGTACGCCAAGTTCAGCAAGCTGTGCTGGGTTTGCTTGACCTGGAGCGTTGGTTAATGGACACGCTGCCGTTGTTGTTTTAGGGAAAGCCATCACATCACGAATAGACGTTGCACCCGTCATTAACATTACTAGTCTGTCTAAACCAAATGCTAAACCTGCATGTGGTGGAGCACCATATTGTAACGCTTCAAGTAAGAAGCCAAACTTCTCTTGAGCTTCTTCATCACTAATACCTAATATTCTAAACACCGTTGCTTGCATTGTTTGGTCGAAAATACGTACCGAACCACCACCTAACTCACAACCATTTAATACCATGTCGTATGCATCAGATAATGCACCAGCTGGGTTCGCTTCAAGCTCTTCTGCTGTTAAATTAGTGGGTGCAGTAAATGGATGATGAATAGCGTGCATGTGACCATCTACTTCTTCAAACATTGGGAAGTCTACAACCCATAAAGGCTTCCATTCACCTTCAAGTAAATCTAGATCTTCACCTAATTTAAGGCGTAATGCGCCAAGTGATTCACTAACGACATTGTACTGATCAGCACCGAAGAAAATAATATCCCCCGTTTTAGCATTAGTACGTTCAAGTAATGCTTTTGCAGCGTCTTCAGATAAGAACTTCAAGATTGGCGATTGTAAGCCTTCCATACCTGCGTCAATGTCATTAACTTTTAACCAAGGCATGCCTTTGGCACCGTAAATACCAACATACTTAGTGAGTTCGTCAAGTCCTTTACGTGAGAATTTTGATGCACCTTGTGGTACACAAATAACCGCAACTCGACCTTTCTCATCATTAGCAGGGCCTGAGAAAACTTTAAATTCAACATCTTTTAAAATGTCGGCAACATCAATTATTTCTAATGGATTACGTAAATCAGGCTTATCGCTACCAAAGCGAGACATTGCTTCAGAATATGGCATACGTGGGAAGTCACCTAAATCCACATCAAGCATGGTTTGGAATAATTCACGGATCATTTTTTCCGTAACTTCCATTACTTGCTCACTACTCATAAACGACGTTTCAATATCTATTTGAGTAAATTCTGGCTGTCTATCGGCACGTAAATCTTCATCACGGAAACATTTTACGATTTGGTAGTAGCGCTCCATACCTGACATCATTAACAATTGCTTGAATAACTGTGGTGATTGAGGCAGTGCAAAAAATTGACCTTTATGAGTACGGCTTGGTACTAAGTAATCACGTGCACCTTCAGGTGTTGCTGCAGTAAGAATTGGCGTTTCAATGTCTAAAAAGCCTTGAGATTCTAACGATGAACGTACAGCAGAAGTCACTTTTGCTCTGAAACGCATACGCTCAGTCATCTCAGGACGACGTAAGTCTAAATAACGATATTTTAAACGTTGCTCTTCAGAGTTAGTTTGATTCGAATCTAGAGGAAGTGGCGCTGACTTATTTAAAATAGTTAACTCAAGACCTAGTACTTCAATGGCACCTGTTTTCATGTCTTTATTCACTTGCCCTTCAGGACGAGCACGTACTTTACCTTTTAACTGAACACAAAATTCATTACGTAATGTATTTGCAACAGCTAGCACTTCAGGAAGATCAGGATCATAAACCACTTGTACAAGACCTTCACGATCTCGTAAATCAAGAAATATTACCGCGCCAAGATCGCGACGACGGTTAACCCAACCACAAAGAGTAACTTCTTGACCAATGTGAGACTCATTCACCTCACCACAATAAATACTACGCATTAATTTTTGCCTTGATTAGTTTGACGAATTTATGTGCTAAGACAATAAACTTCGAAAGGATTCAAATTTTTGCGCATATTATAAAGCAAAGAAACTTATTGTCACCCTCTGACAAACCTTGGTAAGAGCTTTATTTTTCACTCGTAGCTGCTTAGGTCAAATTGTCTTCGTTTTGATTACTATGAAAGGCATAATGATTTTTTCCTGATGCTTTAACTTTATACATCAGGGTATCTGCAATTTTTAACAAATCTGATTCGTTATCACCGTCTTCTGGAAACATTGCAACCCCAATACTACAACCTATATTCACTTTCGCTTTTGATAAGTCAAACGGTTTTTGAATTAACTCAAGTACTTTTTCCGCTACATAGGCCGCTTCATTGGCACCGTGTAATCCCGTTAGTAAAAGTATAAATTCGTCACCACCAAAGCGAACAACGGTATCAGACTTTCTAACACAACCGAGTAAACGATAAGCAACAATTTTTAATAATTCATCACCGACATCGTGACCATGAGTATCATTAATATTTTTAAAGCCATCGAGATCTATAAATAGTACTGCAATTTTTAATGATTGCCTTTGGTGAAACGCTATTGATTTAGTTAACCTGTCTTTTAACAGCACTCTATTTGCTAACCCCGTTAATTCATCATGGGTTGCCATATGTTTCATAATTTTTTCAAGTTGTTCTCTATGGTTTATTTCCCGTTGTAAGCGTCTATTCCACATAACAATAACAAAAAGCACCAATAGAATAAGCACACCTATTTGAGCACCGACCTGTAAAACAACTTTTTTATCAAGACCGGTATTAATCGCTAAACTGAACCATTTATCATAAATCTCTTGCTGTTCCTGCGTCGAGATACTGAGTATCCCTTTATCGAATATGCTCTTCAATAAAGGTTTTTCTGGGTTAATACCAAAGCTGTTCTCATCAACACTGACACTTCCCATAACTGAAATCATTAATGCGACTAAACTTTCTCTTTTTAAAAGGTCTGTTGCGGAGGCTATTGTGGCAATGAAACCATCCACTTTTTCTTGTTGAAGTGCCAGTAATCCTTCATTTCTACTTTCTACGATCACAAAAGTAATTAAAGGGTATTTTTCACGCAGTTTATCAACTAAATAATAACCTTTTATGATGGCTAACTGCTTCCCATAAAAGTCACTAAATGCAGTTTTTTTGCCTATATGTTGCGAATGAATTATTACCCAAGGCATTTGCCAATAAGTATCACTAAATAGTATTTGTTTCTCACGAGCATCAGTCTTAGTAATACTACCCAGTACATCGACCTCTTTATTCAAAAGGCCTTGATATAATAAATGCCAACTTGAATAAGGTTTATACTTGAATGTTAACCCGGTTCTTTGTGAAATAAGATTAATGATATCGCGATTTATTCCTTCGAATTCACCTTGCTGATTAATAAATTCAATAGGTGAAAAATCATTCATAATGCCAAGTGTAATAGAGTTGTTTTTCTTTATGAATTCTTTTTCTTCAGCAGTTAAAGAGACTTTTTGAGCACGTTTTTTATAATATTTCTCACCTGTTTTTATCCAGCGCTTTTCAATTTTAACTAGCTGATTAATATCAAGACCAGAAAAACCTTCATTGATCATACTTATTAGTTTTTCATTTGCCTCACCTAATAAAGGAGAAAGCTTTACAGGAAACACAGGAGAATCCATGGGATAAAAATCTGACTGTAAATTTGCTTGAATCAACCTTGCGTTCATTAAGTCGACTAAACTAATCATCGCACTAATTTCATGAGTCTCTGCTGCGCGCAGCATTTCTTCAGCCGACTTAAATAAGGTTATATTTAACTCAGGAAAGGCCTTAAATACCTCTTGCTTATATGTCGATCTGGCCACTAAACCCACTTTATTATTTGGGAGCTTATTTAAGTCATGTATATTATTAATATTTGCGTATGATGTATTTATATAAATTTGTGCTTTAGATTCATAAATTGGCTCAGCAAATCTACCTGCAACCTCTGTTTGTTCACTTTCTGGAAAAGCCATTATCACATCGATATCTTGAGATTGAGTTAGTTTTGTTTCGTCATTGATATCTCTAATAATAAATTCAATGTTATTTCCTGTTTGTTCTGACCAATAACGCCAAATATCGATAAGAAGACCTTGTGGTTTTCCCGTTGGCGTTAATGCCATATAAGGAGGAAAATCTGGAGCTACTGCAATTTGCAGCGCATCTTTTTGCTTCTCTATCCCTAACCACTTTCGTTCAATGGCTTTTCTTTCTTCAAGAGAAATTTTAGTTAAGCCTTGCTCGATAAACGATAATAGCTGTTGATTATCTTTCGCCACAGCAATGGCGTAATCTCCTTGTTGATATTGTAATCGTTTATAGGCAGGAAATAGTTGATTGAGCGTTTTATAGTGCTGGTAATCTTTGGCAAGCCTCTCAAGACCAGTAAAAACCAATACCTCACCATTTATCGCTGCATCATAAAGTTCATGACGACTTTGATATAACTTTTGCTCAAGTTGTGGGAAGTTTTTGTTTAAAAAACTAATATGGGCAGAGCCTTTGACAACACCTATAGCATAAGGCGTTAATTTACTCATGTTATTCACTTGAGTTAAGCTTTGGTGAATATATAAATGGGTATATAAAGAAAAAATAGGCTCAGAAAAGCTAAAAAGCTCTTTTCTCGCTTCTATTACAGACAGCCCTGCATGAATATCAATTGAACCATCTGCTACTTGGGCTAACGTATCATTCCAAGCTAAAGCAACAAACTCAACGTCAACTTGTTGTTTTTCAGCCCATAATCGCCATAAATCTATCATTAAACCAACGGGTTCGTTATTAGCGTTAACAGAGTGATAAGGAAATGAAGTCGCATTAATAGCAATAGTTATCGGCTTTTCTTGGGCCAGAACCCCCCCCGCATTAAAGCCCAAAATGACACACAGCAAAAAAATCTTACGTATATGAAAGGAAAGGTTAGCAAATAAAGTCCATACACTATTGTTCAAAAAAATACCCTTAACATCGGTGTTATTTATGTTGCTATCAGTTAAAATAGCCATCATTAACATTGATAACCCTGTAAAGAAAACTGATTCATGCAAAAGTCTGACACTGATCTCATTTATTCAAACCCACATAAGCAAGTCAAAGACTTTGCGTTTGATGCTCAGGTAGTTGAAGTATTTCCTGATATGATCAGTCGCTCTGTGCCTGGTTATAATACTATTATCGACACAATAGGTCGACTTAGCCAACAATTTGTCAAAGATAATAGCCACATATATGATTTAGGTTGCTCTTTAGGGGCTGCAACCCTTGCTATGCGTAAAGGTATTACCTCTTCAAACTGCAAAATTATTGGTGTTGATAACTCAGCTGATATGGTTAAGCGATGCAAACTTCATATTGAAGCGTTTAAAGGTGAAACGCCCGTAGAAATAATTGAAGGCAATATCCAAGATATTGAAATATCAAATGCTAGTATGGTTGTATTAAATTTTACGCTGCAGTTTATTGAACGTTCACAACGAGAAGCCTTATTAACTAAAATAGCTAACGGGTTAAACACTGGCGGATTATTAGTCTTGTCAGAAAAAGTCTCTCACGGAGATACAAAAAGCGATGAATTGCTAATCGACTTACACCATAAGTTCAAGCGAGATAACGGTTATAGCGAACTTGAAGTGGCTCAAAAACGTTCCGCATTAGAAAAAGTTATGTTAACAGATACCAGCGAACAGCATATTAACCGACTCAAGCGTGCAGGTTTTAACCATATATCTCCTTGGTTTCAATGCTATAATTTTGTCTCTTTTGTCGCAATAAAATAACACTTTCTACCATTTATACTGAAATATTCTTATGTCTAGTCTTTTTAACTCTTTTTACCAACAAATTGCCAGCAACCGATTAAGTCAATGGTTAAATACGCTACCCGCCCAATTAAGCCATTGGCAACAAAATGAATTACATGGTGAGTTCAAGCATTGGCAAAAATCCCTTGATGCATTACCCAGTGTATCAACACAAGAAACGGTTAACATAGATTTAGAAAATGGCGTTATCATTGGTCAATCAGGAGACTTTAACCAAGGCGAATATAAGCGGTTAGAGAATTTGTTGAAAAAATTTAAGCCGTGGCGAAAAGGTCCTTATCATATTCATGGCTTACATGTAGATACTGAGTGGCGCTCAGACTTTAAATGGGACCGATTAGCCGAACACATAAGTGACCTATCAGGAAGATATGTTTTAGATATAGGTTGTGGTAGCGGTTATCATTTATGGCGTATGCGTGGTGCAGGTGCTGAATTTGTTGTCGGCGTTGACCCGACACAATTATTTTTAATGCAATTTAATGCGGTTCAACATTTTATAAATGACAATCACGTTAACCTTCTCCCGTTAGGTGTAGAACAATTACCTGAACTCAAAGCATTTGATACGGTTTTTTCCATGGGTGTTTTATATCATAGGCGCTCACCAATTGATTTTTTATATCAATTAAAAGCCCAGCTAATTAAAGGCGGCGAATTAGTTTTAGAAACACTGATTGTTGATGGCGATGAAAACACCGTACTTGTTCCTGGTGAACGCTACGCAAAAATGAGAAACGTGTGGTTTTTACCTAGCGAGAAAGCAATGTGTGCTTGGTTAGAGCGTTGTGGGTTTTCTAATGTACGCGTAGTTAATACTGATGTTACGGCATTAGATGAACAAAGAAAAACCCCTTGGATTGATACAGAATCATTACAAGATTTTCTCGACCCAAATGATCAAAGTAAAACCATAGAAGGCTACCCTGCCCCTAAACGCGCTATTTTTATCGCAAATGCATAACAATACGCTTTTAATCAATAGGTTGTTAGGTTATAAATAATACTAACAACCTTTGAATGAGAGTAAATATGACTGATGTATGGCTAGAAAGAAGATTAAAGAAAATTTCTAAACGTCAATTAGATCATAGAGACCCATTTCAGCGCGACAGAGCACGCGTATTACACTCTGCTTCATTCAGGCGTTTACAGTCTAAAACTCAAGTGATGGGCAGCAGTCAAGGTGATTTCTTTCGCACACGTTTAACTCATTCACTTGAAGCGGCGCAAATTGGCTCAGGTATAACCGCTCAACTTCGCTGTAAATACCCTGAACTCTGCCAAGCACTTTTTCCTGCTAGTGATAGTTTAATAGAAACCATTTGTTTGGCACATGATATTGGTCATCCCCCCTTCGGCCATGGCGGAGAAGTGGCACTAAATTATATGATGAGAGACCATGGCGGTTTTGAAGGAAACGGACAAACCTTGCGTATTGTGGCAAGGTTAGAGACCTTTAGTGAACACTTTGGTATGAATTTAAGTCGTCGCACCTTACTGGGCTTAATGAAATATCCGCAATTAATTGACACCTTGCATCATTCTCAACCCATCAATATTGTCGCAAATTTCAGACAATTGAAGGCAAATGACTGGCACCCACCCAAAGGGTTATATAAAGATGATGAAGATATCATCGAATGGGTGTTAGCACCGCTTAATGAGCAAGACAAAACCTTATTCCAACACATTAAACAACAACAAGAAGACCAGCACCATAAAACAAAATTTAAATCCCTTGATTGCTCTATTATGGAACTGGCCGACGATATTGCTTACGGTATTCATGATTTAGAAGATGCTATTGTCACTAAAACCGTCAGTAAAAGTGATTTTGAACAACACGTCATTCAGAACTTATTAGCTATAGATGATCCCTGGGTGAATAAATTTTCACTCGAATTAACCGATAAATTATTTAGTGACGAACACCATAAACAAAAAGATGCTATTGGCGGCCTTGTAAATTATCTTATAACGGCAATTAGAATTTCGGATTTAAATGAACAGGCTGATATCGAATTTAGTGAACCACTATTAAGGTACAACGCTACCCTGCCCAACCCCATGGCAGAAGTATTAAAAGTTTTTAAGGATTTTGTTTACCATTACGTCATTAAACAAACGAGCATTCAACGATTAGAATACCGAGGTCAACAAATTGTTATGGAGTTATTTGAAGCATTATCATCAGATCCATTACGGTTATTACCCAAAAATAGTGCTAAGCGTTGGCAAGCTGCGGTTGATAACAAGCAAAATTCACATCGAATTATTGCAGATTACATCGCAGGGATGACAGACGATTATGCAACACGGCTATATCAATCATTATTTAACGCCAATGCCGAGACAAATTTTCAATTGGGTTAGTCTTAAATATGCTATGTGACTCTATTGAACAATGACAAGCTAAAACCCGTTATCAACCTTAACAGTATAGCGATTAATTATTTGATGAAACTCATCTGAAGCTAAGAACGTTTCAAGAGCGATATCCATACTTTTTATAAAGTCTTCTTTATAGTAAAAATCAGTATTTTTACTATTGCTGTAACCAATATGCGCTGTTTGAGACATAATGAGCAACGCTTCATAAATATCATCAAAGTGTACTGAGCTTTTTACTGAAGCTCTTGATAACTCCCAAAGCGTGGAGGCTCTATCATTTACGTAGCAATCAATTCTTTTGGAATATAATTTCAAAATATTTGAATGAGTACTCTTGTTTTCAGATATTACAATATTACCAGCCTTTTTAGCTTGAATGAAATCACGAGACAAAATGATATAGCCTGCATTAACTCCGATGGTTATTGGTTTAAAATCAGCTTGTTTAAATGCCTGTATATACTGTTCTAATTGAATACCCTTATCGCAAAACGCAACCACATGCTCGGTTAATAACGCTTTTGAGTAGGGCCAAATATAAGGTCTTTCTTTGGGGCGCTTATAAGGCGGAATAATTGCAAAAGACTGCCCTGATTTTATTTTTTTAAGCCCTCTCTTCCATGGAATAGCGCTGACAGTAACCTTATATCTTTTAGGTATTAACTTTACTGCACCTTTTAAAATATCAACATAGATTCCCGTCAAACGACCATTTTCAACATATGAATAAGGTGGGTAACTGTCATCAGCTAGAATATTAACATTAATAATGCTTTCAGCATGAAGAAGTGATGAATAAAAACATATTGTAAAAAAAAGCCAAATGTTCTTAGTTGTTACCATAAAATTAACAATTATCTTGAAGGCATTAAGCTTAGTTTAGGTCACCGTTTCATAAAAATAAATATGATAATTTTCATTAACCTACAAAAGACCTTAATGTGCAATATGTATTAAAAGCAGGTAGTATTACTGTCTATTTTATTGGCTGTTAAGCTTAATTCAAAATGCTTCAAATATACGCAGGCCTAACACCTTAAAAACCCTTCAAGAACACGGCTTTAAGCAAGAACTATTCACCAACTTTTTAGGGGCATCTGGTGGCCCTAAATGGTTTGCTTTGTAAAGCTAAACACCGAAAAGCATAGAAAGATACTCTTCCGCTCATTTTACAGAAAGTTGACTCCCACATTACATTGAAATAATTAGCCTACTGAATGATACTCTAGATTTTTTCTATAACCATTTAAATTAATTGAAAAAAAGGTTGTTTAATGATATTTTCTTCGGGTCAATAAGGACATTTCATAAGGATAAAGGATGTACAAAAAAATAATATTATTAACCTCACTTCTAAGTTTTTCCAGCGTATCTTTAGCAACAATCCATATTTGCCCTGTAATACCAAAAATAACTGATGGTTGCTCACTTAATCTAATAGGAGAAGAAAAAGGAGAAGTTGTTGAGACTTGGGCTGAAATTCTTTCTAGCCCTTATGTTGGAGACTTCACTGAATCCTGTAACTCGCACGATAGCTGCTACCAAACTATAGGTAAAACACAACAAGTTTGTGATCATGAGTTTCGTGAAAACTTATATGACGAATGTGGCCTTGACCCTATTTGCAAGCTTGAGGCGGACATTTTTGTTGATACAGTCCAAAGTTACGGGAAGAAGTACTACAACATTAATATTAATAACTCTGCCTCGATAGTTTCTCAAGCAGAAGGCAATATAGCCTCCGAAAGTTGTGTTACCACTCCAAAACATGTCAATAGGTACAGTTCAAGCATGCTAAATTATGTTAAAAACCAATTTAAGTCTTATGTAGGTAGAAATCCTACAACAGCAGAAGAGTTTGATTTACTTAATTTATATTTATTAAATGAAAACGACTCGGTTAATGACTACATCAACTGGACTAACTCTGTAATACCTCAAATTCAAAATAATTACCTAAATACTTCAGGACCAGAGGCAATTTATTACAAACAGTCTGAAACATATAGAGGATGGACTCAAGCTTTTATAATAAATGCTGAGTTATCTAAAGGCCAGTCTGTTCAGTACAAGTGGCACATGGTTCATGATGAAGAGTTTGATAGTGATTACAGAAAATCCACACCACCTGCTGGCGGAATGATGTATATCAATGGCTACTTAAAAGTTGAAAATTCCGATGGAAAAGATTACATAGTAATTGATGAATCTTTTTATGTTAATTCTTGTACTTCCACAATATGTTACACTGAACCATAAAGGGGCATTATTCAGATGAAAATATTATTAACAACTTTATTAGTTTTGCTTTTAGCTGGTTGCACTTCAATGAGAACCTTGGATGTGGCTAATGTGAATACACATGAGCAATTAATAAAACAGATTGGTGTGGGCGATGTTGTTTCAGTGATAACAAAAGACGGAACAACACATGAATTTGCTATTACATTAATCGACTCTGAGGTGATTTCAGGTAATGAAATAAAAATATCAATTTCAGAAATTAAAGAAATAAGGAAAGAAGAGTTTTCTATACTCAAAACAGGTGGATTAATACCTATAACATGGATTGGCCTTACATTAATTGTACTAGCTATCATATAAATTAATTTCACCATCCAAAAGGGGAATAATTTAATATTCCCCCCTTAACTAACCTTTAAATGTAACTAAGACTTGGATAAAAATATAACAAACGTTAATACCTGAACAATTAAGTCAAACTCATTTGCAGTTAATTATTTAATTTGTGATAAACACAGTGTGTAATCTAAATTACAAATATAAAGGGATTAAGTCGCTATGCTAGACATATACGCAGGCGCTAACGCCTTAAAAACCATTCAAGAACACGGCTTTAAACAAGAGTTATTCACAAACTTTTTAGGTGCTTCTGGCGGGCCAAAATGGTTTACCTTGTAAAGCTATACACCGATATATTTTGTATAATTTAGAGTATTTAATTGATTAATATTTATTGGAATATCCTGTAAAAAGTTAAGTCCATTAGTTTTAAGATAAAACCTTACACGCTAGGATAGATAGTTGGTTGTGTGACAGGAATCCTTTTGATATACCTGATTTGATATCGTCTCTATCACTAAATATTACTTTTTGAGTCATTCTTCCTGTTTTATTTCCTAGTTGGAGTTTGACTCTTGTTCTCCCATTTCCATAATACTTTATTTGATATGGAAATTGATATTTTTTTGTTTTCTCATTATACCTGGGCTCAGAGATACGGTATTTAATGAGGCATTGTCCTTTAAAAAACTGCCAATCTGGGTAAATTATTTGGTCTCTATTTAATGAGTAAGCTTCTTGGGGGGTTCCTCTGCCTTGTTTTACTCGATACTCCACAGCAGAATGTTTTGCCATTGGATAAGTCTCTTTAAATGCTAAAAAAGAAACTACAAGTAGATCTGGCTTTATATAATCAATTTCTTTTTCAGAGTGATTAATTTGACCATATGGAATTGAAATAGACAAAGCATTACCAATACTAAAATCACGCCTTGGATTAATGTTTCCCTTTGTACTTTCCCCAACAATATAAGCTCGATTTAGCCGCTTTAAAGTAGCAGCGAAGACCTCTGCCCCCCCAGAAGTGCTTGCATTGGTTAATAGGTAAATGGGTAAGTCGGGTCTCTTTTTGTTCGTAGAGTGTTCGTTAGTCCAATATTCTTTTTGGCTGTTTGACTCCCTCAAATATACTTTGTTAAGAAGAGTTCTTTTTTTAAATAGATAACTAGATATGTATTGAATTGTCTCTAATTTTGCTTTATTCGTATCACGTAGGTCAATAATGAGTACATCTGCTTTTTCAACATCAAGAAACACTCTATCTATTTGCTTATTCGTTGAATTTAAATCAAATACAACTAATCCAACATTACCATTTAGAAGCTTAACACTGTTGGAAGTCGTACTGTTTAAAGGTTGTGATGTTTTTTTAATATAATTATTGGCTTGTTTTACTTCAATATGTTTATCAAAAGATAGTGCTAAAAGATCTTTTGTTAATTTTGAAGCAAAAGACTGTGTATCTTCATAACCGAGGTACTTGTAGTCATTTAATTTTGCCAATAATTCACTTTGAATTTTTATTGAAATTTCAGGGTATATCGAATGATTTTTAATAGTACCAACAATGCTTTCTATAATTGCTTTTTGATCTTTTTCAGTTAGCTCTACATTGCTATTCGCTTTACTGAAATTAGCAAATATTATAATAAATATCCCAAGTAAAAAATGGCTGGTTTTTATACGTTTTAACATTAGTCATCCTTAAGATGTAAGACGAATCGGCTAGTTATTTTCTAAGGCCTTACTTTAAACTTTCAATCGCTTCTTTAGCATTCATATTACCTTCATCAAGCGCTAGTGACTTTTTGTAGTTAATTAATGCTAACGCTTTATTAGCATTGGATAAATATGCTTCAGCCAAGCTATCATAAGCATTCGAAGATTCAGGGAAGCTTTCAACATTTAGTTTAAATATTTCAATTGATTCTTTTATTAAGCCCATATTCATTAATTCATAACCGAAATGATTTAAACTACGCTCACTGATTTTTTCTCCTTTATTTTTTAAATCAGTATATTTTTCTACTGCTGCACTAATGCCTTTAAACTTAATTTCATCATACAAAACTCGGTTCAGTCGCTTCTTGGCTTTTTGGGTAGCTTTGCCATAAAGAATGTTGGTTATTCCTTTATTTAATGAACTAATAGGTGCTCCTCCAGTGTTGTTCAGCAGTACAATTAAATATTTGTCTTCAATAATCCTAGTGATACTCGTATTAAAACCATTAATAAAGCCTGAATGATTAATGCGAGTTAATGGCTTACCAAACTCTTTTTCTGGCAATTTACTAACCTCCCACCCATAAGCATAATTTCGATGAGTAGATACTTGGTACATTTTTGTTGCCAACTTTTCATTCAATAGTATTTCTGTATATAAAGCAGCGTCCCAAATCATTAAGTCTCGGGCAGTTGAATACATAGAACCGGCAGCGTATGGAATCGACATATCGAGATAATCTGTATTTTTATAGCCATCCAAATTGTTCTCATAACCACTAACTCGACTTTTTAAAATTGTTGACGCTAAATCAAAGCCAGTATTATTCATACCTAAAGGCTTTAATATTTTTTGAGTAAGCACTTCTTGATAGCTTTGCTGTGTAACATTTTCAATTATTTTCCCCAAAATTGAGTAGCCTGAATTGCTATAACGAAATTGACTACCTGGCTCAAAATCTAAATCTTCACTACAAAATTGTTTTATAAACTCATCAACAGAGTAAGTGGTTCGACTGTTATTTTTTATAAAACCATTGATGCGTAAATAGTTAGGAATCCCAGAGGTATGATTAAGTAACTGGTGTATTGTTACTTTTTGACCAATATCCTTTCGATAGTCTCTAAGGTAATCGCTGATCGTTGAATCTAATTTAACATGGCCTTCCTGTACGAGTTGTAGAATAAGCATGGCTGTAAATTGTTTTGTCATTGAGGCGATGCGAAACTTAGATTCAGGCGTGTGTTTGATATCCCATTCAAAGTTTGCATAGCCAAAACCTTTCTCAAAAATTATTTTCCCATTTTGAGAAACAAGCACATTACCATTAAACTGTTTAATGTCGTGAAACCCTTGAAGAAAACTATTTATCTCGTTAAATCTTTCAACAGCTAAAGAAGGGGGTAAAAGTAGTATGTTTAAAATGCCAATAATTATAATCAATTTAAGTTTCATTTTTTCCTCTAAGAACTTTGTTTTTTGTTAGTTTAAATATGATGCACAACACAGTACTTGAAATAGTAAAAAAGTAGCTGACAATCACGGTTCTATACGGTGACTTAAAGTGACACCTTGATATAGTTCAAGTAAGATGTTGTATTTAAAATAATAAATAGTAGCTTTGATATGAGAAGGTTTGTGATTGGCGATGACTTGATACTCGATTCAAGTCAAAGAAAAGTCCTTAAAAAGGATGTTGAGCTTAATCTATCAGAGCTGTCTTATCGGTTGCTACTTACCTTAGTTGAGCACGCTCCAAATATTGTCAGCCATGATGATTTAATGATTGCCGTTTGGCCTGATCGTGTTGTTTCTGACGAGAACTTAAAAAAGCGAGTGTCAAGGTTAAGGGAAGCACTTTCTGAAACTTCAGATAATCCCAAATATTTGGTTGCTGAACGAGGTTTAGGTTATCGCTGTATTGCTCAAGTGAGCGAACAAGTAAAATTAAAGCCTAATGAAGCGGAATCAAAACCTCTTAATAACAAACCAATACCAAGTAAGAAGAAAACTCCAGCCATATTATTTGCAGCTTTTTCCTTTATTGCTTTATGCGCCTTATTAGTAAGTACATATAGCGATGTATTATTTGCTACGTCTAGTGCACAGAAAAGCCGTGGAAACAATGATTACGCATTCCAAGCAACACAGTATTATTTCCGATTTAATTTGGCTGATAATGATCGAGCTATTGGTCTTTATAAAAAGGCAATCGAAGAAGAGCCACATATTGGTTCAACATACAGTGGTTTGGCTAATGCGTATGCGCAAGGTTATTTTCAATTCGGTAAAGGAGAGCTTTGGTTAAAACAAGCATCTGAGTTATCTAAAAAAGCAATAATATTAGAACCCAAAAGCCCATGGGGATATGCCTCACAAGGCTTCACACTTTTCCTTAAAGGACATTACTCGGACTCAATGGCAGCACATAATACAGCAAGTGAAATTGCGCCTAATTGGGGCGTGGTTGCTGCTTATCGTGCTCTAGTATACTTAGGGATGGGAGAAACATTACTCGCTTATCAAACCGTAAGAGGTGCCTCTGAAAAATCACCTGAAAACCCAGAAGTTATGACTATCTTAGCTTTGTGTTACCGAGAACTCTATATGCTTGAACATGCCAAAAGGGTACTTAATCAATCTTTAGAAATAAATCCTGACTATTTATTGTCATATAGCGTGCTAGCCGAAATAAGCCTACAGGAAGGTGAGCACCTTCAAGCAAGTGCGGTTTTGCAAGATAAACTAGCAGGGTCACCTAATTCTCAATTTGATCATTGGTTATTGTCCCTAGCACATCTTCAAGCAAATAATTTAGAGTCAGCAACCCAAAGCCTTGAGCGTTCGACTTTGTTGGGTGGGCGTTATACTTTACCCTCTCAAATATATTTAGCAATTATCACTAAAAATGCTCAACAGCTAGAGTACCTATTGCAACAAATAAATGACAAGATCAACTCAGGTAACCAATGGGCTGAACTGATATTTAATAAAGGACTTATATTACTTGCGCTTAAAAATAAATCAGAAGCAATTGATACATTTGAGCAGGCAGTGAGAAAAGGGTTTAGTTATGAATATCGCTTTAAAAATCTACCTCTTTTTTTAAAAGTAGCTGATGAAGCACAATTCAATAGATTACTTAAAACACTTGCACAAAAAAATAGACAAAAACCTTTAAAAAGAGTTCCCAGAAAGTAAAGCTAAAATTTTTCCATTTCTTAAATTGTGGGATTACAACCTCAATAATCACATCCAAGATTGGTTTCTTTTAGGAATTTTAGCTTCAAAGTTAATATAAAATGATGAGCAGTCACGATAACTATAAGCTTTCAGTTGCCATTGATTAAAACAAATAAGTAGATAAATATGCTGGAAATATACGCAGGCGCTAACGCCTTAAAAACCCTTCAAGAACAAGGTTTTAAACAAGAGTTATTTAACAATTTCCTTGGAGCAAGTGGGGGCCCTAAGTGGTTTACGCTTTTTGGGTTAGATAAATATCTATTTGGTGAGTTTTTTAAAAATAGAGTAAATGAGTTAAATCTTATTGGCTCTTCTGCTGGTGCTTTTCGTGCTGCCTGTTTTGCGCAAAAGTCTCCTGTTGAGGCAATAGAAAGATTAGCTTATAAATATGCCAGAGTAGTTTATTCAGAAAAGCCAACACCCCAAGAGATATCAGACAACGCCACAGAAATTATCAGTCATGTTTTTGGAGAGTCTGGCGAACAAGAAATTCTCGATAATGATATTTTTAAAGCACATTTTATTGTAGCAAAATGTATTGGGTTTACCGCCAGTGAATCTAAATATAAACAAGGTGCTGGGTTACTTTCTAGCATGTTATTAAATAAAATTAACAGACAGTATTTATCACTTCAGTACCAACGGTTTATATTTAAACACCCGAGTAGTCAATTAACCATTAGCGATCCCTATAAAATACCTAGTTATTATATTAACTTACAAAAACAGAATATTGGTGAATCGCTTATGGCGTCTGGGTCTATACCTATGGTGATGGCTGGCGTTAAAAACATTCAAGGCGCACCTAGCGGTATGTATCGAGATGGAGGCATTATTGATTATCACTTTGACTTTACACTTGAGCAAAAAAGCAAAGGTTTAACCCTTTACCCTCATTTTAATTCTACCCCAAAAGCTGGCTGGTTTGATAAAAACAGTAAACGGGCGGTATTAAATTCAAGTTATGATGATGTCGTTATGTTGGCACCATCAGATGAGTTCATTAACAGCTTACCCTATAAAAAAATTCCCGACAGAACAGATTTCAATAACCTTGATGCCAATACCCGATTAAACTATTGGTTAACAGTACTTAAGGAAACAGAGCGATTAGCTGATGCATTTAATGAATTTATTGTGAAGCAGAAAATTGAAAATATTCTGCCTTTTCAGCGTTAAATATATGAGAATGATGGGGAAGCGCTTAAGTTTTAGCATTCCATTCACGTTGCCAAGCAAGTACATCCTTAGCTTTCATCGGTTTACTTATATAATACCCTTGACCATAATCACAGCCCATGTCTGTTACTAAACTCATCACAGCAGAATCTTCAACACCTTCTGCGATCGTTTTAATATGTAATTCCTTGGCGATAGATAATGTGCTGTTGATTAATGCAAGTTGGTTCAATTGCCCTTTTTGTTCAATAAAGTAACTTTTATCTAATTTTAAATAATTAACAGGAAACTTTTGAAGTCGCTCAATTGTAGAGTTGTTTTGACCAAAATCATCAAACGCTAACGCTACACCTCGCATACTTAGACGATTTAAATTAGCAAGCTCTTGCAAAGGGTCATTTGCTAAAGCACCTTCTGTAATTTCAATACATAGCTTATCTGCGGGCATTGCGAACTGAGAAAGCAGCATAAAAATAGTATCGGCAAATTCAGGCTGCTGAAGAGATATCGGTGAAACATTTACCGAGAGTTTTAAATCTAGGCCATTCATTGACCATTTTTTCCAATCACCAAAGGCTATTTTCAATACGGCCAAGGTAATATGAATGATTAGCTCGCTTTCTTCAGCTTTATCAATGAATCTATCAGGTGAAATCATGCCTAGCCTTGGGTGTACCATACGACACAATGCTTCAACCCCCATAAACTTTCTGCTGGCAAGCTCTATTTGAGGTTGATACATTACCTCAATATCATCATTTTTAATTGCTCTGATAATTTCATAGGTTTTTAAAGAGTCTGATGACTGAAACTTCTTTCGAGATGTACCAATTTTATTAATAATATTAACAAAATCAGATTCGTGCATAGGTTTGAGCAATGTGCCTATATAGTTTAACCCATAGTTTTTAGTTAACGATTCAACAGAAGAGATAATTTGAGTAGAAACACCACTCATAATAACTACATAGCCTTTATAATTAATTTGACTTAGTTTTTCTAAAAATTGAATACCATCAACATTAGGCATGTTCAAATCTAAAAAGAGTAAATTAATTGATTTTGAGCTTCTTAATACTTGAATAGCCTCTGCAGAAGACGTTGCTTTATGGCAGTTAGATATATTAAACGAATCTTCTAAGACTTTTGCTACGTAGTCTAAAATAACGGTACTATCATCAATAAGTAGAGCATTTAACCATTCATAGTCTTTTGTTTTGCTCGCTAAATCCATTTGAATATTCATGTAATAACAATAAAAGTCTGTAAAGCTGTTTAGTAAGTATTAAGTAGTTCTGCTGAAAAGCAAGGATTTAATACCAAACGTATAATAAAGTTATTTCTTAACTAGGAATTGCTTGAAGTAGAATAGCCATACCGATAAATTTTTTTTATTCTAATGTCCCTCATGTCGTTCTATGTGGTCATTTCTTTATGCAAAATGGTATGACTATAAATAACAATTGATTTTAAAACAAAAAAACAACTTTCATTATAGATAGTTGCTTTTTATTTTTTTAATAACTGACAATTTTGTAACGTTAATTATTAAAAGTCACTGATATTGCCATTAAAGTTGGTAAAGTTTTGTTAAAAACTGTTTAGACTCATCTGCTTTAGTAAACTTAAAGTGATGCGCTCCAGATTGATCTTTAACAACAACATTACATTTGTTAACTGAGATAGACTTTACTGGTGCAGCAATACTGTAAACCTTACCTTGATAAGTGTAAGACATAAAATAACTCCTTTTTGTCGAGTTTACGACATTACAAAAGCTAAACTGCTAATTTTGGTGGCGATAAATAGCCACATCAAAAAATTGATGAAGTTAGCATTTAACAATTGATTAAATTGATAAAAAAGGTGTTGACTGACTGTGAAAGGGAAAGACAAAACACGAAATAAGCGTGAGGATTTACTCTGTAATACCATGTATGGAGCACGGTGATTAGCTTAACGCGACGAACTATAGGTGATTGTGCGTATAAAGTAAACACTTTTATTCTGTTAAAGATAAAATTAACTGTTTGAGTTTTTCTATTTTAATATTTGATAACTGTCTATAGTCAAAATAAGGGCAAACAATAACTTGATTATGCTTGTCTATCGCAAACTCATCATCTAACCAAATAAAGTTAGCCTTTAGATCGCCTGTATTTAACAACGATTTTGCGTAGGTTCTACCGCAAATAATCTTTATATTCGCCTTAACTTTAGTTATTTGAGGTGAAGAAAAGAGTAATGCTATCTTACTATTTGGTTGTAACATCAATTCATCTCGATATTTCTGCCAACTGCTATGCATAGAGATATCTTCAATGTTGATAACATTAAGTGCATAAATCAGTTTGGCATATACATTAAACACTTTGCACCAACCATTACCACATGCTTGACCTATCGTATATATTTCATCTTGGGTTAGCGGTGTTATACAAGACAGCGTCTTATATTCTGACATATTTGGTATATTGGCAATATATACCCCAAGTGAAAAGTGCTTACATCCAAACCCAACATTACTCATCGAAAATCCTGTTTGTTAGCATAGATTATTATTTATTTGCCTGAATGAAACCAGCACTAGAGTTTTCACATTGAACGAGCAAATAATAGCACCCCGTATAATAAAATGATTTCTTAATGATTATTTTATTTGTTCTAATGTCGCCGATGTTGTTCTATGTGGTTACTTCTTTATGTGAAGTGTTTATGCGAAATCTATATGCAAAAGGTATAAGCTTCGCGACTTATTACAACAGCGCTATATTTCAAGCGCCCTATGTTACCCTAAAAACAAAAACTGCCATTAAATTATTTTATAAATAACATTTAATGGCAGCAATATACTTTACGATTTACTAAGTTTCGCTCTTAGCGGTTTATTTAGCTAAAGTGTCACTTTAATAGGGCTATTTCCATCCCAACTAATGTGTTGTACTTGTGTATTTTGCGATTGAATTATAATTTGAAACGCCTCAGCATTATTTGCATCCCTTTTCACACAAATATCAAAATTATTTGAGAATGCACGAATACTATTTAAACACATTTCATTCCATGACGAAGGTAGATATGGAGCAACATAAAAAGCATTAAACGCAATTGGCTCTATGCCAAATAAACCTTCGGTAATTGCTCTAGCGTACAACGCACTTTCAGCTGAAAGGTGGCGTTGATTCCCCTCAGGCCATGCTTCAACCGCATAAGGTACGTGTTCACCTAGCAAGCGCTTTCTTGAGTAATATTTAAAGTAGCGCATTGCCGTATCGGTTTCTTTAGCATTGAATATTCCACGAAATGCATACAATGTAGCTCTATCCCAAAACGTTTTATTACCCGCTTCTGAATAAATCCCGTCTTCACTCCATAGGTGTTCAGACAGTAATGCCGCAAGGGTTTGCTCTTTGCGCTCAAAAATACCAAAAGTAAATGGTAAGGCAATCCAAGCTCTAAGCTTTTCATTACCTTGATAGTACTGGTATGTTTCATATCCTTGAACATTAGCACCAAAGTACTTTTCAATATTCTTCGCTAGTATCACAGCCTTAGTTTCATATTGCTTTGCCGTGTCAAAATGACCTAATTCTTGATGAAGGTAGCTCGCAGATATTAAGCTGCCATAAGTTAGCATATTCGTACTTAAGTTTACGTCTCCCGCAGGAAAACGTCCTTCAAGTTCATCACTGTCAGAAGCAATAACGCCGTCTTGTGTTTCCTGCATAAAGCTATAATCAATACACCAATTAATCAATGGTAATAACTCTGTCGCTTGCGCTTTATCACCATAAGCTAATGCAAAGCGACTCGCTCCATAAGCGATCATCGCGCAGTCGCCTCTATCACCTGCACCATCCCAAATATCAGTGCCTTCGGCAATGATTGATGAAGGTATATATTTTCCCTGATCATTCATAAAGCGAGCGAAATGATAAAAACTATTAATCGCTGATTCATTGCCATTGATATCCCCTAAAAAAGGAAAAAATGGATTAATATATTCCGCTTGATCATTCGCCCAAATTGCAGCGTAGTATCTTCCTCCGCCAGGGCCATGCATTAAACCACCTTTTGTTCTAAAAATAGATTCAGCAGAACGAAGCTTAGCAAATTCAAACATTTGATTAATAACAGGATCAGGTGTGACTAATTGCAAATTACTTTTTAACCCATCAACGTATGCTTCTCTAGCTAGAAGCTCTTGTGCACTATTGAAATGGGCTACTTGCCCTTTTTTAGTCGCTTTATAGTCAACATTGACTGTAATACCTTTACCTGAAGAAAGTACATAATCGCCCGATTTATCACTGGTCGCTTGCACTTTATAACTGCCATAAACGCCTTGTTCTGCCGGTGTGTTATGTTGATAGGATAATGAACCAAGTGATACATTCACTGCAGACTTAGCGTCATTTTTTATCGTTATCTGTTCTATCACTAAAGGCTTGGTGGGACTAGGAGCCAATGTACGGGTAATTGTTATTCCAGCTTTAATAGTACTCTTTAGTGTTAATGTGCCATTAATATCGACTTGAGTTAAAAGCTCATGTTCTACCTCTTGACCATTTAAACTAATGGTGGGCGTAATTGATAAATCAAAATCATGAATGTAACTTGCATGGGTATCATTAGGAATTGTTCTTAACATAGGCCAAACAATTTTTCTTTTCAGCGTTAACCTGCCTTTATCATCATTTCCATAATAAATAATGGCAGATACTTGCTCACCACTCATTTCTATATGATCTTCATGGATATCTTGTACTTGCCAAGTAATACCTTGTTCTGTTTGTTGCCACCGATTATCTAAGGTGTTAGCTAAGCTTGTGATTTCTGATTTACTCTGACTTTTTAACGCAGGAGCGATAACTGCTTGCTTTGAATTACAAGCAAACAATATGGGTAGTGTAGCTAAAATGGTATAAAAATTACGTTTCATGGGCTATCCTATTAGGCATTATTCAACATATAAAATGGCGATAAAATTTAATACAGTAGCCATTTATTATTGATATCATTCAATCATGATTGTTCAAGTTTAGGCTTACACTATTGCAACATTAATCTCCTGATAAATAACTTTTGATATAGCTAAATAAGGTAATTTATAATCAACTTTAAATCGAACAGTCTCTTTTTTAACAAGCATTAACGAAAACGAGTAAAAGAGTACTGAGCAACACCTTTAGTCTTGATTAACGGGGTTTCATCTCTCAAACTAATGATTAAGTAAAGATATACACGCCTTAGTTTTTTAATACCATTTTGTATAAAAATTTCGCATAAACATTCCACAAAAAAAGTGGTCACTTAGATAATATTTGGCACGTATAAGCTGTGCTTCTATGCCCATACATTCTAGATAAGACGTCACCTTCTTATACGGATTAGTATTATTTTTCTCTTGAACTAATTTCAACCGAGATATTGTCATTTATTATTTCAGCAGATACTCTAAGGACTTATGAAAAATCCCCCATTTAACATCATGATCTGTGCATTACTTGCACTGATAGCATTTGCTGGAAACTCAATACTGTGTCGGTTGGCATTAGGTACAACCTCAATAGACCCTGCAAGCTTTACCGCTATTCGCCTGCTATCAGGAGCGATTACCTTATTAGCTATAGTCTTAATATCTAAACAGACTAAGCAAACTAATCAAACTAAAAAAACACAATCTAAAGGGAGTTGGTTGGCTGCCAGTATGCTATTTCTATATGCCGTATCATTTTCATATGGATATATCTCTTTAGACACAGGAACTGGCGCATTAATTTTATTTGGCGCCGTTCAAATAAGCATGATTATCATCAATGTTATTTTAGGTAATCGATTACACTATGCTGAATGGTTTGGCTTATGTCTGGCTTTTTCAGGCTTTGTGTATTTAATCATTCCCAGACTTACAACGCCTTCGCTTTTAGGGTTTATTTTAATGAGTGTCGCTGGTTTAGCATGGGGGATTTATACACTTGTAGGCAAGGCATCAGCACAAGCTTTAAATGACACTGCTTATAACTTCTTACGCACAATTCCTATGCTTTTTGTTTTAGTTATATTTACTTTCGAGGAAGCAAATATAACCTTAGACGGGGTTTTACTCGCAATAGTCTCTGGCGCTATAACCTCTGGCTTAGGGTACGCTGTTTGGTATATTGCACTTGGCGGGCTTACCGTTACACAATCAGCGGTCATTCAATTACTTGTGCCAATAATTGCAGCATTAGGCGGAGTAATATTTACCCATGAAGTCATAACGCTGCGTTTGCTTGAATCATCAGGGTTAGTCCTTGGAGGCATCCTTATTGTCATATTAAGTAAAAAATTAACATTGTCATCAACTCATAAAGCATGATGTCATCACTGAACTAACCAAAGGTATTAAATTTAAAAGCCGATACCTGTTACTATTAATAATTCAATAACATTAACTCAACATTAACGCTTATAACGCTATTCGTTTAGCTAATAGTTTTACTTTTCAGATATATAAGGATATCTATGCAATTAAACAAAACTAAAATACTTGTTTTAATTTTACTATTAATAATAACTGCTTCTGTCGCTTTTTACTTCTACCAAAAAGATAGTGATTTACCACCAATGACAGTTCAAGAGAAAAAAGCGCGCTTTAAAGCCCTTATTGTTCCAGCAGTAAATACCGTCTACACCAAACTACTATCACAATATCAAGAGGTTAAAAAGACTATTGAGCAAGGAAAGAGTTCTGAGAAAATTAAACAGTTGAAAATTGAATATAAAGCCAATACTCATGATGAACTACTCATGGCACTTAAACCTCACCCTCGAAGTATCGCTATAGCGCAAGCTGCAATGGAAAGCTCGTGGGCAACTTCTCGTTTTTTTAGAAAAGCGAATAATATTTTTGGTGTATGGTCTTTTGATGAAGGTGAACCTCGCATTGCCGCTTTGCAAAAACGTGGCGATAAAACCATCTGGGTAAAGAAATACCGTAGTGTTGAAGAAGCTGTATTTGACTACTATCGTACCCTTGCAAGAAGTGCCGCTTTTGCTGAGTTTAGACAAACCAAAATGATAACAGATGACCCTTATGTTCTTGTTACCAAACTTGATCGTTATTCAGAAAAAGGTCATCTATACGGTGAAGAGCTAACGTCAATAATAAAATTCAATAAATTTACTGATTACGACAAAGATTAATCAACAAACATTATTAGGGCGTGTTTATCTTTGTTTAATCATTCACCACAAAGATAAACACCCTATTCTATTTTTGCTAGCGCCTGAGTTAAATCGGCTATCAAATCATCAACATTTTCTAACCCTATCGAAACACGCATATTGCTGAATGATAACCCCATGCGCTTCATATGCTCTGGTGTTTGTTCTACACTGCAACTTATAGCAGGTGCATAAATCAAGCTTTCATGTCCGCCCCAACTTACTCCTTTTTGAAACAATGTAAGGGCATTAAAAAAACGTTTAATTAATACCAAATTATCTGTTTGCAACTTAAAACTAAATAAACCGCTATAGCCGGTCATTTGTTGCGCAGCAAGCGAGGATTGAGTAAATGAACTAAGGCCGGGGTAAAAAACTTCTGCTATTTTTTCATGATCATTTAAAAAGTTAGCAATACGCATAGCACTTTGCTGATGCCTTTCCATTCTTATTGGTAGAGTACGCAAGCTTCTTAATAGCATACTTGCATCGTTAGGAGATGATGTTGCGCCCAATAACTCATATTCTTTCATACTGATTTTGTTGATCAGTGACTGACTGCCAATTAATACTCCACTAATAATATCGCTGTGACCACCAAGGTATTTGGTACAAGAATGCATTTCTAAATCGATGCCTAACGCTAATGGTTTTTGATAAAGCGGAGTCGCCCAAGTATTATCAATCATGGTGTTAATATTATGCGCTTTTGCAAGCAAACTTATCTGTGCTATATCTTGCAAAGAAAAGACTACTGACGAAGGGCTTTCAAGGTATATAAGCTTGGTATTTGGTCTTATTGCCTCCATAATTTCATCAAGACAATGACCCGTCACATAAGTGACTTCAACTCCCATCTTTGGTATTAACATATCGCGAATTAACGTTGCTGTTGGCCCATAAATATTACTTACAGTAATTAAATGATCGCCCTGCGATAGAAAATGTAAAATTCCCGCTGACACGGCAGCCATGCCTGAAGAAAAAAGCTTGGCTTTTTCACCGCCTGCTAATAAAGCTAATTTATTTTCAGTATATTGCACTGAAGGGTTATTACCACGAGTATAAATAACACTATTTTCTTTATCTGCAAACGCCTGCTCTAGAGCTTCCCAGCTGTCAAAAGTAAATAAGGAGTTTTGATATACAGGAGGAACAACCGCGCCATAAGGATCATGATTATCATCACCGTCGAATACTAACTCGGTTTCAATATGTTGCTTTATTGTCATCTTAATATTACCTAACGTTGTTCCACTGTATTTACAGTATGTGATAAGAGCGGGTAAACTTAGTTACTTGGCGTAATTCGAGCAGCCCAACCACCACTGGGTGCTAATTCAATCGTTAACTTATTTTGGCTCGTGACCTGTTGAGTTTTTTTAGTTATGTCGCTGGCAAATTTATCTGCATTTATGCCATCACTCATTGATGTTAACTGGTATTGACCTTGACCTAAAAAGCTCAAATCAATATTAAATTGTCTTGCTTGGCTATTACCTAGCACACCAATAAACCATTCATCACCTGAACGTCTTGCGCTAACTATATGATCTTGAAATTTAGCCGAGAGAATTTTTGTTTCGTCCCAAACCGTTGGCACCTTGCTAATAAAGGCAGTACTTTGCTCATTAGCTAAATAATTTGACGGACTATCTGCTAGCATTTGTAATGGACTTTCAAACACCACATACAAGGCTAGTTGATGCGCGCGCGTTGTTTTACTCATTGGCCGATTAAATGAAATTCTAAAGTTTTCTGGCTGCGTATTAACCATTGCACCGGGTGTATAATCCATAGGCCCTGCAACCATACGAATAAAAGGCAAAGTTAAGTTATGCTCTGCGGTAATATAATCAGCCCATTTGTTGTGCTCTAAGCCGCGTACACCTTCACGTGTAATCACATTAGGGTAGGCACGTCTTAGCCCTGCTGGCTTGTATGAACCGTGAAAATTCACTAAAAGTTTATTTTTCGCTGCTTCTTTTGCCACGCGCCAGTAATATTGCACCATAGCTTGATCATCACGTTGCATGAAATCAACCTTTATTCCTTTAACGCCCCACTGTGCATATTGCGCTAATAGCTTAGTTAAATCATCTTCAATCGTTTCCCAGATTACCCATAAAATAATATCGACATTTTTACGCTTACCATAACTAATAATTTCTTCTAAATTAATATCGGGTACAATTTCTAGCGCATTGCCAAGTTCATACCACCCCTCATCAAGAATGATGTATTCAATGCCATATTTTGCTGCAAAATCAATATAGTATTTATAGGTTTGTGTATTGATGCCTGACTTAAAATCAACGCCGTAAATGTTATTCGCATTCCACCAATCCCAAGCGACTTTGCCTGGTTTTATCCAAGAGGTGTCTTCAATTTCCAGCGGGTTTGCTAGTAAAAATGATAATTCATTGGTTAAAAGCTGGGAATCATTTTGGCTAATAGCAAAAATTCGCCAAGGGAAGTCAACACCCTGCTCTCTAGTTATCACAGCAATATCATTATATCGCTGAGTTATGTTCTCATTTCTATCGGAGTCTTTTTTAAGTTGTGCTGATTTCACTCGCTTAGGATGTGTTCCATGGAGACTATTTTTATTACTTCCAACCACCCAAAGCCCTGGGTAATCTTTCAATCCCGACTCAGTAAAAACGACTTTTTGATTAGGGGTTTCAACAAGCAAAGGTAAGCTAGCTAGATTTTCTGCTGAAATACTCTGCAAAGTTTTTGTTAAATAAGCACGTTCATTGTGAGAATAGAAACCTTTTTCTAACGGGTATTGCACAACAAAGTCACCACTGAAATTCAGAGTTACGTCTTCATCTAAAACCTCTATTTCACTCGCTGACTTTGACCTAAAACGATAAGCGACCCCTTCATTAAACACACGAAACTCTATGGATAACTCATTATCAAATTGAATAGACAGCTGATTATAATGTTCAATAATTTCTTTAGATTTTTGTTGAACAACAGGATTAACCACTTGATTTACTGTGGTTATGTTATGAGATAAGTATTGTAGTTTCGATTGTGCATTGTCAGTTGATGAAAATGTAATATTCGCTTTAGCCTTCGATAATATCAATTCATTATGAGAGGTAATGTCATATTGAACAAAGCCTGACTGGTTCGTGACTTTAAGCGATATATTTTTATCTGGCGAACTAAGTAATAATGATTGACCAAACGCTGAAAAACTAAAAAACATAATGAGCAGCAAGCTAAAGACTTTATTCATGTAGAGACCTAATTTGTTAAAATAAGTTGTTAAAGTAACTTGTTAATTTAACTCGCAGCCACATTGAAAACGACCGAGTTTGTTTAGTGGTAATTTAAGCATGAACTTGCTAATGAAGCGTACGAGTTCTTCAGAGTTAACTCCTAAAAACTCACTACACGCGACAATTAAGTATTAAATAAAACATTGAACTGACATAATGGTTCTGTATTGATGAGTTACTCTTTACATAGTATTTTAGATAAAGCACAACTTCTATCACACTCGTTTTTCAAGGAAGAATATATGTATCGACGTACTGTCCCCTTATTCATTTCACTTTTATGTGTACTGCCATGTAGTGCTGATGAGTCAAAAGCTTTGACGGTTGATCGCGCCATTTCCGGTCAAATCAATATGTCTTTTCCAAATGATGAAAATATAAAACCTAAACCTAATGATTTTGACTTAAATAATTATGTATTGATGAGTAATGAATTAGGCGAGCGCTGGGCTGTTATTACCATGACAAATTCATCTTCAGGAAATAGAGTGCTGCAACAAGAGCATTTACTCGCCTTATTTGCCAATGGAAAACGTAAATCGCCAAAGCATCTTAAGTTAAATTTTGAACCGAATGAAACGCAATCAATCACGGTTTCTTTTGGTCAAAGTAAGTTTCCTATTCTTTCTATCAGTTCAAAAGCTGAATAGCACCAACAAATTAAAACTTCCACGTTAGAACGACCATTGGCAATAAAAAATTGCATCGAATAATTTACGAGACTCAATAAAAATGAAATATATCAAGCTATTAATTATCACTTTATTTATTATCTTTACCTCGTCGCATGCGCAAGAAATATATAAGTGGGTTGATGAAAATGGCAAGGTACACTTTGGCGATAGAAAACCAGATACTCAAAACGAGGTTGAAGCACTTAACATTAAGCTCATCAATTCTGTTGAGACAGTAACTTATCAACCCTCTTCTATAGATGTTGGTAAAAAAGTAGTCATTTATACCACCAGCTGGTGTGGTTATTGTAAAAAAGCGAAAAAATACTTTGGAAGTAAACGAATCCGATATACCGAAAAGAACATAGAAAAAAGTAAAATAGCGAAAATGGAGTTTGATAAACTTGGTGGTAAAGGCGTGCCTGTTATTTTAGTCGGTAAAAAACGCATGAGCGGATTTAGCGAAGCTGGTTTTGAGCGTATTTATTCTCCCTAGCAACCCGAGCTAATGAACTTTATTTAAGTGGTTACATATCTTCTAATTTTTCTTCTGGCAATAACTTTACTGTAGATCCTGTTTTTCCATACAAAACTATATGGAAAATGAATATGATAAAGTTATCAAGATTCAAAGCCAACTTGAGCTCAAAGTCACGCTGATACACATTAATGATTAAGCCTTCTATGCATTAATGTGTATCAGATCGGGATAAAAAATAGCTCCCTAGCTGCTATTCTTCCTTACTTCAGAGTTAAATTACCTCTTAACCCGAGCCTGAGGTTAACTTATTAACACTCATTGAAGGCTTATTTAAGATATGGCTAACTTAACCAAATAATTTTCTAATTATAGCCAATTTAGGTGCTTCTATCGCGACACTCGCTTTACCTAGTGGCTCAAAGTCATTCAAACTAGGAAATTCAATATCAGCATTTTTATGTTCAAAATCACCCAAAGCAGGGTTAAAACGATATTCTGCGCCCCACTGTTCAATGTTTTCAGTAATTTCATTAATTGCGTTCACAACAAATCGAGCCTCATTATCTGACGTTGTTGGGTGAAATGAAGCGCGGATCCAACCCGGTTTATCAGCATAATCACCTGAATCGATTTGTTTGGTGATTTTTTGCGAAGTCCCTTGATCAACATTTAACAAAATATGTCCGTATGTACCTGCACATGAACAACCTCCACGTGTTTGAATACCGTATCGATCATTTAATAACCTTACGACCAAATTGTAATGAACACCGGGGACATAGAATGAAACAATTGCTAAGCGGTCTTTGATGGTTGGCTCAAGCATCACCACTTTTTCATTCTTACTTAACTCACCCATCACGTATTCGGTTAGCTCTTTTTCACGCGCAGCTATATTTTCAACACCCATTTCCTCTTTTAACTTTATCGCTAATGCAGTACGAATACACTGTAAAAAACCAGGTGTTCCGCCGTCTTCACGCATCTCAATATTATTAAAGAAACTGTGTTCACCCCAAGGATTGGTCCACGTAACAGTGCCACCACCTGGGTGATCTGGCACTTTGTTTTTATATAACGCTTTACTAAACACTAAAACGCCTGAGCTACCTGGTCCACCTAAGAATTTATGAGGAGAAAAGTAAATAGCATCTAAGCATTGACGAGGATTTGCAGGGTGCATATCAATATCGACATAAGGTGCTGAGGCGGCAAAATCGACAAAACATAAACCATCATAATCATGCATAATTTCAGCAAGCTGATAATAAGGCGTTTTAATCCCCGTAACATTTGAACACGCAGTGAAAGATCCTATTTTCACTTTACGATCTCGGTATTGTTCAAGTAATGCAATTAAATGTTCTTTGGATGGATTCCCCTTTTCGTCAGGGTTTACTATTTCAAGCGTTACATCACATTCATACCATGATGTTTGATTTGAGTGATGCTCCATATGAGTAATAAAAACAACAGGCTTATCATTTTCAGCAAAGCTGACTTGATCTTGCATACGTTCAGGGATACGTAAACCGAGTATACGTTGAAACTTATTAATAACAGCCGTCATCCCTGCACCAGCAGTGATTAAAATATCATTCTCACACGCATTAACATGACGCTTAATAATACTTTGGGCGTCATGATAAGCGTGAGTCATAGCACTACCCGTTAAATTGGTTTCTGTATGCGTATTGGCAACATAAGGGCCTAGTTTATTATTAATATAATCTTCAATGGGTTGATACAATCTTCCACTAGCGGTCCAATCAGCATAGATAATTGAAAGCTCTTTACCGTTAATTTTATGGCTCAAATTTTGGCCATTAACATTATTTCTAAAAGGCAAAAAGTAATGCTCAAGTGACATGTTGTTTGTACTCTTAAGTTAATTCTATATAACAACCATACTAGCAAAAGCACACTTTAGAGCAATATAAAACCACACAAAAACAATATTTAGCAAATATACTCTAATATCAACTTTAAATTGAGAATTTAAAACTAATCCACCCTATATTTTGCATCTTTAGCGAAAAAAAATTCTACTAAAAATGAATTTGCACAGGATGTCGTTGGTAAGATATCTGCTTTTGATTTGTAGCCTGAACTTTAGGTTGTCAATGATAACGATTCAGAACATGCAAAAGTCATCATTAAAGAGTCACCGCTGCATAAAAGCAATTCTGATTGGGTCTGCAATAATCGTAATAAAACAAATGATGCTGCTTTTGATATTTATGGCAATGCCAACAAGAAAGTTAGCGTTGAATATTTTAATAAATTATTAATGAGTTATTACGCTAAACAGCAAATAACTCATTAATAATTTTCAACGCACGTATAGAGCTTAACTCCTATTTTTCATGGGTAATTCAGCTGTGTATTCCTCTACAACGTTTTGAAAAACCATTAACAATTATCTACTTTATGATAGAGCATTTTTCTAATGTACTTGGAGCCTAAATAAGGTTGAAATTCGTTTTGTAATATCGTCTACTTTACTAACATCACTTGGAATAATGAGCACACTATCATCCCCCGAGATCGTACCGAGTATTCCAAAAGATTCTTCTAATGAATCTAACACTCTGGCAATTAAAGGCGCACCTCCTGAGCCTGTTTTAAGTACTATTTGATATCCATTATGTTTAATGGTTAAAGCGATACTATAAATAGCGTAATCTACTTTTGGAATAACTAATTGATCGGGTAGCTGGTAAATAATTCTATTTTGAGCATTCCTTGTGCGAATAGCACCAACTTTAGTTAACATTCTTGAGACTTTAGACTGAGATATATTGCTAAACCCCCGACTCACTAATTCATAAACTAACTCTTCTTGAGAACGATATTTTTGCTCTTTTAGCATAACTTTAAAGGTATTCATCAGCCTTCTTTGTTCACAATAATCTGTCATTACTCTTTTCCTCTTACTGATGCATACTTTTATATTGGTTGTGTCATTTTTTCTATATTTAAGATGGTACTTAACTGCTCTGGGGTGAGTAATTTTTCTTTTTTGATAATATCAATCACTGATTCACCTCCTGCTAGCGCTCGCTCTGCGACTACAGTAGACATTTCATAACCTAAATAAGGGTTTAGTGCCGTGACTAACCCTAAGCTTTGCTCAAGCAGATCACTGCAACGGCTTTTATTTGCTTTAATACCGTCGACACAATGTACTTTAAACATACGCATTGATTTAGTTAATATGTTCATTGAATCAAGTAGGTTTACTGTAATTAATGGTTCCATTGCGTTTAACTGTAATTGGCCTGCTTCTGCCGCCATTGTTATTGCCATATCATTGCCAATCACTTGATAACTGCACTGACTTACCGCTTCAGGAATAACAGGGTTCACTTTGCCTGGCATAATAGAGCTACCGGGTTGTTTACTGGGTAGTGATATTTCTCCAATACCCGCTCGAGGCCCCATACTCAAAAGCCTTAAATCATTCGAAATTTTTGATAACTTTAAAGCTAAACGTTTTAAAACCGCTGAGTAAATAACAAACGCTCCCATATCTGAACTTGCTTCAATAAGGTCACTGGCTTGAGTAAAGTTCAACTTTGTTAATTCAGACAGTGTTTCAATGGCTAATTTGCCAAAGTTTTCTTTCGCATTAATACCGGTGCCAACAGCAGTACCTCCAATATTAATTTCTGTTAACAGTGCACTGGTTTGTTTTAATAATTTGATATCTTCCTTTAGCGTATTAGCAAACCCACTAAATTCTTGGCCTAAGGTCATTGGTACCGCATCTTGTAATTGAGTTCTGGCAAGCTTTAATACACCACAAAATTGAACACCTTTTTCAGAAAAGGCTTGCACTAATTTTTCTAGCGCCATCAGTAAGGGCTCTTGTCTAAATAACACCGCTAGCCTAACAGCACTTGGGTAAACATCATTAGTTGATTGCGACATGTTTACATCCGTGTTGGGGTGTAGGTGCTGATAATTACCTTTTTCGATTCCCAACTCTTCAAGTGCAATGTTTGCAATGACTTCATTAATATTCATATTGGTTGAAGTACCTGCACCACCTTGTACCATATCAATAGGAAAAGAATGATCGTATTCACCTGATAACACTTTATTTGCGGCAGTACATATTGCTTTACTTTTAACCTCAGACAAATCATTTAGCTTGCTGTTGGCTTTAGCACAGGCTGATTTAATATAAGCCAAAGCCCTAATTAGCTCAGGGTAATGCTTTAGCTTTTTTTCTGTAAGATCAAAGTTATTAATCGCTCTTTGTGTTTGAATACCAAAATACGCTGTATTTATAATCTCCATTTTGCCAAGTAAGTCTTTTTCTTGTCTGTAACTAAAATTTTCCATCGCTTTTTTTAGCGCGTGTTGAACTTTACTGAAAATGTAACTTCGAAAGATCAACAGCTCCTATACACCTTTAATGTTAAATAATGGTGCAACAATAATGAGTTAGGGTATTTAGTTCCAATGCTTATTTCTGCTGTAGATTATGCAAATTTGGCATAATTAGTTAGGTCTGTGTGAATTAAACACCAAATAGCAAAAACAAAAAGCACAATAAATAAATGATTTTTAAAGAATAAAACAAAAAACATCTCTGTAAATATCTTAAAAAGTGAGCCAAACCAAGATCTGTTGAATAAATAAACAATCTGTGTCAGTGTGTTATTGCAGTATGTTCTGCAACAAAAACACTTCAATAATCATTTAGGAGACGTATATGAACTATTTCTATGTAATACGCCCAAGTGATCTCAAAGAATGCTCAGTTAATTTCCACTTAAGCGAGTGGTTCGACGAATAACCTCACCTGAATTATCAATAAATCCATACCCACCTAACCGAGGGTAGGCATAACAATAATTATAAATTCAGGAAAAATTCAATGAATATCAATAAAACTATTCTTTCAGTATCACTGACAGCCTCACTTTTTATTTCTACTAATAGCCATGCATGCTTAACAAGTGAAATAGAATCAAATAATAGCGAAAATTCAGCAAATTCTGGTATTTGCAGTAATACAACCGTTGAGGGTAATTTAAGTAGAAATGATATCGATTGGTTTGAGTTTCAAGTTTCTCAAGCAGGCAGTATCAATATTTCCTTAGATCATCATCGTAGAGATGATTTTGACTGGCACTTGTATCAAGAAAGTGGCTCAGCTGTAGCACAAGGCGATACAAATAATCGCCCTGAAACAGGTAGCTTTCAAGCAACCTCGGCAGGTACTTATTATGTAAAGTTAACTCGTTATAAAGGCTCAGGCTGGTATGATCTCAATGTAACCTTTCCTGAAGGCGATATTACACCACCGCCAACTAATGACTGTAGCTATGGATCAAGACCAAGCAAACCAGGAACACTCAAAGCTTATATCGTTGGAAATAGCAACGACAACTGCTCTTCATTAACGCAAGATAATGGTGCTGTACTGCTTATGGGTGGAGGCTCTGATGTAGATTCAGCTTTTAGTAATCGAGTAGCGCCTCATATTGGTACAAATAGTGATATTGTTGTATTACGTACATCAGGTACCGATGCATACAATGGCTACCTTCAGGGGTTAACAAGTGCTAATTCTGTTGAAACGTTAATTATTGATACCAGAACGAAAGCAAATGATCCTTATGTAGATTGGGCGATTCGAAGTGCTGAGTTTGTTTGGATATCAGGGGGAGATCAATCAGACTATCTTAATCAATGGCATGGCACTTCAGTACAAACTGCAATACAACATGTATTTGATAAAGGTGGCGTTGTTGGCGGTACTTCAGCAGGCATGGCTTTAATGGCTAACAGTATTTATGATCCTGATGGTGTTCAAGGTGCTGTTTCTTCTGAAGTAGTCACTAATTTTTGCCATAATACTTTACAGTTTAGCAACCGGTTTATTTCCATTCCAATGTTAAATAATTCACTGACAGACACTCACTTTCAAGAGCGAGACCGTATGGGCAGAGCCACTGTATCGTTAGGTCATCATAGTAGTAACTTTTTCTCTATTGCCGCAAGCGAAGGTACATCAATGTTCTTAACAAGTAACGGAAACGGTGTCGTTGATGGATATGGAGAAGTTTATGTTTTACGAGAAACGACACAAACGCAGAGGCAAACCCTTAGTTGTAATCAAGCAGTCAGTTATTTAGATGTGTTAAGAACGAAGCTTGTCTCTGGTGAAAGTTATAATGTTTTCACTCATAGTCATAATGGCGATGCCATGAATATTTCTATTAATGGTAATAATAATAACTTTTACACCCCAAGTAACCCTTATTAAATTAAAGCATTAATAAGTCATTTATATTGGAGCCTCAAAGGCTCCATTTTCTGCTGTAGAAAACTAAGCAAACCTCAGTTACACTAACAGTATGAACTTTAAGTTAATCTTTATTTTATCCATAATCGCTTTTACTCCTTTTAGTTTTGCAAAAACTGATTATATCACCGCTTGTATTGATGATTATCCTCCCTACCAATTTGTAGGTCCTACCCCTCATGGCATCCATATCACTGGGCTAGAAAAGCTTGCGACAACGCTAAATAAGACCTTACGGTTTGTTGCATCACCCAATTTTGCTCGTTGTGTCAGGCTATTAAAAAATGGTCAAGTTGATGTCATTGCGGGGTTAAATAAAAGTAAGGAACGAGAAGCTTTTGCGTTTTATGCCCCTTATACAATAGAAGAAGAACTCGTTGTCATTGCAAAAAAAGAGATAGACATTATTAACTACCAAAGTATTCAAGATAAGATAATTGGCGTTCCCAGAGGCACCACTTATTTTAGAAAATTTAATGAAGATAGTTCTTTAAATAAAATCGAGGTACAAAGTGTACGCATTGGTATTGAGATGATATTAAAAGATCGCATAGATATTATTATCACTTCAATAAATGTTTCAAACTTACTTATTAACGATTTAAAAAAAGCACAATTAAAAACCACGGTTATTGAGCGTAGTGATAATAAAGATAATGTATCTTACTTTGGCTTTAGTAAGCGTAATAAGCTTAATTTATCTCAACAAGAAATCATCGCACTCACAACAACTGCGTTTAATCAAGGAATATTCAAAAAACAAACAAAGCACAATGAATAAACTATCAAAGCAAAAACAGCTATTGATAAACAATTAACAAAACAATTAACGAAACAAGTAATAGAGGTTATATAAAATTATGCGCCGAGTATTAATACTAATTTTACTAACGTTAATACCTCAACTGGTTGAAGGGCAAGTTTATTCATTAGAAAATGAGCAACTTCACTTTAGGCGCTTTAGCGTAAAAGACGGTTTACCCTCTGTGTATATCAACACCATATTTCAAAGAAGCAATGGCATCATGTGGATAGGCACCAAAGGTGGTTTGACTCGATTTGATGGTCAAAACATGTCTAATTATTTCTATATTCCTAATAAAGCTAATAGTCTTAACAGTAACGATATAACTAGCTTATTTGAAGACGAGAAAAATCAACTGTGGGTTGGTACTAGCAATGGCGTTAATCTCTTTAATGATGACGCGAATGAATTTATTAACATTATGCTAGAAGATATAACCCCTGCACCGATAATTTTTTACATCACCCAAGATGATAAAAAGAATATTTGGCTTGGTACCAGTCATGGTGTCTTTGTACTAAATCAACAAAAAAAAATAATTTGGCGAGGGCTAAAAGACCATTCGGTTAAATTTATTGTGCAGTCAGATACCAATAAGGTTTGGATTGCCAGTAAGCAGGGAGTCAAATTAATGAATCCAGAAGGATTCACTTTTACCTCACTGCCTTTGGAGAATAACGCTTCAATTAATTACTCTGACCTTAAAGTCTATGATGGTTTGCTTGAAGAGTCTTCACTGTGGCTAGCCACTTCGCAAGACGGTCTATTAAAAATTGACACAAACACACATAAGGTTATCGAACATTACTCTGGTAAAGATAATGCAATTAGTAATAAAAGTATTTGGTCTTTAGCTAAAAGAGATAGCGGATTGTGGTTAGGTTACTTTTATGATGGGATTAGCCATTTTACCCCTGAAACAAAGCACAATATTCAAAGTGGCTACCATCCACAAATAAATTACACCCTACCTTATAACAATGTAAGTAAATTATTTTTTGATAATTCTGGCTTACTGTGGGTTGCAACAACCAATGGATTATCCGTTACCGATCCCAAAAATAGAGTTATTAAACATATTGGTGAATATCAAAACATTACTAATAAGCATGTTTGGTCTGTCGCAAGAGATGATAATGATATTTGGTTTGCTACAGAAGATGGCTTAAACAAAGTTAATATCATTGAAAATACATTAACTACCTACCCTAGCTCTGAAAACGCTAAAGGGTTACCTAGAACGGTTATCTGGTCAATATATCCTCAAAAAAATACGATTTGGCTAGGTACAAATAAAGGGTTAATAAAATTTTTACCTAAAGAAAATAAGGCGATAATTTTTGATAACCCCTACCTTACTGAGCAAAGAATTAGAAATAGAAGTATTTATAGCATGCAAGTAACAAACAACACCTTGTTGCTTGGTTATTACAATGGCTCTTTCGCTAAGTTTGATATTGAACAAGAACAATTTGTTGAAACCTTACTTAATGTCTCATCAGGCTATATAACAAATATTATTGAATACAGTCCAAGTGAATATATCGTAGCCAGTCAATATGGCATGATGAGCGTTGTTAAAGATAAGGTTAAAAAAATACTACCGAATGAACGTATTGCTAATTATCATATAACCGCAATGAGACTATTAGATAATCAGCTTTGGGTCGCAACATTAAGTAACGGGCTTTATGTACTAGCTAATAAAGATTCACAATGGCACATCATAAAGCATCTTTCGTCTGAGAACTCATTACCAGAGAATACCGTTAAATCACTTTCTATCGACTTAGATAATAATGTTTGGGTTACCGGAAGAAAATCTGTCTTTAACGTTTCACCAAACGATTTTAAAGTGACATTATTTACCAGTCTATTCCATTGGCTAGACATGGAGTTTAATGATAACGCTTCTAACCCGAATCAAGATAACACGATTTTGTTGGGTGGTAATGAAGGTTTAGTTTATTTTACGACGACATCAATTAGTGAACAAAAAACATTCCCTGCGCTTAAACTCTCTTCTGTACAAGTCGCCGATAGAAAATACCCTCAATTAAATAGTTATAATGACATTACAATTACCCCAGATGATAGCTTTTACTCTTTTAGCTTAAGCGCATTAGAGTTTTTATCGCCAGAATCTATCAAATATGAATACCAATTATTACCAGGCCAAGCCGTTTGGCAGTCTTTAGAACAAAGCACCATCATGTTAAGTAACCTACCTTACGATCAATATACCTTAAGAGTAAGAGCCACCAATTCAGATAATGTTTTAAATAATGACCTACTTGAAATCAACTTGGATATACCGCCACCATTTTGGTTAACAACTATCGCTAAGTTATTTTATAGCCTTATATTACTCACGATAATATTTCGTTTTATTTTTTCTCACCAAAAGCGATTAAACAAGATGACGATTAAAGCCACCCATGATGCTTTAACAGGCTTACCTAATCGAGATTATTTAATCAATGAATTAAATGTAAAACTAAAAAAAGCATCAAGT
Organism: Colwellia sp. RSH04; assembly: GCF_003545765.1. Taxonomy (GTDB): domain Bacteria; phylum Pseudomonadota; class Gammaproteobacteria; order Enterobacterales; family Alteromonadaceae; genus Colwellia. The sequence continues at coordinate 250,510 of NZ_QXIO01000005.1, read as the reverse complement.
GAGCAATACCAAGTAGCAGTACTCTTTTTTGATTTAAATGGTTTTAAATTAATAAATGATACCTACGGGCATGACGTAGGTGACAAATTACTTATACATGTTGCAAAAACAATCAATCAATCAATTAGAGACAAAGACTTTTTTGCTCGCCAGTCAGGTGATGAGTTTATTCTTTTACTTGATAACATTAACACTGAAAATGATATTTCTTTAGCAATACAAAGAATACAATCAGGCTTTAAACAAGCATTTATACACGACGAAAAGTCGATCAGTTATGGTAGTAGTATCGGCGTTAGCATTTATAAACCAAACACGGATATTTCAGGAGAAGAATTAATTAAACAAGCTGATCAGGCTATGTACCAATGTAAAAAAGATAAACTAGCTTTTTGTTATTATCATGCTTAATTAATGCTGTTGTGGTGTTATTTTACTTGCTAAATAGTCCCAAAGCTTTTGCTGTAATACAGAAAGTTTATTCGCTTTATAAATCCTTACTTCTAACTCTGGTTGCCATTCTTTATCACCACAAATAACCAAAGATTTATCTTTAAGGGCTTCTTGAATACTATATTCAGGTATCCAAGCGATACCAACACCTTTAATTGCCATCATTTTTAAGTTATCAGCCATGGATGACTCTAACCTTTTTACTACATTAACTTTCATCAAATTATTAGCAATTAAATTATTTACCACTCTTCCTAAGTAAATATTAGCTTGATAGGCTAAATACGGTATTGAGTGACTACTCTGAGTTAAGTTGTGCAGTGGTTCGCCTTCTTTATTAGGAATACAAACAGGTAGCAGCCTAACTTTTCCAATAAAAAGCGAATCTTTTTTCTTTACCTCTAATTCAGGGTCACTAAAAGAGAGAAGAAAGTCACAAGTGTTGTTCGCTAACATGTCAATGCAATCATCAGAGTCAGCAATTTTTAATTCCGTAGAAACATTCGGTTCAAAACCCGATAAATGTTGAGCAATAAGGGGGAATATCCCGGTAGATAAAGTATGAGTAGTGGCAAATTTTATGGGTAAGGAACAATGATTATTTTCATTTAATCGCGAAATGCCCTCTTCAAGCTCAGTTAACATTTTTGAAGCAATTGCTTTAAATGCCAAACCTTTTTCTGTTAACGCAACGGGGTGTGTGCCTCGATTAAATAGCTCACAGTTTATATTACTCTCTAACGCTTTAATTCGACGACTAAAAGCTGGTTGAGTAACAAACCTTAATTTTGATGCTCTTGAAAAATTTAACGTTTCAGATAATACGATAAAATCTTTCAACCACTTTGTTTCTATATTCATTTATTAAATTGAGCCTTTGACTTATGCCTGTAAACCAATGAAATATAAGCCTTTAAACCTCGCCTATGTCATTCTATAAGGTTACTTCTTTATGCAGAATGGTATTATTTATTAAGGTTATAATTCTCAGTAAGTAAAGAGTTCTTTATTTCTTCAAGGTGATTTTTATAATGCTTCCAGTTGCCAATATTACTACTTACTATAGGCTGTCTTACTTGAATAGCACTAGCAGTGTCAACAGGGCGATGATTGTTCTCAATTAATGCATAATCATCTTGCCAAGATAAATCACAAAAATTAAATACCTCCTCTCCAACAACACGAGGTGATTCAACGAGTCGCTCATAGCTTATTTTGATGAAGTTATTAGGGTATTTATTTTGATATATTGATATTAGCTTTTTGAACTGCATATAAAAACGGCATAAGTCATTGATATCTAAGCTGTGGTGATACAAAGAATAGTTTGACGCAAATAGTTGCCTAAAATTACTCATAATGGTATCTAAAGGTTCTCTTTCTAAACAAATAATTTTAGCATTCGGTAATGCAGTCAAAATTAGTTGCGTGTAAAGCACATTTAATGGCAATTTATCGACAAACTTCGATGGGCAATTAGCAACTGACTTTGCCTTTTGAATGTATGTTTTGCCTAATAGTTCATAATTTATGCGCTCTGCTGCACGTAAAACATCATCATTTAGTAAGTGTGGGCTATTTTCTTCACTCAATTGTTTGGTTAACAAAGGAAAATCATGGAGTTCGCCTGCTGAGTGAACTTCTTCATGACGGGTTAACATTCGCTCAACGACAGTAGTGCCGGTTCTAGGCATACCCACAATAAATATTGGCGAGTCATCAACAACCCCCTTTTTCTGTTCTAGTCGACCCGAGTCAATATACTGATAAAGCTGATTAAACATTTTTTTATCTCGAGAACGAGTAGAGCCTACTTGCTTACTTTTGGCCTTTTTAGCATACAGTAAACTATAAAACGCCTGATCATAATCATTTATCTCTTCATATTCTTTTGCCAGAGCATGCCCAATATATAACTGTTCATCAGCGTTTAATGGCTGACGCTTTAGTGTTAATAAACGGTCAATATGATTACTTTGCGAAGTTATCTGACCTAACCCAGATAAAGCAAAATGCGCAGCTACTTGCATCGGATTAATAGCAATCGCTTTTTCATAGGCTATTCTAGCTTGCTGTAAATCTCCTAAAAATTTACTCGACACACCAAAATTATAAAAATAATCTGCATTACTGCTATCAATTTTTATCGCCTGTTGAAAAAAGACTATTGCGCGTTCATGAAGCCCTATGCGACTAAGAACAACCCCTATGGTATCAGCGGTTAATGCCTTGCTAATATTTTTTACATCAACCTTCTCAATACAACTTTTCGCTTGTGTGAGCTTGCCCATTAAGGCATAACATTTAGCTAAATGCGCTCTGTACTCTATAAGATCATTAAAACTTAATGCTTTTTCAATTAGTTTACTTGCTTTAACAAGTTGTCCAACATTGATATTTACCATCGCGAGCAAAAAATAACCGTCAGCATGATCAGGCACAAGTTTAACTAACTGCACTAGGTACGCATGGGCTTGCTTTATATTCTGATGATTTAATGCTTCTACTGCTTTTGCATGTAACTGCTTAGGGGTCATATCGTTTAAAACACTCAAAATAAAACTCCCCCTATTAAAGGGGGAAGTTGAAACAGAACGGGAGTTAATCCCTAAAAAACGTAATTAAATTTTACACCTACGGTTAAAGGTTTAGTCACATAATGGCCATACACACGCTGTAATTCTGGAAGCGCTCGGTTTTCTTGTTCAAACTTCGCCATTCCAGCCCATGATTTATCACGGCGTACTGATGTTTTTGCATGTTTGTTAAACATATTGTCAATATACAATGTTGCAGACCAGTCTCCACCTTCAAGTTTCGCCGATATATTATTCAAAGCGTAACCTGAAAGTATTTCACCATCAGCCTTTAAGCCCACTTTACTATACACATCACTTTGCGCTGTTAAACCGTAGTTAATAATAAGCATTTTATCATCGAAAACCTCTGCTTCATAACTAACACCTAAAGAAAACTGATGCTCTGGTGCACCCGGTAAACGATCGCCTTTGCTGCCATCGTAGTAATCCTGAAGCGCTGTCCCCTGCTCATCTTTCACGCCAAATAAATAAGGTGCATCTTCAGTGAGTTCAGCCTTTGCGTATGAGTATGTTGCGTAAGCTATGATAGAGTCTGTCAGCATTGCTCTTGTTGATATTTCGGTACCTTTGGAATTAGCGGCACCGGCATTAGACGTAATGTTCTCTTGCCCATTCACTGAAACAGCAGCTATTTGTGCATCTTCCCAATCAACATTAAATACAGCTGCATTAAAATGAATTCTATTACTTAACCAAGTGCTCTTAAAACCTAACTCATAGTTCGTTGTGGTATCTGGCTCATAACCAACTTCATTAGGTAGTGCACAAACAATTTGTTGCTCGGGTAATTCATCTGGGCAGTCTTTTAAACCATTTGCACCACCAATCCTAAAACCTTCACTGACCGTAAAATATGCCAACATATCTTCAGATAATTGATAACTTGCATTGAACTTAAATAAATTACCGTCATCTTCAGCTTTAGAGTGGTCAAATTCAATTTGATCTAACTCTTCAAAATCTCCTGAATATAATGGCGTAGCAGAGCCTGAACTTGAAGTGATTTCATATTCATAAAATCTTGCTCCAACGGTTAAACTCAACTTATCGTTTACTTGATAAGACAATTCACCAAACAGAGCAGATTCTGTTACCTCAGATGAACTAAGCGCAATATACTCAAGATCTTTCTCAACATTGGGAATACCGCCACCCCAATAGTCAGTTAAACCTGGCGTATATTCTCTATCATCTGATGAACTCTCTGTATTGTTGTAATAGCCGCCAACAATCCAACTTAAAGCTGAATCACTTTGTGACACTAAACGAATTTCCTGCGTAAAGCTATCTTCAACGCCAGTATCTCGGGTATAGGCAACAAATGAAGGAAAGTCTGCGTAGCCGCTCCAAATATCATAGAGAAGATCGGTTTGATCTCGTTGACCAACTTGGTCATAACTAGACCACCCCGATGCAGAAACTAACTCAGCAAAACCTAAATCGGCTTTAAGCTCTAAACTAAGTAAATCATCTTCTTTCTCATTTGGCTCTTCCACACGATAAGCAGAATCATATTCATTAATTCTGTTGGCAATACCATTAGCGTTATTGATGGTGTTATGCTGAACAATTGAGTTACCGCCATTTTCTTGTTTTTGATAGAAATAATTCAACGTACTATCAAACCAGTCTGTTGGTTGCCAACGAACAGATAGTCGAGCTGTAGTAATTTGCTCGTCGTTTACATCGGCAACACTCTTTAAGTTTTCATTAATGGCTGCTTCATTACTCCAGTCAGGATCAGGAAGCGACACTCCTGGCTCTCTCACCACATGCGTGTAATCAACATAACCTGGTGTATCAAAATAATTAACACTTGCCCTAACCGCCAATACATCTTCAATGATAGGAGTATTAAAAATAAGCCCCGCTTCTGCTCCAGTGCCTTCACTTTCACTTAACGTAAATATATCACCTGTAACTTCACCTTCAGTTATATCAAGCTCAGGTTGCTTTAACATATAGCGAATAGCACCACCTAGGGTACCTGCACCATATAACGTTCCCTGAGGACCGATTAAAACTTCGACTCTTTCAATATCGGTTAAACGCAGATCTGCGTTAAATGGCATTTCACCAAGATAAGTTGCAACAGTTCCACCATCAGCACTTCGTTCTGATGAATTGGTATTTAAACCACGAACAATAATAGAAGCCCCTTCACGCCCACCTTGATCTGAGATGGTTAAACCAGGCACCCATCTTGCCACATCTTCAGCAGCGGTAATGTTTTGATCTTTCATTACGTCGCTATCTAACGCAGTAATATTCATTGGTGCTTCTTGAATACTCGATACTCGTCGAGAAGCAGTAACATTAATTCTTTCGATACCCTCAATTTTCGCCTCAACTTCTTCAGCAAAGGCCACACTAGGCGACGAAATTACTGTTGAGATCGCAAGGCATAATGCCGTTTTTTTAAAGTATTCTTTTTTCGATGTTTTCATGTTTACTTCCTCAATATTGTATTGATGTTTTTTTGTTTTTATTTGTATTTATAGTTTTATCTGTCTTAAAGGTTTAACAAAATTTAGACAACCCTCCCCTTTAAGATTTGGTCGTGATTATTTTCATTTAATAATTCAACTTAGAGATGAATTAAAACGTATCTTTTTTAACTAAAAAATGAGTTAGCTATATGGTGCTTTAATTAACACGTTTTCATCTTTAACAACCTGTTGACCTTTCGCGAAAACTGCTTGCACTTTAAGTGTTTCAGCATCTAGCAAATTAATATCAGCATCCATACCTACTTTTACCTTCCCTTTGTTTTTTAAGGATAAAATAGCAGCAGGTGATTGAGTAATACTTGCTAATGCTAATTCTAGCGGTACTTGATGAATTAGCACTGCGTCAACCATGGATTGATGCAAGCTGCTGACTCTGCCAACTTCAAGTTCAATCAATTGCCCTTTATTATCGAAGGTAGGTAAGCTAGCGTTACCATCAGAGCTCATGGTTAATTGAGCGACATCGATACCTTTTTCTAACGCTAAAGCGAGTGCTTTAGCTGCTGGTATTTCGCCTTGCTCAATAATTTGCTCTGTTGTACTAGTAGTAAAATCTAACATTCCGCCTTGTTCAGCATAAAAAATGCCAGCTTCTAATAACGCTTTACTCCGATTGATATGAGTCGGATAAAATTGTTTAACAGGAATATCAGATTGCTCAACAACTTGTGTTAGTAAAGAGAGTTTTTCATCTTCATCACCCACATGGATACTAACGATGCCTGCTTTACCAGAAAGCATTCCTGCCACGCGTGCTTCAGAAGCAACTCGTGAAAGCTCGCTGACACTCATCTGTGAACTACGATGATCGGCAATAGCGACCTCTCCAACACCAATAAATCGCTCAATTAACATAATGTCACGCTTAATTGACTCAGTAATGGACCCCATTGGAAAATGATAAGAGCCTGTGTAGCAATAAACCGAAAGCCCTTGCTCTTCAAGCCCATATGCTTTAGCTAACAAGTTCTCTAGACTTCGGGTTTCTGCATCAGTCCCTAAAGCACCAATTACCGTGGTAACACCACCAATAAACGCTTCTTCAATATTCATTTCTGGCGTTCTAGTCGCATAGCCACCTTCGCCACCACCACCGGTAATATGCACTAAAGAATCCACAAAACCAGGCGTTAAAATCTGCCCTTTAGCATCAATTTCATCAACAAACTGGTTGGAAAACTCTGATAGATCACGTTCAATTGCTATAATTTTATTTCCTGCAATTAATACATCCATTTGACCAAGTGACTTTGGAGAAAACACTTGAGCATTTCTAATTAACTTCATAAATATCCTTTACGTTACATTGATAACTACAGCTAAAACCATGGAACCAATTGCAACACTTGCTAATAACAACATGAAACGCCATATAAATTTTGCCCAGACAAACCAATCAATATTCGTGACACCTAAACAGCCAATAAGTGCTGCTGAGGTCGGAATAATAATATTTGTTAGGCCGTCACCGAGCTGAAAAGCCAATACAGCAATTTGACGTTGCAAACCGATAATATCAGCCAAAGGCGCCATAATGGGCATTGTTAATGCTGCTTGCCCCGAACCTGACGCAATAAAAAAATTAAATATCGATTGAAAGAGGAACATACACACGGCAGATACCGTCTGAGGTAATTCGGCTAATAATTGACCTGCATAATACAAAACCGTATTTAACACCGAGGGTTCAGAGGCTTGATCTCCACCAAGAATAATCACGATCCCTTTTGCCATACCCACAATCATTGCTGCAGGTAATAAATCCTTCGCGCCCGATTTAAATGCATCAGCTACTTCATTCATAGTCAACCGCTTACTAATGACAGCAATGATGCCAATAGCACAACCCAGAGTAAAAAACTGGCTTGCGATTTCAGGAATATAATAACCTCGAGCAATAACTCCCCATATAACCCAAACAATCCCCAATAGAAAAGTACACAGCAGTAAAGTATCGACTCGACTATATTTTATTGAATGTTGTGAAGTGTTCTGAACATGCTCTTTCGATTGAAAACAAGGAGATAAGCTTGGGTTTTGTTTTATTTTCATTGCATATCGCATCGTAAAAACAACACCCAATAACGTAAAAACGCTCCATAACCCAACCCGAAACTCTAAAGCCGACATTAAAGGTAAACCGGCAATACCTTGTGCTATGGCAACACTAAAAGGGTTCATCCAAGAGGTTGCAAAACCAATTTGGGTTGCAACATAAGTGACTAGCACCGTGGTGATACCGTCATAACCAATAGCGCGCATTAAGGGCAAAAGGACAATACAAAAGGCAATAGCCTCTTCTCCCATACCAAAAATAGCGCCAGCAAATGAAAACAAAACAAACAAAATAGGAATGAAAGCTTGTTCCATTTTTTGAGTCTTTGTGATTAATGCCATAATGCCATTATCAATGGCGCGCGTTTGCATAATAATGCCAAAGGCGCCACCCGTTAAAATAATAAACATCATGACGCCAATCGCTGATCCCCACTTATCTCCAGAAACCATGCCTTCAAAAGCAAAATTCAAGAAACCAATGTTGCCCTGCTCTGCAAATAAGGGCACACCATCACTTTGCTCAGCAAACTGGAAACTATCAGCAATTAACGTTGTCTTATTTGTTAGAGGGTCAACTTCTACTTGGTAGAAGCCTGCAGGAATAAAGTGTGTCGCAATAGCAGCTAACATCACAATAAAAAATAAAATAACAAAGGCATCAGGCATCGACTTTTCAGACACTAAGTTTGTAGATGGCTGAGTCGTCTTGTCTAATGGCGAGTTATCGCTTTTTTCTATAGTCATTATAACGTTACTTCTTTATGTAAATAATGGTTAGAGAATATTCTCAGTATAGTGCTTAAGCGAAAGCTCAATGGCTTTCACTTAGCACTGCTATTAAGTAATAGTCATTAATTAAAAGAAATAAGTCATTGATAAACGATAATTAGCACCTAAAGCATCATGGTTTAATGAATCAAACCCTCGACTTGAACCGTAAGCCACTGGTGGTTCTTCATTTAACAAGTTATTGATTGTAAAATTAATATTCATATTTTCAAAATCATAACCAATATTTGCTCGAACCGTTAACCAAGAATCGACATCTCGCTGCCCATTTTCATCAAGAAAACCTAGTTCATCAATCTCTTCGATTTGTCGATTTTTCAAACCTTCAATGTCATCTTGATACTCGCTTGTATAATCTACCGTTAAGCTGGTATAAAAAGCGTCACCAGACCAAGCGACTCTCGCCATAGCAATATTTTCAGGATATCGCCATGTGCCAATTAACTCCTCAAGTTCGAATGAGCCAGCTTTATTACGTTCGAATTCAAGGTAATGTGTTGCATCTACACTAAAGCTGAGTTCACCTTGAGAAAATACAACACTGTGAACGAAACTTAAATCTACACCTGATACATTTTGTTCACCTGTATTTTCTAGCTGAATAATATGATCACGATACAAAGGTAACTCAGCATATCGAGGGTCATCAAAGTCAACCCATGCATCTAAAATTTCAGATAAGTTAGCGCCATCGTCTTCAATGGTTAAACCATTAATATCGCTCACTAAGCATAAGTCTTCTTCATATGAAATCCCTGTTTCTCCCTCAGGGACTATGCCACAATGTCTTAAAGAAGCATCATTCGTTGCACTAGCTAATGCGCCTGTCATATCGGTATCAACTAATCCATCGTGCTGAAAATTCCAATAATCAACAGTCAAAGTTGTATTATCTGTCGGACTATAAGCAAAACCAACACTGATAGATTCCGACTCCTCTGCACGAAGATTTGCGTTACCAAGCTCTAATACATTAGGACTTCTTTGATCGCCTGCCCCTTCACAATATAAATCAGCCACTGATTGGTTTGCACCACAGTCGTATGTTGCAGTCGTTGTTCTTAATTTAACCCCAGCTTGTGTTAACGACGGCGCTCTGAAAGACGTAGACCAAGAGGCTCTTAGAATTAGCTCGTCAATGGGTCTTACTGTAATAGCTACTTTAGGGTTAAAGGTATCGCCAAAGTCATCATAATCATCATAGCGACCAGCTAATTGAAGCTCTACGATATCATTAAGTGGTATGTTTAATTCAGCAAACATACCCCATTGGAAACGGTCAGCTTCAGATAAACTAGAACCAAAACCAAAGACATCCACTAAATATTCATTTTCAGCTCTAGCTCGAGCATTTAGTGATGGAATATCGGTAATCTCTTCTTTTCTTGCTTCAATACCAAACGCGGCTCTAATGATTTGATCATTAAATTCAAATAAGTCACCCGACACTCTTGCATCCCAACCATATACGGTACTTTCACCATCACGGGTAGGTATTTCTTGAGACATTGCTAGTAAATCATTATTTGCACTATCTCCCGCTAAGAAAGGGTTATACATAGCAAGTAAATCACCAGCACCACACGAAAGGTTATCACTGCTTTGATTATAATCTGCAATTGAACCATCACTGCATAATTCACCTGAAAGTAACGCATGATATTTGTAGCGATTATAGATACCTGCACTCGCTTTTTGCTCAGACTCTGATTTTGATAATGTGACGGCAGATTCCCACTCCCACTCACCAATATCACCTGATAAGCCTGACACTATGCGTAACGCATTAGTTTGAACCTCGACTGTTCTTGGCGTGCCAAAACGAGCATCATATCTAAAGCCCCATAATTCACGTCCAGCAATAGTATCGTATGGATCTATATACATTTGATCGAGTAAATCGTTTCGAACTTCATCAGAAAAAACAGCTAATGAAGTTTCATTCGCCCAAGGACCTTCACTATCATCAACCTGGTTAATCGCAGCAGGAGCAGAGATTGCTTGAGAGTCACTGTGAGAGTAAAAAAAATCGGTATCCCAAACCAAATCACCAATTTCTTTTGAGTAAATGAAACCTAAGGATGCTGTTTCTAAGTCGCTGTTTAACATATCATCTTCATTGCGATAATAAGCACAAATATCTTCACCAAACTCAGTGGTAACAAATTCAGACTTACAATCAGGGTTACCTAGTTCGTTACCTGAGCGAGCAGAATAATAATAAATATTTGGCGTATCTTTAGGTAAATATGAATAAGAATTAACTAAAGATGGTGTTCTGGTAAAGTCTCTATCTTGGGCACTAAATGCATCACGCTTATAGTAATCTGCAAAGACTGTTAAATTTCCACCAGCTAAATCTGTACCTAATACAAGGTTTACATTCATTTTTCCTTCATTGGTCGATTCAAAGCTATTTCCGTATGACAGGTTAAGCTCTGCACCTTGGTAGTCTTTTTTCAAAATATAGTTGATAACACCGGCAACGGCATCAGCACCATAAATGGCTGACGCCCCAGTTGCTAGCACTTCAATTCTTTCAATAGCAGCTAATGGAATACTGTTAACATCGACAAAGTTTTGAGTACCAGAAGCAAACGAGCTAGCGGCCACGCGTCTTCCATTAATCAAGGTTAACGTAGAAGAAGGCCCTAAACCTCTCAACGATGCAGCTGCTTGTCCAGCAGGCGTAGATGTTGACGTAGCACCACTTTCACTTGTGCTAAATGAACCTTCACCACCACGAGTTTGGCTAATTTGTCTCATCAACTCTGACACACTTGTTGCTCCAGACTTTCGAATATCATCAGCATCAATGACAACAAGCGGTTGCTTGCCTTCAAGGTCAACACCTTTAATTCGACTTCCGGTAACGACTATTTTTTCAACTGACTTTTCATCACTGGCATTTTGCTCAGCAGCATTTACATAAATTGGCGACAGCAAAGTACTGCAAACAGCCATAGCTAGACACGAAGGCTTAATAACTTTCATAATTTAATTCTCAGATTTTATAAATTTAACATAACCAAAATAAACAATGCCATAAAGACAAATGTCACTTTGGATAAAGAGCTAAAATAATTTTTGAATTGTGTGGATGGATAGAAAACGAGATCTAACGTCCAGAAAACAAAATAATTGTTTTCTAGTGTTTACTCGTCAAACCACTCCGAAAGATAGTAGTTTTGATAAGTATATGTTGTAAGTGCGAATGCTTTCTTGTACATATATAAAAGGTCTTGGTTGCCTAACGTTTCATAAAAAAGTTTGTTTGCCGCAAACTCTTTTAAAATTTGCTTATTTATAAATACCGCTGTCGTAATTGGTTGTCAACAGTATTTTAACTTTTAATGTTGAATGTTTTTGCCGAACACTCAATTTTTGGAAACTAGAGAAATGAAACGAATAACCACTATTTTAATGCTATCTTCGCTGATAACGCCGCCATCTTACGCAAAAAACACAAAAGACGCTGGCGTATTATTCCTCGTCGGTGGAGGCTTAAAAACCTGCACATCAATAGCCAAAAATAACTGTAATAATAATGCGTTAAAAGAAATGAGCGCATTAAAAACAATAAAAACAATAAAAACAGGCAATCGATATAAAATTGACCCAAAATCCATTCATTTAGTTAAAGAAAATTGGCAAAGTGACTCAGGAGAAGCGACTAAAAATAATGTAGTTAAACTTTTAAAGCGAGCTACTTTCCAAAATGAACAAGACGCTGTTTCTTTAAAAAGCCTAAAAACAAGACTAAAAAAATATGATAGAAAGCAAATTATTAGGCAATTGAGTGATCGTGAATATTATACTTTGCTAGATTGTTTAGAACAAAAAGTAATTAATAATAAAACTGGCGAGCGTTTGAAAGAATATGTTGATTTAGCTAATTCTAAGAATGTATTTTCTACTCAAATCTATCATGAATTTGTTACTCATGCTAAAAAGATAAGTAACAATGAATCCCCTAACGTCATTGTGCTGACAGCTTCTGCACGAGACCCTTTTGAAGCAGCAGACTTCTATCAAACAGCATTCAACCAAGCAGGTGCTAACGCAAACTGGTTACCGCTAGATGCTACGCTTAATGCTTTAATGCAACAAACTGGCTCTCGTGATGAGGTGTGTAAAAATATCCCTAAGGTAAGAGCTGAAATTCAAGGCTCTGTTAATAGAGAGCTTATTTATCCTGATTTAACTGCAAAGCAATTAGAAGCTTGCTTATTACCCGCTTCAATAAACAACGCTATATCTCAAGCTGATGGCATATTTATAAACGGAGGGGATCAATCTCTTACGGTTAAAGCTTTTAAAAATGCAGATGGCTCAGACAGTAAAGCATTACAAATTATTAAAGAAAAACTCAAAAATAATCAGCTTATTATTGGTGGCACCAGTGCAGGTACCGCAGTAATGTCTGGTGGAGAGTTTAATAAAAACAAAACCGTAATGATTACTAACGGCCAAAGTAATACAGCAATTATTCGAGGAAGCAAGGGGGATATCCTTCCGACAGAGGGCTGTCAAAAGTCTGAAACTTGCCCAAAAGATATTCTCAATAATGATTTAACGTTTAACTCAACGGGTGGTTTAGGACTATTTCATTGGGGAATTATGGATACACACTTTTCTGAAAGAGGTCGACAAGGCCGTCTTGCAAAACTTTTATTAGATACAAAAGCTTCGTTCGCTTTTGGTGTTGATGAAGCAACGGCGCTTATTGTGAAAAACTCCGCCGACAACTCACCATTAATGGAGGTCATAGGTCAAGGCGGTGTATTTATCATTGAAAATAAACAACTCACCAAAGCCCAGCCTAAAGATAAAAGTAAAACGAGTATTCACTATATGACTTATGGAGATATTGCGACTATTTCTGAGCAAAAATTATTAATCAACATAGCTAAGTGGAAAAAACCTGCACAAGAGTCAATAAAAATACCAGACAATATTACTAGCATTTTTACGGGTGATAAATTTAAAACATTGACTGAAGTACTGTGTAGAAGTAACTCTCAACGTTATAATGCTAGTGACAGTTGGAATAATCACAAAATTCATGTCAATGTCGAAAAAAGCTCAAACGCAAAGAGTGGTTACGGTGCAATTAAAGTTGGTGAAACTGTAAAAGGCTACTGTAGCTTTAAAAACTATAACTTTTCATTTGCAATGAATTAGCCTTCTATTAAGGTATATTGATCTTTGCTTACATTTCTAGCAATGAGCTATTTTTATCAATAGTAAAACAGTATGAACAAAGTTTGGTTGTTCCAAATAAGTGAATACGAATATGCTAGTGTTAAAAATAGCTATTGCCTAAATGGCTGAGATGAAATCTCTTTAGTTTGTGGGAAAAGCTACTGATTTAGCCAACTAAACTTCACAACCTTTGCCTTGATTAAAGAGGTATTATCTATCAGCTCAATAATCAAACAAAGTTCATCAAGCCGTAAAGATAATTAGAAAAATCACTTAACTATATTGCTTTTATATAGTTGTATTTTGTTGACCGTTAATAGACCAGTTTAAATTTTTCGAATAGGTATACAGAAGGTTGATGTGAACAAATCTACATAAGCAGCATTAAAAGCTATCGTTATGAACTTTGTGTTTTTCGATATTGACTAGGTGTTAAACCAGTAAATTGCTTAAACGCTTTATAGAAAGATGAACGTGAATTAAACCCCGTTTCAAGCGATATATTAAGAACCGATTTGTTACTTTCAATCAGCATGAGCTTTGCATCGTCAATTCTAGCAAAGTTAATAAAATCAAAAAATGTTGTATTTAGGTGCTGTGACAATGTCTGTGATACATATTGCGGTTGCTCACCAATTAATGCTGAGAGTTTAGCTAATGTTAAGTCGTGCTCAAGGTGAGCATTGTCGCTATTTATTGCAACGGTTAATTTTTCAGCAATATTTAATAAATCGATATCTGTTAATGCCGAACGCTCATACGTTTTCTTGTGTTGAGGTTGCGATGCCTGTTCAGGAAGAGACGATTCTTCAAACCCTGGGCGCTGAATCAACCCATTAGCAGATATAATCCATACAATCCCCATAAGTAGCAACAGTACACCTGTTTCAGACAAGCCAATATTATTCAATGTGTCACCAAAAACTAGCGCCGTTAGCGCATAAATCCAAGTAAAAATGATAAGTAACAAGGTACCGCTTAGCCAATTAAGACTTTTCCCCTGCTCATTTGAGTACACCTCTTTTAACCGCTGCCTATAGTGCGCTGTACGTAACAAAAGTTTTACAACATATATAAAACTCAATAAGCACCAACCCATTACAGCAACAAAGAAAGCAATAGAAAGAATACTTACCCATAGTTCATCACCTACATAATCAGAAAAGAACATCTCATTAAACGTAGTACTCGACAGTAAAAAAATGGCGATACCGAGTAACAAAGCAGCTGGTAATGGAGTGAAATGCTTCCACATACTCCACTGCCAAAACCAATGTCCCTCTGCAATCAATGCCTCATGATAAAACCATAATGCAGGCAACAGCGTAAAAAACAGTAATGGAAGCGCACTAATATAAAGTTGCTTTAGTGTTGGAATGAACGCAAAAACAATAGGGCCGAATGATAAGAAAAGTAAACACAACAACACAAGCATTAATGTGCTTTTAGACGGTGATGGCGCTTGAAAAGTAAGCAGTAACAACGTAAAGATAGCAATAGAAATTGCCATCATCGATATAAAAACGTCAATCATAAAAAACACTCTAAACTACATAGTTCTATAGTAGCACAATGTTTTCATACTTTGTCTTCGCCACGTATTGATTATAATTATTAAAGCTAGGCTCGAACAAACAATTCAGGGTCACTATTTAACGTAAACGTGTCTTTGTTAAATAGAAAAGACGAATTAAGACACGGATACCCTACAATAACGCCTAAGTTGAACTGTTAATTATAGAAGAACCATAATCATGCACCAAAAGACAACTAACCATAATTCGTCAAATTATTCACTTATGCGATGGGGGGCTGTAACCTATTTCTCTATGCCACTTTGCTACATCGGTATGTTCTTAGTTTTTGGCATCTTTCTTACATTCCCTCAGTCTGATCATGTCGTCGATAAAGTTTCCTATATAGTCTCACAACAGTCCTTGTTGTCGCTCGGTTACATTATTGGCTACCTATTATTTGGGAGCTTACTGTTAGTATCAGTTCAAGCGACTCATAGCCGTTTAAAAGCAGAGTCTCACCACTTACTTAACGTTGCAAGCGCTTTTGGCTTGATTTGGGTGGTGTTAATGATGTGCTCAGGCATGATAGCGTTAGTTGGCATGAATACAATGGTGAAATTGTTTTTACAAGGGAGTCCGCATGCCGAGATGTTATTTGTTGCTTACAGCACAGTAGTTGACAGTTTAGGTGGGGGAATCGAATTTGTTGGCGGTATGTGGGTATTCATTCTGAGCTTATATGGGTTAAAAACATTACAAATAGCGAAACCTCTTAGTTTCTTCGGTCTATTGGTTGGTTTGCTTGGTATATGCACTCTTATGCAGACTATTCCTGGTATTAAAGAAGCCTTTGGTCTGTGTCAGATCATATGGTTTATTTGTATGGGCTTTTTCTTATTAAAGAATAACGTTCAAAATTAATCATCACACACTACAAACACAAGAATGAGTTATTAAGTCAGAATAAAACATCCAATGAGTTAAACGAAAAGGCCCGTTTCTTTACGAAACGGGCCTTTAGTAATTCTTTTGTCTAAGTTTAGTGGTGCGATGGGGGGACTCAATCAAAATCAGTAACCGACTGTTTTAAAGTAAATTTAATTAAACAGAAAACCCAAAGTGTTACACTTGGTGTTACATAAATAAAAACTCATATAGAAATATCGTCTGCTTAAATTTAGTTAATAGTGATCTTCGCTAAATATCTATTTCCTAAACAATGCTTTCTCTGAAATTAGGAAGTACTTTTCAATATTCAAAACAATAAATTAAATAGTTTGCTTGCGAATATGAGCAACAGGCAAACCTCCACTTAAAAGCTCAGTTTTTGTTAGCCCTTTTATAACAACAGGAGTTTCTTGGTTAATACTAATAGTATTTTCACCAGGCTTTCCATTCACCTGAATAAGCCATGAATCCCCTTTGTTCTTTGTATGATTGCAACTAACATGGCAAGAAACATTTCCCGCGATCACTAACCGAGAAATTTTTCCCCCTAGAGACACTTCTATATTCACCTCAAACTTTTGAAGATCTTTAAATAACCTACTGCTAAATGTTTTTTTTGAACTGGATGACTTTACATCGCGCTCATTTATCTTAATACGGTTACTATTAGAGCTCGTAAACTCTGATGTAAGGGACAAAGGCTGTCCTTTATAAGAATTGAAATATTTATTAAGAATTGACAGAACTTTCTGTTCAGGAATTTCCCACGATACAGGAACTCTGACACTATAACTACCATCAACCTCGGTAGATACGTCAGGTTTACCAAGCTCAATTTTCGTATGTTTTTTTAAAACATCTACAAGATTCATCGATATATCTCGACGAGCTTGTTTATATTCATGCTCTGAATTACGTGCTTGTTCTAGCAAAGACTCATGTGAACTCGCTTGAGCTTTATCCGACATCAAAAATGAGTAATCAGAAATAGTTAATTTTTCACTTTTAGTTAAGCCATTTTTACTTTTAAATTCACGTATTGCGGATAATGTTGAAGGCCCTATCACTCCATCAGGGGTACCCGTATTATAGCCCAGTAAGTTTAATCGTTGCTGTGCTTGCTTCAACAATACCACCTCTATAGTTTCTAATTCTGAATTAGCTTCTGTTAATTGTTTCCTCAAAGAAGCTAGCTCTATTGTTTGAGCGGATAATTTCATTTCCAGTTCATTACGTTTTTCAGCTTCTTTGCCTGAATTCCATTTTAGTTCCTCTTTTTTTATAAAGTAACTTTTAAAGTTTTCTTTGTTTTTGTTTTGTAAATTAACTACAGCTATAATTAGCCCCGCAATAACTAAAACCATAGCTAAAGCAGCATCTTTCCAACCATTATAACTACCACTTGGCGCAGATGATAAATGAGGGTGCGTCGCTAATTTAATTTGTTGTTGCTTTTCTTTTTCAACTCTTTCTTGCGCCAGCAAACTTCTTAGGTTTGTAACCACAATTTCTACTGACTGATTAAACTCGTCAATATCGAAGATTTCTTCATCTTGGTGAACTACTTTATTACGTACTGACGCTATAAACCTTGCTTTACGAACAATATCTATTGGAATACGATGCTCAACATCACTTAAGTATTCATGCAACCCTTTCCCTTTAGCATCAAACCCATCACGAAGAATTGCTTCAATCCTTTTTGAACCTCGAACGGCAGATTCAATATAACTCATCCTTACTTCTCCCTCTATCTACGAAATTTGATATTTTTAAATTTTCATTGTTCATTGTTCATTGTTCATTGTTCATCAAAATAATTACCCCTTCATTTCGTCAAAAGACACTTATCTATATGAAACTAACTTAACTGATAGCATTAGTTATACCATTAAAAAAAAAAGAAAATAATCTTAAGATCAATAAACTAGAACACAAGAAAATGCCTGAAGATAAAAATTTATATCTTTATTCAATTTAAATCACCTTAGCTATGCATATTATTACAAATAATTCTCTAGCCTTTATTAATACCAATAAAGGCTAAATCGATTCGTTCACCGTTATTATCATTTCTATTAGGGCTTACATCAAAAGGCACGACCCAAAGTTTTAATTTACTGTCGTCATCATAATTAAAGCTATGCTCAAATGGTTTATCAAAACTTTCGGTTTTAGGGTATATCAGTACTAAGCTACCTGTAGACTCAAGATATTTGTGTCCATAGCCAAGCATTTGATAAAAGTCGCTTTGCGATAAGCCGAACTTATCTTTTCCTGCTGATTTGTTCTGGTCTATTAACTTCCACTTGGTATCTAAAACAGTGTGCGCAACTTTTAGCTCTGTTACATAAAGGTCAGGCTTCAAACGAAAATAGTTTTTATCGCCATAACTTACTAACGATTTAGACTGAACTTGAGATAATACCTTCAATGACGGTGGCAGATGTTTCTTTAAGTACTTAGCAACAAAGCTTTCAAACACGGCCTCCATCGGAAATAACAACGAATAAGCATTATTCTCACCTAGCATTGACTGAGGTGAATAGCCCTCCAATACAAGCCTTGCCCAACTTAACGGCACTTCATAATGTTGCATGCCCCTCTGAACTTTTACACTAGAAAAATCATTCTTGTAGTTTGTACTTAGAGGCACTTCTTCAAAAGCAAAAAGCAGTTCCTGAGATAGCTTTTTACTCTTGTTAACACTAGTATATGAGGCGACTGACTTAAGAGCTGAATGAATGAGTCGGTTTTCCGCTCTATCCACTAAATAAGCGTCATACTCTACATAGAACTTGTGACGATTAATAAAGTTGTGTTTTAGTTGTTGGGTATGAAGCAACTTACCTTTTAAAAAGGTGTTATTGCTTTGTTCTCGAACATAGTCACTTCTGATTCCTTTCTTAATGAGGCCATTCACTGAATTTAAAAACTGAGAAATAAAAATCTCCATCAAGGGCATTTTCTGCTTTTGAATACTCGCGACTTCAGTTTCAATATGGCGAAACTGTTTGAGTGACTTAAGCATCATCAATAGAGACTGTTGAGCTTCCTTGGCTGCGCTTTCTTGATTGTTAACTTTTGCTACTTTAGGCAGCACTTCAATTTGAGTACCATCTGGGCATAAAAAAACACCAGCATAATTTTGAACTTGTAGCACTTCCATGCCGTGTGCAATTTTTAGTTTTAAAAAACGTGACTCTGATTCGTCGCATAAACAACACTTTTTTAAATACTCAAAAGCGTCATGCGTAATTGCTTCTACATGATCTTTTTTAACTGCCTTAGCGCTAGAGCTTAACAGTCCATATTCAAATACTGTTACGTTAGTCGTCTTTAAACGTTTTAATCCCTTAATCATGTTGCGTCAATTAGTCCTCATCCTTAGGTAATTGACTTGCTTTATACATGCCTATATAGGTAAGAGCCTGCTTCCAAAGCTTTGAGTTATTATCTATTAGCGTAAAGTCCTGCGCATCATCAGCAAAGTCAGTCACTTCATCGCTATCACCAAATAGCACTTCATAATCTATATCTGACTGTTTAATAAGTTGGTAGGCTTTGGGTTTCTGATTATCACCAAGTACTAAACGTATCTTTTGCCAATCTTCAAAAAAGTACTCAGCCAACAAAGGAATAATTTTATTTTGAAAGCAATTAGCCAGTTCGTATAGTGCTGCTTCATGCCTATCAGCTATTATTTCTTTTACAACAGCTATTAAGAAGGCATGGCCAAGCTCATGTTCTCGGTCATATAAAGCTAAAATACGCTTATTAAGTGTTTTCAATAGAAGCACCAAGTCAATTTCGTAACCTTCAATTTCAATTTTGTACGGCTGATTTTCTTCATTATGCAGTACTTTGTAATCCGGCATCATTTCAACAAAATCAAAGCGGCGGCGAAGCGCAGTATCCATTAAAGCAAGCGACCTATCAGCCGTATTCATGGTGCCGATAATATAGAGGTTGTCGGGAACAGAAAATTTTTCACCTGAGTAAGGTAGAACAACTTCAAGGCTTTCTTTTTGACCTAAACGTTTAGACGGTTCAATTAACGTAATTAACTCACCAAAAACTTTAGAAATATTACCTCGGTTAATTTCATCGATAACCAATACAAAGTTTTTTCGTTCTATCTGATTTTCTGTTTGGGTTATTTGTGTATGACTTAAATGTTCAATCAACGCACCGTAGTATGGTTGCAAGCCACCTTTAATTTCTTTCTCTTGGTTATATACAGCTTTTAAGGTTTTTACACTCAAAGTGTGAACTGAGTTACCTTTGCTCTTATCAAACCGAATAGTGTTATTAGTAACATCTGTAATGGTAAAATAAGTTTTTTACTAAGCGTTTCAATTTGAACACCTGTTTCAGACTCAGCTAAGTGTTCAGCAAACACTTGCAAACGCTCATCAAAGCTATCTGATATCTGCCCAACTTTTGCTACACGAAATGCTTTAGCGTCATCACAAATACTTTTGAAAACACCATCTTTTTCAAAATAGCTTAATTGGTCACCTTCAGTTTTAGCGCTTAACCCCTCAACAAACTCCTCGTATCCATAGCTCTGATGAAAAGTGACAAACCTAATGCGTCCAGCATCAAATAAATCTTTATAAAGCTGAGTTAGCACCTCGCGTTGTTCTTGTGAAGTGCCTAACTCTTCGTTTATACCAAGTTCGCAATATACCTCTGGCTCTGCCGCTTTCACCGCAGCTTGAATTGAGTGGTAGGTTTTACCAGTGCCTGGTGGACCATATAGTATTTGATTAAGTGATGTATTATTCATGGCTTGCACCGTTTGGTTCTCTGCTTCAGGTTTGTTAAGTTGGTTTGTATCCAAGCCAAGCTCTTCAAGGGTCAGTTGGTAATAAGGCTTAAGTATTTCCCTTTCAAACATCCTAAATTCTTTTTTTGGAACTTGCCACGATGTCCCAGGGTATCTTGGTGACCAGCGCTTATTTTCACCCTTATATTTCACTGGTTTCTCTAAGCCTTTAATTAACTCATACTTTCGCATTAACCATTCGTCATTAAACGGAGAGTCTCCCTCATAGGTAATATCAGATATAACTTTAACCAGTCTAAATACAGTATTTCCATGTCCAATAGATACAATATCGCCAATTTTGATATCGCGAAAATTATTCGCGCTACCATTACCTGTATTTTTATGAACAGTTACCACTTGATTTTGCTCAAGCCAAACTAGCTCTTCTTTGGTAAAGGTTGAAGGACTCAGGGATACTTTCCAAATATTAGCTTCAACATCTGATAAGGCTGGCTCTGAGTAATCACTAGGCCAATAAGGAGTTCTTGTTATGGGGTGTTCTTGGTTAAACGCTGCCATATCGCCTACCGCTTTTAATTCAGTAAGTACGTCATTATCTAGTTCATAGATTAGATAATCATCTCTGTGCCTATAACGCTGAGCGTAATTCACTTTATTTTTGCATGGTTCAATAGTGGTAAATACTTCTTTGGCGATTTGATGAGTATTTCCTTTGCGCCCAATGCGGATGGAGTCGCCTGTTTTCATGTTATTGGTATAAATATCTAAACCCGATTGGTGGGTATAACGCATGAAGTCACAAAATGCTTTTAATACATCATCTGACCAAGCTTGATAATTTTTTTTAAATGCAGGTTTATGGAGAAACTGTTTAATAATTTCTTCATCACAGAGTACTGGGGGTTCTACCTTAATGTCGAAGCCTAGTTTGAGTGCATGCTCAACAAACAATTCAATGTTACCTTTTCCCCACTCGATACAAACGACTATTCCTTCACCTCCAACGGTAAGCAAGTCAGCTACTTTGATAAAAAAGCGCTCTTTGTTGTCATTTGAAGATTGCTTTCTTTTGTCATATTCGTGTTGTGTATGAAAAACGCCAATACTACCCTGTAAGCTTTTCGGAAAGGCTGTTTTCAGTTGCTCTATTGTTGGCTGTTCTTTTTCAATAAACTGTTTTACTACAGCATGCACTAAACGGCCTTTACCATAACTATTACCATTAAATAAGTACTTGGTGTTGTCATTTGCCACTATTAATACTCCATTATTTTATAAACTTTTTACATGCTGCATAACGTTCAAAAAGTGGAATATCTCGATAATACTCACTTTCAACGCCTGCGGTTAAAATGCGCTTTTTATGACCCGTATTTGGATCGGTAATATACGAACTAATGCTTTTAGGAGCGCTTTCATCTTCGTACCATGAAATATTGAAGGCACATAAACTTGGGAAAAAGTACATATGCTTATAGGCTGGAATATGGGCGTGGATCCACCATGCCAATGAGGTCCAATCGCCTGTTTTTTCAAAGTAATCCAAATAGCAAGGAATAACGATGCAAGCGGTAGCACCCATAAAACCTTTATCATCGCGTCTATCCCAAATATGACCTGCGTAATTTTTTTCATTGCTAGCGCAATTAGCGCCCAACTCATTACCAAGTTGGTTTACTTCACAGCTACGAAAAGCAGAACGAATATGAATACGCCCCCATGTGTCTTGAATAGGCTCAAGCACTTGTTCACACAACTGAGTACCTGCTGCTACTGTCAATTCAATATCAACAGGGATGTTATTAATACCATGAACCGAAGCTGTTTCTGAAAAGAGAAAGTCGCGTAAGAAAAAGTGTTTTGATAAACGAGTACGCACTAGTTCATCTAATTTTACCACTTGATGTTTAGACATTCTTTGTTCCTCTAGCTCTTTGGTGAAAATCGATTGATCATATCGACTAGTTGGGTTGGACCTTGGTCATTTTTAAGCATATCGGTTGTACTTGGTCTGAATAGTGTTTGTAGAATAAGTTGGCGGTCTTCATCTTTTGGTCCTTGCCCTTTGCGACTCAGTGCAAGGTAAGTGTAGATCATGGTTCTGCGTTCTTTAAGCACATATAGAAAATCAACTTCATCTTTTACACGTTCTTCATTACCTAAATTATAAGCATCAGCTTCTTGTAAGCCTAGAAAAAGTTTGCGGTCAATAGGGCTATTGATATGAGTGCGATAAACTTGAATATCTTGAGCTGGTCTATTAATCATAGTCATACGCTTTTTCATAAAACGTTAAACTTACCTCACTTGTTTTCATCTTTATTTGCAAGCATGACAATTTAATCAATAGGGGCTGTTGTTTGTGTAGTAAGCGTAACAATGGCAGCGTTTTGTTCCTGCAACATGTTTTCAAGATCTCGATTGCCGAGTCAAGTTAGCAGTGTATGCACAATCCGTTTGCTTATTCTAATTTATTTGTAAACTATCTTACCTTAAATAAAATATTTTACCCATAAAATACTAGTAGTGTTAGTAGACTAATATTTATCAATAGAATAAAAAAATCAGTTACTTTCTTCCTTTGTTAGCCAAGAAGGAATCCCCATAATATGCATAGTAAGAGGATAAAATAGTAAGTGTTCTTGAGGGCAGGATATTTGAATACCGTTCCAACCTACACCGAATTCATCATCGATTACTTTAAGTAAGTTGTTGGAATATTTTTGCTCGCATTCTGGGCATATAACTTCTCCTTTACCCGCTTTTATTAAATCTAACGCGATAAATTCAAATCGATCTAGTTCTGCTGGAACAGATACAGGTGTACTGTCAGCTTCATTTCTGTTTAACAACCACTTTTTGATGATTGGCTCTTGATTAAGTCGACTCACTTCACCTGTAACATTTTTTAAATTATCAGCTTGCAGAGCATCTAATGCAGAAAAATAAAACTTCCCTTTCAATTCACTTCTACTTAACTCACTATAAAAAAGTATTGTATTAGTGCAGTAAGGCGGGCTTGCCCTCAAATCTTCCATTTCTTCCTGAGCGCTTTGAATTGCTCCATTCACACCCAAAATTGAAGACTCTTTAAACAAGTGAGGAAATATAAAATTTAAAATTACCGCAAGAATAACCAAAGGCCAAAGTAGCGCCAAAACCATAAGCAAAAGGTGAGCAGCAATAAATTTAATTACACTTCCCAACTCTTCGACACTAAAATCAAGCTCATACTTTACAATAGCTAAGTAACCAGCTGCAGCAATCGCACAATAAAGCCCCATCATCCAAGTAAACATAAAATTACTTCCTGTATTATCAATTTAAGACTATCTTAATCCAAAAAAGTATCTTCATTGAATCAAGACTTCCCTTTCGCATAATGGCCTATCTTTACATATACCTGTTTAATCAATGCATAAAAAAACCGGAGAACCTTATCTTTATCAGGCTTTCCGGTTTTTATTGGTTCTTGTAGAACCTAGTAGTGGTGCGGATGGTGGGACTTGAACCCACACGAGCATAGCTCACCACCCCCTCAAGATGGCGCGTCTACCAATTCCGCCACATCCGCATAATAACTTATCAAACTATTGTAAAATATTAGTTTGGAACGTCACCGTTGTTTTCTTTTTTCGCAGGTGCGTCTGATGCTGGTACATCAGTGTTTTGAACAGCGGCTTCTTTCGCTGGCTCAACACTTTCAGTTGGAATAGCGTCAACAGCAGACTCAGCTACTGGCGCACTTAAATCATTCCACTCATCAACGGCTTTCGTTCTATTTGCTGTTAAGTTACCTAAAACTAGGCTGATAACAAAGAAGCCGATAGCTAAGTAAGTTGTCGCAGAAGTTAGGAAGTTTCCTGAACCACCAGAGCCAAATACTGTTGCTGAAGAGCCTGCACCAAATGATGCGCCCATATCAGCACCTTTACCTTGCTGGATTAACACTAAACCAATTAAGGCTAAGGCAATAATTACATATGTAATAATTAATACTTGATACAACATTTCTATTTTCCTTTAGCTGCTAAGCAAATCGGTGAGAATTGCTCAACTTTTAAACTTGCACCGCCGATAAGACCACCGTCTATATCTGCTTGTGCGAATAAATCTTCACAGTTAGTAGCATTAACACTACCACCATATAATAACGGCACTTTCGCTGAAACCAGCTCGCTACTTTGTGCCAAAAACTGGCGAATAAACTGGTGAGTTTCTTGCGCCATTTCGCTTGATGCCGTTTTACCTGTGCCGATAGCCCAAACGGGTTCGTAGGCAATAACCACATCAACAAATTTTTCTATACCTACTTCATCGATTACCGGTTGTAATTGAGAAGCTAAAACTGTTTCTGTTTGCTCTGTTGCACGTTCGCTTTCACTTTCACCGATACACAGTATTGGTGTTAGGCCTGCTTTAAGTGCTGCATTTACTTTGTGAGCAACTTGCGTTGACGTCTCTTTATATAAACTTCTGCGCTCAGAGTGCCCTACAATAACATATTTTACTGATAAATCTTTCAACATATGTGTTGAAACTTCACCAGTAAAAGCACCGCTGTCGTGCTCACTAACATTTTGACTACCAATAAAAAGGTTACTTGCCAAATTTACTTTGCTTAACTCGTTATTAAGCTCTGATAAATATGGGAAGCTAGGGCAAATAACAACATCAACATTTTCAGCCAGTTCAATATTGCTTAAACCAGTAACCATAGTATTAACTAGTGCTGAATTTCCATTCATTTTCCAGTTAGCAGCAACAATTGTACGTCTTGTCATGTTTATTCCTCGATCCATTGCCAAAATGAAGCCGCGAGATATTAACTAACCTAAGCAAAAGATACAAGTAAATAACGTGATATCTTTTGCTATTTGTATGCTTTTCAAACAAATAATAAGGCTAAGCTATGATCTTGCGACTAAAATAGGCAATTAGCTTTATTAATGGTTACTTAACCTGCTTAACTTGTTCGGCTATTTGATTCGCTAAACGTGTTACTTCATCTTTATCAGAGCCTTCAACCATCACTCTAATTAATGGTTCAGTACCTGATTTACGCAATAATACTCGTCCACGGCCCGTTAGTACTGCATTAACTTTTTCAACTTCTGCTTTAACGTTCTCTGCACTTAACGGATCACAATCACCATTAAACCTTACGTTCACTAGCACTTGCGGCAACATTGTCATGCCTTGTCTCAGTTCAAATAAGGTTTTATTATTTTGGCATACAGCTGTTAGTACATTTAACGCGGCAATTATACCATCGCCTGTCGATGTGTGATTTAAGTTAATAATATGACCTGAATTTTCTGCGCCTAAGTTCCAGCCCTTTTCTCTTAGCATTTCCATAACATATCTATCGCCAACATTACTGCGAGCAAATGGTATATCTAAATCAGCAAGCGCAAGTTCTAAGCCCATATTACTCATTAGAGTGCCAACAACACCACCAGATAAATTACCTGATTTCAAATCGTTACAAGCAATAATATATACTGCTTCATCACCATCAATAACATGACCTGTATGATCAACCATCATTAAACGGTCGCCATCACCATCAAGAGCTACACCTAAATCCGCTTCATGTTCAACAACCGCTTTGCTGATCATATCCATAGATGTTGCACCACAACCATCATTAATATTTGTGCCATTAGGCGATGTTGCTAACTCAATAACCGTAGCACCTAATTCTCTGAATACGTTGGGTGCGATATGGTAAGTTGCCCCGTTAGCGCAATCTACCACCATTTTAATGCCTTGCAATGATAACTGACTTGGAAAATTACTTTTACAAAATTCAATGTATCGACCAGCAGCATCAGCAATTCGGGTTGCTTTACCTAAATGAGCAGACTCTACACACCCCATTGGTTCATCAAGTTGTGCTTCTATCGCAAGCTCTACATCGTCAGGTAATTTTTCCCCATCTTGAGAGAAAAACTTTATACCGTTATCGTAAAAAGGATTATGCGAAGCACTAATAACAATACCGGCTTCCGCCCTAAAAGTTTTTGTTAAATAAGCGATACCCGGTGTTGGCATTGGTCCTAATAAACCTATATCAATGCCGGCAGCAGAAAAGCCAGCCTCAAGGGCTGATTCAAGCATGTAACCCGATATACGGGTATCTTTGCCTATTAATACTTTTTTAGTTCCTTGTGCAGCAAGTTCTTTACCTGCAGCATAACCAAGCTTCATAACAAACTCTGGTGAAATAGGGTATTGACCAACTAGGCCACGTACACCATCGGTACCAAAATATTTACGATTAGACATAGTGTTTCCTTTTTATCTTTTTATATCTTTCACTTTAAATACGCATGCAAAGTGAAATAGAAAATAGTGCGTTAAAAATTTATTAATATTTGTTGTTCGAGCTATAGACTCGATTATACGTTTTGTTCTAGAGCTAATAACACTTTCATTGCATCAACGGTTTCAGCAACGTCATGAACACGTATGATATTAGCACCTTGTTGTGCAGCAATAATTGCTGTGGTTAAACTACCTGCGAGGCGTTGTTCAACATCTCTATTTAGTAGATTACCTATCATTGACTTACGTGATGTCCCAGAGAGTATTGGCAAGCCCAATGATTTAAACTGGCTTAAGTGCGCTAATAATTGATAATTTTGCTTCAAAGTTTTACCAAAACCAAAACCAGGGTCAATAATTATTCTCTCTTTCGCAATACCTGCTTGTTGGCAAACATTAATACGTTGCTGAAAAAACAACATTATATCATCAATTAGATTTTCATATTGTGGATTATTCTGCATTGTTCTAGGTAAGCCTTGCATATGCATCAAACATACTGGAACATTACTTTTTGCTATAACCTCTAAGCAATTATCATTTTGTAATGCTCGAACATCATTAATTATATCAGCGCCGCTATTAATTGCTTCAGCCATTACTTCGGCTTTACTGGTATCTACAGAAATAAGCACATCAAAGTGCGCTTTAATTAACTTAACCAAAGGAATAACGCGTGAAAGTTCATCATTTTCACTCACTTCTGCCGCACCTGGTCGAGTCGATTCACCACCAATATCGATGATGGTTGCTCCCTGCTCTATCATCATAGCAACTTGCGAAATAGCCTTGTCGGTTTGAGTGTATTTCCCACCATCTGAAAACGAGTCAGGGGTCACATTTAAAATACCCATCACTTGAGCAGGAGCAGTTTGATTTAAAATTTTGTTTAGTAACATTGATGACAAAATATTTACTCTTTAACTAACACGTATAAACAACGTAAAAAATAGCAGATAAAATAAAGCCCCGTTATTTAATAAACAACGGGGCTAAATAGACTTAATTTAGATAAAATTAACTTGGGCTATCGCCTTTATGTTCAGATAAATCTGGGCTTGCTTTATCATCACTCGCTTCTGTTGTGTTTGCAGAAGTTTCATCTTTCTTTTCGGCTGATGCATTACCACTGGTTGAGTTAGAGTCAGACTTGTCATCATTGTCTTCCCAATCAGAAGGGGCACGTACTTCTTTACGCTCCATTAAATCATCAATTTGGTTTGCATCAATAGTTTCATACTTCATTAACGCGTCTTTCATCGCATGAAGAATATCCATATTGTCTTTAATTAAGTTTTCTGCTCGCTCATAGTTACGATTAACAACCGCTTTTATTTCTTCATCAATAAGCTTTGCTGTCTCATCAGACATATGAAGTGATTTAGCAGACGTTCTACCTAAAAATACTTCACCCTCTTCTTCAGCAAATAACATAGGGCCCATTTTTTCAGATAGACCCCATTGGGTTACCATTTTACGGGCAATATTGGTTGCACGCTCGATATCATTTGATGCGCCTGTAGAAACTTTATCTGCACCATAAATTACATCTTCAGCAATACGCCCACCATATAATGATGAAATATTACTTTCTAAATGTTGTTTAGAGTGACTAAATCTATCTTGCTCTGGTAAGTACATAGTAACACCTAGAGCACGACCTCGAGGAATAATACTTACTTTGTATACGGGATCATGATCTGGCACTAAACGACCAATGATGGCATGACCTGCTTCATGATAAGCTGTCATTTCTTTTTCAGATTCGCTCATTACCATAGTACGGCGCTCTGAGCCCATCATAATCTTATCTTTCGCTTTATCGAATTCATGCATACCAACTAAGCGACGTGAAGTTCGAGCGGCCCATAAAGCGGCCTCATTGACTAAGTTAGCTAAATCAGCACCAGAAAAACCAGGTGTACCACGAGCAATAACAGAAGCTTTAACATCATCGGCTAAAGGTACTTTGCGCATGTGCACTTTAAGAATTTGTTCACGACCACGAATGTCTGGTAAGCCTACAGTGACTTGACGGTCAAAACGACCAGGTCTTAATAAGGCAGGATCAAGTACGTCAGGACGGTTAGTTGCCGCAATAACAATAACGCCTTCATTACCTTCAAAGCCATCCATTTCGACTAACATTTGGTTTAATGTTTGCTCTCGCTCATCATGACCACCACCCATACCCGCACCACGTTGGCGACCTACGGCATCAATCTCATCGATAAAGATAATACAAGGCGCAGCTTTTTTCGCTTGTTCAAACATATCACGAACACGCGATGCACCAACACCAACAAACATTTCAACAAAATCTGAACCTGAAATAGTGAAAAATGGTACTTTCGCTTCACCCGCAATTGCTTTAGCTAATAAGGTTTTACCTGTACCTGGTTGGCCAACTAATAATATACCTGAAGGAATACGACCACCGAGTTTTTGAAAACGAGTTGGCTCTCGCAAATAATCGACTAATTCAGCAACTTCTTCTTTTGCTTCATCACAGCCTGCAACATCAGTGAATGTTGTTTTGATTTGTTCTTCGTTTAACTGGCGAGCTTTACTTTTACCAAAAGACATAGCGCCTTTGCCGCCGCCACCTTGCATTTGACGCATGAAGAAAATCCATACACCAATCAAGAGGATCATAGGGAACCAAGACACAAAAATTGTCGTTAAAAAGCTTGTTTCTTCAGGCAATTTGCCTTGAGCACGAACGCCTTGCTTAACTAAATCGTTAATTAAGTCGCCATCATAACCACCTGGGATTACCGTAACAAAGGCTTCACCACTTCGTTTTTCACCGGTAATAACGCCGTTTCTATCAACATTAGCTTCACGAATTTGCCCTTGGCGAACGTCCTGAATAAAGCGCGTATAGTCCATTTGTTGTTCATTTGCGGTATTCGGAGAGAAACTCTGAAATACGCTCATTAAAACAACCGCAATAACTAACCATAAAATAAGATTTTTTGCCATATCGCTCAACTTAATGACCTCTTTTGGTACTGATTAAAATTTTCATTAAAAATATATTTAAAATTATAGCGCCTAATCTACTATAAATTAAGCCCTGTCGCTATTTAACTTTAGTGGTCATTAACAACTAGTTACACTTAGCGTTAATTCGGTTACTAACCTTTATAACCTGTTGCTACTAGGTATACTTCTCTAGAGCGTGCTCTAGAAGATTCAGGCTTACGTGTTTTAACCGTTTTAAAAACAGCACGTACTTCTTTCATGTATTGCTCAAAACCTGCGCCTTGAAACACCTTAACAACAAAAGCGCCATTTTGTTTTAATACATGGCTACACATGTCTAACGCAAGTTCTACTAAATACATGCTGCGAGCTGAATCGGCACTTTCATTGCCCGTCATATTAGCAGCCATGTCAGACATAACCACATCAATATTCTTGCCATTAATACGCGTTAATAAAGCATCGAGGACGGCTTCCTCTCGAAAATCACCTTCTAAAAAATCAACCCCCGCAATGGCATCCATAGGCAAAATATCACAAGCAACAACTTGTCCGTTATCGCCGACTACTTTACTAGCATATTCAGACCAACCACCGGGCGCTGCGCCTAAATCGACCACTTTCATGCCCGGTTTAATCAATTTATCTTTGATATTAATCTCTTCAATTTTAAAAACTGCACGAGATCGCAAACCCAATTTTTGCGCTTTTTTAACGTACTCATCATCAAAATGTTCATCAAGCCAGCGCTGACTGCTAACCGTATGCTTTTTCTTGCTCATGCTTATTTTGCTCAGATAAGGTCTTAAACAAATAATTGTCTAACAAATTAGTATTAATCACTAGATAAGGGTAAAATAGTCGTAATTCAAGCCAACTTGTTAAATATTTCAAATGACTTTAAATAAAAAACAAATTCAACACTTAAAAGGATTAGCGCATTCGCTAAAACCTATCGTATTACTTGGTAGCAACGGACTAACTGAAGCTGTTATCGCTGAGATTGATTATGCACTTAATCATCATGAGTTAATCAAAGTAAAAATCCCAACAGATGACAGAGAAACAAAAGCATTAATCGTTGAAGCTATTTGCCGTGAAACTAACTCAACTAAGGTGCAAGTTATCGGTAAAACCTTAATTATATATCGCCAAAGCGATGAAAAGAAAATTAGCATTCCAAAAGTTTAATTCAATTAAACAATTTACAATGCTTTCTACCCTGCTAAATTCATAGCAGGGTTTTATTACCCTTTTATTGCACTAAAGCAATATAGCATTCAAACAGTTATATCATTTCATTCTCCCGAAGAACAAAAGACTCTAACTCTCTTTTTCACTAGTAATTGCATAATTATGCTCCTTATTGCTCGTCAGGCCAATTATTAGGTTACTTATCTCATTCTACACCGCTAATTATCGAGATAATCCGCATACCAACCCTTATCTATAACCCTTTGATATTAATTGATAATACTAACAAAAGCTTTATTATATCCCTGCTTTTTTAAGCACATTATTTTTATAGAAATGGAAGTCTATATATGATGAGTTGTGACATTTTTCACCTCACTATTCAGGCTTTAAACATTTCAAATCAAGAACATGTCATCTAAACGTTCACTTAGCAAAAAGTTAAGTGTTAATTTTCCGTTTTATTTAGGTACATAACAATGTTTAAAAAATTAATTATCGCAAGCACCATTGCAGCCGTTTTATCTCCACAACAGGTATTTGCTTCAACAAAAGAAACAAAGCAACCTGAAACAGCTAAACGCTTTATCGTTAAGCTAAAAGCCACCGAGAAGATTAAAGATCAATCTGTTAAAAAAACTGTTCCTATCGTTCATTCAGGTAAGAGCAACTTAAAATATAAAAGAAAGTTAGCTTCAGGCGATCTCTTGATTGAAGCGGGAGACTTCACATCATTAGAGCAAGTTAAAAGCGATCTTGCACAAAGTGGCCAAGTTATTTCGATTGAAGAAGATGAGTTAGTAACCGCACATCATCTTCCTAATGATCCATATGTTAATTCTATGTATAGCATTGGCAATGATACCAGAGGTATTAATGCTATTGATGCATGGGATTTATCACGCGGTAATGGTGTAAACGTTGCTATTTTAGATTCAGGATTTACTGACCACCCCGATTATGATGAACGCTCTATCAATGGTTATGACATGATAAGCTACAGTAGTTATAGCAATGATAGTGACGGTAGAGACTCTGATGCTCATGACCCTGGAACAGGTTTAAACTGTGAAGGTAAAGCAAGTTCATGGCATGGTACTCATGTCGCTGGTATTATAGGCGCTAGTATGGATAACCAAGTAGGAACCGTAGGTATAGCACCCGAATCTAACTTACTTCATGTACGTGTTTTAGGTAAATGTAATTCAGGTTATCGTTCAGATATTATTGATGGTATTTACTGGGCTGCTGGCAAAGAAATCCCCGGTTTGCCTGTCAATAATAACCCCGCAAAAGTTATTAATATGAGTTTAGGTGGTACAAGTTCGTGTGGTAGTTACCAATCAGCCATTGATTACGCTCGTGAACAAGGTGCCACCGTTGTTGTCTCGGCGGGTAATAATAATACTGATGCCATAAATCAGTCACCTGCCAACTGTCATGGGGTTATCACTGTAGCTGCAACTGATTCAACGGGTGATAAAGCCAGTTATTCAAATTTCTCTCCATGGCTAGGTGTTGTTGATGTTGTAGCGCCTGGTAGCACTATTATCGCCCCAATCAATACCGGTACTGATGGTCCTTTATTCGCTGATTATGGGTATAAAAGTGGCACCAGTATGTCTGCTCCTCATGTAGCAGGTGTTGTTGCATTGATGCTAGAAAAGAATCCGACGTTATCACCTGATGAGGTAGAAGAAATAATTAAATCAACGGCGGATCAATTTGGTCCTTTCTTCGATTGTACACCGCAAGAGCCTATTTGTGGCCATGGCATGGTTAACGCTTTTGCAGCGGTAAACAAAGCTATTGAAACGAATACTCCAAATTCAAACGTGCTTGAAATGAACCAAACACAACTTATATCTGGCGAAGAAAAATCATTGCAATATTTGAGCTTAACTGCACCAGAAACTGCTGAAACGGTAACAGTAAGCATTAATGGTGGTTCGGGAGATGCTGACTTATATATAAAACAAGGTGGTAATGTCAGTGTAGACAACTACGATTGCCGTCCTTGGTTAACAGGTAATAGCGAGAGCTGTACTTTACCAGCAGCTAGTGAGTATTCAATACTAGTGCGTGGTTATAATGCTTACGATAATGTCGAATTATTAGCAACATATAGTGAACCTGCTCCAGAAAACGGCACTGAATTAC
Organism: Colwellia sp. RSH04; assembly: GCF_003545765.1. Lineage (GTDB taxonomy): Bacteria > Pseudomonadota > Gammaproteobacteria > Enterobacterales > Alteromonadaceae > Colwellia. The sequence goes on along the minus strand of NZ_QXIO01000005.1, from coordinate 216,963 downwards.
AAAATGGTCAATCGGTTTGGAATTTATCGGGTGAGCACAATGATGAGTTAATCTTTTGGGCTGATGTGCCTAATAACGTTACTGGTCTTTGGGTACAAACATGGTCTGGCACTGGTGATGCTGATCTGTGGGTTAAAAAAGGCGCGTTACCCACACGTGAAGATAATGATTGTTATGAATCAACAGCAGGTAATGAAGAAACCTGTGTATTAAGCCCTGAAGGTGGCCGCTACTATATTAAAGTAAGAGGTTATAGCGCTTTTGATAATGCCGCTTTACGTATTTTGTGGAATGAGTAATAAAGCTTAATCCTGCATAACGCAATGACTTCGCGTAAATAAAACAAGGGGGATTGAACAAAGTATTGTTTAATCCCCCTTTCTTGTTTTCATTCGTGTTAAGAATGCGTGTTATCTTCAACTTTACACGTTATTCTTTTTTTGGATCAGTCTCTTCCACTTGCGTAACAACTTTTTGAATTAGCTTTACTCGGCCAGATTCTACAAGAGCATTTCTTAGCACATACTCTATTTGTGCATTCAAACTACGCAGTTCATCATCAGACCAACGTTGCATCGCTGCTAACACTTCTGGGTTTATTCTTAAAGGAAAGCTCTTTTTAGCTGCCAAAATAATCTCCCGTTAGGCTTATCATGTTAATAAAGTGAACCTGCATTAACGATAGGCTGTGTATTTTGATCACTACATAATACCACTAACAAGTTGCTTACCATGGCTGCTTTACGCTCTTCATCTAACTCAACAATTTGTTTTTCAGATAATTGATTTAACGCCATATCAACCATGCCCACGGCACCATCAACAATCTTACTTCTTGCGGCAATAATTGCTGCAGCTTGTTGTCTTTGTAACATCGCATTGGCAATTTCAGGCGCATAAGCTAAATGGCTAATTCTTGCTTCATGAACTCTAACACCCGCTTTTTCTAAACGCTGTTGTATCTCACCTTTTAGCGCTTCAGAAACCTCATGAGGATGGCTTCTTAACGCGATTTCATCACCTTCGTGTTGATCATACGGATAACTAATTGCCATATTTCTTAAGGCTGATTCACTTTGAATATTGACGAAGCTAATGTAGTCATCAACTTCAAAAACCGCTTCCGCGGTATCATCTACTGACCAAACTACCACTGTGGCAATCTCAATTGGATTGCCGTGATTATCATTTACTTTCATTTGGTTTGATTCAAAATTGCGAATTCTTAAGGAAATATTTTTACGAAGAAAAAATGGAATAGTCCACTGCAAACCACTATTTTTAACCGTTCCGACATAACTACCAAAAAAAGTCATCACTTTCGCTTGGTTTGGTTGCACGACAAAAAAACCTGGTAGCGCAATAATCGTAAATATAAATAAAATTACGGTACTAATCCCTACTTGTGCAGAAACTACGTTAGCAATTAAATACCCCACGATAACTAATAAAACAACAAAGGCAGCGTAACCATTAAGTGACAATCCCTTCTTTTCTTTCATACCTTGACTCGACATAAACAACTCCTAGTTAAAAACCACACCACCCCAACAACAAAAAAAAACAAGGTGATATCAATTTGATATCACAAATATAACAGGTATTCTTCTAATTGCAAACAACGAAAAATAAAAAGGCCCTAAGCTTTTCAGCTTAGGGCCTTTAAAAAGAGTGGTAGTCGCAGTGATTAAATGTGATCTACTGAAACAATCTCATATTCAACAAGGCCACCTGGCGTTTTAATTTCTATTTCGCTATCGACAGTTTTACCAATTAAACCGCGAGCAATCGGTGAATTTACTGAAATACGGTTTTGTTTAATATCAGCTTCGTCATCACCTACAATTTGGTAAGTGACTTCAACTTCAGTATCAATATTAAGTAAGGTTACTGTCGTACCAAAAATCACTTTACCGCTATTAGGAATAGCTTTAATATCAATAATCTGTGCATTGCCTAATTTACCTTCAATTTCTTGAATGCGACCTTCACAAAAACCCTGCTCTTCACGGGCTGCATGGTATTCAGCATTTTCTTTTAGGTCACCATGTTCACGCGCGTCTGCGATATCAGCAACAATTCTAGGGCGCTTTACTGTCTTCAAATGGTTTAGCTCTTCACGCAATCTATCTGCGCCTTCAACTGTCATTGGATATTGACTCATAATATTCTTCTTCTTAAATGAAAAAGTTGTCTTAACAACAACTTTTAAAATTACATCAATGTATTAATGCTGTATTTTTCAAAAGTACAGCACATTAACTTTTATTTACAACGCTTATGAAGCTCTTGGATAGAAGTTACTGTATTTCTATCATCTGCGGCATGCGACATGCAACTTGCAAATGCAGCATTTAATGTCGTAGTGTACGCCACTTTATAACGCAATGCACCGCCACGCAATACTTTAGAATCTTCAATCGCCTTGCGGCCTTCTGTCGTATTGATGATGTAGTTGTACTCTTCATTCTTAATTCTATCAAGAATATGAGGACGACCTTCATGAACTTTATTCACTAAACGTACCGGAACATTCGCTTCACCTAGTACAATTGCTGTACCGTGAGTTGCATCTAATTCATAACCTAATGCCACCATTTGCTTGGCTAAATCAACGACACGTTCTTTATCACTATTACGTACAGATATTAACGCTCTACCAGATTTTGGTACTGAAACGCCTGCACCTAAGTTAGCTTTTGCATAAGCTTCTTCAAACGTATCACCAACGCCCATAACCTCACCTGTAGAGCGCATTTCTGGGCCAACTAACGGGTCACTACCGTGGAACTTGTTAAATGGAATAACTACTTCTTTAACCGAGAAAAATGGTGGTATAGTTTCTTCTGTTACGCCCTGCTCTGCTAGTGATTTACCCGCCATAACACGCGCACCAACTTTAGCTAACGGTACAGAAGTCGCTTTTGATACAAATGGAACGGTACGTGCTGCACGTGGGTTTACTTCAATTAAGTACACTTTGTCGTCTTTAACGGCCATTTGAGTATTCATCAAACCAACCACACCTAATTCAAACGCTAAATCTGTTACTTGCTTACGCATAACATCTTGAACTTCTTGACTTAAGCTATAAGCAGGTAAAGAACATGCTGAATCACCCGAGTGAACACCTGCTTGCTCGATATGTTGCATAATACCGCCAACAACCACTTGTTCACCATCACAAATCACGTCAATATCTACTTCAATGGCATCATCAAGGAAGTGATCAAGTAAAACAGGAGAATCGTTAGATACACTTACCGCTTCAGTCATATAACGACGTAAATCATCTAAATCATAAACAATTTCCATCGCACGACCACCTAATACATACGATGGACGTACAACAAGTGGGAAACCAATAGCTTCAGCTTTTGCTAAAGCTTCATCTAATGACGTCACTGTCGCATTTTCAGGTTGTAATAAACCTAAACGGTCAACCGCTTGTTGGAAACGCTCTCTATCTTCTGCTCTGTCAATTGCATCAGGTGAAGTACCAATAATTGGCACACCAGCCGCTTCTAAAGCGCGTGCTAATTTAAGTGGTGTTTGACCACCGTATTGAACAATAACGCCTTTTGGCTTTTCAATACGAACAATTTCAAGGACATCTTCAAAAGTGATTGATTCAAAATATAATCTGTCAGACGTATCATAATCAGTAGAAACTGTTTCAGGGTTACAGTTCACCATGATGGTTTCATAACCGTCTTCACGTAGTGCTAACGCCGCATGTACACAACAGTAATCAAATTCAATACCTTGACCTATACGGTTTGGGCCACCGCCTAAGATCATGATTTTGTCATTCTCTGTAGGCTGTGCTTCACACTCTTCATCATACGTTGAGTACATATAAGCAGTATCTGAACTAAACTCTGCCGCACAGGTATCTACACGTTTGTAAACTGGGAATATTTCAGCATTATGACGTTTCTTACGAATTTCTGCTTCAGCAACACCAATTAAATCAGCAAGACGCGAATCAGCAAAACCTTTACGTTTTAACTTACGTAAGTATTCAGGTGTTAATACTTTTAAACCACCTTCGCTAACTTTGGCTTCTTCTAGAACAATATCTTCAATTTGTACTAAGAACCAACGATCAATTTTAGTTAACCTAAAGATATCGTCTACCGTTAAACCTAATCGGAATGCATCTGCTACATACCAAATTCTGTCTGCACCAGCTTCTTGAAGCTCATGCATAATTTCAGTTTTAGCACCTGGCTGAGTTACATCAACTTTAGGATCAAAACCATTTACGCCAACTTCTAAACCACGTAATGCTTTTTGCATTGATTCTTGTTGGTTACGGCCAATTGCCATAACTTCACCAACAGATTTCATTTGCGTGGTTAATCTGTCTTCGCTACCAGCAAACTTTTCAAAGTTAAAACGTGGGATCTTAGTGACAACGTAATCAATTGTTGGTTCAAATGAAGCAGGTGTCGCACCGCCAGTAATATCATTTGACAATTCATCTAAGGTGTAACCAACCGCAAGTTTTGCAGCAATTTTTGCAATTGGGAAACCTGTGGCTTTTGAAGCAAGTGCTGATGAACGAGATACACGAGGGTTCATCTCAATAATAACCATACGGCCAGTATCTGGACAAACACCAAACTGTACGTTTGAACCACCTGTTTCAACACCAATTTCACGTAATACCGCTAAAGAAGCGTTACGCATAATTTGGTATTCTTTATCTGTCAAGGTTTGCGCAGGTGCAACGGTAATTGAGTCACCCGTGTGAATACCCATAGGGTCGAAGTTCTCTATTGAACAAATAATGATACAGTTATCTTTTTTGTCACGAACCACTTCCATCTCATACTCTTTCCAACCAATTAACGATTCATCAATTAATAGCTCAGAAGTAGGAGAAAGGTCTAAACCACGCGTACAAATCTCTTCATATTCTTCTTGGTTGTATGCAATACCGCCACCCGTACCCCCCATAGTAAAAGATGGACGAATGATACATGGGAAGCCAATACGCTTAGCGGTTTCTCGTGCTTCATCCATAGTATGAACGATTTCAGCACGAGGACATTCTAAGCCAATGTTTTTCATTGCTTTATCGAAACGACTTCTGTCTTCTGCTTTATCAATAGCATCCGCCGTTGCACCAATCATTTCAACGTTAAATTCTTCTAAAACGCCTTTTGATTCAAGCTCTAGCGCACAGTTAAGTGCAGTTTGACCACCCATAGTAGGTAAAACAGCACATGGGCGCTCTTTTTCAATAATTTTGCGAACAACTTCCCAGTGAATTGGTTCGATGTAAGTTGCATCAGCCATTTCAGGGTCTGTCATAATCGTTGCAGGGTTTGAGTTAACTAAGATAACTCGATAGCCTTCTTCACGAAGTGCTTTACAGGCTTGTGCGCCTGAATAGTCAAACTCACACGCTTGACCGATTACAATAGGACCAGCACCTAAAATTAAGATACTTTTTATGTCATTACGTTTTGGCATAGTTTTTCGTCTCTCTAATAGGTTGTATTAAGCTTTATACTTTTTAATTAATTCAATGAAATGGTCAAATAATGGCGCGGCATCATGTGGACCAGGGCTAGCTTCAGGGTGACCCTGGAAACTAAATGCCGGCTTATCTGTACGATGAATACCTTGAATAGTGCCATCAAATAATGAATTGTGTGTAACTGTTAAGTTTTCTGGTAAGTTATTTTCATCAACCGCAAAACCATGATTTTGTGCGGTGATCATAACAACATCACGCTCATGATCTTTAACTGGGTGGTTACCACCATGATGACCAAACTTCATTTTAATGGTTGTTGCACCACTTGCTAAACCAAGAAGTTGGTGACCTAAACAAATACCAAATACTGGAATATCTGTTTGTAAAAATTCTTTAATCGCTGCAATCGCGTAATCACACGGAGCAGGATCTCCAGGACCATTTGAAAGGAAAATACCATCAGGGTTCATCGCTAGCACTTCACTTGCTGGAGTTTGCGCTGGTACTACAGTTAATTTACAACCACGGTCAACTAACATACGTAAGATGTTATGTTTTGCACCAAAGTCATAAGCAACAACATGGAAATCAAAGCTATCAGGTTTAGTAAAACCTGTACCTGTGTTATCGCCATTGCTCATATCAAGCGTCCAGCTACCACCAGTCCATTGGTATTGCTCTTTTGTAGAAACAACTTTTGCTAAATCCATGCCTTTAAGACCAGGGAATGCTTTTGCTTGAGTCAACGCATTATCTTGTGCTGTTTGTAAGCTTGCTTCACCGCTATCATCAATGGTTAAAATACAACCATTTTGAGCACCTTTTTCTCGTAAAATACGAGTCAGTTTGCGCGTATCAATATCAGCAATACCTAAAATATTATTTTCTACAAGGTAATCACTTAAGTTTTGCTCATTTCTGAAGTTACTTGCTAATAAAGGTAAATCACGAATCACTAGACCTTTAGCAAAGATACTTTCTGATTCTCTATCTTCACGGTTGGTACCTGTATTACCAATATGAGGATAAGTTAATGTGATTATTTGCTCTGCATAAGAGGGGTCGGTAAGAATTTCTTGATAACCTGTCATTGAAGTATTAAAAACTACCTCTCCAACAGCCGATCCTTGTGCACCTATTGCGGTGCCTTTAAACACAGTACCATCTTGTAGTACTAAAATAGCAGATATAGCCAATGTAACCTCCAAAAAGAAGAAGAATCTTATAAGTAGTTACTAAGTAACCACTAAAAGCGCATAATTCGTTAGTGTAAATTCTATTTTCCTAAGGAAGTAAAACCCACACATAAAAAATGCCAAAAACATAGCGATTCAATAAAGAAAGGTTAATTTTTGACAAAATCCACTTATTTTACGCTTACAGCACTCATTCGTCTAGTAAAAAATGTAAAAACTAGCTCTTTTTTATGTTTTTGTTTTCAAACGACCAAAACCAATACTTAAGTTTGTAAAAACCATGTAAAGAGCTTATTCAAAGTTGAGTAAAATAACTTACTACTCTTTTAACCCTAATACGTCTTGCATATCATAAAAACCTGCATCGGCTTCACTTAACCAAAAAGCGGCTCGCATAGCACCTAAGGCAAAGGTCATACGAGAGCTTGCTTTATGCGTAATTTCTAATCGCTCACCTAAATCAGCAAAAAATGCAGTATGTTCACCAACAATATCACCAGCACGAACGGTAGCAAAACCTATTGTTTCTTGCTTTCTTTCCTCGGTAATGCCTTCACGCCCGTAAACAGCACATTTGTTTAAGTCTCTACCTAGGGTATCAGCAATAACTTGCCCCATTTTAACTGCAGTACCCGATGGCGCATCTTTCTTAAATCGATGGTGAGCTTCAAATATTTCTATATCAGTATAGTCGCCAATCGCTTTTGCGGTTACTTGTAAAAGCTTAAACATTAAATTTACACCAACACTGGTGTTTGGCGCTAATATAACAGGCATGGTTTGACCTGCTTTCTTAATTTGCTCGACTTGCTCATCGTTAAAACCTGTTGTACCAATCACTAAGGCTTTATTATGTTCATTACACCACTGAACATTCTCGAGTGTCGTTTCAATACTGGTAAAATCAATATACACATCTGCATTCGTTAATTCAGTTAACTGGGTAGATGTTTTAATACCTATCGCCCCTATCCCCGCTAGCTCACCTAAATCAAAATCAACAAATGAAGACGATTCTCTTACACTACCACCAACAAGTTCAATACTTTGGTGTTCATGCGCAGCTTGAATAAGATTACGCCCCATACGGCCACTACAGCCTAAAATTGCTACTTTTACTTTCATTTTTTTCTCTACAAATTTATTTATTGCCTGTTATAAGGTAAAGCGATTAGCGAGTTTAATGCTATTTGAAATATCATGAGAAATCACATTAAATATCTTATAGTTACCATCAATTAACAGTAAATGATAAATAGCGGTAAACTCAGCAAAACATTGTTGGTTTTCATCAAAAAAATACCAATCTACACTGACCATAATCACAGAATCACTAATGATTTGGTAGCCAAGGTTTTTGGTAATAATCTTAGCGGTATTTTCTGTTTTTAATTGCAAGAAAATATCACTTAAGGCCTGCTCCCTACTTTGTTCACACTTTATAAAAACAAGGTTGTCAGGTGTATTTAGTGTGCAAGGAATAAAGTAGTGCTTTGCAAATGCTTTTAATTGATAATTTTTCAATGCATCAATATAAGTGTTAAATGTTTGCTGCAATATATTTTCTATCATTAATTTTTATATCTAATTACTTTTTCTTGACAAAAAAAAGCCCTCAATTGAGGGCTTTAAAAACACTGATTATTTGATGCTTAATAATTCAACATCAAATACTAACGTTGCGTATGGAGGGATAGCACCCTGTGAGCCACGCTCACCGTACGCAAGGTTATAAGGAATAGTTAAACGATATTTTGAACCTTCAGTCATTAATTGTAATGCTTCAGTCCAACCTGCAATAACGCCTTTAACAGGAAACTCTGCTGGCTGACCACGTTCAACTGAGCTATCAAAAACGTCACCGTTAGTGAACGTACCGTGATAATGAACACTTACCGTGCTATCTGCTGTTGGTTTTTCGCCATCACCTTCTACGATAACTTCAAATTGCAAACCAGACTCAGTTACCGTAACTTCATCACGCTTAGCATTTTCTACTAAATAAGCTTCACCTTCAGCGGCTGCTTCTTTAGCCATTGCTTGCTCTTTCTCTTGTAGTTTTTGTGATACAACAGAAAAAGCTTCACTTAGTGCTTCTTCAGAAACTTGGCTAACAGCATTAGCTAAAGCATCTGCAATACCAGCTTGTACTGCGGCAACGTCAAAATCTTTAAAAGGATTATTACGTAATTGATCACCTAATTGACGACCTACTCCGTAACTTACACGTTGTTCAATGCTTTCAAATTTATTATCAGACATAATTACTCTATTCATTAGTTAATAGTTTAAAAAATTGTCGCGATTCTAGCATAAATGTTCAGCAGTCTGTAGTAGGAAAAACAGTTTATTTCAACTAACTCGGTTTAAGCCAAATACTGTGTTATTGCACTTCAGTGATTTATTATGAGTAGAGACTTAAAACTCATTTAGCCATCTATACATCTACATTGACAAAGCAACATATACTTCTATAATGATTGCTCGAAAAATAATAACAATAAAAACTTATCATCATGGTTTATCACGATACCTTCCTTTGGAGATCTACATGTCGTTAACGACTCAATCACCTGAAAGCACTATTTCGGGAAGTTTATTAGCCCTATTACCTTTTGCCGTATTCTTATGTTTATTTTTAGGCACAGGAATAGTGCTTACTTTACAAGGGGTAGATTTTGCTTTTTATCAACTGCCTGCCAGTATTGCGATAATCCCCGCTATTTTTGTCGCTATATATCTTGGAAAACGTGTCAGTAAAAGTACCATTGAAGAACAGGTTAGTCAGTTTATTAAAGGCGCAGGCCATAGCAACATCATTACCATGTGTGTGATCTATTTACTTGCAGGCGCTTTTGCTGTTGTTGCGAAAGCAACAGGAAGTGTTGATGCGAGTGTACAACTTGGATTAGCTGTGTTCCCTGATTACTTGCTGCTTCCAGGTTTATTTATTGTTGCCGCTTTTTTATCTACCGCCATGGGAACATCCATGGGAACTATTGCAGCTATAGCCCCTGTTGCTTTAGGTCTTATTGAGTCAACTCAACTCGACGGTGCTGTTGTCGCAGGTTGTTTAATCTCTGGCGCTATTTTTGGTGATAATTTATCCATTATCTCAGACACGACTATAGCATCTACACGCAGTCAAGGTGCACACATGAAAGACAAATTTCGTGTGAATTTTAAGTTTGCAGTACCAGCGGCGATCATTTGCTTAATCATTTTCATTATTATTGGCGAAAGTGCTCCTTATCAAGTTGATTCAGAAGCTGCACTTGTTGGGCTTTTGCCTTACGTCGTTATTTTAGTGCTTGCCTTACTTGGTGTGAATGTTTTTGTTGTACTGACTCTTGGCATCATTCTAGCTGCTGGAATAGGTATGCTTTCTAATGGATACCAAGTTACTGTATGGATAAACGATATCAATAAAGGGTTTGCAAATATGCAAGATATCTTTATTTTATCGTTATTTATTGGGGGGTTAAGTGAGTTAGTTAAAAACCAAGGGGGGTTAGCGGCATTAACTAAGTCAATTGAGCAACGCTCACAAAAAATTAGTCCTAACAATAAAAAACGTGCCGCTGGTATAGGTATTGCTGGCCTTGCCTTTATTTGTAATTTCTTTACCGCAAATAATACCGTATCAATCATTGTTACTGGTGAAACAGCAAAGAAATTAAGTCAAGATGGAGATTTAACGCCTGCACAATCTGCGAGTTTACTTGATATTTTCGCCTGTATTAACCAAGGTTTATTGCCCTATGGCGCACAAGCATTATTGCTTGGTGCAACATTAAATATTTCACCATTAACCGTTGCTATGCATGCCATTTACCCGATTATTTTATTCTTTATTGCTGGTTTTGCTTTTTGGCGAATGACCAAATAACTGACTTACACTTATTTAAGCAGCCAATCATATCAATGAAGTAACTTATGCGAGCAAGAGGTTACTTCAAAACGTTTAGTCGTTATACTTATCTCATGAAGTTATATTTCTCACCACACACTTTTCACACAATTGCTAAACATATAGCAAATTTTCGTTGGCGATTATTGCTATGGAGTGCAGCCCTGCTTAGTTTTTTTGTCATAATACAAACACAAATTACCAGTTCGACGCCTGATCTTTTAATACTCGTCAGCTTACTTATTTTATTTTCTGGATTACAAGCCCTCGTGATAGGGGCATTTATATTTTTCTTTTTGCATTTGCCTTCAAAGAATCAAGCACGAAAAGAAGTTAATACCAATAAACAAGCAAGCTATTGGCTTAAATTTTACCAAACCATTGAATGGTGTGAAGCAACATTGTTCTTTGTATTATTGCCTTTACCTTGTTTAACCTTTGTTTACGCCGTTTATGTTGTGTTATAAATTAACTGAATATTGTCGTAAAGTGACAAGCAACTAACCTTATATATGTCGTTGTTTTTGAGCATACATTCCCATACAAAAAAATGAGATAAAGACTACAGGCACAATATATGGTGTAGGAATTTTTGCGAGCTGCGCTGCTAATAAGCTCGTTAACCAAACCGTTAATAAACCATAACCAAATGCACACACTAAAACGAACACTATAGTTCGTACTAAAAAGTGTTGCTTAACCACTAAAGATTTCACCGCTTTATTAATTTCATTACCAAATAGTACTAATAAAGTCGCAATAATCGCTAACGCTGTTTGATATTGATAAGGTCTGAACCACTGACCTATATCAGTCAAAAACTCCATAATTACAACAGGCATTACACATCAATACCATGTTGTTTTAACAAGGTAAGCATTTCTTCCTCAGTTAGCACTTTAACACCAAGATCTTGTGCTTTAGTTAACTTTGACCCGGCCTTTTCACCCGCAACTAAATAATGAGTTTTCTTAGAAACACTTCCTGATACTTTTGCCCCTAGTAATTGCAAAGCGGCCTTCGCTTCATTCCTTCCCATTTGACTAAGTGTTCCTGTTAACACAAAGGTTTGTTCTTCAAGGGGCAAACTGCCTGCTTCTTTCGCGACAATTTCTGGCCAACTCATGATATCAGCAAGTTGTTCTACAATAGTTAAATTGTGTGACTCTTTAAAGAAGTTAACAATATTCTTCGCGACAATAACACCTACATCATCAACTTGTTGCAAGGTTTCAGAGTCAGCCGCTTTGAGTGAATCTAGCGTTAAAAAGTGCTGTGCTAAGTTTGCAGCAGTAGCTTCCCCTACTTCTCTAATACCTAAACCATAAATAAATTTAGCTAAGGTCGTTTCTTTTGCTTGTATTAAACCATTCACTAAATTCTGCGCTGATTTTTTCCCCATACGCTCCATAGTACTAATTTGTATTTCAGTTAAGCTAAATAAATCAACGGGTGTAGAAATAAGCTTTTCATCAACTAACTGTTCAACGAGCTTGTCGCCTAAACCATCGACATCATGGGCTTTACGAGAAGCAAAATGTTTAATCGCTTCTTTTCGCTGCGCTCCACAAAAAAGACCCGCGGTACAACGTAATACGGCTTCACCTTCTGCTTTGGCAACTTTTGAATCGCATACTGGGCAAGTTGCAGGAAACACAATGTTAGTTGCATTTTCAGCACGTTTATCTAATACAACGCTCACAATTTGTGGGATTACATCGCCAGCACGACGAATAATCACCGTATCAGACACCTTTAACCCTAAGCGATTAATCTCATCTTGGTTATGTAATGTTGCATTAGATACAGTAACACCACCAACAAACACTGGTTTTAAACGCGCAACGGGGGTTATAGCACCTGTACGACCCACTTGAAACTCAACACCTTCGACAACGGTTAATTCCTCCTGTGCAGGAAATTTAAACGCTATCGCCCATCTTGGAGCGCGTGCAACAAACCCTAATTTTTTCTGTAAAGCGATGTCATCAACTTTTAAAACGGTTCCATCAATTTCATAACTTAACTGTTCACGCTTTGTTAAAATGTCTTGATAAAATGCTTCGCAATCATGTTCACTCGCTAACAGCCTTACTTCTGGACACATAGGTAACCCTAGTGCCTTAATTTGGCATAAACGCTGGTAATGAGAATTTGAAAAATATTGGGCTAACACGTCAGTAGATTGCTCTGTATCGGTAATAGACTCTCCAACAAAGCCTAAACCATAAGCGTAAAACGCTAAGTTACGCTTTGCAGTCACTTTAGAATCTAATTGTCTTAGGCTGCCAGCGGCAGCATTTCTTGGGTTAGCAAACACCTTTTCATTTCGCTTTTTAGCCTGTTCATTCAACTGTTCAAAACTGGCTTTAGGCATAAACACCTCACCACGCACTTCAACAATCTCAGGGTAGTCTTTCCCTAAAACACCTTGTAACTTCAATGGAATCGATTTAATCGTGCGAATATTTTGAGTGATATTTTCACCGACACTGCCATCACCGCGAGTTGCTGCTTGAACAAACATTCCTTTTTCGTAACGTAAACTCACCGCTAAACCATCAAGTTTAGGCTCAGCGCAAAAAGATAATGATTTACTGGTTAGCAATCGATCTTTATTACGTTTAACAAAGGCGTTGAAATCAGCTAAATCAAAAACATTATCCAGTGATAACATCGGTAACTGGTGAGTAACTTGGCTAAAAGACTTTAACGCTTGCCCGCCTACTTTTTGGCTAGGCGAATCAATAGATTTTAATTCAGGGTGCTTTGCTTCGATGGCGATTAGTTCATTCATTAATCGATCATATTCTGCATCGGGAACAGTCGGCTCATCAAGTACATAATACTGATGATTATATTGATTAATAAGTTGGTGCAATTCATGTACGCGTGATTGTGGCATAGTCGTCATAGCAGTATCTTGAGAGAGTGAATAATTATTATGTCCCTAATATAGCGATTTCATTAGGGGGATGAAAATAAGGCTACTGCATCAGTAGCCTTAAAAATATAAGTAAAATTAAGCGTTATTCTGCTAAAGCAATTCGGCTTTTGCGATCAAACTCTCTTATTCTGCTCATATAATGTTGCTCTGTTTGTTTAGTCATCACATTACGCTTATCATCTAACAGTTGTGCATTAAACTCTTGCGCTAACTGCTTCGCCGCAGACAACATGTGCTCAAAAACACTAAATGGATCGCCCGCATTTGGTAAGGTCATAAATAAACTAACCCCTTGAGTAGCAAATGTTTCCATGCTATCTAAATCAAATGAACCAGGGTTAAGCATGTTCGCTAAACTAAAAGTAACAGCACCATTACCTGCGTTGTCTTGATGACGATGAAATATATTCATCTCGCCATATTTCATTCCCAAGGTTAGTAATGATGGCAGTAACGCTGCACCAAACATTTGCTGACCTTGCGGCATGACAACCGACAGTATAATAACCTGTGGCTCAAGTGCTTCGGTTGCAGAAGAACGCTCTGAAGCCGAAAAACTTGGCATATCATCTTCTGTCGCTAATTCGTCACCAAAATTAATTTCCATTTGATTACGCTTTAATGCTGACTTTGATTTTGCAGTCGTTTTTCTTGAGGGTTTCTTTATTTGCATTTCAGGTTTAGCCTGAGTGACTGGCTCTTGATATACAGGCTCTGCCTTTTCAACTTGGGTTATATCATCGCCTAACTCATCATTGCTATACGGTTTAACAGAGCTCTCTTGCGCAAACAAATCATCACGTGAAATACGTTCAGTTTTATCAATACTATCAATGCTTTCGTTATTTACTTGCTGATTTTCTTGTAATGAAACTTGCGCTTCCCGCATGCTACTCAAATATTCTTCTTTGACAACATCCACGTCAGACACTTCAGAGACTTGCTGTTCTGATTTTACAGAATCGAGATCCGCTTTGTTAATCGCTTGAGCTATATTTTGAGTGCTCGTTAAATTAACAGATGATTTATCAGTATTTTCATCCGACTCTGGTTTTAAGACTTTAACCTGACCGACGCCATCTTGATCAAAACCAGAACCATCAAAACTTCTGTCTATTGGATCAATTTTTTGTTTGCTTGTTTTTAATTTGTAGGGGTTTTTCTGTTTTCTTATTGTCCACAATCCATGAACAAAAATAGCCCCGATAACAATGCCGCTGAGAATAATTAATGCGTTTCTGAAATTGTCTTCCATTGCTTAAGCCTGTTTACTCAATGTGATGATCTATTGCTTTGGGTATGACCAAATATATTAGCAAGTAACTTTATCAGAATCCTTGGCATTTTGTAACAAGTTAGTACTGTAAAAAGTTGTAACACAGTTTTATACTCCCTGATGTATTTTCAATAGCTTAGCGTAAAAACAACCATGACATCGCCTACACATCGTCAAACGAATATTCAACCTCAAACTTTCGCTCAAAGCGGAGCCGGTTACTTTATAAAAGGTTTTGAATTAATTAGAAAAAAAGGCATACGTCGATTTGTCTTCATACCACTAGCTATTAACATTATTTTATTTAGTGTCGCTTTTTATTTTATGTTCATTCAACTTGAGCACTATATGATAAGCCTTATGGATTGGTTACCTTCATGGTTAGACTGGCTAGATGTCGTATTATGGCCTTTGGCCGTAGTAACTGTATTAGTTTTATTTTCGTTTATTTTTAGCACCGCGGCTAATTGGCTAGCGGCTCCTTTCAATGGATTATTGTCAGAAAAAATAGAGGGAATTTTATCTAACCAAGGTGTTCCTCAAGGTAATGCTATAGACGTTATTAAAGATATTCCTCGAACACTAGGACGAGAATGGCAAAAACTAGCGTATTATTTACCTCGCGCGATTGGTTTTTTTATTCTCCTGTGGGTTTTACCGGTAATTGGCCAAGTCATTTGGTTTTTATTTATTTCATGGATGATGGCAATACAATATAAAGATTACCCTTTTGATAATCACAAGATCCCTTTTGCTCAAATGAAAAATGCTTTAAAACAAAAGCAAGGCTTGAGTTATAGTTTTGGTATGACTGTCGCTGTTTTTTCTATGATTCCAATTATTAATTTGGTCGTTATGCCTGTTGCAATATGTGGAGCAACGGCAATGTGGGTAGATCATTATAAAAAAGACATTTATTAAACAGGTGAAAATAGGTATTAAAATATCATGCCCGTGCATACTAATTTTTTATTGTACAATTATTTTTTAAAAACTAATCAAACCGCTGAACTATCAGACAATTGTTGAGTTTTTCTCATGCG
Source organism: Colwellia sp. RSH04 (assembly GCF_003545765.1). Lineage (GTDB taxonomy): Bacteria > Pseudomonadota > Gammaproteobacteria > Enterobacterales > Alteromonadaceae > Colwellia. The sequence goes on along the minus strand of NZ_QXIO01000005.1, from coordinate 201,100 downwards.
ATTGTCGCCATGCCGCCAAAAAGCATGTATATTAAAATAACTAGTAGATGAACTTTAAAGGAAATGGCTAAAATGAAATCAAAACAAGGTGTTAAATGCCAGGCCAACTTAGGTAAAAAAATATCTCACTTATCAATATTACCAATCGTTTGTGCATTAACGATTTCAACTGTTTCACAAGCAAATACTGTTGATGAATCTAGCTTACTTCAATTACCTGAAAAGTATAATTTACAAGAAACAGTACCAGAGCAGCCAGAAAAGCCTGAAGAAGCTAAACCAGAACAAACCAAAGTAGACATACCTAAAATCACTGATGTCGAGGAAGTTAATGTCCCTAAAGTTGCACTAAGTGCTCCAATAACAGAGCCCGAAGAAAGCACTGAACTTAGCAACGTTGGAGATCCTATCCCACTTCATCGTGATTATGAAAACAATTACATTCCAGTGATCGATAATGCCAAAGTTTTCGCCAACTTAACCGTAGAATTACCTGCAGTTCTTAACTTTTTTACCCTTTACAGTGAAGAGGAAGTGATTGCTTTTTATCAGCAAAGTTATGGTGAAGCATTATCACAAGAGCGCAAACGTGGTCGACTAACATTGCATTATCAACAAAATGCTCAAAAAATGCGTGTGGTTATTTCTCAACAAGGTAATCAGCGACAAGTCGATGTATTAGTCGAAGCAAACGAAGAATAGCTGATACTTTAAGGTTCATGCTTTTTTATAAGCAGCTTAATGTCTGAGTTAGCTGCTTATATTATCCCCTAGCCCATACCGAAATTTCAAACGGTATTATCATGCTTCCATTACCAAGCATTAAAGCGTTTACCAGTGAAGGCTTTATCTTCACGCCTATTAGTGAGCAACATCAAGCCTTAATTATATCCCTCTATACCAACAAAAAAGCCATGCATTTTATTGAGCCAGTTCAAAGTGCACAAAGCGCATTGAAAATACATCAGTCCTTTGTTAAGAAAAACAATAACACTCACTCAGGCTTTTACACTTGGGCTGTTCAAGCAAATCAATCATACAAAACATGTACAGAGGTTAAAACAAAGAATAATGACGATATCGGCTTTGTCGTTTTATATACAAAAATAGGTAAAAATACATTACCCTTGCCTGAAATTGGCATCATGCTAAAACCGCATATAAGTGGAAATGGTATTGCTACACAAGTATTAAGCGCGTTAATTATGCAGGTTTTTCAATTGATACCTTGTGATGCTATCAATATCCGTTTTCATCAAAAGCATACCGCAATGCAAAGAATAAGTGAAAAACTTGGGTTTATTTATGATGAGCTACAACAAAATCAAGAAAGAAAGTTCATCTATGATGAGATGCGAATTGAAACGATAGAAAAAAGTAAAATTGTTTATTAAAGCGCAATAAAACATCAAAATAATCACTAGACTTAACCCGTGAGATCAGCAACAATCTAAGTGTAATTAATGCATTTTTTACCCTAATCATTTTACTTGCACGGAAGGTTATCATGACAAATCAGCAAACCAGTAATATCATCGAATTATTATCACAATTAGCCAGTGACGCTTCTCTAAACGATACAAAATTAATACTAGCGCAAATTGAGCAAGCTGATATCAACGATACGCTTAAAGCATTAATTGCCAGTAAAAACGTACAATCTTTATCAGATGTTCTTGAATTAAATACTTTAATCAAATGTAATATTATTCGCACACCTGATGAAGATGACGATGACGATGAACAAGAGCAACCAGATAGCACCGAAGAAAAAAGTTTAGCTGTCAGCTAGTCAGTAATTTTTTAAATTAAGTGGCATGATATGTTGTGCCACTATGTTCAATGTAATTTTTTCGCTAATTTAACGTTAACCTTTATCCTGAGTTTTTATGCCCCTCTGGCAATTACACACTGTAACCTCCTATTCAATAATAAGTACTAGCAGTTTAACTGCATCTATACTGTCTACTTTTTTTGTAAAAAAACATCTTAAAATTAGCGCTTTGTTAATCTTAATGCTTGTTTTTACGTCAAAAACACACGCTCAACTATTCGTGAGTACAAACCAAGCTGAAAGTATAGAGTCTGGTAATATCTACAGTTCAAACATTGATTTTGTTAATTCGTCATTTGATGATTTATTACAACAAGCCGATGATAAGCGAAGTAGTCATAATCAATTGTCAGTCAATATAATTAGTTACCTGCACAGTAAAGCTAATCAGTTATCTAAACAGCAAAAAGAATACCTCACTTATTTACGTGCCTACCAATTTACATTTAGTGCAAATTATCAAGCAGCTATCCCGTTATTTAAGCAATTAATAAAAACGAGTCAACAACCACAATTAAGACTTAGAGCCCATGAAACATTAATCACTGTTTTTTCAATTACACAACAGTGGGAACAAGGCTTGTTGCACATTCAAAAACTCATTGATTTAATCAACAATGCCGATGATAAAAAACTAGCACAAGGTGCTTTAATCACTGTTACAGCTTTTTTTAATCAACTTGGTCAATATCAAGAGGCACTTCATTATTTAGAACAAGTCAAACAAAGTGACATTACTGATATACGAGATACTTGTTTCATTCATCAACAATATGCGCTAGTAAATTTACGGTTGTTGTTAACAAAGTCTGAACAAGTAGGCATTTTAAATACTGAAACATTAATAGAGCACATAAGTAAAAGTATTAGTTTTTGTCATCAAGCAAATGAACCCTTGATAACAAACCTTTTACGTAGCTATTTAGCCGAATTAGATTTATTTAATCAACAAGCTGAACGAGCACTAACATTATTATTGCCTAATATAGATGAGGTTATTACAACTAACTTTCCTACATTAATTAACCTTACTTATAACTTAATTGCAAAAGCGTATTGGCAACAAGGGGATATTGCTAATACTGAAAAATATATTACTTTAGCGCAAAAGAAACTACCACGACTAGCAGATACTCAGCAAAGCATTATTACCTATAAATTATTATCACAACTTGCTGAGAGACAAGGTAGGTTTGAGCAGGCTTTTCAATACCACCGACTTTACAGTAAAGTAAAACAAAAGGTTGCTGATGAAGAACAAGCGAAACAATTAGCTTTTCAATTAGCAAAACAAAGTGACTACCAAAGAAAAGAAGAAATAAAGCGCATTAGCCAACAAAACAGTATATTTTCAAGCACGCAACATTTAACTCAGCAACAAGAAGGTAATCATTTATTACTGATTATTTTATTAATTGTGCTGTTAATCACCTTATTTTTTTGGGGCTACAAATCTTGGCTTACTCAACAAAAACTAAAATTATTAACTGAATACGATTATTTAACACAGGTAAATACTCGCGCTCAATTTATTGTACAAGGACAACAAGCTTTAGAGCAGTGCCAAGCTGTTCAAAAACCTGTAAGTTGTATCATGTTTGATTTAGACCATTTTAAAAGCATAAATGATAAATTTGGTCACATTGCTGGTGATACCGTATTACAACAAGTCAGTTTAACATGTAAGCATATCTGCAGGCCGAACGACTTTATAGGAAGAATTGGTGGTGAAGAATTTGCTATTCTTTTGCCCGAATGTACTTTACTGGTAGCTGAAGATATTGCAAATAGATGCTTAACTGCCGTTGCAAGTATAAGTTTTGCAGAAATCGGGATAAACACAGCTGTTACCGCAAGTTTTGGCGTAAGCGGCACTGAACAAGTTGATTATAATTTTACACGGTTATTAGCCGATGCGGATAGTGCAATGTACTCTTCTAAGCATCATGGCAGAAACTGTGTAAACGTTTATAGGTAGTTACTTCATGCATAAAAACTACTTTTTAAATGTTTTAACACAGATGAACACATTTACGATATTGATTACACTATTAAAGAAGCATTTAAAGAGTTTTTTAAACAGCTCAATAATACTTGATACTTCAACAGCAAACCTATTAAGCAAACTGTTGCGTCCCCTTTTAAGTAACGTTTATTTTCAGGTAGCATTACTCTGTTTCTTTTCAGTACCTCAAGTAAATGCACTGGTTACCACTAATAACGTTCAGGTCACTCCAAATAACAAAGTCATTTCTGAACGAGCATTAACTGAGCAAGATATAGATGCAATGCTAAATAAAGCCAATAATTTACGCAGTAGTAACAACCCTGTAAGCAAAAGCTTGCTGGATAAACTAAAAAAACAGGCCTTTTTAACGGTAGAACAAAGACACTATTTAACGTATTTAACGGCTATTCAATGGGGCTTTCAAGGAGATTACCAGCAAGTTGAGCCTCTATTATTATCGCTTATAGAGAGTGACGCTAGTAACACCCTTAAATATCGCGCTACTTACAGCTTAATAAATTTATACACTGAGCAAAAAAGGTGGCGAGATGGTTTAAAGCAACTAGATACGTTATCAAAAATAGACTTTAAAATTACTCGATATTATAAACAATTAGGGTTGATGACCGTAATTGATTTTTATATTAAATTAGAGCAATACGACTTAGCTTACCAATACAGTTTACAGGTTTTGAAAGATAGTATTTCTCCTCGCAATATTTGTATTTCAAAAAAATTACAACTAGAAGTTAAGCTAAAAAGTAATAGTTTGTTATTAAAAGAAGCTGATTTTTTTGAAGGAATTGATGCATGTAAAGATATTAACGAAGCAATATTTTTAGGCTACATTAGACTTTACCAAGCAACAAAATACTTGCAGGGTAAATTAACTAACAAGGCTTTAAATGCTGTTCAACCTTATATAGAAAAAATTAATGCAACAAATTACAACCCACTTATTAGCAGCAGTTATCGACTTCTTGCTGAAGTTTTTTGGCAAAAAAATCAAATTGCCAAAGCAAAAAAATACGCAATTAAAGCAAAAATGCTTTTCAAAGAAAGTAGTTCTTTAAAAGATAGAAAAAAGGTATATAAAATCTTATTTCAAGCAGCGCAACTAGAGGGGAACTTCCACCAAGCGCTTGAGTACCATAAGCTATATGATGCGGTAAACAGTGAATTAATAATTACCACGCAAGAAAAACACCTAACTTTTCAATTAGTACAACATAAAGATATTGAGAATAATAATAAAATTTCGCTATTAAACAAAACCAATATATTTTTAAAAACACAACATGAAATAGCACAAGAAAAAGAACAAACTATTATATTAATTGTTATGATTTTGGTCGGCTTACTGACACTTGGATCTTCTTGGGTATACAATTCTTGGCTAACGCAACAAAAGCTCAAACAACTAGCAAACATTGACCATTTAACAGGCGTTAATAGTCGAGGACATTTTTTTGAGTTAGCCAATATGTTACTTAAAGAACAAAAGATATATCAGCATCCCCTTTCATGTATTATTTTCGATCTAGATCATTTTAAGCAGATTAATGATACCTTTGGCCACGCAATGGGTGATAAGGTACTAAAAGAAGTAGCGAATACTTGTAAAGCGCAATTGCGTCACCAAGATTTACTCGGCCGTTTAGGTGGGGAAGAGTTTGCTATCATTTTGCCTGATTTCGATTTAACCATGGCTGAAGATGTGGCCGAGAAGTGTCGTCGTGCTATTAACTTAATAGATTATGCAGCGCTTGGTTTAAAGAGCCGAATCAGCGCAAGTTTTGGCGTTAGTGATGTAAATATTTCAGGCGAAGATTTAACTGACATACTCGCCGATGCAGATAACGCCATGTACTCATCAAAACAACATGGAAGAAACTGTACCAATACTTATCGTTAATAGTTTAGTTTATGGTTTTTGCATTTGAATAACTACGCGTCGGTTTTTACCTCGACCTAACGTTGTACTATTTGACGATATATGGCGTTTCTCACCATAGCCTTTTGCCTCAATTCGACTCGCATCTATACCATTTTTAACAAAATAATCGCGTATTTTAGCTGCTCGACGTTCCGACAACTTCAAGTTTGACCAACGTCCGCCATAACTATCTGAGTATGCATCAATTAAGACTAACTCAAGCTCAGGATCTAAACTTAAATATTCTCGTATCATATCAATCCGTCTTTGTGACGCTTTAGTGAATTTATCACTACTTGATTGATAATTAAGTACTGTATAAGAAATATCATCAAAACTATAATTGAGTAAATTACCAACACAACCGACAAATTGTTGATAAGCCTTTTTAAAGCGAGCAGTCGATAGACCAACCGATATTTTATCTTGGTCACTGTACCAATCATTATAATAAAATGTTGGGCTCATGCCTTGATCAAGTTCACTCAGCATAGTCCACGCGACTTTTTTAGGCAGGCTTGGATTAAAGTGCTTATGCAGTTGCATATTTGTTAAGCTTCTGCCTCCCTTACCTGGCTGCCATTTTGGCGCGACACTTCTGACTTCGGCTAAAGAGTAGTTATCAGGCAAAAGCATCATATCTAATTCAAACTCCATATTGAGCTTGCGACTTGCTTTAGCTGAAAATTTTGCTTCACCATAATTAGGGATTTGATGCGCTAGAGTACATTGTAAGCGAGAATTGTTAGCAAGCTGCCATTGTGAATTTTCAAGATCAGCTCGGTATTGACGAATACCCGCATTGGCGTCACACGATAGAGCTAGCGAGCAGATGCCTACAGCGATACTGGTAGATAAAAAGCTATTCACAGTGTTTAGAATATTTTTCATAAAGATGACACAATATTAGTTAGCAACTATTATAAAAGCAGCATTTAGGGTTATGTACAATTTATCGCCCTAGAATAAAATAACTTTAGCAGTTTATTACAAATAATTCTTGTTTTATCTAAAGCAGGCTAATAGCCTAAATCAAGTTAATAATCACGGTACATTTTTGCTACGCAATATATACTTTATATACATCGCTATAGTATTTCTTTATTGTGTTTTTATTGTAGCTCGTTTTTATAATGAATATCTGTAATAATTAGCCCTTGCTGTAACCTAATTAAGTTCTACGATTAATCCATGTCTGAAAATAACGATCAAACACAAAATTCAACGTCATCACCAAACGATCCAACTGAAAAGAAACCGCTTTTTTCGAAACGTTTTAGAGGATATTTCCCTGTAGTCATTGATGTTGAAACAGCAGGTTTTAATGCAAAAACAGATGCTTTACTTGAATTAGCAGCTTCTATGTTGTGTCTTGACGAGCAATCAGGTGAGCTTTCTATTGATGAAACCATTCAGTTCAATATCAATCCATTTGAAGGAGCCAATTTAGAGCCTGCAGCATTAGAGTTTACTGGTATTGATCCATCTAACCCTTTAAGAGGGGCCGTTGATGAAAAAGACGCCCTAAAAACGTTATTTAAACTGGTTAGAAAAAAAATGAAATTAGCCGGTTGTCAACGCGCAATTATTGTTGCTCATAATGCTGCCTTTGATTTAGGTTTTTTAAATGAAGCAACAGCAAGATGTGCAATTAAACGAAGCCCATTCCATGCCTTTGTAAGTTTTGATACTACGACACTATCAGGTCTTGCCTTAGGACAAACAGTGCTAGCAAAAGCCTGTGAAGCTGCTGAAATAGATTTTAATAATAGCGAAGCGCACAGTGCCTTGTACGATACAGAAAAAACAGCTGAGCTGTTTTGTCATATAGTCAACAAATGGCAAGCATTAGGTGGTTGGCCATTAGCCATAGAGCCCAGTGAATAAAGATTGTAAATAACCTGTAAAAATAAATCTCAAATATAACTCTGACAGGATATTAAATTAGCAGACACAAAAAAACCGCTTACGCGGTTTTTTTATTCATAGATAACAAACTATATCAATAATTATAATTTGTCAGCATTATCAGTTAAATAAGAAGCAACACCTTCAGGTGACGCTGTCATACCTTTATCGCCTTTGTTCCAACCAGCAGGACATACTTCACCATGCTCTTGATGGAATTGTAAAGCGTCTACCATACGGATCATTTCATCAACGTTACGACCTAATGGTAAATCGTTAACAACTTGGTGACGAACGTTACCTTCTTCATCAATTAAGAAAGAACCACGAAATGCCACGCCCGCTTCTGGGTGCTCTACATCGTATGCTTGACAAATATCATGTTTAACATCAGCAACTAACGTGTATTGTACTTGACCAATACCACCGTCGTTTACCGGTGTGTTTCTCCACGCATTGTGAGAGAACTGAGAATCGATTGAAACACCAATCACTTCAACGCCACGGCTTTTGAACTCTTCAAAACGGTGATCAAATGCTAATAACTCTGAAGGACAAACAAAAGTAAAATCTAATGGGTAGAAGAAAATTACCGCTTTTTTACCTTTAATTGCTTCAGTTAAGTTAAAGCTATCTACAATTTCACCACTACCTAATACTGCTGCTGCAGTAAAATCTGGTGCTGGACGACCAACTAATACGCTCATTCTTTGCTCCATTTTCTTATTGAATAATAAATTATTACTTACGCTTACGCGCGACTATTTATACTTATAGTATGTATTGTGGCAGATATTAAAAATTCAATTACTCTGCTGAACTTTTTTCTGCGGCTTCTTTTACAATAGTTTGTAATTCGCCTTGTTGAAACATTTCCAAAATAATATCGCAACCACCAATCAACTCACCTTCAACCCATAATTGAGGGAACGTAGGCCAATCAGCATACTTTGGTAATTCGGCACGAATATCAGGGTTTTGTAAAATATCAACGTATGCAAATTTTTCTCCACACGAAATAAGTGCTTGAGATGCTTGTGATGAAAAACCACAGCTTGGTAATTTAGGAGAACCCTTCATATATAATAAAACTGAGTTTTCACTAATTTGCTCTTTAATACGTTCAATTGTATCCATGATAACCTCTATAATTAATGCTAATTGTATTGGTTATGGTGACGTAAACTACGTTTTCAACATAACCAATACAATCAGTTGCTAGAATTTAGCAAATTTTTTAAAAATTCTACTTGATAGTTAACTAAGTAATACCTATATAATGGTAATACCTGAGTATTTTACTCAAGTTTTATATAAAACACACCCCTTTCTTACATATGGGTGTGCAATATCTTAGACTAGGAGAGCATAATGACAATCGAATTACCGGCACTACCCTACGAACAAAATGCGTTAGAGCCACATATTTCAGCAGAAACGTTATCTTTTCATTATTCAAAGCATCATAATACTTATGTTGTTAAGCTTAATGGACTTATTAAAGGTACTGAATTTGAAGGGAAATCTTTAGAAGATATCGTAAAAACTTCATCTGCTGGTGTATTTAATAATGCTGCACAAATTTGGAACCACACTTTCTACTGGCATAGCTTAAGCCCTAACGGTGGTGGTGAACCAAGTGGTGATTTATTAGCCGCTATTAATAGCAACTTTGGTAGTTTCGACGAATTCAAAGCTAAATTTACAGACAGTGCAATTAACAACTTTGGCTCAAGCTGGACTTGGTTAGTAAAAAATGCCGATGGTAGTTTAGCTATTGTTAACACATCAAATGCTGCAACACCATTAACTGATGAAGGTGTAACACCGTTAATCACTGTCGATTTATGGGAACACGCTTATTACATTGATTATAGAAACTTACGCCCAAATTATTTAGAGGCTTTTTGGCAACTAGCTAACTGGGATTTTGCAAGTAAGAATTTTGCATAGAGACTAGCGCCATAAAACTCAATTCAAATTAGAATTTAGTTTAGTTAAAACATCGCAATCGATCATTAATCTATTGCGATTTTTTTTATTTTTCAACAATCCAAACTCACCACGTAATTTTCAATACTTTTAACAACTTTTCTCATTTTATCTATATAAATATGATCCCCCCCCTAGAACCCTCTAGGCAATATTCATTAATTAATCAATTGATCTCATGTAACTTTTTTTAGTTAAAGTTACAATTTATTTACCTTTTTTTATTAGCAAAATGAGTTTAAACAACTAACCTTAGAATATGGCAGGTATGTTTATGCCTTGGAATAACAAAGCTCAATATTTAATATTCTTGGCTTAATTTATCTAACTTAGTAAGTGGAATACATTAATTAACTTTCCACTTTTTTGGAGGTAGTTATGAGTATATTTCAACATTATCAAGCGCGTTATGAACAAGCTCAACAGGAAGAGTTTAGCTTGCAAGAGTTTTTAGCTATCTGTAAAGATAATAAACTTGCCTATTCCAGCGCATCTGAACGTTTACTTTCAGCAATTGGCGAGCCTGTACCAGTTGATACCGCAACAGACCCTAGGTTGAGTCGCATTTTTTCTAATCGGGTCATTAATCGTTACCCTGCTTTTGAAGACTTTTATGGTATGGAAGAAGCCATAGAGCAAATTGTTGCCTACCTAAAACATGCTTCTCAGGGTTTAGAAGAACAAAAACAAATTCTCTATTTATTAGGCCCTGTTGGTGGTGGTAAATCATCTTTAGCAGAGAAACTTAAAGCATTAATGCAGCAAGAGCCTATATACGTCCTCAGTGCTAATGGTGAACGAAGCCCTGTAAACGACCACCCTTTTTGCCTTTTTGATGCGCATTCAGACGGTAAAATTTTAAAAGATGAATACAATATTCCTGAGCGCTATCTAAACAATATTATTTCACCTTGGGCCGCTAAGCGACTTCACGAATTTAAAGGTGATATTGCTCAATTTAAAGTGGTTAAAGTATATCCTTCTATTTTAGATCAAATTGCTATTGCAAAAACTGAGCCTGGTGATGATAACAATCAAGATATTTCAGCATTAGTGGGTAAAGTCGATATAAGACAACTAGAACATTATGCGCAAAATGATGCTGATGCTTATAGTTATTCTGGCGCTTTATGTAGAGCAAACCAAGGCTTAATGGAGTTTGTTGAAATGTTTAAAGCACCTATTAAAGTGCTTCATCCATTATTAACCGCAACACAAGAAGGTAATTACAACCCTACTGAAGGCCTATCAGCCCTGCCTTTTAATGGCATTTTATTAGCGCATTCGAATGAGTCAGAATGGCAAACCTTTAGAAATAATAAAAATAATGAAGCGTTTTTAGACCGTGTTTATATTGTCAAAGTACCTTATTGTATGCGTGTCTCTGAAGAAGTTAATATTTATAAAAAGCTACTCGAACACAGTGAATTGAAAAATGCACAATGTGCACCTGATACCCTAGAAACGCTAGCACAGTTCTCAGTGTTATCACGCTTAAAAGAACCTGACAACTCAAGCATTTACTCAAAAATGCGTGTGTATGACGGTGAAACATTAAAAGATACGGATCCAAAAGCAAAATCATTTCAAGAATATAAAGATTACGCAGGTATTGATGAAGGTATGTCAGGCTTATCAACGCGCTTTGCTTTTAAAATATTATCGCGCGTATTCAATTTTGATAGCGGTGAAGTGGCTGCCAACCCTGTTCATCTATTTTATGTACTTGAACAACAAGTTGAACGTGAGCAATTACCTAAAGAAACAACCGATCGATATTTAGAGTTTATTAAAGGGTATTTAACACCGCAGTACATTGAGTTTATAGGTAAAGAAATTCAAACAGCGTATTTAGAGTCTTACTCTGAATACGGTCAAAACATCTTTGATCGATATGTAACTTATGCTGATTTCTGGATTCAAGATCAAGAATATCGTGATACCGAAACAGGACAGTTATTTGATCGCCAATCCTTAAATGAAGAATTAGAAAAAATTGAAAAACCCGCAGGAATAAGTAATCCAAAAGATTTCAGAAATGAAATTGTTAATTTTGTTTTACGTGCCAAAGCAAATAACAACGGCAAAAATCCTGCGTGGACGAGTTATGAAAAACTTCGCACTGTGATTGAAAAGAAAATGTTCTCAAACACTGAAGATTTATTACCTGTTATCTCCTTTAACGCGAAAACCTCTGCTGACGATCAGCAAAAACATGATGATTTTGTTGAACGTATGATGAGTAAAGGCTATACCCAAAAACAAGTTAGATTATTGTCGGAGTGGTATTTACGTGTGAGAAAATCTTCTTAAGCTGTTTCTCTTTCATTGTTTAGACAATGCAGCAGCAAGTTATTCAACAAGGTACTAATACGTTGTTGAATAAAAAAGAGAAAAGGAGAAAATATGGCTAACTTTATTGATAGACGGCTAAACAGTAAAAATAAAAGTACTGTCAACCGTCAGCGTTTTCTACGACGCTATAAAAATCAGATTAAAAAGTCTGTCTCTGATGCAATTAATCAGCGCGGTGTAACTGATATTGAATCTGGCGAAAATATAGTCATTCCAAGGAAGGATTTATCTGAGCCTGTGTTTCATCAAGGTAGCGGCGGTACAAAAGACAGAGTTCACCCCGGCAATGATCAATTTTGCTCTGGCGATAGAATACCAAGACCTCCTAAGCAACAAGGTCAAGGTTCAGGACAAGGTGATGCAAGTGATAGCGGCGAAGGTGAAGATGATTTTACTTTCTCTATCTCTAAAGACGAATATTTAAACCTGCTTTTTGAAGACCTTGAATTGCCCAATTTAGAGAAAAATCAACTTGATAAATTAATAGAATATAAAACCGTTCGTTCTGGTTATTGCGCAGAAGGTGTTCCCTCTAATATTGATATTGTTAAATCTTTACAAGGCTCAATTGCTCGTAGAATAGCAATGACTTCAAGTAAACGAAAAGCGCTTAAAGACTTAGAACAAAAGCTAGCTACCTTACAAAATGATAAGCTTGATCATATCCAAGAAGAACGACAGTTAATACAAGAAATCAAAGAGTTAAAAGGTAAAATAGCTAAAGTACCTTTTATAGATACCTTTGATTTACGCTTTAGAAATTATGCAAAACAAGCGGTTCCGACTTCAAAAGCGGTAATGTTTTGCTTGATGGATGTTTCTGGCTCTATGGATCAAGCAACTAAAGAAATGGCCAAGCGCTTTTATATTTTACTCTATTTATTTCTAAGCAGAACCTATGAAAATATTGATGTGGTTTATATACGCCATCACACTCAAGCAAAAGAAGTAAATGAGCATGACTTCTTCTACTCTCAAGAGACTGGCGGCACTATTGCCTCTAGTGCCTTGGAGTTAATGAATCAAATAATTAATGAGCGTTACAGTGAAAGCCAGTGGAATATCTACGGTGCACAAGCCTCTGATGGTGATAATTGGGCTGACGACTCCCCACGCTGCAAGACGTTGTTAGAACAAAATATCCTGCCAAGAAGTCGGTATTTTAGTTATATTGAAATAACACAACGTGCTCACCAAACGCTTTGGCAACATTATCAACAAGTGGCTGAAGCTAATCCAAACTTTGCGATGCAACATATCAAATCAGTCGATGATATATACCCTGTATTTAGAGAGCTTTTTAAGAAAAACACTCAAAATGCAGCGTAAAAGGAATAGGTGATAATATGGCGACATCAACACATAACAATAGTAATAAACCGGTTGAAAAAAATTCAACGCATAAAAAGACAGCCAGCAGCACCCAGAAAAAAGCTAAAGAAAAGGTTAATAACCGTCCACCTCTCGATGACAGTTCTGATTGGACCTTCGAATCGCTCGACTTATACCAAAAAGAAATAGCCAGAGTTGCAAAACACTACAGATTAGATACTTATACTAACCAAATTGAAGTCATTACCGCAGAACAAATGATGGATGCTTACGCAAGTGTTGGCATGCCAATAGGTTATAGTCACTGGACATTTGGTAAAAAATTCATTCAAACAGAACAAAATTATAAACGAGGTCAAATGGGGCTAGCTTATGAAATTGTCATTAATTCTAGCCCTTGTATTTCATATTTAATGGAGGAAAACACCATGACCATGCAAGCCTTAGTAATGGCACATGCTTGCTATGGTCACAATTCATTTTTTAAGGGAAACTATTTGTTCAAGGCATGGACCGATGCTAGCTCTATTATTGATTATTTACTCTTTGCAAAAAACTATATTGCAGATTGTGAGCTTAAATATGGTATTAGCGAGGTTGAGGCTACGCTTGATGCGTGTCATGCGTTAATGAATCATGGCGTTGACCGATATAAAAGGCCTCAAAAAATATCACTTGATGAAGAGTTAAAGCGCCAAAAGGAAAGAGAAGAATACTTACAATCACAAGTAAACTCGTTATGGAGAACATTACCTAAAGCAGAAAAATCAGACTGTAAAAAGCGCTATAAGTTCCCTACTGAGCCACAAGAAAACATTCTCTATTTTATTGAGAAAAATGCACCGTTGTTAAAACCTTGGCAACGTGAAATAGTGCGTATTGTCCGAAAAATATCACAGTACTTTTATCCTCAAAAACAAACGCAAGTGATGAATGAAGGTTGGGCGTGTTTTTGGCATTACACTATATTAAATCACTTATATGATGAAGGTTTAGTGACTGATAAGTTTATGATCGAGTTTTTACATAGTCACACTAGTGTAGTCGCCCAACCAGAATATAACAGTCGTTATTATTCAGGTATAAACCCATATGCCTTAGGTTTTAATATGTTTATGGATATTCGCCGTATCTGTGAAGAGCCAACTGATGAAGATAAACAATATTTCCCTGAAATAGCGGGCAGTAACTGGTTAGATACCGTTCATTTTGCTATGGAAAATTTTAAAGATGAAAGCTTTATTAGCCAATATTTATCACCTAAGCTCATTAGAGATTTTAAATTATTTCACATACACGACGATAGTGAGAATAACTTTGTTGAAATTGGTGCGATTCATAATGAACAAGGTTATAAAAAAGTAAGAGAAAATTTAGCAAATCAATATAACCTAAGTAATTTAGAGGTTAACATTCAAATTATCGATGCAAATATTGAAGGCGATCGCGCATTAACTTTACGCTATACACCACATAATGATGTGGCTTTAGGTGATTCAAAAAATGAAGTCTTAAAGCACTTACACTTTTTATGGCAGTTTGATGTAAAAATAATTCAAGAAGATAAAGAAGGTGTTGATCAAATCATTGCTAGCTGCCCTGAGCAAAAGAAACAAACCAACTAACACTTCAGTACAATATACATATTAAGATGAGACACATTAATTAAAAAAGCCACTAAATAAACTAT
Source organism: Colwellia sp. RSH04 (assembly GCF_003545765.1). GTDB lineage: Bacteria > Pseudomonadota > Gammaproteobacteria > Enterobacterales > Alteromonadaceae > Colwellia. The sequence continues at coordinate 186,045 of NZ_QXIO01000005.1, read as the reverse complement.
TAGGTGGCTTTCTATTATCTGGCTTTCTATTATCTGGACGGATAAATATGACTAATCTTCAGATAACTCTTTAAAGACATCATCTTTTAATTCAGACCATAATTGGCCCGACTCGATACCATATTTTCTTACGGCTAAAACAGATTCGTCAAATCGATTCGCTTTGGCTAAATCAATTAAGTTTTCGTAATAATCACGAGAAATTTTTCGTCCTTTTGGATGGCTAAAGTACAAACTACCTATACGAGAATATAATCCTCGAAAACCATTAAGGATTAATAAATAGATTGAGTTACCAGAAGCGACAACAAGCTCTTTATTTAACTTATAGTCAAACTCGGCAAACGCTTCACCGGTATCTTCTACATTTTTATATTCTTGTAATAGCTCAATTGTTTTTTCAGGATTATTTTTAATGGCACCACGAATATAAATAGCACTGATATTTGTTCGAGCAGAGAGTAAGTTATCAACTAACTCAGGGATACCATCGTGATCTAATTGCGCTAACGTTTCTAAGATATTTAACCCTGACGTTTCCCAAAAATTATTTACTTTTGTAGGTTTACCATGCTGAATGGTTAACCAACCGTCACGCGCCAAGCGTTGTAAAACTTCACGTAAGGTCGTTCTTGTCACCCCTATTAATTCAGAAAGTTCTCGTTCTGCCGGTAAGATTGAGCCCGGTGGAAAGCCACCATTCCAGATTGACTCTACTATATACTGTTCAGCAAACCCAGCAGGGCTTTGAGCTTTTATGACCATGGTCTAGAACTACCTAAATTAAGGAAAAGAAAAATTTAACAACTGATTGTACCAGAACATCAATTTGGTACAAGTCTTGAGTATTAACTGCTTTGATTAATGCCATTTAAATTGAAATTTATCGACAACCTAACACTTTAAAAAGCCTTAATGAATCAGAAGCTTATTGGGTACATATAAATGGTAGTTACAGGCTAAAAGTGGGGATGTTCCGATAGGTAAGCAAGATATAATACTCCAAGTTTTTTTTAAACAAGTGTAATACGATATTATTAATAATTGACCCTTTGAGCATAGGCTAGATTCATACTTTCATTGCTTACTAGATAATAGTCAAATAATGTATTTGAATCATCAAATTTAAAAATAAACCTATACGACTGTAAAGTATTTTCAGCTTCGCGATATATTAATGAATCGCTAACTAAGTAATTACTGATATCATCGATGGTCCGGCCTTTAAGACGAGGAAATAGAATATCTGAAGCAGTAACTAGGTTTTTTTCACATTTTTCATTACCTTTCAACTGAAGCCCAAACTTTAGTTCCCATACAACACCTTCTTCAGACCTTTGATTTTTAACATATTTAAAGAAATCATCTATGAATATTTTTTCTTCAACATCCAAATTAAAATATGCAAGTTGATCAGTAACAGGGGTCAACTGATTTACGGTAGGTTTAATTTCATTAGCAATAAGACCTAGAGTAGCGTTGAGTTTTTGACATAGCTCCAATTTATTTTCTGCATACTTACCAGATAAATAAGTGAATTCAGACTCTACCTTTGATTTTTGAGACATAAACAATGAAGAAAAGGTACGTTTATTCTGGAGAAACTCTTTAATTTTATTTTCATGGGAAGCCCCTCGTGTTGCGCCAAGATATAATAGCGCGCAACCTGATAAGAATACCCCCACTAATAATATACTCTTAAGCACTTCAAGCCCCCCTTTTTTAAAAATCCCATAAACTTAATAACATATTAAAGTTTTATAGGCAATAATAGGTACATTTCTGATAACGACAACCATACGATATACATATTCACGATTTATTTTGACTACTTTAGGAATAGAGGAAAGCTCGACACAACTTTAATTAGGAGTTAATCATCAAGAGGTAAAGCAAAGCTTTACACATTTATCAACATAAACGTCATAATCGATTAAAAATTACAGTTTAAATGGCAGTCGAGTTTCTCCCTAATTTTTGAAGTTGTTTATATTAAAATAAAGTAGATACCTTAGATTTCTAACTTAAGTGACATTAAGAAAAAACTACAGCTAATTAAGTAACCTTGATACTAATTGCAAATTGACAATTAATTCAAATCATACTCATTAGTAATGTATTAATCTATAAATGCCTTGCCCATCAACAGCCACATAGATATAACCATCAGGTCCCTGCTTCACGTTTCGAACACGAGTCAGTTCATCTTTAATAATTTCTTGTTTAATCACTTGGTTGTTTTGCAACGTTAACATAACTACGTAACCAAACTTTAACGAGCTAACTAATACGTTGCCTTGCCAATCAGGGTATTTATCACCTGTTATAAAGTTCATCCCTGAAGGCGCAATAGAAGGATCCCAATACCAAATAGGCTGCTCCATGCCCTTTTTCATAGTAAGTTCAGTAAATTTTGATCCCGAATAGTTAATACCATAACTAATGACGGGCCAACCATAATTTTTACCTTTTTGAATGATGTTAACTTCATCGCCACCTTTAGGACCGTGTTCATTTACCCAGATAGCGCCACTTGCTGGGTGAATAGCCATTCCCTGAGGGTTTCTATGCCCATAAGAATAGATAGCTTTTTTAGCTGCTTCATTATCAACAAAGGGGTTATCAGCAGGTATGCGTCCATCATCATGTAAACGATAAATTTTACCCGCATCGCGACTAATATCTTGAGGATTTTTATCTCTTTGACCTCTATCACCAATAGAGAAATATAAAAAGCCTGACTTATCAAAAGCTAAACGACTACCAAAATGCGAAGATTTGTTACTATACGCTTGCGCAATATATATATCTTCTTGTTCTATTAATGCCATACCTTTTAATTTTGCACGCATAATCGCCGTACTTTTGTTGCCATGCCCATCAGCTTTACTGTAAGAAAAATAAATCCATCCATTTTTTTCATAGTTTGGGTGTATTGCAATATCTAATAAACCACCTTGATTAGCGACTTCAATCTTTGGCAAACCACTAACTTCTTCGCTTATAAGCTTACCTTGTTTAACTAAGCGTAATTTTCCACCTCGCATAGTGATCAGCATATCTTGATTAGGTAACCATGCCATTCCCCACGGAATACCATCAAGTTTAACAACTTGCTTTGCAGAAAGTTGATTATTTGAGTGAGCAATCTCTTGTGGCACTTGGGTTATAACTTGCGCCGTAGCGGATGTAAAAGCGGTTAGTGCAATAGTAAGGAGTAAGATGATTTTTTTCATTGGCGTTTATGAATAATATTTAAGTAAGCTATTTTACATCATAATCAATTCACACGTGATTTAAAACCACAGCAATTTATGTGGCTCTTACAGCACAAGTTCATAACTAAACAGTAGCTGTATTTGTTATAAATCAAACATATTCTTGAAATCAGCCAAATAAATCAGAATCAAACGGTTTGTTGTATCATTTTGTAAATTTTTTGGTAGAATTCGCCCCCACATTGACACCAACTAACTTAACCCTAATTTAGAGACCAATATGAAACCGATTTCATTCTTATTATTGGCAGTTATTGCGATACTATTTCCTAGTATGGCTTTAGCTTCAGACGCTGCTCATCAATCCATTGATTTAACAACTCACTGGATTGGTTATACCGCCATCGCTATTTTTGTTTTTTCTTACACATTAGTTATTCTTGAAGAGCAACTACACTTAAGAAAATCAAAACCCGTATTACTCGCTGCAGGATTAATTTGGATTCTAATTGCTGCATTTTATGGCTCGCAAGGTATGCCTCATGCCGCTGAAGTTGCTATTAGACACAACTTCCTTGAATACGCAGAGTTATTCTTCTTCTTATTAGTTGCTATGACTTACATTAACGCTATGTTAGAGCGAAATGTATTTGATGCGTTAAGAGATTGGTTAGTTCAGAAAGGCTTTAGTTATAAAGCACTGTTTTGGTTAACAGGTATACTAGCATTCTTCATTTCGCCTATTGCTGATAACTTAACAACGGCATTGATAATGTGTGCTGTAGTGCTCGCTGTAGGTAAAGATGAACCTAAGTTTGTTGCTATGTCTTGTGTAAACATTGTTGTTGGCGCTAATGCGGGTGGTGCGTTTAGCCCATTCGGTGATATCACCACATTAATGGTATGGCAAAAAGGTATAATTCAATTTACTGAATTCTTTTCGTTATTTATTCCTTCAGTGGTTAATTTTGTTATACCAGCGTTTATTATGTCCTTTTTCCTACCTAGCGGTAGTCCAAAACAGGGTACGGGAGAAATGACTCAAATTAAACACGGTGGTTTAACTATTGTAGGTTTATTCATTTTAACGATTATTACTGCTGTTTCATTCCACAACTTCCTACATTTACCACCAGTATTCGGTATGATGTTAGGTTTAGCTTATTTAAAACTTTTTGGTTACTATATACGTAGATCAGGGTTAGGCAAGCTTAATACTTCTGATGTACCCGCAGGTAGAACGAATCCTGATAACTTCGATATTTTTGATAAAATAGCTAAATCAGAGTGGGATACACTATTTTTCTTCTACGGTGTAATTTTAGCTGTTGGCGGCTTAGGGTTTATCGGTTACTTAGGTCTTGTATCTGAATTTATGTATGGTCAGTTAGGTGCAACGAATGCGAATATTTTAGTCGGTATTTTATCTGCAATTGTTGATAACATCCCGGTCATGTTTGCAGTCCTTACTATGCAACCTGAAATGTCACATACTCAGTGGTTATTAGTGACCTTAACAGCGGGTGTTGGTGGTAGTTTATTATCAATCGGCTCTGCTGCTGGTGTTGCGCTAATGGGGCAAGCACGTGGTTATTATACATTCTTTAGCCATTTAAAATGGACGCCAGTAATTGCGATTGGTTACGCTGCAAGTATCTGGGTTCATTTACTATTGAATTAATTCTTTACACTTAATTATCCTCTCAAAATAAACATTGAGGTCGATATAACGTGTTAGCATGATATGATTAAAAAGCTTCTATTAATAGAAGCTTTTTTTATGAGGAAAATAATTATTTTCAAAGGTATACAAATGAATTTTTTAAGTGATATCACCACAAAAGCACAAGCTTGGGTATTATTAGCCCTTTCGGCTTTAGCACTAGAGCTTTGCGCCTTATTCTTTCAATATGTCATGGATTTAGCACCTTGCATAATGTGCGTTTATCAGCGCTTAGCCATAGCAGCAATCATTGCTGCTGGCTTGATAGGAAGCAAACTACACCAGTATATGTTAGCAAGATTATTGGCCTATTCATTATGGGCAACAGGCTCTATCTGGGGCTTAATTATTGCTCTTGAACATGTTGAAATGCAAAGCAGTACTGCATCACTATTTTTTAGCTGTGAGTTTACGCCTAACTTCCCTACTTGGGCACCATTACACGAGTGGATGCCATTCTTATTTGAAGCAACGGGAGATTGTGGAGAAATAAGCTGGCAATTTTTAGGCTACAGTATGCCGCAGTGGATGGTTGTAGTTTATGCTGGATATGCAATGGCATTTTTCTTGATTCTATTGAACAGATTAGTCATCGCAAGAAAATTTTAACACCACTATATGTTAAGTAATAATATTTAGGATAAAACAATCAAGAAGGCGGTTATTACCGTCTTCTTGATTTTATATTATGGGAAGGTGTGTTGAGCTTTTGAGTTTTCATTTATTGGAAATAGGTGCTGCTACGCCAGCAGCAACATAAGGAATTACTTTTTCAATAACACCTGAGATATCAACTTCTCGGCTAAAATCATTAGCTGCTATATCAATAAGTGCATCGCTTGAAGACATAGTAAAAACAATGGTGCCCATGGTGAAATGTAATCGCCAAAACATTTCTTCTGCTGAAAGCTCTGGATAAGCTTTATGTACTGCTTCGGTAAAATTAGCAAACACGTTTGGATATTGTGTTGTTAAAAACCACCTTAAAAAGCCCTGACTATCAGTATAACCTCGACCTAGTAACTGCAAAAAAGTACTGGTGCCGTTTTCTCGGTACTGATTTAAATAAAGTAACGGTTCAATGAATGCAGAAAAAACTTCATGTAGCGTTGGTTTATCATCACGTTCACATAATTGTAATAGTGCACTTTCTAACCTCGGTGAAAGCTCATCCATATAGCGTGACATAACAGCTTTAATTAGCTCTTTTTTCGAACCAAAATGGTAATTTACTGCCGCTAAGTTTACCGATGCTAAACCGGTAATTTCTCGCAATGATGTGCCGTTAAAGCCTTTGTCAGCAAATAACAATTCTGCTGCATCTAATATTTTATTTTTAGTACTCATACATCTCAATACATTAGTGACCGAGAACAGTAGTTAGCAAACAGTCAGTTTAAACACCTGTTTAAAATACCGCATTTAACTTTTATAGGTCAAGTCTTTAAGCGAAAGAGAAAATACTTTAAATAAAATTTGAACTATTTTTACATTTGACGACTCCTATAAATGAATACATGTTATTCCTGACTCAGAGACCTGATCTGTCAATCACTCCCTGAGTCTTTTTTTTGGCACAATTTCCAGAGTTACCTTATCAATTCTTTCTTCATAAAATAACAAATCGTTACGCAATCAATACAGTAAGCAACAAGCTTACTCGTTATCATTTCTTTGCTTTTTAAGAAAGTAGATTTTAAGCACTTGTTTTTTAAAAGTTTCATGTTGTTGTTTGGCTCATTCAATCCCCTTGAATGAGCTTTTTTTTATTTGCCGTTTCAGTAAAACTAATTAACGCAAAAACATTGTATCAATAGCACAATTTAATATACTTAATTCTATCTTGGCATAGCTATACGCCTCGAATTTACCTATAAACTCCTTAACCAACAACGATATATATAATGAATAATATTACTAAAACATTTAAATACACAGGTATTGCATTAGTTGTTGCCGCGTCACTCGCAGCTTGTACTAATAGCAATGTATCAAGTAAAAATACAGAAACTGAAATAAGCTCTCAAAGCACTTTAACAAGTGCCGATGCTCAAAAGTTTCTTGATGATGTTGCAAAAGAAATGGTTGAATTAAATCTTTCTGGCGCACGTGCAGCTTGGATATACGCTAACTTTATCACCGAAGATACGGCATCGTTAGCTGCAGAGGCAGATCAAAAATCAACTGAAGCTGGTGTTAGGTTTGCGATGCAAGCTGCAAAATTTGATAAGGTGGATGTTACAGAAACTCAGCGCCGCCAATTAGATATTCTTAAACAAAGCTTAGTTTTACCCGCCCCTCAAGATTCCGAAAAATCTGCGGAGCTAGCTCAAATTGGCGCTAAACTAGGCAGTATCTATGGTAAAGGTACTTACACAACAAAATCGGGTGAAAAACTCAGCCTTGTTGACATGGGCGCAAAAATGTCTACCTCACGAGACTACAATGAATTACTTGAACTGTGGGCTGGCTGGCGTGAAGTAAGTCCTGAAATGAAACCTTTATATACTCGTCAAGCTGAATTAGCTAATGAAGGAGCAAATGGTTTAGGTTATAAAGACTTAGGTGCAATGTGGCGCTCTAATTATGACATGCCTGCTGATGAATTCGCCAAAGAATTAGATAGGTTATGGGGACAAGTTAAACCCCTATATGACGATTTGCATTGTTACGTAAGATCAGAACTTGGCGAACAGTATGGCGAAGATAAAGTACCACAAGATAAGCCTATCCCAGCTCATTTATTAGGTAATATGTGGGCTCAATCATGGGGTAACATTTATGACATAGTTGCGCCTGATAATGCAGATCCAGGTTACGATGTTACTAAACAACTTGCTGCACACAACTATGATGAAATTAAAATGGTTGAAGGTGCAGAGACATTCTTCACCTCGCTAGGCTTTGATCCTTTACCTGAAACATTTTGGACACGTTCATTATTTACTAAACCAGCAGATCGTGATGTGGTATGTCATGCTTCAGCATGGGATTTAGATGCAAAAGACGATATTCGTATTAAAATGTGTATTCAAAAAACGGGTGAAGAATTTAACGTTATTCATCACGAGTTGGGACATAACTTTTATCAACGTGCCTATAAAGACCAACCAGTATTTTTTCAAAACAGTGCTAATGATGGTTTCCATGAAGCGATTGGTGACACCATTGCTTTATCAGTTACCCCTAAGTATTTAAAAGAAATTGGTTTGATTGAAACTATTCCAAATGAGTCTAAAGATATTGGCTTATTAATGAAGCAAGCGTTAGATAAAATTGCTTTTATCCCTTTTGGCTTGTTAGTCGATCAATGGCGTTGGAAAGTATACTCAGGTGAAGTAACTCCTGAGAATTACAACACTGCGTGGTGGGAGTTACGTGAGAAGTATCAAGGTGTGGCAGCGCCTATTGCACGTGATGACGAGGCATTTGATCCCGGTGCAAAATACCATGTACCAGGTGGTGTTCCGTATTCTCGTTATTTCTTAGCACATATTCAACAATTTGAATTCCATCGTGCATTATGTGAAATTTCAGGTAATACCGATCCAATTCATCGCTGTTCTATTTATAACAGTAAAGAAGCCGGTGAAGCACTTAATACCATGTTAGAAATGGGTTCAAGTAAACCATGGCAACAAGCATATAAAGTCGTTACTGGAAACGAACAAATGGATGCGAGTGCTATTTTAGATTATTTCGAGCCATTACACGTTTGGTTGAAAGATAAAAACCAAGGTAAACAGTGTGGATTTTAATAACCTAAGCAATTGATGTTTGAGCAATATAGCACTCATTTAAGCTAACCTTAACTTAAATGAGTTGCAATTAACTCATTCAATTAGCATTAAAAAAGCCCTAACTCATAACTGTGTTAGGGCTTTCTATTATTCCGTTTCTTATTCTTTAACTTCTTAGTATTTAACCATGCAAAAAGCTTAACTCATATGCATCAGCATATTCGTTGGTTTCTCTAAGAAAGACTTCCAAAGATTACAAAAACGAGCAATAGTACCACCATCAATTACACGATGATCACCAGACCAACTTACTTGCATAATACTACGCGCTTCAACTTCACCTTTAGCATTAAAGCGAGGTAACGCTTGTAACTTACCTAATGCAACAATTGCTGCTTCAGGCTTATTGATGATAGGTGTCGCAACAGTTCCACCAATAGCACCTATATTAGAAATAGTTACCGTACCGCCTTTTAAGTCGCTACTGGCAACACGTCCACTACGTGCATCATTCGTTAGTTTTGTAATATCATTTGCCAAATCAATAATTGACTTTAATTGCACTTGCTTCACATTAGGGACTAATAGTCCTACTTTTGAATCAACTGCCATGCCAATATTATGATCGTCAAAATAAGTTAACTCTGTGCAATCTTCATTGACTTGCGAGTTAATTAACGGGAATTCTGATAACGCTAAAGACATTGCTTTCATGAAAAATGGCATCATGGTCAATTTTATATCTTGCTTCGCGTACACTTCTTTTAGCTCTTTACGTAATGCTATCAGCTCAGTTAAATCAATCTCTTCACAGTAAGTAAAATGTGGAATTGTAGATACTGACTCTTGCATCGCTTTAGCCATAACCGCTTTAACGCCGCGTATAGCTTCAGTTCTTGTGCCGCCTGAAGGTTTTCCATGAATAGGTGCAACAACATCATCCTGACAAAATGCCAACACATCATCTTTGTAGACGCGCCCTTTTTTACCACTACCTGCTACTTCATGAATGTTCACGTCTAATTCTCTAGCAACGCGGCGGACTGCAGGACTTGCTAATGCTTTACCATTTGACGTTTTTTGGCTAACGGGTGCGCTAACAACAGAAGAAGTCGCAGCATTACTAGCACTAGCTTGTTCAACTGGCTTTTCAGATGCTTCAACCGTTTTTTCTTTTGTTTTTTTCTCGCTACTTTCAGCATCAGCACCATCAGCAATCATTGCAAATAATGGCTCATGTACTTTAGCAATATCACCTTGCTTATAATAAAGTTTTTCAATAACACCAGAATGCATAGCAGGAATTTGCACTAATGCTTTATCTGTCATTACGTCGGCAATAGGCTGATCTTCAACGATTTTATCGCCTTCTTTAACCAACCATTCAACCAGCTCACACTCAACAATACCTTCGCCGATATCTGGTAATATAAAATCAATGCTCATAATAATAATTTCCGATTGTCTAGTAATTTACACTAGCTTTAATGGCTTCATACACTTTTAAGTGATCGCTAATATATTCTTTTTCTAATGCTAAAGGATACGGTGTATCTAAACCGCAAACCCTTGCTATAGGCGACTCTAAGTGTAAGAAACATTCACTTTGTACAGTTGCTGCAATTTCACTCGCAAAACCCGCCGTTAATGGTGCTTCTTGACTAACCAACAAACGACCTGTTTTCATTACTGATTGGCAAACAGTTTCAATATCCCAAGGTAAAATAGTACGTAAATCAACTATTTCACATGAAATACCATCGTTTGCCGCTAATTCAGCTGCTTTTTCATTAATCTCCATCTGTGCGCCCCAAGCAAGAAGTGTAATGTCACTTCCCTCTTGTACTACTTCAGCTTTACCTAATGGTAATTGGTAATCTTCTTCAGGCACTTCACCTACAGATGCACGATATAAGCGCTTAGGTTCAAAGAAAACGACTGGGTTATCATCTCGAATAGACGCAAGTAATAAACCTTTTGCTTGATAAGGGTTTCGTGGAACAACAACCTTTAAACCCGGAGTATGAGCAAAGTAAGCTTCTGGTGATTGGCTATGATACAAGCCACCGGCAATACCACCACCGTATGGTGTACGAATCGTTAATTTACCAACATCAAACTCATTACCACTACGATATCTAAATTTAGCTGACTCGTTAACAATTTGATCAAAAGCTGGAAAAATATAATCAGCAAATTGAATCTCAGCAATAGCAACACTGCCTTGTGCAGCTAAGCCATTGGCAAAACCAATAATGCCCTGCTCTACTAAAGGGGTGTTAAAACAACGTGTTTTACCGTATTTATCTTGCAAACCACTTGTTGCACGAAAAACACCACCAAAATGTCCAACATCTTCACCAAAACAAACAGTGCGATCATTTTCAGCCATAGCAATGTCTAACGCATTGTTAATGGCGTGTAATAAATTCATTTGTGCCATAACTAAAATTTCCCCGCGGTAAATGGATAAGCTTCTGGGTATTTATTTACATGTGCTTTAACTTCATCAAGCTGTGCTTTGAGTTGCGAAGTAGGTTCATCATAAACATCTGTAATAAGCGTATCGATATGCGGCTTATCTATTTTCTCAGATACCTTAACAGCAGCTAAGACCTCTTCACGTAACCCTTCAAATAGGGTGTTATCTTGCTCTTCATCCCACCAACCTTGGGCAAGAATCCAGTTTTTCATCCGCAAAATAGGATCGTTAGCTTGCCACTTCTCTTCTTCTTCACGCGTTCTGTAACCTGAAGGATCATCTGAAGTAGAGTGTGCACCTAAACGGTACGACATAGCTTCAATTAATACCGGTGCATTTTCTTTTAATGCATAAGCTCTCGCTATTTGCGTCGCTTTTAATACCGCAAGGATATCATTGCCATCAACACGGATAGTTTTAATACCATACCCCACACCTCTAGAAGCAATGCCATTACCTTTGAACTGTTCATCTGCTGGCGTTGAAATAGCATAACCATTATTTCTACAGAAAAAGATAACCGGCGCTTCTTGTACTGCAGCCATATTTAATCCTGCATGAAAATCACCTTCAGAGGCGGCACCTTCACCGAAATAACATATAGTCACTGCATCAAGGCCTTGCACTTTTTGCCCGTAGGCATAACCTGTTGCTTGAGGGATTTGGGTACCTAACGGAGAAGAAACCGTTAAATAATTTAATTCTTTTGAACCATAATGAATTGGCATTTGGCGACCTTTACCCAAATCCTTTTCATTACTAAATAATTGGTTCATAAAATTCTCAAGACTAAAACCACGATACATTAATGCACCTTGCTCTCGATATTGAGTCATGATCATATCTTGTGGTTTTAAGCCTGCTGCACCGCCAACACTGGCCGCTTCTTCACCTAATGCTGCCATATAGAAACTTAAGCGACCTTGACGCTGCGAAGCGACCATACGTTCATCAAGTACACGATGAAAGGCTAATGTTTTATAAATTTTGATGGCATGCGCTTCATCAATTTCAGGCATATCTGCATCAGGGTAAATAGTACCATCTTGATGCAATATTTTTAGCTCAGGAATGTCAACACTACTACCATCGATAAAAACAGGTTGATGAACAACCGGTCCTTTTTCATAGAGCTCTGAGGGTATTTCTGGAGATTTTTCAGTGGTCATAATATTCTCTTACTTATCAGTTACGCTAATTTAATAGCGAGAACTTGTGGAATTCACACTTGTTGTTTTTATTCACTCATTAGACGTTATTTTATTATTATCTTTCGTGCTAAAGAGGTAGTACATAAATTGACATTAGTATAGTCAATATATGTACTAACTGTGCCAAACTTTACCTTTACGTCAACTGACATTCAAGAATATCTGATAATGAATTGGCCTATTCTCCATAATAAGTGAACATGAATCTTTACACTTGCATGTCTCAATGAGTTTTACCGCGTAAACTATACCTACTTAATTGAGAGCATCATAATTTACTTAATAATAAAGTAAGCAAATAAAAACAACTAATTAATCTAATTTGGGATGAGCATGATAAATAAAAAATTGAATTGAATTTTGTAAGTATTGAATAAATGCAACCATATTTATATAAGTAATAATATTAAAACGTTAACTGTTGAAATATATAAACAATAATTTTCTTATAAACGTGTTTTTCTAATTTATTCAAATGTTTTCAATATTGTAAATATCTCTTCTGACAACGTTGAAAATGTACTTAGCATCGCGTTAGATAACGTCTCTTTATCATCAAAATCTGGATTGGCAACCATAACAACGTCAAAAATAGACCAGTGAGGCATCGAGTCTTGGTTTATCCATTTAACATCTCTTAACTTGTTCCAATAGTTGGCTTGCACACTTTTCGTTTGCCCGAGTAACCAAAGTTCGAAACGAGCTTCCTTGTGATTAAGTACAATAGCTAACTTGAGTTTACGATTTTTAAGGAAATCGTTTTGTAGATAAAAGTAAGTATAATCTATATAACCATGCAATAGATTTGCTACAGCGAATTTACCTTTATACTCTTTATTAAAATCAGTTCTAATGGCTTGTATAACTACAACAAGACTTTGATATATTTTCTGTAATTCTCCACTTGCAAGGGCTTGTTTGTAGAAAGGAATGCTATCGTTGATATTATTTACTGACATAGAGTTTTTTCTTTTTAATGTGAAGAACACATAACAATTATAGTTTCTAAAACTTAATAGTTCACTTGCGGTATTTCCCCTTGGTTAATAAATCAGCTGAGAGATCCTCCCCCCCACTTAATCAGCAGTTTTTAACGCAGATTAAAGAGGGGTTTAACCTCAACTCTAATAGCAATGTTTTTTTGTACTAGCGTCATTAGAATTCACTTATTTGGAACAACCAAACTGCGTTCATGCTGCTTTGCTCATGATAAAAAGAGCGCATTGCTGAAAATATTAACAAAGGCCAACACGCCCTAAACATATAAAAGTTAACGGGATAAAGAATAGTACTAATTGCAGGCACTTTTTCAAATGAACGCAAGTGATCAAACATAAAAAATAATAAGCTAACATTGAACGTTAACTTATTGGGGACTCTTGGATAAAACCTTTTAAAGCCCTGCTTTTTTAAATGCGGCGCTAACAATATCCTGTGCTTGGGCAATAATTGCATCTAAATGAGCTTTATCAATAAAACTTTCAGCATAAATTTTATAGATATCTTCAGTACCTGAAGGTCTAGCAGCAAACCAACCATTTGAAGTAACAACTTTTATACCGCCAATAGCAGCATTATTACCCGGTGCATGTGACAAAATACGTTCTATTTTTTCACCCGCCAAAGTATCAGCGGTTACATCTGATGGGCTAAGAGACGTTAATACCGTTTTTTGCGCTGAATTAGCAACAGCTTCCACCCTGCCATAACATGGCTCGCCTAGTTCATTAACTAATTCAAGGTAATATTGATGAGGATCTTTTCCTGTTACCGCTATAATTTCAGCCGCTAATAACCCCATGACAAAGCCATCTTTATCAGTGGTCCAAGTACTACCGTCCAAGGCTAAAAAGCTTGCGCCAGCACTTTCTTCACCACCAAATGCATATTCACCATGCTGTAAACCTGATACAAACCATTTAAAGCCAACAGGTACTTCTGATAGCGGTTTAGCTAACTTTGCTGCTACGCGATCAATTAATGAGCTTGAAACGAGCGTTTTACCAATTTTACAATCAACAGACCAATTTCTATGGGTCATTAAATAATGAATAGCAACGGCTAAAAAGTGATTAGGGTTCATTAAGCCCCCTTGCTTTGTAACAATGCCGTGGCGATCAAAATCGGGGTCATTACCTATACTAACATCAAACTTGTCTTTCATTTCAATAAGACCCGACATCGCATAGGGTGATGAGCAATCCATTCGAATCTTGCCATCTTTATCTAATGGCATAAAAGCAAAACTAGCATCAACCACAGGGTTAACAACCGATAAGTTTAGCCCGTAAACTTTTGCAATTTCAGGCCAATAAGCAATACCTGAACCCCCTAGCGGGTCCACGCCAATATTAACGTTTGCCTTAGCAATAGCTCTCATGTCAACCACTTGCGATAACTGCTCAACATAAAATTTTATAAAATCTTGTTTTGAAACACAGTCAGATAACAAAGCTTGAGTAATATCAACTTTTTTCACGTCAACTAATTTAGCAGCAATCAGTTCATTGGCACGTTGTTCAATAGCTTTAGTAATGTCACCTTCAGCTGGCCCGCCATGAGGTGGGTTATATTTAATCCCTCCGTCGCTTGGTGGATTATGTGAGGGAGTAATAATTAAACCATCAGCATATTCATCATCATTGGCTAAACACTTATTATGGTTAATTATTAATCGAGAAATAACCGGAGTTGGGGTAAAACCTTCATCATCTTGTATAACAACATTAATGTTATTAGCGACAAGTACAGATAATGCCGAAATAAAAGCAGGCTCAGATAAAGCGTGAGTATCTTTACCTAAAAACAGTGGCCCAGTTATGCCCTGGCTTTGACGATATTCGACAACAGCTTGGCAAATCGCGACAATATGCGCTTCATTAAAACTGCATTTATTGGCATTACCTCTATGGCCTGAAGTACCAAACGTTACTCTTTGCTCTTCAATTTCGACATCGGGAAACAACGAGTAATAGTGGCTTACCAGTTGAGCAATATTAATTCTATCTTCTGGTCGAACTGGTTTTCCTGCATGAGGGTGAATGCTCATTGACGCAAATCCTTAGTAATCGGTTAGAGTAATTCTCTTATTTTTTCAACTTCAACGTCTTTATAACCTAATGATGAAGCCGCTTTTGTTAGCATCATTTTTTTACGTGTTGTATTTGAGTTAGTTATAACCCAAAACGGGCTTTCAGGTATTTGCCTTGGTTTAGTACTGCTCCCACTTGCTGCTAGCTCTTCTTCACTATGAGCAAAATACAATCTATCGCGACCACTGATATCAGTAACCACATCAAATTCTTTAGGGTGCGCGCGATATAGTGCGGCTAAAATCAAGAGAAAACGCCCTACAGCACCACGCTGCATTGCAAGTTCTTCTTTGTTGATAAAATCAAAGACACTTGTTTGCTCAGCAGGGTTTTCTAAAGCTACTTTTTGCTTGGTTTTTATCGGTTTGTTTGATTCAACAGGCTGTTCTGCTACAGTTTTTGTAACAGTATCTTCTTTAACCTTTGGTACATCTAATTGCAATAATCGGCGTAAAATGGCCGAAGCACTTTCACCAATATACTGAGTATTACTAGCAATATACTGATATAGCTCTTCATCTATCTCGATGTTTTTCATTAAAACCCCTAACTTTTAATTTTCGCGCGAAATTATACTGAGGTTTACTTCATCTAGCCATACTAAATTACAGCTAAATATTCTAATTATTGAGGCGTTAATCTCTAACATGCTGAACATTGTTGACCTTTGAGTAAGTAATTTCGCAATGAATACAGGCTAGACCGATATTTTGAATCAAGGTAATATGCAGCAAATTTTCGCTATAAATACATATAAAGCAAATATGAACTCTTCTGCCCTAAATCAAACGCCGTTACTAAACTACCAACAAGTAGGCCAAGGTGATCATATTATCCTCATCCATGGTTTATTTGGTAGCCTAGAAAACCTCAACATGGTTGCTAAAACCCTAGCGAACGATTTTACTGTAACCAGTGTTGATGTTAGAAATCATGGTAGCTCGTTTCATGCTGACAATATGAATTATTCTGTGTTAGCACAAGATGTGATAAAATTACTTGATCATTTAGCCATTGATAATGCGCATATATTAGGTCATTCAATGGGGGGAAAAATAGCCATGCAATTAGCGCTTGAGTATGGTGATAGAATTAATACCTTAATTGTCGCTGACATTGCCCCTGTTCAATACCCAAATCACCATCAGCAAATTATCAATGGCTTAAAAGCTATTGATTTAACTAAAGTACTAAAAAGAAAAGATGCTGATGAACAACTCAGTATGTATGTTCCAGAGCAAGGTGTTCGCCAATTTCTTTTACGTAACCTTGCACTTAATGAGCAAAAGCATTTTTATTTTAAATGTAGCCTAGCATTGATTGACCAATGTTATAGTCAAGTTATGCTGGCGAATAAATTAGATGATAAAAGTAACATTCAAGTCGCTAAACGTTTTGAAAAGCCAACAATGTTCATTAAAGGTGGTAACTCAAACTATATTCTTCCTGAACACCAACATGATATATTAGCGCTTTTCCCTCAGAGTAAGGCAAAAGTTATTCAGGGCGCAGGTCATTGGCTTCATGCTGAAAAAACAACCGCCTTTAATAAAATAGTACTTAACTTTTTAAAAGCTTTATAACGACCACTTTCTAAACAGGTGCCTGTGTTGATAAAGATCAAAACGACAAATTATAATAAACGTTATAGTGATTTTATAAGTATTCTCAGTTTTATTTGCTGCCGCAATGGTATGGTGAATAGGATATGCTATAATGCCGCCAATTTTTTTAGCTGCCCTATTTTCTATCATTACATGGATAATAAACACACATGTTAGCGGAACATTTAGAACTCATTGAAGCAATTGGACTGAACTTATTTTTCTTATTTATCTTTGGTTTTATTGGCTTATCTATTCATGATGTTATGACAAAGAATGATGTGCCTAAAATGGGGCGTGTTGTTGTATATTTCGTTTTGTTTTTAGGCTGTGCAGGATTTATTGCTAAAGGCATAATACAATTCGTTTGGGAAAGTCAGGGTGTTGGTTAATCATAATGGCTAAGGAAATATCTGATTTAACGACCATCGATTTATTTAGTGATGAAAAGCGTCCGGGGCGTCCTAAGACTAACCCTCACTCACGCAGTGTTCAGATTAAGATAAATAAAAGAAATCAAGTTAAAAGAGACAAAAACAAAGGGTTAAAGCGTGTTGAATTCAAAGTTCACCATAGCTTATTTGAACAGTTAGAGACGTTAGCTAAGGCACAAAATATGAGCCGTAGTGAACTTATCGAATCGTTGTTAATAGAATCTTTAGCAACGAAAGACAACTAACTAATTATTCATTCGCAATTAAGGTAAAATTTCATGGCAATCGTAGGTTTATTCTTCGGCAGTGATACTGGTAATACAGAAGCAATTGGTAAAATGATCCAGAAAAAGCTGGGCAAGCAAATGGTAGATGTAAAAGACGTCGCTAAATGCACTAAAGAAGAAATTGCAGAGTTTGATTTATTAATTTTAGGTATTCCAACATGGTATTACGGTGAAAACCAATGTGATTGGGATGACTTCTTACCTGAGTTAGAAGAAATTGATTTTACTGATAAATTAGTTGCTATCTACGGCTTAGGTGATCAAGAAGATTATGCTGAGTATTTCTGTGATGCAATGGAGCCACTTCGCGATATTGTTGAAGCTAGAGGCGCAATAGTTGTCGGTAACTGGCCAACTGAAGGCTATGAATTTGAAGCATCTAAAGCACTGGTTGATGAAAATACCTTTATCGGTTTATGTATTGATGAAGACAGACAAGCAGAATTAACCGAAGAGCGTGTTGATAAATGGTTAGCGCAATTAAATGATGAAATGTGTTTAGCTGAGTTCGCTTAATTTATACCTTGATACTTAATTCTAAACCGTGATAAAAATATTGTTTAAATAAAAGCCCTTTATTGGGCTTTTATTATTTTTTAAACAATATATTTATAAAATAAGACTATATTCGAAAGTATTCCTTTTCTCTTGATAGAGAACCCCCTATACTTTTCGTAATTTCAATTTAATGACTTCAGAGAATAATAATATGGCAGACCAAAACGAAGAGCTAAAAAGAGCTGGGTTAAAAATCACCCTGCCGCGGATAAAAATCCTTAGCATACTTCAACAGCCTAAAAATCAACATATAAGTGCCGAAGATGTTTACAAAATATTATTAGAACAAAATGAAGAAATTGGATTAGCCACTGTATATCGTGTTTTAAACCAGTTTGATGATGCGGGTATTGTTACTCGTCACCATTTCGAAGGTGGAAAATCTGTTTTTGAACTTGCACATAAAAATCATCATGATCATCTAGTATGTTTAAAGTGTGGCAAAGTCGTTGAGTTTGAAGATGACGTTATCGAGCAAAGACAAAAAGATATTGCTGATTCTCATAAGATTACCTTAACTAATCACAGCTTATATTTATACGGCGAATGTGAAGACAAAGTTGCTTGCGAAGATTTTAGAAAAAGTACGCTATAGTGCTTCACTACTCTGTCGAACTTTCTTATATTGATTTCGATGACTAAAGTTACTCTATTAAAAGCTAACTAATTCATATTGGTTAGCTTTTTTAATAACCTAAGCACTAATACCATATCGCGTAACATAACGACCACTTAGAGAGATTTTTAAAGGCCTATAAACATTTACCATGTCTCTAAGCCGTTAAATTCTCGTTAAAGCAGCAGTTTCTTATATAAATTGGTATAAAGATGGATTTAAAAATAATTCCGGTTATTCAATGTGCTATAGCTATGCTACTTATGTGGCTGTGCTATGAGTTTTTACCTAGTTACTCATATGCTAGGCAGATGCCAATACTAAGTAATGGTTACTTACCGAGTGTTTTAGTAATCGTTGCCGTGTACCTTGCCATGCACGCATTGCTTGATTTTAAAAAGCATGGCACAACATTCCACCCACATACGCCAGAGAAAACGTCGAAAGTCGTGAGTTCAGGTGTCTATCGTTTTTCAAGAAATCCTATGTATTTAGCTATGTTGCTTGCGTTAATCGCCATAGCATTACTTACTACAAACCTTATTGCGTTATTGGTTTTGCCTTTGTTTATCATGTATATAACCCGCTTTCAGATTCAACCTGAAGAAAAAGCACTTGGTAAGTTATTTGGCAAGGAATATGATGAATATTGTCAGAAGGTAAGACGCTGGCTATAACATACTTTAACTAGGCTGTTGATATTTTCCGCAATGCGCTATTTTTATCAAGAGCTAAGCAGTATGGACGCAGTTTGGTTATTCCAAAGACGTGAATACTAATGCCACTAGTGTTAAAAATAGCCATTACCTTTAGGGCTGAGGCTAACATCCCTTTACTTTGCGTTAAAAGCTGCTGATTCAGCGAGTAAACTAGGCAACTTTTTCCTTAATTAAAGGGGGTTATCTCACAGCTGAATGATTAACAAAGATAAACACGCCTTAATTAAAGCCTCGACAATTTAGTAAATAAGAGAGAGGGCGTAGGCTTATGCTTTCTTTAAATATGCAGCAACCAGCACAATACGCGTACCGTTTACTTTACCTTCAATGTGTTCGGGGTTATCAGTTAAAGAGATACCTCTTACCATAGTACCTTGCTTTGCAGTGAAGTTAGCTCCTTTAACCTTTAAATCTTTGATTAAAGTAACGTTGTCACCCTCTTGTAATTCTGCGCCATTGCTATCACGAGTTGGGCCGTTAGATTGTGCAGCTGCAATGCCCTGCTCAGCCCAGGTTCTAACCTCATCTTCTAGATATATCATGTCTAATGCATCTTGTGCCCAGCTTTCTGATGAAAGTTTATGTAACATACGATAAGACATAACTTGTACCGCAGGCTCTTGATTCCACATGCTGTCATTTAAACAACGCCAATGATTTAAATCTAATTCAGCATTACCTTCGATTTGTGACAAACACAGTTGGCAAGTGTATATAGACTGTTGTGCACTTAAATCGCTTGTTGGTGGTACAGGGTAAACAGATAAGTTCTCTGTTGAACCACATAATTCACAGCTTGAATTACTACGTTGTTTTAATGCTTGTTCCGTTGCCATGGGGTTTCCTAATATCGAAGTATAATTTTATCGCGCAATTATACGCGCCTATTGAGAAAAAAAAAGCGACTAAATCAACAGTAATGCTGTTTTCACGTCAAACAACATAAATTTTTCTCTACTCATCGAATTAGGCTAGACAAGTTGACCACAATAAGAAAAACTAGTGACGTATCCTTCAAAACAATAATTAAAATTAAATTAAAAGCTTATGACCACTGAAAAGTTCACCTTATTAAAAAAAATAACCTCGACAAGCTTGGTTAGCCAAATTATTTTTGCCATTATACTTGCTAGTATACTTGCAATAATTTCACCTGAAACAGCGAAGAATTTTTCGTTATTAGGTAATTTATTTGTTAATGCTCTTAAAGCCGTTGCCCCCATTTTGGTGTTAGTTTTAGTCGCGTCTTCAATTGCTAACCAAAAACAAAATAGTGATGCTGAATTAAAACCAATCATAGCGCTTTACCTTGTTGGTACGTTATCAGCAGCATTTATCGCTGTTGCTTTAAGCTTTTTGATGCCAACAACACTCACCTTGGAAATTGCTGCCGCGAGTGCAAACCCGCCACAAGGTTTAACAGAAGTACTGTCAAACTTACTATTTAAGGTGGTTGAAAATCCCATTACCGCTATCGCAGGTGGTAATTTTATCGCGGTACTTGCTTGGGGGTTAGGTTTAGGGTTTTCTTTTAAAAAAGCTAACGAAAGCTCTAAAAACATGCTTCAAGATTTAAGTAATGCTATTTCGAGTATTGTTAAATTTGTTATTCGGTTTGCACCTGTAGGTATTTTTGGCTTAGTTAGTAATACTTTGGCAACAACAGGCTTTAGCGTAATATCGCAATATAGCCAATTACTCATCGTATTACTTAGCGCTATGCTGATCATTGCGTTATTGGTAAACCCATTAATTGTTTACCTGATTACCAAGAAAACCCCTTACCCCTTAGTTTTTACAAGCTTAAGAGAATCGGGTATCACGGCCTTTTTTACGCGAAGCTCTGCGGCAAATATTCCGGTAAATATGGCACTGTGTAAAAAGCTGAATCTACATGAAGATACATATTCTATATCAATACCTTTAGGGGCAACCATTAATATGGCAGGCGCTGCAATTACCATTACCGTATTAACATTAGCGGCTACCAACACTCTAGGAATCGAGGTTGATTTTGCTACAGCGATATTGTTGTCGATTGTCGCATCTATATCAGCGTGTGGCGCATCAGGTGTTGCTGGTGGCTCATTATTACTCATTCCATTAGCGTGTAGCCTATTTGGTATTTCTAACGATGTTGCCATGCAAGTAGTGGCTATTGGCTTTATTATTGGTGTTATACAAGACTCTGCAGAAACAGCACTAAATAGCTCTACCGATGTCGTTTTCTCTGCTGCTGCATCTCACCATATTAGCTCGAAATAAGCGGTGAAGAATTAATACTACCCCGTATAGTTTCCCAGCGATTTACAAACACTAATACAGTAAATAACCTAAAAAACCTCTAGTAAATACGTTTGCTAGAGGTTTTTTATAGGGTCTGTTCAAGCTAAATAAATTAGTTTTGTTGCCAGTCAATGCTAATTGACTGCTCTGCATTGTTGGCCAGAAATTCTTGGCAAACAAAATGTCCTATTGCAGCAACCAATTGATCGTCATAGTATAAGAATGGTGTTCTCTTTCTTTGCCAAGGAGGTAAATTTAACTCTTGTAGCACTTTTTTAAGCGAGCGTGAATGTTGACGATAATCAGGTAAACACTTAGGGTTATCATGACAAAATTTTATGGTCACTTTCTGTCCAGCAGTTGGCACTGCAACTTGCAAAACTTTAGTTACCCCTTCATCAAACCCTTTTATGGGTTCAGATATGCTCGCCCCATGGCTAAAATATAGATTTCCTAAGTGATCAGGCAGATTAACTACATTGGTTTTATCAGATAAAGATGTATTGTTTAAATCTAACGCTGCGACCCAATGAGAAACATCATCAAAATCATTTGTTAAATAAAATAGATCTTTATAGCGTCTAAAATAGGCATTCCCCAATTTGACTTGCGGGCTTTTATCGCTGTCAGCAGTTATTTGTCGCCTTAACTGCTCTAATTGCTGAGTTGTTGGCATTAAAGCATTGTGAAACGATAAAAAATATCGAATAAGGTTATTAAACCTCGCCACAGAAAATGTTTTTAACACTGTCACGCGTAAACAGAGATTGCTTTCTCTACACGCAGCTAAATCTTGTTCAGCTAACTCATCAAGTAATAATTGCCCTTGTGCACAATGAGCCGCACTGCGGTTCACCGTTTGGTTAAAGCTGCCCCATCGATTGATTAATTGCGGGATAATATCTTGACGTAGAAAATTTCGATCAAAACTAGTATCTTGATTCGATTCATCTTCAACCCAATTAAGCTGATGTTCAATAGCATAAGCATTAATTTGTGCACGAGTGATTGCTAATAACGGCCTAACAAGTAAGTGTTGTTCTAGGGGGGTTTTCTCAGCCATAGCAGCCAAACCCTTTAGCCCTGAGCCGCGCTTTAATGCTAACAAAAAGGTTTCAACTTGATCATCACAATGATGACCCGTAACAATATAAGAGTGCTGATTACATACTTTGCAAAGCGCTTCATAGCGAGCATCTCGTGCTAACGCTTCCAAAGAATGTTGTGCTTTTTCTTTGACGTTGACTTCACACACGGCTAATTCAACATTAAACAGCTTACACTGGGCTTTAGCAAAAGATTGCCAATTTAAGGCATTATCACTTAAACCATGATTGACATGACAAGCAATAATTTTGTTTGATAAGGTGTTTTCTTGCTTTAACCGAGATAACGCATGAAGTAAAACTTGTGAGTCAATACCGCCGCTATAAGCAATAATAATAGGATGATTAGGCTTTGATAAAAAAAAAGCCTTTAAAGTAGAAATGATAGCCATACATGAAAAAAGGCAGCCTAAGCCGCCTTAATATATTAACAGTAGCCGAATGACATTAATCTGTCATAACGTTTTTCAATAAGCTCTTCTTTAGACAAACCATCTAAATCTGCTAAATCACTCTTGATCGCTTGCTTTAACATAGCAGCCATTTGATCCATATCACGATGTGCACCACCTAAAGGCTCTTCAACAACACTATTAATAAGATCTAACTCTTTAATACGAGTTGCCGTAATACCCATCGCTTCTGCAGCCGTTGATGCTTTTTCAGCAGTTTTCCATAAAATAGAAGCACAACCTTCTGGAGAAATTACAGAATAAGTTGCATATTGCAGCATGTTAACACGATCGCCAACACCAATAGCTAGTGCACCACCAGAGCCGCCTTCGCCAATAACAGTACAAACAATAGGTACCGTTAAACGAGCCATCACTTTTAAGTTTCTTGCAATTGCTTCACTTTGACCACGCTCTTCAGCACCAATACCAGGATATGCACCAGGTGTGTCGATAAAAGTAATAATTGGCATATTAAAACGTTCTGCCATTTCCATTAAACGAAGCGCTTTACGGTAACCTTCAGGTCTAGGCATACCAAAATTACGTTTTACTTTCTCTGTAGTTGAACGACCTTTTTGATGACCAATAATAACAACAGGCTGACCATCTAAACGTGCGGTTCCACCAACAATAGCACTGTCATCGGCATAAGCACGATCACCGGCTAATTCATCAAATTCAGTAAAAATACGAGGGATATAGTCAAGTGTGTAAGGACGTTGTGGGTGTCTTGCAACACGTGCAGTTTGCCACGGGTCTAAGTTGGCAAATATTTTTGTCATTTGCTCTTTGTTTTTTTCACGTAGTTGCGTTATTTGTTCTTCTAAATCAAGATCAAGCTCTTGGCCTGTATTAACAAGCTGAAGCTCTTCAATTTTAGCATCTAACTCAGCAATGGGCTGCTCAAAATCTAAGAAATTTAATGACATATGCTTACTTTTACCTATATAAATATTAAGTAACGCTATAAAACGGTACTATTCAATCGTGATACTTTGCTGTTAAACCTTTAACAACAATCGCTTAATTATTTAAATTGCAAGGTGACACTTTCCTCACCTAACAATGCTTTTAATTCGTATAATAACATATCTGCTGGCGTAACTCGCCACTGGACACCCAGTTCCAGCATAGCTGATGCTTCTTTTCGACGATAAAATACTCGAACAGGGCAAGTTCCCTCTTTATGAGGTGTTAATACTTGTTCAAATTGTTCGATAAACTGCTCATCAATCATGTCATTATCTATAATAACATCAAGTGAACTAACGTAATTTTCCCTTGCGTCAGTGATGGTCATTATATCCCGAGCCGTCATTGTATTACCACCAGAGTAATCATCAAAGCTGACCTGTCCGCTACAGACCAAAATAGCATCATTTACAAGCAATTCGGCAAAGGTATCATAATCGTCTGGAAACAACCTGACATCCATACGAGCACTTTTATCATCTAGTGTTACAAGTGCCCAACGACGGCCCCTTTTATTGACCAATACTCTAACACCAATCACTAAACCTACAGCGACTGCTTGTCTATCTCGACCTGTAGGCTGCATGGTAACTAACCGACCCGATGAATATTTTTTTATTTCAGTTAAGTATCGATTAATGGGGTGACCCGTTAAATATAAACCTAAGGTTTCTTTTTCTCCGTCAAGCCATTGCTCTTCTGGCCACGGTTTAACCTCTTTAAACGCTTGACGGGTATCTTCAGGTTCTTCATTAATTAAACCAAATAAATCATTTTGACCCAATGCTTGAGCTTTGGCGTGTTGTTCAGCCGCTTTTATCGCTTCAGGTAAACTCGCAAACATTGCAGCTCTGTGCGGGCCTAAGTTATCCATAGCACCCGACTTGATTAAACGCTCTAACACACGTTTATTGGTTTTCTTTAAATCTAATCTTGCGCAAAAATCAAATAAATCGAGAAAGGGTCCACCCTCTTTTCTAGCGGCGATAATCGCTTCAATGGGACCTTCACCAACACCTTTAACCGCACCGATGCCATAAACAATTTGATTATCATCGTTTACCGTAAACTTATACTGACCCGCGTTAACATCAGGTGGCAATAAATCTAGCTCCATATTGCTACACTCATCCACTAAGGTAACAATTTTATCGGTGTTATCCATATCAGCAGACATTACCGCTGCCATAAACGGGGCAGGAAAATGCGCTTTCATCCATAAGGTTTGATAGGAAACTAAAGCATAAGCAGCAGAATGTGATTTGTTAAAACCATAACCAGCGAATTTTTCAACTAAATCGAAAATCTTCATAGCTAGTTCGCCATCGACGCCGCGATCAACAGCACCTTGCTCAAAACCTGCACGCTGCTTAGCCATTTCTTCAGGCTTTTTCTTACCCATAGCACGACGAAGCATATCTGCGCCACCTAGTGAGTAGCCAGCTAGTACCTGAGCAATTTGCATTACCTGTTCTTGGTATAAAATAATGCCGTAGGTAGGCTCTAATACAGGTTTTAGATCTTCATGTTGCCATGTTGAGTCTGGGTAACTTATTTCTTCACGGCCATGTTTACGCTCAATAAAGTTATCAACCATGCCTGATTGCAAAGGCCCTGGTCTAAATAAAGCAACAAGTGCGATAATATCTTCAAAGCAATCTGGTTTTAGCTTTTCGATTAACGACTTCATACCGCTAGATTCAAGTTGAAATACAGCCGTTGTTTGTGATGCAAGTAATAATTTAAAAGAATCTTTATCATCAAGCGGAATAGCAGCAATATCTATCGGCTCTTCACCCGCTTTAAGAAGCTTTTCGTCGGCCATTTCAATAGCCCACTGTAAAATAGTGAGTGTTCTTAGGCCCAAGAAATCAAACTTAACTAAGCCAGCATCCTCAACATCATTTTTATCGAATTGAGTTACCGGGTTTTTACCCTCTTCATCACAATATAGTGGTGCAAAATCAGTGATAGTGGTAGGTGAAATAACAACACCACCTGCATGTTTACCCGCATTACGTGTCGTCCCTTCAAGAATACGACACATGTCTATTAAGTCTTTAACTTCACTATCTTGGGCATAAACTTCGGGTAATTTAGGCTCTTCTTCAAATGCCTTTTCTAAGGTCATGCCAGGTGTTGGCGGGATCAGTTTTGAAATGCGATCAACAAAGCCATACGGGTGCCCCAAGACACGCCCTACGTCACGAATAACAGCTTTAGCTGCCATAGTACCGAAGGTTATAATTTGCGATACTGCATCTCGACCATATAACTCAGCCGTATGGTCAATAACTTCATCACGTCTGTCCATGCAGAAATCAACATCAAAATCTGGCATAGATACCCGTTCAGGGTTTAAGAAACGTTCAAAAAGTAAATCAAACTCAAGAGGGTCTAAGTCAGTAATTTTTAACGCATAAGCGATAAGTGAACCGGCCCCCGACCCACGCCCAGGACCAACAGGAATATTATTATCTTTACTCCACTGAATAAATTCCATAACGATGAGGAAATATCCCGGAAACCCCATATTATTTACAACTTCCAGCTCAATAGCTAAGCGTTCATCATAGGGTTTTCGTATTTCAGCAAAGTTATCCGCTTGTGTATCAAACAGCTGTTCTAAACGTTCTTGCAACCCCTCTTCAGACACTTTGATGAAATAATCATTTATTTCCATGCCCTCAGTTGGGAAGTCAGGTAGTACATATTCGCCTAAAGTCACAGTTACATTACAGCGTTTCGCTATTTCAACTGAATTCGCTAGTGCTTCTGGGATATCACTAAACAGCTCACACATTTCTTCTTCACTGCGTAAATATTGCTGTTTGCTATAACGTTTAGGTCTACGTTTATCGTCGAGGGTATAGCCGTCATGAATCGCGACTCGAATTTCATGAGCATCAAAATCATCAGGAGAAAGAAAGACCACTTCATTCGTTGCTACTACAGGTAACTGGAATTGCTCTGCAAATTCAACGGCTAGATGAAGATAATTTTCCTCATCGCTACGCCCAGTGCGAATTAACTCAAGAAAGTAGCAGTTATCAAAGTGCTGTTGGTAGAACGTGACCATTTGCTTGGCAAGATCTTGATTCCCTTTAATCAACGCTTTGCCAATATCACCTTCTCTTCCGCCAGAAAGTAAAATAAGCCCTTCCTTGAACTCTACTAACCAATCTCTATCAATGACCGCTTTATTTTGCACATGACCGCGAAGATAAGCCTTAGAGATTAATTCGGTTAGGTTCTTATAACCGACATTATTGGTACTTAATACAACAATGCGAGCAAGCTCATCTCCTAATTCTTCACTTTTCACCCAAAAATCACAGCCGATAATGGGTTTAATGCCAGCTCCATGGGTCGCATGATAAAATTTAACTAAACCACAAAGGTTTGTTTGATCAGTTAATGCCAAGGCTGGCATTTTATATTCTGACGCTTTAGCAACAATAGGCTTTACTTTCTTTAAGCCATCGCACATTGAATAATCACTATGGACTCTTAAGTGAATAAAAGAAGGTTCGGGTGATGGATCTACGCTGTGTTCAAGCTGTGTATCAGTCATTTGCAAGTACCTTAGCAACAGGCTTAAAACTCTGACGATAATTATCTAATACACCATGCTCCATTATTTTTTCTAAGTGGACTTTCGTTGGATAGCCTTTATGTTTGGCAAAGCCATATTCTGGGTGTTTTTTGTCCAGCTCAATCATATCGTGATCGCGAGCAACTTTAGCTAAAATTGATGCCGCGCTTATTTCAGCGACTCGCGCATCACCTTTAACCACAGCTTGAGTTTTTATTTCACCTTGCTTACTACTAAATGTTGGGCAACGATTACCGTCTACAAGTACAAAGTCGGGTTCAACGTTTAACGACTGTACCGCTCGCTGCATGGCTAACATTGTTGCATGAAGAATATTAATCGTATCGATTTCTTCTGGCGTTGCACGGCCAATAGCCCAAGCTATTGCATGTTCTTTAATTTGTTCAGCTAATATTTCTCGTTTTTTCTCTGAGAGTTTTTTTGAGTCCATTAACCCTTCTATAGGGTTTTCACTATCGAGAATAACGGCCGCAGTAACCACATCGCCTACTAAAGGTCCTCTACCTACTTCATCAACACCAGCGATACAATAGGCAATAGGATATTGAAATTCTGGAAGCTCTTTAGTTTTAGTCATGGGTTTTCTCTAACATGCCTGAGGCATTAACTGAATAATTGCTTTAGCTGCTTGTTCACTTGCATTACAACGCAACTGTTGATGAATGATAGTAAAATTTTCATTTAAGTCAGATTGATCTTGGTACAACCGCTCCTTAATTAATGGCAACATTTTCTCTAGACACACTTCATCTTGAAGTAACTCTGGTACTAAGGATTTATTAGCCAAAAGGTTAGGCAATGAAAACCATTGTAACTTAACTAACCATTTCGCTAATAAATACGTTAATGGGCTAAATTTATAGCAAATAACCATTGGTCTTTTAATAAGTGCCGCTTCAAGGGTTACAGTACCCGATGCTGTTAACAAACAGTCACTAGCCGCCATAACTGTTTGTGTTTTATCAATAACGACGGTCACAGGTAAGCTAGGTGCGAGTTCTTTTTTTAAGGCTTGAAATTGAAGTGCTCTTTTTTCACTGATCATAGGTGCGATGAAAATTAGCGAGCTATCTTCTTGATGAAGCCGTTCAGCACATAATAAAAAAGGCGCTAACAAACGAGATAATTCACCACCTCGACTACCAGGCATCAATGCTAACACTTTATTGTCTTGTGGTAATTCAAGTTCCATTCGAGCAGCAACTTTATCACTTTCCATTGGAATATCATCAGCCAACGGGTGACCGACAAATGTACAGGGAACTTGATGTTTATCATAAAACGCTTTTTCAAAAGGCAATAACGACAATACCATATCTGTCGCTTTCGCTATTTTGAAAATACGTTTTTCACGCCATGCCCACACAGAAGGACTCACATAATGTACTGTTTTAATACCGTGTTGTTTTAACCTAGCCTCTAAACCAATATTAAAATCGGGGGCATCAATGCCAATAAAGACATCAGGAGCATGCTGACTGAAATGATCTGTTAGTGACTTTCTAACATAAAGTAATCGCTTAATTCTACCGAGTACTTCAACAATCCCCATAACGGCAAGCTCTTCCATATCAAAGAGGCTGTCAAAGCCAAGGGCTAGCATTTTAGGTCCACCTATACCAATAAATTTGGCATTAGGGTAACGCGCTTTCAATGAAACAATAAGACCTGCACCAAGTGTATCTCCTGAGTGCTCACCCACGACAATCGCAAAGGTAGGTTCATCTTTCACAATATATTGATCTGTTGAACTAGATAAAGTTGTTTGATTCACGGTAAATTCACTTGAAAAAATAACAGCGCTAATTAGCGCTGTCAGAAACTCTTAGTATACTTTCACCTTAAGAGGGAGTTATCGAATAATACCACGAGTTGATTGTTTAATTGATGAAGTAAAAATATCTAATTCTGTCGATGCTTCACTTTCGCTACTTATTTGCGCTAACGCTGCCTCAACAGAAAGGCTTTTACGATAAACCCATTTATATGCACGCTTAATCGCTGCTATTGTGTCTTTTTCGAAACCGCGTCGCTTCAAACCTTCACTATTTAAACCAAAAGGTTTAGCTGGCTGACCTGAAGCCATCACATAAGCAGGAATATCTTTCAGTACCAGTGCATTTGCCGCGACAAAACTATGATCGCCAATATGACAAAACTGATGAACACCAGCCATTCCACCAATAATAACATGGTTGCCTACATGAACATGACCAGCTATAGAGGCATTATTTGCCATTATACAGTGATTACCTACCATACAATCATGCGCAACGTGAGCATAGGCCATAAATAAGTTATTACTACCAATTTGGGTGATTGCCTTATCTTGAGCTGTGCCGCGATGAATAGTACAAGATTCACGAAAGATATTGTTATCACCAATCACTAGCTCGGTGACTTCACCTGCATATTTTAAATCTTGACAGTCTTCGCCAATGCTCGCAAATTGAAAAATTCGGTTACCTTTGCCAATTCGCGTAGGCCCATTAATAACAACATGTGAACTGATTTCACAGTCATCATCAATAACAACTTCACTCGCAATATAAGTCCAAGGTCCAATTGATACGTTTTTACCAATTTTAGCCCCTGGCTCAATAATCGCTTGAGGGTGAATCATATAAAAATACCTTTTGTTATGTCTATAACGTCAAGACTAAAGCGCTTTTCTAGCGCACATTAAATCGGCACTACAAACAACTTTACCATCAACAATGGCTTCACCATAAAATTTCCACATACCGCGACGCTCTTTAATAAACTCAACATGTAAGTTCATAGTGTCACCCGGTAAAACAGGCTTTTTAAATTTAGCATTGTCAATAGAAGCAAAAAGATACATTTCATTTTCATTTCTAACTTCACTACTTTTAAAGCCTAAAATACCTGTTGCTTGCGCTAACGCTTCTAAAATCAATACACCTGGAAATATCGCTGCATCAGGGAAATGACCGGTAAAAACAGGTTCATTAATGGTTACATTTTTAATAGCATGTAATGATTTCCCTGGTTCATGATCAACAACCTTATCAACTAATAGCATAGGGTATCTATGCGGAATTAGTGTTTTAATTTCATTAAGGTCGATTGGTTTTTTTACTGTGTCCAAATGGCTATTCCTTTTAAACAAGCACTCAAATGTTTAGACATAAGTTGAGCACTTAATATGCGTTAATTAACGAGTCAGTCTTGTAATTATTATTAACTAACCTATTCCAATTCTTTAAGTTGTTGTTCTAATTCTTTTACTCTTTTTGTTAAACTATCAAGACGTTTAACTCGAGCATTAGTACGATTCCACTCTTTATTGGGTGCTGCAGGCATTCCAGAAGAGTATACACCTGGTTGATTTATATCTTTTGTTACCATAGCCATGCCAGTAAATACGACATTGTCAGTAACAGTGATATGCCCATTTACCCCGACCAAACCTGCAAGTGTACAATTTTTTCCAACTGTTGTACTTCCAGCAATAACGCTACATGCTGCCATGGCGGTGTTTTCACCAACAATAACATTATGGGCAATTTGAATTTGGTTATCTAAGATAGCACCGTCTCTTATTTCTGTGTTATCTAAAGCGCCTCTATCAATTGTGGTACTTGCACCAATTTCAACATGATCACCAATAATAACACTGCCCAACTGAGGTATTTTATGCCATTTATATTGACCAGCAACAGGGGCGTAGCCAAAGCCATCAGAGCCAATAACGGTATTTGCTTGAATCAAACAAAACTCACCGATTTGTACATCGTGATAAATGCTAATATTTGACCACAGTTGAGTAAATTTACCGATTTTTGCATTTTTACCAATAAAGCAACCAGCGCCAATACTAACATTGTCAGCTAAAACAACCCCTGATTCAATCACCGCATTTGCACCAATATTAACATTTTCACCCAATTTAACAGACTCATCAATAACAGCTGTTGGGTGAATACCTAAAGCAACTGGCGGTGTGGTATTAAGTAAATTAGCTGCTTTAGCATAGCCCATATAAGGGTTATCCATAACTAATGCAACAACGGGACAATCTTCAACAGCATCAGAAGAGACAATAACTGCCGAAGCAGAAGTATCAGCTAATTGTTGGCGGTATTTACTGTTTGCTAGAAAAGCAAGTTGACCTTCATTTGCATTAGCTAGTGTAGCCAATGAATGAATAGAAAATTGAAGATAGAAATCATCACCCTTCGATAAAGTCTCAGGGATGATAATTTTAGCATCAATTATATTTGCTATTTCAGCTAAGGTATAAGTCATAAAAAATGATTCTCAGATACGTTTAACAATAAGTAATTACTTAAGCTTACTTACTTGTTCTACAACCTTATCTGTAATACTTAAATCAGGCTTTGAAAAAACAACCGCTTGCTGTGATAACACAACATCATATTTATTTTTTGCAGCAATGTTATCTACCGCTTGACGAACCAAAGCAACAATTTTATTTGTCTCTTCGTTTTGACG
Organism: Colwellia sp. RSH04; assembly: GCF_003545765.1. Lineage (GTDB taxonomy): Bacteria > Pseudomonadota > Gammaproteobacteria > Enterobacterales > Alteromonadaceae > Colwellia. The sequence continues at coordinate 153,447 of NZ_QXIO01000005.1, read as the reverse complement.
TTGACCTGCTTTCTCTTGAAGAGCTTTACCTTTCACTTGATAGTCTTGGAAAAGTGTCGCTAATTTTTTATCTAACTCTTCTTTTTCCTTAGCACTCATCAAAGCACCATCACGCTTTTTCTTTTCTTGGTAGTATTTAATATCTTTTTCAAGTTGAGTAATAACCGCTTTCTCATCTTTAAACTCTGCTTCAAGGGCTTGCATCAATGCCGCCGTTTGTGGAATTTTACCCATTACTTCTTGAAAGTTAACCACGGCAATAGATTGGTCAGCAGCCATAACTGAACTCGCTAATAACATACCTGAAGCTGCTGTTGTCATTACCATTGATTTAATAAACTGTTTCAATTTCTTTTCCTCTATTCGTTTTTATTTAGTAGTAATACTGTATCAAAACAAGTGTTACTTAATTTTTAATTTATGTTAGAAAGTTTTACCGATATTAAAGCTAAAGAATGCAGTATCGTCATCTTCCACTTCCTTAAGTGCTTTAGCAAAGCTAAATATCATCGGCCCCATTGGTGAAATCCATTGAATTGATAACCCCGCTGAACTTCTATAACGTCTAAAATCTGAAAAGTCATCTATCTTCTCATACTCTTTTGGATCTAATTCACTATAGTGATCTAAGTTAAACTCTGTATCAACCACATTACCTACATCAACAAAAAAACTCGTTCGAACACTGTTAGCATAACTCTCATCTAAAAATGGTGTAGGTACAATTAACTCGATACCTGCTAACGCTATTGCGTTGCCCCCGACAGATTTTGGCGATACGGCAACAGCATCATGATCAGGTCCTAAACAACACCCTGAACTGCCACCTGTTGGGTCTGGCGTACCAGGTATTTGACTTGGGTAACGATATATTGCTCGAGGTCCAACGGTATTATTCTCAAAGCCACGTAAGGTATCGGCACCACCTGCTCTAAAGTTTTCCCAAAACGGTAATAATTGGTCGTGACCATTTACCGTACCGTAACCATTAGCATAACCTAACTGTAAACGTGTTAATACTGACCACTTTTGACTTCTTGTTAATGGGAAGTAATATTTACTATCAAAGTTTAACTTGAAGTATTGTAAATCCGACTTTGGTGAAGTCATTTTATAAGTTAATGATTGCTGTGAGCCTGATGTTGGGAACGTACCACGGTTTAACGTAGAACGAGAAAGGCCAACATTTAAATCTAACGTTTTAAAGTCTAACTGGCCATCAGGATCCGTTGGATCAGCGTAAATATCATAAAACTGTTGTATTTGTTCGTACGCTTGCAGCTGTGATATTTGGTTGTATTTCCAACCCACACCAAAGTTTACACGCAAATACTCATTAACAGGAAAGCCCCAATTAAGGCCTAAGCCAAAGGTTTTATTATTATACTCAACCATGTTTGCACGGCCGGCATCATATTCGTTGAAGTATATTTGGCCACCAAGTGATACGGCATCAACCGTAAAATATGGGTCGGTATAATTTAAACTAACACTTTTAGAATAGGTATTTGTATTAACGTTAAAGCCTAAAACGTTACCCGTACCTAAAAAGTTATTTTGTTGCACACCTGCATTTAAGCTCAACTTAGTCTGAGAGCCATAGCCAATACCCGCGGTAAAAGAGCCTGAAGGCTGTTCTTTCACCGTAAAATCGATATCAACTAAATCATCTTCACCAGGTATTTGTTTAGTTTCAAACTCTACGGTTTCTAAATAAGGTAACCTTGATAAACGCGACTTTGAATGCTCAACCATGCTGTTTGATAACCAAGCACCTTCAAGTTGTCTCATTTCACGTCTTAATACCCCTTCAGAGGTCACATGGTTTCCTGAAAAATTCACTTTATTAACGTAGACACGTTTACCCGGATCAATAGATATATTTAACTTTACGGTATGATCTTCATCATTAATTTCTGGTATCGTTACGACTTTAGGGTACGCATAACCGTATCTACCTAAAAATTTGCTTATCACTTCTTCGGTATATGTTACTTCTGCACCATTATATAGCTCACCTGCTTGTAATGGATTAATCGCTTTAATAGTAGATTCAAAGCCAGCCATATCACCAACAAAATCGACACCACTGACCGAATATGTTTCACCTTCAGTGACATTTAAGGCGATATAAACACCTTGTTTATCGGGCGTCATAGAGACTTGAGTAGAATCAACTTTAAAACGTAAATAACCACGATCTAGATAATAGCTATTAATGGTTTCCATATCCCCCTGAAGGGTTTGCTTTTGATATCTATCTTGCGCCATGAAATTCCACCATGGCGAGCCAAAGGTTAACTCGATACGGTCTAATAATTCTGCATCGGAAAAAATCTCATTACCCACAATATTGATTTGCTTTATCGCCGCGGCATCACCCTCTTCAAAGGTGAATTCAAGGTTAACTCGGTTACGCGGTAAATGGGTTATTTTACTGGTGACGTTCGCATTATATTTACCAACACTATGGTAAAAATCTTCAAGCCCCATTTCTATACCAGAAATAACAGTACGATCTAAGGTTTCACCTACTCGTATGTTACTCCCGTCAAGACTCTCTGTAAGCTGTTCATCTTTTAAGTCACTGTTACCATCAAAAAGAATTTCACTAATGGTTTCACGTTCGCGTACGCGATATACAAGACGATTGCCATCACGATATACGCGAATATCATTAAAATGCCCTGACTTATAAAGCGACTTTATAGACTGAGATATACGAAACTCATTTAACGAGTCTCCAACATTAAACGGGATATGTGTGAGAGCAGCACCTAATGCGACACGCTGTAAGCCTTTGACCTCGATATCTTCTACTTGAAAATCTTGAGCCGCTTGAACTTGACTTCCTAGCGCACCTAATAAGACAGCGAAGGCTATTTTTTTAATTATCATATAACTATTTTACTTCTTAAAATATCAACTGACTTTCATCAGCAATTTGATTAATACCTTATACGGTATTAATTTCACACGGGTGTCGCTACCCTAAAACTCGACTAAAATCATTAAATAAACCAATCGCCATTAATAGCAATAAGGCAAGAGCTCCAAACTTAAATCCAGCTTCTTGAATATTTTCTGGCACAGGCTTTCCTGTTAAAAGCTCTATAAGATAATAGAGTAAGTGCCCGCCATCAAGTACTGGGAGTGGTAAAAGGTTAATAATTCCTAAATTAATGCTAATTAATGCTAAAAAACCTAAAAAATATACAATTCCAAACCCTGCACTATTGCCAGCACCTTGTGCAATACCTATTGGACCACTTAAGTTTTTAACCGAAACATCACCAGTAATTAATTTGCCTATCATGCTGAATGTTAACCTTGTTAAGTCCCAAGTACGAATCAAACTTTGAGAAATCGCTTCTAGAGGGCCATAGGCTATATCAATTTTATAATGCTCAGGCCATTGGTCAAACTTTGGAGCAACGCCAATATACCCTTGAGTTTTACCGTTTCTCTTTATTTTTTCAGGTGTGATGAGAACACTCATTGTTTCACCACGTCTTTGAATGGTTAATGCCACTTCTTGATTAGGAAACAGCTTAATTTTTTCAGAAAAAATTTGCCAACTATCATCAATTGAATCACCGTTTATGGCAATTAATTTATCACCTACTTTTAAACCTGCCCGCTCAGCTGGACTAGAATCACCTATTACCGCCAACTCATTAAAGACTTTAGGGCGAAATGGTGTAATACCTAAGCTATTCAATGCCGAAGTTTTGTCTGGAGAAAAATGCCACTCACTGGTATTTAAAACATAAGTAGAGATAAATTGAGAATCTTGACCTTTCGTTTTAAATTCAATGGACTCACTACCTATTTCACCTATTAATGCTAAATTAACGCCTTGCCAATCAAGCGTATTTTGACCAGCAACACTTATTATTTCGACATTTTCAGGAAGGTTAGCTTGTGCAGCGATTGAGTGTTCATTTATTGTGCCTATAACAGGTTTTACGCTTGGCACTCCAATCAAGAACATTAAATAAAAAGCAAAAGCAGCAAAAACAAAGTTAGCAAAGGGTCCTGCGGCGATGATAGCAATGCGTTGATATACGGTTTTACTATTAAAGGTTTTATCTTTGTCTTCTTCTGCTACATCATCTACTCGTTCATCAAGCATTTTAACGTAGCCACCAAGTGGAATCATAGCCAGCACATATTCAGTACCATCACTTGCTTTCTTGCGCCAGATGGCTTTACCAAAACCTACTGAAAAACGTTCAACTTTAACGCCATTTTTACGTGCTACCCAAAAGTGACCGTATTCATGTACGGTAACTAAAATCCCTAAAGCAACAACAAAAGAAGCTAAGTTCCAAAAAAAATCAAACATATTGTAATTTACTTACCTTCTATACTGCAGTATCACTTTTATTTTCAATGAGATTATCCACTAACGATGCAGCATACTTTCGTACATCCTGATCTAAAGTGATAACCTCATTAATATTTCTTACATGCTGTGAGACAAATTTTTTCACAGAAGTTTCATTTATTTTATAAATATCTGTAAATTTAATTTTTTCGTTTAAAAATGCATCAACAGCAATTTCATTGGCGGCATTGAGAGCTGTACAAGCTGCTTGGCCATTTTCACATGCGTCTATAGCCAATTTCAAATTAGGGTATTTTTCAAAATCAGGCGCTTGAAAATCAAAAGATCTGATATCAAAGAAGTTTAACGGAGCAACTCCTGAATCAATTCTTTCAGGGTATGATAAAGCATGAGCAATAGGCGTGCGCATATCAGGGTTGCCCATTTGAGCTAATACCGAACCATCTTTATATTGCACCATTGAATGAATCGTACTTTGCGGATGCAAAACAACCTGAATATCGCTAGCTTCAACATTGAATAACCACTTAGCTTCAATAAACTCTAGCCCTTTATTCATCATAGTGGCAGAGTCAACCGATATTTTTCGTCCCATTTCCCAGTTTGGATGAGCACACGCTTGTTCAGGAGTTACCTCACTTAACTTTGAAACTTCCATTGTTCTAAATGGGCCACCTGAGCCAGTAAGTAAAATTTTACTGATACCATTTTCAAGTAGGTTACACTCACCTACTTTAGCTTGCTGGCTTTCTGGCAAGCATTGAAAAATTGCATTGTGTTCACTATCAATAGGTAATAATAACGCGCCTGACTCCTTAACAGCCGACATAAAGATTGCACCAGAGGTAACTAATGCTTCTTTATTGGCAAGTAATACTCTTTTACCTTTCTTAACGGCTGCTAAAGTTGGCATTAAGCCTGAAGCACCGACAATGGCTGCCATGACAGTATCAGAATCAGGTGCTTGAGCAACATCGACTAATGCTTGCTGGCCCGAGTTAACTTTTATACCTGTAATACCTTCATCGAGAAGTCGTTGTTCAAATTGCTGAGCATGTAGTTTTGAAGCGAGAACAACCGTTTTAGGTGAAAACTCGATACATTGTTCAAGTAACTTCTCGATGCTTGAATTGGCTGACAAACTAACAACATTAAATTTGTTAGGATGCAGTCTAACAACATCTAGCGTGCTTTTTCCTATAGACCCAGTTGAGCCTAATATACATAGGTGATGTATCGTCACAATATTACCAACCTAACAAAACATAACATAAGGCGAAAACAGGAGCCGTTGCCGTTAAGCTATCGATTCTATCTAATATTCCACCATGACCAGGTAAGATAGAACCACTGTCTTTCACGCCAGCTTGGCGTTTAAACATACTTTCATTTAAGTCACCTAACACCGAAATAGTAGTGATCAACGCGGTTACGGATAAAGCGATAATATATTGTTGAGTATTCCAATGTAAATTAAAACCAAGTATCGCGATTAAAATGCAAGCACAAACAACACCACCAAGAAATCCTTCGATGGTTTTCCCAGGGCTGACATTAGGCATTAGTTTATGTTTCCCCATAGATTTACCAACAAAATAAGCACCAACATCAGCACTCCAAACCATAAGAAACAATACCATCAGTAGTTGAGCCCCTTGATATGGGTCTGTACTGTATTCATGACTTCTGAGTACCATAAACGATAACCAGGTCGGAACTAACGTCAACCAGCCAAACATGCCTCGAATAGAGCGATGAGCAGACCAAAAACTACTAAAGCGCGGATAACTTGTCATAAGTAGCGCCGATAAAGCCCACCAAGCAACTGCAACCCATAAAATAAGAGCAGCAGGTTGTTCAATAGTATTATCAGCCAGCCAAAGCATTTGAGGAGGGATTAAATACCACACAGATAAGATTAACATTGAGGTAAGCCCAACAAAGAGGGTTCGTTTGCTTAAACTGGTAAAGCCCATTAATGGACCCCACTCCCATGCTCCAATAGCAACAACAGCTAACAATAATAGAGCAAAATAAGTTAACGGGAGATAAAAAATAGCACTAATAGCTGCAGGAGCTAATATCAATGCGGTAATAATTCGTTGTTTTAACAAGTGTTGCCCTTTTAATTATTTCGAGTGATTTATTTTTTTAATTGTCACTTAATTAACATATTAAGGTGTTATTTTCGTGTTTCGTTTGTTAGATAAAATGGTTTAACTTAAGAAACGTTGTTTATTTGATCGCCAGTTTTACCAAACCGACGCTCTCTTTGGTTAAATACAGAGAGTGCTTCTAAAAATTGTTCATCCTTAAAATCAGGCCATAACGTATCAGTAAAATAAAGCTCTGCATAGGCAGCTTGCCATAATAAAAAGTTACTGATTCTATAGTCACCGCCTGTTCGAATCAAAAGATCCAACTCAGGCAATGAAGCTAAACACGTCTGTTGGTTTAACGTTTCTTCAGAAATATCATTTACATCAAGTAGATCTTGTTTTACCTGTTTTGCTAGTTTTTTAGCTGCAGCGGCTATATCCCATCGACCACCGTAATTGGCAGCAATTGAAAGCACCATACCCGTGTTATCAGCGGTAAGCTTTTCTGATTTCTCAATATTTTTTTGTAGCTTGTCAGAAAATCGCTGTGTATCACCTATCACTTGAAAGCGAATATTGTGCTTATGCAATCGCTTAACTTCTTTGGTGAGTACATACATGAATAAATCCATGAGAACACTAACTTCTTTTTCTGGTCTTTGCCAATTTTCACTACTAAAAGCAAAAAGAGTAAGTGCTTGAACGTTTAATTTTCGCGCAGAAGTCACTACAGCTCTAACAGACTCTACACCTGCTTTATGGCCAAAGACACGTCCCTTTCCCTGCTGCTGAGCCCATCGACCATTACCATCCATTATGATAGCAATATGTTTGGGTACTTTATCTACAACCTCTTCATTTACTGCGTCGGTTGATTGGTTGTTATCCAATGAGAATTCCTATATTTTCTGTGCAAGTTTATCGAGTAAAAACTCCCCTTACCTTTTTACTCGATAAAATAAAACAAAACGCCAATCAAGTAGCACTTGAAATGGCGTTATCGTTGTTTTACTGCGAATTAAATTTCCATTAGCTCTGCTTCTTTTTTAGTAAGCAACTCGTCTACTTGCTTAATAAAAACATCGGTGATTTTTTGAATTTCATCTTCAGACTGATGCATTTCATCATCACTAATTTCTTTTTCTTTATTCAGTGATTTTATATCTGAATTAGCATCACGGCGAATATTACGAATCGCAACCTTACCGTTTTCAGCTTCACCACGCACAACTTTAACTAAATCTTTACGACGTTCTTCTGTTAAAGGCGGTAAAGGGATACGAATTAATGTGCCATTTGACTGTGGATTTAATCCTAAATCAGATTTCATAATGGCTTTTTCAACCGCTGAAATCATTCCTTTATCAAAAACGGTAATAGATAAATTACGTGCATCTGGCACTGAAATATTACCTACTTGATTTAATGGCGTATCCATACCGTAATATTCAACAACAATATTATCAAGTAATGAAGCGTGCGCACGACCCGTTCTTACTTTATTTAAGTTATTTTTTAATGCTTCAATGCTCTTGCCCATACGTTCTTGAGCATCTTCTTTTATTTCATCGATCACGTTAACTGTCCTGAAATTAATAGTTTATATAAATGTTAATCGTTACTAATATTTTACTGAGCGTGAGTAATAGTTGTGCCTTCATCGCCGCCCATAATAACTGTTTTTAATGCGCCAGGTTTATTCATATTAAAGACTTTAATTGGCATACTGTGGTCTCTAGCCAATGTAAATGCAGCTAAATCCATTACTTTTAATTCTTTATCAAGCACTTCATCGTAACTTAATTCTGAATACAATTCAGCATTTGGGTTTTTAACTGGATCTTCAGAGTAAATACCATCAACTTTTGTTGCTTTTAAAACCGCATCAGCTTCAATTTCAATGCCTCTTAAGCAAGCAGCTGAATCCGTTGTAAAAAATGGGTTACCTGTACCTGCTGAAAAAATAACAACACGTCCAGATTTTAACAAGCTAATCGCATTAGCCCAGTTATATCTTTCACAAACTCCAGCGAGATCAATCGCCGACATCAAACGAGTATTTACAAAGGCACGATGAAGTGCGTCTCGCATTGCTAACCCGTTCATTACGGTTGCAAGCATACCCATTTGGTCACCTACAACTCGGTTCATACCAGCATCAGCTAAACCTGCACCTCTAAATAAGTTACCGCCACCAATAACAAGGCCTACCTGAATCCCCATTTCTACAAGCTCTTTTATTTCTTGAGCCATACGATCGAGAATTTTTGGGTCAATGCCAAAGCCCTCATTGCCCATAAGTGCTTCACCACTTAATTTAAGAAGAATGCGACGGTAAGTTGGTTTTAAATTGGTGGTCATAGGAGAAACATTCCTTCATTGGTGATTATTATACGGCTAGTTTTCATTTTAAAAGCAATAGCCCAAATAGGGCGCACTTATTTTAATACGTTTAGCGAACTATCGAAAGCAGAAAGTTTAAAAATGATGGCTAATCTACAGATTAAAAAACTATAGATAAAAAAAACGCCTACTTAGTAGGCGTTTTTACATTAACGATAATGCGTTAATTAAGATTTAGCAGCAGCAATTTGAGCTTCAACTTCTGCAGCGAAGTCTTCTTCTTTCTTCTCAATACCTTCACCTACTTCTAAGCGAACAAATGAAGAAACAGTGATGCCTTTCTCTTTTAATACTTCACCAACAGTTTTCTTAGGTTCCATGATGAAAGCTTGACCAGTTAAAGATACTTCACCAGTAAACTTCTTCATACGACCTGTAACCATCTTCTCAGCGATTTCTGCAGGCTTACCTTCGTTCATTGCCATTTCGATTTGAATGCGTTTTTCATTAGCAACAACATCAGCAGGAACGTCATCTGGAGTTAAGAATTCTGGCTTGCTAGCAGCAACGTGCATTGCGATATGCTTAAGTGACTCTACATCACCTTCACCCGCAACAACAACACCAATAGTAGCACCATGCTTGTAAGAAGCTAAAGTAGTACCTTCAACATAAGCTACACGACGTACGTTGATGTTTTCACCAATTTTAGTCACTAATGCAATACGCTCTTCTTCGAACTTAGCTTGTAAGTCTTCGATAGAAAGTTTTTCAGCAACAGCAGCGTCAGCAACTTTGTTAGCAAATGCTAAGAAGTTGTCATCTTTTGCTACGAAGTCAGTTTGACAGTTAACTTCAACTAAAGCGCCATCTTTAATGATGATTTGACCTTCAGCTGCGATATTACCCGCTTTTTTAGCCGCTTTTGCTTGACCGTTTTTGCGCATATTTTCAATCGCAAGATCCATGTCACCGTCAGCTTCTTGTAACGCTTTTTTACAATCCATCATGCCCGCAGCTGTGCGATCACGAAGTTCTTTAACCATTGCAGCAGTAATTGCCATGAGTTAATTCCTCAATTTTCAATTACCCCCATCAATAAAGTATGGGAATAAGTATTAATAAAGAGCCATAAAAGCTTACTTTTGTGTAGCGCTTTTATGGCTAATTTAAAAAACAGTAATTGTCTACAGCTTATTCAGCTTCAACAAAACCGTCTTTTTCAGCTTGAACAACGATGTTTTGCTCACGGCCTTCAACTACTGCATTAGCAGCTGAATCACAGTATAAGGTAACAGCACGAATTGCATCATCGTTACCTGGTACGATGTAATCAACACCGTCTGGGCTTGAGTTAGTATCAACAACAGAAATTACTGGGATACCTAGGTTGTTAGCTTCTTTAATAGCAATGTGTTCGTGATCAGCATCGATGATGAAAAGCGCATCAGGTAAACCACCCATGTTCTTAATTCCACCTAAACTTTTATCAAGTTTTTCCATTTCACGAGTACGCATTAATGCTTCTTTTTTCGTTAATGCTTCAAAAGTACCGTCAGAGCTTTGAGCTTCTAAATCTTTCAAACGCTTGATAGATTGACGAACTGTTTTCCAGTTAGTCAACATACCACCTAACCAACGGTGGTTTACGTAGAATTGGTCACTTTTGATTGCCGCATCTCTGATTGCATCACTTGCAGCACGTTTAGTACCTACAAATAATACTTTACCTTTCTTCGATGAAACATTGTTTAAGAAAGCTAATGCTTCATTGAACATAGGAACAGTTTGTTCAAGGTTAATGATATGAACTTTATCGCGAGCACCAAAAATGTATGATTTCATTTTTGGATTCCAGTAACGGGTTTTGTGACCGAAATGAACACCGGCTTTAAGCATATCGCGCATTGAAACGTTTGGCATGTTTTTTCCTTTAAGGGGTTAAGCGTTCATACACCCAATATACACGACTCTTCTGGCTTGTCAGTCATAGACTAATTCAGCCGAGCACCCCGGTATACCTTATAAAGATGTATGTGAGTTTATATTAGTAATTAAATTAGCCTTTTTGCCAATTTAATCGATTTAGTTAGGCTAAATAGTGCACGAACAATTAAAAACTGACGTTGCTAAAATTTAGCGCGCACTTTATACCATAAGCAACAAATTATAGCCAGTGAAATAAATCAATATTATAGTGGGATAATTTGTTTAGTCGCGTTAAAATTGCTCTATCAATCTCGAAATTCTATTAATTTTACGGCTTTTAACAGCTGATATCAGAACTAAGGTACAAAATGTCCACTGAATTATTCTTTATTTATGACACCCACTGTCCGTGGAGTTATGTTACAACACCACTTATTAATGCGGTTAGTCGTGAGTTACCTCAAGTAAACATCAACCTTTGGCATAACGCCTACTACGATGGTGAAACTTATATTGATGAGAACCAGCTACGTGAAATTAAAAATTTAACTGATAAGACGTTCAGTTCAAGCTACTTAGCCAATATTAGCAATAGTAAAGATGCCACTAGTTGTGCCAACTTAATGGCTTGGGCTGAGAATAAAACACCTCAACAATCTCTTGCTTTATTAAACGCCATTCAAAAAGCGCATTTTGAACAAGGTAACGAGTTAGACACTGCTGACTCTTTTTCAGAGATAATTGAAGAGTTAAAATTATCGCCGCCAACTAAGGTTTTCAGACAAGATAAATTAAGCAAAGATGCAGAAGCCATTGTGCATGAAATATTATCGTTACAAGAAATCATTGCCACACAAGCAATTCCTGCTTTATTGTTAGCGGTCAATGATGAATTGGTTTTATTAAATCATAATTATTATCTTCAGCAACCTGATGCCATTGTTGACGCCATCAAAATTGAGATAGATAAATTAAGCGATTAACTTAACCATACATTTTTTACATACCGTCAAATCAATAAAAAATATATACTGCTTTTATTGATATACCTACAAAATAGAGAAAAAAATGGCCATTACAATTAAAAGCCAAGAAGAAATAGAGAAAATGCGTATTGCTGGCAAACTTGCCGCTGACGTACTAGAAATGATTGCACCACATGTTAAGGCTGGTGTAACCACAGACGAACTAAACACGCTGTGTGCTGAATACACAGAAAAAGTGCAACAAGCTATATCTGCACCACTCAATTATCATAACTTTCCAAAATCAATCTGTACTTCTGTAAACCACGTTGTTTGTCACGGCATACCTAATGATATCCCGCTAGAAGATGGCGATATTATTAATATCGACATTACTGTTATCAAAGATGGTTATCATGGTGATACCAGTAAAATGTTTCTCGTTGGCGAAGTAACACCAGAAGACAAACGTTTATGCCGCATTACCCAAGAAGCACTTTATTTAGCACTTAAAAAAGTAAAGCCTGGTGTAGCATTTGGGGAAATAGGTGCAACCATTCAGAAGTTTATTAAAAAATCAGGGCGTTACTCTATCGTAAAAGAATACTGCGGCCATGGTATTGGAAAAGAATTTCACGAAGAACCGCAAATTGTTCATTATAAAAACAATGATAAAACAAAAATGAAAGAAGGTATGTGTTTTACCATTGAGCCTATGATTAACTTAGGTCGAGCGAATACTATTTTAGATAAAGAAGATAATTGGACGGTTTATACTATTGACGGTAAAAAGTCAGCGCAATGGGAACATACTATAGTAGTGACAAAAACAGGCTGTGAGATTTTAACCCTGCGCCAAGAAGAGACCATAGCTAAAGTGTTGAACAATAGCTAAAACACTATCGAGAATTTTACTAGCAAGCAAAATGTTCATTTCGTAAAAACTTAAATCGTTAAAGGTAATAATTTGATTACACATAATATCGTTCCTGAGCATTTTTTTGACAAATTATCTATAACATCACCGCAATTATCGAGTCGAGAGATATGTGAGTTATCGACAGAGTTTGCTACTTGGCTAAAAGACGCTTTTATTGATAATGATATTAGAGATTTACTCGCTGCTAGAGCTTTTTTTGTTGATGCTATATTACAAAAACTTTGGTGCCAACATCACCTTGATGAATACCAAATTAGCTTAGTCGCGGTAGGTGGTTATGGCCGTGGTGAGTTACACCCGCAATCAGATGTTGATATCTTATTATTAACTCAAAATGATATTGATATTAGCCTTGAAAGCAAAATATCAAATTTTATTACTCAATTGTGGGATATAAAATTAGATATCGGCCACAGTGTCCGTTCAATTAAAGAATGCTTAAAGCAAGCGGTTAAAGATGTGACGGTTGCGACAAACTTGATGGAAATGAGGCAAGTAGCCGGCAATGTTTCATTAACTCAGCAATTATTACCTTTACTCAATGAAGATGTATTCTGGACTTCAGAGAAATTCTTCATTGCTAAATACCAAGAACAAAACAAGCGCCATCAACAATATCGTGGCGCAGCTTATACATTAGAGCCTAATTTAAAAGCTAACCCAGGTGGTCTACGTGACGTACAAACCATCGCTTGGGTAGCCAAAAGACATTTCCAAGCTGACTCTCTTGAAGAGCTAGTTGAACACGGTTACTTATACCCAAATGAGTTATTTGAATTGCTTGAAGCGCAAGATTACTTGTGGCGCATGCGTTTTGCTTTGCATTTTGTCGCTAACCGTAGTGAAAATAGATTACTTTTTGACTATCAAACTGATGTAGCAAAAATGATGGGCTTTGGTGATGAAGGTAAAGCACCTGTTGAACGTATGATGAAGCGCTTCTTCAGAATTATAGCGCGAGTTGCCGAACTTAACACCATGCTATTACAGCACTTTGAACAAGCCATCATTACAAAACCGGAAGAAAAAACAACCACCATAATAAATGATGATTTTGAGCTAGTAGACAAGCTAATTAATACGCGCAACGATCGTATTTTTATGCGCCCTGCAAAAATGATTGAAATGTTTTTGATTATAGCTCAAGAGCCAAGCACTAAAGGAATTCACTCGCACACTTTACGTTTAATGAGAAACGCTCGGCGACGATTGATTTCTGGTTTAATCGATTATGCTGAATGTCGTCGTATTTTTATGGCGATTATTAGGCACCCTAGAGGCTTAGGATTGGCATTTAACTTAATGCATAAACACAGCATTTTAAGCTCTTATCTGCCATTATGGCGAAGTATTGTTGGTCAAATGCAGTTTGACCTGTTTCATGCTTATTCAGTTGATGAACATAGCTATAGAGTCATTAAAAACTTATATCAATTTAGCCTAAAAGAGCATAACCATAAGTTTCCTTTATGCAGTAAAATCGTTCAAAAAATACGTAAACCTGAAGTACTTTATTTAGCAGGTATCTTTCATGATATTGCCAAAGGGCGCGGTGGCGATCACGCCGAACTTGGCGCAATAGATGCCCTCGACTTTTGTTTAGCTCATGGCTTAAATAAACACGATTCAAACATGGTATCATGGCTCGTGGAAAATCATTTGTTAATGTCAGTCACTGCACAACGCCGTGATATTTCTGATGAAAATGTCATAAAAACATTCGGCGAAATTGTTCGAGACGAAGCGCATTTAAATTACCTATATTGCTTAACCGTGGCTGATATGCGTGCAACCAATGAAAGCCTATGGAATGGCTGGAAAGCCAATTTACTTGAAGATCTTTACTTCAATACCTTACGTGCCTTTAGACATGGTTTAGAAAAACCAGTAGAAATTCGTTCTAAAATTCGCGAAAACCAACAACAGGCACGAGATATTTTAAATGAAATATCGATAGATAAAGAAAAAGTTAAAGGTTTATGGGGTGAATTTAGCGTTGATTATTTTTTACGTTATGCACCAGAGCAGATTGCCAGACATAGTCAACACATTATAGACCATGACAGAAGTAACCCTCTGGTACTTATTAGTCCTAAACCTTACCGTGGCGGTACAGAAGTATTTATTTTCACCAAAGAAAAAAGTGACACCTTCGCCCGCACAGTGACTTTTTTAGGTATGAAAAAACTTTCTATCCATGACGCGAAAATTATCACCACGAAAACAGGTTACACAGTAAATACCTTCATTGTTCTCGATGGTAGAGGTAAGCCATTAAAAGAAAATTATCATGTTGAAGAAATATGTAAAGCGCTCGCTGAACGATTAAGCCAAGATGAAGTGTTTGACCAGCCTATTATTTCTCCCTCAAAACACATAAAAGAATTTAGAGTTCCGAGTAAAGTTAATTTCATAAAACTGCATGCTAAAAGTCGGACTATGATCGAAATCATCGCATTAGATAGACCAGGTTTACTGTCAAAAATAGGCCAAATATTTCAGCGTGAAAAAATAAATATACATTCAGCCAAAATAACGACCTTTGGTGAAAAAGCAGATGATGTATTTACCATTTCAACAATTGATGGCAATGCATTAACTCAGCAAGAAAAAGAAGCATTAGCTGAAAAGCTAACACAAGAAATAGATTAAAAATATCACTTAGCACTTTATCAGTATCAACAGGAATAGATTATGAGCACACTAGCGCAACATCCTCTTCAAGCAACCATAGAAAAAGCATTTGAAGACAGAGCAAACATTAGCCCTAAAACCGTAAGTGATAACATTAAGCAAGCTGTTTTAGACGCATTAGCCGCATTAAATGATGGTTCAGCAAGAGTTGCTGAAAAGATAGACGGTCAATGGCATGTTCATCAATGGCTGAAAAAAGCCGTTTTATTGTCATTTAGAATTTGGGATAACGAAGTTATTGATGGCGCTGAAAGCAAATTCTTTGACAAAGTTCCGATGAAGTACAGTGACTATAATCAAGAAATGTTTGAAGCTGACGGTGTTCGTGTTGTGCCTGGAGCAAGTGTTCGTACTGGCAGCTTCATAGGCAAAAATGTCGTGGTAATGCCAAGCTTTGTAAATATTGGAGCCTATGTTGACGAAGGCTGTATGGTTGATGGCTGGGCTACAGTTGGCTCATGCGCACAAATAGGTAAAAATGTTCATTTATCTGGCGGTGTTGGCATTGGTGGAGTTTTAGAGCCCCTTCAAGCAGGCCCAACAATTATTGAAGATAATTGTTTTATTGGCGCGCGCTCTGAGATTGTTGAGGGTGTGGTGGTAGAAGAAGGCTCTGTTATTTCAATGGGAGTTTATATCGGTCAAAGTACTCGCATTTTTGATAGAGAAACAGGTGAAGTACACTACGGCAGAGTACCCGCTGGTTCAGTAGTTGTTCCGGGGAACCTTCCTTCAAAATGTGGTAGCTATAGTTTATACGCTGCAATCATTGTTAAAAAAGTTGATGCAAAAACAAGAGCTAAAGTAGGGATTAATGAATTACTTCGCTCTATAGATGATGAGTAAGGCGACGATACGCTTTTTTAACGTTTCAATTGAATAAAATTCATTTGAGTAACTTTATTATTTTATATTTAAAGTCAACTTTTTACTAAAGGTTGGCTTTTTTATTGAGTTAAACAGCATAAATCGGCGCGCTGAAATTTTGACACTCCACCCTATGAGTTAAATATTTCGATGAGAAAACGACATTAACCTAAGTTAACTCGTGTAAATACAAAATTTTTATATTTTCATTTTTTCTCTATTTTACTTAACGTTACAGTGTGTAATTTTAGACCTTTTTACTAAAGATCATTGTAAATGATACTTTGGCACGACACTTGCCACTTTACAGATAATTATTTAATCCGCTTGAGTATTTTTAATAAGCGATAATTATCAGGCCATGTCATGAAAGTATTAAAATCTGTTGTTGTTATCTTAATTAGTACGTTAGTGTGTGCTTGTGGCTCAACCTCGAAACATTCACTAAACACTGACGTAAATACAGAACTCAAAAGTGGCTATTATCAAAGTCAATTTTCTCATAACAGCTTTTCATTAAGTAATCACAAGACCAATAAGAAATCAAATACCTCTGACCATCACTTAATGCTATCGTTACTCAATAGACCAATAACAGAAGATAGAAAAATGATGCTCGCTTTTGCTAAACAAAGAGCTAGATATTTACCAGTTCAATTAGCTCAAGGCATTCAAATTAAAGGTGACGTTAAACAAGATTCAAACGGTACTAATGAACCCCCTTATACCGTTCTTATTGCTCAAGATTCAAATGCAATTAATATCATAGCTCCTAACTAATCAATTCAACTTCATTAACTAATCGCGTATTGTCTAATGGCTTATCAAGTTTTGTTTAAACACCAAAGTTATAACTATTGAAATACTACCTTCGACTAAAAGCTACAACTGCCAATTAAGTAGTTTAAATACTGATTGCCATTGCTCATCAAAATCAACTTCAATGTTAATTTCCTTCCCTGTTATCGGGTGCATAAACTGTAATGATTTTGCGATCAACATCAGCCTTTTAAAACCAAAATGCTCAATAAAAAAAGGGTTTTGTTTATTATCACCATAATTTATATCGCCAATAATAGGATGGCGTAGATGCGCTAAGTGTCGACGCAATTGATGCCGTCTCCCCGTCACTGGTGTAAGTTGCACTAAAGAATACCTAACTGAATCATATTTTCCAACGGCGACGGGCAATGTTGCCTGTTTAATAACGCGATAGTAGCTTTTAGCCTGCTGAGCTTCTTTTTTTTGACTGACAAATTTATCGCCCAGCTTATCAAGTTTCTCTTTAAGGGGGTGATCTATCACCCCTTCATCAATTATTATGCCCTGCTCCTCTTTTACAATTAAATGCCCTCTTATTAACGCATAGTAAGTTTTCGTCATTAATAGCTCATCACTTTCACGATCTTTACTTTGCTCTAGTGCCAATGCCTGAGCTTTATTAGCAAATGCGTCACTTAACTGTTGTGCGACTTCTTTTGTTAAAGCAAACAATAAAACACCAGATGTTGGTCGGTCTAAGCGATGAACAGGATACACGTACTGCCCTATTTGATCTCTAACGAGTTGTACAGCAAAGTAGATTTCTTCTTTATCCATAAAACTTCTATGGACGAATAAACCAGCGGGTTTATCAACGGCGACAAGGTATTCATCTTGATATAAAATAGTTAATATGGGCTTTTCATCTTGACTACTTAACCCCTCACATTGATGAGGTATAGCAGTCAATTCTTTATTTTCAATTGAGGACATAAACTTGATTACACAGATGTAAATGTTGAAGTTAGGCTGACAGTAAACCTTCTATCTTAAAAAGTATACTCAATAATTCTTCAGTTTTAATGAACGAGCGTTTAATACTTCTTCGGC
Source organism: Colwellia sp. RSH04 (assembly GCF_003545765.1). Lineage (GTDB taxonomy): Bacteria > Pseudomonadota > Gammaproteobacteria > Enterobacterales > Alteromonadaceae > Colwellia. The sequence goes on along the minus strand of NZ_QXIO01000005.1, from coordinate 135,387 downwards.
GGTTGGCGTTAATGAAATCTAAAAAGGTAAAGGCTGATTTATCAAAATAAGGTTTTTCATTTTCTCAATGAGTACAAATTGAAGCTACTGCTAAAAAGCTAATACGTCAAACGCTAATATGTCTAAATCCAAAGATACAGAACTCGCCAATGCATCAGTTGAAGGCGTTTTTTCTTGCTATAAATTTTTTGCTTTTAATTGCTCGGTTAATTTATCACGTAAAACCAAGGTTTGTTGCTCTTTAGTAACTGTCATACCCTGACTAAATTATTGCTAGGTTAATGCCATTATTATCTCTATAATACCGCAGACAAAGAATGTTAACTTGGCACAATATCTACCCCATTATTTTTCTTGAAGAACATCTAAAGCGTTTATGACTACTATTGATACTATATCTCACCTATTACAATTATCAGATTCACAATATCGACTTTTCGATATGGGAAGGAAAGTTGAAAAGATATCCAAAGAACTCTTTGAGAAGGTTGAATTAAATCAAATACCTTATCCAACACCATCTCAAGGGCATGCTTTTATTGCTATTGCATTTTGGCAAAAAAAATCTCCTGAGCCTTATTTATGGTTAGTAAAGTTACCGCTTGATGAGCGAAGGTTGCTTAATCAAGGTGCTAGAAATCATTTTATTGCGATAATCGTTGAGGCACTAGGTTCAGATTTAACAAAAGATCCAACAGAGCAACAAGAAGAGTTATTAAAGAACAACCCCTATTTATTTACGCCTGCTCAATATAAATTAGCCAGTTTAAATAGCAAAATAAAAGTAGAATTGAAACAAACGGCAAGTGAGTACTTATCACCCTTTATAGAGTATTTGACTACAAAGAGTAACTGGCAAAACTGGCAGGGAGTTGGTGTTCAAGGTATTACAGATTTTGCCGCTAGAATAAGCCATAAAAATCACAGTGATATACTAGTAAGGGCACTGCCATATTTACCTGAAGAAGTATTGTTTCCGTTGTGTGGCGCATTAGAAAATGAAACTTTTGATTTAAGCTTAATTGAAGCATTAATTATACAGTTTAAAGCATCACTGCAATCATCGAACAAAAACAACCAATTTCCACAACATTTGCTAAGAGCACTTTCTGCAAACAGTGGGCATATCCGAGTTAAAACGTTAATAACAGAATTGCTACAACAAGATACTATCTCTGCCGAATTATTAATTACGCTATCGGGACGTTGTTGGCTCTCTTTGTCAGACACTGAAACCTTGATGGCTTTCTTTGAGCATTTAGTCTTAATAAAAGATACACCATTATTTAATAGTATTTTTAAAGACCTTGTTGCAATTCCAGCGACTAGACCTATCGTTTTTCAATGTATGAGAGCAGAAAGTCGTTCAAATGAGTTAGCACAAGCCATTGGTAACTTATTCAATCAAGTGTAATTATCTATAAATTAAAAAGTCACATAACCTATGGAAAATATATATTACTTATTAGTGTTTTTTTTATTCTGCTGGTACTTTGCTTATTTAAGAAAAGTTTCTGAAGCAGGTAGGCGTCATGCGAGTAACTATTGTAAAGACTCCGGTTTACAATTTATCGCCTTAGCTAGAAAGTCAACACGATTAACTTTCACAAAAAAACATGGATTGATATTTAAAAGCATCTTTGATGTCGAGTTTAGTGGCGATGGAGAGTCATCAAGTCAAGGTGAACTCTATTTAGTCGATTTAAAGCTCGATAAAGTCGTATTACCCGCTTATAAAATATAAATACCGCAGAGTTCACCATTGATTTGTGTGAAAGTGAAAATTACTATATCAACAATAACGAAATATCATTACTGGAGTATTCGTGCAGTTTTTTCAATCTATCATGTGTTTAAAGGGTTTAGATAACCGTAATAGGTTTTCCGCTATCGCTTTTAGTACGTTGATTAGCTTTTTATTATTAGCCAATATGTTTAACGAACATTTCGCAGTCAACTTAGTTATTCTTGTAGTAACAAGTAGCATCTTAACAATGAGTACGATAAGACGATTAAATGACGCGAAACTAAGCTCAAACTGGCAATACATCCCTGGGGTAATATTTTTTATTTCTGGGATAATTATTTTATTATTGAATAATTCATTAAGTTTTTGGTTACTATTATTACCCGCCCTACCATGTGCTTTATTACTCACTTACCCTAGCAAACATAAAAGCAAACAGTATATCTTTGGTTATGCTGGTCCAGTTGATTTGTCAGCATACAAAGAATCCCAATTTAATAGCCACCGCGCCAGTCAACGAATAGAGCCCACTTTAGCTGGGGGGACTACAGAACAACATCATCAAGCAATAGATATCCATACTCATACTTCAACTGAACGTTTGGGCGATATAAATGAAGACGCTAATACCAATCAGTTTGATCTTGGCGAATTAATCAGAATTAAATTTTTACAAAATAAAAACCTACAAAAGGGTTTGCTTATTTCTATTCTGGTTTTCATTGTTTATGTCTTACTAGATAGTTTTCTTTTATCAAACACAGATGAAGTAGTTAGTAACCAACTAGCAATAGATAAATCAACACCGCTTAACACGACTAAACAGCAGCTTTTTTCGAGTAATGAATTAGAATACCCTCTCGCTATGCCTGATAACTTTAATTTGTACCAATCAACGTTTAAAGGCATCACCGTTCATTGGCAAGCTGATGAAGAAAGTAATGGCACTTTATGGGCATTGGCTACCGCAGAAGGTGATAATAGTTGTAAAACCATTAGCTTTAATAAAGGTGCACCTATTAGAACGATTAAGGTAGTTGTTGAAAATTCTATTGATTATTACGCATACTTTTCTCCACTTGACTCAAAAGAGTTAGTGAAAGCATTGGCAGATAGAGGTAGCTTTTCTCTGTGTGGTTATAAGTTCTCTTTAAAGGGAAGTCAGGCTGCCCTTGGGAAAAATAACGCCTATGCTAGTTTCATTAACTAATATTTAACAATGCCAATTAAATAGCGTTTAAATTTCGCTTTGAATAAATGTTAAAACTAAACTTTTGGTATTTTAGTAAACTAGGCATTTTAGAAAACTGAAGAATAAGTGCTGAAAATAAAAAAAATAGGATGCTATGCATCCTATTAAATAATCCAAACTGGTTTCAGATTTTATTATCTTCCTAACAATTTACCTTGGAAAAGATATTCCTGACTTAAATAACTCAGCATAAATACTTTTCATCGCAATAGTGTTTTCAGTCAGCGAATCATTCCACTTACTTTTCTTATCAAAACCTAATTCACTAATGTTAAAGTAATGATCTGCCGTTAAGCCACTGGCATCAAGACAAGATTTAGTGCACCCTAAATCACAGCCATCAATAGCAATAATAGCTCGGCCAGACTTTGCTAACTCAAGTATTGGTGGAACCTTACCTATTACGCCAGAGATACACGACATCTCTGCAATGCCATCTCCGTCTAGATTAAGTGATATATTATGAGCCATTTGAGCCAAGTTAGAACAGCCCGAACAAGAATAAACTAATGGTTTATTCTTTTTGTCGCTGCTAACTGATTTTCTGATATCTATAATATTTTCCACAAGATGCTGCTCTCAATTCAGGTATTAATAATAATTAAATACATTTATCAAATCTAATTCGTAGCAGTATATCAACGAATAATAGTATCGGATTGATTTGGATCAATCAGGATAACAATACCCCTAAAAAATTTCAGGTTATTTTCATTAACTGATGGATGTGAGCAAAACAATGCTTTTTACCAATGGCCCTAGGCCATGTTGACCTTGTTGGAGTTTTCAGCAATACGCTATCTTTATCAATAGCAAAGCAGTATGAGCGCAGTTTGGTTGTTCAAAATAAGTAAATACTAATGCAGCTAATATTAAAAATAGATATTACCCGTAGGGCTGAGATTAAAATTAATGTATTCTACGTTAAAAGCAGCTGCTTTAGCTGGCTAAACTACGTAACCTTTAGTTTATGATTAAAGGGGTTTAATTTCTCAGCTGAATACATTAAATAAAGAAGAATACGCCCTAATAGTTAAAAGTAATAGCAATAAACTATCTCGAACTAATTAAATTATAATAAAAAAGCCCATACTTCGCACAGTATGGGCTTTGCAGAAAATACAGGTAAAGTTAGCTATTTAGTTAATTTAGAAAGATTTCTTATTGAGGCGACATAGCAGATAAACATAATAAGGAAACCTACTAACAATAAACTTTCATTTACTTTGAAGTACTCTCCAGCTAAGCCAATTGATGACATAAACGTTGATGCAATTGAAATAACAATCAAGGTTTGCTTTGCACTCAACCCTGCTCTTTGTAATAAGTGATGCAAATGGTCTCTATCAGGCTTAAACGGCGATTTCCCGTTTTTATATCGGCGTACCACGATAGCTAACATATCCATTAACGGAATAGCACAAATCCATAGTGCTGTAACGGGCCTAAAGGACGCTTGCTCGCCTTGAGTACCCATCGTTAATAGCCATATAACACTCAGCCCTATGAACATGCTACCAGCATCACCCATGAAGATCTTTTTAGAGTTTTGTTTAAAAACACCTAAATTAAACATTAAATAAGGCAAGGTTGCTGTGGCTAAGATTAATGGGTAACTTAAATAATCGGTTTGACCACTCATCAAAAATAATAGCGCGATAGAGACAAAGGTATTTATGCTTAAGCTACCAATGAGGCCATCAATGCCATCAATCATATTGTAAGCATTAATCACTACGATAATAGATAGGTAGGTGAAAATAATTCCAAACGGCCCTAGGTTAATATTACCTAGTTGAAATAAATTACCCAAATTTTCAATATAGCCACCGACCCCATAGATCATCAAACTAGCAATAATTATTTGACCGACAATTCGTACCCGTACTCTTAAATCAAACTTATCATCAAGCGCACCAATAAATACCATCATCGCTGAAGCAATGAGGTACATACGTAACTCAAGGGTATTGGGTAACCATAATAAACTTGCAGCAAGCACTGCTAGAAAAATAGAAATACCACCAATTAAAGGAATATTTCCATCATGTAATTTGCGAGCACTTGGTTTATCAACTAACCCAACTTCTATTGCTACTGGCTTGAAAAATTTAATGGCAAAAAAAGCAAAACAAAAAGTGGTAAGTATAGTAGCGAAAATATACATCAATCATCCAAGTATTTATGGTTTATGTTATCTAACATAAGTGGAGTATCTGCTCTAAAAAAAGCAAATTGAACGCTATTATAAGCGAATAGAGTCAAAAGTAAATGCTATCTAATAGTTCAACAGCAAAAACATACACTTTTAATACACTTTAAACATTAATTAGACCTAATCATTCTTATTAGTAATAAATAACATTAGTAAAAACTAATTTTCAATTAACTCTAGGCTATTTTTTAATAAAATCAATATACCATGGCATGGCTTTATTAATACCCTGTTCTATTTTATATTCAGGCTCATACCCCAATAATAATTTACCCTTTGAAATATCAGCTTGAGAATGACGCACATCTCCTGCTCTAAACTCTCTATATTTAGGGGCTTGTTGATAATTAATGTTATTTTCAGCAAGGGCTTTTTTTAACGAATCATGCAACGCATTCAAACTAGTTCTATCGCCTAGTGCAACGTTATAAACATTGTTTTTTGCCTTAACATCAGATATTGCCGCTAAAATATTAGCTTGAACGGCATTCTCAATGAAACAAAAATCTCTACTAGTTTCACCATCACCATTAATAAATACATCATCATTATTGAGCATTGCTGCAGTCCATTTTGGTATAACTGCGGCATAGGCCCCTTCTGGGTCTTGCCTTTTACCAAAAACATTAAAATATCTAAGACCGATACTATTAAGTCCATATGTCTTAAAAAAAACATCTGCATAGAGCTCATTAACATACTTGGTCACGGCATAAGGCGATAACGGTTTACCAATATTTTCTTCAATTTTAGGTAATGCGGGGTGATCGCCATATGTCGAACTTGATGCTGCATAGACAAAAGTATCGACCCCTTCATCTTTTGCTGCCGTTAGCATATTAACAAAACCCGTAATATTACTAGCATTTGTTGTGATTGGATCGGCAATAGATCTTGGTACAGAGCCAAGTGCCGCTTGATGAAGGACAAAATCAACATCTTTAACGGCCAAAATACAATCTTGCAACTCTCTAATGTCACCTTTAATAAAGGTAAAATTTTGCCATTGCTCATAAGAAACTAATGAATTCACTTCATCTAAATTATGTTGATGACCTGTAGAAAAGTTATCAAGTCCAACAACTTTTTGATTTAGTAAAAGTAACGTTTCTATTAAGTTAGAGCCAATAAAACCTGCACAACCTGTAACTAACCAGGTTTTTGGTTTTGATAATAATTGCTGCTTTACTATTTGGTAACGAGACATCAAACATCCTTTTAATAATTTTTTAAGAGTGATTATTTTTAGTTAAGCTAATATAACTTAAAGTCTAATATCAGCAATAGAAGGCGGTAACATATATTTTAAATCATAAATAACATGCTGAGCTTTTAAAGTTTTCTTAATATCTTGCTCAGACATAGATTTAAATTGTTCATGTGCGACCGCAAAAATAACAGCATCATAATGATTTTCTTTTGGTTCAATCACCATATCGACATCATATTCAGCTTTTGCTTCATCAATAGATACCCAAGGATCATATACATCAACATTAACCTCGTATTCGGTCAACTCAGAAATAACATCAACAATTTTAGTGTTTCTAATATCGGGGCAATTCTCTTTAAATGTTAATCCCATCAATAATACATTAGCACCACTTACCGGTAACTTTGACTTCAGCATTTTTTTAATCAGTTGCGAGACAACATATTCAGCCATTCCATCATTGATGCGCCTACCGGCAAGAATTACTTCTGGGTTATATCCTATCGCCTGCGCTTTATGGGTAAGATAATAAGGATCGACACCAATACAATGCCCACCTACAAGACCTGGCCTAAAAGGTAAGAAGTTCCATTTTGTTCCTGCCGCTTTTAATACTTCTTCCGTGTCGATATCAAGCTTATCAAAAATAACCGCAAGTTCATTAATTAATGCAATATTTAAGTCACGTTGTGTGTTTTCAATAACCTTAGCAGCTTCGGCAACTTTAATAGATGAAGCCTGATAAGTACCTGCCGTTATTATTGAGCCATATAAAGCATCGATGAAATTTGCAACATCACTCGTCGAGCCAGATGTGACTTTCAAAATATTAGTCACTCGATGTTCTTTATCGCCAGGATTTATTCGCTCAGGACTATACCCAGCATAAAAGTCCTTATTAAAGAGCATATTTGCATTTTGCTCAATGACCGGAATACAAACTTCTTCAGTGGCTCCTGGATATACTGTGGATTCATATATCACGATATCATCTTTAGAGATAACCTTTGCAAGCAATTCACTGGCTTTAATTAAAGGGGTTAAATCAGGCTGTTTATGTTCATCAATAGGTGTTGGTACGGTGACAATATAAACATTACATTGTTTTAATTGTTCTACATCATTTGAGTAAATCAATTTCGAAGCTTGAGTTAATTCCTCGTCTGAAACTTCTAACGTTGAATCATGCCCTTTTACTAAGTCAGCTATTCTTTTACTATTAATATCAAAGCCTAAAGTTGAGTATTTTTTCCCAAACTCAACGGCTAAAGGTAAACCAACATACCCTAACCCAATGATGGCAATTTTAATTTTATCTTTACTTATCACAGCGTTTCTTTCCATAAAAATTGATAATGCTTATTCTATATACCACTAATCGCAGCTATAGCTACCGCAGTATTATACATAATCGTTGTTGCACTGGTCCACAATGATAAATTATTCATATATTCGGCATCTAGAGGTACAACAATTGTATCACCTGGCTTCATATTGCTGCTCACATCACTTGTAAACCAATTAGCATTTTCCATCATTTTAATACTACCATTTGCCGATATAATATATATTCTGTCGGTGTCGGCTCTTTTCTTAGTACCACCACTTTTTGCTAAATAATCCTCAGCAGATAAATTATCATCATAAATGTGTGATGAAGTCACTTGCACTTGTCCAATAACATTAATTGAACTTTTCTTAGTGGGCACATAGAGAATATCACCATCCTCTAATAATATGTCGTAACTATTATCTTTGACTATCTTAGGTAAGTTAACAACTAATCGCCCCACCGGTTGCACTTTAGCCATATCGGCTAGCATTTTTTGAACTTCACTATAAGATTGAGAATAATCAGTATCAGACAATGATTTCGATGCCATTTCAACTCGTAAATCTGACGTCAACTTAAGTAAATTTTGTTGCTCCAGCTCTCTTAGTTGTACTCGGGTAAATACCGAACCTTCCTGATGTGCAAAAGTTGTAAAGCCACCTGCTTTTTCTATCAAATCAGATAAACTCTCTCCCCTTCGAATGGTGTATTTACCTGGAAAAACAAATTCTCCACGTAGCTCTACTACGTGGTTTTCACTCCACGCAGGTATTTTATGAATGTTAAGTCTATCTTTAGAGCTTAGCTTGATATTCGCGGTAAACTCCTGTTTTAAGGCATCACCTAAATTGATATCAATAGACTCTTTAATGACACCAGTTCTTTTCACACTATTACGTGTTATTTCAGCTTTTGCTAAATATGCAGATTCAGTTAACCCTCCTGCTGCAACAACTAAGTCATCTACTTTTGCATTAAGTGTTAACGGATAAATTCCTGGGAATTTAACTGCCCCATCAACTTCTACAAGCTGAATTGGAGCGCCTGAACGTCCTTGTTGTTTTAACTTTTCAATAATAGGTAACAATAAACGCTGCCTTGAAAAAAGTGCCAGCTGTTTAATATCAATTTCCTCTTCAAGTTCTCCGCCAGTCATTTGTTCAATTGACTGTTTTAATAACTTCTCTGTATCAGCTGCAGCTTGTTGCTCAGCACTATATGCTTCAATAGTTGCGTCATCACCATATTTATCCCAAAACTGTTTAGTTTTAAATGATTCTTTCGCTAACTGTTGTTCTTTCCTGGTTAGCTCATCTTGGGTAAACGCTAATTGTTCAAGACCTAAATTTGCATTTGTCGTTTTTGATAGCTGGGAAAAAACTACAATTTTATCGTTCGAGTTAAGTTCAATATTGTCTGTAGAATCAGGGGTTGAAAGCGCTTTAACAATATCAAATTGCAACACTTCTATATTTTTAGCTAAATCAATCTCACGAACAATTAAACTATAATTAAGATCGGCATCAGCAAGAAAGTGTGAATCTATCCCCTTTAGAATATCCGTCACTTTCATACCATCACGCCATTGATATTTTCCTGGGCGACTCACAGCCCCTATTAAAGTTATCGACTTATCAAACATAGCTGACGCTTTTAACACTCTAATTTCATCACCAGCTTGAATGCTTTTAGATAAATCACTTTGCTTAGTTAAATCTAAATTTACGACACTACGAAGTGAATGTTGATTAAAACGTTCAACAATGGTTGATTTGGCAAAAGCAGAAGGCAACAGACCACCCGCCATAGAAACAATATCGCTAAAATCGTCTTTATCAACTATTTCATAGATTGCAGGTCGTCTAACTTCGCCTTCAATACTCACCCGACTTCCTACAGGTTCAATAAAAACTACGTCTCCTGATTGAAGTAACATATCATCGCTAGAGTCTCCATTAATAAGCAAGTCATATAGGTCAAGAGTTTTTATTAGTTTACCGGCACGTTTTAACTGAATTTTTCTTAATGAGCCAATATCACTGATACCACCGGCAGCAAAAATTGCATGGGTTATACTTGATAAAGAACTCAAGGTATAAGGCCCTGGTTTATGTGCTTCTCCTAACACAAAAACTCGCATGGAGCGTAACTCCGCCATACCTATAATAACTTCAACTCCGATAACTTTTTCTTTAATTTTTGCTTTGAGTAACTGACTCATATCTCCATAAGTCAATCCAGCAACAGTAAAGGGGCCATAACTAGGAAAAATAATCGCACCTTCTCGGGTAACCTCTAGTTCTAATTCTTTATTTTCTTTACCAAAGACCTGAACAGAAATACGATCACCAGGACCTACAATATAATCAGCGGGTATAGCAATATCCATTGAGGGAGCAAAGGTTTGCGGTGAGTTTGCAAAAACATCATAACCAAATGGCTTTAACTCCTTTATCAATTCATCTTCATCTTCATCATTGCTCTGTTCAGAAAATATTGGATTTCCTAAGGCATCAAACTTTGTTCCGCGTGGGTACGTATCAGTTGTTTCATTAACAGAATTATTTGATTGAGTTTGAGAAAGTTGCTTTCTTATATCGTTAATATCAACCCCCATACTTTTAGCTAAGGCTGATTGTTGTGAGGCAGGTAACTTTTTAAATTGTTCTATTTGTTGTTGACTAACTTGCATAGCATCAACGGGGACTGAGATGAACACTCCAATCAACAATAAAAACACAAAACCTGATAAAAAATTATCGGTAAATAGATTTTCTTTTCTAAATAAAAAATTAAGCATTAACTCAAGTTCTTCCTGTTGTACATTTAATTAATCAAATAGTTAGCTAACATTAATTACCTCACGAGAATTGATAATACATGAACAGCTGAAACTATAGGATAAAAGCAGCACCGAAGTTTATCAGCATATTTACTACTGAACAACAAAGAAAGCGCTTTAAAATAATAATGTAATAATGCCCTAAAACTATCGATTAAATACTCAGTAACTCGACTTATTAATTATTGAAATTAACTAGGAAACATTTCGCTACACTGTTCATTACTTTAAGGCCGTTGATTACTCGTAAGACTTGCCTTTACCCACTCACACAGGTATAACAGCTCACTAGATTCATTTTTCAATTGGATTAAATGCATCTACCATGATGCAGATTACGCAAGAATTATAAAAATTTAGGATAATTATATGAACAAACCTAATGTTGGAACATTTCTAGGTCACCCAAAAGGATTATTCCTTTTATTTGGAACGGAAATGTGGGAACGATTTAGTTACTACGGAATGCGCGCAATTTTAGTACTATATCTCGTAGATTTAGTTGAGCGCGGTGGTTTAGGCTTCACTCGTGGTGATGCATTAAGTTTATATGGTACTTTTACCATGCTTGTCTACTTAACCCCACTCATCGGTGGTTGGTTAGCTGATAACATTTTAGGGCAACGACGCTCTATTATCATTGGCGGTATCTTAATGGCATTAGGCCAATTTGCTTTAGGTACACCCCATGCCTATGTTCAAGGTATGGAACTTGAAATGTTCTATTTTGGTTTAGCCTTACTTGTTTGTGGTAATGGTTTATTTAAGCCAAACATATCTACCATGGTAGGTGATTTATACAATGAAGGTGATCATCGTCGTGATGGTGCTTTTACTATTTTCTACATGGGTATTAATTTAGGTGCGGCTATTGCACCACTTATTGTAGGTACTATCGCTGAAAAAGGTGAATGGCAATATGGTTTCGTTGCTGCTGGTGTTGGTATGATTATCAGTGTCATAATGCAACTAACTTTTGGTAAAAAGTACTTAGGTGATATTGGTGTAGAGCCAGCGGCTAAGTTAGCGCTTAAAAACAGCACCTCAGATAAGAAAGAACCCCTAACAGCCGTAGAAAGAGATCGCATCAAAGTTATCTTTATCATGGGTGTATTTACTATTATATTCTGGGCCGGCTTTGAACAAGCGGGTGGCTTAATGAATTTATTTGCCAATGAATATACTGATAGAATGATCGGTGCTTTTGAAGTCCCAGCCAGTTGGTTCCAATCAGTCAATGCTATCTTTATTGTTATTTTTGCCCCTATTATTGCATCCATCTGGGTTAAGATGGGCGACAATGAACCAACCTCTCCGGTGAAGTTTGCTTTAGCATTAATTCTATTAGCTATTGGTTTCTTCTTTATGATTGGTGCAACTTTACAACAAGGTGGCGACGTAAGTGTTAAAACCTCAATGATTTGGTTAATCTTAGCTTACTTATTCCATACCTTAGGAGAACTATGTTTATCACCAATTGGTTTATCTATGGTAACAAAACTTGCACCATTACGTCTTGCTTCATTATTAATGGGTATTTGGTTCTTCTTTACAGCACTAGCGAATAAAGTTGCAGCATTTGTTGGTTCGTTTATCGGTGAAGGTAATGAAGCAGCTAATAATGCGCTTGCTATTTTCTCTGGTATTGCTATCACAGCCATTGTATCAGGTATCATTATGTACATGATCAGTGGTAAATTAGTTGACTGGATGCACGGTGCTGAAGGTGCTCACACTGATAGTGTTGAAGAAAAATTAGAAGAAGAATTAGAAGTAACAGCAACACATGAAGGTGTATCAAAGCAACACAGTTAATTTGAACATCTACTATTAAAAAAGATTGAGAAAAGCTGGTAGACTTCTACCAGCTTTTTTTTATACTAAAAATTAATAATATGAAAATTGATTCAAGAGCCATAATACGTAAAAACGTACGTTTAAAGCGAAAAAACCTCACAATAACGCAACAAAACCAAGCCAGTATCCATCTATTAGAGCAGCTAACAAAACATGCTAAAGTAAAGTTTGCAACAAAAATCGCTATCTATTTAGCGAATGATGGCGAATTAAACCCTCAGATGTTTATTCAATGGTGCTGGCAACAAAACAAAGAAGTATACCTACCCGTTATTCACCCTTTCAATAAACATAATTTACTTTTTCTTCGTTATCGACATGAAACTAACCTTGTGAAGAATAAATTTAATATTGAAGAGCCAGAGCTTAATGTTAGTGAGGTTTGTCCGTCTGAACAATTAGATTTAATATTTACTCCACTTGTTGCCTTTGACGCTAGTGGCGCAAGGCTTGGCATGGGCGGTGGGTTTTATGATAGGACATTAACACATTGGCATAATGACAAAAATAAAAGCATTAATTCTTACCCAATTGGACTTGCACATGACTGCCAACAAGTGGAGAAAGTGCCAATAGAAGCTTGGGATATTCCTCTTCCTGAAATTATTACTCCTTCTCAAGTCATTCAAGCTGTAACTTAACGTTAAGTATTACCTAGCAAGCAATAGCATTATTACCTGACGATGATATAATCGCCAGCCACAAATTAAGTAAGCATGAAGTAACAACAATCTATGATTACTTATCAAAATTTAAAACGTTTTTAACGTAAACAATTTACTAAGGGTAATGTAATGACTCAAGATGAAATGAAAAAAGCCGTAGCAATTAAAGCACTAGATTTCATTGAAAATGACACAATTGTGGGTGTTGGAACCGGCTCTACGGTAAATCATTTTATCGACGCTTTAGCGACTATCAAAAATAAAATAACCGGTGCAGTTTCTTCTTCAGAAGAGTCAACTAAACGACTAAAAGAGCATGGTATTGAAGTTTTCGACCTAAATAGTATCGACACGCTTGATGTCTATATTGATGGCGCAGATGAAATTACTAAGCACATGAGCATGATTAAAGGCGGTGGTGCCGCATTAACTCGTGAAAAAATAGTTGCAGCTGTCTCTAAAAGGTTTATCTGTATCGCTGATGATTCAAAGCAAGTAGAAGTGCTAGGTACCTTTCCATTACCCGTTGAAGTTATCCCTATGGCTAGAAGCTATGTTGCCAGAGAATTAGTTAAATTAGGTGGAGACCCTGTTTATCGACAAGGTGTGATTACAGACAATGGTAACGTGATCTTAGATGTTCATAACATGAGTATTATTGATCCAAAAGGCCTTGAAAATTCAATTAATTCAATAGTAGGGGTAGTCACTAATGGGTTATTTGCACAACGTGGTGCTGATATATTAGTACTCGGCTCAGCTCAAGGTGTTGAAGTTATTAGTTAAACTTTATTTACAACAATAAAAAATCAATTATTTAGCATAATTATCTAACATATAGCAAATTATCACTTTAGAGTTTATATTCTATATGCTATGTTTAATTTACTTTAGATGGCTAGATATCTAAAACCTTTTAAAGTGAATTGCTAAATAATCAATTTTTAGCGTAAGCAGAAAATATTTTTCTATCAAGAAACAACCAGTGAAGACTATTCTTATGAACAATGTGAACCAAAACTCATTAGCGAAAGACAAAATAAAGATTTTATTACTCGAGGGGGTCCATGAAAGTGCATTGGAAGAGTTAAAGCATAAAGGCTACTCCAATATTGAGTATTTAAAAACATCACTTTCACAAGAAGCGTTAATTGAAAAAATTGCTAATGTTCATTTTATTGGGATACGTTCAAGAACACAATTAACTGATGAAGTATTAAGCCATGCTAAAAAATTGGTTGCTATCGGTTGTTTCTGTATTGGTACCAATCAAGTAAATACTGAAGCGGCACAGCGCAGAGGTATACCGGTATTTAATGCTCCTTTCTCTAACACACGCTCAGTCGCTGAGTTAGTCCTAGGTGAAACACTATTATTACTTCGTGGTATTCCTGAAAAAAGTGCTAAAGCTCACCGAGGTGAATGGTTTAAGTCTGCTGCTGGTTCTGTAGAAGCTCGAGGAAAAACGTTAGGGATCATAGGCTATGGTCATATTGGTACTCAATTGGGAATTTTGGCAGAAACATTAGGCATGCGAGTTCGCTTTTATGATATCGAAACTAAACTCCCTTTGGGTAATGCTAGTCAGGTATTTTCATTACCTGCGCTTCTTGGTGAAGCAGATGTTGTTAGCTTACACGTCCCTGAAACGGCTCAAACGCAAGATATGATTGGCAAAAATGAGTTTGCAGCAATGAAAGAAGGTGCAATATTCATCAACGCTTCTCGTGGCACTGTGGTTGATATAGATGCACTAAGCGATGCCTTAAGTGATAAAAAACTAGCAGGCGCAGCAATCGACGTGTTCCCTGTAGAACCAAAGGGTAATGATGAAGAGTTTGTTTCTCCGCTACGTGCTTTTGATAATGTTATTTTAACGCCTCATATTGGTGGAAGTACAAAAGAAGCGCAAGCAAATATCGGTTTAGAAGTTGCGAGCAAATTAGCTAAGTATTCTGATAACGGTTCAAGTTTATCAGCAGTTAACTTCCCAGAAGTTTCTTTACCTGAGCATTTTGTGCCTGGTGAAACAAGTGTTAGTCGCTTATTACATATACATCATAACCAACCAGGCGTATTAACAAAAATTAACCAAGCATTTGCTGAGCACGATATTAATATTGCAGCCCAGTATCTGCAAACTGATGACAAAATTGGTTATGTGGTTATTGATATTGAATCATCAAATAGTACCCAAGCGTTAAAAGCGCTTAAAGCAATAGACGGGACAATCAGAGCTAGAATATTACACTAGGCTCAACTATTCTTTGAGCTAGTACTCTCTATTTAAAGTAGCAAGTATAGTTAACTAAACACAAAAAAATGGTCACTAAAAAGTGACCATTTTTATTTAAACCGCCTTATAAATAATAAGACGTTTATCTTAATAAACCACTATTTTAAACTAATAGTTGTGTGAATTGTTGAACCGTCTTGGTGATCTGGTTCAAACCAACGTGCTGTCACTGACTTTGTATAAGTCCAAAAGCTAATGACTTGTTTACCGTTAGGTCCTAAATCACCCAGTTTTGATCCTCTTGAACCTGTAAAGCTAAAATAAGCAACAGGAACAGGAATAGGTACATTAATACCAACTTGACCAACATCAATTTCATTTTCGAATTTTCTTGCGGCCCAGCCTGATGAAGTGAAAATTGACGTACCATTACCATTTGGATTAGCATTAATAACCTCAATGGCTTCATCTAATGTTTCAGCTTCAAGGACACATAAAGCAGGGCCAAAGATCTCTTGAGTATAAATATCCATGTCTGTTGTCACATCAGTAAATAACGTTGGACCAACAAAGTTACCATTTGGATAACCTTCAACTTCGCACTCTCTACCGTCAACTAATAACGTGGCACCCTGCTCTACCCCAGAATTTAAAATATTGATAATACGGTTTTTTGCTTGTGGAGAAACCACAGGTCCTAAATCAGCGTCACGCTGTGTACCAGGGCCAACTTTCATTAATTTAGCTCTTTCTGCTATTTCTGGTAACCATTGACGAGCTTCACCAACGAGTATTGTTACAGGGTTAGCCATACAACGTTGACCAGCCGCACCAAATGCTGAGCCCAATAAATCATTAATTGCACGATCTTTATTGGCATCAGGCATAATTACCATATGGTTTTTGGCCCCCATCATTGATTGTGCTCGTTTACCATGCTTTGCTGCGTGATTATAAACCTTAGTACCAATATTGGTTGAACCGATAAATGATACGGCTTTGACTTCGTCACTTTCAATTAATTGATTCACCACATTGGCATCACCGTGAACAACATTTAACACACCAGCAGGAATACCAGCTTCAAGTGCAAGTTCAACAAACCTTATTGTTGACGATGGATCTTGCTCAGATGGTTTTAATACAAAAGTGTTACCACAAGCAATAGCAGGTGGAAACATAAATGCAGGTAACATAAGTGGGAAATTAAATGCTGTGATACCTAAACCTACACCTAATGGCTTGTTAAGTGTATAAGTATCAACGCCTGTCGCTGCGTTATTTGCCATTTCACCTAACTGCAATCTTGTAACCGAACAAGCATTTTCAATGGCTTCTAATGCTCTTCCTACCTCACCTTCAGCGTCTGGTAATGTTTTACCATGTTCTAAGGTAACTAATTCAGCAAGTTCCTGCGTATGTTCTTTCACTAATTGCTGAAAGTTCAGCATGATCCGCATTCTATTGGTAAGAGATACTTTAGACCATGACTTAAACGCTTCTTGTGCTGACTCAACAGCAGCCGCCACTTCTTCACGCGTTGCAACAGGGACTCTCGCAACAACTTCTTGTGTGGCTGGATTTAAAACATCTAACCAGACGTCTGATTTTGAACGAATTTTTTCACCACCAATAATTAGCGGAACTTCTTTGATAGTCATAGCAACCTCTATGCGTAAATAAGTAATATTTGTTTTATCTACCTAAGGTAGTTTGTATCCCTTTCAACCACAACAAACATAAACGCAACAAGCATTGCATTTTTGCAAATACTAACTGATTTATGTATGATACAAAGATGAATTGGGACGATATAAAAATATTTTTAGAAGTAGCAAGAAGTGAACGTCTATCGACAGCAGCTAAACGACTGAGTATCGACGCCTCTACACTGTCTAGACGTGTTCATAAACTCGAAGAAAGCTTATCCACAAAACTTTTTGAACGAACTGTTGAAGGACATAAGTTAACACAAAATGGCGATAAGCTATTACAGTTTGCAAGGCAAATGGAGTTAAATGCCAGCCAAGCTTTTAAAAACATTACTGACGAAAACATTCAAAACAGTGGCCAAGTAAGAATCGGTGTTACCGAAGCTTTTGGCAGCTTTTTTATTTCCCCACATTTAATAGCACTTCAAGAGTCCTTTCCCAATATAGATATCGAGTTATTACATTTTTCACGTAACGTAAAAATCAGTAGAAATGAAGCTGACATTGCTATTGCTGTTGAAAAACCGAAAAACACCTCGACTATTATTAGCAAGTTATGTGACTACCAACTACAGCTTTATGGACATAAAACCTATTTAGACAAAGTTATGGGGCGTATTGATCTGTCACAGTTATCAAGTTACCGCTGGGTAAGTTATGTCGATAACTTACTCTTTACTGAGCAGTTATCTTACTTGAAAGAACTAGATAGCAATATCAAGCCTCACTTTCAAAGTACCAGTATAACGAGCCAATATACGGCAATAAAAAGTGGTTTAGGAATAGGAATACTGCCCTGCTTTTTAGCTGAGCAAGATAAATCTCTCATCAAACTTTGCTCAAATGAAATAAAAGTTATTCGAAGTCTATATTTAATCACCCACCCTGAAAGTAAAAGACTTTCGCATGTGAATAGTGTTTGGCAATATTTGAAACAACTGGTTGCTGATAAGAGAACAGTATTAATGCCTGACAACTAATGCCTAATATTTAATGGCTAATAATTAACTCCTAAAAGTTAATGCCGCAACTTCAAAGCATTACAGCAAGCTTATTTTGGTTATGAGGTAGATGTTCTTACAAAAGCTTGATAATTTTCAAGTGCATCAGGGTTACCTTTATTTCTTTGGCAAACACTTTTTTGATACTGATAATTAAACACATCAAACCACAAGTCTAATAACTTAGCATTATTGTGCTCACCAAACATATCTAACACCCTAGCAGCAACATCTGCTGTTGAAAATTGATGCTCAAGTTCTGTTTTTCTAACAGTGTATCTTGAATCATCACCTACTGGTGACTGCTGATTACTCCCTACCCTGTCGAAAGTTTTCGCATCAAAGCTAACCAGAGGGTATTTATTTAAATAAGGGCTCTTACGAAACATTTTTTTTGCTTCACGCCAACTACCGTCTAACATAATAAATAAGGGCTTTTTGCCATGTTTACATTCAACAGTATTTATTTGTACTTCTCTCTCCTCGTTTGCATACTCACCAGGAAAAATAATCATCGGTTGCCACTTTTCATCGTTTAATAGTGCAATTAATTCACTATTTTGCTCTGTTCTCGACCATAAGAAAGCATACGTATCGGGAATAATATCTGCTATAAGTTTGCCAGTATTACTCGGTTTTAATACTTCAGTGTCGTACATTAACAATAAAAATCCAGCATTTGAGTGCTGAGTTTCACAGACTTGTTTTGGAGCAAGTGAACAAATACAGAAGCGCTTGGCTAAACGACAAAAATCACAACGAATGACTCTTTGTCCCCTTGCCTTGTAGGTAGTAGTGCTTAAACTTTTTCGATATTGATATAAATGATGAACTGCGTGCATAAAACATGATAAATAAAAAAAGACCTATCAATTATATCAGTGATAGGTCTTAAAGTTGAGCTGTAAACGTAAGAACAAAGCTTACAACTTAGGTATCTACATTAATTGGTTACTTGTAGCTTCTTGTTCACTTGTATACTTGGTACTAGTAGAAATAACATTAATAGTAGAAAGTTCTTCAATATTTAGCTTCATTTGCTCTTCCAATCTATCAATTTCTATAGCTGCCTCACATAATGCTTCTGCTTTTTCTTCTATTTTCTCAGCCCTTGCTTCCATTTGGTGTTCAATATTTTCACCAAAGTTTTCCATGCGTGCTTCAAATGCATCTGTATCACCACCAGAGAACAACATTTCTTGACCAACGGCAACAAGCAATGACCCCATTGAATTCATTACGGCTTTTTCTACTACAGACTCAATGCGCTCTTCAAACTCTTCACCGAAAAACTCTCCATCATTAATACCATTTTCACCAATGGTAAATCCATGCTCTTCAGAGAATTTAGTCGATACCTCTTCACGCACTAACGATAATTCATGTGTTAATTCCGTGGCAATATCATTACCTTCACCTAACAATTCGTTAAACGCTAAATTTACGCCTTCAACAGCTAAATCAACGCCTTCTATTGCAATGGTTTTGACCTCAGGAACCATTGCTCGGATAATAGTGGAGTAATCATGAACTAACTGTTGTTGGGAATCATTTAACTCAATTTGCTCTCCCGAAACAATTAGTACATCATTATCAATAATTTTATAAATAGCTTCATCATGTTTATCTAAAAAAGCGATTGTACTTTTATTAATACTAAAGCCTGTATCTAGCTCAACATTACATTCAGAGTCATGTGCTAACACGTTACCACAAGCAAATGTCGTTATTAATGTCGCAGCTACCATTGATTTATTAAATAATGAACGGTTATTTCTTAAAATCTTCATGTGATTATCCTAGTATTCGTAGAAGTTAATTAGTTTCATTGTTATATTTCTTTCTGACTTAAGTACTTACAAAAGCAGTGCCACAATTAAAAACTAATAAAATCATAAAGATAGGATTTACACATTAAATACATCAAGAGTAAATAACAAAAAACTAGTCAAATACACTAAAAAGTAGTCAATGATTAATATGTTGCATTTCATGTAATCGAGACTGGCAGCGAGCAAACTCAAAGGCGAGTAGCTTGCCCTTATACAATTCATCAATAGAAACTTCTGCACTAACAACTAACTGAATACTTTTATCATAAAACTCATCAACTAAGGCAATAAATCGCCTTGCTTCATCATCAAGTGCCTGTAGTTGATTTAAAAGCTGACCTTTTCTCTGATAGTTATCTTCTACCCCTTGAGATATTTTAGTTAATTCTCTACCGCTAAATTGCGGTACATTACTTATGAAGACCGTTTGATAGTTATTCGCTATATCAATATAATCAAGTTGGCTTCTAGTCCCTGAACATAAAGCAAAAAAATCAAACCATATAACTTTTTTAGCTCGTCTTAAAAAATCAATTTCACGATTACACACTAAAATACGACCATGAGATTCCGTTTTATATTCACTCGGTATCAATGAAGTAAAGTGTTGCTCTAAAGCTACATTTCCATTTTCAGCGACTAAAAAGTAATGCTTAGTTTTATCGCAACTCTCATCACCTAAGCGATGATCAATGTCGCCATCAATTGAGATTATCTGGCAATGCTTTTTAATTTGTTCAATCGTCGGTAAAAAACGTTCTCGTTGAAGGCCATTTTTATAAAGTTGCTCAGGATGACAATTAGAGGTAGTTACGATGATAACCCCATAATTAAACAAAGCTTCAAATAGCCCAGCTAATATCATCGCATCGCCAATATCAACCACAAAGAACTCATCAAAGCAAAGTACCTGCACTTCATTAGACCAACGTTTTGCTATTTGTTCTAGTGGGTTTGTTTTTAACGTATTGCTAGCAGAGATAATAGCTAATTCTTGATGAACATCAGCCATAAAACGATAAAAATGGATTCGTCTTTTACGCTTTATCGTAAGTTTTTGATAAAACAAATCCATTAACATTGTTTTACCTCGCCCTACACGTCCATAAAAGTATATTCCCTTACCAGGCAAGCCAAGTGTTTTTCGATGCTTATTACTGAAGAAAAGGTTGGGCAAAGCAACCTTTATTTTTGAAAAGAAGGTTGGCTCACATATAAAGCCTTTACCCTGTTGTTCTATAGTGTTTATTAGCTTGTCTAATGCATTAACAGCGAAAAATTGCCCTTGATCACTTTCAAGCTCGCCTTCTGCTATTTTATGTTGGTAAGCTGCTTTCATGCACAGTAAACTAGCTAACTAAATGTCTAACTTTAAAGGTTTTTCCTTTCATTTTTCCGTTTGCCAATTTTTTCAATGCAGTTTTAATAGCGTTCTTTTTCACGGCGACATAGGCTTTATTATCAAACACATTGATTTTACCCACCTGCTCACCTTTTATACCTTTATCACCGGTTAACGCCCCTAAAATGTCACCAGGACGAACTTTTTGTCTTTTTCCACCATCAATTTGAATAGTCGCCATATTAGCACTTGGCCTCTTCAAAGATAAAACATCCAAGGCTGGTAAAGTTTGTGGTTGTATAACTTTTTCTAAATAATCTTCTAGTAAGCCAACTTTATAACGCTCTTTTTCACTGAATAATGAAAAAGCGAGACCTTTATTGCCTGCTCTTCCCGTTCGACCAATTCGGTGAACATGCACTTCACTATCCCTAGCAATATGGTAGTTAACAACTAAATCTAAGTTATCAATATCTAAACCTCTTGCTGCCACATCTGTTGCGACAAGTATTGCTGCGCTTTTGTTAGCAAATCGTAATAAGGTTTGATCTCTGTCACGTTGCTCTAAGTCACCATGTAAGGCAAGAACACTAAAGCCATCACTATGAAGCATATTTGCTACAAGTTGCGTTTCTTTTTTGGTATTGCAAAAAATGACGCTTGAATCAACCTGATTATCTAGTAACAATAATCGTAATGCATCTAAGCGATGCTCGTCGTTTTCAACTTTAAAAAACTGCTGCTCAATATTCGATTTTTCTTCAGTAGATGCAACCTCAACCATTACAGGATTAGTCATTATACTGTCACTGATAGCTTTGATTTGTTTTGGGAAAGTTGCGCTAAACAGTAATGTTTGTCTTTGCGCTGGAGTTCTCTCAATTATGTTATCAAGTGCTGCCTGAAAGCCCATTTCTAACATTCTGTCAGCTTCATCTAAAACAAGTAACTCTAAATCATCCAGATTCAGTGTACCTTTGATAACATGCTCTTCGATTCTACCTGGAGTACCGACAATGATATGAGCGCCATGCTCTAAAGAACCAATTTGAGGACCAAAAGGCGTGCCGCCACATAAAGTAAGCACTTTTATATTGTGAATAGCTCGAGCTAGTTTTCTAATTTCTTTTGCGACTTGATCTGCTAACTCTCTTGTTGGGCACAGCACCATTGATTGGATACGAAAACGCTTTACATTCAATTTGTTCAACAAGGCTAAACCAAAAGCGGCTGTTTTACCTGAGCCTGTTTTACCTTGCCCTATAACATCCTTTCCACTAATCATGTCAGGTAAGGATTTAGCCTGAATAGGAGTCATTTCATAGTATTCTAATGACTTAAGGTTACTAACCAAGGCATTATCTAGGGCTAATGATGAAAATGACTTTTTATTAGAGGCTGAGTTACTCATGAATATTCCTAACGTTTTTGATGCTCACTACTTTCATGAGCGTATAATTGCGCGCATAATATCAGCAAAGCTCTTTTTACCCTAATTTTATCACTTTAATAAAGGCGAACCTTCCAAAATGGTCAATCAATGGCAGCTACTTCATCACGATTACGAAAAATACGAGCACTTTAGTCTTCTAAACAAAATTTGCGCATTTATAATAAGCCTAGTTTGTTTTGCTTTTTCTTTCTCGATAATAGTATCCATTTTACTTTTAGCACTTATATGGCTTCAAGAGGCCATTTTAAAAACCTATCAAGGGCGAACCGCTGCAATGTTAGTCACCATTGAGTCCCTGCTTAGCAAAGACGAAACAGATCAGAATAATTTTATGCCTATTTATCAACAATGGCAAAGTGAGCGTAGCTCTATAAGCGGTTTATTAACTGAATATGTCCGTAATGCATTTAAACCCACGGTAATGACTCCTTATATTCCTTTAATGATAATTTTTATCATTGCACAATTTTTATAAATAAGAACTTCCGACACATCAAGGTAACCTCATGAATAGAAAAAAGAAAATAAATAACACATTAAAACTTAAAGTTAAAAAAGCCAATGCTAAACTTCATAAAAGTAATAAGCCAAAATATATTTCAAAGGCTGAGCGAGCTAAAATGGAAGAGCAACAAAAAGAAACACAAGCAAATACAGCAGAGAGTAACTTGAGCAGTGAAACCGAGTAACTAATGACTTTGTCTAAAAATTTACATAAAAAAACGCTTAGTAAATACTAAGCGTTTTGTTATTTCTTAAAGTCAGTAAACTTTAATTAGCATATTATTTCACTTCAGATGCACCCTTAAATTTTTCACGCATTCTTTGAACTAACATGTAAAAGTAAGGAACAAGCAGTGTTCCTAAAATGGTTGCCGAAATCATACCAGCTAATACTGTTATACCCAAAGAAACACGGCTACCAGCACCAGCACCAGTAGCAAAAACTAGTGGTAAAACACCCAAAATAAAAGAGAAAGCTGTCATTAATACCGCTCTAAATCGCATTTTTGCGGCAATAAGCGCAGCATTAAATATTGTTTCACCAGCGGCTCTTTGCTCCATAGCAAACTCAACAATCAAAATAGCAGTTTTAGTCGAAAGACCGATAAGTAAGACTAAACCTACTTGTGCATAAATATTATTAGCTAAACCTATCGTATATAAAGCAAGCATAGCGCCAAACAATGCCAATGGCACTGCTGCAATAACAGAAAATGGGATTGTCCAACTCTCGTATTGCGCTACTAAAAACAAATAAACGAATAAAATTGCGAAAGCAAAAATAATCGGAGCTAAATCACCTGCTTCAATTTCTTGTTTAGATTGCCCAGACCATTCATAAATGAAACCTTGTGGTAAGTTATCAGCCAACTCTTCCATAACCTGAATAGCTTGGCCAGAAGAGTAACCTTCCAGCGCTTGCCCTGTTATACTTGCACTACGATATAAATTAAAATGGTTTATCGTTGTAGGGCCTAATATAGGAGAAAGCTTAGCTAATGTCGTTAATGGCACCATTTCATTTTCATTGTTTCTCACATAATAATAACGTAAGTCTGAAGGCTCTTTTCGATATTTAGATTCTGCTTGTATGGTCACACGATAAGTTCTACCAAACTGACTAAAATCATTAATATATAAAGAACCTAGTTGGGCTTGTAAGGTCGTAAAAATATCTGATAAAGCAACACCTTGTGCTTTAGCTTTATTTCGATCAACCTCAAGGAAATACTGAGGGACATTGGCGCGATAGGTACTAAATACACGCGTTAATTCTGGTCGCTGATTTGCTTCAAAAATCAACCCATTCATAACTTGAGCAAGTTGAGCAGGATCACGCCCTTCACTATCTTGTAATTTAAATTCAAAACCAGAGCTATTACCCAAACCTGGAATTGGCGGTGGATTAAACACCATTATTTGTGCATCAGGCATTGTCCAAAGCTGCCCCATAAGACGAGGTATTAATTGACTTAAACCTAATTCAGGTGTGGTTCTTTCTTCCCAGTCTTTTAAGGTAATAATTGCTAAACCATTATTTGAACCAGCGCCGCCTAACAATGAAAAACCAGAAACGGTAATAAGATCTTCTACCGCTGCATCTTTGGTAATAACAGGGGTTATTTTATCTAACACTGCTTGAGTACGATTACTTGAAGATGCATCAGGCAGTTGAATATCAACAAATAAATACCCCTGATCTTCATCAGGTAAAAAAGCAGTAGGAACTGTATTCGTTAATACACCTGCACCGACAAAAACAATAACAGCAAGAATGCCCACTCGAGAAACACGCTTTAATAAAAAGCCGACCGCTTTACTGTATCCTGACGTTGAATTAACAATCATACGCTCAAACGGTTGTAACCATTTGATAGGCTTCATGGTTTCTGCACTTAATAACACAGTACACAACGCAGGGCTTAATGTTAGAGCATTGATAGACGATATAATCACAGCAAATGAAATCGTCACTGAAAATTGTTTGTATAATTCACCAGTAATGCCTGGCATAAAGCCGACAGGCACAAAAACGGCAAGTAATACTAATGTTGTCGCTACAATAGGACCAGAAACTTGCTCCATTGCTTTTGTCACCGCTTCTTTAATAGGTAACTTTTCTTCTTTTAAAATCCGCTCAACATTTTCTATAACAATGATTGCATCATCAACCACAATACCAATAGCTAAAACTAAGCCGAACAAGGTAATTGTATTAATGGAATAGCCCATTAATAACATAAAAGCAAAAGTACCAATGAGAGAAACAGGTATGGCTAGCGTAGGTATAATAGTTGCTCGCCAATTTTGTAAAAAGATGAAAACAACCAGAATTACTAATGCAACAGCTTGAAATAAAGTAACTTTCACTTCTTCCATTGAACGATCAATAAACTCTGTAGTATCGTAAGGGATTACGTATTCTAATCCATCAGGAAATCGCTCTGACAACTTCGCCATTTCAGCTTTAACTAAATCAGCGACTTCAGTAGCGTTAGCATCAGGCAATTGATAAATAACTAAGAAAGCTGTTTCTTTACCATTCAACCTTGCTTGGGTTGAATAATCTTCCGCACCTAGTTCTAATCTTGCGATATCGGTTAAGCGCACAAAGTTACCATTTGATTTTGCTCGTATAATGGTTTGTCCAAACTCTTTTGGAGATTTTAATCGCCCTTTGGCTTGAATTGAGTATTCAAATTTTTGGTTTGGTAACGAGGGGCTAGAGCCTAATTTACCTGCTGCGACGATCATATTTTGTTCTTGCAGAGCTTGTTGAACTTCCGTAACAGTTACATTAAGAGAAGACATTCTTTCAGGGTTCAACCAAGCTCTCATGCTATAAGTCATTTCACCCATAACTTCAGCCGATGCAACCCCTTTGATACGCCCTAATGGCTCCACCAAATAGTTTGTCGCATAGTTACTTAAGAATAACTGGTTTATACCTTCCTGATCTGAATATAAGTTGACACCCAACAGCATACTGCTAGATTTTTTCTTAACATCGACCCCTTGCCTCGTTACTTCTGAAGGCAATGAACTCGTTGCTAAAGCAACTCTGTTTTGTACATTAACTTGCGCGATATCACCGTCGGTGCCGACATTAAAAAACACGGTGATAATAGCTGCACCATTATTGGTAGCAGTAGATTCAATGTAGAGCATATCCTCTACACCATTTACTTGTTCCTCAATTGGCCGAATAACTGACTCCTCAACCACTTGAGCACTAGCCCCTGGGTAAACAGCTGATATTTGAACTTGGGGCGGTGTAATTTCAGGGTACATATTAACAGGCAGTACCCCCATAGCAATCAAACCTGCAATTGATATAACAATTGAGATAACAAATGCAAATTTTGGACGATTTATAAACGTTTTACTAATCATTTATCTATCCCTAACTCGCTGCAATTGTTTTTATAATTGATGAGTTTTGAGCACTAATAGTTCCCGTTACCCCATCAACACTTTTTTCAACACCATTTACCTCAATGCCGGGTTTTACTTTCTGTAAACCTTCGATTATAACCATTTCTCCCGCTTCTAAACCTTCTTCAACTACCCACATAGCGTTAATTCTTCGACCTAGCACTACATGACGTTGCTTAACTGTATTTTGCTCATCAACAACTAAGACAAACTTTCCTTGTTGCCCTTCTTGTACTGCAACTTGCGGAATTAAGGCCATTTTTTCTTTTTGCTTACTTTCTGCAATTAGTGTTACAAAAAGCCCAGGTAAGATGATCCCGTTCGGGTTATCAAAAACCGCTCTTAATTCTACAGTCCCCATCCCTTGCTCTATGGTTGTATCCGCAAAATCAAGTACACCGGTATGCGGATACTCTGAATTGTTTGGTAATCTAATTGATATATTTAACTGAACATCATCTGCTTTTTTTGTTTTTTGATGTGATTGTAAATAAGAGACATATAAGCTTTCTTCTACCTGAAAACTAACATACATAGGGTCTGTTAATGTCAAAGTCGCTAGTGCATCACTATTAGGACCAACGACATTACCTACGTTGTAATTTACCTTACCAATTCGACCAGTAAAAGGTGCAATAATAGTTGTATAATCTAGGTTCAACTGGGCTTTTTCAACGGCAGCAGTAGCTGACTTTACTGCTGCGCGAGCTTGAGACTCTTCAGTTGTTAAACGATCAAAATCTGATTGAGATATATACCCGTCCTCAATCAACTCTTTTGCACGTTTTAAATTTCTTTTGGCATTATCTTCACCTGATTCTTTACTATTTAAATCAGCCTTAGCTGAAGCAAGTGCAGCTTGATATTCAGCAGGATCTATTTTTAATAAAACCTGTCCTTTTTCAACTAATGCCCCTTCTTTGAAGTGACGTTCAAGCAACTCACCTTCAACTCTTGCTCGCAAATTAGCCTCTCTAGAAGCTTCTGTTCTTGCAACAAACTCCCTATATGAGCCAATTTCTTCGGTATTTACTTTATAGACTGATACAGCAGGAGCAGGAGTTGCAACTTGAGTTTCAGGCTCACCACACCCCAAAAGGCTTATAGAAAAAATGGTTAAACATAACGTTTTTATTACATTGAATTGTTTAGTAAAAGGCTTGAACATTAATAATAGTCCTTGTAATGATACAATATTTATTAATGCTGATTATGACACAACTATTTAAAAATAGTGTTATTTTATCGGTTGTTGTATGGGTGTTTGGTATATTTAGAGGTTAAAAAAAGAACCGCAGCAAAACTACAATTCTTTTTATATGCTTTTAAGGCATGTTGACCTTTGTTGATATTTTCAGCAATACGCTATTTTTATCAATAGTAAAGCAGTATGAACGCAATTTGGTTGTACCAAATAAGTAAAGTCTAATGCCGCTAGTGCTAAAAACAGCCATTGCCCTTATTACTGAAGTTACAACCCCTTTACTCCGTGTTAAAAGCTGGTGATTTAGTCAGTAAACTATGTAACTTTTGTCTTGATTGCAGGGGTTATATCTCTCATCTGAATGATTAAAAAAAGCTAAACACGCCCTAGTTTAAATTAAATTCATTTCTTGTACTTTTTCGTGTGCAATATCAGGTGCGGTAGCATCTGGTTTTGCATGTAAATTAGCTTTTAACTGACCTTTTCTATGCTTTAACGCTGCATCGAGTTTTTTAGCCGCTGATGCAATAGCTGGATACATCACATCATCATTGCCAGAGGCAGATATTCGACCGCCTTCATAATTAGTGGTTAACTCGACTTGATGCTTATTATGAACTTTTGAAATAATGACATCTAAAGTGATAAGGCTAGGGAAATGACTTGCTATCTTTGAAAACTTTTCCTCGATATGTTCTTTGATTGAATCAGTAACTTCAACATGATGACCAGAAAGATTTATTTTCATAGGTATTCCTTTTAAACGGTTACTATTAGTTCTTTTACGATTTTATTTGGCGGTTTCTTACCACGTAATATAGAACTGAGGGCAGAGTAGAAAAAATCAATGCAAAATTAAACTTATTCTTCATTGCTCTGTTATAAAAATAGCGTATAAACAGCAGTATTACTATTGATCTGATTCAATAATATCGAATTTATTGATTATTTAATACGTTTAATGACTAGGGTGTGCGGAGCTTTGTTGATATTTTCAGCAATGAGCTATTTTTCAATAGCAAAGCTGTATGAACGCAATTTGGTTATTCCAAATAAGTGAAGTCTAATAACGCTAGTCTAAAAATATCCATTACACATAGAGATAAGGTTAAAGTTCCTATACTCTGCGTTAAAAACTACTGATTTAACGAGTAAACGACACAAGTTTTTGCCTTGAATAAAAGGTTTATCTCTAAGCTGAACTATTAAATAAAGATAAACATGCCCTAATAAGCTTAAAAAACAAAGTGCATTATTATTAAAGCAAAAAAACCCGCTAATATGTCATCGAACATAATACCAAAACCACCTTTAAGTTTTTTATCTGCTATAGAAATTGGCCAAGGTTTTAATATGTCAAAGAATCTAAAAAGAAGAAAACCTACGACAAGACTTTGTATAGAGAACGGTACCATAAACATAGTAATTAAAAAGCCAGCAATTTCATCCCATACAATAGCAGGATGGTCATGTACACCAACTTCCGCGGCAGCTTTACCACATATATACACTCCAGCAATACAAATCAATACAGTTGCAACAGCATAATATAAGGTGGTTAAGTTCATTAACACTAAATATAAAGGTATGGCAGCAAGGGTGCCAAATGTTCCAGGAGCTTTAGGCGCTAAACCACTACCAAAACCTAACGCTAAAAACTGTATAGGGCTAGCTAAATTAAACGCAGTTTTTTTATTAGTAGACATCATATATGTTCATTGAAGGTTAAATTTAATCTCGATTATGAGAAGTGCTCAAAACCTGAGGAATTGATAGGTACTGCTTTATTGTTCAACGTGGTTGTGATTGTTTGCGTTGCATTCAATTGACCTATACATGTCACATGAATACCAGCATGAGAGAGTGCTGTTTCAACACCAACTTTATTTGCCTCAGAGACCGTAAATAACAATTCGTAATCATCGCCACCAGTAGTAGCAATATTAATAGCATCTTCCTCTAATAAACTATTAGTTAACTTTTCAGACAACGGCAATGCATCTAGAACTACATTTGCGCCAACGTTAGAGGCTTGGCAAATGTGACCTAAATCGGAAATAAGCCCATCAGAAAGGTCTATTGCAGCTGAAGCATATTCACGTATTATTTCGCCTGCCAATACACGTGGTTTTGGATAATTAAGTCTTTCTATTAAAGGCGCGACATAATGCTCTTCAACAGATATATTCCCTTGAAGATATTGAAGTGCTAAAGCGGCATCACCAAGTTCACCTGTCACATATAACCAATCACCGGCTTTGGCTCCACCACGCGATAAATATTGATTTTCTGGTGTCAAACCTTGAGCAGTAATTGTTATACTTAAAGGCCCTTGGGTAGTATCGCCACCAATTAATTCAACATTAAAGAATTCACAAAGTTCAAAAACACCAGCACAAAATTCAGCCACCCAAGCTTCATTAATACTCGGTAAAGTAATAGCTAAAGAAATCCAGCTGGGCTTAGCTCCCATGGCAGCTAAATCAGATAAGTTTACTGCTACGGCTTTATGCCCTATTGCTCTAGCGTCAGTATTTATTGGAAAATGAACACCTTCGACAAGAGTATCTGTAGTAACAACAATGTGTTGATTCGCAATAGGTTTGATTACAGCGCAATCATCACCTATACCAACAGCAACATCTTTTCGCTTTACAGGTTGATTAGAAAAGTAATGTTTTATTAATTCAAACTCTTTCATAAAATATTATTCTTGAGGACGAATTACTTTTACGACTTTATCTAGTACACCATTTACAAACTTGTGACTATCGTCTGCAGCAAAAGATTTTGCTAATTCAATGGCTTCATTGATAACTACACGATAAGGAACTTCTTTACAGTCAGTTAATTCAAAGACAGCGACACGAAGAATTGCTTTCTCAACTTGGTCAATATCATCTAATAGACGATCAACGTGTGGAGAAATTAAACTATCGATTTCACTTACATTACTTGTAACGCCACGAAGTAACTGTTGAAAATATTCAATATCAAAGCGTCTTTTACTATTATCAGTAATAAAGTTGACTTCAACATCCGTTACTGAATTTTGACTAATTTGCCATGAGTAAATAGCTTGAACGGCTAATTCACGAGCTTTTCTTCTTGGGGAAGGTTTCACAATAAATTTCCAGTTAATTTCTTAAATTAAATTTTAGCAAGAACGTTAACCATTTCAAGCGCGCCAAGTGCTGCTTCAGCACCTTTGTTACCTGCTTTAGTTCCTGCTCTTTCAATCGCTTGTTCTATAGAGTCAGTTGTGATTACACCAAATGAAACAGGTATTTCAGATTCTAAACACACTTGTGCTAAACCTTTATTGCATTCGCCTGCGACAAAATCAAAATGTGGCGTGCCACCTCTAATAACAGCACCAATTGCTATGATCGCATCGTAATCACCTTTGTTAGCTGCCTTTTTAGCAACTAATGGCAGTTCATAGGCACCAGGTACTTTCACAACAGTGATGTCAGAGTCTTGGACACTACCATGACGTTTAAGCGCATCTACAGCACCTTCTAATAGACTATCTACAATAAAGTGATTAAAACGTGATACTACGATAGCAAATTTCTTACCTTTTGCTTCGAATGAACCTTCAATAATATTCATTTAACTGTTTCCAATAAGATTATGAAAAATTTTGCGCAATTCTATCAAATTGCTTCTGAATTAGGTACTCGTTTATAGTATTTGCGTGTATTTAATTATTACCACTAAAACTATTCGTCAAACTCATCAAGTAAAGCATCAATTTCAGCTTCTTGGTCTTCATCAATTATAATAGGAGGATTACCATCATAAAGTCGATAATTCATGTTTTGAAAATAAGCATTTTTCAAAAATTCATATGGATCTGCTGACTCAAGTAATAGTTGTTCTTGGTCTCTTATAGCAGCACGTTTTTCAAGACCAAGAATGCTTAAGCGAACCATATTAGGCCAAAAGTCTATTATTGCCATTGGCCAATACAAACCATCAACATAGTCACCTACCTCTTCCCTAACAGAACTAGGTCCAAGCCCTGGGATTACCAAGAAAGGTCCGTCGCCAACCCCATAACTACCTAGAACTTCACCAAATTCTTCTTGATCACCACTCCAACCAAAATCACTGGCAGGATCATAAAAACCAAGAAGGCCGACAGTTGAATTTAAAGTAAAACGCCCCGTACTTTTAGCCGCTTCAGTGAACTTAAATTGCAGCAAATTATTGATAATACTTGCTGGTTCGTTCAAATTGAGCGCTATATTATATAGGCCTGTACGAAGAAAAGGAGGAGTATAAGTCGTATAGAGTTCCGAGGCCGGCTTTGCCAAGTACTTATCAACATAATCCCAAGTAAAAGTCCATAAAGGTCTATTTATCACTTCTAAAGGGTCTCTATTGTCATAAATAGCAGCTACCGGAACATTTGTATCTTGTTCATCATTCATATCAACCGCTGGTTTAGAGGAACATGCAGACACGCATAAAATAGTTACACAGAGAACAAGCCGAACAAAAAATGTCATGAATATATTCACTAAGCTAAAATCCTTGTCTTAGTCTCAATAGTGCAAATGACGTTATTAGTTAACATCGTTGCAAAAAAAATTTCGCCGAGTTTAACATGGAATGGCGCACACTACTAAATGCTGTTTAATGATTTATTTAGGTTGTTTTCTCTGAGCGTATACAGACAATAACATTTCAACTTCTGCACGAGGAAGTTCACACTCGGCCATAATTTCTTCAATATCAGCCCCTTTTTCAGCTAATTTGAACGCCCTAGTATAAAACTTATCTTGTCCGTCACTCTCTTGAAGCTGCATAACTTGTTGTTGGTGGGTTTGCAATTGCGTTTGTACTAACTTTATTCTGTGCTCTAGTTGTTTTGATACTTGGATAGTTTCCACTAGATCATTTTCACTCTTACTAGTTGTCTGCTCAATTCTGACTTTTAATAAAGTAAACTCATTTTGTAAATTATTAAGCATGAACTCATCAGCTTGTTGTTGAGCATTCAGAAGTTCAATATTCTTTTTTAATTGTTTGAATAAATATATAAATAAAATGGTAACGAGCAATGAGACTAGCAAACCACTAACAGCAATAATAGGAACGGCTAATAATGACATTAATATTGGAACTCATTTAAAAGGTGCTTAATGGCTTTAATTATATTAAAGCCATTAGCTGTAGGCAAAATGTAGTGACAATTAAAACTGTTTTAATTCGTCCCATTCATCATCAGAAAGTAATTTGTCAAGATCAACAAGTATAAGCAATTCACCATCTCTATTTGATACACCTTGTATAAATTGCGCGCTTTCTTCATTTCCAACGTTTGGAGCTATATCTATTTCAGAAGCTTTTAAATAAACAACTTCGGCAACACTATCAACTAAGATACCAATAACTTGCTTTTCAGACTCAATAACAACAACCCTAGTATTATCAGTTACATCACAAGGCTCTAATCCAAAGCGTGATCTCGTATCAATCACAGTGACAACATTACCACGTAAATTAATTATACCAAGAACATATAAAGGAGCCCCTGGAACAGGTGCTATTTCACTATAACGTAATACTTCTTGAACCTGCATTACATTAATACCGTATGTTTCATTTTCTAATTTAAAAGTAACCCATTGCAATACTTCATCGTTCATATCGACATTATCACTGGAAATTCGTCTTTCATCAGACATAACATTTGCCTCTTATATAATCAAAATCACTACGTTTATTTATTTTGATGGATGCCACTGCCATCATTTAATAATTTTATTAATGCATCTACATCTAATAATGCACACATTTTTTCTTTGACTAACCCTGCCAACCATGGTCTTTTGCTCGAAGAGTCTAACCATTTCACTTCATCTTGATTCAGAGTAACTGTATCGACTAAGTGCTCAGCCATTAAGCCCCAATGACTTTTATTTAACATTATAACATATTGATAGTTTAGTGAATTAATAAGTTTATCATCACATTTTTCAGGCATTACCCACAAGGCAGTATCGACAACATTAATTTTCTCATCACGGTGAAGCATTACGCCTTTAAACCAATCAGGTTTGCCCATTAAACTATTTGTTTTATGAACTTTATGTATTCCACCTAATTCAATTAAAGGAACAGCAATCATTAACCCTGCAACATCAAAAAACATTGCTTGAAAATTCCCTTCCCTGTAGCTCTTCTCTTTTGCTTTACTTTCTTGCTTTTGAGCGAGGCTTTTCTGTGTTGTAACTGGCTTAATGGTATCTATAGGCTGTGCTTTAACTGTCTCTTTCTTTTCAGACTGAACAGTAGGCTCTTTGGTAATAACTTCCTCTATAGATGGTTTAACAGTATTAAGCAGTTTCTCTAATGATTTATCTTTAATTTTTTCAGGCTGTCCAACCGATATCGTCGGTTGGACATGTTGTTTAGTTGTTTGAACATCTTGATTTACAGGCAGGTCAGCTTCTGTCAATAATTCTGACAAATAGTTCTTCATGACCTTTTTACTAGCAGATAACGATTTAGCCATTTAACTGCAAACCTCATGTTCGTTTTTCATTTGACTCATTAAATAATCCAGTAAACTTTTATAAGCAAATGTCCCTCTAGAGTTTGCTGCATAATCTGATGGCACTTGCTGGGCAACACTCGCATTTCTAAAGTTTGTATCAATTGGGACTACACCAGGCCACACTTTATTAGTATAGACTTCTTGTAATTTTTTATACGCTAAAATTGAGGCTTTTGTTCGCTTATCAAACATAGTTGGTACGATAGTAAATTTAAATGGTTCATCTTGTTCTCCTTGCATTATTTCCATCGTTTTTATCATACGATCTAAACCTTTCAAAGCAAGAAACTCGGTTTGTACTGGCACAACAATTCTATCTGCAGCAGCCAAAGCGTTAACCATTAACACCCCTAACACAGGAGGACAATCCATCAATACATAATCATAATCGTTAGCTAGTTTTTGAATTGCTTTTTTTAATACTAATCCCATTCCGCCTTTAGTACCTAAAGACCGGTCTAAAGTTGCCAAGCCCATCGTAGCCGGCAATATATCTATGTTCGGATATTTAGAAGGGCATAAGCTTTGTAATATCTGCTCTTTTGAAGAAACTTGTACGAATAAATCATAAACACTTAAGTCTAAATCCTCAGATTCAATACCAAAATAATAACTTAATGAGGCATGAGGATCTGTATCTACTAGCAATACACGATGACCTCGTTCAGCTAATAAACCAGCCAAGGCAATAGTGGTTGTTGTTTTTCCAACACCACCTTTTTGATTTGCAACTGTCCAAATTATCAAGAGTACATCCTAATTATCATTATTATCTTGTTGTTTTATATTTGTATTATTGTTTTGATTATTTTTTTCATCATCATTTCTTGTGGTAATTCTGATACCGCCATTATCTAAACGTATTACTTTAATAGAATTATCACTTTCTGGTTGATTATTCTGTTTAATATTTTCAACCTCATTCAAACTAATAGTAGGAGCAACAAGCAAGTTTGACTTTTCTAATCCATATTTAGATATAGCGACGACAACTTTTCGATTTCTAGCTCGTCCTTGTGCAGTAGTATTATCTGCACTTGGGTAGTATTGTCCGTAGCCTTCAATTGCCATTCTTGCTGGATCTAGTTCGAGTGCTTCAAATAAACGTAAAATAGCCGTTGCGCGATGAACAGACAGCTCCCAATTTGATGAATATACTTCATTATTTATTGGTTGGTTATCCGTGTAGCCTCGTACTCTAACAAAGTTACTTACGTTTCCAATCACATCGTTAATTACGCCTATAATTGCTTGTGCTGAATTTGTAGGCGAAGACGAGCCACTTGGGAAAAGAAGCCCACTATTTAATTCTATTTCTAGCCAATCACCATCAACCTGTAATTGAGCATAACCAGACTCAACAATATCATATAAAGCAGTACTTAACTCTTCTTCTAATGAATCAAGATTTGAACCATTAACCGTATCAGAGATATTAGACAAATCTTGTTCACCTGAAACTAATTCAGGCCCTGCCACATCAAGAATATTATTACCGTATAAACGTTTTTTGGTTTGAAGACTGTTAACCATCAGTAAATCATCACCATGACCAACATTTTTTGTTAATATATCATCAGCTTGAAAAACCCTGCCTATAGATTCAGTTATACTTTCAAACGGTTTCTCATTGACCATAGCCATGGCATATAAAACCACAAATAAAGCAAACAATAATGTCATATAATCAGCATATGAAATTAGCCAGCGATGAACATTATCATGTTCTAAAGAATGGCGTCTTCGTCTAAGACGATTCATTATAGCAACCTAAACGCTGATAACTTATTTTCAATTGCATGCGGATTTTCACCATTTGCAATCGAAACTAAACCTTCACAAATCATTTCTCTGTACATTGTCTGCTGATGGATAATAGCTCTTAATTTATTCGCCACAGGTAAGTATATTAAATTAGCAAACCCTACCCCATAAATTGTAGCGATAAATGCAGTAGCTATTCCCTGCCCCAACAAGTCTGGTTCACTTAAATTTGACATTGCATGAACCAAACCTAAAACAGCACCTAAAATTCCGATTGTTGGACTGTACCCACCCATAGATTCAAAAACATTTGCAGAGCGTAAATTGTGCTCACGATACAGTTCTAAATCGAGTTCAAGTGAAATGCGAAAATCCTCTAACTCTACACCATCAACAAGTAAATTTAAGCCTTTGTGTGTAAAAGGCTCTTCAATATCAAGAGCAATATCTTCAAGTGATAAATACCCGGATTCACGTGCTTTTTCAGACCAAGAGACTAAATTCAAAATACCTTCATCAATATCATATCGAGGTGGAATAATAACCCACTTTAATAAAGAGAGAGCATGTTGAAACTGATTTAAAGATGATTGCAGCATTACAGCACCTAAAGTACCACCGAATACAATAATAAATGCTGGTAACTCAAATAAAGTAGCGATTGCACCGCCATCTAAAGCAAAACCAAAATAAATAGCAATAATTGCTAATAATAGCCCTGCAATACTGAGTTTATCCACAACCGACTTCCTTGCTCATTGAGCTAGACATATCACTCAATGGCAAAGATAAAGAAGAGATACCCGCTTTATCAATGGCTTGAGGCATACCATATACAACACATGACTCTTCATTTTGAGACCAGATAGTAGCGCCACGGGCTTTTAACATTTTTGCGCCATCTCTCCCATCAGATCCCATTCCTGTTAAAATGGCAGCTAGTACTTTCCCTGAGAATACCTTTGCAGCAGAAGCAAAACTAATATCCACACTGGGCCTAAATGTGATCTTTGCAGAATTATCATCAATAATTTTTATTTTTGCAGAAGATTCTGTCCCAGATAAAAGCATTTGCCGCCCACCTGGAGCCAAGTACGCACAGCCTGGCTTTAATAAATCTCCATCACTCGCCTCTTTCACTGATATGTTACATAAGCTGTCTAGCCTTTTTGCAAACGCAGCTGTAAATGCTGCTGGCATATGTTGAACTAAAATAATAGGTAATGGAAAGTTTTTATCAAATTGCGTTAATATTTGCTGAAGTGCTACAGGGCCACCTGTTGATGTACCTATAGCAAGTAGTTTGTATTCTTTACCAGAACTTTTCTTTGCAGTATTTATTCTACTACCATTGTCACTTATCGCTACTTTATCAACTTGTCGCGTTAAGTTTGAATTTTGTTTTGGGGCTTCTACTTTAGGTGTGTTGGTGTTAGAAAAGTTAGAATGCTGTTTAGGACGAATTGAGCTCCGTTTTCTTGCAATTTCAACAACTCTTTGTCTTAACAAGTTTCCTGCTTCGTCACTATCCTTTGCAATATCACTAAATTTTTTTGGTAAGAAGTCTAATGCACCGGCATCAAGTGCCTCTAATGTTGCTTTCGCGCCTTGATGCGTTAATGACGAAAACATTAGAATTGGTGTTGGGGTTTGAGCCATTATTTTTTTTACAGCGTCAATGCCATTTAAAACAGGCATTTCAATATCCATTGTAATGACATCAGGTTTCAAAGACATTGCTTTATCTACAGCTTCTTGCCCATTAACGGCAACATCAATAACTGTTAAATTTGGATCTTTGTTTATAATATCAGTTACTCTCCGTCGAAAAAAACTGGAATCATCAACAACAAGTACCTTATATGGCATTTAAATTCTCTACATAAAATTAGCAAAATTGGCTGTTAGCATTATAAAAAGTTAAGAGCGAAGCTTTTTATTTACTGGTGATTTCTTAGCATAAAATTTCAGCATATTCGGAATATCTAAAATTAAAGCAATTCCTCCATCACTGGTTATTGTTGCACCAGCCATTCCAGGTGTACCATGTAATAATCTATCTAAAGGTTTTATTACCACCTCTTCTTGGCCAATCAATCTATCAACAACAAAAGCCACTTGCTGATTCCCTAATTGAACAATAACTACATGTCCTTTGACACGTGATTTATCAACAAAGTTACGTACTAGCCATTGATCTAAATAAAACAGAGGGATAGCTTTTTCTCTTACTATAATCGTTAATTGCCCATCAACACTGTTGGTGTTTGATAAATCTAAATGGAAAATTTCATTCACCGCAGCAAGAGGTAAAGCAAAGGTTTGTTCACCAACTACAACCATTAGAGTAGGCAGTATTGCTAAAGTTAAAGGAACCTTTATCTCTAAAACAGTACCAACCCCTAATTCAGAGTCAATACTGACAGTACCGTTTAACTGGGTGATTTTCGTTTTAACAACATCCATACCAACACCACGACCTGAAACTTCAGAAATTTCTGTTTTGGTCGAAAACCCAGGTGCAAATATTAGGCTAAACGCTTCTTTATCTGACATTCGTGCAGCCGCATCATGATCTAAAACACCACGTTCGATGGCGATATCTTTTAACTTATCAGCATTCATACCTGCACCATCATCTTTGATAGTTAACAGTATATGATCACCTTCTTGAGATGCTGATAAAACAACGGTTCCTTCTCGTGGCTTTCCTAAAGATTCACGTACATCTGGTTCTTCTACACCATGATCAACTGAATTTCTGACTAAATGCACTAACGGATCAGCTAACGCTTCAACTAAGTTTTTATCTAAATCAGTTTCTTCGCCCTCAAGTACTAATTTAATATCTTTTTTGAGGCTGCGTGCTAGATCTCTAACAACTCTTGGAAAACGACCAAATACTTTCTTAATTGGCTGCATGCGCGTTTGCATTACAGCACCTTGTAAATCTGTTGTTACGGCATCTAAGTTTGACACCGCTTTAGTAAGATCTTCGTCGTCTGAGGTTAATCCAAGACTAGTTAATCTATTCCTAACTAATACTAGTTCACCAACCATATTCATAATTTGATCTAGGCGTTTAGTATCAACCCTAACTGTTGTTTCACCTTGAGAACTTGCTTGTTGAGGCGATTTTTTTGCAGGTTCTTTCGCAGGAGCTTTTGAAGCTTTAGATGCGCTAACAGGGGTCGGCTTAGCTTTGGGTGTAGGCACTGGTGTTGGTTTGCTAACCGGTGATGTTGCCTCTGGTTTACTTTCTTCTTGTTTAGGCGAGTCAACGAGTTTTGGTGCATTTCCCTTGCCATGCAATTCATCTAAGAGTGATTCAAATTCATCGTCATCAATCTCATCACTTGAGCTAGCTATTGGGGAGGAGGATGACTCAGCAGTTTCAGCCGAAAATGCACCTTGACCATGTAATTCATCTAATAAAGATTCGAACTCATCATCGGTTATTTCATCACTACCTGAATCGACTGCCGTTTGACTTGAATCACTTTTAACATCTGATGCAGATTCTTGATTTGCAGACGGTACGCTTCCAGCGCCATGTAACTCATCAAGCAATTTTTCAAATTCGTCTTCTGACATTTCATCAACACTGCCATCTTGACTTTCATTACTTGAGTTATCAATTACGGGTTCTACAGTCGCTTGAACAACGGGTGCTTCATCCGTTTTTTCTTCACTATCAGGAGTACTTAGTCGATGTAACTCAGCAAGCAAATCGGCATCAGCTGCGACAAGAGGCTCTCTGTTTTGCACTAAAGCAAACATATCATTGACAGTATCTAAAGCTGATAAAATAGTATCCATCAATTCAGGTGTTACACTTCTTTGACCATTACGAAGTAAATCAAAAATATTTTCAGCGCCATGACAAACATCAACAAGCTCGGTTAAGCTTAAAAAGCCTGCTCCGCCTTTGACTGTGTGAAAGCCACGAAAAATTGAATTAAGCAAATCAGCATTATCTACATCATTTTCTAATTCAACTAACTCCTCTGAAAGTGATTCTAATATTTCACCCGCTTCTACTAAAAAGTCCTGTAAAATTTCTTCATCTGCTTCAAAAGACATGCAGTAACTCCCACTAAAAACCTAAACTAGATAAAAGATCATCAACATCATCTTGATCTTCTACAACATCATCACGATTATCTTTATTTACAATCGGCCCTTCAACTAGGTTATCCCCAACTTTAGGTTGACTGTTAACTTGTTCTTCTGACGCTATACCAAAGGCAGTTAACATATTAATTAAGCTATCTTCTACTTCTCTAACTAAATCAATAACTTTTCGAATAACTTGTCCTGTTAAATCTTGAAAGTCTTGCGCCATTAACACATCTGTCATTAACGTATGAATGTGTTCTGTTTCACGGTTTGT
Organism: Colwellia sp. RSH04; assembly: GCF_003545765.1. Lineage (GTDB taxonomy): Bacteria > Pseudomonadota > Gammaproteobacteria > Enterobacterales > Alteromonadaceae > Colwellia. The sequence goes on along the minus strand of NZ_QXIO01000005.1, from coordinate 94,816 downwards.
TATTTTTAAAAGTGCATCTATATCTATACACAGTGTTTTGAACTCGTTAAGCTCTAATTTATTGTTCATAAGTTTATCCCATGAGGGATTAACTTTTTTTACTTGATCGGAAATAACGTCAACAACTGGAAAAATTGATTCAACAGCATCCATCGTTTTATTTGCTGCTTCCTCTGTACGATCAATAACATAATTCAGACGTTCTTTAGCATCAGGAATATCAGCCGTTGCTAAATCATTTAACCGAGAATCAAGTTGAAAGTTCGTCAAAGAGTCATGAAGCTGTCTTGTTAGCTTTCCTATTTCAGCAAAAAGCTCAGAATTTATTGGATTTTGAATTTCAGCAATTAACTGATCGGCTTTATCTTGCTGATCTGTCTCTAAATATTCAACCAATGATCTAGCTTGCTCTAAAGAGATTTGCCCCATCATAGCTATACTCATGCAAAGTCCTTAATAACTTATGCAAACTAACTTTAGTAGACACGTAGAGTTATGGATACGAGAAAACTCACTATGAATACTAATTAGCGCAAAATTAACCTAATCGTTCAAAAATTTTGTCTAATTTGGTTTTCAGTGTCGCTGCAGTAAAAGGTTTTACAATATAACCATTTACACCTGCTTGAGCTGCCATGACTATTTGCTCTTTTTTAGCTTCTGCAGTTATTAATAACACAGGTATATGAGCTAAACTTGCATCTGCACGTATTGCTTTCAATAAGTCTATACCTTGCATACCGGGCATATTCCAATCAGTAACAACAAAGTCAAAATCGCCACCTTGAAGCATTGGTAATGCGGTACTGCCATCATCTGCTTCTTGAATGTTGGTAAAGCCCAAATCGCGCAACAAATTTTTCACTATACGTCTCATGGTTGAAAAGTCATCAACAACAAGCACTTTCATATTTTTATCCAAGGCACCCTCCGGCGAAACATTCAAAATTATAAGTATTAACGGTAATTATAGTTTACTCAACTTTGCCAAGATTGCATACGAGCTTTTAATCGATGCATCGCTTGACTGTGAATTTGACTTACTCGAGACTCACTGACATCGAGTACTTGTCCAATTTCACGTAAATTTAATTCTTCATCATAATATAGTGACAGTACTAAAGCTTCTCGCTCTGGTAAAGACTTAATACATTCAGTTAAACCTTTTTTAAAGGCCGTATGCTCAATGTTTTGATATGGATCATCGACTTTAATTGAATCACTATAATTAATAGTATCTTCATCAACCCCTAGATCATCAATACCTAAGATCTTACCCGTACTCACCTCACTAAGTATATGATGGTAGTCATTTAATGAAATATCAAGTTTTTCAGCAACTTCTACATCAGAAACATCTCGACCTAGTTTAGCCTCTAACTGTTTTATTGCTTCACTGACCATTCGACTATTCTTATGAACCGATCTCGGAGTCCAGTCTCCTCGTCTAATCTCATCAAGCATAGCACCACGAATACGTATTCCAGCAAACGTTTCAAAGCTTGCACCTTTAGTATTATCAAAGTTATTTGCTGCCTCAAAAAGGCCAACCATGCCAGATTGGATAAGATCATCAACTAAGACACTCGCTGGTAACCTAGCAAGTAAATGGTAAGCAATTCTTTTCACTAAAACAGTATGTTGTTCTAGCAGTTGTGACTTATCAACTTTATTATTGTAAGTAATAGCTTTTACCACGTAATCTAATTCTCACTAAAAAGTTCAAATTTAATGGGTTATAAGTTGTTCTATAAAGAACTCTAAATGCCCTGAAGCTTGTTGAGGTATTGGCCAGTCACTTACTTTTTTTGCTAAGCCTTTAAATGCTTGAGCTGCTGGAGATTGAGGATAGGCTTCAACAATGGCCTGTTGTTTTCTAACAGAGTTTCTAATGTTTTCATCAAACGGAACAACTGCGACTAGCTCTAAAGCCACATCTAGGAACCTATCAGTCACTTTTGTTAATTTTGCAAACAGTTGCTTCCCTTCATTGGCAGACCTTACCATATTTGCAACAACTTTAAATTTAAATACGCCATGATCTCGGCTAAGTAATTTCATTAAGGCATAGCAATCGGTAATAGATGTGGGCTCATCACAAACAACAAGAACAACATCTTGTGCGGCGCGTGTAAAGCTCAGTACCATGTCAGAAATACCCGCAGCAGTATCAACTAACAATACGTCAAATGAGGTTTGAATTTCACTAAATGCTCTGATTAATCCTGCATGTTCAGAAGGTGTTAAATCGACCATAGATTGAGAGCCTGATGTGGCTGGTATTATTTTTATCCCAGCAGGTCCTTCAATAATAATATCATCTAATTCACACTCACCTGATAGCACATGAGATAAATTACGCTTAACTCTTAAACCAAGCATCACATCAACATTAGCTAAACCTAAATCAGCATCTAACACTAACACTCGCTTACCTTGTTGGCCTAAGGCAATAGCCGTATTTAACGATACATTGGTTTTGCCAACACCGCCTTTGCCACCTGACACAGCTATTACTTTAACTTTTTGTAATTCTTGCATTTTTCTTAAGCCGCTCGCTTGATCGATCATTTAAATACTACTTTTTATTTCACTTAGCTTATTAAGCTTAAACCATAGCTGCCCTCGAAATAGGCATTGACTGCATATGGACTGAATTTGTTCTTACTGACTTTGTTGCCATCTTATCTGCAAGAGTAACTAATTTCTCAGCATTTGCAACTTTAATATCTTCAGGAACCCTTTGCCCATCAGTAAGATAACCAATAGGTAAACCATTTTGTACTGCAGTGGTAATTATTTCACCAATACTTAAGCTTTCATCAAGTTTAGTATAGATACAACCAGAAAGTGGTACTTTTCTAAATCGGTCAACATTTTCTTGCATAACACCTTGCTGAGTATTGGCTGCAAGCACTAAATAATTTCTAATGCGTACACGAGCATTTGAAACAAGCGCAGAAAGCTGCTCTGCAAGTCTCATATCTCTTTGTCCCATTCCCGCAGTATCAATTAAAATAAGCTTTTTCTTGGCAAACTGTTGTAATAAAACATCAAGTTCTTGACTATCTTTTGCCAGCTTGACTTGACAGCCAATAATCTTTCCGTAGGTTGCTAGTTGCTCAAAACCTGCAATTCGAAAAGTATCGGTAGAAATCAAAGCCACTTGCTCATGACCATGAACTTGTGCAAATCCAGCAGCTAACTTAGCTATTGTTGTCGTTTTACCTACACCTGTAGGTCCAACAAGCGCTACAACGCCACCACGTTTGATTATATCATTTTGCGTCGTATTAACTTGTTTAGCAATGAGTTGTTTTGCTTGTTCCCAAGCTACTTGTTCACCCAACTGTTCAGGAACATAACCGGCAATTTGATCGGCTATTTGCTCACTTAAACCTAGGTTAAGTAGCTTATTCAGCAAAGCAGCTCTTTGAGGATTTTTTTGCGCCATGTCTTGCCACATCAATCCAGAGACTTGATGCTCTAAAATTGCACGTATTGATGCCATTTCCTGCTGCATCTTATTGAAATCTGACGCTGAAACATTTGTAAGGTCATGCTCTGACTGACTTAGTTGATAATCCTCTTTGTTTATTGAAGCCACAGAAGTAATGCTATCGCTATCATCTATCATTTCTTTAGCATCATGCATAATTGATAAATTTTCAGACGGCGCAGGAATAATTCCTTCAGGGGTTGACTGTTTAAGTCGTTCCGTAAAACTTTTTAGTTGTTGCTCAATATCATCTTCTGGCATATCGACTTTATCAATATTGCCTATACTCGGTTGCCCTTGCTGAACTTGTCTACCTAGTAAGGCAGAAAGGCTATCTACTGGAGGTTTTGGCTGATTACTATTTTCTGTAAGTGGTTTGGTGGTCGATTCTTGTTGAGTTTGCTTGCTTAAGTGCACAACATCTTCATTCATTTGCTCTGTTTGAGTCACTTTCTCAGCGTGAGGTTTAACCTCTGTTGGAGCTTGGTTGTAATCAACCGCTGCCATCAGTTCAACACCTTCAGGTATTTTTTTATTTGACATAATAACCGCATCAGCACCCAACTCTACTTTTATTTGTGCTAATGCTGTTCGCATATCTTTGGCAACAAAACGTTTAATCTTCATATCCAACCCCTTAATACTTCGATAACCCAGCAATTATTTAACGAGAATAGTTTTTATTGACCAATAGCGCTGACAATTCTAATTTGTTTATCATCTGGAACTTCTTGATATGAAATAACGCGCAAACTAGGTATTGTATATTTAACAAACTTAGATAGTACCGAACGCAATATTCCAGACGTTAATAAAATAGGGCTGTCTCCAGACATTTCCTGCTGTTGAGCACCATCGGTTAACGATTTTTGCAAGCGTTCTGCCAAACCTGGCTCTATGCCTGCGCCATCATCTCCCGCCATTTGCATTGACTGATGCAACATCTGTTCCAGCTCTGGCGCCAAAGTAATGACAGGTATTTCATGCGCTGAGCCAACAAGGTCTTGAATAATAAACTTACGCAACGTAATCCTTACGGCAGCCGTTAAAACTTCAGGGTCTTGACTTTTAGGTCCATATTCTACAAGTGTTTGCACAATTGAGCGCATATCTCTTACCGCGACACCTTCATTCATTAAGCTTTGTAGCACCTTAACAACCGTACCTAATGTCAAAGTATCAGGAATAAAACCTTCAACTAGTTTAGGATAATTTTTAGCCAGTAAATCAAGTAAATTTTGCACTTCTTCATGCCCTAATAACTGTGCAGCATTATTGGTTAATATCTGACTTAGATGTGTCGCCAATACGGTTGCTGCATCAACAACCGTATAGCCTAATGTTTGAGCTTGCTCTCTTTGGTTCTGATTAATCCACACAGCGTCTAAACCAAATGCAGGATCTTTAGTCATAGTCCCTTCTAACTGACCAAAAACTTGACCTGGATTAATCGCTAATTCTTGATCATGCTTTATTTGAGCTGTACCAATCGTAACGCCCATTAAAGATATTTGATAACTGTTAGGATCTAAATCTAGATTATCTCGAATGTGTACTGCAGGCACCAGAAAGCCAAACTCTTGTGACAACTTCTTCCTAACCCCCTTAATTCGACTAAGCAGTTCACCACCTTGTGCTTTGTCAACTAAAGGAATTAATCGATAACCTATTTCTAAACCAATGACATCAACATGATTAACATCATCCCAATCTAACTCTTTCACCTCATCTTCTTTTTGCTTACTCTCTGCTTCTTCTTCATGAGCTATCTGCTTTAACTCTACTGCTTTTTTGGCTTTATGTTTTGTACCGAAATAAGCACTCCCCGCAATAAGCGCAGCAAAAAATAAGAATGCAAAATGTGGCATACCAGGAATAACACCCATCACAAACATAACACCCGCAGCGATATAAAGTGATTTTTCTTGACCAAGCTGAGAGCTAACTTGCTCTCCCATGTCTTGTGAAGTGTTTTGACGCGTAACAACTATTGCCGTTCCTACAGATAATAACAAACCAGGAATTTGTGCAACCAGACCATCACCAATTGTTAATAGCGTATAAATTTGCACCGCTTCATCGAAAGACAGGTCATGCTGCACCATACCAATCACTAAACCGCCAACGATATTTATGAAAAGAATTAAAATGCCAGCAATGGCATCACCTTTTACAAACTTACTTGCACCATCCATTGAACCGTAAAAATCAGCTTCGCTGGTTACTTCTATTCGTCGGTCACGCGCTTGATCTTGCGTGATAAACCCTGCATTTAAATCTGCGTCAATGGCCATTTGCTTACCAGGCATAGCATCTAAGGTAAAACGAGCTGTTACTTCCGCAATTCGACCCGCACCTTTAGTAACAACGACAAAGTTAATAATGATTAAAATAAGAAATACCACTAAACCAACAGCATAATTACCACCAATCACTACCGACCCAAATGCTTCTATTACTTTACCTGCGGCTCCAGTACCTTCATGCCCTTCAAGTAATACAACCCGAGTACTTGCGACGTTTAACGCTAAGCGTAAGATCGTTGCAACCAGTAAAACAGCAGGAAAGGAACCAAAATCTAATGGTTTAAGGGTATATACGGTAATTAGCAACACCACAAGAGATAGTGCGATATTAAAAGAGAAGAGAATATCTAAAAGCCATGGGGACATGGGTAAAATCACCATGCCAAGAGCGGCCATTACTAATAATGGTGTACCCAGCCCGGTAAAATGGCTGAATTTCTTTTTATCGAATTGATTAAAATAAGCAGCTAGTTGCATTGATTACTTCATGTTATTTTTTTGACACTATGCTTGAAACAGCAAAACTTGTACCAAAAAATCATTTTGAAATAATGCAATGCACTTTTTATAAACTAATACTTAAATTCATCTGGAATAGGTAAGTTTCTTGCGATAGGAATTGGCTTTTTAGCCCGACCTTTTTTGTGTTCATTTAATTGAAAAATAAAGGCTAATACTTGCGCAACGGCAGCAAATAGTTCTTCTGGTATATCTTCGCCTACCTCTGCACTGTAGTATAAAGACCTTGCTAAAGCGGGCGCAGGGATGATCTCAATTTGATGCTCTTTAGCAATAGTTCGAATATGAATTGCCATTTCATCAACACCTTTTGCTATAACTAGAGGTGCCCCACCTACTTTCACATCATACTGTAATGCAACAGAATAATGAGTCGGGTTTGTAATGACTACATCAGAATTTGGCACATCAGCCATCATTCTTCGTTGAGAAAGCTCATATTGTGTACGTTTAATACGCCCTTTTATTTCAGGACTACCCTCTGTAGATTTATGCTCATCTTTTATTTCTTGCTTTGTCATCTTTAACTGCCGTTTATGATTCCAAACTTGATATGGGGCATCAATAACAACAATGATACTTACAGAGAGTGCTAAGACTAAAAACATCCACAACAGCATCTTAGAAGCATGTTCAAAATTATTGGGGATAGCTTCCAAACTAAGCGCTAATATTTCTTCAAACAAGCCGCTCAATAACAAGTAAGCACAAATAAAAACAACAAAGAATTTTAATAAAGACTTAATAAATTCAACAGCAGCCTGCACGCCAAGCATTCGTTTGAAGCCAGCTATAGGTGATAATCGGCTTGCTTTAGGGGCAGCCGCCTCCCATGAAAGGCTAACCCCACCTAATAGTACATTGCCAACAAAAGCCGCTATAACGACAATAAAAAATATCCACGCTAATGGTGTTATAACAAGGCTAACACTATCGTCAATAATCTTAAAAAGTGCATTAACGTCCATGACTTCTTGTCGGGATAAACTAAACATTCGTTTCATCATCGCTGCAACCGCACTGGCTAAGGAATTACCCATAAGCAACATAGCACAGGCTGCACCAACTAAAACAAATAAGGTTCCCATGTCTTTTGAGCGTGGTATTTGTCCTTTACCTCGGGCGTCTGAGAGTTTTTTCGCCGTGGGGTCTTCTGTTTTTTCACCGCTATCATCATCAGCCATATAAGTTGCCTATTGAACCGCGCAATCAATTAAATAACAGCTAAAATCAAGTGCTCTTTGCCATTGCATTTCAAAATGAGTATAGAAATTACCAAAGGTTAACCACATAATAATTAACCCGGCAGTCATGGTTATCGGGAAACCTATCGCAAATATATTAAGTTGAGGCGCTGCTCTTGTCATAATGCCAAAAGAAAAGTTTATTAGTAACATAGCTGTTAAAGGAGCTAAGGCTAAAGAAAGCGCGGTAGCAAACATCCAACTACCCCACTCAACAATTTCGCGATACTTTATACTAGATAAATGCTCGGTCGGGATTGGCAAAGTATCAAAGCTTGCGACAATAAATTGTAAGTAGGCTAAATGACCATCCATTACCCAAAAAAGTAATGATGACAAAATTAAAAAGAACTGACCAATTGCAGGAACATTCATCCCACTTGCGGGATCAACAAGTGACGCAAAACCTAAACCCGATTGCATTGCAATAATTTGTCCCGCCATTGTAAAAGTATTTACAACCATAATGGTGACAAAACCAAGCATGGTACCTATCACAATTTGCTGCAAAATTACGATAACAGTACTAAAAGATAACAACTCCCCTACATTAGAGGGTGGAATAGCAGGCATAACGGCTATAGTGACCATGACACTTAAAAAAAGCTTAATACGGCCTGGTAATGTTTTTGAACCAAGCCCTATCATAGCCATGACTAACGCTGAAATGCGGGTGAAAGGCAGAATAAAATCAGCAAGGTATTGATTTATGATAGATTCAGTGAATTCCATCAACTTACCACACTAGGAATGCTCTCAACTAATCGAATCGTGTAGTCCATCAGTTTTTGAACTCCCCAATGCCCACCGAAAATTATTGCTAACAAAGTAACTATCAAACGAGGTAAAAAGCTTAAAGTTTGTTCATTGATAGAGGTTGCCGCTTGAAAAATGGCGACAATGAGTCCAACACAAAGGCTAGGCACAATAACAGCACTTACTAAGACAATAACTAATAGAAGTGCATCACTTAGTATATCGACAAATACTTCAGGACCCATAAAAATCCCCTATATTATGAGTAAGTTTAATCACTGTCATCAACTGCCCATTCCATAACTTCTGGCAATTGTCCCTATCACTAAATTCCAGCCATCGACTAATACGAATAGCATCAATTTAAACGGTAACGATACAATCATAGGAGATAACATCATCATTCCCATTGCCATTAGAATACTCGCTACAACTAAATCAATAATAAGAAACGGAATAAATAATATAAAACCAATTTGAAAGGCTGTTTTTAATTCACTAATAATAAAAGCAGGAATTATCACCGTCATAGGTAAATCTGTTGGTTTATCAACAGATTCAATACCAGCCATTGCTGATAACGTATCTAAATCTTTTATGCGAGTTTGTTCAAGCATAAAGGCTCGAAGGGGTATTTTACCTCTGTCTATTGCTTCAACTGATGTCAGTTGATCAGCTAAATATGGTTGAATGGCTGTTTCATTCACCTGATTATAAACGGGTGTCATAATAAATAAGGTTAAAAACAGCGTTAAGCCAATAATGACCTGATTGGAAGGCGTTTGTTGTAAACCAAAAGCTTGCCGTAAAATTGCCATAACAACAACAATACGTGTAAAAGAAGTCATCATGATAATCGCCGCAGGTATGAAGCTGAGCGCGGTCATGAAAATTAAAATCTGCAGAGTCACTGAGTACTCTTGGGAACCGTCTGGGTTGGTGGTCAAGGTTAATGCAGATAAAGACAAATCTTCTGCTGCATGCACACCAAAGCTAAATGCTAAAACACATACCAATACAAAGAGTGTTAATGCGAGCTTTTTCATAGGGTCCCTTTTGTCTGTAATTACACGAGGTTGTTTATAAACATTAACTATAATACGTTGAAATCAAATTGTTTTTCAAAAAATATTTCCTAAAATATATTACTATTAATTTATACCACCCGTTTTACTTTTCTGTTTGAAAAATTTTGCGATATTATCAGGTAAGTCAGCAGAGTTATTTCCATTGATAAATAGTTGCTCATCACCACTATCAATTAAAGTAATTTGATTTGACGTAACACCAAGTATTAATTGTTTTTCACCAATGTGCACAACCACTAATTTTTCTTTTGTGCCTAACGCTAAACTCGCTACAACTTTCAGTTGACCTGAATTTTGTTGTACAACATTAAATTTTTTTAATAAAAGAGCACTTGCAACAATTAAGGCTAACACCATTAACAATGACAGTATCATACTGCCAGAGTCCATGTTAGCCATAACATGCTTACCCACTTCTGGTGAGGCTCCATTAGTGAGTTCTTCGCTATAGCTAGCAGTGATAAATGCATTTAGCATAAAAAAAATAGCTGCCTTTTTCGTTAACTTGGTTAAAAACAACATAAACACACTTATTTCAGCTTTTTAATACGTTCAATTTGGCTAATAACATCAGTTAAACGAATACCAAATTTATCATTCACAACGACTACCTCACCATGTGCGATAAGCGTACCATTGACTAATACATCAAGAGATTCACCTGCGACACGATCAAGCTCAACAACAGAGCCTTGGTTAAGCTGCAACAAATTTCTAATGCTGATATGGCTTCGGCCAACTTCCATAGAAATCGTTACTGGTATATCGAGAATAGCATCTAATTTTCGCTTCTCTTCTCCAGATATCGGTGGCTCATCCTCTGTTAGTTCTTCTAATTCTACAGGCTCGGCATTTTCAGAAGCCTCTCTTGCTTCTGCTTGCTCATCTAATGCTTCATCCCACATACTTAGATCATCATCTTTTTCACTCATACCACTTGCCTCAATTTTACAATGCTTTACTTACTAACGAATACACTCAATTTATAAATCATCTTCTAAGAGATGAAGTTCTGCATCACTATCAAGGCGTTTACCGCCTTTAGTTAATATCGTTAGTTCTGATTTAACCGACTCTGGTCGTTTAATTTTTGATTCTATTTTCAGCGCGACATTATCACGACTGCGGCCTAATTTAGCTCTAAATGTTGGTAGGTCTTCAATTAATACGGTAATACTTTCAGGCATTTCAATAGGGATAATATCACCCGCTTGTAACTCCATTATCTGACTCAGCGGGATATCAACTTCTAAAAATTTGGTATTAATAGCAACAGGCACGTCCATAATTTCATCTCGAAGTGCTTTAGACCAACGCATATCGGTATCTTCTTTATCACTTTGTACACCGGCATCAAGCAACTCACGTATGGGCTCTAACATCGAATAAGGTAAAGCAACATGAAAATCACCGCCTCCGCCATCTAATTCAATATGAAAAGAGCTGATTACAACCACTTCTGTTGGGCTAACAATATTAGCCATCGACGGGTTTACTTCGGAGTCCAAGTACTCAAATGACACATCCATAACGGGTGACCAAGCTTCTTTATAATCTTCAAAGATAAGCTTTAACAACATTTGAATAATTCGACGCTCGGTGGGCGTAAATTCACGACCTTCTATTTTAGCGTGGTATCGACCATCTCCCCCAAAAAAGTTATCAACGAGAATAAAGACTAAACGCGCTTCCATGGTAATTAACGCAGTACCTTTTAATGGACGAAAACGGACCATATTCAAACTAGTTGGTACGAATAAGGTATGAATATACTCACCAAACTTAATCATTTGGATACCATTAATGGAGACTTCAGCTGTACGTCGCATCATATTAAATAAACTAATACGCATATGACGGGCAAAGCGCTCGTTAACCATCTCCAAAGTAGGCATTCGGCCACGAACAATACGATCTTGTGAAGAAAAGTCATAATCAGAAGTCCCGTCGTTTCGTTCAACAACGTCCTCAACTATTTCTTCTTCTTCAACGTCATCAACACCATGTAATAACGCATCAATTTCGTCTTGCGATAATAAATCACTCACACGCTTTTCTCTTTATTTGTTGTTAAACAACTAACTATACTTTTTAAAAACTTACAATGATTACTGCATGACAAAGCCAGTAAATAATACTTTTTCAATAGTTTTATTACCTTCTACATCTGTCATTACTTTTTGTACCGCTGCTAGAGACTGTTGTTTTAAGGTGACCTTACCGGCACTTGTTGCTAGATCATCAGCATTTGCTTGTGAAAAGATGCCTAATAAAGTGCTTTCAATTAGCGGAATATGCATTTTGGCATTTTCTTCATTATCTCCACCACGAACTAACAATTGCACTCGAATCTCAACAAACCTGTCTCGTGCGGCACCAGGGACATTAAACCGAAAAGGTCTTGGCATCGGAACATATAAAGCACTACCTACTTGTGGTCCTGCATCAGGATTGGCTTGAACCTCTGTGCCTTCTTTTGTGCCTTCAGCACTAACTTGTTCTTGCGTTGCAGGCGCATCGGAGCCTGCTATAAAGAAAAAGTATCCGCCAGCTGCCCCCCCTAAAAGTACTACAACAGCAACGATTATAATAATCAGTTTCTTTTTGCCGCCAGATTTATCAAGTTCTAAATCACCGTCTTTATTATTTTCTTTGTCTTCAGCCATTACTTACCCTTTTCTATGCGTTTTTTTTGCTAAGCCTTTATTAATGATAATATATCCTTGATAAGTCATCTAGCCAATGGCTTTTACGCTAGTTAATCACTTTAAAAGTAATTAAGCGTAATAATCAACACTCATTGATGAAGATTCAATCACTTTTGAGGATAAAATATGTTCAACAGCGTCTTCGGCATTTGCAGCTGACAACCCAGTTTGGTCATGTTGACTATTATCCCCTTGTGCACTTTCATTCTCTTGTTGATTTTGTTGCTCAACGTTAGCTCCGCCAACATCGACACCTTGCTCCGCTAACATATCCTTAAGCTTATGCATATTTTGCTCTAGGGCATCTTTTGCTTGCTGGTTTTGAACGATAAAATTCACAGCTGCTTGTTCACCTTGTAAGTTAACACGCACTTGCATATTACCAAATTCAGGTGGGTCTAATGAAATATCAAACTGTTGCAGTTTTTGTGAAATAACAACCATTACTTTGTCTTTCACCGCATCGGCAAAGTCTTTTCTAAAAATCGAGATGGTTTCTTGATGAAGCTGCACAGAAGACTTTTGAATGTGCGCTGAATCTGACACCACATTATGATTAAGCACTTCACTCGCTTGTTGTGCGACAAAGTTATTGTAATTATCTTGAGTAGTTGTCGTTGCTGCCATTGTATTACGGTTAAATGAAAAAAGTGTTACTGGAGTCACTTCACTTTTATTCACTGTATTTTTAGCGCTACCATCAAAGGGCTGCGCAATTTTTTCTAACGTTAACTCTTCATTACCGATTTGGTTTAAAGTTTCTTCGACAGAAACATCACGTTTACTTGTATCGTTTATTTCATCAACTATGGTTGGTTGAACAGTTTGTTTATTCACTGATTTTGAGAGATTGTTCTGACTAAGCAATGCACTTTGAGCTTGATTATCTTTAAAAGCTGGAGTCACTTTTACTGAATCATTAGCTGGCAACTGATTCAACTCATTATCATCATGAGGAGATAGATTATCTAAATTAGCCGGTAATTGACGTTGATCATCAGTTACTTTCGCTAATGAATTCCCATTAACCGCCCCAGCAAGAGTAGACGTTGATGATAAGTTGACGCCTTGCGCTTTGACTAAGGTGATCTCTTCTGGTGATTTTGCTGAGCCGCTATACTCACCTTCTTCTACATTCTCAATACTTGCGAGTTGTTGAGGTGTGAAAACCAAGCGTTCATCAGTTACTTTCGCTAATGTATTCCCATTAACCGCCCCAGCTGGAGTAGACGTTGATGATAAATTGACTCCTTGCGCTTTGACCAAGGTGATCTCTTCTGGTGATTTTGCTGAGCCGCTATATTCACTTTCTTCTACATTCTCAAGGCTTGCAAGTTGTTGAGGTGTCAGAGCCAAGCGTTCATCCGCTATTTTTGCAGAGGAGTTATTTACCTGTTCACCTTTAGTTTCGCTGTTTACCTTAACATCAGGTTGCAAAAGAGTTGCAACGTTTTTATTTATTGTACCTTTATCAGTAATAGACTCTTTAGATAGATAATCTGTTACAGCTTCAGCTTGCTTTTGATGCAAAACGCTATCTTTTAGTATTGGGTTTAAAGGTGTTTGTTCGAGTTTTTTCTGTAAATTAATATCATCAGCCGCTTGGTTGTTAGCAGCCATATTATCTTTGTTAACTTGGCTCAGTTTCTCTTCACTGAGCTGTTGTTCTTCTGTTGTTTGCCTTGTAATTTTCGCTGATGATGATAAATCTTTAATGCCATCAACAAATTCTTTTAAGCTATGCTTTTTCGAATCACCGCTTTGTTCTTTTGATTCACCTTGCTTTACTTGTAAAATGTCTTCTCCCTCAATACTAATAGGGTTTGTAGCTTTACTTTGCTGCGCTAGTGTCTCAAAATCATCTTGCACACTTTTTTGTAATGTATTATCTGCATTATACAATAAAGAAATAAATTGCTCTGATTCAGTCAAGATTTGACTATTGTCACTCGCCTCTTCGTCTTCTTTTATTAGCTCTACACTGTTTTCAGGGCTTACCTGTTCAACAGTATCTCCAGTCGAGGCTTGTTCAGTGGTACTATTTTCATCATTCTGATTAATTAATGCCTCTTTTTCTGTTAATGAGTCACTGGTATCTCTTGTCTCATTCTTTTTATTCGTCAAGGCTTGAGTATGATCATTATTGCCACTCTCAGTTTTAGAGTGTTCGTTATTTGCCGCTTTTGATATAGATGCTGATAAATTAGTTTGCGCGGCAGTTTTTTTGGGGGTTAGCTTATTAGCTTCTTTATCTATATGTTTTTCAACATAACTAGAAAATGCCATTCCTTTATCGGAAGACGTTTGTGCTGAAGTATCTTTACCACTTAAATCAGTATCTTGTGATAATAAAACAGATGTAACACTTACTTGTTGCATAATTACCCTAGCCTTAAATAGATGAAAAAAATACCGCTTTATTAAATAATTTCCCAGGTTTATCGACAATCATTTACTAATATTGCCTAAATTTAACTTGATAAAACCACCGCAAATTTTTGTATTTAATTTCAAAGAGTTTCTTAGTTATGTCTTAGTTATGAATAAAAGCAAAATTCGCGCCATAAAACTAAATCTTTGTCTTAACCTATTTTTCGGCGAATAAACTGTTGTGTCGCAATTTCATCAAACATCGCTTGTTCCTTTTTATTCGCTAACTTTAATAGCTTTTCATTTCTTTTATCTTTTAACGACTCTACCGCTTGCACTTTTTGTCTCTGTTTGAGCCAAACGGCCTTACATTGTGCAACAAGGGCTTGTGCTTGTCTCATGGCTATTTCTACTTGTTCTGAAGCATTATCTAATTTAATAATAAATGCATGGTAATGACTATAGGTTGAGCTATCTAAACCTTGTTCAGCTCTTTGACTTAATCGTCTCATGTATTCTAGGCGATAATCTGCGACGCCTTGAAGTCGAGATATATTTTGTTGATATTCATTTTCTGCTTGCTGCAATTGTTCAATACATGCTCGCTCTTTATCTTTCTCAAATTTTAATAGGGTCTCTAATTGGTTTTTTGCCATGATATTTTTCTCTTATCAACGTTTAAAGAAACTAACCTTGATTTTAATTTTGAGCCTGACTTTGGTTGTGCGCATGAGCAGCGGCAATAATTTCTTGAAGTTGCTCTAGACTTTGATCATAAGGAATAACTTCATTAATTTTTTGTTGTAAAAAGAAATTAATTACCGGTACAACATTGATTGACTGATCAATTCTTGGATCATTCCCCTTGGTGTATGCACCAATTGCAATTAAATCCTTATTTTCTTGATATAAAGCGTAAATTTGTTTGAGTTGTCTTGCTAACTCTTGATGCTCTTCACTGGTCACCATCGGCATAACCCGTGAAATAGAACCCTCTATGTCTACAGCAGGATAATGACCTGCATCAGCAAGCTCTCTGGATAAAACAATATGACCATCTAAAATGGCTCTGGCAGCATCTGCAATAGGGTCTTGTAAGTCATCGCCTTCGGTTAGTACAGTATAAAATGCCGTAATTGAACCTTGCCCTTCTCCTCCATTTCCCGCCCGCTCTACAAGTTGAGGTAACTTAGAAAATACAGACGGTGGATAGCCCTTAGTTGCTGGAGGCTCCCCAACAGCTAAGGCAATTTCACGCTGTGCTTGAGCGTAACGAGTTAACGAATCAAGCAGCAATAAAACATTTAAACCTTGATCACGAAAATACTCACTGATTTGGACAGCCGTTTCACATCCTTTTAAGCGCATTAAAGGGGAGTTATCGGCAGGTGCGGCTACCACAACAGATCGCTTACGTCCTTCTTCACCTAGAATCTCTTCAATAAACTCTTTAACTTCTCGCCCACGTTCCCCGACTAAACCCACCACGACGACATCAGCCGTTGTACCACGGGTCATCATACCTAAGAGTACACTTTTACCAACACCAGAACCAGCAAACAAGCCCATACGTTGCCCTTGACCAACAGTAATAAAACTATTAATTGAACGCACGCCTACATCAAGAGGCTCTTTTATCGCTCTTCTTGATAATGGATTAATTGGTTTGCTGTTATGAATATATTCGTGATTTGGTGCTATTGGTCCTAGGCCATCAATTGGCTTGCCAACACCATCAATCACCCTACCCAGTAGTGACATAGATAAAGGTAATTGCAACTTAGTACCAACAGGAAGGACTCTAGCACCTGGCAGTACACCTTTTAAACTTTCTTCAGGCATTAAAAAAGTTATGTCTTGAGCAAACCCAACAACTTCTGCAAGTAAGTCACCTTGGGAAGTTTCTACAAGGCATTGACTACCTACAGGTGCTTTCACCCCCACAGCCTCAAGCGTTAATCCTACAACCCTGACGAGTCGTCCTGCTATTGGTTGCTTGAACGGGTGAACAAATTGTTCACTTTGTTTTAATCGCTCAGTGAGACGAATACTATCAACCATGACAGTTATTACCTTTGAAAAAGAGTTTATAACGTATAACTGTGGTGTTTATGACGCTATTTATTGATGTAATGCATCCTGCAAGAACGATTCCAACACTTGCTTTAAACGAGATTTCATCTGAAGATCAATATTAGAAGTACTGTTTTCGATTTGACAACTACCTTGGCTAAATTGTGGAGCCGCTAATAATCGCCAACCTTGCTCAGTAATATATGTTTCACCAAACGCTTCTTCAACAAGTTTAATATCATCAGGATTTAAATAAATTTGTGTCTGTGCTTCTTGGCTGGGTAAACTTTTAATCCCTTGAGAAATAGCCGCAGTAAGAATATCAGGGTTAGTTTTTGCTTCTTGAAGAACAACCGCTTCGGTTAGCTGAACAACAAGCGCTAACAATTGCTCTTCTACATTTTTTTCAACGGTGCTTAATGGTGAATGCAGCTGTGAAATTAATTGCTGCCAAACCTTAGACTGCTCATTAATAACTTCTTTCCCTTGTTCTAATCCAAGTGCATTACCTTCTTCTATCCCTTGAATTTTACCTGCTTCTATCCCTTGCAGTTTTCCTTCATCATATCCTTGACTGTAACCTTCTTCCTTACCTTGGTTAAAGCCTTCATCATGTGCAGCTTGACGAATTTCTTCAATTTCTTGTGCAGTTAAAGGCTCAGGCTCTGGTGCTTCTTCTTCGGGAGGCTCATAGCGCCAGCCCTTCTTCTTACCAAACGCATTGGTTTTATTGTCATCTTTAGGCGCACTTTTTTCTTGAACATCCGGTAAACTCCACACATCAAGATCTTCTTGCTGTTTTGCTTTAATAATCTTAACAGGAGGCCCGCCATATTCACTCATCTTTTGTTACCTTTAAGCACAGTTTCAGTTTTAATTTATCGTTTGGTACAAGCTCTTATAAGAACTCATCACCACCGCCGCCACCGCCAAGCATAATTTCCCCAGCATCAGATAAACGACGAGCCACAGAAAGGATCTCTTTTTGTGCAGCTTCAACTTCACTGATACGAACTGGCCCCATGGCTTCTAGATCATCAGCCAACATCTCAGCGGCACGTTTAGACATGTTACTTAGTATTTTCTCTTTCAGCGCTTCGTCAGTACCTTTAATTGCTTTCATTAATGCTTCTTGCTGTACTTCTCGTAAAATAGCTTGCATACCTCGGTCATCAACATCAGCAAGGTTTTCAAAGACAAACATCAAGTCTTGAATTTGTTGGCTCATCTCTTCGTCATTCTCACGAATTGAGTCCATTAACATACCTTCAACGTTAGTATCTAAGTAGTTCATAATATCTGCAGCAGCTTTCAATCCACCCATCTTCGCAGCTTGCGCACCTGCTTGACCAGCAAACTGTTTCTCCATAATTTCATTTAACTCTTGAAGAGCCGCAGGTTGAACTTCTTCTAAGTTCGCTATTCGCATCATTAAATCTAAGCGTACTTTTTCAGTAAATTGTCCGACAATTTCAGCTGATTGCTCAGGCTCTAAGTACGACAAAACTATCGTTTGAATTTGTGGATGCTCGTTACGTATAATATTTGCTACTTGTTTAGAATCCATCCATTTTAGTGAATCTAAGCCTTTAGCACCGCCACCCATAACAATTTGGTCAATTAAGTTACCCGCTTTATCTTCACCTAATGCTGCCGTTAATGCTTTACGAACAAACTCTTCACTTTGGAAGCCAATAGTTGAGAAGTTTTGAATTTCGTTAATAAATAACTTATGAACAGCCGTAATTTTTTCTTGGGTAAAATCTTCCATCGCAGCCATCACAGTACCTACTTGCTGAACCTGCTTCGGCTCTAAGTGCTTCAGTATTTGGGCTGCATCTTCTTCAGACAAACTCAATAATAAAATGGCTGCTTTTTCTGCCCCTTCAAGCTTTTCAACATCAAAACCTGTTGGTGCAGCGGCTAATTCACCGATTTCTTGGGATTCATCACTCATCTTCGTTCAACCAACTTTTCACTACTTGCGATGATAACTCTGGCTCGTTCGCAACAAGTGCTCGAACCGCTTTAAGTACATCTTCATCTCGATGAAGATCAGGTAACTGTAAACTGCCATCTGGAGCAAAACCGACTGCACCAGCATCAAAATCAGACGTTAACATATCCATGGTCTCATCACCTAAATCAATATGACTGTCTAAAGACTTGTCACCATAATCCGCTGGTGTTTGATCTGGGTAAATTAAGCGTTTAAGCATTGGGCGAACAATCGCTACAATCAACACAATAATAACTAAAGCGCCTAGTGCCAATTTAAAGTATTTTAAGAACCATGGTTGTTGCCACATAGGTAATTCAACTTGATTGCCTACATCCGGTTTATTAAATGGAATGGTAACCACTTCTAATATATCACCACGTTGCAAATCAAAACCAATACTGCCTTGTAATAACCGACGAATGCTTGCTATCTCTGCAACTGAACGGGAAGCAATCGCTGCTGCGGTTGGAGCCTCGCCTTCTACATCACCTGAGGGCGCAGTGCTAGCTTCACTGACATAATCTAAAGCGACAGAAACACTCACTCTTCTTATAATACCTGCTTGCTGTTTAGTATGACTGATTGCTTCATCTAACTCATAATTTTTAGTTGATTCGCTATGTTTACGACTTGGCATGGCCTTTTTCTGACCGCCCGCCGCATTTTCAGGAATAGCAGACTCTAAAGGAGGTTGATTAGTTAAGGCACCCGCAATACCACCAATGTCACCACCAATAGTACTATTTTCAACTTTCATTTCACTGCGTAGTGCTGGTAAATCTGAATTATAGCGACGTTGTGTTTCTTCCACATTAGTGAAGTCCATCGTTACATCAACTTGAGCAGTATAATTGCCTAAACCAACAACAGGAATTAAAATACTGTCTATCTTATCTAAATATTCTTGTTCTCTTTTTTGTTCAATTTCAAATTCTTTACGTGAACGCGATGAAATTGAGTCTTGTGAGCCTGAATTGAGTAATCGGCCATTTTGATCGGTAACCGTCACTCTGTTTGGACTTAATCCTTGTACCGCTGAAGCGACGATATCAACAACAGAATCAACTTCTTCTTCAGATAAAATTCTTCCTCGCTGCATTGTCAGTACAACAGTCGCTGAAGGGTTTTTCTCTCTGCGAGCAAAGATATTTTCACGTGGAATTGCTAATAGCACTTTTGCTTTAGCAATGCTTTGTAATTGCTCTATCGTTTTGCCTAACTGCTGCTCTCTACCATATTTTAATCGTTCTCTTTCTAAACGTTGACTTACACCAAAGCCCATGTCTTTCATTAAAATTTCATCATTTTCTACAGGCTCGTTAGATAAGCCTTCTCGAGCAAGCAGTAATTTAATGTTTTTATATTCATCAGCAGGTACAGAAATAGTGTTGTTTTCTTGAGTATATTCAACATTATTCGCATCAAGGTGATCCATGGTTTTTATCAATTGCTCTGTTGGTAGCTTTGATAGCACACGATATTCAGGCTCATTGGCTAAAATAATGACAAAGATAGCGATTGCTAAACAAATACTTAAAGCAACTACTAAAGTAATTTGTCTTAAAACATCAACATTGCCTAAAGTAGCTGAAAAGCCTGACTTTTGCTCTTCTACAGCGCCATCGCCTTCATTGGCAAGCAAATCATTACTGTTATCTGAACTTATCATTGCGTTGGTATCTGACACTTTACTTCTCCGCTAAATTTGTTTTTAGCACATTCAACATGGTGAAAACCGATTTATACCGGCATACTCATAATTTCTTTGTAGGCTTCTACAAATTTATTTCTTACTTGAACCGTTGCATCAAGGGCTATACCTGATTTTGAAGAAGCAATCATAACTTCTGCTAGTGAAACATTGCGATCGCCCATTTCAAAGGCCGTTTTCTTGGCACCAGAGTCTTGTTGAAGTTCGTTCACTGTTTTCAATGCATCGGTTAACATATTGCCAAAATTACTCGTAGATGGGTTTGCTTTATTAACACTCTCAATTGATGAGGCATCAGCATTGATCGCTGTTGTACTATGTCCCATAGCTTGTAAGGACATATTCTGCATTTGTGTATAAAGTGAGTTGCCTTTGATATCCATGATAACCCTCGCGGTGTCAATTTTTTCACGTTAAAACGATTAACATGGGTAACTGCAAGCATAATGCCAAAAATAGATAGTGGCAGTTTAGATATGAATAACAATGAGTAGATATAAAAAAACACTATAATAAACATTTAGTTAATTACAGTGTTTTGATTAGATTATAGGTTTCTTTCTGTACGATTAAGCGGGGATTTCAATACCACTTTCTCGCATGCGGGCTATTTTATATCGTAAAGTACGCGGACTAATACCTAAACGCTCCGCCACTTCCTTTCTACTTCCATGACACGCTTGCAGTGTGTCTAAAATAATCTGATTTTCTTGCAGCTTTAGTTCACTTCCCAATTTGTCTTCATTACTTTCATTGCACTGACTCTCTTGCACAATGGTTGTTTCGAAGTTTTCAATCAGTAAATCTTTAGCATCAATTTCATTATTAGTATGTAAAATTAACGCACGCTGTACGACATTATCTAACTCTCTTACATTACCAGGCCAATGATAAGCATTTAACTTACTTCGAGCAGGGCCTGTAAACTCAGGAATTACCTCGCCACTTTTTTGACAATGGCGTTGAACTAAATGTTCTGCAAGTATAATAATATCATCTACTCGCTCAGATAATGGCAACCATGTTAATGGAAACACGTTTAAACGATAATATAAATCTTCTCGAAATACGCCATCAGCAACAGCCTCTTTTAAGTTTCTATTACTAGTAGCTATCACTCTCACATCAAGGCTAATCGTTTTTCTTCCGCCTAAACGTTCAACTTCTCTTTCTTGCAAGACTCTTAATATTTTTGCTTGTAAACCCAGATCCATCTCTGTAATTTCATCAAGTAAAATTGTTCCGCCTTGTGCTTGCTCAAATTTACCAGGACAAGCTTGTATTGCACCAGTAAAAGCCCCTTTTTCATAACCAAATAGAGTTGCTTCAAGCATATTTTCAGGAATAGCAGCACAGTTTATTGCAACAAAAGGTTGTTCTGCACGCGCTGAATTATTATGAACGAATTGAGCTAACACTTCTTTACCTGAGCCGCTAGGTCCTAAAATCATAACGGAGGCTTCGGTGGTGGCAACTTTTTTAGCTAAGCCTAGTAGCTCTAAGCTATTTTTATCAGCAACGACAGGTGTGTTGGTATTAATTGGTTGCACAGGTAAATACTGGCTTACCATATTTAATAAGACCTCAGGAGCAAAAGGTTTAGCGATGTAATTACACGCCCCATCTTGCATAGCCTGAACAGCATCATCAATTGTGCCATAAGCAGTCATTAACAATACCGGCAAATTAGGCTGTTGCGCTTTAATACTTTTCAATAAAGATAAGCCTGTCATACCGCCCATTTGTACATCACTGACAACTAAATCGATCAAATGCGTTTTTAGCTTTAACAAAGCGTCTTCACCAGAGTTAGCCTCTGCACATTGATACCCTGCTAAAGATAACGTATCGATAAGGGCTTCTCTTAAACCTGCATCATCTTCAACTACTAATATTTTGCGATCGTTCATGATAACTCTCCCGTCGATTTAACACACTCTAATTTGGGTAACTTAAGAATGAAGTGCGCTCCCTCTCCTGGTTGACTAATTAAACTGACTTCACCTTGATGGGCATTAATAACTGATTTAACAACGGCTAACCCTAAGCCCGTTCCTTGACTTGAAGAAGTAAAAAACGGTTGAAAAATTTTATCTTTAATCTCTGCAGATACACCTGGCCCATTATCTTTTACACTGATATATGCATCCTTATCACTGTAATGCACTTGAATGGAAACCTTTGCGTTATCATCAATAACCTGTAAAGCATTATGAATTAAATTTTGAATAGCACCTGTTAAAGCACTTTTATTTCCAAGAACTTGACCACTCTCATTTGGCAACTGCACATTAACTTCTGCGCCAGCTTTATTGACTAAAACCTCTACTCCCTGAACAGCATCATTAAGTAATTCATTTAACTCAATAGGAGAAACAACTTGTTCTGTGCCACTTTTAGAGAAAAGTAACATGTCATTCACTTGCTGCTCTAAATCTTTTAACCTTGAATTAAGCTTATCTTGGAACTTTGCTCTAGCTTGATCTGATAACTGATGACTGGCTAAGTTTGCCCCATATAATATTGCTGCTGAGAGTGGTGTTCTAATTTGATGCGCTAACGTTGAAACCATCTTCCCTAAAGAGGATAAACGTTGCATTTGACCTATTTTATCTTGTAATAACCGAGTTTCAGTAAGGTCAGTAATCATGATTAACTGACCAGGTTGATCACCTAAACTGGATATTTCCAACTTTACTCGACGGCCATCTTTTAATGAAACTTCATGCCAATCGTCTTCTCTTGGTTTAAATGAACGCTTAATGACATCAAACCACGCTTGACCAAGAATAGGCTCATCTAAAAGTAATCTAGCCACTTTATTAATCTTAGAAACAATACCGTTGCCATCTAACACAACAAGCCCTGTTGGCATAACCTCAATAAGTCGGTCTGCTAATTTATGTTGCTTTGCATGATGTTGCTCTGAGAGAAAATCATTAATGAACGGTTGTTCTACCATATTTTTGGAGTATTGAGCACGAAGCGCCGCTAATTCACCGGGAAAAGCTTCCTGCTCTAGAGGTACATCTTCACTAGCCAAAGAAGAACTGGCAATATTGAAATTGCTGTTTTTAGAGTTTTGTGTGATTGGATGTACTGCTAATGCCATAATATGGTACTCAATTAAACATAGTAATTAAGTACCATAAAGCATTTAGTGTGCCATTATTAAAACAGTGTTATTTCAGTTAATTACAGCACATATCAACAAATTTTCATGAGTCAAATATTTGTCTATCGACTATTCTGTGGGTTTTTGTAGATCATATTTTCGCATTTTTTCTACTAACGTTGTCCGTCGCATTCCAAGCGTTTCCGCTGCCCTTGCGACCACCCAATCATGCTTTTCTAATGACTGTTTAATTAAAGACACTTCAAGATCTGCCAAGTGCTCTTTTAGGTTAATGCCATCCTCTGGTAATAAACCTGCGTTAGGTAAGTTTTCCTCAATCGCTGTGTTTATGAAGTCATTTTGAGCATCAACTTCATCATATTCAAAACTAGAAAACAGCTCATTAATTGCATCTTGTTCTTGTAATTCTTCAGGATATTCTGGTTCGTATGCTTCAACATCAATATGTTGATATTTCTTGGGGAGCTCAGCAACATCAACAATTTGTTCGCCATACATAATAAGCATTCGTTCAATTAAGTTAGAAAGCTCCCTAACATTACCTGCCCAAGGATGTTCCATTAATGATTCAATAGCTTTCTCAGTAAAACGTACTGTTTTCCCTTGTTCATGCTCAAAGCGCGTTAACAGTTCCTTTAATAATAGCGGGATATCTTCTTTACGCTCTCGTAATGCGGGGGTTTCAATTGGGAAAACATTTAAGCGATAAAACAGATCTTCTCTAAAATCACCTGTCTTTATCATATCTTCTAGTTGTTGATGAGTTGCTGCGATAATACGTACATCGGCTTTTAAACTTTTACTCCCACCAACCCGCTCAAAGGTTCTTTCTTGTAGTACTCTTAACAATTTCACTTGCATCGGTTGAGGCATATCACCAATTTCATCTAAAAACAGTGTGCCACCTTCGGCTAATTCAAAGCGTCCTTTTCTAGTAGAAATAGCCCCCGTAAATGCTCCTTTCTCATGACCAAATAATTCACTCTCTAGTAATTCAGCTGGAATAGCACCACAATTTACCGGTACGAAAGCTTTGCCAGCACGTTCAGAAAGATCATGAATATTTCTTGCAACAACTTCTTTACCTGTACCAGACTCCCCTAACACTAAAACACTAGCTGGAGTTTTAGCAACCTGCTCAATTAAAAACCTTACTTGAGTCATTGGTTCACTAATTCCAACGAGCGATCGAAACAACGCAGAACGGGTTAACTTACCAGCTTGGCGAGGCAATTTATTATGGTATTGGTGACAATGGTGGATCATTTGTGTCAATTGCGCGTAATTTAACGGCGTAGATAAACAGCCAATCACATTGACATAATGCTTTAATGCATTGGCATCAATAACATCGTGAAGTAAAAAAGGTAAACTTGGATTTTCTTTTACAAGCTTATCAATACTGGGCTTAATTTCACCACAAAGCACGATAGATAAAATGCGATCACGTTGAGATAAATAGCTTGATACTTCTTCCTGTGTACACAAAATAAAATGTTCACCAACAAACGAAAATACCGTAGCAATTTGTTGTGCTCGGTCATGATCATTATCGACGACTAGAATTTGTTTATGGCCATGAAGTATCAAAGTATCTGTCATAAAATAGCTCTATAAAATGCTTATAATTAAAAAAAGTTACTCATTTATTTAATCAGATTTTAGCCATAAGAGAATATTAATCAACAAATTATTGACACTTTTTAGTTAAATGGCGTTTTTTTGACACTATCCCGACAACAAAACGCTCGTTTTTTGTACTAACTGATCCTATACTTGTATAGCTTTTACTAAAAAATGTAATCGCTAACGTTACATTGTTAGAAGTTATATTGCTAAACGTTATATTGCTAAATATTATCATTCAAAGAAAGAGTCTATTATGCCATCAGTGCCACCATTAACAGCTGGTATAGAAATCAACCGAGTCACAAGCTCCAATGCTGGCTCTTCAACAAAACCGCCCTTTTTACAATCAACGCTTGGTCAATATGCCGATGATGTCGTTAATATTTCAGGTTTAGCTCAGGAAAAACTTCAACAAGAAAACCAACTTGGAGCCGCGCAACAAATTAATGATATTGCGAATGACGTTATTAGAGTCACCTCAACCATAGGTCGCGCTAAATCTTCCGGTAACCTATCTCAAAGCCAAGCAACCGATTTATACAATAAAATCGCTAACCTTTTATAAAGACTTCTGTCTATTCTCCCCTCTAAAAAGTACACGAAAGGTGAACGATATATTTTTGACATTTTATGCCGCTTACCGATTCACGGTAAATACACTGTCTAATACCTTCAAGACACTTACATAAGCTAACTGGCTGAAAATAAAACAGCTTTTTTATAACTTTTTGCTAAAATAGTAATAAATAGTTGTATATCTAAATAGCTAGGCACATAATTTGCTAATCACAACTAAATGATATGATGACACTGCATTTTCTTGTTGTTCCATACATAGAAAAAGAAACTGTGATAAACATTACATCGTTCCATAACAAAGAATGAGGCGCAAATGACTAAATCAATGTTCGAGAATAAAAGTATTTTGATCACAGGAGGCACAGGCTCTTTTGGGAAGAAATACGTAGAAACGTTATTAAAAAGTCATAACCCCAAAAAAATAATTATTTATTCAAGGGACGAGTTAAAGCAATTTGAGATGCAGCAAGTCTTCAATCAAGATTGCATGCGATATTTTATTGGTGACGTCAGAGATAAAGAGCGTTTAATTCGCGCCATGCGAGGCGTCGACTATGTAATTCATGCAGCCGCGATGAAACAGGTGCCTGCCGCAGAATACAACCCGATGGAATGTGTCAAAACCAATATTAATGGCGCCGAAAATGTCATTGATGCAGCCTTAGACAACAATGTAGAAAAAGTTATCGCCCTCTCTACAGACAAAGCAGCAAATCCAATTAACCTATACGGGGCGACCAAACTAGCGTCGGATAAAATATTTATTGCTGCGAATAATATATCTGGCGGGCATAAAACCTCTTTCGCAGTTGTACGCTATGGCAATGTTGTCGGATCTCGAGGTTCGGTTGTTCCTTTTTTTGAAAAGCTTATCGAAGAAGGTTCAGATCACTTACCTATTACTCATGAAGAGATGACACGTTTTTGGATTTCGTTACAGCAAGGTGTCGACTTTGTGCTTAAAAACTTTTATCGCATGTCGGGTGGTGAAATTTTTGTTCCGAAAATCCCCTCAATAAAAATTACCGATCTTGCTACGGCGATGGCTCCAAACTTAGCACAAAAAGTTGTTGGTATCAGACCCGGAGAAAAGTTACATGAAGTCATGTGCCCTGGCGAGTTGTGCTATAACACCTTTGAATTTGACGATCATTTTGTAATTTCTCCTGCGATACGCTTTTTTAGTCGTGAAAATGATTTTTCCAGCAATGCGCTTAATGAAGTTGGTAAGCCTGTTCCCGAAGGCTATGAATACGATTCATTAAGTAACCCAGACTTTTTGACTATCGATGAAATTGCTCAATTTAATCAACAGGCGTGTTTATGATCCCTTACGGCAAGCAACATATATCTCAAAAAGATATTGATGCAGTTGTAGCAGTTTTAAAATCAGATAGATTAACTCAGGGACCTAAAGTACCTGAATTTGAAAACGCAATTGCACAATATTGCAACGCAACTCATGGTGTCGCAACTAATAGTGCCACTTCGGCTTTACACATAGCTTGTTTAGCACTTGATGTAGGTCATAATGATATTGTTTGGACTAGCCCAATTACATTTGTTGCCTCTGCTAATTGTGCGCTCTACTGTGGAGCAAACGTAGACTTTGTCGATATAGATCCTTGCACCGGTAATATGTCAGTCACAGCATTGGCAGAAAGACTAAAACAAGCCAACACTAAAAATAGATTACCTAAAGTACTTATTCCAGTGCATTTAGCAGGTCAGTCGTGTGACATGCATGCAATCTATCAGCTTGCTCGCCAATATAATATTAAGGTTATTGAAGACGCATCACATGCTATTGGTGCACAATATCAAAATACTCCTGTTGGCAATTGCCGTTATAGTGACATTACTGTATTTAGCTTTCATCCGGTGAAGATTATCACCAGTGCTGAAGGGGGGATGGCGACCACTAATTGCGCTAATATTGCTCAGAAAATGAAACGATTAAGAAGCCATGGTATTACGGCTGAACAAGAGCAAATGACAGAGATAAGTCACGGTCCTTGGTACTATCAGCAAATAGAATTAGGTTTTAATTATCGTATGACCGAGTTACAAGCTGCACTTGGGTTAAGTCAATTAGCTGAGTTAGAGCACTTCGTAAAAAAAAGAAACCAACTTGCTACGCTATATAATGATGCATTTACCGAATTAGCTATTTCACCATTATCTCAAGGTACATCCTGCTATAGCGCTTATCATTTATATATAATTAAGCTGCCCACGCCGAACAAAGAACAGCATAAATTACTTGTGGAAGCACTTCGTGCAAAACAAATTTTCGCACAAATTCATTATATACCAGTGCATTTACAGCCTTATTACCAAAAATTAGGCTTTAGCCAAGGAGACTTCCCTCAAGCCGAGAATTATTACCAACAAGCATTATCTTTACCTCTCTACCCTGATCTAACGCTAGAAGAGCAAACATATGTCATTAACACGGTAAAATCTCTATTATGAAATTAGCACTAGGTACTGTTCAATTTGGTTTAAACTATGGAATTAGTAATACCCAGGGGCAAACACAACCTAAAGAAGTTCATCGAATTCTAAAGTTAGCTCATAAATCAGGGATATCACTCCTTGATACCTCTTCAAGCTACGGAAATGCTGAGTCAATATTAGGCAGCTATGAACATTTAAGCGATCAATTTAACATCATCACAAAGACGGTTGCCGTTAATGATTTAACAATAGAACAAAAACATATTGAGACCATACGCATAACTCTTAAAAATTCAAGAGACCAATTAAAAACATCTCAATTATCTGGCGTACTCGTACATCAATGCGATGATTTATTTAAACACAGGGGTGAACTCATATACCAAACGTTAGCAGAACAAAAATCAGCAGGTCATATCAAAAGCATTGGCGCCTCTGTTTATCATCAACAACAAATTGATGATCTACTAGCACATTTCGATATCGATATTATTCAATTGCCCTTTAATATTTTTGATCAACGTTTACTTAATAGCGGTACATTAGATAATTTGAAGCAGCGTAATATAGAAATTCATGCTCGTTCTGTATTTCTTCAAGGTTTATTTTTTGCAGAGCAATCTCAACTGAACAACTTTTTTTCACCTGCCTTTAAACAATTAAATAACCTAAAGGCATATGCGAAGAAAAACGATATATCGTTAATTGAGTTAACCCTAAATTTTGTTAAAAATATTCCGCAGATAGATAAAATGATTTGTGGTGTAAATACCTGTAAGCAACTTGAACAACTTCTTAGCGCTAATGATAAAGATATTACTATTGAACATGCTGAACAATACGCCTTATCTGATGAAAATATTTTATCGCCAACTAATTGGCCTTAACAAGAGGACTCGACTCAAATGAGTAATCCCACAGAGCATAATAAAACATTCATTTACGGAGCCTCTTATTTAGGCCTAGCTCTTGCCCAATTATTTGAACAACAAAATATAGACTATGAATTCATTGATGCTTATGCCCCTCGAGATAGAGTGTTAGGTAAGTACCTGTATCGACCTGATGAAATTAGCGCTGAAGATAAAGCAAACGCAAAAATTTATATTTCGGTATTACTTCCCCCTGTAAAAACTGGAGTTGATGACGCTTTATTTGAACAATTAACCGAGATGGGCTTCATAAATTTAGTTTCTCCTTATCAAACCATGGAGGCATTTCCTAAAACACTCTCTATTATCAGTCACGACGGTATATTATGGCGTAACCCTAACGACGAAAACTTTACCAATCAGCAAGGCTTTGAAACGGTATTAAGTTATTTTAACGATGAAAGAAGTAAAACATTGCTCACTAATATAGCCAAATTTAGGCAATCGTTTGCTGTAAAAGATTATATTAAACCCGATTATTGCGAGGAATATTTTCCACCTGATATAGATTTATGTACAGGCCTAGATAAACTGCATATTCTTGATTGTGGTGCTTTTGATGGTGATACCATCAATCAATTTTTTACCGCATTCAAAGAGAGAATACAGTCATATAAAGCGTTTGAACTTGAAAATTACCAAGCGCTAACCAGTGCGGCGAGTAGCATCAAAAACGCATACCCTCAAGCTAATATCAACTGCTTTCCAATGGGGGTAGGTAACACAAATGAGGTATTGAGGTTCTCATCAGGCGATGGTGCGGCATCTCATATCAGTGATGAAGGCGAAACAGAGATATTTATAGTTAAGCTAGACGACACACACGCAAATTCTATGGTCAATTTAATAAAAATAGACGTTGAAGGAGCTGATCTAGATGTTATTTCAGGCGCTGCAGAGCTTATAAAACAACAGCGTCCTAATATTGCAGTATCTTGTTATCATCAGCCTGGTCACATTTGGCAAATTCCGCAATTAATTAAAACAATAAATCCAGATTATCAGCTGTTTTTAAGACAACATGGTCATTATGGCTTTGAGCTAACTTTGTACTGTATAGACAAAAGCCGCTTCAATCATGTAACTAAACCATTTTATAACTAAAGGTATTATTATGTTTCTAAGAATAACTCCATGGATCGCAGATGCCTCAATTCAGTTTTTAAACAATCTGTTTAAATGGTACCCAACATTAATTAATAAAAAATTATCTGTATTGGAATGGGGTGGCGGTAATTCAACCATCTATTTTCTACAAAAAAAATGTCAGGTATTAACTATAGAAAGTGATGACAGCTTTATAAGTGACTTATGTTTGCTTGCAGAAAAAGCCGGATTTACCGTTGCAATAACAGACAATTTAACCCAAGCCATAAGTGCTTATTCAAACAATGATCTAACCATATTAAAAGCTCAGGATTACAGTCAAATAAGTGATGGTATTTTTGAATTCAACCCATGGTCTATTGTGGTAAATGACGGTATATCTAGAAAAGAAGTGATTGAAGCAATTACTGAAAAGGCGACACAAGCAATAGTAGTATTAGATAACATAGAGTATTGCGCCAATTGGGGAAGACTTGCGCGAAGCAGTGGTAAAACGGAAACAGTACGTGCCTATCGAAAATTTATTCGTAATACACAATGGCAAAAAATCATGTTTGAACAGAGTGAAGGCCGAGATGGCCACGGTTCGCCAGACTCTACGGGCTGGGAAAGTCCAAACCGTCAAATAACAGGAATTCACTGGCAACAAGAGCATTTATTAAATGAATTAATGGTTTCTCAACTTGGTTTGCCGTTAGTTAACTCTGAAGGCATTGATGATAAAGACTTACTTTCTGTTGATGAACGTTGTCCTTTTGATTGGCAAAAAAACGAATGGGCTATTGAAGAGTATCCTGAAACACTCGATTTAAAATTAACGAGGCGCTTTGATTAACGGTAGTGACTATGTCACAAAGCATGATATTAAACTTATTCTTCCCCTGACCGATACAAAGGTAATATGACCTTTGTATAAGGGTAATCTCATGCTTAACCATTTTTTAACACGGTTAAATGAACACAGCAGTGATACAACAGCTAATTCGGTACACAAAAGAAAACCACAACCCCAATCAAAAGAGCAATTTAACAAAGCAACACACGGTATAACAGCGAAAGATATCAGTAAAAACACGACTCAGTTACATGAGTCAATACTTATTACGCCTGCACAATTAAAGCAGGAAATTGCGATTTCCCCTACTATCAAAACCTTCATTGAACAAAGTAAAACGGCAATTCAATCTATCATGAATAGCTATGATGATAGGTTATTAGTAATCATTGGCCCCTGCTCTATTCACGACCCTACTGCAGCATTAGATTACGCTAAAAAATTAAAATTGATGAGTGACGAATTTTCTCAAGAATTACTTATTGTTATGCGAGTATTTTTAGAAAAGCCACGAACAACCCTTGGCTGGAAAGGCTTAATTAACGATCCTGATCTCGATGAAAGCTTTGATGTCAATAAAGGCTTGCATAAAGCAAGAGCATTATTATTAACAATAAATAAGTTAGGCCTAGCAACCGCGACAGAGTTTCTTAACATTAATGTTGCTTCTTACATCAGTGATTTGATCTGTTGGGGCGCTATCGGTGCCCGAACTTCACAAAGCCAATCACATAGAGAATTAGCCTCGGCTTTGTCTTTTCCTGTTGGCTTTAAAAACAATACCGATGGAAATACCCAAATAGCCATTGATGCAATCACTTCCGCAAAAGAGAGTCACACGGTGTGCTTGCCAAATAACCAAGGACAGTTGTCAGTTTTAAGTACCATAGGGAACCAAAATAGTCACTTAATATTACGTGGTGGCAATCAACCAAATTATTCGCAACATAATATCAATCATACATCTGAGCGACTTAAAGAATCTCAACACTTACCAAGGTTGATGATTGATTGTAGCCATGGTAATAGCGAAAAGGATCATTTAAAACAACGCGTTGTAGCCCATGACATTGCTAATAGTATTAAACAAGGTGAAAAAACAGTATTTGGCGTAATGATAGAAAGCTTCTTAGTCGAAGGAAGACAAAGCTTAGCTGATGTTGATCATCTAACTTACGGACAAAGCACCACCGATGCCTGTATAAACCTTGAGCAAAGTTATGATGTGTTAGCTGAATTAGCTAATTCAATTAGACAAAGACGAGAGATAAATCGTCAATAATCAGCGCTATTACCTGCAAATACAGGATGAAATTATGCTTAATTATCAATATACTCAAGTAATCAAGAGATAAACTTGTTTCATACAAGTTAATAACAAAAGTAGGTGTCATATTAACGTATGTATCATTCCCGCGCGTGGCGGTAGCAAAAGAATACCAAGAAAAAATATTAAACACTTTTGTGGTAAACCTATTATTGCCTACGCCATTGAAGCTGCAATAGCTTCTGGATGCTTTGATCAAGTTATTGTTTCAACTGATGATCAAGAAATTGCGGAGGTTGCAAGAAATTTTGGTGCATCTACGCCATTCATCAGGCCTGATGAACTATCTGACGATCACTGTGGCACATTAGCTGTTATCAATCATGCGATAAACTGGTTAGCTGAATCAGGTAAACCAGCAAGCTATGTTTGCACGCTCTATGGTACATCACCATTCATTAAAGCAGACACTTTGAAAAATGCATTAAACATACTTACCTCCCAAGCAGAGAAAATATATTGCTTTGGCGTCTGTGAATATCCGGTCCCCATTCAACAGGCATTTAGCATTTCTGAGACACAAAAAATTGAAATGTTTGAACCGGAATCTTTTGGTCTTAGAACTCAAGATCTCACGCCTGCTTATTTTGATGCTGGCCAATTTTATTGGGGTACTGCACAAGGTTTTCTGTCTGAGCAATGCATGTTTTCTGATGCAGCAATACCATATATTTTACCCAAATATGAAGTTCATGATATTGATAATATCGATGACTGGGTTTTAGCCGAAGCGATGTATATTGCCTTAAACAAAATCACTTTAAGCAAAACTTCACAAGAATGACTTCAAATACCACTACGTTCATAAGAACTAATGCAGGTAAAAATACTGGTATTGGCCACCTTGTTCGTTGCCTGCAACTTGCGAAAGAACTTAAAAAACACCTAATAAATGTCGTGTTCGTACTTGATTATATTGAAGAGGCAATAGAACCCTTTTTACGAGACGTTGAAACACGGGTTCTCTATCAAGCACAACAAAATTCACTTAATGAAATCGAAGATGCAGAAAAGTTCATCGCTTTAACTGAACAATATCAAACAGGCTATATTATTATCGATGATTACCGCTTAGGAAAACTATGGGAACAAACGGTTTATTCTAAGAAGAATAATAATATTCCATTATTAGTGATTGATGACTTATTGCGTGAACATTATTGTGACTTTTTAGTCGATATGAAATGGCGAGGCGATCAAACTCAATCAGCCTACGACACTCTTACTCCTACGCACTGTATCAAATTACTTGGTTCTTCATATGTCTTACTCGATGAAAAGTACCGCTCAGTTAAAAAACCTTCAAACATAGCGGTAATAAGTGAATTTACGATAATGTTTGGCTTAGGTGGCGCAGGAGATTTATTGCAATGCCAACAATTGATAGATTACTTACTAGCTCAACAATATACTTTGGGGCTGTCTTTTAAGGTGTTAGTTGTTTTAGGACCTTTAGCCCAGAATAGTCAGCCGTTTATTGAGCATTATAATAAAAATAATAACGTTGAGCTTCTAATAGGTAAAACTGATTTATATCCTTATTTAGAAAATTGCCATTTATATATTGGCGCCGCGGGTGGTATAACCTACCAACTACTCGCATTAAAGATTCCCGCATTAACATTCGCTATTGCCGAAAACCAACACTCAGAGAAGAAGCAACTTGCTCAATTAGGTCATTATTTTCATTTAGATTCATTCAATGAAATTACAGCAGATAATTTAGTCTTTTTCGTTAAATCTGCTTGTACTTATTATCCCCGTTTAAAGTCATTAATACTTAACGCTGAACATCCCATTGATGCACTGGGTACAACAAGAGTGGTAGAAACGCTATTAGCGTTACCTACTCCAGTTACCCAAGCAAAGGCAAAGATAACGTCCAAAAACCATATAACAAGAAACCAAAAATATCTAATCGATTCAAATAATTACACATTGCGTGAAGTTAATGATGGCGATATTAATCATTATCTACAAAGTAGAAACTTGCCAAGTAACTGCCAGAATATGATTAAGTCCGCTCAAATTCCTTACTTATCTCATTACGCTTGGTGGTTTAATACTCAACGCGATTCATATTTACTTTCACACCATGGTAAACCTGTTCTGTATATATGGCATGAAATTAAAAACATTGAAGATAATACTTTCTTAATTGGTGGCTGGTTTGTTTGTGAGCGAGATATAGGTTTTCAAGAAGCATTATTAGCGCTTAATTGGCAACTTGAGCATTGTAAGAAGTTATACCCGACAACGCCTTGGCTTGCCGTTATTCATAAAGAAAATAAATTTGTTCGCTTGCTGAATAAATACCTAGGCTTCTCTGATGTTGGTACAGACCATGCATACAATAAAACGGTAAACACCCTGTTTAATGGTGCAGAGCGCGATGATTTTCACTATGTGACTTTTTGTCCTAGTAGTGAAACGAACGACATTACTTGTTAATAATTGTCTATTTACATATAAAATAAATGCGTCGCTACTTAAACCTTAGTTAAATCTTAGTTAAACCTTAGTTAAACCTTAGTTAAAGAGATTTTTATGATCACAGCATCACAAAACAAGAAACCATTAAAGTTAGGTTTTATAGGCGGCTCTGTTAAATCAGCTGTCGGGCACGCGCATTGGGTTGCGTGTCAATTAGATGAAAGGTGGCAAGTAGTTTCAGGCTGTTTTAGCCGAGATAAAGAAATCAGTATGGCCACAGGTCAAGCGTGGCATTTGCCTGAAGAAAAAGTTTATCACGATTGGCAACAATATATTAAACAAGAGAAAGCTCACTTAGATGCTGTTGTTGTGCTAACGCCAACACCACATCACCAAGAGGTAGTTTGCCAGCTACTAGAAAACGATATTGCTGTAATTTGTGAAAAAGCGATGGCTGCTAATATCGAACAATCAAAGAAAATCAAACAAGCATTAGATAACAGTAAAGGTTTTCTGGCTGTCACGTTTAATTACAGTGGTTACCCTATGGTTCGAGATTTACGACGCCATATTGAATCGGGTACGCTAGGTAAATTAAAGCAAATTCAAATTGAAATGCCTTCAGATGGTTTTATTCAAGCTGAAGATAAAATGTGTCCACAAGCATGGCGACTTCAAGATGGTGATATCCCAACACTTCTCCTTGATTTAGCGGTTCATGTACACCATTTAACTGGCTTTATTACCGACTTAAAACCACAAAGTATCAATGCAGATTTTCATCATTTTTCTATCTTTAATGATATTGTTGACGATGCCTACATGTGGGTAAACTACGAACAAGATTTTCGTGCTTCAATGTGGGTTAGTAAAACAGCTCTTGGGCATAGAAACGGCTTAAAACTTAGGATATTTGGTGATCAAGGCAGCGCAGAATGGTACCAAGAGGAGCCTGAACGCTTACATATTTATAACAAAGATTCAAGTCGAGTCACTTATGACAGAGGCAACTGTCAGTATCAAAATGAAATCAGAGACCGATTTAAACCAGGCCATCCTTCTGGTTTCATTGAAGCGTTTGCTAACTTATATACCGACATGGCTGACGCCCTTGAGCAATTTAAAGCACAAGGTGAATATAACTCTCCTTATGTTTATGGCTGGTCGCATGCCCACGAAGGTCTAGCACTTTTTCAAGCAGCCAATGTTGCTAATAAAGAAAGACGTTGGATAGATTTAACTACTTTTGAAAAGACAGAGTAATATGATGAACGATATAAACATTGGCTCAATCGCCATTGGTAAAGGTAAGCCCACCTATGTAATTGCAGAATTGTCTGGTAATCACGGTGGCAAAATATCTAAAGCAATAGAAATGATTCATGCAGCACATAAAGCAGGCGCTGATGCGATAAAAATTCAAGTTTATCGTCCCAACACTATAACGCTTAACAGCGATAAAGCTGACTTTGCTATCGCTAAAGACAACGCCTGGGCCGCTTATAAAAATCTTTATAACTTATATGAATACGCACATACTCCTTGGGAGTGGTTACCTGAGCTTTTTAAACATGCTCAAGAATTAGGAATAGAGCTATTTGGCTCCGTCTTTGATGAAACCTCAGTTGATGAGTTAGAGCAATATCCAGTTAAAGCTTATAAAATAGCTTCTCCTGAAATAGTTGATTTAGCCTTACTTGAAAAAGTAGCCAAAACAGGAAAGCCCGTCATTGTTTCCACAGGTTTGGCAAATATTGGTGATGTTTTTACCGCGGTAAGCCATTTAAAAGCGCATGGTTGCAATGACATCATTTTATTAAAATGTACCACGGCATACCCTACCCCACCCGAAGAAGTAAACCTCAAAACAGTAGCAAACCTTGAAGAAACTTTTAATTGTCATGCTGGGCTATCAGATCACACTATGGGTATTGGTGTATCAATTGCCGCAGTAGCGCTTGGTGCAAAAGTTATCGAAAAGCATATTAAATTGGCCGATGAAGTTGAAACGGTAGATAGTTTCTTTTCATTAACAATTGAAGAGTTTCAACAAATGATTGTCGAAATAAGGCGTGCTGAAAAAGCAATTGGTAAAGTCGATTATGATTTAACACCCGCTGCAAGCCTTAATAAAAATGGTCGTCGTTCACTTTACGTTAGCGCAGATATTAAAAAAGGCGAAAAGTTTACTGAGAACAATATAAAATCGGTTCGACCTGGCTTTGGCTTATCAACTAAATATAAAGCGATAGTTTTAGGTAGAGAAGCAAGTCAAGACTTAACACTAGGCGATCGTTTATCATGGGATGTAATACAATGACAGCAGTAATAGAGCAAGTTGAACAATTTATCATTGAATATATTGAAGATAACACCACAGAAGATAACATCTCTGTTAATGGCAGCAGTAACTTCGTTAATGAACAGCTACTCGACTCATTTGCAACCTTAAGTATGATAATGACGTTAGAAAGCGAATACAGTATCAAGCTTTCACCCATGGAATTAGCTGACGAACAAATGCGTGTTGTCCGCACTTTAGCAGAAAAAGTAGCGAGTAAAGTAGAGACTTAGTATTAAGTAACAGTGTAATACCTTATCAATCTTAATGAGATAGCTATCATAAAAGTCTAACTTTCATTGATAGCTTAACCCCGTAAAACAAACCCTAATAATTATTACCCAACAGGAAACTATCTATGACTGTTCTTTTTCATACGTTTCAAAAAACTGCGCAAACGTATCACAATAAAACAGCCATAATTTCAGACAATAAGCAGCATACTTATCAAGCGCTAGAATCTCTCTGCCTTGAGTGGGCTATGACATTAAGCACTTTAATAGCTGAACCAAGAGTTGCTTTTTTAACAGAAGAAGCACTTAATACTGCAGCATTATCATTAGCAATAGCTAAAATAGACGCGGTTTGTATTCCCACAAATCCTCAATTAACAAAGGAACAATTAGTTAATGGTTGGCAAGCAACCAATGTTAATATTGTCATCTATGAAAAAGAGTTCTCGGCTAAAGTACAACAATGTATGTCATTGTCAAATAGCGATCACATTCTTTTTCTTAGTATTGAAGAATTAAAAGCTAAAACTGAAAAAATACAACCTCATAATGAATCGGTCACTCAAAAGGAGCAAAGCCAGCATATACCAGTTCCAAGTGATTTTATTATTACACTGTCATCAGGCTCAACAGGAAAACCTAAACCCATAGCGTTATCACAACAATCTAAGTTAGCTAGAGCACAACAAAGTTGGCAGCTATATGATATTGATGACAATGACACCGTTTTATGTGCCTCACCTTTCTTTCACTCTTTAGGGCAGCGACTTTTTTTTGTACCATTACTAAAAGGTTGCACGTTAGTTCATCTAAAACACTTTACCCCCCAACGTTGGCTTTTAGCTGTTGAAAACCATAAAGTGAGCAAAGTAATTAGTGTTTCATCACATTTATACGCGTTAAAAGATGAGCTACTAGTGAATGCGAAACAATTACAATCGTTAAAAACTATAGTCACCTCTTCCGCGCCTATTGATAACCATTTTAAAGAGCAACTATTCAACGCCGTAGGCTGTGACTTTCATGAAATGTATGGTGCGACTGAAGTTGCGACGGCAACCAACCTATACCCGAAAGATGCAAAAGAAAAGTATACGAGTGTTGGTAGCCCCTGCCCTAATGTTGATATTAAGATTCTCGATGAGAATAAAGGTGAGCTTCCTATTAATACCATTGGAGAAATTGCCGTAAAATCTCCCTTAATTTTTAATGGGTACTACCAGCAAACACAACTAACAGATTCATCGTTTAAAGACGGGTATTTTTTAACGGGTGATTTAGGAAAAAGTGCACAAGATGGCTTTTTAACATATGTCGGCAGAAAAAAAGATATCATTATTTCTGGCG
Source organism: Colwellia sp. RSH04 (assembly GCF_003545765.1). Classification (GTDB taxonomy): domain Bacteria; phylum Pseudomonadota; class Gammaproteobacteria; order Enterobacterales; family Alteromonadaceae; genus Colwellia. Next base: position 56,181 of record NZ_QXIO01000005.1, on the reverse strand, counting down.
GCATCAATATTTACCCCAAAGATATCGAAACGGCTATTGCTAAACATAAAGCCATTAAAGAGATCTCTGTTATTGGCGTTGATGATAAGTTTCTTGGTGAAGTCATATTAGCGATATGTGTACCATATTTACCTTATGATGAAGAGCAGAATCAAGAGCTTAAAACCCTTGAAAAGGAATTAAGACGTATTGCCAATAAAACCTTAGCTCCTTTTCAACGGCCATTAAAATATTACTTTGAACAGTCATTGCCACTTACGCCTTCAGGCAAAACATCAAAGCTACTCATCAAAGAGCAATATAATAATTTAAATGAGGATTGGTCTGCACCGCTAAGAGCAATGTTATTTAACTTAAACTAGTTTATTGAATGTTAAAATACAAAATAAGCATTTAACTTTCAAAAGTTAAATTTAAAGTCATTTAAAATAACTAGCTCTTGGTAACAAAGCTACCTAGATAGGCTATTTAGATAAAACGTTTTAATTAAGCGTTGTATTGAATGTGCTTAATATCAACTAAAGCACATTCATACCGTTTTTTATTATCCAATAATGATTGGAAACTGACTATTAAAAAGCAGCTATTGAAAGCTAATTAAGACGATTAGTTAAACTTTCTAAACACTGGTTTAACTACATCACCTTCAACATAGCCTGCAATATTTCCTTCTTGCCTTGCTTTATTTATTACTGCAAACGCCTCTGTTATTTTTTCCATGGCGTTAGTTATTATTTGCGGGCTATGAGAGAAACTAGGCACTATATATGGCATTAACACGCCACGCTTTATTGTTTCTTGTAAAAATAATGTTCTCGTAGTCATGCAAGACTTACCATCACTTCCTAACATCGCAAAAGCAGGTTTACAATCATAGCCACCGACCTCAATCAAATCACTGATACCAGCATCTTCAGCCGCCTTACTTAATCCTTGTTTAATAAGACCACCTGTTTTCCAGATATGGTCAATAATATTATACTCTTTTATCGTATTGATAGTTTTGATCGCAGCAGCGATAGAGTGTGTTTCACCACCATGAGTCGTTGAGAGCAAAAATACTCGCTCCTGTTCTCCATCTATGCCACCTAGCTCCATAATGTCACGTCGTCCAGCTAACGCACTGACCGAGAAACCATTTGCCATTGCCTTACCAAAAGCAGCTAGATGTGGAGTAACGCCACAATACTCTTGACCACCACCTAATGAAAAACGAAAACCAGAAACCACTTCATCAAAAATTAATATCGCACCATTAATTTCACATAATTCTTTTACTGCCTGCAGAAAACCTGGCTCTGGTTCAATGAAAGAAATAGGTTCAAAAATAACGCACGCTATTTCATTAGGATATTGCATAAATAATGCAGAAAGAGAATCAATATTGTTATATTCAAATTGTAACGTCAGATCTTTGACAGCCTTTGGTACACCTCTATCAACAACGGTTGAACCAATAAACCAATCGTGAACAGCATTAAAAGCGTCTGCTGAACAACGAATTACACGCTCTTTTCCTGTATAGGCACGAGCAAGTTTAATCGATGCTGTGGTGACATCAGAGCCGTGCTTCGCTAATTTAACCATTTCAGCACAAGGTACAATATCGCAAATTAACTCAGCTAATTCACCCTCAATTATCGAAGGTCTTACAAAGTTTACCCCTTTAACCAACTCTTCGCGCACAGCATCTAATACAGGCTCATAGGCATGCCCTAACACTACGGTTCCTAATGAAAGCGCAAAATCGGTAAACTGATTATCTTCTGCATCCCATAGTTGACAACCTTTACCGCGAGTAATGACACTAGGGGCATTGGCTGGAAATTGATCATCACCTTTACTGTACGTATGCGCTCCACCGGGAATAAAACGTTTTGCACGGTCAGCGTAAAATTTATTATCATACTTTGCCAAGGTTTGCTCCACTTTAGCTATGTTTTTAAACAAGTTATTTGATTAATCTAGCAAATCCCATACCATTAAAAGCCCTACTTTTTCTGGCGCTTCTATGAGTACTTCCCATTCATATCGTAATTATTCAAACTGATAAATCATTGCAATACCATTTTCACCTATAGGGAATGGTGGGCTATTACAACTAATAAAACCCACCTCTTCATAAGCTAAAATAGCAGGAATATTTTTTTTACCTACACCTAAATAAACTAAGTCAACTTTTCTCTTATTATGCAAGTAATCCATAGAGGCTGGTAATATTTCTTTTGCAACACCTCTACCGCGCCAATCTGGTTCTCCAATTAAAATGCCCATAACAGCCTGCCCATTATTTATATTATCAAATTTCAGGTTGCCAATATGCTCATCAGTTTCTTTACAAAAAACACCTAAAAAAAGTACTTCAGAAGCGAGTAAATGAGCTCTTACATAGGCTTTTAAATCATTTATATTATCTTGTCGGTAAGTGATAAATTTCGATGTAATATTATCTTGTAACCAAGATAAATATCTTGGCCCTACATCTTTCTCAGTGAGCTCTCTTAAATAAAACCTTTGTGTATTAATTCTCAAATTTTTACTCACTTTTTTGTTAAACACTCTACTCTATTACTTTTCGTGTTTACTCTCATAAAATCAAAGCAGAATTTTATATTAATGTTAACACTACAGTTCAAAACTAAAATACCAAACTAACTTAAAATGGATATAGAAATAATTTTCTACCTACTTTTCAAAAATAAAATTATGGTCGCTTAAAGTATTCCAACGCTCTCGATACTGTTCTGGGGCAACTTTTAAGAAAGAAATCCAATGTTCTAAAGCTTCCTTAAAGTACGGAATAATGTTTTTGTCATCACCAAAGTTAAATAACAAACTTATTAACACACTATTGATATAAAGTGCCTCACCCTCAAGTATCAAATAAAGATGAAGGTACTCTTCCCCTGTTCTAAATGACATTAAATACCTTAAGTGGTCAATGATATTTTTCAATGCATCCTCACGATCGTTAATTGGCTGTTCGAGAATTTCAATCATGGTATTACAAATTTGCTCAAAAACATCGAATGATAATAAGTCTGCAAGTGAGGCCTCTAAATTCGGTTTTTTAAAGGAATTTTCTTTTACAAAATTAATGACTTGTTCTTTTGTGGCAGCATCATTTCCTAAAATAATATCAGAGGACCTTACTGGTATAGCACCTTCAATTCTTGCACCATCACTACAGTTATAACATTGCAGGTTGGTACCTGAAAAAGAGTTAATTAGCCTATCCATCTGCTCTTTTCCGGTGAAAAGAAATGGTTCTGTTATAACTGTTTGACCAAAGTTTCCTTCGACTTCAAATTCTGCGCCCATTTTAATAGAATCTAACTTTGAGTTACCCTTATCATCATAGTAAAAACTTGCCTTAGAGTGATGATGGGTTTCATCAACATAACCGTTATCGACACCGAACAAGTAAATATCTAAAAAGCCTAAGTGGGCAAAAAAACTTAACGCTGTATTCCCTACTAAAGGGTTCGAATAACCAATGGTCGGCATTAAGGTTTTTGATTGAAGAAAGATCCCTAGTTGAAAGAGCATAGTACCAGGTTCACTACCTTTTAGTGCTACACCACTCCAACCAAAAAGATCAAGCACCTCAGGGTACATTACATTAAGTACCAAAAGATTAATTTTCTGACGATCTTCTTCAGATATAATTGTTTCTAAAAAATCATATGTTTGTTTTGTCCGCTCAAGAGCAACATGGAAGTCAGGATAAATTCCACGAGCTAGTAAAGCAGTACTAGCAGAATTACAAGCAACAACAATGACTTTATCTTGATGTGCTTTAATAAACTCAATATCTTTATCAAGAGATGGCCCATTAGCTACAATAAAAATCGGAAACTGCTCAATCGATTTAGGCAGCTTAACTGATAAATCTAACATATTAGGGTTTTTTTCAGCTACGCCGATTGAGTGAGCGACACTCATAAGTGCATCATCAAAAAAACCCCAACCCATAAAAAACTGATGAAAGTTATTCTTAATTTTAGAGATTAAATTAGCAACCGATCGAGACTTATAATGTAAATAAAAAAATGAGTTACTAACACTAAAAGCACCAATATTCTTGGCGCGCTGATACAGTGTCTGGTACATATCTTCTTCAGAGTCACCAATTCCTATATATAAATACGAACCATCATCATCAACTTGTTTTAAATACGCATCCCAATCAAACGAAAACAAACTAGCAAAAAAGTAATCTTCATTAGGCTCAAAAATTGTTATATAACTTGCTTTGGTCGCCTCTAATAATGGCTGTAAGTGATAGCCTAAACCTATACCAAAAATGACTTTGCTTGGTATTGCTTTATCAACCAATAAATTTTCCTCAAGTTCATCTTTAGCTTTGTTATAAACCTTTCCTACTTTATTCATAATTCGTACATGTAAAAAGTCAGCGGTATCTTCGATAAACTCAACTGAAGATAGATCAACGCGGCTTAACTCTGGGTTAGCTAACGTTTCTTTAACTTGTGCATTCACTTGTTCAACAGGAGTCTGCGAGTACATAGGGACTTGAGTGTCATAATCTAAAATATTTGCGGTACCATCAGGATTAACGTCTAGTTGAAAGTCTTGTTTTGGATTGTATGCGATAAATCGCTGATAAATGTCAGGGAAATACTTTTCAAACGCACGTAAATTCTGTTCGTAACGAACGTTTGCTTTTTCAGTAAAAGCCTCTTCTAAAGCAATTTTATCTTGAAGTTTTTCAAGTTTGTCTTCTACGTCACGTAAATTTTTTTCTAATGAATCCACAGTACACCTAATATATGTTATAGACTTTTATATGTTATACACTCTAACTGAATTTTATTGCGCTAAGAAAAAAGCAATAAAAAATAAGTTTTGAGAACAATAGTATAAAGCAATAGTTAAGCCAAGCTTATGAATAATATTAGTTAATTACTAGAATTTAACTAATATTTTTGTTATGAGAGTAATATTTGATTGGAATTTAAGCGAATATGGCTTAGGCGCCATAAGCTTTTTTCATTTTAGTCGCAGTTTTCAACGAGGATAATTCTTTAACGATATTTTGTGAGGTAAGTGTCAAATTTTTAACTTCATTCTGTAAGAAGCTATCAATTTCAATTAATAACTCTCTCATCGGTAAATTTTCTTCACTTGGATGTAAAAATATTGTTTTATCAAAGTCTGCACTTGTAAAAAGTGCAGTCATTAACTGCTGTAATTGTGTGATCTGCTCATTTGCTTGTTCAAACTCTTGTGACGATATCATCATTTTTGTTTTTTCAAGAGTTTGACTAAGCTGTTGATGGTTAACCAACATTTGCGGTAGCTGCCCTTTGCTGTTCAGCTTCTACACGAGCTTCCATTGGAATATCGTCCCAAGCAGATTTTATTTCTCTAAACAGTGAAGCCACTTCATCTACCGCTTCAGTGTCTTTGGCTAAGCTTGCATCAATCAAACGCTCCGTCATATATTCATAAAGTGCATTCAAGTTATCAGACACTTCACCACCGACACTAAAATCTAAACTTGATCTTAGCGCAACAATAATAGAACTTGCTTTAGAAAGTGAACGACTCTTTTGTTCATAATCGCCACGTTCTATACTGCCTTTAGCTAACGCTAAACTATCCATAACGCCAACCATCAACATTTGGATTATTTGATAAGGCTCAGCATCGGCCATTTGAGTTTTTGTTGCTTCTTTTTGATAATGCTTTAATTTTAAATTCATAATTAACTCTCTACTTTTAAACCTATCAATACATTAGTGGTTATTTCTCTCTAGTAAAGCCAGGTAAGCTGGCTAATTGCCCACTTAAAAAATCACCAGAGCTTTTCATTTGCGCAATCAATACATCTAAACTTGAATATTGCTTTCTTAAACGAATTTCAAACTGCTCCATGCGATAAGCATGATTGCTTCTATCATTTTCAAGCTGCTTCAATTCAGCATTAAGCGAATCTTCACGAAACTTCATTGCACCATCGCTTTCTAGATAGTTATCTAACAGACCAGAAAATACGGTTGCAATACCATCAGGAGCGGTAAAAATAGTACCTACATCATCATAAGAATCAGTTAACGCATCATTTAAACTTCTCACCAACGAGTCTTTTTCTAAGTTACCTTCTTTACTTAAACCAATACCAACATCATAAAGTGTTTCAAAGTTTCCTGCGCCAGTCACCATGCTAGACAATGTATTCACTAGCTGTGACTTCAAACTTCTCATCGCACTGTCACCATTTAATGCTGCGCCAATCTGAGTGTGATAATCAATAGTATCAATAACATTATTAAACTTTTCTATAAATTCATTAATATTACCTTCAACTGTAGACTTATCTACATCAACAACTAAACCAGCGGTTTCGTTGTTCTCACTTTCTTTTAACGCAGTAATGGTGAGATCTTGAATAGCATTGGTAAACTTATTTGTTTCACTAGAAATTGATATTCCGTCAACTTCAATAATGGCATCATCCGCCATATCTTCCGCTGCAATTTTTAAGCCACCTTGAGAAATACCATCGTTTGCTAACGTTGAGACATTATCTAATTCAGCCGTGTCATTCGTTATAACAAGATCGTTACCTGCGCCTGTTTCATCAGAAGTTAAAACCAATTTTGAAGACGTACCATCATTGATAATATTGGCAGTAACACCAAAGTTGTCATCTGAATCATTTATCGCAACACGAAGCTCTTCTAATGTTGCACCGGCAGCCAAATTAATAGAAAAGTTTTTTCCGCCCGCGGTAAAAGTCAAATTACCACCAGAAGCGGTAACAACATCAGTAGGGTCTGTAAACAGATTATCATCCATAACAGCACGACTACCTTGTGCTAGCTGCATGACTTCAACGTCAAATGAAGCAGTAGTAGATTTTGACGTAGTAGAGACAGAGATTAAATTACCGCTAGCTGGCTGTGTTACCGATGCGGTTCGTTTATTGAAGTTATCTATATCAGCAAGTTTTTCCATTATGCTGTCAAGGCTAGACAACGAAGATTTTATAGCGCCAACACTCGACAAGCTAACGCTTAGCTCTTGCTCTTTTTTAGTAAATTTTGATAATTTGGGTAAGTTCTCAGCATCAACCGTTGCTGAAATAATAGATTCCAGATCAAGTCCTGAGCCAACGCCTGCTGATGTAATTAATGCCATAATAAAGCTACCTCTAATACCAAATATTTATCTTAAGATATCAAGCAGCTTATTAATAAAAAGCTTAAGTTAAAAGCGATTAAACTTCTGAATTAAATAAAGCGCCCGTCTTATTAATACTATCGGCCATATCATTCAAAGCTTGAGTTATCTTTTTAAGATTTTTAGGTGGTATTTCCCTAATGATCTCATCTGTATTTTTATCAACTACTTTAACTATAGGAGGTTCGGCAATATCATCAAACTCAAATATTAAATTAGTGTTTTTTAACGGAAGAAGCTCATTTATTACTTCTAGTGACTGCTCCACTTCTTCTTTATTTTCAGCTGACTCTTTTTCTTGCTCTGCTAATTCGGCTTTTTCCATTTGCTTTTTTTCCAAGATTTTTTCAGCTTGGTTTGCAATGGGTTGGCTCGATGTCTCGTCAAGAGCCCTTTTGTCGACTGATTTTTTATCTGCCAATGCATTATCTGCATTAACCTCTAGACTTTTCAAACCTGATAACGATACTAAGGCTTGATCTGTGGGTACTTGTTCTACAGACATAATACCTCCTACTCCTTCGCAAAAACTAGCAAATATTAAGCCACTAATGAAAAAGAATGCTGAAAACCTGGAAAGAGTATATTACCTCCCAGGTTGATTCTATAGTCGCTTACCTTTAACTAGCCTAATAATGATAAGGCCATTTGTGGTCTTTGGTTTGCTTGACTTAAAACAGAGGTACTTGCTTGTTGCAAGATTTGGTTACGTGTTAACGCAGCCGTCTCCGCAGCAAAATCAGCATCTTTTACACGAGATTTTGCAGCTGATAAGTTTTCAGATATATTAGATTGGTTACGAATAGTTGACTGAAAACGGTTCTGCACCGCACCTAGCTCCGCACGTTTTTTATCAACCACTGCAATAAGTGAATCCATACCCGCTAAGACAAATTGTGCATTACCTTGACTTGATACACTGATACCTGTCGCTTTGAATCGTGTGGCAAAATCATCAGTACCCGCAACAGCGGCACCAGATATCACTGACACACCAGCCGCAAGGGTTGTTAAGCCACTACCAGTTACATTACTGGCAACACCAGCAATACCTGACAAGGTAAAACCACCGTTAGCAGACATAGTTCCGTTCACTGTACCGCCAACATCTTTCATACTAAAGCCAATAGTCTGCACTGCATCAGCACCGACTTGGAATGTTGCATCGTAAGTACCGTCTAGTAGGTTTTGACCACCAAAGGTTGTATCAGAGGCAACGCGGTTAACTTCAGACATCAATGAACGAATCTCTTCTTGGATCGCTAATCTATCATCATCAGTATTTGAACCATTAGCTGATTGTTGCGCCAAAGTTCTGACACGCTGGAACATAGAAGTCATCTCATCCATAGCACCTTCAGCAGTTTGTGCTAAAGAAATACCATCATTGGCGTTTCGATTACCTTGGTTTAAACCGTTAATTTGAGAACTTAAACGGTTAGAGATTTGAAGTCCAGCAGCATCATCTTTTGCGCTGTTAATGCGCATGCCTGACGATAAACGTTGGAATGATGTATCAAGTGCGCTGCCAGTATTGCTTAATTGACGTTGTGCGTTCAAAGAACTGACATTAGTATTTACATAAATAGCCATAGAGCCTCCGCATATTATAAATTCGACTTAGTAATTTGGTACCCCTACCAAAATTAAAAAGCTTTGGGAACTGATTTAAGTTTCCTAGACACTCTATCGACCCACTTTAAAATAGCTTTAACACTTTTTTTAATTATTTTTAATTTCTGACATAATTTTCACATAACTCATTCTAGTTCAGTAAGCTTAAAGCCAGTTGTGGCCTTTGATTGGCTTGAGATAAAATACTACTACTTGCTTGTTGCAAAATTTGAAATTTTGTCAATTTTGCCGTTTCCAAGGCAAAATCAGTATCTTGAATTCTTGATTTAGCTGCTGATAAATTCTCACTATTATTAGATTGATTACGAATAGTAGATTGAAACCTATTTTGCACGGCACCAAGTTCAGCCCGCTTTTTATTCACTACAGCAATGAGTGAGTCAACCCCAGCCAATATAAATTGTGCATTAGCGGTACTAGATATACTAATTGAACTTGCTCTAAATTTAGTAGAAAAGTCATCATTAACACCAATCGCCACCCCTGAAATAGTAGATATACCTTTAGCAAGTGATGTAAGCCCTTGATTATTAATCGTACTGGCTATTCCAGCAATGCCCGACAAAGTAAAGCCGCCATTCATCGTCAAACTATTTACGGCCGCACTTCCCCCAACAGATTTCATATCAAATGACACAACTTGCATCGCATCAGAACCAACCTGAATAGTCGTTGAAAAACTCCCATCCAAAATTTTTTTTTTGGCAAACGTTGTATCATCAGCAATACGATTAACCTCTGCTGATAACGCTCTAACTTCTTCTTGTAATGCTAATCGATCACCGCCTGAATTTGAGCCATTTGATGCTTGGGAAGCTAACGACCTAACTCGTCTAAGCATGGTGGAAACTTCCTCCATAGCTCCTTCAATCGACTGAGTTAAAGAAATGCCATCATTGGCATTTCTATTGCCCTGGTTCAACCCAAGTATTTGTGATGTCAACCGGTTAGCAATTTGCAAACCTGCTGCATCATCAGTGGCACTGTTAATCCTCATCCCTGTAGACAAGCGCTTATAACTTACATCCATTTCGTTAATAGCGCCTGCCATTTTTCGTTGAGAAAATAGGCTACTGATATTAGTATTTACATAGAGAGCCATAGTATCCCCCCACTATAACTCAGTATTAACCTAATAAGCTCAATGCAGCTTGCGGTCGTTGATTCGCTTGACTAAGTATTGTTTGACTCGCTTGTTGTAGTATTTGATTACGTGTCAATGAAGCCGTTTCAGCAGCAAAATCAGCATCTTTAATACGTGATTTAGCTGCCGATAGGTTTTCAGCAATATTAGACTGGTTGCGAATGGTAGATTGGAAACGATTCTGCACCGCACCTAGCTCCGCACGTTTTTTATCAACCACAGCAATAAGTGAATCCATACCCGCTAAGACAAATTGTGCATTACCTTGGCTTGATACACTGATACCTGTCGCTTTGAATCGTGTTGCAAAATCATCAGTACCTGCAATAGCGGCACCAGATATCGCAGACACACCGGCAGCAAGAGTCGTTAAACCACTACCAGTTACATTACTGGCAACACCAGCAATACCTGACAAAGTAAAACCCCCGTTAGCAGACATAGAACCATTCACTGTACCGCCAACATCTTTCATACTAAAGCCAATGGTTTGTACAGCATCAGCCCCCACCTGAAAACTTGCATCATATGAACCATCAAGCAGGTTTTGACCACCAAAGGTTGTATCAGAGGCAACACGGTTTACTTCGGCCATCAGTGAGCGAATCTCTTCTTGAATCGCTAATCTATCTTCATCGGTGTTTGAACCATTTGAAGATTGCTGTGCTAGGGTTCTAACACGTTGAAACATGGACGTCATTTCATCCATCGCACCTTCTGCTGTTTGCGCCAGTGATATACCGTCATTCGCATTTCGGTTACCTTGATTTAAACCATTAATTTGCGACTGAAGACGATCTGAAATCTGCAAACCAGCAGCATCATCTTTAGCACTATTAATTCTTAAACCCGATGACAAACGTTGAAAAGACGTGTCTAATTTTCCGCCAGTATTGGTTAATTGACGCTGTGCGTTCAATGAACTTACATTGGTATTTACATATAAAGCCATAATGGCCTCCTTTGGTTAACGTAATACGTTATTAAATTATTGTTTGAAGACAATAAAGCAAATATAAAAACAATTGCTACAATCACTTACAAACAACGACTACTTTTACTTTTTCAATAAATTTGTAATTAACCTAGTACTAAATAAGGTGTCAAAATAAAGTTGGCACGTTATTAGCTTCATCATTAGTAGCTTGCTTAACATAGCTCGCTATTAATGAGTACTTAATTGCTTTGCAGCCTCCGCGCATACCAGTTAATTTTCATTAATGTGCGCCCTTAACTACTACCCCATTTGTTAAGGGCGCGCCTCCACACTAAACCTTTAGAACCTTGCTCAAAAACACCCTTTTAAGCGCACAACTCCCCCGTAACATATATGTATGCAAATTGCTTTTGTTATTAGCGGCAACACCTTACCGCTATCGAGGAGTTAAAAACTTATTAAATGGTTAAATTTATCCGCTAATCTAATGATTAGCCTAATAAACTTAATGCAGCTTGTGGCCTTTGGTTCGCTTGACTTAAGATAGTTTGACTAGCTTGTTGTAATATTTGATTACGCGTCAATGATGCAGTCTCTGCGGCAAAGTCAGCATCTTTAATGCGTGATTTCGCTGCGGATAAATTCTCAGAGATGTTAGCTTGGTTACGAATGGTTGATTGAAAACGATTCTGTACAGCACCTAGCTCTGCACGTTTCTTATCAACAACAGCAATGAGTGAGTCCATACCAGCTAAAACAAATTGTGCATTACCTTGGCTGGAGACACTAATACCCGTCGCTTTGAATCGTGTGGCGAAATCATCGGCCCCCGTTACAGCGGCGCCAGATATCGTTGAAACTCCCGCAGCAAGAGTCGTTAGACCAGTCCCTGTAACATTACTCGCAACACCGGCAACACCTGACAAAGTGAAGCCACCATTTGCCGACATGGTGCCATTTACTGTTCCACCAACGCTTTTCATACTAAAACCAATAGTTTGTACTGCATCAGCTCCTACTTGAAAGCTAGCATCGTAGGTACCATCGAGTAAGTTTTGACCACCGAACGTGGTATCGGTTGCAACACGATTAACTTCGGCCATTAATGAACGAATTTCTTCTTGAATTGCTAATCTATCTTCATCTGTATTTGAACCATTAGCTGACTGCTGTGCCAAAGTTCTGACACGTTGAAACATTGAGGTTAATTCATCCATCGCCCCTTCAGCTGTTTGCGCTAGAGAGATACCATCATTAGCATTACGGTTACCTTGATTAAGACCTTGAATTTGGGATTCTAATCGGTCAGAAATTTGCAAGCCTGCAGCATCATCTTTAGCACTGTTGATGCGTAGACCTGATGATAAACGTTGGAATGAAGTATCTAACTTACCGCCTGTATTCGTTAACTGGCGTTGAGCATTTAGTGAACTGACGTTAGTATTAACATATAAAGCCATAATGGTGTCCTCAATAATCTTTGTTGGTTCAACGGCTTCGTTGAACCGTTAACTATTTGCTATTACTGCTTTGTCAAAATTATTGCAGTAAAAACATCTCTCAGATTAATGAGTACTAACTTGGCAAGTGCTCCGCGCATACCAGTTAACTTTATATGCCAATTATTTCCTACCCCTAGAAAAGAAGTGACATGAACAAAAAAATAATTTATTTCCTTGTACAAACTCTTTATCGGATAGAAAAAAATTTACTTGAGTCTTTTTTTACTTTTTTTAAGAAAAAGAGTAAAAATAAAAATATAACATTTAAAATCAATCGTTTGAAAAGTTATAAGATATGGTTTCACGTTTTCAATTAGATATTTACTAAGAATTGCAATAATAATTTGAGTTTTGAGTTTTGAGTTTTGAGTTTTGAGTTTTGAGTTTTGAGTTTTGAGTTTTGAGTTTTGAGTTTTGAGTTTTGAGTTTTGAGTTTTGAGTTTTGAGTTTATAAAAGGATAAAAATAAAATACCCAATTAAGTCACTCTTAATTGGGTATTAAAACGATTTAACTAGATTTCTATTAAGGTAATTAACCCTGTAACAGACTTAATGCTGCTTGCGGCCTTTGGTTAGCTTGAGAAAGAATCGTTTGACTAGCTTGTTGAAGTATCTGTGCTCTAGTCAATGTTGCTGTCTCTTTAGCAAAGTCAGCATCTTTAATACGCGATTTTGCTGCTGATAAGTTTTCTGAAATATTAGACTGATTTCGAATAGTTGATTCAAATCTATTTTGCACAGCACCAAGCTCAGCACGTTTTTTATCAACAACGGCAATTAGTGCATCCATACCAGCAAGTACATATTGGGCGTTATCTTGTGAAGAAACACTAATAGATGAGGCAATAAAGCGAGTCGCAAAGTCGTCAGCACCAGTAATAGCGTTACCTGATATTGCTGAAACCCCTGCGGCTAATGTTGTAAGACCAACATTAGACACTGCACTAGCGATACCTGCAATACCTGACAAAGTAAAACCACCATTAGCAGACAAACTGTTAATGACTGCGGTTCCGCCAACATTTTGCATACTAAAACCAACTACTTGTACCGCATCAGCACCAATTTGAAAACTTGCGTTGTAACTACCATCAAGTAAATTTTGCCCACCAAAAGTAGTATCGGTAGCTACACGGTTAACTTCTGCCATCAATGAACGAATTTCTTCTTGTAGCGCTAATCTATCTTCACCTGTATTTGAACCATTCGCAGATTGTTGTGCCAAAGTTCTGACTCGCTGAAACATGCTCGTCATTTCTTCCATTGCACCTTCAGCTGTTTGTGCTAGTGATATACCATCATTAGCATTTCGGTTGCCTTGGTTTAAACCTAATATTTGAGATTGTAAGCGATCTGATATTTGCAAACCCGCGGCATCATCCTTGGCACTATTAATACGTAGACCCGATGATAAACGTTGAAAAGCTGTATCTAAATCACCACCAGATTTGCTCAACTGGCGTTGTGCATTTAATGCACTGATATTACTATTTACATATAAAGGCATAATTTACCCCTGAGTTAAAATGGTTTAAGAAAGATACAACGCTAACTGCATTTTTGTTCGCTATATCATCACTACCGAATATAAAAGCAAGTATTGCGCCAACTTTTAAAAAGTTATGCTTTATCGGATATAATTGAGTAATGATAAGCCTTGAACTTTTGTGAAAGTAAGCTGTGCTGCTTGAAGGGCAACTTCTGACTGCTCTAGGCGTGTCGTGGCTTTATAAAAATCTAAATCTTCAATAGAAGAGCGGCCTTGTTCAAGAGATAGATTACTGTCTAAGTGTCTGCTCTCCTGGCTTTCGATAAGCTGCAAATTAATGCCCGCTTTACCTTGCTGAGCAGAAATGTGACTGGCCGACTCATTGAGCTGACTCAGAATATGGCCATAATCGACTTCATGTTGGCTAGTATTTGCCGCACTACCACCAACCTCTAACCAGTCAATTGCCGCTTTAAGCGTTTCAAAAATACTAACTTCATCATCTTCGTTTAATACGAATTGATCGCCAACGGTTGGGGTACCATCAATAGTGACTTCGACACCATTAAAGCTGAACGCTTGACCCGGTACAAAAGGATCAATGGTGGTTACGCCACCTGCGGTTGAATCAGTAATAACCACTTCTAACTGACCATTATTATCTGCATCTGTAAAATCTAATGTATATCCAGGGGGGAAAGTCGCTATGTCGTAGGCGCCTCTATCAGCAATTAAGGCACGAGATACAGTTGCACCACCCACGTTGGTATTATAACTAGGGCTAAAATCGCCAATAGTATTATTTATCTTTTCAAAAGCTCGATCGCCCGATTGATTATTATCAACCAAGATATTATTACTAATTGCCAATTGGTTGACACCATTATCACCTTGATAGATTACTGAGTTATCAGCTTGAATAGCAAAGGGCTGTGTCTCTATTTGATACCCTGAAAAAATATACCCGCCCGTTTCATCTTTGGTATTTGCTATATCTAATACTTGCGTAAGATACTGTTTCATTTGCTCCGCAATGGACAACCTATCGTCATCAGTCAAAGCACTATTATTCGCTTGAATAAATCGCTGCTTAGCCTGTAACAACGTTTCTTGAACGAGCGAAAATGAAGTTTCAGTAAGAGCATTATGGTTTTTACTTTGGGTAATATTTCGATTGTATTGTTCAATGCGGTTCATACCGTCTTTATAGCCAGATAAACTACCAAATGATACTGCATCATCTTTTGCCGTTAATACTCTTTTTCCGCTAGAAATATAGGCTGTTTGCTCATTTACATCTGAACTTTTGTTCATCATGTTTAAGCTGCTTTGGTGGTAAAACTGTGCAGTTGATACACGCATAAAAAACTCCTTATCTCACTGCCGATAAAATAGTGTCGAATATAGTATTAGCCACCGATACAATTTGTGATGCTGCTTGATAAGCTTGTTGAAACTTCAATAAATTAGCGGCTTCTTCATCTAAATTGACGCCTGAAGTCGCTTGATTCCGATTATATGCTTGGGTGAATAATGCTTGTGCTGTATCTGCAGCAAGTTCAGCATTACTTGCTTTTGAGCCCACTTGAGCAGTACTTATGGACATACTTTGATTAAATGTTTCTTTACCTGCATTAAGGATGCCTTGAGTTTGTGTTTGAGAAGTTGCTAGAGCATTCTGTCCATTGCCGGGTCCAAAGGCATCCTCAAAATTAAAGACTTCAGGGGCATTAGGAGCTACCCCTGATGGCGTTCCAGAAATGGTCATTTCCCAAACAGGAAAAGAAATGGTTTCAGATGGCGGTGTGTATGGGCCTGTAGTAGATGGTAAGCCAGCCTGACTGAAAATTGTATAAGTAAAAACCCCAATAGGACTTTCTAAAATCTCTAATTTGCTTGGTCTATTTGCTCTTTGTGTTTCAGGGTCTGTTACTCCTGTGATACTTACTTGGCCATCACTTGTATTATCCTTAGATGGTATTACGGACACAGCAGTACTTGCCGCTATCTGCGCTCCATCAGTCATAATTGTTCGCATCAGCGCAGCACTATTTTTAGTCGGTTTTATAAGAAAAGTATCATCCGTAGCAGGAACCCCCGTTTCAACAAACTCAAAACCAAATGCTGTGGTATGGGTACCCGCAGGAGATCCTGATCCTGGAGCACCTAAATTAGTCGTTGTTTTATCTGACAAATTCATCATGATAAAATCAGTGCCATCAAAACGAATTTCAAACTCATCGGTTGGTACTAAAGAGACATCGGAGATATTTACTTGCGCTGTTAAATTACCACCATTACTCTGTGGTGATAACACTCTACCTTGTTGCAACGCTGTTGTATTAATATCGGTAAATATATTAGCTCCATTGAGGGCATTTAAATCTAAACCTTCAGATTGACTATCATTAATAGTTGAGGAAAATGCCATCGCTAATCGTTCAATTTCAATCATAGCTTGCGCTAAATGTTGATCTCTAAACTCAAAATTAGCAGATAATGAACCACCAATATCAGCGCCATATAATGCGGTAGAGCTATTTGGGCTATTCAGCCTTAATTCTGTTTTCAAAGGGTCAGGATCACCTGAAACGACACTTACCGTTAATGGTGTAATACCTGCCACAAGCGTGGTTCCTTGACCAATCATCACAGACATCACTCCATTTTGATCTTCGATAGTATTAACGCGTGTATATTCTCCTAGTTCAGCAACTAGCTGATCACGTTTATCTAATAAATCATTTGGTTTGCTTGTTTGACTGTTATTTTGTGAATGTAAAATTGTTTCATTTATTTTGGCCAACTCTAAAGATATTTCTGAAATTTTACTCGCAACTTGATTAATCTCTCCATTTACCGATTTTTGCATTTGTACAAAATTACTTTGTAACTCATTAAAGTCATTACTTAAGATACTTGACTGATTTAAAACGATACTTCTTAATGCTGGATCATTAGGGTTATCTGCAACACCATTCATAGCTTGGTAAAAGCGGTCGATAGACTCAGACAATGTAACACCAGATGAGCTCATTATTTGATCAAGTTGGGTTAACTTATTATGTAGAGAGTTAGAGTTTCCTAAATTACTTTGATTTAGCAACTGCTCTTTATAAGAAAATTGATCATAAAGTCTTGTGATATCTTGAATATAACTACCAGAACCAATGTAGTTATCACCATAACGCAAACCTACGGCTGCATTTTGCTCCGCCCGTTGACGGTTATAACCTTCGGTATTAACATTAGAGATATTGTGACCTGTAGTTGCCAGCTGTTGCTGTGCGCTTAACAGCCCACTCACACCGGTTTGATATAAACTAACAGTCATTATCGACACTCCTACAGATAAACATAACGATCCAATCAGCACTGCCTAATTCATACACTCATCTATGTAAACAGAGTCTATAATTTTACTTCGACACGCCTATTTGGTTAATAAGTTACCAACAGTTTTCAAGGTGCCGAGGATCTTGTTAGCATATTGAGGATCTGTTGCGTAACCTGCTTTCTGTAGACCATGCAGGAATTGTTCCACATTACCAGATTGCTGTAATGCATCTTGATAACGATTGTTTGTTGAAAGGAAGTTTACGTAGTCATTAACGCTTTCACTAATCGATTGATATACTCTAAATGGTGCTGTTTTTTTCACCATCGCGCCATTCTCAAACTCTAACGTATCTTTTGATACTTTATTACCAGACCAGCGTGCATCAGCTTTGATATTAAATAGGTTATTTGAACTTGCCCCATCAACATCTTTAATAATTTTTTGCCCCCACCCCGTTTCAAGTGCTGCTTGGGCAATAACAACCTCAAAAGGAACACCTAATTTTTCTTGGACTTTTTTCGCTGGCTGAACCATTGCAAAAACAAAGTCTTTTGGTTGTTCAAAGTTAGGTGTTGATATTTTGACGTTATTATTTTCTGTTGTACTTGAAGTAGCGTATGGCACTGAAGTAGTCTGTATAGACTTAGCACTGTTAGCACCTAAGGCACTACCAAAAGGGTTATTAACTAACGTTGTAAATTGCGCTTTACTTTGATTTAGTAAACTTTGCGCTGATAATAGTTCATCATTAGAATAGCTTGCCTGGACTATATCACTCTGGGCTTTATGTGGCTTACCACTAGACATTGCATTTAATAAACTATTATTGCGAGAGTTAGTTTTATCTGTTGCTAAATTACCATCATTACGCAAAACGGAACTTGGCTTATAATCATCTCCACCACCTAGTTGCCTAACAATAAGATCTGTTAAGCCTAATGTACCGTTAGAGGATAATTCAACAGCCATTTGCTGGTCGTGCATATCACGGTAAAACTTTGTTGACTGAGAGTTGAAAGGACTATCAGATTCTAAAACTTCTTGCGCCTTGCGCATGCTTGAAAGTAACATTCTCATGAAAATTGCTTCAAACTGCTGGGCTGCTTCTTTTAAAGCAGCACCTTTTTCTTTACTATCTGACGATCTTGATTGTGCACGAATATCGTTTAAGCCATTTAACTCCAACGCATTACGCGCCTGATCAAATGCATGTGCTTGATTAATATTAGTATCCATAAAGATAGCCTTTCGCTTTAAAACGACTTAATAACAAAGATAAACACTGTTAAATAACAATGAGCTCGCCACGAATAGCGCCTGCTTGGTCAAGTGCTTCTAAAATAGCCATCACGTCACCTGGACCAGCACCTACTTCATTAATGGCACGTACTAAAGTGTCTAATGTTATACCCGGCTCAAAAACAAACATACGAGCATCCGTTTGACTTACATCAATCACCGATTCATTCGTTACTACTGTTTCACCTTCTGCAAAAGCATCAGGCTGAGAAACATTTTGTATCTCATTTATAGTTACAGTAATACCACCATGGGTGATAGCAGCGGCAAGCAATTTAACTTCTGAGCCAATCACAATAGTACCTGTACGCGAGTTAACTATAATTTTTGCCGCAGGTGATGCTGGTTCAAACTCTAAGTTTTCAATAACAGATAAAAAGCTCACCCTATCAGAAATATCTCTTGGCGCAGTCACTCTTACAGAAGTGGCATCAAGTGCTTGAGCTGAGCCTTCAATTAATTCGTTAATGGTATCTGATAGACGTTTTGCGGTGGTGAAGTCTGAGTTTCTTAAATTAAACGTAATATAATCACCTGATGAAAAGGGAGATTTAACTTCTTTTTCAACAATAGCACCGTTGGCAATTCGACCAACGGTAGGAATATTTACCAATACTTGAGAGCCATCAAGCCCTTGTGCTCCCAAACCACTTACCACTAAACTGCCTTGAGCTACAGCATAAGCATTGCCATCAATACCCATTAATACCGTTTGTAATAAAGTACCACCTCGTAAACTTTGCGCACTGCCCATGCTAGAAACGGTAACATCAATACTTTGACCAGGTTTTGCAAAAGCATTTAACTCTGCATGCACGGCTACTGCGGCAACATTTTTAATTTTTGGCTTTAAATTATCTGGCATGGTAATACCAAAATTGCTCAACATGGTTTTAAAGCTTTGTTCAGTAAATGGGCTTTGTTCGCCTGTTCCCGGTAAACCAACAACTAAGCCATAGCCAATTAATTGGTTAGAACGAACCCCAGCGACATCAGCTAGGTCTTTAATACGCTGTGCGTAACTGACATTTACCAATATCAAGCTACAAAGTATTAATGTTATTTGTCTAAACGTTTTCATTTGCTTATTACCTATTGTTTACAGTTCACAAAACAACTCATTTCATCGTTAAATTAAACGTTAAATCGGCCACCAAGAACTACTAAAGAATTTTGTTAACCACCCCTGTTCATTAACATCAGCAAAAGTTCCTGTACCTGCATATTGAATTCGTGCATTGGCGACTTTAGTTGATTGAATGGTATTATTAGAATTGATATCTTTTGAACGGATAACCCCCGTTAGACGAATGTATTCATCACCATTATTTAAGGTGATCCATTTTTCGCCACGGATCATTAAATTACCATTAGGTAAAACGCGTAATACGTGAACAGAAATATTACCACTGAGACTATTGCCTTGATCCGCTTTTGAGTCACCTTTAAAAGCAGAATCTTGCTCTAACCCAAACTGTAATGCTTTACCATTAACCGTGACTGCTCCTCCACCTAAACCAGTAACAGCACCAAGTTCAAAGTCATTTTCTTTTTTAAGCTCTGTTTTAGCATTTTTCTTTGCTTGAGTACTCTCACTTAAAATAACAGAGATAATATCTCCCACTCGGTGCGCTTTTGAGTCAGAATAAATGTTATTTACATAGTGTTGGTTAAACAGTGAACCACTGGGTACAATTGACTCTTCTTCTGTCTCAGGCATTATCGGCGCAAAATCAGGATCATCAGGCAGTGCCTTACTTAATTCTACGGTGTTACTACAACCAGACATTAAAGCCATTATCATACTGACTAAAGAAAGCTTAATAATGTTATTCATTACAGACTCCTCAATTATACCTAATGACTATAATTGCTGATTAATATAGCTAAGCATTTGATCAACAGCTGAAATAACTTTTGAATTCATTTCGTAAACTCGCTGACTTTCAATTAAATTGACCAATTCTTCTGTGGTATTTACATTTGACGTTTCTAAAGCGCCTTGAACTAACATGCCATAGCCTTCAAGCCCAGGAACCCCTTCTTGAGGTGCACCACTTACCGCCGTTTCAGTAAATAAATTTTGTCCTATAGGCTCTAGACCTGTTGGGTTAACAAAATTAATCAAGTTAATTTGACCAACAACAGCGGGATCAGCTTGCCCTTGTAACGTAACCGACACTTCACCATCTTGAGACACAATAATACTTAAGGCATCTTCGGGTATGGTTACTTGCGGCTGAACTAGATACCCAGCCCCTGGTGTCACCATATTACCTTCTTCATCCATGGTGAATTGACCATTACGGCTATAAGCAGAGCTACCGTCAGGCATAAGTATTTCAAAGAAACCTTCCCCTTGAATCATTAGATCTAATGCATTATCAGTAGTGATCATGTCACCTTGGGTGTGGATTTTTTGTGTCGCGACTACTTTGGTACCGGCACCTAACATTAAACCAGAAGGCGCCTCAGTATCTTGAGCTGTACGACCACCTGGCTGATTAATGTTTTGATAAAGTAAGTCTTCAAATACTGCTCTACTTTTCTTAAAGCCTACGGTACTGGCATTGGCTAAATTATTAGAAATTACCGCAATATCTTTATTTTGCGCATCTAAGCCGGTTTTACTTATCCATAATGCTGGGTTCATAAATCACCTCTTTTGCTAATCGTTGTTATCGAGACTCTCACGTTAGAATGCTCTTAATAAAGCAGAAGCACTTGAGTCGATCTCTTCTGCGGTTTTCATCATTTTTAATTGCATCTCAAACTGTCGTTGCAAGGCAATCATTTCTGTCATTTCATTGATAGGATTCACGTTACTTGATTCTAAGGTACCACCCAGTACTTTAACGTTAATATCAGCAGGTAAAGCAGCTCCCCCTTTCGCACGGAATAAACCATCGTTTCCTTTTTCTATCAATCGTACGTCAGTATTTACGAGCTTAATACGGCCAACCTCATCTTGAACACTACTTGGTGCGCCTTCAGGTTGAACCATAATAGTTCCGTCTCGACCAATTTGAATATTGTTAACAGGTAAAGGGAGTTGTATTGGTCCGTTCTCACCTAGCACCAGTTCACCAGAATTTGTTTCTAGCGTACCTTGTTCAGTGACTCGCAAATGTCCACTACGTGTGTAAGCTTCCTTACCATCGCCTGCCTGTACAGCCATAAAACCATCACCTTCAATGGCAACATCAAGTGAACGACCCGTCGTTAACATAGAACCAGAGTCAAAATTTTGGCTTGCTCTCTCAGTCATAGAGAAGACACGTGTGGGTAAACCTTCACCATAAGCTTGCATAGATCTCGCTTGTGCTAAATCAGCTTTAAATCCCGTTGTTTTAGCATTGGCTAAGTTATTGGCATTAATAGATAAAGCGTGCATATTTTGTTTAGCACCGCTCATCGCGATATAAAGCATCTTATCCATGGTAATTTCCTTACAATTCTATCTAACTAAGAAAATGCAAGTTAAATGCCACAACGAGTAAATAGATAAGTTTTATTCTGAAAAGAAAAAAGTCAGTTTTAACAGAGGTAGTTCTATTTAAATTGAAAAGCAGTCGTAAAAAATAAAAAACCAATATCTAAGAGAGGAACTTTGATATTGGTTTTTGCGTAAATCCCTAGCGATTGTAAAGTCGCTAGGGGTTGTAATAACTATCTAATTTGTAAAATAGTTTGGTTTAACTGGTTATCAACTTCTAACGCTCGAGAGTTAGCTTGGAAATTTCGTTGTGCTGAAATTAAATCAATAAGCTCTGTTGTTAAATTAACGTTTGACTGCTCAAGTGCTGATGAATTAATCGTACCAAAAGTACCTGAACCTGCTTCACCTGCTAATGCCTCACCAGAAACAATGCTCTCCTTCCAGTTAGTATTACCTATTTGGGTTAAGCCTTGCTCGTTAGCAAAGTTTACCATCGCAATACGGGATAACGGTTGCGACGTACCATTACTGTAGGTAGCTCGAACAAGACCATCAGTACCAATATCAATACCGGTTAATCGCCCTACAGCCAAACCATCTTGGTTTAATGCTGTTACTTCAAAGTTTGAGGCAAACTGTGTTGGTTCATTCGGGTTAGGGCCTGTAGGGTCCAAATTAAAATCTATTTGTACCCGTTGAGTAGTATCCGCACCATTTGGCAAGTGATTAGTAAAATCTTCGGTAATAATACCGCCATCAGCTAAGGTTGGTATTTGTGCGATAAAATCACCTGAAGCATCAAACTCTAATCGTGCTCCACCAACACCACCAGGAGCCAATGGACCAGAAACAGTACCACCTGTTATACCCGTTGGTGAAGGTGGTGCCGTACTATCATCAACTAAATTGATAGGTTTGCCATCAACGGCTGCAAAGAGCATCCATTGATTAGGGTTGACAGAGGGATCATCTTTAATGAAAAAATACGTCATTACATGACTATCACCCAACGAATCAAAGATTGTTACCGACGTTGAGTTATTGAAGGTTAGTGGATCATCTGGATCAAAGTTACCTGGAGCCCCTGCTATGTATGAGTCACCCGCAGGTAAATTCATACGTACATCGACTTCACTGGTTTTAGTTGGTGCGCCAGAAGCTGTTGGAATTCGAATAGGTTCAGCCGTACTTAAACTAACCGATGCTGATGAGCCATCAGGGTTTACTGGAAACCCTAATAAATGACCGCCTTGTGAATTAACAACGAAGTTATCAGAGTTTAATTTAAATTGCCCTGCTCGAGTGTATGAGGTTTCAAGAGAGCCAAGTTCAGGCACTGTTGCAAAAAAACCATTTCCTGTTACGGCAAGATCAAGCGCATTATTAGTAAATTGAATACTACCTTGTGAAAATTGTTGAGCAACATCGGCAGTTAATACACCATCACCGACTTTGGTTTTACCGGAAGCAAGTAATGATGCGGCATAAACATCTACAAACTCAGCACGAGACTCTTTAAAACCTACCGTATTGACATTAGCAATGTTGTTTGATGTAACATCTAAATCTTTCTGCGCTGCGTTTAGCCCGCTTAATGCTATGTTAAATGACATAATCTAACCCTCTTTAAAAATTCTATTCAGTATTGGCACTTGCCTAATAAATTCATTTATTTTGTGTAATCAAGTATCTTGAAAATAATTAAGTTTCAGAAACTTCAATAACATCGGCTAATGCCATTGCACTGCCACCATTTAAATTCAGCATAATATTGCCGCCCGCACCCGCTAAAGTGACACTGTCAACTTTACGATAAGTCATCGCTTCTAATTCTGATGCTTTACCATCGACTAAACCAACCACTCTAAAGCGATAAGCGCCTGCTTGAGCATCTTCGCCATTAGCGGTTTGACCATTCCAAGTAAAACCAAACTCACCTTTATTAACACTACCAACAGGGACAGTTTGAATCACTTCGCCCGCGGTGTTTTCGACATAAATAACAACATTACTCGCTGGTTTATCGGTGACTAATTTACCTTTAACATTTTCACCTTCATTCATGCCAAAGACGTTATCTTTAACTAAAACACTGCGTCCAACTAATGATGATGCTTGCAGTGCTTGACTTGAAGTCATAGAACTTGCGAAGGAATTAAATTGATCATTTAATTTACTCACACCATCTGTGGTTGAGAATGCAGTCATCTGAGAAATCATCTCATTGTTATCAACAGGCTTTGTCGGATCTTGATTTGAAAGCTCTTTCGTTAATAAAGCAAAGAAATCTGCTTGTGTAAGCATGCCTTTATCTTGCTCTGCAACTTTATAATCCTCTTTTTGCCAACGCATAGCTTCAAGAGGATTGCCACCTTTAACTGTTTCCATTTTGCGCTCCTAATATAGTTAAGCTATTCATTAGCGTTGACCTAGAGTTAACGTTTTATTGAGCATATTCTTAGCTGACTCAGCTAATTGAACATTTGTTTGATAAGAGCGTGAAGCTGAGATCATGTTAGTCATCTCTTCAATCACATTAACATTTGGCTTATAAATATAACCGTCTTTATCAGCCATAGGGTGACTTGGAGAATATTCCACATTAAGTGGCTTATCACTTTCAACTATCCCTAGCACTTTTACACCAGCGGCATTTTGTTGCCCTGCGGCAGCTTCTTGCATTGCTGCGGCAAAAACAGGATGCCTCGCTCGATACGTTTCATTTGCACTGCTACTAACACTGTCAGCATTAGCAATATTACTTGCCGTTGTGTTTAACCGTGTGGATTGAGCGCTCATACCGCTTCCGCTGATATCAAATACGTTAAATAAGCTCATGATTATTGACCTCCGCTGATGACTTTCTTGTAGGCTTTTATCTTGCCATTAAGAAATTGTACGCTGGCTTGATACTCTAATGAGTTTTCTAGATACAAGTTTCGTTCCATTTGTACATCAACGGTATTACCATCACCTGTATCGGGTTGATCTGGAACGCGAAATTTTAGAAAATCTTCTGAGCCGGTACGAATATCGAAATGTTTTTCGTTGGTTTTGTAAATATTGGTTCGCTGTTTTTGTGAAGCTTGGGCTAATGCCTCTTTGAAGTCCATACCTTGAGCTTTATAGCCAGGAGTATCTGCATTAGCTATATTTCCAGCAATAACTTCTGCTCTTTGGGTACGTAAAAGCATACCTTGAGCATGCATTTGAAAACCTTTATCAAATCCCACTGCCATAGCAGCCTCACTTAGTGTAAACAACTTACATTTATTTATGAGTAAAGATTATTCAATTATTGTGCCAATTAAAGTGTCAAATTTATTTTAAAGGGATATCAGAGAAGTATGTAAAAACAAGAAATAGTCAAATAGACAAATAGACAAGTCGTTATGAGTTAGCTTTAGATATTACTATTAATAGTAAATGTTAACGTTTTTGATAAACAATGCCGGGATTACACCTGATCATATTAAAGTTTTGATTTAATCCAGACAAAGACTCAGAGGCTCCTAAAAATAAGTAACCGTCATTATTCAAAACACCGTGTATTTGGCCAATAATTTGAGACTTTATTTCAGGAGAAAAGTAGATTAAAACATTGCGACAAAAAACAATATCGAAACGCCCCATTAAACTATAACTATTTAATAAATTCAGTGGCCTGAAACTGACCATCGATTTTACATGCTGCTTCACTTTCAGCATACCGTTATCGCCTGATTCAAAAAACTGTCGCTTACGCTCTGCTGAAAGGCCTCTTGCTAAAGCTAAGCTATCATAGTGGCCATATTTACAATGCTCTAGCATCGTTGTCGAAATATCAGTACCAACCACTTGCACACCACGTGGAAACGCGCCGGGGTTTGCTTGCTGGTATTCAAGCACTGACATAGCAATAGAATATGGCTCTTGACCAGAAGAGCTGGCTGCAGACCAAATTTTAACTGGGGTTTTTCTGTTGGCGAAATCGGGTAACAACTTAGACTTTAACAACTTAAACGGATAATCATCACGAAACCAAAGTGTTTCATTAGTTGTCATAGCATCAATCACTGCGGCACGAAGTTGCCGCTCAACAGGAGAAAGGGTTTTAGTGACCAATTCACCTAAAGATGCTATGCCAAATTTAGCCATTAAAGGCGCTAAACGACTTTTAACTAGATATTGTTTATTTTCCCCAAGCACAATACCACATTGCTGCTCAAGGAAAGTCCTAAATTCGTGATAGCTTTTTTCGTCTAGTTGTCTTGCTGACACTCGATATTTCCTGTTTGCTCAACGTATAAATAATATGATTAAACTAGCGACGTTAATCTTCTAGTTTCAACCACTTCTTAACTGCTGTTGCCAGCTCATCAGGGTGAAATTTTGGTATAAAATCTTCAGCACCTACTTTTTCAACCATCGCGTTATTAAATACACCACTTAATGAGGTGTGCAATATAATTGGCATTTTGGCCATACGATCATTACCTTTAACCTCAGCAGTTAGTGTGTAACCATCCATTTCAGGCATTTCAATATCAGAAATCATTAACGCGACTTTTTCGGTGATACAATTAGAACAGGTGCTTTCAATTTCTAATAGTTGATTCAATGCATCTTGACCATTTTTAGCCAAAATCATGTTAATTCCAAGAGGCTCTAGAGCTCGTTTTACTTGGTTACGTGCTACAGTAGAGTCATCGGCAATCATGACAAGTTTTTCACCTAAATCTTCACCAACTTGTGCATCACCAACACCTTCACTCAATTCTGTTGAAACTGGAGAAATTTCATTTAAGATTTTTTCTACATCTAAAATTGAAATCATTTCATTATCAATTTCAGTTACCGCAGTTAAATAACTCGATTTCCCAGCTCCTTCTGGTGGCGGCATAATATCTTTCCAACTCAGCGTAACAATTCTTTCAACACCTGCGACTAAAAAGCCTTGAACACTTCGGTTGTACTCTGCAATTATAATAAAGCTATCATCTGTCTGCATAATTGGCGGACCACCTGTCGCTTTACTTAAATCAATAACAGAAATAGTTTGACCTCGAATATGAGCAACCCCTTTAATGTAAGCATCTTGATTGGGTAATGACGTTAATGGTGGACATTGCAAAACCTCTCTCACTTTAAACACATTAATGCCAAAGCGTGGTCTTCCCACTAATTTAAAAAGAAGTAACTCCAGTCTATTTTCACCAACTAATTGAGTGCGTTGGTTTACTGAATCTAAAATGCCTGCCATAAAAACCTCATTTGTATACGTGCTTTAACCTACTCTTACTTTGCCCAAAACTCATAAGGGCACACTTCTTGTAAGGTAACAGTAATATGTGTCTGTAAATTGACACAAAATAAAATGTACTAACTTAACCTAAGCATAGACGACAATTTGTATTTACCTATATATAGACAACAAAATATATGCAATATAATCAAGTAATTTTATCATTTTCTTCGCTAATGCTCATTTTCTCATCACATTGCCTAAGTAAAGAGTATAAAAGAGAAGAAATAGAGCAAATCAGTAAAAACTATGTAGAACAAAATTATGTAACGAAATCAGAGGGAAAAATAAACGTTTCGGTGGCACAACTTGACCCCAGAATAATCATAAAGCCCTGTCAAATTCCCCTTAAAGCAAATATACCTGAAAAAAGTATAGGTAGAAATGTAAATGTGAAAATAAGTTGTGAAGATTCAACACCATGGAAAATGTATCTCACAGCAAAAGTCTCTATAACCTACCCTGTATTGGTTGCAATCAAAACAATACCAAAAGGAAGCCGGTTAACCGAAGATAACGTTGCCTTACAATTTTTACCTGAACATAAAATAAGAGGTGAAAAACTTAATGATTTTAAACCGATCAACGGCGCAAAAGTTAAACGTCGAATAGGAAAAGGAAAAGCGATAAATAATAAAAGCTTATGCATAGTATGCAAAGGAGATAGTGTTACTATTACTGCAGAATCAAAAAACTTCAGTATAAAAACACAAGGTAAGGCATTAAGTTCAGGTAATATTGGCGAGCAAATTCGCGTTGAAAATCTGCGTTCAGGTAAAATTATTACCCCACAAGTAATTGCTATTAACCAAGTTGTTATTCATCTATAATTTAATTAAAGTATTATTACTGTATGCCGATATATAAATATTAGGAATAATCTACACTATTGGTTAATTGTCGCGGGACATTATTATGGCTATAAATATCAACAACTTAAATAACGTAAATCAGGTGCAGCAAAACCAAAAAACTCAGGTTAAGCAGCAAGCATCTGAAATGGCTAATACACAGAGTCACGTTAAAACAGCTGGTAAAGATTCAGTTTCGATTACCCCTCAAGCTAAACAGTTAAATGAATTGCAGAAAAAGTCCACTGAAGGCCCTGGTATCGATCAGAAGAAAATAGATGAGCTAAAAAAAGCAATAAGTTCAGGTGACTACAAAGTCAATCCTGAAAAACTTGCTGCAAGCCTCGCTGATTTCGAGTTTAAATTACTGTAATTACATAGCCAATGATCTTTCGTAAAATTTAAGTAAAGTCATTCTATTTTGGCGTTAGTTTTCCTTAAGCTAGTTGTAATTTATTTAGATAATGCCTTTAAAAGAAATGACTTAAACTAAAATTGTTTCTTTACTCTATCTGCAATTGTTTTTATGGTAGTAGGTATTACAGCGCATTGATAAATAAAGGTCATTTTATGTCACAAGGATTATCTCCTCAGCAACTACTTGCTCAACAATTACAACAATTGCAAACACTTGAGAAGTTAATAATCACTGAAAAACAAGTGCTTCAACAGCACGATCCTGAAGCTCTCGTCACTATAAGCCAAGAAAAAAATCAGCAACTTCTTGCTATTGAATCACTTGATAAACACATTAGCTTAGATCAACAATTCGCTAGAGATAAAGCCGCTGGAATATTAGATAATGAACTAGCTGAAATAACAGACTTATTATCACAATGCCAACAACAAAACCTAGTGAACGGACAAATCATCCAACAATCTCAACTCGCCGTTGAGCGCATGAAAACAAGCTTATTGGAAAACCACACAAAAAATACTATTACGTATGATAGTAAAGGTAAGAAAAGCGGTGGGTTATCAAGTATAGGAATAAAAGCGTAAAATGATATTTGCGAGATTAACAGAACCATTAATCTCGCTAAATAGACAAAGGTAGTTGATGAGATTTACTTAAAAATAAGTGACTTCTTTAATTTCTTTTCTGTTCAAACTTGCCTGATAAATCGTATAAACATCTTCAAAGTCAAGTTGTAACTCCGTCGTATAAGTATCGCCAACAGGGTAGCTTTTGACGACTTTTGCAGCTCTTATAATACCGCTCACTGATGCAGATAAACGATCATCGTTAATTAAAAGATCGGCCATTGTCGTATTACCACTTACTTGCTGACCGTAAACTTGTTCAGCTAATTCAGCATAGGCTGCAAGTTTAGATGCCTTAATAGCCATTAACATTCGCTGAGTTTCATGTGTTGAATTTTGTAAGCTAATTGGAGCATATCCTATTCCGTTAAGTACAGGGAAACTTTCAGGTTTTACCGCTTCCCATTCAACATGTTTATCATACAAACTTGAACATGCAGATAAAAATACCCCTGCTATTAGTATCACAGTTACTCTGAAGTGTTTATAAAACATAATTATTTCCCATCACTTAATGAAGTAAATTCAATATCATTAATTTTGAATACTCACTGCGCGTTGATCTTCCACCAGCATGTTGTTTGTTCTTATTAACATACCATCCTTCATTTTTACATTTTGATCAGGATTTACTTCATCACCAAGAACCCAATTAGGAATAAATGACTGTGCAGTAGCAACAACAACTTTTGATTGAATACCGATCATTCTTGCATTAATCAGTATGCCACTTTCTTGCTCAACCATTGTGCCGGCAACAACATAGTCAATTATCTGACGTTCAGGTAGTTCTTTCCAATCACGGCTAAACACATAATCACCACTTTTAGTTACCCTAATATGACCTGTCGTTTTATAATCAATAACTACTAAGCCATGTCTTTGCAGCTCATGTACAAAGCTTTCAGCCAATTGGTTACCTAACCAGTTTGTACTTTCTAAAGATGAAAGCTCAACGAATGACGTAACGGCAACAGGAGTTTTAGCATTTACAAAGCTACTGCTCTCAAGCATCTGATAAGCTAAACCTTTTACCACATCATTAATGGCATGCTTAGGCAGGTTATAACTATCTATTTCTCCCCTATCAACTTTTGTAGATTGATAAAACCCATCATCATTCGTGGTTTCACACGACAATAAAGCAGGTAACAATAATGGTATAAGCCATTTTTTCATGGTGTTCCCCTTATAAAAGCAATTTCTACCTGAGTACATAACATCAAGTATTTGCGCTTAACTCGGTTAAAGCTAACTATTTGCCAAAAACTAATGCAGTTTTTACGCCAAACCATCAAAAAATACAAAATAAAAAAGGAGAAGATTTTTAATAACTTTAAGTAGGCATAATTAATGCA
Organism: Colwellia sp. RSH04; assembly: GCF_003545765.1. Taxonomy (GTDB): domain Bacteria; phylum Pseudomonadota; class Gammaproteobacteria; order Enterobacterales; family Alteromonadaceae; genus Colwellia. The sequence goes on along the minus strand of NZ_QXIO01000005.1, from coordinate 25,649 downwards.
TCGCAATATTATTACGTTTCAATACAGAAACAGCTGAAATTAACCACTCATCAAAACAAGAGTTGTGAGATTTATCATCATGAATTATTGGGAAAAAACACTATTACTTAGTATGATCCTTGTGCTATTTACTTTACCTACAACAACTCATGCGCAATGGTATGAGACACAAGGTCACGCTAGATTAGATAAGAATACAGTAGAAATAGCTCGCACAAAAGCTATGGAGAATGCTTTAAAAAAAGCACTCCTTATAGCTGGAGCAAGCGTATCGAGTGTACAGCAAGTTATCAATGGTTTACTAACTCAAGACCAACTTAATGTTAGGGCTACCGGCAGTGTTAACTCAATTGAAATTGTCGATGAAATGTACAACGGCGATCTCATTACGGTTACCATTAGAGCAGATATATTTCCTCAAGAACGAAAATGTTTTGCCGTAAACTTCAAGAAATCTCTATTACTGACTAAAAGTAATATTATGCATAGAGAACAAGCGAATGTTGGTAAAATTTACGCAATAGATAAGGCAATACCTCTACAACTAAGCAAACAACTTAATAAACATTCTAGTTACACAACACATACCAATATTATTCACAATAAAACCCAGTTTTCGCGTTTAAATAATAGCTTAGCTTATGATGAAATCGCAGAGTTATCTAAAGCTCTTGCACAATCATCAAACAGCCAGTACATCTTATTTAGTGAAATAAATGATATCTCTTTTGAAAAAGAAGCTACCAATAGTTGGAAAGTTTGGCAACAAGGTATTTACCCTCGAAATTTAGCTATGAATTTTTATTTATATAATGGGATCAATGGTGAGTTAGTGTGGCAAGAGGAATACCAAGACTCTGCCCCTTGGGAGTTTACAAAAAGAAAAACTATTGACCCTTTTGCGACAAAGTTTTGGCAAAGTGAATATGGCACCATGATTAATACGCTTCTTGAAAAAGTGGTTAAACATATTGATGAGAACATTATGTGTGAGCCAAGCAGAGGTAACATTATTCAACTAACAGGTAATCAAATTACCTTTGACTTAGGTAGACAACATGGAGTAAAAATTGGTGATGAGTTTACTATTTTACAACGCCAAAACTTTACCAGTAATAACGGTAAGAACTATACTGGCTTTAATACTAGCCCCTTTAAAGTTAAGGTAACTCAATTAAGCCAAAAGACCGCAGTGGCTAAAACATCTAACAACAGTTTATTTGGCAATATTCAGGTAGATGATTTAGTTGTCAGGTATTAGGGCATATTACTAAAAAGTATTGTATCTGAATAATCTTCAGTTACAATTTGCTTTATGTCCTCATAGTTTAACTGGATAAAACTGCGGCCTCCTAAGCCGCTGCTCCAGGTTCGAGTCCTGGTGGGGACGCCACTATAACTAACGATAAATAGCGAACATAAAAAAGCCCTACACTTTACAGTATAGGGCTAATATCTTTTATATTTAGCCTTACAATCTTTAGAATAAAATTATTCTGATTGGGATTGTTCCACATCCATGTCATCGGCTACAGAGGTTGTACTAAGTATTGCTGAAACTGCCATTATTAGTACTGCAAATATCACCGTAGTTAGCTTTAACCCTCTTGATGATGACTTATTCATTTTATTACCTATTAGCTGTATTCATTATTATTAATTTGCTTACTTTTACAGCGAATCAAAAATCTAATTGATTTTTAGATAAATATCAATACGTAGGGGAAATTAAATGTTTAAAAATCAAACAGTATTTTTTAATTAAGTATCCATGTTTTGATCAAATGAATTAGATTGCTCCTTTCTTTGCTCCTCTTCTGAAGTAATACTTACTCGTATTGAAGCACTTAACATCCCTCCTCCAGAATCTAACATACCTAGGCTTATATTACCTTGAAGCAACTGACTAACTTCTTTTACCATGGCCATAGAAGTACTGTAAGTAGCTAGATCCGTTTTAGAAATAGTTTTTAAAACTTCATCGCTATCTGCGGCGGTCGTCTCATCTTGATGAGAAAAGATAAAAAATAACGTTGCACTTCGTTTATGGTGAGCATGAACTTTTATGGATAACCTTAAATTATCAGTATTAAAAACTTGCTGAGCACTTTTAATAAAAGCTGTTAGCATTTTTTGAATACGCAACTCATCACTGTTTATGTAATGGGGAACCTCTTTATCTATTAAAAAGAAAACCGACTTTCCAGCCATCAAGTTATTTGCTTTAATCATTAATTCCATGCGCTCTATAAAACCATAAAAATCAAAAGGCACACTTTTTACGGGTATACTACCTGACTCTATATCCGATAAATCCATCATAGTATTTAACAATTGCTCTATATTATTAGACGCATGATTAATTCCTAAAACTTGCTTATTATTAATTCCTTTTCGTTTGAATTGCTCTAAAAATGCTCTTATTGCATTAAGAGGAAGGCGTAACTCGTCATTTAACGTTCTTAAAAATTGAATTTTAGCGGTACTACTGCGTTCTGATTGCTCCTTAGCAAGTTCTAATGCCCGAGTTTTAGAATCAACCTGCAAAGTTAACTCACTCGAGTAAGCCGCCATCATCAGAATCATTAATTGAAAAAAGAACCCTCCTAAAGTGCCACCAATGAGAATAACCCAAGTTTTTAATGATTTACTTTGCATAAACCATGGTTGTGATTCTGCAAATTCAATACGCCAAAGCCGAGAAAAAACCGATAGCTCAGAGAAGTCATGAAGTCTGTTATCTCGTGTTAAGGTTTTACCATATAATAAATACGGCTCTACAACTGAAACGTCTTTAATCATGAACTTCACTTTATTATTTTTTCTTTCATCTAACTTTTGTAATAGTTCATCAAATTGAACAACAGCGACAATAAAGCCAAGTAATTCATGTTGTTTCTTAGGTTGTTCATAAGTTAACTCTCTGCTCGTTACTTCTCGCTCTTTATGCTTAAAGACAGCTTTGGTAAACAACACTCCGGGTTTCGTGTGATCATCTTGGATTAAAGTTATGGGTGCACTTGCTAAAATTTCATCACTATGAAAAACACTGGTCATTGATAATGCGTTTTTAGGATTTGAATAAACATCAAGACCTAATACGACTTCATTTCCTTCACCAGGGTAAATATAAAATAAAGGTGCATATTGTTCTCGATTTCTTGATGGCTTTAAATTATTTCCTTTTTGTCGCTCTTTAATTATAAAGTTTTGCTGAAAAAGTTCACTCGCTTGCTCTTCAAAGGTTTTTCTTTGCGATCCATTTACTAAGGGCGCCCATTCTAATGCCCTAATGCTATAGTGTTCGTTTAAGATAATTTTACTAAAGACATTAAACTCATTAAGCGTAACTTCTTGGCTTGCTTTGAATAACGCCGATAAACTATTTACTTTCTTTGAAACTTCCTCTATTTCATGTTGAATAATCGATACAACCTCAGCTTGTTCTGCTTCAAATTGCATTGCTCTGTCTAATTGCTGCTCATCTTGTGATGTTTTAATGATCAGTAAAATAGCAAAGGCACCTATAAAGGAAGCCAACAAAATATAAAGCTTTCTACTAACATGAAAAACCATTGAATCTCGCTCTTGGCGAAGTAACATGGTTGGCACAAAAAAAGTCGCAATTAATAAGCTACTCGACCAAGCTGATAAAAAGGTATAAAGAAAAGAACCTGTTAATACTTTATTATCTAAGATAGAGATAACTAAAACAGCTGAAGCCGAAACTAAACTTGCTAAAGGTCCAACCTTTAGTAAAAATGCAAACAACCAGCGCCTAGATTTCAACCATTTTTTATAAAACACGTATTTATAAGTTAGTTGTTTAGCCCAATAACTTTGCAGAAAAATAGCCAATGTAGAAATCAAAATCAAAGATATATCTACGCCATCTTCAAAATAATAATAAGAAAAAATGGGTAATAGCGCACTCATTAACAAAACGGAAACAAAAGCAACATTACCCCAGATTATTATCAAGCAACTTGCCACGGCTGCAGCTGGACCAACGTAATTGACAAAAGAGAAGGGAGTCATAATCAACAAAGCGCCGACACAAGTAGAGAAGAATATAATGGCCGTGACTAAAAATTGTTGGATGCGATTGAATAACATAAAAACTAAAATGCGCTAAATATCATAAGACTAATTTGATACTATCAGAGTTTACCTTATAAACAATTATTAACTGTACACAGAGTTAAACTTCACCATAATAAATATTGATTGCAAGTAAGAAGTGAAACCACTGTTTACTCATCACTCTACCTAACGATTTAAAATAATGAGTTTCTTTCTAAAAACCTCATTTTAATGTTCAAAATAGCAATTGCCCATAGCGATGAGGTTAACCCTTCTTTATGCTGCGTTAAAAACTGCTGATTTACTTGCCTAAACCACACAACTTTACCTTAATGTATAGGGGGATCTCTCAGCTGAATTATTAAACAAAGGTAAACACGCTCTAATCATATTCACCTTATGACTTAACTAAAATTAAAATAATATAAAAAATAATGTAATTAAATTTGCGCTGATGCGCTGGGTAAGGGAAAATATGGCTTCGAAATTCAATTATTATTAACAATAATTATAAGAAGCTGGATTTTAGAAACCTTGCATTCTTATAAATAAAGACTGGAGCTACTATGTCGTCGCGTCAAGAGTTGGCAAATGCCATTCGAGTTTTAAGTATGGATGCTGTACAAAAAGCAAAATCAGGGCATCCTGGTGCACCAATGGGAATGGCAGACATTGCCGAAGTTCTCTGGCGTGACTTTTTAAAGCATAACCCATCAGATCCAAACTGGGCTGATCGCGATCGATTTATCCTTTCAAACGGTCATGGTTCAATGCTTATTTATTCATTATTGCATTTATCCGGTTATGACTTATCTATTGATGATCTAAAGAACTTCCGTCAATTACATTCTAAAACTCCAGGTCATCCAGAATATGGTTATACACCTGGTGTTGAAACAACTACAGGACCTCTAGGCGCTGGTATCTCAAATGCCGTTGGTATGGCTATTGCTGAAAAAACTTTAGCTGCACAATTTAACCGTCCAGAGCATGACATTGTTGATCACTTCACCTACTGTTTCTTAGGTGATGGCTGTTTAATGGAAGGCATCTCTCATGAAGCATGTTCTCTTGCCGGTACGCTTGGTCTGGGTAAACTTATCGCTTTTTGGGATGACAATGGCATATCAATTGATGGTGAAGTTGAAGGTTGGTTTACTGATGACACCCCTGCTCGCTTTGCATCATATGGCTGGCATGTAATCAGCGTTGATGGTCACGATGCACAAGCAATCACCAATGCAATCACTGAAGCAAAATCAGTGACCGATAAGCCAAGTATGATTTGCTGCAAAACTATTATTGGTTTTGGTTCACCAAATAAAGAAGGTACACATGACTGTCATGGTGCTCCGTTAGGTGATGAAGAAATTGCTGCAACACGTGAAAAATTGAACTGGTCGCATGCACCATTTGATATTCCTACAGATGTTTACAGCCAATGGGATCAAAAAGCCAAGGGCCAAATAAGCCAAACTAACTGGAATGAAAAGTTTGCCGCTTACCAAGCTGTATACCCAGAGCTCGCCAATGAATTTGAACGTCGAGTCATCAAAGGCGAATTACCGAAAGATTTTGAAGGTAAAGCGAATGCCTTCATTCAGCAGTGTCACGACAATGGTGAAAATATCGCGTCACGTAAAGCCTCACAAAATGCTATTGAAGCGTTTGGTAACGTTTTACCTGAAATGTTAGGCGGCTCTGCAGATTTAGCAGGTTCAAACCTTACGTTATGGTCTGGTTCAAAAGGTATCGAAACAGATCCTGCTGGTAACTATATTTTCTACGGTGTACGTGAATTTGGTATGAGCGGTATCATGAATGGTATCTCTTTACATGGTGGTTTCATCAACTACGGTGCAACCTTCATGATGTTTATGGAATACGCACGTAATGCAGTACGTATGTCTGCACTTATGGGTATACAAAACATTTTTGTATACACTCATGATTCAATCGGTCAAGGCGAAGATGGCCCTACTCACCAACCTATTGAGCAATTAACTAACTTACGTACAACACCAAATTTAACGACATGGCGCCCATGTGATGCGACAGAATCAGCAGTTGCATGGAAAGCTGCGGTTAAAAACCAAAAAGCACCAACAGCACTAATCTTTAGTCGCCAAGGACTGCCTGCGGTTTCTCGCAACGCCGAACAGCTTTCAAGTATCGAAAAAGGTGGCTATGTTATCTCTGATTGTGAAGGTACAGCAGATGTCATATTGATTGCGACTGGCTCTGAAGTTTCACTAGCACTTAATTCAGCTAAAGCGTTAACAGAGCAAGGCAAAAAAGTACGTGTTGTTTCTATGCCTTCAACCAATGTATTTGATGCACAAAGTAAAGAATATAAAGAATCAATTCTACCTGCTGCAATAACAAAGCGTGTTGCCATTGAAGCAGCTCATGTCGATTTCTGGCATAAATATGTTGGATTACAGGGTGCTGTTGTTGGTATGACTACCTTTGGTGAATCAGCTCCAGGTAATATATTATTAGAGCACTTTGGTTTCACTGTTGATAACGTTGTTAATACCGTTAATCAACTTTAAGCAAAACAACAAGGCGGGCAATTAACCCGCCTTGTTACTTTTTCTACAGCAAATTCTTGCTAACTTAGTGATTACATGACCATTAGAATAGCTATTAACGGCTTTGGCCGTATTGGCCGCAGTATTGTTCGAGCATTATATGAAAGCGGCAGATCAGACGAGTTCACTTTAGTTGCGATTAATGAATTAGCGCCTGCCTCAGGCATCGCTCATTTATTAAAATACGATACAACGCACGGGCAATTTCCATTTACTGTTTCTCATAACGAGCAATCGTTACAAATAAGCAACAACGGCTTTAGCAAAAATAAGCCATGCTCTGATGAAATAATATTAAGTCATCATAAGTCACTAAGCGACCTTCCATGGAAAGCGTTAGATATTGATTTGGTGTTAGATTGTACGGGCAAGTTTGGCAGTAAAAGCGATGCCTTAATACATATAGAGCAAGGTGCTAAAAAAGTTTTATTTTCGCACCCTGGTAGCCAAGACCTAGATGCCACCATTATTTATGGCATTAATCATCAAAGCCTATCTGAAAACGATCGAATCGTTTCAAATGGCTCTTGTACAACTAATTGTATTGTACCCGTTATTAAGGTTCTTGATGAAGCCTTTGGTGTTGAAAGCGGTACCATTACCACGATTCACTCTTCAATGCATGATCAACAAGTTATTGATGCATATCACCCTGATTTAAGGCGTTCTCGTGCAGCTAGCCAATCAATTATACCAGTAGATACCAAATTGGCAGCAGGTATAGAGCGTATTTTACCTCAGTTTAAAGGGCGTTTTGAGGCAATTGCCGTAAGAGTGCCTACGGTAAATGTTACGGCAATGGATTTAAGTATTACCGTCAACAAAGACGTAACCATAAACGATATAAACAAGGCTATTCAAAAAGCACAAGTATTACCAATTGAGCAAGGGGGTCTAAATGGCATTCTTGCTTATACCGAAGAGCCACTAGTTTCTATTGATTTTAACCATAACCCACATTCTTGTATTGTAGATGGTAGTCAAAGCCGTGTTAGCCATAAACGCTTAATCAAAATGTTAGTATGGTGTGATAACGAGTGGGGTTTCGCAAACAGAATGCTAGATACAGCACGACAAATGAAATAAACATAGAAAGCTAATTAAATTAAATAACTTAATTAGCTTTAATTACTTACCGATAACTAAATTTTGGAGATCAGCATGTCAGTGATAAAAATGACAGATTTAACACTAAACGACCAACGCGTTTTGATTCGTGAAGATTTAAATGTACCTGTAAAAAATGGACAAATCACATCAGACGCTCGTTTACGCGCTGCATTACCCACATTAAAACTTGCATTAGAAGCCGGGGCTAAAGTGATGGTTATGTCTCACTTAGGTCGCCCTACTGAAGGAGAAGCGAATGACGAGTTTTCATTACAACCTGTGGTTGATTATTTAGCCGCCGCGTTAAACTACCCTGTCAGATTAGTAAAAGACTACTTAGACGGTGTTGACATTGCTGCTGGAGAATTGGTTATTTTTGAAAATGTTCGCTTCAACAAAGGTGAAAAGAAAAACGATGAAGCACTCGCGAAAAAGCTTGCTGCACTTTGTGATGTTTTTGTTATGGATGCTTTTGGCACTGCCCATAGAGCTCAAGCCAGCACCTATGGCGTTGCAAAATATGCACCTAAAGCTTGTGCAGGACCTTTACTTGCTGGTGAACTAGAAGCACTTGGCAAGGCATTAGACAACCCTGCTCGCCCTCTAGTTGCTATAGTAGGCGGTTCAAAAGTATCGACTAAGTTAACGGTATTAGATTCTTTATCATCCATTGTAGACCAACTCGTTGTTGGTGGCGGTATTGCAAATACTTTTATTGCAGCATCAGGCAACAATGTTGGCAAGTCACTATTTGAAGCAGACCTTGTTGAAGAAGCAACACGTTTAACTCAGCAAGCGAAAGCTAATAATGGTGACATTCCTGTACCTACTGATGTCGTAGTTGGTACAGAATTTTCTGAATCTGCAACGGCTACGTTAAAAAGTGTTGCTGACGTGTCATCTGATGACATGATATTTGATATTGGCCCTGATTCAGCTAACGCTCTTGCTGAAATTATTGCTAACGCGGGGACTATCGTGTGGAATGGCCCTGTTGGCGTATTTGAATTTGATCAGTTCGGTGAAGGTACAAAAATCATTGCTCAGGCTATCGCTAATAGCTCTGCATTTTCAATTGCCGGTGGCGGCGATACTTTAGCTGCCGTTGATAAATATAATATTGCTGACAAGGTATCTTATATATCGACTGGCGGTGGTGCATTCTTAGAGTTCTTAGAAGGGAAAAAACTTCCTGCTGTTGAAATCTTAGAGCAACGAGCAAAATAAATAACCTGCCATTTTATAATAACGCTCAACAATAAATCTTAAATAAGCGAGTTCTTTTGAGCACTCGCTTATTTTATGCCCAAAATATTGTTCTCACTGAGATATACGGATTATTTCATTTCTTACTAAATTTATTCCCGTCATTTTGTTATTAACATAAAAACCACCGTATGAAAACCGAATAAAACAAAAACAAAACGAAGCAAAACGAAACTAACCGAAAACAAAAACGAAAGCTAAGCTAAAGAGAGTAGTAAACTTTAATTCATAAAGATAAAGCAAAGCACTATTGGCGTTTAGCCTATCTTGAATTGTTGTTATAATCGAACAAAATACATACCTACTAAACCAAACCGTTTAAAACGCAAGTTTTAACAAATTATTCTGTAAGATAAGCTTTCGTTTTGCTATAATTCTGCGCAATTAAGTAAAAACTTTCATCCATTACAACAAAACTTATCTAGGAGTAAGTAAATGGCTTTAATTTCAATGCGCCAAATGCTTGATCATGCGGCAGAAAATGGTTACGGTATTCCAGCATTTAACGTAAATAACTTAGAGCAAGTACGTGCGATTATGATCGCTGCTGATAAAACCAATAGCCCTGTTATTTTGCAAGGTTCAGCTGGTGCTCGTAAATACGCTGGTGCTCCTTTCTTACGCCATTTAATTTTAGCTGCAATTGAAGAGTTTCCTCATATTCCAGTTGTGATGCATCAAGATCACGGTACTTCGCCGTCAGTTTGTCAACGTTCTATCCAATTGGGTTTTTCATCAGTCATGATGGATGGTTCATTAATGGATGATGGTAAAACACCATCAAGTTATGAATATAATGTAGATGTAACACGCCGTACCGTTGAAATGGCTCATGCCTGTGGCGTATCCGTTGAAGGTGAATTAGGTTGTTTAGGGTCTTTAGAAACTGGTGAAGCGGGCGAAGAAGATGGCATTGGCGCTGAAGGTAAACTTAGCATGGAGCAAATGCTAACAGATCCAGAGGAAGCTGCTGACTTCGTTAACAAAACTCAGGTTGATGCCTTAGCAATAGCTTGTGGTACTTCACACGGTGCTTACAAATTCACGCGCCCGCCAACAGGCGATATTCTAGCGATTGATCGCATTAAAGAAATTCATAAACGTATTCCTAATACACACTTAGTTATGCACGGTTCATCTTCAGTACCACAAGACTGGTTAGCAGTAATTAATGAATTTGGTGGTGCTATTCCAGAAACTTACGGTGTACCTGTTGAGCAAATCTGTGAAGGTATTAAGCATGGCGTACGCAAAATTAACATCGATACCGATTTACGTTTAGCTTCTACTGGGGCAACTCGTCGTTTCTTAGCACAAAACCCAAGCGAGTTTGATCCTCGTAAATTCTTAGCTAAAACAACTGAAGCTATGACAGATATTTGTATTGCTCGTTATGAGTCTTTTGGTACTGCTGGCAATGCTGATAAAATTAAACCAATTTCATTAGACACTATGTTTGATCTCTATGAAAAAGGTGAGTTAAAAGCCTTAGTAAAATAACGGTAATCTATTAAGGTTTTCGCTAAAAGGGCTTCGGCCCTTTTTTATTGTATCTCTCATAATTTACCACTCACCATAACATTGTATTTCGCTACACTTTAGTAAAATATTTATCATTGCACTTCCATAATAAGCTTCGTTATAATAGTTCGCTTTACGGTAATAATTATTTCCATTTAGTAAATAGTTATGCAGCTATCGGATATCAAGCATCAAGTCATGAATCATTATTTCAATTATTCACTCATATTTGTCATTTCATCTTTATTTACAAGTAGTGTTCAAGCAACTAAATACCCTGACAACGCAGTAGAGAAGAGTATTAATCACGCTAAACAAGCGAGTGCGGCTGACATATTAACAAGCCTTGAACAGGCTGAGAAAATTATCGCAGAAAAAAAGGCAAGCTTTTCTGCTTCAGCACAATTAGGCCTGCTTTATCAAACAGGTAACACTAAAAGTGGTGATGTAAAGGCGGGGTTAGACTTCAGGTACGAACAAAAATTATGGCGTAGTTTATTTGTTTTTGATGCCTTATTAAAGAAAACAGAAGTACTTAATAGCGAAGGTGAAGAAAGTTACGAAACTACTGACAACAAATGGAGTGTTGTAACACAAACTAACTATACTATTAACAGTACTAAGCGAAACTATCTTTATGGAAACCTTTTCTATGAAGAAAACCGTTTTTCAAGCTTTGATTCCCAAGCCTCACTTTCAACCGGCTGGGGACGTCGCTGGTATGAGACATCAACAGCAAGTTTTGATGCCGATGTTGGTCCTGGCTTTAAACGAGATGTTACAAGGCCAACTGCCACAGAACGTGAAGAAGGTATTGGCAGTGAAACCCGCGATAGCTTAATACTACAAGCTCAAGCGTTATATATTCAAAAAGTTAATGAGCATATTGAATTTAAACAATTACTCGTAGCAAAGCATGCTATTGAAAAAGGCGAGAATAGTCTTTATAAATCTGAAACCTCATTAACCAGTAAACTTATTGACTCTCTGCAAATAAAGTTGAGCTTTATTGTCGATTATAATTCTAAAGTCGACCCTGACAAAGCAAATACCGATACGCAAACCGCTGCGGTTCTTGTCTATAGTTTCTAAGGGACATTTACCTTTCAAATGTTTTTTTACCTCTCTTAGTTGGGTAGTATTATAAGCCAAAACATTATTATGTGGTTATTCGACAAAATGACCACAATATACTTAAATCATCAATAAATACTTGTCAGTAGGTTGAGTCAAAAATCCACCTTGTACGAGGCTTATATAGTGCGTTATGGATTTTACAAGGCAATGATCGTTCTATGTAATCAATATCTTGATTATAAGCCTGTAAATTTTCACCAAGTTATCCATTCATTAATTCACTTAATATAAATATTTAAGTGCCTATTTGTCATATTGATTACAAAGCTTTTAGTTGCCTTAACACCGATAGAATCCTAAAATAGCTGACAATTATCAAATAATACTTAAAAAGGGTTCTTATGGCTCAGCCGCTACCAGATAAATTCATCATGTCGATGAATAGAGTTAGTAAAATCGTTCCTCCAAAACGCACTATTTTAAAAGATATCTCTCTATCATTTTTTCCTGGTGCCAAAATTGGTGTATTAGGTTTAAATGGCTCAGGTAAATCGACACTACTTCGTATTATGGCTGGTGTTGATACTGAGTTTGAAGGTGAAGCAAAGGCATTAGCAGGCACCAATATTGGCTACTTACCACAAGAGCCTGAGCTTGATGAAAGTAAAACCGTTCGTGAGGTCGTTGAAGAGGCGGTATCAACAGTTAAAAATGCGCTTGCTCGCTTAGATGCCGTATATGCTGAATATGCTGAAGAAGGTGCTGACTTTGATGCCTTAGCAAAAGAACAAGGTGAATTAGAAGATATTATCAACTCTCAAGATGGTCACAATATTGATAATGTGTTAGAGCGCGCTGCAGATGCCCTTCGCTTACCTGAGTGGGATCAACCCGTTAAAGTATTAAGTGGTGGTGAACGCCGCCGTGTTGCTTTATGCCGCTTATTGCTACAAAAACCAGATATGTTGTTACTTGATGAACCAACTAACCATTTAGATGCAGAATCAGTGGCTTGGTTAGAGCGCTTCCTACATGATTATACTGGTACTGTTGTGGCAATTACCCATGATAGATATTTCTTAGATAATGTTGCAGGTTGGATTCTTGAGCTAGATAGAGGCCATGGTATTCCTTATGAAGGAAATTACTCTTCTTGGTTAGAGCAAAAAGATGCTCGCCTTGAGCAAGAAAGTAAAGGCGAAAGCGCGTTACAAAAAACGATTAAACAAGAACTTGAGTGGGTTCGTTCAAACCCTAAAGCACGTCAATCTAAAAGCAAAGCCCGTATGGCACGTTTTGAAGAACTTAATAACCAAGATATTCAAAAACGAAATGAGACTAACGAGCTTTACATTCCACCAGGACCGCGTCTTGGTGATAAAGTATTAGACGTTAATAACCTAACCAAATCTTTTGGCGATAGAATGCTAATTGATAACTTAAGCTTTAGTGTTCCAAAGGGCGCTATTGTTGGTATTATCGGACCTAACGGTGCAGGTAAATCAACGCTATTTAAAATGATGTCAGGTGCAGAACAACCCGACTCAGGTAGCGTTAGCGTTGGTGATACCGTTAAACTTGCTAGTGTTGATCAATTCCGTGACGACATGGACAACAGTAAAACAGTTTACCAAGAGATATCTCAAGGTCATGATATTTTACAAATTGGTACTTTTGAAATTCCAAGCCGTGCTTACTGTTCACGCTTTAACTTTAAAGGAAATGATCAACAAAAGATAATTGGTGAATTATCAGGTGGTGAAAGAAACCGTGTGCATTTAGCTAAGCTTGTACAAACAGGTGGAAATGTATTACTACTTGATGAGCCAACCAACGATTTAGATGTTGAAACCTTACGTGCACTTGAAGAAGCGATATTAGAGTTCCCAGGTTGTGCCATGGTTATTTCTCATGACCGTTGGTTCTTAGATAGAATTGCTACTCATATATTAGATTATCGAGATGAAGGTCAAATTAACTTTTATGAAGGTAACTTCACTGATTATGAAGCATGGTTGAAGAAAACATTAGGCCCTGCTGCAACAGAACCTCATAGGATCAAATATAAAAAAATTGGTTAACCGATTTCTTTGATATTTATTCTTAATAAAAGGCAGCTAAATATTGATTTTAGCTGCCTTTTTCACTTTTACTTTTGAACAAATAGAGCTATGCTAAGGAAACATACTCAACAAAAAAGTCATTGTTTCAATGGAAAATAGACGACAATTTACCCGCATATTGTTTTCAATTACAGCTGAACTCAATGTAGACGACGTAACCTATCCTGTATCTATTCACGATATTTCACTTAATGGTGCACTAGTTACCGCTATTGAAAGCGAAGAATCCTTAAAAGGTAAACTAGGTACATTAAGGTTTTTCCTGTCTGATGGTGAATCTGAAGTTGAAATGCACATTGCTGTGGTTCATGAACACCAAGATGAAACTGGCTTACAGTGTAATGCCATAGATATTGATAGCGTGACACATCTTAGGAGACTAGTTGAGTTAAACCTAGGCGATAGTGAGCAACTCAATAAAGAGCTTAGTCAATTATCCCGAATAGATTAATAGCGACTCTTATTAAAAGTAGCGTTCTTTTTCAGTAAACATGTTTTCAAAAGCATAAGGAAGTTGTATGAATCACCTTGTTATCTCATGTATCGGTCCCGATAAATCAGGCATTGTTGATCAATTATCTAAAGTTATTAGTCAACACCAAGGTAATTGGCAGGTAAGTAGTTTACACCATTTATCAGGCTTTTTTGCTGGTGTTATTGAAGTGGCAGTAAGCGCTGAAAATACTATCGATTTAAAAAATGCGTTAGAAAATATTCAGCATTTGAACTGTCAAATTGAATTAGCAGAGCCAAACTCGGTAAAAGCAAACAGTAATTTAATACTTGAATTAACCGCAAATGATAGAGCAGGTATAGTACAGAATGTCTCTTCTGTTATTCATCATCAAGGTGGAAACTTAATTAAATTGGTAAGCTCTCAAAATAGTGCAGCACATACAGGACAAGTTATGTTTAAGGCAAAAGCACAAATTGCTATAAATGAAGAGCAAGTAGAAGATCTTGTCTCATCTTTAGAGCAGATTGCTGATGATTTAATGGTTGATATAACAAGGTAACCCCTTGTTATGCTTAAACATTACTAAGATGTACTGGCCTTTATTGATATTAAACAAAGTTAAACATGCCCTAATATATATTTGCCTCATAACTAAAAATATAAATACCCTGAAACTAAAAAAGCCTAACATTGTTAGGCTTTTTTAGTGTTAATTCTCAGCAAGTTTTACATTGTAAATCCAAGCTTTTTGAATTCTTTGGCTACCACTTTACTTGGTAATGGAATATAACCATCTTTCTCAACAATTTTTTGGCCAGACTTAGAAAGAATCATCTTTAAAAACTCTGCTTCCATTGGTGCTAATGGCTTATTAGGATGCTTGTTAACATAGATATATAAGTAACGAGATAATGGGTATTTACCCGAAACCGCATTTTCCATATTAGCTTCGATGTAGTTAGTACCTTTTTTCGCTAAAGGAAGTGCTCTAACTCCTGATGTTCTATAACCAATACCAGAGTAACCAATACCGTTTAATGATGCTGATACTGATTGTACAACAGAGGCCGAACCAGGCTGCTCGTTAACATTGTTTTTGAAATCACCTTTACACAAAGCTTTTTTCTTAAAGTAACCGTAAGTACCCGATACGGAGTTACGACCGTATAATTGAATATCTTTTCCAGTCCAAGCACCTGTTAATGCTAAGTCACCCCAGCGATCAACATCTTTATTTGCGCCACACTTACGGTTGTTTGAAAAAATAGCATCCACTTGAGCAATAGATAAACCTTCTAATGGGTTATCTTTATGAACAAATACTGCTAACGCGTCAATTGCCACTCTGACTTTAGTTGGTTTGTAACCATAGCGTTTTTGGAATGCTTCAATTTCGCGTGACTTCATCGCACGGCTCATTGGCCCTAAATTTGATGTAGCTTCAGTCAATGCTGGTGGAGCAGTAGAAGAGCCCGCCGCCTGAATTTGAATATTTACGTTAGGGTAAGTTCGTTTAAAGTTTTCAGCCCAAAAAGTCATCATATTAGCTAAGGTATCAGACCCTACCGATGAAACATTACCTGAGATACCACTTACCTTTTTATATTCAGGTAATGATTCATCAATAGCAGATGCAGAAAAACTCATTAAACTAGCTAAACTCAATGTGGCTAGTACTTTTTTAAAACTCATAATATTCTCCGATAAGAGCTTAGTTATTATTGTAAAGAGCAACCACTGCTCAATTGCAGCTACTATACAAAGCGAATATGACAATTATATTTAAGTTGTGTGACACAAATATGACAGAAAGTAATATAGAAGAAATAACGACTAAGGATATAAAAGTAACAAGGATGAACTTTATTGTTTACTTACATCAACCACGCTTCTAGCGTCAAAGAAAATAGCAAACTCACTTCCCTGCCCCCAATGACTTGAAATAACCAACTCGGCTTGATGATGTTGTAATACATGCTTAACAATAGCTAACCCCAAACCAGAGCCGCCCGTATCACGTGAACGAGATCTATCAATGCGGTAAAATCGCTCAGTTAAACGGTTAAGATGTTCTGGCCTTATTCCGTCACCATTATCCTTAACAGCAAACTTTAACTTGTCACCAACTTGCTGCCAGCTTACAGAAACCTCTCCACTTGCGGGAGTATACGCTATCGCATTTGAAATTAAGTTAGCACAAGCACTTTTAAGCTCTGTTTCAATGCCGATAACCCCCAATTGGGTAGATATATCAACATTAAGCTTGTGGTGTTTTTCTTGATTCAGCCAGCTTGCATCTTCAGCTAAATTAGTGATTAAATTGGCCATGTCTACGGGTTGTTTATCGTCATCACTATTGTTTTCTACTTTGGATAAATTTAAAAGCTGCTCAACTAAACGATCCATCCGAGTGACTTGACCTTCAATGGTATTAAACGCCTTTTGCCAATGCCCATCAAAAGTGCCTTCGGTCGCCTGAATCATTTCAACATACCCTCTGACAACAGTTAAAGGAGTCTTTAATTCGTGAGATACATTAGCAACAAAATCTCGACGCATTTCTTCAAGTCGATGAACATTAGAAATATCACGCGCAAGTAATAAAACATCATCAGTACCATAGGCCATAATTCTAATTTCTAACTGCACTTCAGCATTGACAGGTGAAATAAGCAAACAAGGGGATTCAAAGTTTTCTTGTAGTAAATAGTCTGCAAATTCAGGCGCACGGATTAAATTATCGATTCGTTGACCAAAATCATCTGGCCATCGAACACCTAATAACCGTTGTGCTTTTTTATTGCTCCAGCCAATGGTAAGTTCATGAGATAACATTAATGCGGCATCTGGTAAGGCTTCAGCACCATCTCTAAAACGTCTTATTTTCTCATTTTGCAGTTTATGTTTTGCTCGGTGACGTTTATTTTGACGATATAGACCATCATAAACCCTTCCCCAAATACCTTCTGCTTGGGGAGGAGATAATGACTTCGTTTGCCATAACCAATTTGCTAGCTTAAATAAGTGGTGGTAATGCCAAAAAAGTAAAGTTATAGACGTGATTAATATCGCTAATAAGGTATAACCAAAAAGAAAGCCTAAAAGACCACTTAAAGAGAAAATTATCAGTAATCGAGAGACCACGTCTTTAATTGATAAGCTAAAATGCATAAATTATTTTTTCAATTTCCCTGAAAAACGATAACCTGAACCGCGTACTGTTTGCACGAAATCTTCATGTCCAGCGCCAGAAATAGCTTTTCGCAAACGTCTGATGTGTACATCAACGGTTCTATCTTCAACATAAACGTTGGTACCCCAAACATTATCTAACAACTGCTCTCGCGAATATACACGTTCAGTATGTGTCATAAAAAAATGTAGTAATCTAAACTCTGTTGGACCAAGATCAATTGCTTGTTCATTAATAGACACGCGATGAGCAACAGGGTCTAACTTCAAACCATGAAACTCTACTTCTTCTTCTAAAGAGGTTGGCGATACACGACGAATCACCGCTTTAATTCGGGCAATTAGCTCTTTTGGTGAAAATGGTTTCGTCACATAATCATCGACTCCCGCTTCAAAACCTTTTACTTTATCATCTTCATCTGCTCTAGCAGTGAGCATAATAATTGGAATGTTGCGAGTATATTCGTTTTGTTTTAACGATTTAGCTAATTTAACACCAGTTCCTCCCGGTAACATCCAGTCTAAAATAATTAAATCGGGATAAGGCTCTTGAATTTTATCTTGTGCCTGGCCAATATCTGCCGCTTCTATTGTATTAAAACCATTTTGCTCTAATACAAAGGTGATCATATCCCTGATCGGGGTTTCATCTTCAACCACTAAAATTTGTCTGCTCATACAAACATCCTGAAAAACTATCAACTTAATAACATCTAGATGCCATTAAGCAATTAAAATTAAGATGATAGTATTGTGCAAAAGAAAAGTGACACTTTTATGACAAAGTAAAAAATTGCCAATATAATTAACTATATTACGCTTTATAACAAGAATGTTCTTGTATATATCATAATGAAAAATGAACTTTTATTAGCACATATCACAAACATAATCGAACAAACAAAAAATCCGTTAATAAAAGCTTATTAACGGATTTTCATTCTGAGTTTTCAGTGATAGGTTAGAACTTCTGTTCCATACCTATGCCGATATATTCGCCTTGTGATGCAAAATTATAGGTATAGCCGTCATTAGCTAAATACTTGTTTTCTGCTCGGTCAGTATACCATGCATAAACTTTAGTATTTTTACCAAGTTTATAATCAGCACCTACGCTTATTGCATCTTCACCGGCAAATTCTTGATATTGCGCTTTAGCTAATACTTTACCAAATTTATAAGAAACATTTACCGCATAACCTGTTTCACTATTTCCTGACTCTGTTGATTCAGAATCAACAAACATAGCACCTAAACGAAGATCGCCAAATCGATACATACCAGTTACACGTGTATTGGCAAGACCTACTGTTACATTACTTGAATTGCCTTCGTTGTCCTTGCGCTTAAATTTAACAGGCATATTCTCGTCGTGTGCAAAACCAATAAAGAAATCTGTCTTCTTAAGATTTAAATCACCAAAGAAAACACCTAAAGAATAAGGGTCACTTGCGTCTTTATCGTCAGAAATAATATAACTACCAAGGAATTGAAGATTCATATAGGTTGGAGACTTATAAGTTAAAGCATCTGATACACGGTTTTCACCAATAAATAAATGCTTTAAATCCCCTTCGTAGTCATTAAATAAATCAAACTTTCCTTGAGATACCTTTAACGTTGTATCTGAGCGACCCGCAGTTAATTCACCAAAACCACCTTTAATACCAACCCACTGATTACGTGCTGTTAAAGTGTCTTTAGAGTCATCATTTACATTCACTTGCCACTCTAATTTGTAAATGGCCGTTAAACCATGATCTAACTTGTACTTACCTTTAACGCCAACTCTTGATGCATTACTTTTTAATTCATTAAATGTGTCACCATCTTCTGCTGAGGCTTGTAACGAAATATTTAATTTACCGTAAAAATCGATAACCTCTTTCATTTCATTTTTTGCATCAGCTGCGATTGCAGGTAAAGCCAGTACAGAACAAATTGACAATACTAAGCTTTTCTTAATTAATTTCATGTTGTTATACCCTATAATTTAAATATTAATGACTATTAAGTGACATTTTTATGATTATTTTATGGCTTGAATATGACACTATTATGACAGTACGGTAATTTTACAAATATTTACCTATTCGAATAGCAATATATTTATTATGCATTTGTTTTATGTCATGAATTACCCGTCTTTTCCTCTAAATATACTAGACTACTAACCTTATTTTTGCTCTGTTCTAATCAGGAAGAATAAGTTTTTTTACAAAAAGTTTTAAATGCTTGATAAAACTAGCTAGAATCAAAAGAAGTCATTATTAATAAATGTTTGGTATTTTATGGCGTTAATGAAAGTTACCAGTATTTCAAGAAAGCTCTTAACTCGAGTTCTATCTGTTTACTTTATTCTGACTGTCAGTGTGACTGGCATTCAAATAATTGCTGAATACTTCAATACAAAAAGCCATATAAATAGTGAGTTACTTACCTTACAGAAAACCATTAGTGGCAGTTTAACTCGTGCAGTTTGGGAGTTAAATACACAACAAGCCATAGATATATCTGAAGGTTTAATTGCGATTCCAATGATTAAGGGAATTACCGTTAGTGACGAAGCTAATAAAGTGATTACTCAACTCGGAGAAGTAATCAACGAATCGGCTTTAGCAGAAGCAGACGAAATCGAACTTAATTCAGATCATCAAAGTGTAAGCTCACTAAGTGATGGCTTATTTGGACATTCTTTTCCTCTAATATTTGAATTTTCAGGTAGAACAACAACGGTAGGTACTGTCACGCTTCTTTCGAGTAATGATGTGATTTTTAGTCGCATTGAAGTCGGTATCTATTTTCTTATTGGTAATGCGATGGTAAAAACTGCTTTTCTAGTTTTTTTATTTTCCATCGCATTTAACAAACTACTCACCCAACCACTGCATGAATTAACTGAGCAAATAAAGCAACTAGATTTAAATGACCCAGAAGCATCTAAGCTACATACGATGAATTATGAGAAGAATGAGCTTAATATCCTAGAAGATGCCTATAACAACCTCATCGATGAACTCGTTGCTTTTAAAGATAAACTGGCCTTATCGCAACGAGAGACTAACTCTGCTAATGATAAACTTGATGAACAAAACTTATTGTTAGAGCAAGAAGTTGCCAGAAAAACATCTAGTTTAAGTAGTAATATGCTTAAAATGGAACTGCAGCAAAAAGAAATGTTGAGCCAGCAAAAACAACTTGAAGATGAAAATATTCGTAGAAGAAAAACTGAAGATACCCTTATTGCAACTAATAGAGAGTTGAAAAGTTCTATTTTAGAACTAAGCAAAGCGCAAGATAGGCTGCTAGACGCTGAAAAAATGTCTTCTTTAGGCATGTTAAGTGCAGAAGTTTCTCATGAAATCAACACGCCTATCGGTATAAGTATTACTTCAACAAGTTACTTATCAGATATTATTGGAAAATTAGAGCAAGATGTAAGTGAACAAAAAATATCTAAACGCGCACTAGAGTCGTTCGTCAATAATGCCAACCATAGCATAGAGTTATTACTAAACAATCTAACTAGAGCCTCTGAGCTAATCGCTAGCTTTAAACAAGTCGCCGTTGATCAAACTAATGATAAAGTAAGGCTAATCAATGTCGCTAAATTTATAGATGAAATTATTCAATCTTTACATCCTAAACTAAAAAAAACCAACCATAGTATTAAGGTGCATTGTGACCAAACAATTGAAATTTATAGTCACCCTGGCGCCATTGCGCAAATAATCATAAACCTCATTATAAACTCGATATTACATGGATTTGAAAATATCAATAGGGGTGAAATTGATATAGACATAACAATGGATCATCAACGTTTACACCTTCGTTTTGCTGATAATGGCCGCGGTATAGCACCAGAGCAGCTTAATCAATTATTCACACCTTTTTACACGACCAAGTCAGAGCAAGGTGGTACAGGTCTTGGCACACATATCATCAAAAACTTGGTTGTTGATACCCTAAACGGCAATATTAAAGTGCAAAGTAACTTAGGTGAAGGGTTGAGTTATCAAATAGATTTTCCTGATATGCGATATAGCTAAATTATCGCAAGTGTGACATCTAATCAGTAAAACAATGGCTGAATTTTTTTTTTCAGGTATCATAAAGCGTAAAAATCCCCTTATATTTTTAGGAAGTTATTTATGTGGTTTAAAAACCTCTATTTTTTCGCTTTTACGCGCCCTTTTGAATTATCAGAACAAGATCTAGAAAAACACTTATCGGAACATTTATTTACTCCATGTGGCTCAACAGAGTTAGCTCACTTTGGTTGGGTAAATGCATTAGGTAAACACGGCAATACTTGTGTACATAGTGCAAACGGTAACTTTTTAGTTTGTGCTAGAAAAGAAGAGAAAATACTTCCTGCACCGGTTATTAAAGATTTACTTGAAGAAAAAGTGGCTCAACTTGAACAAGAACAAAGCCGTGGCGCAACCAAAAAAGAAAAAGAGCAATTTAAAGAAGATATTATATTTGAATTATTACCTCGTGCATTTTCTCGAATAACAGATACTCACGCATACATTTCGCCTGTAAATAATATCATCGTGATTAATTCAAGTTCACGCGGAAAAGCTGAAGATCTGCTCGCTTTATTAAGAAAAGTGATCGGAACTCTACCGGTTACGAGCTTCGATCCCGATATAAGCGTTGATGAAACCATGACCGATTGGTTAATCGAAAAAAATCTAGGTGATAAATTTCAACTTGGAATGGAAGCTGAGTTTAATTCTTTAGGTGACGATGGCGCTGTTGTTCGAGTAAAAAACCAAGACTTAGCAAGTGAAGAGATTAAAGCTCATTTAGATGCTGAGAAATATGCCGTAAAAATCGCTCTAGAATGGGATGAATCATTGTCTTTTATTCTTTGTGATGATTTAGCCATTAAACGCTTAAAGTTTTTCGATGTATTACAAGAACAAAACGATGATATTGACAGTGACGATGTCCTTGCGAAAATGGACGCTGACTTTGCTTTAATGGCGGGTGAGTTAAATCGTTTTATTATTGACTTAATCGCTGAATTTAATATGACAACAACTGATTATATAACTAAAGAGTAAGTTATTAACCTCTTGGTCAGTTCCCTTATTTGATGCTATTAAAAATGGTCGCATATGCGACCATTTTTTACGATACTAATATCAATAATGACCTATTTAATTACCTGATAAAATCAACTAATAAACAGATAATCATAGGGTTAACTAAACACTTGTTTAACTAAACATAGCCTTAACTTCGTTACACATTTCGGCGAATTCATCACATTGCATATAATCAATTTCAGGTAAAATACCTTTCTTCGTGTAGCTCGTTAATAAGGCTTCTTTTGTCGACTCGTTTTTAAATACGTTATGGTATATTGCGCCGGCTCGAATAAAATCTAAATAGTGTACTTCTTTAGGGAGTACTGTTAGATCACTCCAACTTTCTGCAAGTTCAGTAAACTCATCTGAAAATCCCCAAGTACGAGTAATAGTACCGCTTATTTTACCAGACAACTTGATTATGGCTTGTTGTAAGAAAGTGGGATTAGCAAAGACATCTTGATGATTTTCAGCTTCAGTCAAAATAGGTAAAACACCAATATTATGTACTAAGGCGGCTAATGTTATCGTGTCTAAGGTCAATGATGTATGTTTATGCTCTTTTAGGTACATCGTCATTAAACTGATAGCTACCGAAGCAATATCGATAGTTTTCAGCCAAGACTTTTTCATGTACATAGAAACAATTTCATTTTTTGAAACAAATACTTGTTCTATCGCCATTGCAGTCGCAATACCCTTAATTTGTCTTAAGCCGATACGAGTAACGGCTTGACTTACTGTTTCAACCTTTACACTTCGACCTAACAATGCGCTATTAGCAACCTTTAGCATCCCCAGTGACAAAGCTGGATCTTGCGCAATAATATCACTCATTTGACCTAAGTTAATTTCAGGGTCATCAGCAGCAGTCCTTACTTTTAGTGCCACTTCAGGTAATGTAGGTAACACTAGAGTATCTTGTTTTATCTTCTCAACCAATATCGTGTATAAGGCATTTTCTGTTGCCATAAAGACCACCTTTATTTTTATTGTACTTACTTATTAAAAGTAGCACATTTTTAGTAATTCAACGTTTTTTTTTAATATATTTCAATATAGTAGGTGAATTATATAAAATAGCGTAAAGCATTTTAGTTAACCGTGTTTTATTATTACTTTTACATGGTGAAATATTAATCAATTACCATTGCCCAGAGATACGCTTTTCCTTATAATGCGCCCCTTACTAAAGCACGAGCAATAACAGCTCTGTTTTTCACCTAATTAAGAAAAGTAAAAACCATGATAAGACCTGAACTCCTTTCTCCTGCCGGCAGTTTAAAAAATATGCGCTATGCCTTTGCTTATGGCGCAGACGCGGTATATGCCGGACAACCGAGATACTCGTTAAGAGTACGAAATAACGAGTTCAGCCTTGAAAACATTAAAATAGGCATTGAAGAAGCGCACCAACTAGGAAAAAAGTTTTATCTGGTAAATAACATTGCTCCTCATAACGGTAAATTAAAAACGTTTCTAAAGGATATCTCTCCAGTTATAGACATGAAGCCAGATGCATTAATCATGTCTGATCCTGGGTTAATAATGATGGTACGTGAAAACTTTCCTGACATGCCTATTCATTTGTCTGTACAAGCAAATGCTGTTAATTGGGCTACCGTGAAGTTTTGGCATCAGCAAGGCGTTGAACGCGTCATTCTTTCTAGAGAATTATCACTGGATGAAATAGAAGACATCAGAATGCATTGCCCTGAAATGGAGTTAGAAGTTTTTGTACATGGTGCTTTATGTATGGCTTACTCTGGTCGTTGTTTACTATCTGGCTATATTAATAAGCGTGACCCTAACCAAGGTACATGTACTAACTCATGCCGATGGAAATACGACAGTCACCAAGCTAAAGAAAATGAAACAGGTGATATTATTGCTGTTAACCCTACCGACTCAGATAACGCAGAGACACAGATATACACACCTGAACAAAATATTATTATTCCTGAGCAAAAACCAATTGATGATGTTGTACTGCTTCAAGAGCAAGGTCGCCCCGGTGAATATATGCCAGCTTTTGAAGATGAGCATGGTACTTACATTATGAATTCAAAAGACTTACGTGCAGTAGAACATGTTGAACGTTTGGTTAAAATGGGCGTTCATTCATTAAAAATAGAAGGTAGAACCAAGTCTTTTTATTATTGCGCTAGAACGGCTCAGGTTTATAATCAAGCGATAAATGATGCGATGGCTGATAAGTCTTTCAACCAACAATTAAATACAGATTTAGAGCACCTTGCACATAGAGGTTATACCGAAGGTTTCCTTCAGCGTCATCGACATGGTGATACACAAAACTATGATTACGGTTACTCTAAAAGTGATACACAACAATTTGTTGGTGAAGTCATAGGTAAAAATGAAGAGACTGGTTTAATTGAGATAGATGTAAAAAATAAATTTTTACTTGGCGATCAATTGGAGTTGATGACACCAAGTGGCAATAAAACCTTCACCTTAAATAAAATGGTTAATAAGAAAGGTGAAGATATTGATGATGCAAAAGGCTCAGGCCATAAGGTTTCAATTGAGCTTGATACAGATTTAAATCTATCATTTGGTATCATAATGCGTTATCTCGATGAAGGCGGTACAACTCGACACCCTTTCGCTCAAAACCAAGCGGATAAATAGGAAGCTTTATAGTGGCTTTGATCATAGAACAAGCATGTATAAACTGTGACATGTGTGATCCTGAATGTCCAAACGAGGCCATTACACTTGGGGAAGAGATTTATGAGATTGATCCAAAAAAATGCACAGAATGCATTGGTCATTATGATAAACCTACATGCGTCAGTGTATGTCCAATAGACTGTATAAAACCTGATAATAACCATATTGAAACCGAGGAAGCTTTACTGGCAAAGTTTTTTTCGATGCACGGTTAGAGTTTTTCAGTGTTCGGTTAAACTTTTTGTGTGCGGTTAGATTATAGGCTTAATCGCTGATTTAAATACCGCTCTAATCAAAATTTAAAAGTGATTAACTTAGAAACAAAAAAGCAGACCTTAGTCTAATGCCGATCAGTTAAACAAAAGATCGGTTGACCGATCATAATGATCATGCAAAATCCATTATCAGTTTTCTGATAATGGATTTT
>NZ_QXIO01000046.1 GCF_003545765.1 Colwellia sp. RSH04 | reverse complement strand
TCAAATCGGACACGTAACAGTTGGCCATCGCTTCGCGATTATAGCCAATGTTACTTTGCCGTTTAATATAAACGTTAGCAGTACAGGAAGTTTATGAGTTCGATTGGCACAAAGGCAGTAAAAAAATTAGGTTGGGTATGTGGTTTAGGACTATCAATTATAGGTTTTGTCGATCTCAATAAAGATCCTATTTCAGGTTTAATAATTATTGCGTCAATCGTAATATGTTTAACTGTAATAGCTAAATTACTTGGAAAGCCTTTACGCTCAGAAATTGAATCTGGTAATTTCACAACAGAAGAAGCCAAAATATTAATTATTAAACACCCTGGTGTTTGGCTTGGTGCTGTGGCAAGTTTAATTATATCTTTTACAGTGTAATGTACTGCTAACAAGGCATTCAAACGGACAAAAAACAGTTGGTTGTTTTCACTCCGTTCAACATTTTAACCAACAATTTTTTGCCGCTTAATGTGGCGTTATTTGGCAACACGAAATCGAGTTATTATTTTATTGTAAGAACAGTGTTTTCAAGGTTAGTTTGGTGGGTTACGCCTCAGTTTTCGCCTAACCGTTTTGGTGTTTGTCGTTAATAGACTTTACGCTTTTTTAAGACACCTTGCGGTAAAGTCATTAACGCTGTTCTCGCTTTCGTGTTTGGCTCAAAAATCACGGTTTGGTTAGTCGTGTTGCTGGG
>NZ_QXIO01000045.1 GCF_003545765.1 Colwellia sp. RSH04 | reverse complement strand
TCACTACTTCGATTTGAAGTTTTCTCCAAATGGCCAAGCGCTAATAGCGCTGGATATCAATAGTATATTTTATGTTAATTTATCTGATTTTAAAGTCACCAAATTACCTTTACCAGAGCAGGAACTGCGCGCTGTATCGTTCAAAACAGATCAACAAATTAGTTTTAGCATGAAAAAACAAGGTAAATGGCAAGTTCACATTTATGACTTAATGAGTAAAATTTCATCAATTGAATCCCCTAATTGGAAATATGTCCAGCATGCAAGTAATTCTGGAAACACTATTTGGGTAGACCAAAACAATATTGTGAAATCAGGGCCAAATGGAACGATAGATACAAATACTCCGACTGATGATATTTCCTTAATTACTCATCGTTCTTTAAATATTAAGAAGTATGGTGAACAATGGTTCTGGTTAGCATTAGGACAAAAAAACGCAATAAAAAGGTATTCAGAACAAACTAAGAAAATTGATATTTTGGCAGACCAATTACCATCCCGATTTGATATTTCAAAAATGTCTCTTGTATATGCTTATACGAAGAATCGAAATTTCGATGTATTCTCTAGTAATTAAATAAAACGAGTTTTGATATTTTTCGTTAAATATAACTTTCTCGTGTATTTGAAACTGATAGTCGGCTAACAGATTGGTTTAGCCTCATAAACTAGCAGAGGCCAGGTCTTAGATTAGGTTGCGGTTTCTTTCATAAAGGCATTTTGTCGATTTTAGGCTCTGCTGAACT
>NZ_QXIO01000044.1 GCF_003545765.1 Colwellia sp. RSH04 | reverse complement strand
ACGGGAAACCAATAGTAATGGAAAGGAAACTGGGACTCAAATCAAGGGAGTGGACCAGAAGGAAGAAAAAAATGACCAAACAGAAAAGAATGAAGAAACAAGAATTCAAAAAAATGAGGAGAGGCTTAGGAACCTCCAGGACATCTTTAAATGCTCCAACATCCGAATTATAGGGGTACCAGAAGGGGAAAAGGAACAGCCACAAGTGGAAAACTTATTTGAACAAATAATAAAGGAGAACTTCCCCAATCTGGCAAAGGAAATAGACTTCCAGGAAATCCAGGAAGCTCAGAGAGTCCCAAAGAAGTTGGACCCAAGAAGGAACACACCAAGGCACATCATCATTACATTAGCCAAGATTAAAATGAAGGAGAGAATCCTAGAAGCAGCAAGAGATAAGGGGACAGTCACCTACAAAGGAGTTCCCATCAGACTGTCAGCTGATTTCTCAAAAGAGACCTTACAGGCAAGAAGGGGCTGGAAAGAAGTATTCCAAGTCATGAAATCCAAAGACCTACAACCAAGATTGCTCTATCCAGCAAAACTTTCATTTAGAATGGAAGGACAGATAAAGTGCTTCTCAGATAAGATCAAATTCAAGGAGTTCATCATCACCAAGCCCTTATTATATGAAATGTTAAAGGGACTTATCTAAGAAAAAGAAGATAAAAAAGATGAACAGTGAAAGGACAGCAAACTCACAGTTATTAACAACCACACCTAAAACAAAAGCAAACTAAAAGGACAGCTAGATCAGGAGTAGAACCATAGAAATGAAGATCACATGGAGGGTTAACAACAAAGGAG
>NZ_QXIO01000043.1 GCF_003545765.1 Colwellia sp. RSH04 | reverse complement strand
TAACCTGAGATGCGGATAAGAAATTGAACTAAATGCCCTTGCGGTGATCAGATCTTTCGACGAAAAAAGAAAGAGCACACAGGACAAGGGCATGAATAACTTAGAATCAATTTACGTAGATGTCGATGATTTTTGCTTATTATTTTTACCTGCTTGGCAAAAACATCAAATAGAAACAGGCGAAAAACAAAGGCTTCGCCCATCAAGGCTCACTTGTAGCGAAGTAATGACAATACTGATTGCCTTTCACCAATCTGGCTATCGTGATTTTAAAAACTACTATAATCGTCTGGTTTGTCGACATTGGCAGCATCATTTTCCTGATTTAGTCAGCTATACACGAATGCTTAAACTGCTCCAATCTGTATTACCTGCATTATGCAGCTACTTAAAAACGCGCTTTTCAAAACCGACAGGGATTGCATTTGTTGACTCAACGGGTTTAAAAGTCTGTCATAACCTACGAATCCCGAGACACAAAGTATTTGATGGTGTAGCTGAGCGAGGCAAAGGCACTATGGGTTGGTTCTATGGCTTTAAACTTCACCTCATTATGAATGATGAAGGGGGATTGTTAGCCGTTAAAGTCACACCTGCGAATGTTGACGATCGAAAACCTATACTCGACATGGTTGAAAATGTTACGGGGAGTTTATATGCAGATAAAGGTTATGTGTCTGCTGCTCTAAAAGAAACACTTGCTGAGAAAGGCATTAACTTCGTCACTGGGCAACGTAGCAATATGAAACGACAACCAATGACCGCATGGGATAAGGCTATGTTATCAAGACGATTTATAATAGAGACGTTATTCGGTCAGTTAAAACATATTGCTCAAATAGACCATAGCCGTCACAGGAGTTGTATTTCATTTATGGTGAACCTAATGGCTGGACTGATTGCGTATACATTTAAAGATAAAAAGCCGAGCATAAAAGTATCTCGACTTTAAAATATA
>NZ_QXIO01000042.1 GCF_003545765.1 Colwellia sp. RSH04 | reverse complement strand
TAAAGAGAGCCCTCTCTTAAGTACCTACGTGGTGAAGACAACTTTGGTGAGAAACTCACTACATATGAAGTGATTTTACTTCGGAGGAACTTAGAAAACTTCAGATTTGTCACTGTTTACTAATAGAGAGTGATGCGCTAAAAGTCTTCAAATGTGATTTCACATTCATATTCACTTAGACTATTTCAGTTCAGTTTAAAACTCCTTTGGAGCCTTGGAACGCAGTGCTTCTTTGGGCTACACTTTCCTCCTGTAACAAAGCTCTGGGGAAAACTACAACATTCTGGCTTACTCTGGTGGGTAAGCATGGATTGGTGCCTGGGCCTTCACTCATTGTCTGGCCGAAAGCTCATTTACCTAGTCTTTGCTAAGAAACAGACCCAAAAGAGACATTTTTGAAAAATACTTGAAAAGCATGGGTGAAAACAGTATATTTCCAGGGACATTACGCCTCTCAAACTTTCAATAGTAATGAACATTGAAAGAGCGTTGAAAGTGCCCCAGTCAGAGTTAGATTAACACACGTCTTTTACAAACCATGTTATCGCGCAGTGATTTCAAGGAATTCTTATCATGTATACAAAGGAGAAAGGAACTTGGTGATGAACACTCAAACTCTAGCTTCAATTCTGTTGCACTTTCAAGAAACAGCCTCATTTCACGTGATGTTCCACAGAGTCCATGGATCTAAACGTGTTTTTCTCTTGGATACAAGAAATACTTTGGTGGAGCGTGTACGCGTTGGGTAATTCACTGCAGGGCGCTGCAGGTTTAAGCATCTATTCACTTATCCTGATGGCAGAACTGTATGTCCAGTGGCTTTCTCTATCAATCTATCCTCCAAACACATACTTTTGAAAGATATTCCAACAGAGTTCAGAAAACAGTACATTCCCGCTCAGGAAAACCTCATTTCTTCCTCTAGTAAAGAGAGCCCTCGCATAAGTAGCTACATGGTG
>NZ_QXIO01000041.1 GCF_003545765.1 Colwellia sp. RSH04 | reverse complement strand
ACAACACCAGCACCAACAGTACGACCACCTTCACGAATCGCGAAGCGTAAACCTTCGTCCATCGCTACTGGGTTGATTAGCTCAACAACAAACTTAAGGTTGTCACCAGGCATTACCATTTCAACACCTTCAGGAAGCTCTACAGAGCCAGTGATGTCAGTTGTACGGAAGTAGAACTGTGGACGGTAACCTTTGAAGAATGGCGTATGACGACCACCTTCATCTTTACTTAGTACGTATACTTCTGACTCAAACTTAGTGTGAGGAGAAATTGAACCAGGTTGACATAGTACTTGACCACGTTCAACGTCTTCACGCTTAAGACCACGTAAAAGGATACCACAGTTCTCACCAGCACGACCTTCGTCAAGAAGCTTACGGAACATTTCAACACCAGTACACGTTGATTTTTGAGTATCACGGATACCAACAACTTCTACTTCGTCACCTACAGTGATGATACCACGCTCAACACGACCTGTTACAACAGTACCACGACCTGAGATTGAGAAAACGTCTTCGATTGGCATGATGAATGCACCGTCGATTGCACGCTCTGGCTCTGGAATGTATGTATCTAACGCGTTAGCTAGTTCGATTACTTTTTCTTCCCACTTCGCTTCACCTTGAAGTGCGCCTAACGCTGAACCTTGAATTACTGGTAAGTCATCACCTGGGAATTCGTATTCTGAAAGAAGTTCACGAACTTCCATTTCTACTAATTCTAATAATTCTTCGTCGTCAACCATGTCACATTTGTTCATGAAAACGATGATGAAAGGAACACCAACTTGGCGAGAGAGTAAGATGTGCTCACGTGTTTGTGGCATAGGGCCATCTGTTGCAGCAACTACTAAGATCGCGCCGTCCATTTGTGCAGCACCAGTGATCATGTTTTTGATGTAATCGGCGTGACCAGGACAATCTACGTGTGCGTAGTGACGAGTTTCTGTATCGTATTCGATGTGAGAAGTATTGATTGTAATACCACGCTCACGCTCTTCTGGAGCATTATCGATTTGTGCGAAATCACGAACTTCACCACCGTGTACTTT
>NZ_QXIO01000040.1 GCF_003545765.1 Colwellia sp. RSH04 | reverse complement strand
TGGCCTTGTAATACAGTTTGATATCAGGTATTGTGATCCCTCCTACTTTGTTCTTCTTTCTCAAAAGTGCAGCTGCTCTTCGGGGTTGTTTATGATTCCATATAAATTTTTGAAGTGTTTGTTCTATGTCTGTGAAATATGCCATTGGTACTTTCATAGGTATTGCATTGAATCTGTAAATTGCTTTGGGTAGTATGGACATTTTGATGATGTTAATTCTTCCAATCCATGAACAAGGTATATGTTTCCATTTGTTTGTGTCTTCTTTGATTTCTTTCTTCAGTGTTGTGTAGTTTTCTGCATACAGGTTTTTTACCTCCTTAGTTAGGTTTATTCCCAGATATTTTATTAAAGACACCCAACCCAATTAAAAAATGGGAAAAGGACTTGAACAGACACTTCTCCAAGGAGGACATACAGAATATCGAGACACATGAAAAGATGCTCAATATCGCTAGCTATCAGAGAGATGCAAATTAAAACCACAATGAGATACCACTTTACACCAGTCAGGATGGCTATCATAAACAAAGCAACAAACAACAAATGTTGGAGAGGTTGTGGGGAAAAGGGGTCCTTAGTTCACTGTTGGTGGGATTGCAGACTGGTACAACCATTATGGAAAACAGTATGGAATTTTCTCAGAAAAATAAAAATTGACCTGCCTTGAGACCCAGCAATTCCACTGCTAGGATTATATTCTAAGAACCCTAAAACACCAATATCAAAGAACCTATGCACCACAATGTTCATAGCAGCACAATTTACAATAGCCAAGAGCTGGAAGCAACCTAGGTGCCCATCAGTAAATGAATGGATCAAAAAATTGTGGTACATATACACAATGGAATTCTATGCAGCAGAAAGAAAGAAGGAGCTCCTACCCTTTGCAACAACATGGATGGAACTGGAAAGCATTATGCTAAGTGAAATAAGCCAGGTGTTGAAAGACAAATACCATATGATCTCACCTTTAACAGGAAGCTAAACAACAAAACAAACAAGCAAGCAAAACATAACCAAAGACATTGAAATTGAGAACAGGCTGACAGTGACCAGAGGGCAGGAGAAGGGGGATAATGGGGGAAAGAATGGGAAGGGTTTAGTCAAGGAACATGTATAAAGGACCCATGGACAAAGACAACTTGGGGTCAGGAGAGGACTGATTGTGGGAGGTAGGGAATGGGTAAGGCAGGGGAGAGTAATGGGTC
>NZ_QXIO01000039.1 GCF_003545765.1 Colwellia sp. RSH04 | reverse complement strand
TGGACTTCCCATAGTTTGCTAGACACCAAATGAGTTACATTGTAACTTCAACTAGAGGTGTTTATGAGCAAAGGCAAACGGTATACCCAAGAATTCAAAATTGAAGCAGTTAAACAAACCACTGAACGTGGTTATTCAGTTGCTGAAGTCTCTGAGCGTTTAGGTATTTGTACTAAAACGTTATATCACTGGCGTAGCCTGTTATCAGATAAACCTAAACCATCAAAATCGGCTGACGAACAATTACGTATAGCTAAGCTTGAAGCTGAATTAAAACGTGTCACGGAGGAACGGGATATATTAAAAAAGGCCGCAAGGTACTTTGCCAGAAACCCCGAGTAAAGTACGCTTTTATTCGTGAGCATCAATACGAGTTTTCTATTGTTGCGATGTGTAAACTATTTAAGCTACATCGCAGTGGCTTTTATGCGTGGTTAAAGAAGCCATTAAGTGACAGAGCAATCGAAGATAATCGTTTGATTAAGCTTATTAAAGAGTTCTACGTTGCCAGTGGTGGCACTTACGGCAGCCCTTGGATACACGCAGATTTACGTGAAGCTGGTGAGCAATGTAGTGTTAATCGAGTCGCTAAGATCATGCGCCAACATAAACTCAAAGCGCAAATAGGTTATAAACGTCGCCATATTAAAGGCGGTAAAACATCACGCATTGCAGATAACTTGCTAGCTCGCCAGTTTAATCCTCCTGCGCCGAATCAAACTTGGGTAAGTGACATTACCTATGTGAGAACCTATGAAGGCTTCTTGTATGTAGCAACTGTCATGGATTTATTCTCTAGGCGCATTGTAGGGTGGTCGATGGATAAGAACATGGACAAGCACTTAGTGATTAAAGCATTGCTCATGGCAGTTTATCAGCGCCAACCCAAAGCTGAAGTCTTGGTACATAGTGATCAAGGTAGCCAATATGGCAGTGCTGATTACTTAGTGTTTATGAAAGAGCATAACCTTGTACCATCAATGAGTCGGGCAGGAAATTGTCATGATAATGCCGTTGCTGAAAGCTTTTTTGCTACGATTAAAAAGCGAATAATTAAACGGAAGATATACTCAACTCGCAATGATGCGAAAGCAGAGATATTTAATTTTATAGAAATGTTTTACAATCCGAAAAAACGTCACTCGCATACAGGCGGTGTTTCACCTGCTAAATTTGAGGAAGCGTATTTTTCTGAGTTAGAAACTGTCTAGTGAAATCTGGGAAGTCCAT
>NZ_QXIO01000038.1 GCF_003545765.1 Colwellia sp. RSH04 | reverse complement strand
GAAACGGATGTGGATGACACCGCACCGACAGTAGCCGATCAAAGTTTTAGTTATGAAGAAAACCAAGTGGCCGATGCCGTGGTGGGAACGTTAGCGAATAATGCTGATGTGACCACATACACGTTCAGTAATGGCAGCCAAACCTCGGCCGATGGTTATTATCACATTGATAACAATGGTGTTATTACCATTACCGCGGCGGGTATCTTAGCACACGTCAATGATTTTGAGGTCGGCGCGAACAGCGGTGACTATGACATTATTGCCTCAGATGCCGCGGGTAACGAAACGATTATTACCGTGACCTTAAGTGAAACGGATGTGGATGACACCGCACCGACAGTAGCCGATCAAAGTTTTAGTTATGAAGAAAACCAAGTGGCCGATGCGGTTGTCGGGATGTTAGCGAACAATCCTGATGTGGCCACGTATACGTTCAGCAATGGCAGCACCACGTCAGCCGATGGTTATTATCACATTGATAACAATGGTGTTATTACCATTACCGCGGCGGGTATCTTAGCGCACGTCAATGATTTTGAAGTGGGCGCGAACAGCGGTGACTATGACATTATTGCTTCCGATGCTGCTGGTAATGAAACGACTATCACCGTGACCTTAAGTGAAACCAATGTGGATGACACGGCGCCAAGCCTGTCAGACCAAAGTTTTAGTTATGAAGAAAACCAAGTGGCCGATGCGGTTGTCGGGACGTTAGCGAACAATCCTGATGTGGCCACGTATACTTTCAGCAATGGCAGTCAAACGTCAGCCGATGGTTATTATCACATTGATAACAATGGTGTTATTACCATTACCGCGGCGGGTATCTTAGCGCACGTCAATGACTTTGAAGTGGGCGCGAACAGCGGTGACTATGACATTATTGCTTCCGATGCTGCGGGTAATGAAACGACTATCACCGTGACCTTAAGTGAAACCAATGTGGATGACACGGCGCCAAGTCTGTCAGATCAAAGTTTTAGTTATGAAGAAAACCAAGTGGCCGATGCGGTTGTCGGGATGTTAGCGAACAATCCTGATGTGGCCACGTATACGTTCAGCAATGGCAGTCAAACCTCAGCCGATGGTTATTACCACATTGATAACAATGGTGTGATTACCATTACGGCGGCGGGTATCTTAGCGCACGTCAATGACTTTGAGGTAGGCGCAAACACGGGTGATTATGATGTGATTGCCGCCGATGCTGCAGGTAATGAAACGATTAT
>NZ_QXIO01000004.1 GCF_003545765.1 Colwellia sp. RSH04 | reverse complement strand
GCTCCTGCTCAATGAATTCTGTCGTGATACCTACTCGAAAGCAGATATCGCATTACATATATAAGTATACTTTCGTATTTTATAAATAGTATCTGTGTGACATTCATCAAAGTGCTGCTTTACGTCCAATGGACTATGTAAAATCAACATCTCTGTGAGTATCCACACAAATTGCATGATAACTAATTGTTAAAGAATTTCTCTTTCGAGAAGATGTAAATCGCATTCGTTTACATCGTTTGCTCAGTAGCTTTGCCCCGAAGCGGATGCGCATTGTACGCCTCCTAGTTTTGATGTCAACGTTTATTTTATAAAAAGTTAATTTATTTTCAAACTAACTTTCAAACGTTATCTTCGTTAAATGTTTCTCATTTGATTCACTTAACTTATCAAAACAGGCCTTTCGTCTCCATGACTTGACCTACTATGTATTTCCTATACAAACCTTCTTGAGTTGCCCCGTGGAAGTGGATGCGCATTCTAGAGACTTTTAACTTAAGGTCAACTATTATTTCAATTATTTCCTGTTTTTCTTTCCGTTAGGTCGATATTTATACAGAGCTTTTGTTATTTGATGTTTTATTCACTTGTTTTTGTTCTATTTATCTACATCGGTAGTTTTTTTGTTATTTTGAAACAATATAATTAACCTTTAAAAATATGGTTATTAATAATGTTTTTGACTATCTATGTGTTATTTTATTAATTAATCATTCTTTTATTTTAGTTAGTATTAAGGTGTTGTATGACTTTTAAAAACCTTCGCCCCTATCAAGGGATATTACCGAGTGTTGATGATACTTGTTATATTGATGATTCAGCGATTATTGTTGGTGATATATCACTAGCTCAGGA
Source organism: Colwellia sp. RSH04 (assembly GCF_003545765.1). Lineage (GTDB taxonomy): Bacteria > Pseudomonadota > Gammaproteobacteria > Enterobacterales > Alteromonadaceae > Colwellia. The sequence goes on along the minus strand of NZ_QXIO01000004.1, from coordinate 431,887 downwards.
TGTAAGTATTTGGCCTTTAGTCGCTGCAAGAGGCGATGTTAATATTATTAGAGTAGGAGCAAGAACAAACATTCAAGATGGTACTGTGCTACATGTTACCCGAAAAAGTCAAAATAACCCCGAAGGAAATCCCTTAATCATAGGAGAAGATGTAACTGTTGGTCATAAATGTATGCTACATGGTTGTACTTTAGGTAGTCGCATTCTTGTCGGCATGGGAGCGATTATCATGGATGGTGCTATTGTAGAAGACGATGTGTTCATTGGTGCTGGTAGCCTTGTTCCGCCTAATAAAACACTAGTGAGTGGTTTCTTATATGTAGGCAACCCTGTAAAACAAGTCAGAAAGCTAAAAGAGAGTGAAAGTAACTTCTTAACACAATCAGCAATTAATTACGTCGAATTAAAAGATGACTATTTGAATCAATAATTATTTAAGGTTTATATGAATGATATTTTCTTCAATATCATTCTTTTCTAACCACAGTTCAGCAACTTCTTCTAAATCATACTTTGTACAGGTATCAATAGAGTCTAGTTGTTTTAATTCAAACGAATGATAATAGATTGTGATGAGTTGGCCACTTAATTGTGCTGTTAAACACCATGCATCCTCTTCATTATTAAAAGATAGGTCATCATTAAATATAAATGCTTGATTCATCGTTTACCTTATATTTCAGCAGCCATTTCTGCTCTTAATATCTTAAGAACACTTTCAATATTAGGCTTTACCTTGCGCCAAATTGTAAAGCTCTCGGCGGCCTGACCTACTAGCATACCTAAGCCATCAATAACCTGAGCAGCTCCTTGTTGCTTTGCCCATAGTAAGAATGGAGAAAGTTGTGCACCGTACACCATATCGTAGCAAACGGTTTGACTTGTTATATTTGATTGAGCTATTGACGGAAATTGTCCTGTTAAGCTTGCTGATGTTGCATTAATAATCACATCAAAGCTTTCGTTATTTAATTCATCAAACCCGCATGCTTTCAATTTATTTTCACTAAAAACTTCAAACTGTTCACATATTTTGTCTGCTTTTGAAACAGTTCTATTAGCAATAACCACTTTGGCAGGTGCTTGTTCTAGAATCGGTAAAATTACCCCTTTTGCTGCGCCACCGGCACCCAGTATAAGTATTTTGCTGTTTTTCAATGGTACGCTATGTCTTAATAAGTCCTGTACTAAGCCAATGCCGTCTGTATTGTCACCATATATCTTGCCATTATTGAAGCTTAATGTATTTACTGCTTCGGCAAGCTTTGCACGATCGGTTAATTCATCTGATAATAATAATGCTTGTTCTTTAAAGGGAGCAGTTACATTGGCACCTTTACCACCTTCGGCAAAAAACTTTTTAACGTCGCTTTTAAATTCACTCACTTGGGAAAGCTGACGACTGTACTCAAGCTCTTGTCCGGTATTGTCAGCAAATTGTCGATGAATATCGGGTGAACGAGATTGTTTTATTGGGTTACCAAAAACGAGGTATTTATCCATAATATAAAGGGTATAAGCTAAGAATACGCTCATGCTAATAGATATATGGTGAGATGCAAACAAAAAAGCAGTAACACTTTGGAATATGTTACTGCTTAATTTATCTAATGAGCCGTTAACTAGAACTTATAACCAAGCATAATTGAATAAACCATAGGATCTACATCCACACTAGCACTTCCTTTACCTGATAAACCGACATTAGCTGGGTCTTCTAAATCAAAGGTTGCTTTAGAGCCAATATCAATATAGCGTGCCGATACATTCACAGACCAGTTCTTGTTTAACTCATAATCGGCACCCACTTGAAATGATAGACCAAAAGAACTATCTAACTCTAAGTTTTGAAAACCTACAGAAGCGGGAGTTGCTGTAAACTCTTCATCGAAAAAAATTGTGTAATTAATACCTGCGCCCACATATGGTTTAAAAGCAGTTCCTGTATCAAAGTAATATAGTGCACTTAATGTTGGAGGTAAGTGTGCGACTTCTGCTAATGTAGCACCGTCTAAGTTTGCACCGTAAACCGACTCAGTGACTCCTTGAGGGTCATGTAAAATAACATCATGAGTAAAAGGTGTTGCCGCTAGTAATTCAACAGCCCAATTGCTATCAAAGAAATAAACAACATTTAAGCCAAGCTGAGTATTGTCATCTACAGAAATAGATAATGGTGTCATGCTATTATCAAGTGCAACGCCAGCTTTTGCTGAATCAGGAGAGATCATAGTTGCACCACCGCGCACTAAAATGTCACCTGCTTGATTAGCTGATGTTGTAAAAGATAACGAAGAAAGTAATGCAATTGCTATTAAAGATTTTTTCATGATTTAATTCCCTATTTAATTTATGGGTATAGTAATTCACCCAAATATATTTGAATTGATCATGATCAAGTAATTACTCTAATTCTATTGTTTTTCTCTACATTTACATCTGCTTCTTGTGATATAAGTCACGTCTATTACCATTAGTTTACTTGTAAATAACCTCGACTCGCCGTAATTAGTAGAACTCTACTTATGTACTGGCCATTATAAATTTCGCTATACTCCGACATAATTTACAAACAGTTATAATTTAAAAGATGTTAAAGTATATTAAGCAGTTACTCGCTAACAATCACAAATCAAATAAAAATCCGAAAGCCGAGAAAACGCTTTACCAATATATTGGCGGAGAAAAAGGAACGCTAGCCTTATCTAATGCCTTTTATGATGAGATGGAAACTAATGTGCATTTACAAGCATTGCTCGCCATTCATAAACAGCCATTAGACAATATTCGATTAAAGTTCTTTTGAATTTCTTTCTGGCTGGCTTGGTGGACCTAATCTCTTTGAAGAGAAATACGGACACCCCCAACTAAGAGCTAGACATATGCCTTTTAAGGTAACAAAGAAGCAGAGCGAATTATGGATGTTATGTATGAATAATGCTTTGAATAAAACAATGACTGATGAAGTGATAAAAATACAATTACGACAAGCTTTTGCCAAGCTTGCCGCACATATGATCAATTGTTAATAATTAGCGTGATAGCCAATTCTGTGGCTTTAAATATCGTTGATAGAGTAATGCTTCAGCAGAGTTATCTTCTGGCTGGTAGTTATACTCCCACCTTGCTAATGGTGGCATTGACATTAAAATAGATTCTGTTCGACCACCAGACTGCAAGCCAAATAAAGTGCCCCTGTCAAAAACTAAGTTAAACTCCACATAGCGTCCGCGGCGATATAATTGAAACTGTCGTTGGTGTTCTGTAAACGGCGTATTCTTTCGCTTATTTATGATCGGGACATACGCATCAATAAAACCTGCCCCTACCGACTTAAGATAATCAAAACACTTCGAAAATTGCCACTGATTTAAATCATCAAAAAACAGCCCACCAATACCACGCGTTTCATCACGATGCTTTAAGAAAAAGTAATCATCACACCATTTTTTATGTTCGTCATAAACATTATCACCAAACGGCTTACATAAGTCATAAGCTGTTTGATGCCAATGTATAACATCCTCTTCTACTGGATAAAAAGGCGTTAAATCAAAGCCGCCCCCAAACCACCACACAGGCTCCTCACCTTCTTTTTCAGCAATAAAGAAACGAACATTCGCATGAGAAGTAGGAATATTAGGATTTTTAGGGTGAATCACCAATGATACTCCGCACGCTTGCCACGACCTCCCTGCTAACTCTGGCCTATGTGCTGTCGCTGATGGCGGTAACTTTGTGCCTGAAACTCTTGAAAAGTTTACTCCACCCTGTTCAATAACCGCTCCATCAGTTAAAACTCGAGTGCGGCCACCACCACCTTCTGCGCGTTTCCAGTTATCTTCAACAAATTTGCCACTACCATCGGCAGCTTCTAATGCATTGCAAATATTATCTTGTAATGATTTTAAAAAATCGATTACCGTCTCTATATTAACTTCGTTCATGAGCGAAATGTTTCTCCTGTTAATGCATCAATAATGGTTGATGGCTGAGTAAAGCCTAAGGTTTGACCTTTAATGATAAAATCTACTTTTGATGATAGCGCTGAATTTTGTTCTATTGCTTGCCAAGTCTTTGCTGGTTCTTCTCCAGTTAAATTGGCACTGGTTGAAACGATTGGCTTGTTAATTTGCTTACATAATGCAACAACATCTGGTTGATCTGTCACTCGAACAGCAATAGTATCAAAGCGACCTGTTAGCCATGCTGGTGTCAGCTTATTTTTGGGTACCACTTGAGTAATACCATTTGGCCAACGTGATAATACCTCAAACCTCTTATCTTGAGGTATAAGGCCATCTTCAATATAAGGCAATAATTGTGAATAGTTAGCGGCTAATAGAATTAATCCCTTTTCAACCGGACGCTTCTTTAACCTTAATAGGTTTTCTACCGCCATTTTATTATCTGGATCACAGCCTAGGCCAAAAACAGCTTCAGTGGGATAAGCAATAATACCCCCATCAATAAAAACGTCAACAGCAGTAGAATTATTCACAAATTTCTCTTTTAGCAAAGTTCAAAGTCTATATCTTAACAAAAGCACTAAATTCACGTCTAACTTTACTCAATATTACTTTGAAAAAACTTCATCATTCCGTATTTGGTTAAACAAGGTTATAATTACAGGCTTTCATATTAACCTTGTTCACAAATAATAACTGAACTTTACTTTTCTAAGGGCATAATTTCATGACAGTGGGTATTATCATGGGGTCAAAATCAGATTGGCCGACAATGCAGCATGCAGCAGAGATGCTTGACTTATTAGGTGTTGCCTATGAAACAAAAGTTGTTTCTGCACATCGTACACCTCATTTACTTGCTGAATATGCTGAAAGTGCAAAAGATAGAGGTATTAAAGTCATTATTGGTGGTGCTGGTGGTGCTGCTCATTTACCTGGTATGACAGCAGCTTATACAAGCTTGCCTGTTTTAGGGGTTCCTGTGCAATCTAAAGCATTAAGTGGGCAAGATTCTCTATTATCTATAGTACAAATGCCAAAAGGTATCGCGGTTGGTACATTAGCTATAGGCACTGCAGGTGCGGCAAATGCTGGTTTACTTGCTGCACAAATTGTTGGAACGTTTGATGAAAGTATCCAACAAAATATTGAAGAGTTTAGAAGAAACCAAACTCAAACAATTTTAGACAACCCTAACCCAGCAGAATAATTATACTAATGAAAAAAGTTCTAGTACTTGGTGCCGGTCAATTAGCTCGTATGATGGAGCTAGCAGGGACACCTTTAAATCTTGATGTGAAAGCATTCGATGTTAGAAGCGATAAAGTCGTACAACCAATAAGTCCCGAACATGAATATGGTGACTTGGCACAAGGCATAATTAATTGCGATGTTATAACGGCAGAATTTGAACATGTAGCTCATGACACGCTAAGCGAGTGTGAAGTTTCGAATAAGCTTTATCCTAGCAGTAACGCCATTAAAATTGGCGGTGATAGACGTTTAGAAAAGTCATTATTAGCAGCTTGTCAGGCTGCTAATGCTAAGCACTATTTTGTTAATAACAAAACTGATTTTGATAAAGCTATTTCAACACTGTCTTTGCCCATTATCTTTAAAAGTGCTTTAGATGGTTATGATGGAAAAGGACAATGGCGATTAAAGTCGCAAGCTGATGCACAAGATACTTGGCAAGATATCGAGAAATTTTTAGCTGAATCAAAAGGTTCTGTTAAGCAAGGTATTGTTGCTGAGCAAATGGTACCATTTGAAAGAGAGCTTTCTCTAGTTGGTGTTCGCCGACTTAATGGAGATATTGCTGTTTATCCACTTACTGAAAACCATCATACCAATGGTATTTTAAGTGTTTCTGTAGCAGCACCTGTTAATTCAGACTTGCAGCAACAAGCTGGAACAGTATTCAAAGCGTTAACCGATGAATTAAATTACGTTGGTGTTATGGCAATAGAGTTCTTTCAAGTTGACAAGACATTATTAGTTAATGAAATTGCGCCACGTGTTCATAACTCGGGTCATTGGACTCAGCAAGGCGCTGATACCTGTCAATTTGAAAACCATTTACGGGCAATCTGCGATTTACCATTAGGCAGTACATCACTAGTTCGCCCTACAGCCATGGTAAACATTATTGGTGAAGACCAAGTTTCAGATGAAGTACTTGCTATACCGAGTGTTACAATGCACTGGTACAACAAAGGTAAACGCGCTGGACGTAAAATGGGGCATATTAATGTCAGTGGTGAAACGGAACTTATCTTAGCGCAACGCTTAGTTCAGTTATCAACGCTATTGCCTGCGGCTACCTTTCCTGATTTAGCGGAGTTCGCTCAAAACTATCTAGCGAAACAGTCGTAAAACGGTAGATTAGATAACTAAAAAAGACGCTTATTAGCGTCTTTTTTTATAGAGATTGCATTGCTGAACACTTTTTACTTGCACATTGATATTTAATGCCAGCTGCCATATTCCTTTTCAATAAAAGTGGGAAGTTACATTCTTCGCATATGCCTTCAACAGGTTCAAAATTTACGATAAATTTGCACTTAGGGTAGGCATCACATGAGTAAAACTTTTTGCCGTATCTACTCGTCTTTTCCTTAAGAACACCTTTTTTACAACTGGGACAATGAATATCAGCAAGTTGTTTTTCTTCTTCATGGTCAATATAGTCGCATTCAGGAAAATTACTGCAACCAATAAACATTCCATAACGTCCCTGCTTTACAGCAAGACTATGATTACACTTAGGGCACTCAGAGCCTTGAAGTATACGATCTTCGACACGCTCATGCTCAACGACTGGACGGGTATATTGACAATTAGGATAATTTGCACAGCCAAAAAAAGAGCCATTCTTACCATGCTTTATTGTTAGCTCAGAGCCGCACTCAGGGCATACTTGATACTCTTTCTCTAAAGCATGTTCGTGGTGGGAAAACAACGGTTTATCAGATTTTGACATGATAGCTATTGGTGACGATTTAATTTCAAAAAGTCATTATGCCATAATTGTCAATTAAACAATATGATCTTCACTAACTGAAGCGTATAGCGACAATTAGTGAATAAGAAAATTAATGTAGAGGCCCTTCTTGCTCTTCAAAGATTAAATCTTCCATTTGAGAATAAGCACACTCTTTACCTGGCACATTAAACAGCACCATCAGAATAACCCACTTAAGATCATCCATAGAGAAGTATTTTGTATCGAGTTCCATAACACGGTCAATAACCATCTCACGTGTGGAGAAATCTAATACATTCACTTGCTCTAAAAACAGAAGAAAGCCTCTGCTTTGTGTATCAAGTAATTGCATTTCCTCGGTAGTATAAATACGTACAGATGTACTCGCTACACGCGTTAAGTAAGGATAAGCATCGGTGTCTTGCAGAGCCGCTAATTTTTCTAACCAGTTTAATGCTTTATAGATTTCATCTTGATGAAATCCTGCTCTAGTTAGTTCGTCGGTAAGTACATCATGATCAACCATAACCTCGGCTTCACTATGAATATAGTTTTCAAAAAGATACATCAAGATATCAAACATAACTAGCCCCTATTTTACTCTAAGGTAGCCTCCAGGTACCGCAGATACCAGACCACTAAGTTCAAGCACGGTTAATCGAGTGAGCACTTCCTCTACGGGAAGTTTACTACGCGAAACAACTCTGTCTACGGGAGTTATTTCAAATCCCACACTAGCCAACAATGCGTCTTCGCACAAGTCCTTTTGTGGATTTTTTTTATTTTCTACGTTGTTTATTATCTGTTGAGGTTTTTGCTGATCTTGCCTTTCTACTGCTAAGTGTAGACCAGAAACTCCAACAAGGTTTAACTCTTCCATTATATCGGCAAAACCTTCAACAAGTTTAGCTCCCTGTTTGATTAGCCAATGGCAACCCTTTGCTTGAGCATTATTGATACTGCTAGGTATAGCGAATACTTCTCTATTTTGCTCAATCGCACAACGAGCCGTAATCAGTGAACCGCTTTTGATGGTAGCTTCTACCACTAAAACCCCTAAACTTAATCCGCTAATAATTCTGTTTCTTTTTGGAAAATGCCCTGCTCTCGCTTTAGTACCCGGAACAAACTCACTAACAATAACTCCGTGTTGCATTAGAATATCTTGAACAAGCTTTTTGTGACGGCTGGGGTAAACACTATCAAGACCTGTTGCAACAACCGCAATAGTTGCTTCAATTACTGCCAATGTACCTTTGTGAGCTGCTGCATCTACGCCGAGTGCAAGACCACTTGTGACTACGATACCAGCGCGACTTAGTTCTTTTGCTAAAATAAAACTAATCTCTCTTGCTTCTACGCTAGCATTTCTACTGCCAACTATCGCCAATTGCGCCTTATTCAATAATTTTTTATTACCTTGAATAAATAGAATGAGTGGCGGATCGTATATTTGCTTTAATTGTTGAGGGTAATATTCATCTTCATAAGCGATAAGTTCACTGTTACATCGCTTACTTTGTTCAATGACTGAATTGATTTTTGTCCAGTCAGGTGCCTCAAAGGCTGCAAGTTGTTTAGTCGAAATACCATGAGATGTGGTTAAAACAGAACGTGATTTTTTAGTTGTAAAAAGCTTTTGAATTCCAAACTCTTGAACTAGTGCTATTTTTTTATGGATAGCTAGCCTTGGTACAAATTTTAAGGCTAGCCATAAAGATAAGTTATTTGCTTGCACTTGTCTTCTCCTTAAGAACAAGTTTAGCGATAAGAGCTGGCTATTGTTATGTAGCCAGCTTTCTAAAACAGCTTATGGCGCTGTAATAAGATCGTTTAATCTAGCTGGTTTTTCAGTGCGCAGTATTAATGCCATGCTTACTTTAGAGTAAACTTTAAAAACCATTAGTTCACCCAACTTTTCTTGCGGCATTTTATACTCAGTCTCTTCATCGCTAACTAAACGATTCCAACGTGGGGCCTCTATCTGATATACAGGACCTTTACCGGTTTTTAACACTGCAGGACTTGGGCGCTTAATTCCCATAACATCACCTAAAGAAACATTATGTTCTGTGCCTTTGTTCAGCATTACCACTTCTAATTTACCAAACTCTCTACCATCACTAGCGGCTTTAATAATCGCCCCTTGAATCGTTTCATCCGCTGCCTTCATGGTAAACACTGAAGGTAATAGCTGCCCTTCATGCACCGGTACAACATAATCTCCACTGTGAATTTCACGTTTTGCAGAGGTAACTTTTAATGTTGATGGTTCATTATCAGCCATATTACCAGTACGAATAGCTTGTGCTGTACCGACTAAATTAACGTAATAACCAAGTGACTCTTCAGTTTCTGGATCAAATAGCTCTTCGCCTTGATCGTATATGGCATAAGTTTTTGCTAAAGCTACATCGCGATTAACATAAACTTTAAAACCGTCAATAGTCATTCTGTAGCCTTCATCACTACCAATAATATGCGGTAGTTCAGCTAATTCATCAGCAGTAAAAAAATGATCGTATCTTAAATAAGGTGCAATAGTTTCAAGTGGTAATAAACTCACTGCTGAATTGTTCTTGTTTTCTTGACGAATCTTTGGTGACCATTTATAGCTAGGTTTTTCTTTAACCTCTTCAACTTCAGCCAGAGGCGTTACAGTTTTGTCATCATCATTATCTTTTGCAACAACTAACACAGGATCACCGTTTTCATCTTGAGTTAGTTTTAATACATCACCGGGATAAATCAAATGAGGGTTATTAACATCAGGGTTTAGTTTCCAAAGTTTTGGCCAAAGCCAAGGTTGTTCGAGAAATACTGATGAAATATCCCAGAGCGTATCACCTTTTTCTACAATATATGTTTTAGGTGCATCTTCATTTAGGGAGAGCTGATCCGCTAATGTGATTAAAGGGTAACTGAGTACTGATAGCGTTAGTATTATTTTTTTAAGCATAGAGCTCATTCCTTTTTAATGCTTTTACTGTAAAGCACTATGATTAATGTAATTTAATGGCTAAAATTAGAACATAACATTCTAGATGAATTATCGCTAATTCTTTTAACAAAATATGACTATTTTAACCGTTTTACGTTTTCCTGATCCGCGCTTACGCACAAAAGCGCAACCTGTAACCGAAATTACTGAGGCTACAGCCATTATTATAGACGATATGTTAGCAACAATGTATCAAGAAAAAGGAGTTGGCCTTGCTGCTACGCAAGTAGATATTCATCAACGTATTGTTGTTATGGATACTTCTGAAGAGAGTAACACGCCAATTGTATTAATTAACCCTGAAATAATCGCGCAAAGTGATGAAAAACTCATTAATGAAGAGGGGTGTTTATCTGTTCCTGGTACTTATGCCAAGGTTGATAGACATGAAGCTTGCACTGTTAAAGCACAAGATCGAACAGGTAATGAATTCACACTCAATGCTACTGGTTTGCAAAGCATATGTATTCAGCATGAACTAGATCATCTTAACGGGGTCTTGTTTGTTGATTATCTTTCACCACTGAAGCGTCAGCGAATTAAAACCAAACTTGAAAAAGAAGCTAGAGCAAATAAAGCAAGTGCATAAGTGCGTACATATAAAATATAGGATTACATCTTGTCTACACCATTAAATATTATTTTTGCAGGCACACCAGACTTTGCAGCCCAACATTTAGCTGCCTTAATTAACAGTCATCATAATATCGTTGCTGTGTATTGTCCGCCAGACAAACCAGCTGGGCGTGGTAAAAAGTTAACCGCTTGCGCGACAAAAGTACTGGCAACCGAACACCATTTACCGGTAGAGCAACCAGAAAACTTTAAAGAAAGCACTGCTCAACAAACTTTAGCTAATTACAACGCTGATATTATGGTAGTAGTTGCCTATGGCTTGTTATTACCTGAAGTTATATTAACAACACCTAAATTAGGTTGTATCAATGTTCATGGTTCGTTATTACCTAAATGGCGAGGTGCTGCTCCTATTCAACGTTCTTTAGAAGCAGGTGATACTGAAACAGGTGTCACCATAATGCAAATGGATAAAGGACTAGATACTGGCGATATGATTTTAAAATCTATTAGTGAAATAGAGACGACAGATACCAGCGCCAGCCTATACGAAAAACTTGCAATATTAGGCCCCAATGCCTTATTAGAAACGCTTGATATCATGGCTGATTCAAACTTTGATGCCAAGCAACACAATATTGCACAAGACAATGATGAAGCAACCTATGCACATAAACTCGATAAAGCTGAAGCTGAATTAGACTGGAACCTCGATGCTCTTGTTCTAGACAGAAAAATACGTGCTTATATTCCTTGGCCCGTTGCACAGTTTACTTTTACAGAAACCAATGAAAAACAACATAGAATTCGTGTGTGGTCAGCGAAGGCTGAACAATATTCAGGAAATGATATGGTGGGTACTATACTCAGCGCAGACAAAACAGGGATACTTGTCGCCACCGAGAACTCAGCAATTCGCTTACTAAAGCTACAATTACCTGGTAAGAAACCATTAGCAATAGCTGAGCTGTTAAATGGTCGAAGTGAATGGTTTCAAGTTGGCAATAACATTAACGGCAAAAGCTAGGTAAAAAATGAGTAAAAATATTAGAGCACTAGCTGCAAAATGCTGTTATAGCGTTATCGATCAAGGGCGCAGCCTAAGCGATGAATTACCCAAACAGCAAGATAAACTTGAAGGTAAAGATAAAGGATTGCTGCAAGAAATATGCTACGGCGTATTACGTTACCTTCCTGAATTAGAAAATGATATTCGACAATTAATGGATAAGCCTCTTACAGGTAAGCAACGTGTTTTCCATTTTTTATTGATTGTTGGCGTTTACCAAATAAAGTATATGCGCACACCTGATCATGCAGCCGTTAGTGAAACTGTTGCAGCAACTAGTGTTTTAAAAAATCGACATATGAAAGCACTGGTTAATGGTGTACTGCGTAATTTTGTCAGACAACAAAACACTGAACAGCAAAATAGCACTACTTTATCTGATGCAATTACCTTCAATCATCCTGGCTGGTTTATCAAAAAACTTCAACAGGGTTACCCCAATCAATGGCAAGCTATATTAACAGCTAACCAATTAAAACCACCAATGTGGTTACGAGTAAACCAACAGGTACAAACAACTGAAAACTACCAAGCCTTACTCACAAATAATGAAATAACAGTAAAAGCTACAGAACCAAATTCTGGTGCTATTGAGTTATCTCGACCAGTAGACGTACAAAAATTGCCTGGGTTCAATGAGGGGTGGGTTTCTGTTCAAGATGCAGCGGCACAACAAGCGGCAAGGCTATTAGATTGTAAACCTGGTGATGTAGTACTAGATTGCTGTGCCGCACCTGGTGGCAAAACATGTCATATGCTAGAAACAACCCCTGATATCACCTCGATGACAGCAATTGATATTGAAGAAACAAGGCTTGAACGCGTTAGAGACAACTTAAGCAGACTAAAACTAAACGCCAAGGTTATCGCTGGCGATGCAGCTAATCCTGACAGTTGGTGGGATGGTCAGTTATATGATCGTATACTTTTAGATGCTCCCTGCTCTGGTACTGGTGTGATTCGTCGTCATCCTGATATAAAGTGGTTGAGAAAATCGAGCGATATAGATGCTTTAGTTGTTTTACAGCAACAAATATTAAAAAGTATTTGGTCACTATTAAAGCCCGGTGGTACTTTACTGTACGCCACATGTAGCGTGTTACCTGAAGAAAACAGCCTGCAAATCGCAAAGTTCATTGAAGAAAATAGTAATGCACAATTAATTGCCATTACCGATAAGGTAGATGATATTGGTTGGCAGTTAGTACCAGACGATAGAAATATGGATGGTTTTTATTACGCTAAGCTGATAAAAAATCAATAACTCGGTACACTTTAGCTCAATTCAAGCGAGAACAATAAAAACAAATGAAAATTATCATAGTAGGTGCCGGTCAAGTTGGCGGCACATTGGCTGAAAACCTTGTAGGTGAAAATAATGACATTTCAGTTGTTGATATTGATGCTGAAAAATTGCGCAACCTGCAAGATAAAATGGATTTACAAGTTGTTGCTGGTCAAGGGTACTTCCCTGAAGTATTGAAAAATGCTGGTGCAGAAGATGCCGATATGGTTATCGCGGTAACCAGTGATGATGCCACCAACATGATCACCTGCCAAATTTGTTCTTCACTTTTTAATACGCATAAAAAAATTGCGCGGATTCGCTCAAACCAAGTATTGAAGTATTCAGACGAGTTATTTCATAAAAAACACATACCTGTAGATCACGTGATTGCACCAGAACAACTAGTAACCCGTGATATTGCTCGACTTATTGACTACCCAGGAGCTTTACAAGTTCTTGAATTTGCACAAGGTAAAGTCAGCCTAGTTGCGGTAAAAGCCTATTATGGCGGCTTATTAGTAGGACATGCGCTTTCCACGCTTAAAGATCACATACCTAATGTCGACACGCGCGTTGCGGCAATTTACCGAAATGGTAAACCTATTAGACCCTTAGGCACCACCGTAATAGAAGCTGATGATGAAGTGTTTTTTATCGCTGCAAGTATTCATATTCGCGCAGTCATGAATGAATTACAAAAGCTTGAACCTGCTTACAAACGTATCATGATTGCTGGTGGCGGTAATATTGGTGCTGGTTTGGCGAGAATATTAGAGAAGCATCATAAAGTTAAACTGATTGAACGTTCAGCAAAACGTGCAGAGCAACTTACCTCAGAGCTGAATGATACCTTGGTTTTTCAAGGCGACTCTTCAGACCAAGAACTATTAAATGAGGAAGGCATCGATCAATTTGATGTTTTTATTGCGGTAACTAACGACGACGAAGCCAATATAATGTCATCATTACTTGCCAAACGCTTAGGCGTTCGTAAAACCATGGTGCTTATTCAACGTGATGCTTATATCGACCTTGTGCATGGTAGTACTATTGATATTGCTATTTCACCACAACAGGCAACAATTTCAGCACTGTTAACTCATGTTAGGCGCGGCACAATTGATAATGTATATAGCTTACGTGGTGGTGCTGCTGAATCGATTGAAATTGTTGCCAAAGGAGATGAAAAGTCTTCGAAAGTAGTCGGTCGAGCAATTAAATCAATCAAACTACCACCTGGGACAACTATTGGTGCTATTGTCCGTGGAAATGAAGTGCTTATTGCGCATTCAAATACGCTAATTAGAGAAGAAGATCACGTGATTTTATTCCTTGTTAATAAGCGCTATATAACGGATGTTGAGAAGCTATTCCAAGTTGGTGCTATTTATTTCTAACACTTTTTAAATAATTTCTTACAGCTAATAACTTATTATTAAGGTAATTAGCTGTAATAATACCCTTTTTATCTAGGGTCTGTTGAACTTTCAGGGTTGTTTTTTCAGCTTTTTGTTGGATATTTGTACAAGGCAGAGCCTTTGTCATGTGGTTATTCCACATAAAAAGGCGATAACGCCGTAAAAATGACCAACAAACGCTGTCCGAAGGATTCGGCTAAAAGCATTTTATGCTTTGTTGAGTAGTATTTGCTTAGAATGACTAAGCTACACACTACTCGCCGCGAATAAAACGCTTTTAGCTCGAACAAAATTTAATCGCGAAAGATCAACAGACCCTAATAACTCATCATAAAAAGGGATGTTTATGCACATCAGCAAAACCCTCAAAGCTATTAGTTTGGCCTTATTTGCTACCACTAGCTATGCCAAAACAGATCAATTAGACAACAGTAAAAACTGGCAAACCTTTGAAACTGAAAATTTTCGAGTGCATTTCACACCTGAATATGAACAATGGGCTCTTTCAAGTGCACGTGAAATGGAGGCAGTTCGTACACTTGTTGAACAACAGCAAGGAAGAGTATTATCAGAAAAGGTTGATGCCTACATAATTGATCCACTCAATGCGGCAAATGGTTTTGCTGTACCGTTAAGTCATAAACCGTATATGGCACTTTTCGCAACACCACCTATGTCTGATAGTGTTATTTCAAACTCTACTGGTTGGCAACAATTATTAGTACTTCATGAATACGTCCACTTAGTTCACCTCGCACAAAAGAGTCGTTCAAATATTCGCAGTAAAGTTGCAGGGTGGTATGATATTTATGACGCTAGCCAAATAAAAGGCGAACGTTGGGTTGCTGAAGGCTATGCGACATTGCTTGAATCTAAAATGACTGGTCGTGGTAGATTATATAACAACTATGTTGAATCTATATTACAACAGTTTGCACGACAAGGTGCTCTGCCCTCATATGCAGAGCTAAGCAACATAAATAATGACTTTATGTCTGGCTCGATGGCGTATTTGGTTGGTGTAAGATATTTAAAGTGGTTAGAAGAAAACTATGGTGAACAAACCTTGGATGCTGTTTGGACTCGATGGACAGCAGTAAAAAACCGTACATTCAATCAAGCGTTTGATGGTGTATTTCCTCAATCAGCACAGAATTTATATCAACGCTTTATTGCTGAATACACTTTTCAAGCACTTCAAAAAGAAGTTAATTATCCTGCAATAGACTCAACGCTTTGGTTAGATTTATCAGGTTATGTGAGTGCGCCAAGCATTAGCCCTAATGGTCAACACTTGGCTGTTGTTGAAAAAACAAAAAATGATGATGAAACCAACGTTACTCTTCAGGTTTATAAAACCGAAGAAAACACGGAAGCAAAAAAAGAATATGATGAGGAAGTAGCAGAATTACTTAAAGACGATCCAAAAGATATTGCCGCTAAAGCACCTAAAGTTTTTAAGCGTAAGCAAGCATATAGTTTATCCCAAACTAATCATCGTGATATCAATGACCCTCGATGGCTTGATAACGATCATATAATATATCGTTCAATGAGTTTATCTAGCGCCAACGAGTTTCATCAAGATTTATTTGTGTGGCAACTCTCAAATAATACAGTGACTCAATTAAGCAATGAACAAAACTTGAGACGCTTTGATATTGCTGATAATGGCCAAACAATTTACGCCGAGCGAAACCGTTACGGTAAATCGCAACTCGTTCAGTTATCTCTCAATACTAATAAGCAACTAAGCACAGAGAGTGAATTAACACCTGCAAGCTTAGAGCATGTTTATGACTTTCCTCGCATTAGCCCAGATCAAAAGCAACTTGCTTACCTTGTTAGCACGTTAAATAAAAAATGGGCGTTAAAAATTAAAAATATCATCACAGGTAAAGAAGAAACCGTACCAGCACCTGAAAACTATCAATTTTTATCTTTTCCGGAATGGGCAAAAGATGGTAAATCAATCTTTTTTGTTGCTGGATTAGACAAGCAAACAAAACTTTATCAGTATAACTTTACTGACAATTCCTTGGTATCAATCACCTCAGGAGAACAACCTGTCACTTGGCCTGTAGCAATGAATGAAAATGAACTGCTCCACCTTGCAATAAATAGCAATGGTCCAGACATTTATCAACTACCTGTTAATAAAGCGAAAAAAACGACTATAACCAATCCAACAACCAGTGCAACGGTTACCCGTAATTTGGCTTCATCTCACCAGTTAGCCAAAGCTGATATTGCGATAAATTCAGCTCTTGGTGAGCAATCTAGTTATGGCATTGGACCTCAGCAAGGTACTGTAACGTTAGGCGGTAATTTCTACTCTGCGAGTTCAAGTATGCTTGAATTAGGTTATAAAAGTGGTGATGTTCTGGGACGTTTTGATTGGCAGGCTAATATAAGTCAGGACTTATCAAGCAATATACTCTCGGGCTTTTCAGCAAGTGCTCGGTGGCATGGTTGGCCAATAAAAGTAATGGCTCATGGCTACCAGTTTAAACTAAAAACTAATCAGCAATATCAAGACGCTATTAACTTGGGTCACTTAAAAGAAAAGGGCTTATTTGTCGAAGCCAGTTACCCTATGCAGTTTGATACACTAAAGCTTAATGCTTTTGCTCAAGGCAAAGTTGCAAATAAAGACAGCTTTGATAGCCATTACTTTTCATTGGGGTTAGTGCAGCGTTGGTCGTTAGATAAACAAAGCTGGGGTGTAAATCAGAACTTTAACACCACGGTTTTACAAGGGCAAGATGACTATTATCAGCAAAATTCATCATCATCCTATCAAGGTAGTAACGGTGAATTTGACATTAATGCTCATTTTAAAGGTTACGGATTTGGTGTTTCATACATATGGGCTAATCGTACAAGTGACGCGGGTAACATACTGTCTTTAGGTGGTTATTCTGCGTCACTCATACAAGAAAAAGCTCATTTAAATAAACTACTGACACCTGAATTAGCTTTTTATAGCCTGCAAGCTAACGACTATGAACAAATGCAAGCATACATACCTGTAAGCTTCGGGCAGTTGTTTTATCGTCGTCATAAGATGGGTACTCAAGAAGAAATAGACAGTTATGGCTTCTCAGGAGTTATTCATAATAGTTTTGGCTTTACGGGTATTACTGACTTAGAGATTAACTACGGAGTAGCTCAGGTAAACCCTGAAAATAAAAAATCTGATACTCAAGGGTGGATTGGTGTTAGCCATCAATTCTAAATAAATCATGCATTAAGATGGCTTGTATATACAATGAAATCACACATGTATATACAAGCTTTAGGTGATTGATTTGTAATTTATGAACGCCAAAATGCTGGCGTGAATAATACTAAAAGAGTAAATATTTCTAAACGACCAAATAGCATAGCCATTATCAACACCCATTTACTCATATCATTGATACTGGCAAAGTTAGCTGCAACTTCGCCTAACCCAGGACCTAAGTTATTAATACAGGCAGCAACCGCAGTAAAAGCAGTAATATCATCCATGCCTGCTGCTAATAATAACAACATACAAATAACAAAAACCGCAGCATAGGCGGAGAAGAAACCCCAGACAGCTTCCACCACCCTATCAGGAAGAACTTTCTTACCTAATTTAATACTAAATATTGCTTTGGGGTGCACAAGCTTATTTAGCTCTCGCACACCTTGTAAATAAAGTAGTACCACTCGAACCACTTTCATTCCACCACCAGTACTACCAGCACAGCCCCCAATAAAGCTAGAGAATATCAATAAAATAGGTAATAAGGTTGGCCAGTCTGCAAAGGATGTTGTAGTAAAACCCGCTGTTGTACTAATTGACACTGATTGAAATAAAGCTTGATCTAACGCGGTATCTTCATTTTGATATGTACCAGAAGCCATTAATACAAAGAAACAAATTAATGTGAGTGCCACTTGAATAGCAATAAAAACTTTAAACTCTGGATCATAGAAGTAATTCTTTAATGACTTACTTTGAACAACAGCATAATGAAGAGCAAAATTAACGCCTGCAATAATTAAAAAGAATACACAAACCAAATTGATTTGCGGACTATTAAAGTAGCCCATGCTTGCATCATGCGTTGAAAAACCACCAATAGCTATCGTTGAAAAGGAGTGGCAAACTGCATCAAAAACACTCATTCCTGCAAGCCAATAGGCTACGGCACACGCAACAGTTAATGATAAATAAATATACCAAAGATGTTTTGCCGTATCGGCTATCCTGGGTGTCATTTTAGAATCTTTAACAGGGCCTGGCGTTTCAGCTCTATATAATTGCATACCACCAATTCCTAACATGGGAAGCACCGCAACAGCTAAAACAATAATCCCCATACCACCAAGCCATTGCAACTGTTGTCGATAAAACAATACCGCATGAGGCAAAGCTTCTATATTGGTTAGTATTGTTGCACCTGTAGTGGTTAAGCCAGAAAAAGATTCAAAAAAAGCATCGGTTGCTGATAAGTTAGGTTGTTCAAGTAAGAGTAAAGGAATCGCAGAAAAGCTAGCCAGAACAAGCCAAAAAAGTACAACAATTAAAAAACCTTCTCTCGCCCTTAAATCTGTTTTTTCATTTCTATTAGGGTACCAAGCGATAATGCCGGTAAATAAACACCATAAGAATGCCATCAAAAAAGGAACACCACCGCCATCACGATATAGCATAGAGATAAGTGCGGGCGGTAACATAGTGACACTTAATAACGCCACCAACAAACCTAAGATCCTGATAATATTTTTATATTGCACGGTTATTCTTATTCTATTTAGGTGTAATGAACAAAGGCTTACTCATTATCTTTTGATAAGACTAATTGCCCTGAAGACATTGTTTGTAACTGTTGTTGAAAACTGTCTACTTTATCCCACGGAATAGCTAACTCAAACTCAACCGCTTGCTGGTATGCTTGACTGATTACTTTGCCTTCAACCATGGAAAGTAGATGCAGGATATCGTTAACCTGACTATATTGACACGCTAAAGTTTTATGCACCATAGCTATTTTAGTTTTTGACTGTAAAAAAGTTAATGCTTGCCTAACACTACCACCATAGGCTCTTTGCAAACCACCTGTTCCCAATTTTGTACCGCCGAAATAACGAACAACAATGGCACAAACTTGCCCTATACCAGATCCTTGCAATACAGCCAACATAGGCCTTCCTGCTGTACCACTTGGCTCACCATCATCAGAAAAGCCATAACCTTGACTATCTTGTGCTGAGCCAACAACAAAGGCATAACAATGATGGTTAGCTTGCGGATGCAATATTTGAGACGCCTTGATTAATTCTTTTGCTTTTTCAGTGGAGTCGCACGGATGCAAATAACAAATAAAACGACTACGAGTTACGATAGTTTCATCAACAACATCGTTAGTCGCGATTAAATAAGATTTAGTCATTCACTCAATATCAATTTACTAACTTAATTCAAGATCACGCGTCATGTTTTCATTGTGTGATTGATGAACAATAATGTTATCTTCTATTCTAATCCCACCAAACGCACGAAGTTCATCTACGTTCTGCCAATTTATTTGATCAGCAAGTTTAGAACTTTTTAAGTCAGCAAGTAATGAATCAATAAAATATAAACCAGGTTCAATAGTAAATACTTGATTTGCTTCAATCACACGAGATGTTCGTAAAAATGGATGTGCTTCTGGCGTATTTACATGGGTACCTCGTTCATCAGCCATAAAGCCACCAACATCATGAGTTTGCAGCCCTAAGTGGTGCCCTAACCCATGCGGGAAAAATGTAGATATTACGCCTGATTCTGCTGCTAATTCCGCATCAACGTTAATTAAGTTAAATTCTTTTAACACCTTACCTATCTCTAAGTAAGTTTGTATATGCAAATCGACATAACTGACGCCAGGCTTTAAACCATCAACTGCATTAAGCATAAGTTGATCCATACGTTTAATTAACTCTGCAAACTTATTATCTTTATAAGCATAGGTTCTGGTTATGTCTGATGCATAACCATTAAAATTTGCACCGGCATCAATTAAAAAGGACTGATGCGTTTGTGGAGGTGTTCGCTCAAGTGCTGTGTAGTGCAAAATTGAACAATTTTTGTTTAAAGCGACTATGTTGCCATAAGGCGTATCATTAGTAGTAAAGCCTATTGCCGTTAAATAAGCTTGTTGAATATCATACTCAGTATCACCTTGTAAAAAGGCTGTTTTGGCCGCTTTATGCCCTAACACCGCTAATTTATTTGATTGACGCATACACTCATGCTCATAGTTTGTTTTATAAGCTCTGTGATAATGAATATAACTAATTAACGGCTCTGGGTTTATGTTGTCAAACCCTAGTGCTCTGGCAACTTCTAAATGTTCGCCAATATACGCATAGCCTTTTTTATCGTATGGTAATAACTGATCTACTTCTGAAGCCTTTTTTAGTATTTTTATATTGAAGTATCCACCCCAGTAACTTTCATCTAATGGTGTTACTTTATGCCAAAAGTCAACGGGCTGGTAGTAAATCAATATTGGCTTGTCTTCACCGTTAACCACTAACCACGAATTGGTTACTTCAGTTAAGGGAAGCCAATATTTAAAGTGCGGGTTCACTTTAAACGGATAACTATTGTCATCTAAAAACGCCTTGATCTCTTGACCTGAATGTATAACAAGACCTTCGAGGTTCTCTCGTTTTAATACTGTTTTGGTTATTTGTTGAAGTTGAGCTACATGGGCTGGGTAAAGTTTAGCCAATTTGTCAATTAATACAGTCATTTGATAGGTCTCCAGTTTTTTATACATCATAGCACAACCCAATTGCTGTACATTGGCTTGAACAGCAATATTATTTTTTCACAGTGTTCATTTTGCTTGGCAGCAGCACTGCTTAATCACCAATATTCATGTTAATAACATTTTCAAAAACACGGCTGACCTCTCCAGGCTTATGTTGGTAAATTTCTTGATATGCCAAAACACTTTTAACGTAATTGCGAGTTTCTTTAAACGGTATTGTTTCAATCCAAATATCGGCAGGCATAGATTTCAAATTTTTTAACCAGCGCTTCACACGATATGGCCCAGCATTATATGAAGCAGTTGCCAGTACTTGGTTACCTTTATTTTTATCCAGTAACTGACGCAAATATTTTGTACCTAATTTAATATTATTTTCCGCATTGAATAAATACCGTTTGCTCACTTTACCACGCTTGAGCGACTTCGCTGTTTTGGGCATAATTTGCATTAAGCCGCGTGCCCCAGCTGATGAATGTGCGTCAGTCATAAAAGAACTTTCTCTTCGAGTAATGGCAAATGCCCACGCAGGAGCAATCTTTGCTTTATTCGCATGTTGATTAATTTTTTCATCAAAAGCCTTTGGAAACCTTAATGATACGTCATTAAGGTAGCCCACTTGAGATAAGGTAAATATGGCTCGATCAAACCATTGATTCTCATTAGCAATTTTTGCCGCAACTAATTTCTCTTGATTATTTAATTGAGACAACCAAAAATTCCATTCTCTTCTTGCTTGTGTATATCGTTTTAAATAGAACAACTCAAAAGCTCTTTTTGCTGCTGGGTGACTCAACACCTTTTGCTTTTCTGCAAGCGTGGTATCAACAGGTTTGTGCTCTAAGCTTACAGGTGCTTGTAAATAACTTGCCGCTAAAAAACCATAATAATGACGTTTATTAGCTAGCTTATTCAAAACATCATTGCCCTTCGCTTCTTTCCCTGTTTCAATTAATGCTCTGCCATACCAGTATTGCCATTGTAAATCGCTTTTATGAGATTCAGGTAATAACGCTAGCTCTGTTATCACACGTTGCCAATCTTGTTGCTTTAATACCTGCGTTAAACGCCATTGCAACATGTTCTTATTCAGTTGTGCCGGGTTTAATTTTTCCAGCCACTGACTTGCTGATTTATGGTTCTTATTTGCCAAAGCGAGTGCGAATTTTTCATTAATTTGATGTAATTGTTCATCAGAAAACTTAAACATGCTTTGCGCTTTTTTATATGTTTTGATTGCTCTGTTTGAATCACGCCAGACTAAACGTTTAATACCATAAGTAAATATCTGACTTTCTTTTTCAGATTTATTTGGAAATTTACTCAATCGAGAAACTATTGCAGGATCTCGACGAACTTTATGCCAGAGCTTACCTAAGTACTTTTCTTCTTCAGGCAATAATTTTGTTAGGTATGGCAATAGTGTGTGCTTACCTCCATCAGCAGAAAGCTCTATCCTCTGCCATACAATATCTGGTGTTCTATATCCTGCTTTTTCCCATAGTTTAAATAACGGGTCACAAGACTTATCTTGTGATTTACCGACCAACCATAATTTTGTTACTTGTGGTAATACTGTACTTTCTGGTAAACCTGCTTTTAATGAAAACGCTAAATGCTTACAAGTTAACTCTGCATTAGATGTCGGTTTAAAATACTTTATAAACAGCAAAGGTCTATTTTTCTTTGCTAAATAATTTAACCATTTTTTTCGTAACGGCCAATCAAGTGGTGAACCTTCAAATTTCGTTAAAAATTTATCGATCTCTGCAGCATCAGACAACTTAACCCTGTCCATTAATCGACGTTGATCTAAATAAGGTTGCAAGGGGTAGTAATAGAGTTGGTTATATAAATCAATATATTGCCTTGAATTTGGTTGGGATATGTATTTTTCAGCTCTTAAAAATGTTTGCTGCTGCGATTTGTCACTTGTAATGACAAAAGAATCACTCGCATTTATTTGCCAAGATAATGAAATAAATAAAAGTGAGGAAATAATTTTTTTTATCATAAGTATGAGATGGCTCATGTTAAAACGAATAACGGTTTATCTGAAGGCTATGTTTATATCATATTGTGATAAACATACGGAGGTAAGTATAGCGTATTCTCTTTTTTATCTCTTAGGCTAGGCTTCATTTACTACTATCAGGTATAATTGTGCCTAATGTTTTATTGTTTAATTGCTTGTTATGAATAATGACTTAACACCCAAAGCTGATCATAACCTTGATGCTATCGGCTTAAGATGCCCAGAGCCTGTAATGATGGTTCGTATGAATATACGTAAAATTGCTAGTGGTGAAACTCTTTTAGTACAGTGTGATGACCCATCAACAACACGTGATATACCCAGTTTTTGTCGTTTTATGGATCATGAATTAACCTTTAAACAAGTAGATCAAAGCCCATACATTTATATCATTAAAAAAAATTAACCAATCACCTACGCATGCCTGTAAATGAATGGTTAATTTGATGCCTAATTAATTAGGCCGTTACTTTACTTTTCTTAATAATAACAAGTAACTTATCTTTTAATAAAAGTCGCTCTTTCTTTTTCCCTTCTAAATATTCATCACTGGTGTTTTCAACACCTTGTTCTATGCGATGAACCTCTTGATTTACTTCATGATATTCTGTAAATAAGCGTGCGAAGTGAGTATCGTTCATTTTTAAGTTATGTATTTCATCATGGTATTCTGGAAACTCGTGATGAAGGTCATGTTTTTCTAAAGTCATGTAGTACTCCTAGTTTGCGCAATCTATACAAGTTGTTGTATAGGGTAATGCTGTTAATCTTTTTGGGTTAATCGGTTCATCGCAACTGCTACAATGTCCATATACACCTTTTTCTAATCTTATTAGTGCTTCATTAACTAATTGCAGCTCTCTTTTGGCTTCATGATGTATTTCATCTAATACATCATCATTTTCTGTTTCAGTTGCTTGTTCAGCAAAGTCTTGTGATCTACCTTTGTGAAAATCAGCTTCAATTGCATTGATTCTTTTTGCCAACTCTTGTTGCTTTTCTTTTAGGGCAACCTCTAGTTTTTTGTTAGGCATTTTATCCTCCTTAATATTGCGAATTTTCATTTAATTCGCCTTATATATCTTCTATAACCACCATACGCCTACTCTTTTTTTTATTGTTGATCTAGCACAATTTATTGCTTTAATTCTGATGGTTTTTACTAAGTTCAGCCCATTAATAAATGGTATGATTCCATCATGCTATTGAGTCAACTTAGAATAACTACTTTCTATATATATAAGTGATAACCTTCTTTGTAACTATTCCAATTTGATAAACCGATAAGATTTAAACTACTAAATAGTAACTTTCTATTAGCTTACATAAAGTGAGTATTGATTATTTTATAGCTAGTAAAGTACCACTCATTTAACATATCTATTTATATATTAAGGTGTCAGGATATTTTACAAAAACACAAAATTCAAATTAACTTTAAACGATAAACAACTGTTTTTTATACAATTAAATTGCTTGGCATTATTCCTGCTCACCATAATTTTATCATTTATTTTTTGAATACCTTCCATCCTTTATGGAAAGTATTACCAAGGACAACTCGTAATGACAAATTTTTTTTTAAAAGGCTTAATAACTAGTTTTGCTTTGATCGTTAGTGGACTTGCAAACGCAGGGTTAATCTACAATATAGAGAATGGCAACTTAGTTAGTGCGAATGGCGTACAGCTTAATGGTGTTGAGTATAATGTATTTTTCGGAGACTCTTGCTCGAGTATGTACGAAGGATGCGATCAGTCACTATTTACTTTTAACACGCAAAGTGAAGCAACAGCTGCGCTAGATGCATTATTTGCTCAGGTTCTAGTTGATAATGTAGTACTTGGTGGAGTTGAATATGACTTTTTATCTAAGCCAATCGATATTTTCAGCTGTAATTGGGGCGCAGGTGGTTCTTCTAGCACAAACTTTTGTGAGCTTTGGGTACCATACCTAGTTAATGGTCAAAGTGTAACCTCTGCTTGGTATTCACACCGTGACGGCGCACGTGTTTCTACAGTCCCTTCTTGGACTGGTTCTATAAATTATGGTGATAACGCTGACTATATGGCTTTCACTCGATGGGAAGTTGCACAAGAAGTACCAGAACCTACTACTTTAGTTATTTTCGCCTTAGGTCTAATGGGATTGGCTTCGCGTAAATTTAAAAAGTAAGCTTGATTTAAAAAGTATTAATATATTGAAGCACTGATCATAACGGTCAGTGTTTTTTTTCGTTCTAGATTTATGAAGTTATGAATTCACACCAACCCCCTAAAGACCCCTTCAAAATCATTTAGTCCTGTGTCGTTCTAAGTAGCCTTTTTATACGTCATGGTATTAAACTAAAAAGCCGCTTTGCTATTACAACAAAACGGCTCCAAGTTCACTCAAGAGTGCGTGTATCCATACCCTTTTTTTACATAATTGTATTACAGCTATATTATTGAAGCTGAGAAATATCAGCTATTTCAAAGAAGCAATTTCTTATTTTATTAAGTAAAGTTAAGCGATTAATTTTTACTGCTTCATCGTCACTCATAACCATTACATTATCAAAGAATACATCGATAGGTGTTTTTAGTTGAGCAAGTTCCGTCAATGCGCCTTGGTAATCTTTTGATGCCATTAATGGGTTTACGCGTTCTTTAACGTCAAAAAACACTTGAGCTAAGTCTTTTTCTTCTTGCTCTTGTGCTAATTCAACTTTAAAGCTTTGGTATAGCTCTCCATCGAATTTTGCCAGAATATTACCAACACGTTTATTAGCCGCAGCTAAAGTTATCGCAGCGTCCAATGTTCTAAAATAACTTACAGCTTTGATTCGTTTGTCGAAATCTAAAGGTGCACTTGGTTTATTAGCCATTACTGCTTGAATTACATCTGCGCTGATACCTTGTTCTTGGTAGAACGCTTTATAACGACCCATTACAAACTCTATAACATCATTTGCAGTATTATCATTGCTCAGCTTGTCACCGAACAAACTGATGCTTTTCTCTATAAGAGCTGTAAGGTCGATATTTAACTCTTTTTCTATGATGATACGTATAACACCAATTGCTGCTCTTCTTAGTGCAAATGGGTCTTTATCACCCTTAGGTGGTTGGTTTATACCAAAGATCCCCACTAAGCTGTCAATTTTATCAGCAATTGCGACTGCACAACCAATATTGGCCTCGGGTAAACTATCGCCTGAATATCGTGGACGATACTGGTCTTCAAGTGCTTGTGCTATTGCTTCACTTTCACCGTCATGTCTCGCATAGTATTTACCCATAGTACCTTGTACTTGTGGAAATTCTAATACCATATCCGTCATTAGATCGGTTTTACTCAATAAGCCTGCTCTATATGCTTCATCTGCATTTTCATTGATTGTTTTTGCAATTGTTTCACTTAACGAGGCTATACGTTCAGATTTATCTTTTACTGTGCCAAGTTGCTTCTGAAATAAAACATTCTCTAACTTATCTAATCGATCTGATAAGCGTTGTTTCTTATCTGTTTTATAGAAAAACTCTGCATCAGCTAATCTTGGTCTGATAACTTTTTCATTACCAAATATCACTTGTTGAGGGTCTTTAGATTCTATATTCGCAACAAAAATAAACTTATTGAGTAAATCACCTGCTTTGTTTGTTACCGGAAAATATTTTTGATGATCTTTCATCGAGTATATTAATGGCTCAGCCGGTACATTAAGAAACTCTTCATCAAAAGTACCAACCAATGTAACAGGCCATTCAACTAACGCTGTTACTTCTTCAAGTAACTCTTCGTCAAGTAACGGCACTGCATTGATTTTATCTGCCGCTTGTTTTATTTGTTCAACAATTTTTGCTTTTCTTTCGGCAAAGTCTGCAATAACGTAAGCATTATTCAGTGTTGCTATATATTCGTCGGCATGAGTTAAGGTTACTATATCTTTTTGATGAAAACGGTGACCTTGGATTTTGTTATCAGAATTAACACCTAATGTTTCACATGGCAGAATATTACTACCGTACATAATAGTTAATGTGTGTACTGGTCTAATAAATTGAGTACGCGCACTTCCCCACCTCATTGGCTTTGGTATAGGCAGTTTAGTCAGTGATGAACTAACAATGTCAGGTACTATTTCTTCTACAGTTTTACCTGCAACATTTGCTTTATGTAATAGCCATTCGCCTTTATCTGTGACAAGTCTTTCGGCTTGATCAACTGTTATGCCATTTGAACGTGCCCAACCTTCTGCTGCTTTACTTGGCTTACCTTGTTCGTCGAACGCAACATTAACAGCTGGACCGCGCTTTTCTACTTGCTTGTCTTCTTGTTTCGCTTTCAGGGCTTTTACTTCAACAGCTAAACGTCGAGGTGATGCATACCAAGTGATCGCTTCATATGGTAAAGCCGCTTTATCTAGTTGGCTTTTAATTCCATCATGAAATGCGATAGCAAGTTTTGTTAATGATTTTGGTGGTAACTCTTCAGTACCTAGCTCAATAAGGAGTGTTTCTGTAGTCATTATTTAGCTCCTTTTTCTTCTTGAGTATTTTTGCACAGTGGAAAACCTAGTTCTTCACGTTTTTGATAATATGCTTCTGCACAGGCTTTAGATAAAGCTCTAACGCGTAATATGTAGCGTTGCCTTTCAGTCACTGATATTGCATGCCTTGCGTCTAATAAATTAAATGCATGCGAAGCTTTCATCACTTGTTCATAAGCAGGTAATGGTAAGTTGGCTGCAATCAACTTTTCACTGTCTTTTTCACACTGGTCAAATTGTTTAAACAAAGCCTCTACATCAGCATGTTCAAAGTTATATGTTGATTGTTCAACTTCGTTTTGGTGGAACACATCGCGATAGTATACGGTTCCCATTGGACCGTCTGTCCAAACAAGATCATAAATACTATCTACATTTTGAATATACATAGCTAAACGTTCAAGACCATAAGTAATCTCACCGGTAACTGGCGCGCATTCTAATCCACCGACTTGTTGGAAATACGTAAATTGCGTAATTTCCATGCCATTTAGCCAAACTTCCCAACCTAAGCCCCACGCACCTAAGGTTGGTGACTCCCAGTTATCTTCAACGAACCTTATGTCGTGTACCAATGTATCAATACCTAGCTCTTCTAAAGAGTCTAAATATAACTGCTGTATGTTTTTCGGCGATGGTTTTAACATAACTTGAAATTGATAGTAATGCTGCAATCTATTTGGATTCTCACCATATCGTCCATCAGTAGGTCTTCGACATGGTTGCACATAGGCACTGCTCATTGGCTCAGGACCAATTGAACGTAAGAACGTCATCGGGTGAAATGTTCCTGCACCTACTTCTAAATCTAATGGCTGTACGATTACGCAGCCTTGTCTTGACCAGTAATCTTGCAACTGCAAGATAAGGCCTTGGAATGTTTTTATGTTGAAATTTGTCATCTGTATCAATTTCGCCGTTATTTATATTCTTGTCAGATTATAACACTGTAGAGTATTTAATCTATTTTGTTTGCATTATGTTAATAGCAAAAAAGCCCGGTTTTTTTAAGACCGGGCATCATATTTCGCTTATATGAACTATACGTCTAAGTTTGAAACTCTTAGCGCGTTTTCTTCAATGAAGTTTCTTCTAGGCTCTACATGATCACCCATTAGTGTATTGAACAATTGGTCAGCTGCAATGGCATCTTCAATTGTTACACGTAGCATACGTCTTGTTTCAGGGTCCATTGTGGTTTCCCATAATTGTTCTGGGTTCATCTCACCCAGCCCTTTATAACGTTGTATATATTGACCACGTTTCGATTCAGCCATCAACCAGTTTAATGCTTGCTCAAAACTAGTTACACCGTTAACTTTCTCACCACGTTTAACATAAGCACCTTCTTCCATTAGATCATTAATTGCTTCGTTCAATGATTGAATAGCTGCAAACTCTTTTGAATTAACAAAATCATAATTACAATTGTAAACTGTGTCGATACCGTGCTTACGAACATTAAAGCTTGGATAATAAATATTACGTTCGTTATCTTGTTCCACTGTTACAGTGTAGATCGAACCATTGCCATCTTGATTATCAAGTTGGTTTATCAAACTTTCAGTCCAAACCTCTACACTTGCTTTATCATTAAATGATTCAGGTTGAATCGTACTGCTGTAAATCATTTTTTCTAGAATATCAGCAGGTATCTGTCTAGATATTCTTTTTATGGTTTCCATTGTCGATCTATATTGATTAACCAATTGCTCTAAAGCAGCCCCCATAATCGCTGGCGCTTGTTCATTCACATGAATAGAGGCATTATCTAATGCTAACGTTGTTAGATATTCGGTTAATGCTTCATCATCTTTAATGTAACGTTCTTGCTTACCTTTTTTAACTTTATATAAAGGAGGTTGTGCAATGAATATATGACCTCGTTCCATAATTTCTGGCATTTGACGATAGAAAAATGTTAGCAATAGTGTACGTATATGCGATCCATCGACATCAGCATCCGTCATTATAATGATACTATGATATCTTAATTTTTCAGGGTCATATTCATCACGACCAATACCACAACCCAACGCAGTAATAAGAGTACCTACTTCTTGCGAAGATATCATTTTATCAAAACGCGCTTTTTCAACGTTTAGTATTTTACCTTTCAAAGGTAATATAGCTTGGTTTTTACGGTTTCTGCCCTGTTTAGCAGAACCACCAGCAGAATCACCCTCCACAATATATAGTTCAGATAATGCAGGATCTTTTTCCTGACAATCCGCTAGTTTACCTGGCAAACCCGCAATATCTAAAGCACCTTTACGTCGAGTCATTTCTCTCGCTTTACGCGCCGCTTCACGAGCTCTTGCAGCATCAACAATTTTCATAATAATTGTTTTAGCAACACTTGGATTTTCTAGTAAATATTCTCCTAGCTTCTCACCCATTGCTTGTTCAACAGCTGTTTTTACTTCAGATGAAACGAGTTTATCTTTTGTTTGAGAAGAGAATTTTGGATCGGGTACTTTCACAGAAATAACAGCAGTAAGACCTTCACGTGCATCATCACCTGTAGCACTTGTTTCACCTTTCTTACTTTTGTTAAGACCTTCTTTCACCATGTATGAGTTTAAGGTACGAGTTAGTGCTGTTCTAAAGCCGCTTAAATGGGTACCACCATCTCGTTGAGGAATATTGTTAGTGAAACAGAAGATACTCTCTTGGAATCCATCATTCCATTGCATTGCTACTTCAACAACAATGCCATCTTCTCTCTCTAGGTCAAAGTAGAATATTTCTTCATTAACTGATGTTTTGTTGGTATTTAAATAATCAACAAAGGCTTGAATACCACCTTCATAGCAGAAGTGCTCTTCACGCCCTTCTTCACGTTCATCAATTAATTTTATTGATACGCCTGAGTTTAAGAATGAAAGTTCTCTTATTCTCTTTACTAAAATATCATAATGAAATAGCGTATCAGAGAATGTTTCAGAACTTGGCCAAAACCTTACTTCCGTACCTGTATTTTCACTCTCGCCAACTACAGCTAATGGTGCATCAGGTTCACCAATCGAATAATTTTGCTCATGTAATTTACCATCTCTACGTATGGTTAATTTTAGTTTTTCACTTAACGCATTTACGACTGATATACCTACGCCGTGTAATCCGCCTGATACTTTATATCCTGAATCATCGCCGCCAAACTTACCACCAGCATGAAGTACCGTCATTATAACTTCAGCTGCAGAAACACCCTCTTCAGGATGAATTTCTGTTGGTATACCTCGACCATCATCTTTAACTGATACTGAGCCATCTAAATGAATTTTCACTATAATATCACTACAGTGTCCGGCTAAAGCCTCATCAATTGAGTTATCTAAAACTTCAAAAACCATGTGATGTAAGCCAGTACCATCATCTGTATCACCGATATACATACCTGGTCTTTTTCGTACTGCATCAAGTCCTTTTAGTACTTTAATACTGGACGAGCCATATTCGTTTTCTACTGTCATAGTTTCAGCCTATTCACTCATTTTTATTTCATTTCTAGCATAAACTTTACCATGTTCCACGTGAAACATTTTAAATTTTTGCTGTTTACCATCATTATTTGCACTACAAAAATTAACAATAAATGGCTTAATCATCTTTTCGTCAATTGCAGTGATAACTGCTTGGCAGTTCATCTGCAAAATTGTATCTGCTAATACAGTTCTTGAATTAACATCTAATTCTGCACCAATATCATCAATTAATAAAATTGGTTTTAGTCGCTTAACTTTTTCAATTAATTTAGCTTGAGCAAAAGTTAAAGCCAATAAAAACAACTTTTGTTGCCCTCTTGATAGACATGCTTCTATTGCATGTTTACCAAACATGAATTTTAGATCAAATTTATGAGCTCCATAAAGTGAGTAACCTTGTTGAAACTCTCTGTCGTATCCTTGTTCTATACAATCTAACAGGTCCCTATTCTTAGGCCAGCCATGTAAATACTGAATGGTTACTTGGTCAGATAAATCTGGAAGTAACAATGCTAGCATATTATTTAATTCACTCTCGAGTGAATCAATATATACTCGCCTACAATTAGCCACTGATATAGCAGCTTCTGTAAAAGCTGTATTCCAATACACCATTTCTTCTTTAGTATATCTATTTCTTATTGCGGCATTTCTCTGCTTTAATATCTGATTAAAATGACGCCATAAAGGAATGAACTCATGTTTCACGTGAAACATACCTAAATCTACAAACTTTCTTCGCTCTTTAGGTCCACCAAAAAAAAGCTTAAAACTTTCTGGGGTAACTATTTGAACTGCAAAATTTTCAACCAAATTAGAAAGTTTTTTAGTAACATCACCGTTTAACTTAAGCTTGGTGGTTTGACTTACAACGTTTTTACTTAACCCTATTTGTGTATCATTACTGTCTTTAGCACTAACAACAAAATTGTCATGTGCAAAAGAAACTATATGATCTAACTTTGTTGTTCTAAAAGACTTACCATGACCGAGGAAGAAAAGTGCCTCTAGCAAGCTACTCTTACCACTTCCATTTTTGCCAATAAAAAAATTGAGCTTAGGGTGTAAATCTATTTGCGCAGAAACTAGGTTCCTAAAATTATCAGTAACAAAATTAACTACACTCATTAAAAAAGTTAAAGCCTCATGGGCATAACTACATACAATGCTTCACCTGAATTAGCACCTTCAATAACCACACTACTATTCGCATCAGCTAGAGTAAACTTAACATCTTCATCTTTAACAGCATTAAGCACGTCAAGGACATAACTAACATTAAAACCAATTTCTAGATCATCATAAGGGAAGTTAATTTCTAACTCCTCTTCTGCTTGCTCCTGTTCGGGGTTGTTAGCAGTTATTTTTAATAAAGAATTTGAAAAATTTAAACGTACCCCTTTAAACTTTTCATTTGATAAAATAGAAGCGCGTGATAAAACTTGTTTAAGTTCATCTTTATTAGTCGCAAAAACCTTATCGCCATTACGTGGTAAAACACGTCGATAATCAGGGAATCGACCATCGACTAATTTACTAGTAAAAGAGAACTCTGTATCGACAATACGTATATGATTTGAACCTAAAAAGACTTGTATTTCTTCATCAACAGGGTTTAAAAGTCTAATGATTTCTAAAATACCTTTTCGAGGCACAATTACTTGCCTTGCAGGTAATGTAAGGCTTTCATTAGCTATTTTACAAATAGCTAGCCTATGTCCATCAGTGGCTACAGATCTTATTTCGTTTCCTTCACACTCTATTGACATGCCATTTAGATAATAACGAACATCTTGGTTAGCCATAGAGAAATGAGTGCTTTCAATTAAACGAAGTAATTCTGATTTCATTAATTTAAATTCAACATCACCCTTCCACTCTTCAATATTTGGAAAGTCTGTGGCAGATAAAGTAGAAAGAGAGTAACGACTTCTTCCTGAAGCAAGAATGACAGACTCTCCTTCTGTCGTGAAAGTAATGTTTGAACTGTCAGGTAAGCTTTTACAAATATCAAGCAACTTTCTTGCTGGTATAGTTATTTTACCGTCTGACCCTTCATTATGAATTTCAGCATACGAAACCATTTCAAGTTCAAGATCGGTTGCAGTTAAAGTTAGTGATTGCTCACTAACATCGAAAAGTATATTACCTAGAATTGGCAGCGTACTTTTTCTTTCTACTGCACCAGAGACTAAAAGTAATGGCTTTAGTAATAATTCCCTATTTAATGAAAACTTCATTCTTTTACCTACTTAAGCATTGAACATTATTATTATGAAGAAAGGGTTCTAATCAAATTAGAATAATCTTCTTTTATATCATGCGTTTCTTCACGCAAAGACTTAACTTTACGACAAGCATGAAGCACAGTTGTATGGTCTCTGCCGCCAAAGGCATCTCCAATTTCCGGTAAACTGTGATTCGTTAATTCTTTAGATAATGCCATGGCAATTTGTCTTGGTCTAGCAACAGATCGATTTCTTCGTTTAGACAGTAAGTCAGCGACTTTAATTTTATAATATTCTGCAACAGTACGTTGAATATTATCAATAGTAACAAGTTTATCTTGCAACGCTAATAAATCTCGTAAAGCTTCTCTAACAAAATCAATGGTGATTGCACGCCCAGTAAAATTGGCATTAGCAATAACACGGTTAAGTGCCCCTTCAAGCTCTCTAACATTTGAACGTAAACGTTTGGCTATAAAGAAAGCGACTTCATCAGCTAGGTTAATATGACTTTCTTCAGCTTTGCGTTTTAAAATAGCAACGCGTGTTTCAAGTTCAGGTGGTTCAATAGCAAGCGTTAATCCCCAACCAAAGCGAGATTTAAGCCTATCATCAACGCCATCTATTTCTTTAGGGTAACGATCACTTGTAAGGATAATCTGTTGATTTCCTTCTAGTAAAGCATTAAAAGTATGGAAAAATTCTTCTTGTGTACGCTCTTTGCCAGCAAAGAATTGAATGTCATCAATAAGTAAAGCATCAACACTACGGTAGTAATGTTTAAACTTTTCCATCGCATTATTTTGCAATGCTCTCACCATATCTTGAACGAAGCGCTCAGAATGCATGTAAGCAATCTTGGCATTAGGTTTATTCAATAAAATGCCATTACCGACAGCATGAAGTAAATGTGTTTTACCTAAACCAGTTCCACCATATATAAACAAAGGATTATAAGCAGCACCCGGATTATCAGCAACTTGTGAAGCAGCAGCTCTGGCTAACTGATTTGATTTACCCTCAACAAAATTATCAAAAGTGTAGTTAACTCGTACATTGGTTTTTTTGGGTAGATTGCTTTCAGTTTCTTTACGCTTAGGATCGTTGTTGTTTGACTGAGCAAACATTGATGATCCTGTTGATGGAGCAACAGAGCTTGGCTTTCCTGATTCTGAACTAATCGATGCTATAGGTTTACTACCAACATCAAAACGTAATAATAATGGATTATCAGTATCATTAAGTGTAACTAACTCATTGATACGATTTACATATTTATCACGTACCCAATCCAATACAAAACGATTTGGTGCATACAATGTCATGACATTATCAGTTATTACACACTGTAAAGGACGAATCCACATACTAAATTGCTGAGCAGGCAACTCTTCTTGTAAAATAGAAAGGCATCGCTGCCAAGGTGAAAGGTCCAACCAAAACTCCAAAAACGTTTAATAATATCAAAGCGACTAATAACAAATAGTCGAATAAAAAACCGTACTCACTGAGGGGAATAAACGGAACACATGATATGATTATTAATATATTTAGCTATTATCTATTGAGTTATCCACAAGTGCAATATGACTTTTGTGTTATTATCAATTTTTTAAGATAAAGTCATAAATAATGCATGAATAATGGCCTTAAGCGAATAAAGAAATAGAGAAACCAACCATAAAAGCAAAAATTGATAACATAATTGAATAAAGAGAATTCAAAACAAGACGCTATTGTTATAAAACTGTGAGTAAATATACGATCTTCAATTAAAGGAAGATCGAAAAGATCCATAAAAAAGGATCATTTATTATAAAATAGAAACGATTAATGATTGACAAATAGGCTAACACGCATTAATATTCGGCCTCTTTTTTTAGACCTGTGTGCTCAAACGGCTGTTTTGCCAGGGCAACAACAACCGACGGATTAGCGTAATGAAAAGAACATTTCAACCTAGCGTATTAAAACGTAAGCGTAACCACGGATTCCGTGCTCGCATGGCAACTAAAAACGGTCGTGCTGTTTTAGCTCGTCGCCGTGCTAAAGGCCGCGCAAGCCTAAGCGCTTAATACATATTCTTATCTTAGAATATAATAAGCTAGCCTAGTAATGGTTACTTATAAATTTAATCGGGAGTCACGTTTGTTGACTCCCGGTCATTTTCAACGAGTATTTTCTAAGCCTACTCGTTATGGTTCTCACCACTTTACTCTACTTATTACCCCAAGTGATAAAAACTCATCTGATGCACCAAATAACCGTTTGGGTTTAGCAATAGCCAAAAAACGCGTTAAATTAGCGGTTCAAAGAAATAGAATAAAAAGACTAGTTAGAGAAAGTTTTCGGTTAAATCAACACAATTTACCTGATATAGACATAGTTGTTATGGTAAAGTCAGGAATTGATCAGCTAGATAACAATGAAATAAATCAACAGTTAGAAAAAATATGGCGAAAAATAAATCAACGCCACAAAAAATAGTAATATCATTGATAAGAGGCTACCAACGCTTCATTAGTCCATTACTAGGTTCAAATTGTCGATTCAACCCTACCTGTTCATCCTACGCAATTGAAGCAGTTAATCGCTTTGGGGTGATAAAAGGGACTTGGTTAGCAATCAAACGTATATTAAAATGTCATCCACTTAATGCAGGGGGTGATGATCCCGTGCCAACACATAAAAAAGAGAAATAAACCTTATGGAATCCCAACGCAGTCTGCTTTTTATTGCGCTTATGGTTGTTACCTATTTGCTATTTAGTCAATGGCAAAAAGAGCAAGCAACACCAATAGAGCAAGTAACTACGACCCAAGAGCAAAGTATTCAAGAAAATAATGGTGATTTTGTTCCTGAATCTTCTGAACAAGTTGCTGCACTAGAAAAAATTCCATCAGCGACAACTAGCAAATTAATTTCTGTTAAAACCGATACTATTTCTGCAAAAATAAATAGCCAAGGTGGTGACATTATTGAAGTTAAATTGCTGAAATTTGAAACCGTTCAAGACAGCGATATCCCATTTACTGTACTTCAAAATGGCGCTCAAAAATATATTGCACAAAGTGGTTTAACCGGTGCTAATGGTATTGACCGAATTGTTAAAGGTCGTCCTATTTATACATCACAGCAAAGCAACTATGATCTTAACGGCAATGAAGAGTTACTTGTTGATTTAGTATACCAGGCTGAGAACGGTTTACATATTACTAAACGATTTACCTTCAAAGCGAACAGTTACGCTATTAATGTTGATTATCTTATTAACAACAATACTAATAATACAGTATCTGTCCAAATGTATGGTCAATTGAAACAATCAACCGTTGTAGAAACCTCTTCAGGAATGTTACCAACCTATCGCGGCGCAGCGTATTCAACAACCGAAGAACGCTACGAAAAATATGATTTTGAAGATATTGCCGAAGCAAATTTAAGCCAACCAACTGCGGGCGGTTGGGTTGCAATGCTTGAACACTACTTTGTTTCAGCTTGGGTACCAAACGCTAAAGATACGAATCAACTTTATACTAGCTACACAAATAGCTACGAAGCCGTTATTGGTTTCAAAGCACCAGCGATTAATATTGATGCGGGTCAACAAGGTCTAACCTCTGCCATATTATACGTAGGACCTAAAGATCAGGGCGTGCTAGAAAAAATAGCACCTAACCTTGATTTAACCATAGATTACGGTTTCTTGTGGATGATTAGCCAACCACTATATGGTTTACTAAATATTATTCAGTCAGGTGAATTTAGCTTCTTTGGTATGTTTGATGTTGACCTTGGTGGTGTTGGGAACTGGGGTTTAGCCATTATAATTATCACTATCTTTATTAAAGGTGCAATGTATCCTTTAACCAAAGCACAATATACTTCAATGGCTAAAATGCGCGATTTAGCGCCTAAAATGCAGCAGTTGAAAGAGCGCTATGGTGATGACAGACAAAAAATGTCACAAGCGACCATGGAAATGTATCGTAAAGAAAAAGTTAACCCTGCCGGTGGTTGCTTGCCCTTATTATTACAAATGCCAATATTCTTAGCACTTTACTGGGTATTCTTAGAAAGTGTTGAGTTACGTCACGCGCCATTTGTTTTTTGGATTCAAGATTTATCGGCTAAAGACCCATTCTTCGTATTACCGCTACTAATGGGTATTAGTATGTATGTTATGCAGAAGATGCAGCCAATGACAATACAAGACCCTATGCAGCAAAAAATTATGCAGTATATGCCTGTTGTATTCTCTATCTTTATGGCATGGTTCCCATCAGGTCTAGTACTTTACTGGTTTATCAGTAACGTAATATCCATTGTACAAATGAAAATAATTTTTGATGGTATGGCTAAACAAAAAGCCGCTAAAGAAAGTTAAACAAACTTTTGTGCAAATGAGGCGACCTTAGGGTCGCCTTTTTTATTTAAAGTTTTAACACCATTAAAAACTGTGAAGAAAAGAAAAATAAAGTAAAATAACAACAAAGTAATTTACTATTAAGCTATAAAATGACAGCCTTTTCACAACAAACTACCATTGCAGCTCAGGCAACAGCACCAGGACGAGGTGGTGTTGGCATAATCAGAGTATCAGGGCCCGAAGCAAAACATGTTGCTCAAGCAATTTTAGGTAAAGTGCCTGAAATCAGAAAAGCTGAATACCTACCCTTTCTAGATGAAAACCAACAAACGCTTGACCAAGGTATCGCTTTATATTTTAAAGGGCCAAATTCTTTTACTGGCGAAGATGTCATCGAGTTTCAAGGTCATGGTGGCCCTGTTATTTTAGATATGCTACTTAAAGCAATTCTTTCATTACCTAATATTCAAATGGCAAAACCGGGTGAATTTAGTGAACAAGCGTTTCTTAATGATAAATTAGATCTCACTCAAGCTGAGGCAATTGCTGATCTTATTAATTCTAGTTCAGAACAAGCTGCTCGTTCTGCTTTACATTCCTTACAAGGTGACTTTTCTAAACTTGTCCATGAAATGGTTGATAGCATTATTCATTTAAGAATGTATGTAGAAGCCGCCATTGATTTTCCTGAAGAAGAAATTGATTTTCTTGCGGATAAAAAAGTCATTACGGATTTAAAAGCCATCATTGAAAGGGTCGCAGCCGTTAGAAAGCAAGCACAACAAGGCAGCCTTATTAGAGAAGGTATGCGGGTAGTTATTGCGGGCAGACCCAACGCGGGTAAATCGAGTTTACTTAATGCTCTTAGCGGCAAGAAAAGTGCAATAGTGACTGATATCGCAGGTACAACCCGTGACGTCTTAGCAGAACAAATTCATATAGACGGTATGCCATTACATATTATTGATACTGCAGGCCTTAGAGAAAGTACAGATACTGTCGAACAAATAGGTATTGAGCGGGCATGGGAAGAAATTGAACAAGCAGACAGAGTACTGCTTATGGTAGATGCAAGTGAGCAACACTCAATACTAGAAGACGAGCAAGATATCAAAAAGCTGTACCCTGAATTTTTTGAAAAACTTCCTGCACATATTGGCCTAACACTAGTAAGAAATAAGGCTGATAAAATTGAGATTGAAACGGGTTTGTCTGAGTTTATTGATAACCAGCAAAAAGTTCATAGTGTTTTAACTTTATCGGCTAAAACAGGTGAAGGCGTTAACAGTCTAAAAGAGCACCTAAAAGCTATTATGGGCTATCAAGGTAGTACTGAAGGAGGCTTTATGGCGAGAAGGCGCCATTTAGTTGCATTAGAACGTGCTCACAATCACTTGCTAACGGGTTTAGACCAACTAGAATCTTACGTTGCTGGTGAAATATTGGCTGAAGAACTACGTATTTGCCAACAAGAATTAGATCAAATTACTGGTGAGTTTACTAGTGATGATCTACTCGGAAAGATCTTTACATCTTTTTGTATTGGAAAATAACCTCTCGTTAAACTTCATTAGGCCGTAATTACTACGGCCTTTTTTATTCCTTTTTTCTAGAGCTGAGGCTAAAAAACCTCAATTTTTCGTTATAAGCTGCTGATTAGCTAGCTAAACTACACAACTGTTACCTTGATTAAAGGGGGATTAACCTCTCAGCTAAATGATTAAACAAAGATAAACACGCCCTTAATAACCGCTTCTCAGGATAATAAATAGCTCACTAGCAGCTCTTTTCCCTTACTGCTGTATTAAACTCATAAACAATAGCTTAACTATCAAACGAGTGAGTTGCTACAACCACAAGTATAACAATTTCAATCGATTAACCTATTTCTTACCCCTAATTGAGGTTAACAAAGTCAATTCAAATTCAAGAGCTTAGATAGCAATAACAGGTTGAGTCTAGCTATATAAGTAATACAATAGCGCTAAATTTAATTACTAAACGAGTTAACTATGAGTTCTATCCAAATAATCGTTGGCAGTATGCTTGGTGGTACTGAGTATGTAGCTGAAGCATGCGAAGAAGTATTTCAAAATCATAATCACACAATAGATCTACATTTAATGCCTAAATTTTCCACAATTATCGATCAGTCATTTCAAGATGATCCCTCTGAAAAAGTCATTTGGTTAGTATGTACCTCGACTCATGGTGCAGGAGAGTATCCTGACAACTTGAAAGCATTTGCTGATGATCTACTCAATACCGATCAAGATCTATCAACAGTTAACTTTTTAACTATTGCTGTAGGTGATTCAAGTTACGATACTTTTTGTAAAGCAGGTAAAGATATAACTAAGCTTTTAATATCAAAAGGTTGCAAAGAAATAAACAGTATTTTAACGTTAGATATGTCTCAAGAGATAGATCCAGAAGATCTAGCACAGCAGTGGATTGAAACAAATATGGATCGCATATAGATCTATTACCCATAAGTTATCAACAGCTACTTAGTTAAAAACAAATCTATGTGGATAAGATCGTGAATAACCGGTTATTTTTCTATTATTATTCAGTTGATGAAATTGATTTTATTTATGCCTGTGTATAAAGTGCCCTTTTGATCAAAGCTTATACGTGAATAGATCATGTATTGATCACAAAGTTATCATTACTGTTACTCTCTAATTTATATGGTAAAAAACCACTTATACACAGAAAAAGGCGATCTTAATAAGTAATAATAATAAGATCTTTATATAGATCTCTTTTTATATATTAAGGATCGCCCTAGATCTTTTTTAGTCATTTGATCGTATCGTTTTGCTAAAAAAAGAGATAAAATATGTCCCCCTTATTTTTAAATGCTCAAAAATTAGAGTATTGATTAGTTATTCAAGGTTATTAATTTATGTGGTATCAAGAGTCTTATGACGTAATTGTTGTTGGTGGTGGTCATGCTGGAACAGAAGCATCACTGGCCGCAGCCCGTATGGGATGTAAAACATTATTGTTAACCCATAACATTGATACATTAGGCCAAATGTCTTGCAACCCAGCAATCGGTGGGATCGGTAAAGGGCATTTAGTTAAAGAAATTGATGCCTTAGGTGGTTTAATGGCCACAGCGATAGATCATAGTGCCATACAATTTAGAACGTTGAATGCAAGTAAAGGCCCTGCTGTTCGAGCCACAAGAGCTCAAGCTGATCGTGCTTTATACCGATCATACGTACGTAACTACCTAGAAAACCAAGAAAACTTAACTATTTTTCAACAACCTTGTGATGACTTGATCCTTGAAAATGATCGCGTTGTCGGTGTCTCTACTCAGATGGGTCTGAAATTTAAAGGAACTACCGTTGTCTTAACGGTTGGTACCTTCCTCGCAGGCCAAATACATATCGGTTTGAATAATTATCAAGGTGGTCGTGCTGGCGATCCTGCCAGTATGAATTTGGCGGCTAAACTAAAAGACATGCCTTTTAGGATGGATCGTTTAAAAACAGGCACACCCCCACGATTAGATGCAAGATCATTAGATTTTTCTGTCATGGAAGAACAACCAGGTGATTCACCTAGACCAGTCTTTTCATTTATGGGATCTACTGCTGATCATCCTGAACAAATATCGTGTTACATCACGCATACTAACGAAAAAACACATCAGTTTATTCGTGAAGGACTTGATAGGTCCCCCATGTATACTGGGGTAATTGAAGGTGTTGGTCCAAGATATTGTCCGTCTATTGAAGATAAAATCACACGATTTGCAGACAAAGATTCTCATCAAATATTTGTTGAACCTGAGGGATTAACAACACATGAAGTTTACCCTAACGGGATTTCAACAAGTCTACCATTTGATGTACAAATGAATTTAGTCCGTTCAATTAAAGGGTTTGAGAATGCGTTTATCACTCGACCTGGTTATGCGATTGAATATGATTACTTTGATCCAAG
Organism: Colwellia sp. RSH04; assembly: GCF_003545765.1. Lineage (GTDB taxonomy): Bacteria > Pseudomonadota > Gammaproteobacteria > Enterobacterales > Alteromonadaceae > Colwellia. Next base: position 390,170 of record NZ_QXIO01000004.1, on the reverse strand, counting down.
AGATTTAAAACAAACCTTAGAAAGTAAATTTGTTAGTAATCTTTATTTTGCGGGACAAATTAACGGAACAACAGGCTATGAAGAAGCAGGTGCTCAAGGACTTATTGCAGCTGCCAATGCTGCAAATAGAGTAAAAGGGCGTGATGAATTTATTTTAGGGCGCGATCAAGCCTATATGGGTGTACTCATTGACGATTTAGCCACGTTGGGTACCAAAGAACCTTACCGCATGTTTACATCACGTGCTGAATACCGTTTATTACTTCGTGAAGATAATGCAGATATTCGATTAACAGAAAAAGGCCGTGAAATTGGTTTAGTTGATAATGCTCGTTGGCAGAGATTTAATGAAAAAATGGAAAACGTAGAACAAGAACGTCAGCGTTTACGATCTACATGGGTGCAAAAAGATCACACTGCTGTTGCCCAAGTTAATAAATTACTTAAAACACCAATGAGTAAAGAAGCAAGTTTAGAAGATTTAATCAGACGCCCTGAAGTTAGATATGATGATTTGATAGCTATTGAAGGCTTAGGCCCGGCAATGGCAGACAAACAAGCTGCAGAACAAATTGAAATTCAAATTAAGTATGCTGGTTACATCGACAGACAATTAGAAGACATCGCTAAGAAAAAACGTAACGAAGATACTTTGATTCCTACAGACTTTGATTATCAGCAAATATCAGGTTTATCTAACGAAGTTGTAGCAAAATTGCTTGATGCAAAACCAGAAACAATTGGTAAAGCTTCGAGAATTTCTGGTATTACTCCAGCAGCAATTTCGTTATTATTAGTTTATCTTAAAAAACATGGTCTTTTGCGTAAACAAGCATAGGCAATAATCTAGGGGCATTTTTTAATAAACAGTTAAAAAATGCCTAATAAAAATGACACTAATACAAGAACTTACTGATTTAATATCTAAAACTAACTTACAAGTTACTGAGCATCAAATTCAATTATTGGTGCAATATGTTGAGTTGTTAGATAAATGGAATAAAGCTTACAACTTAACGTCAGTAAGAGATCCTCATGAAATGCTCGTTAAACATATTATGGATAGTTTGATGGTAGGCGAAGTAATTGAAGGTAATAGTTTTATTGATGTTGGCACGGGTCCCGGTCTACCTGGTATCCCTTTAGCCATTTTATATCCAGAACGAAGCTTTGTTTTATTAGACAGCTTAGGAAAGCGTATCACCTTTTTAAGGCAAGTCGTTTTTCAACTCAAGCTGACTAATGTCACACCCGTTAAATCAAGGGTTGAAGATTACCAACCTGAGCAACCTTTTGATGGCGTATTAAGTCGAGCCTTCTCTTCATTAACAGATATGGTAAGCTGGTGTCATCATCTCATTACGATTGAACATGGACGATTTTTTGCGCTTAAAGGACAGTTTCCACAAGATGAAATCGCTCAGTTACCCAGTAATATTGAATTGATTAAAAGCAATCAAATCAAGGTGCCGCAGCTAGTTGGTGAAAGACATGTACTTGAATTGAAAAAAATAAGTTAACAATACTGAGAATTACCATAAAATAACAATTATAAAAATTACTAATCGAGGCGCTTGTGGGAAAAATAATAGCTGTGGCAAACCAAAAAGGTGGCGTAGGGAAGACAACAACTGCGGTCAATTTAGCTGCATCATTAGCAGCCACAAAGCGAAAAGTTTTATTAATTGATTTAGATCCTCAAGGTAATGCCACAATGGCTAGTGGTGTTGATAAATACCAAGTACACGCAACTTGTTATGAATTACTTATTGAAGAGCAAAGTGTTGAAGAAGTTGTCGTAAAAGAAACTTCGGGTTTATATCATCTACTTGCGGCAAATACCGATGTTACTGCCGCTGAGATTAAATTAATGGAAGTTTTTGCTCGCGAGCAGCGTTTAAAAAATTCGCTAGCACCGGTAAAAGATTACTACGACTACATCATTATTGACTGCCCTCCTTCATTAAACATGTTAACAGTTAACGCAATGACAGCTGCTGATTCTGTGTTAGTACCTATGCAATGTGAATATTACGCATTAGAAGGACTAACGGCGTTAATGGATACCATTACAAAACTAACATCTGTGGTTAATGAAGGTCTACATATTGAAGGGATTCTGAGAACGATGTACGATCCTAGAAACCGTTTGGCAAACGATGTTTCTGAACAGTTAAAACGTCACTTTGGTGATAAAGTTTACCGCAGTGTTATTCCAAGAAATGTTCGATTAGCAGAAGCACCAAGTTTCGGTGCACCAGCCATGTATTATGATAAATCGTCAACGGGTGCTAAAGCATATCTAGCCCTTGCTGGTGAAGTGATCAGACGAAATGACTCCAGTAAAAAAGCAGTGACTCAAAAACCTGCTGATGTAAATATTACTGAATAAACAAAAGAACAAGAAGATTAATTAATTTAGGTGCAAGAAAGCTTATGAGTCCAGCAAAACGTAAAGGTGCGAGTCGTTTAGGAAGAGGGTTAGATGCCTTACTTGCGCCCGCAAGCCCTGTAAATGAAAGTTCTGCTGAGGATGCTTCAGCCTCTAAAAATGCTGCTGACAGTGAACTACAAGAGTTATCAGTAAAGTTGCTTTCTCCAGGTAAATATCAGCCAAGAAGAGATATGTCTGATACCGCGCTTGAAGAGTTGTCCTTATCTATTCAATCTCAAGGTATTATTCAACCCATTGTTGTGCGTTCTACTGGTGAAAATAGCTATGAAATCATTGCAGGTGAACGTCGTTGGCGTGCTGCCAAATTAGCACAGTTAGAAGCTGTTCCATGTTTGGTAAAAGATATCCCTGACGAATCAGCTGTTGCCATTGCTTTAATAGAAAATATTCAGCGTGAAGATCTTAATGCTATGGAAGAAGCAATAGCCCTAGAGCGTTTGCTTAACGAATTTGATTTAACCCATCAAGAAGTGGCTATTGCCGTAGGTAAATCTAGAACGACGGTGACAAATTTGCTTCGTTTAAATAATTTAAATGAAGAAGTTAAAACGTTTTTAGAAAATGGTGATATTGAAATGGGTCATGCCCGTGCTTTATTAGCGTTAGAAGGCGAAGTGCAAACAACAGCAGCACAAACAGTGGCGACTAAAGAGCTTACTGTTAGAGAAACAGAAAGTTTAATTAAGAAAATACAAAACCCTGTTGCTGAAAAAGAAGCGATTGAAAAAGATATTAAAACTTTAGATTTAGAGCAAGATTTAGCGGATAGATTAGGTGCAAAAGTGGCCATATCTCATAATAAAAAGGGTAAAGGTAAACTGGTTATTTCTTATGCTAACTTAGAGAAACTTGAAGAAATTTTGACGAAGATAAACTAAATTTTATTTATAATCGTCGTAATAAGAAACCAGCCTAGCGCTGGTTTTTTTATGGATAATATATTTATGCTAGTTAAAGCATTAGCATTTATATATTAACTTGTTATAGTGAAATAATGTACTGAATACAGGTAATTATATAAGGATTTAACCATGTCGTTATTACCGCGTTCTCCCATTCTTTTTACTGTGCTGATGTGCTTTAGTTTATTGGTGAAAGCCGATGATGATGGTGTAGCACTATTAAAAAAAATGGATGAGCTCTTTCGTTCAAAAACGTCTATTGCCACCATGAAAATGACAATAACAACACCCAACTGGCAACGAACACTAGAAATGCAGAGTTGGACACAAGGTATGGATGATACCTTTATTCGTGTGTTATCACCGAGAAAAGATCGTGGTGTTGCTACTTTGAAGAAAGGTAAAGAAATGTGGAATTTCTTTCCTAAAATCAATAAGGTTATTAAAGTACCACCGTCGATGATGATGGGATCTTGGATGGGATCAGATTTTACTAATGATGATCTAGTAAGAGAAGTATCGTTAGTTGAAGAATACCATGTGACTAAAAGTGAATCAGAAAATACTTATCAACTTACCTTACTGCCCAAACAAAGCACTGTTACCGTTTGGGGAAAAATAATCATTATAGTGAATAAGGCTGATTTATTACCGTTAGAGCAAAATTATTTTGACGAACAAGGAGATAAAATTCGTTCAATGAGCTTTTCTGACATTCGAGATTTTTCAGGTAAAAAAATGCCAGCTATTATGACTATGATACCTCATAATAAATCAGGTCATAAAACGATTATTGAATATGTTGAAGCTGAGTTTGATAGTCAATTAAAAGATAATATTTTTACCTTACGTAATTTACAAACTCGATTCTAGCTTTACTGAACTGAACTGAACTGATGTTGACTTAATACCCATGGAATAGTTGCTGTGTTAATTGCTAAATTAGCCTTTAGAAATATATTGCGCAATCGTAGACGGTCTTTGCTGACATTATTGAGCATGGGAGGCGGTTTTTTTTTACTGTGCTTAACATTGTCTATGTCGGAAGGTAGCTACAGTAATATCATTAATATTTTTACTCAAGATCATACGGGTCATGTACAAATTCATCACACTAATTACTTAGAACGCCCATCGCTTTATAAAACAATTAACAACTTAGACTCAATACTTGCCGAGGTTGAAGCCAATCCTCAAGTAATTGGCGTAACCCCCAGAATATATGGTCCTTCCCTTGCTTATGGTAAAAATAAGACCTTTCCAGCACAAGTTATTGGAATAGATACCAAGCGTGAGGCGCTTACAACGCGCTTAAAGAGCAAAGTAAAACAAGGGCAATACATTTCTAGCGATATCAGTAAAGAAGGCTATTTTGAGGCTATGATTGGATATAGCTTAGCAAATAATTTAGCCTTAACGGTTGGTGATGAATTAGTACTAATTTCTCAAGGGATTGATGGCTCGATTGCTAACGATATTTTTTTGGTTAAAGGGATAGTTGGTGATGCAAACTCTTATGAGAAAATGAATGTTTATTTGAGTTTACCAGCAATGCAGCAATTTCTCTCTATGGGGCAAGGTGAAAATAGCCAAGCACATGAATTAGCTATTACTTTAGCACATCAGCAATTAGCTCAACCCTTTGCACAAACATTACAAAAGCAACTTGAGGTTAGCGAATTAACGGTTGCACCATGGCAAGTGGTTGAATCGTCTTTTTACAATAGTATGCAAGCCGATAAAAAAGGTAGCTATGTTTCTATGGGGATCATTATTTTTATCGTGTCTATTGGCGTACTTAACACGATATTAATGGGGACATTAGAACGAACACGAGAATTTGGTGTACTAAAAGCAATTGGTACGCGCCCTCTTTCACTATTTAATTTAATCATACTTGAATCGCTTATTCTAGCGGTAATCAGTTGCTTATTCGGCTTGTTATTATCTTTACCTGTTTGTTATTGGTTGGCGACTAGTGGTATTCCTATGCCAGAGCCTATTGATATGGGGGGAATTGTTTTTGATACCATGTTGGGGGAAGTTAGCTGGTATGTGGTGATAGTGCCTAGCGTTGTTGTCATCGCTAGTACTTTATTGGTGAGTTTTATCCCAGCAATAAGGGCTGCACAAATATCACCATTAAAAGCGCTACAGGCAACTTAATATGAAAATTAATAACGCTAGCTATGATGAAAATAAAACAACAGGTATTGTTGTTCGCTTAGCTAATCGCAGTATTTTTCGTAATACTCGTCGTACCTTACTTACAGTATTGCTTATTTCATGTAGCTTAGTGGCAATATTGTTTACCGATGCTTTTGTACGCGGCATGGTCAGCACTATGGTAAAAATATCAACGCAAACTTTTCTCGGTGAAGCACAAGTTCATCAGCAAGGCTTTAGAGCAACCAATGATATTGATTTATATATTGAAGATACCCATACCCTCTTTTCAAAAATAGCCGAAACAGAAGCTATTCAAGCATATGCACCAAGAGTGATTAGCGGTGCTATGACCTCTTCATCAGATAATGTTGCCGCAGCAATAATTTATGGTGTTGACAGTGATAAAGAAGCTCAGGTGAGTAAATTAAAACAAGCGATGGTTGATGGCCAATACCTTAGCGGTAAAGAAAGTGAAATATTACTGGGTCAACGTCTTGCTGAACTACTCGAAGTATCTTTAGGTGATAGACTTGTGGTTACAGTCTCACAGGCTCATGGTGGTGATTTATCACAAGCCTTATTTCGTGTGTCTGGGATATTCAGTTTCAATGAAAGAAATATGGATAATGGTATGGCGTTTATTAATTTAAGCCAAGCTCAAGAGTTGTTAAGTATTAACGGTGTTCATGAAATCGCCCTCAGGCTACAAAACTTAAATCAAGCTGATGATAAAACGCTTTTGTTCTGGCAAGCGTTAAATAATGAAAAGTTAGAAACTCTTGCTTGGCAAGATCTTGTGCCTCAACTAAGTAGCATGCTGGCGATGACTGAATATTCTACTTTGATCGTTTCAACGATTTTATATGTGTTGGTTTGTTTGGGTCTTATTAACACGATGTTTATGTCTATTTTTGAGCGACAGACAGAATTTGGTATTTTACTCGCCATAGGTACTCGTCCAAAACAGCTTTTCATACAAATATTACTTGAAGGCTTTTTTATCGGCTTACTTAGTATCGTGTTGGGGGTAATATTGGCGTTTATTGTTTGTTATTGGGGTTCTATAACGGGTATTGATTACACCGATTTAGAAATGACAGGCTTAACACTTAATGAACCTATTTACTTAATATTAGATACCATGAGTTTTATAAAAATGGCGTTTGCCACCTTATTAGTAACGATATTGGCATGTATATACCCAGCAGTACACGCCGCTAAATTACAGCCCTCTTTTGCAATGCGAAAAACACTTTAATAAGAGCAAATTTTATGAATAATATAGCTCAAAATAATACTCAAAAGCGTGATGTTTTAGTCAATAGTACTACGGTTATTGAAACGAAGATGTTGTGCCGTCATTTTGGTCAAGGGGATACCTTAGTTAACGCATTAACCGATGCTAACTTAACCATTAATAAAGGAGAGTTTACCACTATTATTGGCCCTTCAGGCTCAGGTAAATCAACATTGCTACAGCTTATTGGTGGATTAGATACCCCAACTTCAGGTGAAGTATTACTTGATAATAAACATATCAGCCAAATGACCGGTACTGAGCTTTCAGACTTTAGACGAGATCATATAGGTTTTATTTTTCAGGCGTATAACTTAATACCCGTCTTAAGTGCGAAGGAAAATATTGAATATATTATGTTACTGCAAGGTATTTCAGCCCAAGAAAGAGCAAAAAGAGTATCTGCTATCATGCATGATGTTGGCCTTGAAGGGTTAGAAAACAGACGCCCTGCACAGCTTTCTGGTGGCCAACAACAACGCGTTGCTGTTGCCCGAGCAATGGTATCAGAGCCTAGTATTATACTGGCAGATGAACCGACAGCGAATTTAGATTCAAAAACAGGTATCGAATTGCTTGATATGATGAAAACATTGAATGAAGAACAAAAGATGACATTTGTTTTTTCAACTCATGATCCGAAAATAATGGAGCGAGCAAAACGAATTATTCGATTAGAAGATGGCTGTATTGTTGATGATGAGTGCTTTAGTTGATGGTTGATATAAAATCATTAGCAATTGCTTATTTCGTGGTGTTTTTTAGCGCAAATTGTTATTCAGAAAACTTTACCCTAAGTGGGTATTTAAAAAGTTACCTTCTCGCTCAAGACAGTATTACGATTGAATCAATCGATAATAGCAGTAATCATTACGATATTGCGGGTAATGTGCAATCACAAAATGCATTACGATTAATGGCATCATATATATCACCAGAACATGGTAACTTTGAACTACATTATGAAATACAACCTTTGTATTTTTCAAATACTGAGTTTACTGAAAGCTCAGGTGGTTTAGGGGCAACAATTAGTGTTGCTAACACCCAATATCGCTTTAAAGATTTTGATGCAATAATGACAGAGGTTGGCGATAACGCGGTTATTCTACAAAACTTAGATCGATTCAATTATCAATACAGTAATAAATATGGTGATTTAACCATAGGCCGACAAGTCTTATCATTTGGTTCTTCGCGTTTTATTAACCCAACAGATATATTCATCCCTTTTGCTATTCAAACCTTAAATCAAGAATATCGAGTAGGCATTGACGCGATAAGGTATAAGGCTGACATTGGTGACTTTTCTGTATTAGATATGGGATTAGTTATTGGTGAAAAGGATCAAAAACAAAATAGCGCCGCATTTTTACGTACTAAAAACGCTATTGCGGGTAACGATATTGAACTAATCGCTATTGCACTTGATGAAGCATGGTTAATAGGTGGAGGACTTGAACGTGCCATTGGTGATTTTGGTTTTTGGTTTGAAACGGCTTATATGAACTGGAACCAAAAGCAAACAGGCAATAAACTAGAAAAACACCAACAACCTCCCCTACCCTCAAAACCTTATGCTAATAATTATTGGCGCACTTCTATTGGTTCAGACTATGCGATAAATGAAGATGTTATTATTATGCTTGAGTATCATTATAACGGCGCAGGTAGTAAAAGTACTGAAAAGTATCAAGCGCTTACACAACAAGCACCTTATCAAAAAGCGGGTGTTTTTTTATTAGGTCAACATTATGTTATTCCAGCAATATCATGGATTTATTCACCATTGATGTCGATCAACACCAGTGCATTTTATAATATAAATGACAGCTCTATCTTCATTAATATCAGTAGTGAAACTAGTTGGACAGATAATTTATATTCTGACTTTGGCGTATATTTAACTCATGGTGATAAGATGCAATACAGTCTGGAAAATCAACAACCGAAATTACATGTTAACTCTGAATTTGGTGCGTCACCGCTAAGTATTTATGCCAGTTTAAGATATTATTTTTAAGTGACTTACAATCATTAACAGCATGTTAGGGCTGGGGGTTAATTTTTCCTTTGCGTTAAAAAAGGGGGGAATCTCTCAGCTGAATGATTAAACAAAGATAAACACGCCCTAGTTATAAATAAAAGTAAAACTTATTTCATCCTCCACATTCATTTGTGGCTATACTAACAATAAATATTTTGTCAATTTTGTTTGGTCGACATCCTCATGTCGTAAGTAGTTATGCACTGTAAAAAATTTATTTGGTTATTTTTTTTGTTTTTTAGTTGGCTAAGCCAAGCTAATGATTATCACCTTAATATTAATACTGAGCCGATGTTACCATATAACTTTTATAGTGAAAGCAATGATATAGTTGGTATTAATATCGACATTGTAAAAGCGATATTAAAGCGTTCTAACATCAGTGCTAACTTCAACATATATCCTTGGGTTCGTTCATATAAAACAACGTTATCTCAATCTAATGCTGGCTTAATGTCGACAGCAAGAACCCCAGAAAGAGAAAAACTGTTTAAGTGGGTTGGCCCTTTAGCATCAGGCAAAGGCTTCCTTTATAAATTAAGCAATCGTGAAGATGTAACAGTTAAGACTATTGAAGATGCCAAACAATATTTAGTTGCTGTAGTGCGAGGAGACATTTATCAAAAAGTGTTTCAAGATTTAGGATTTGAGCTAAATAAAAATCTTATTTTATTTAGCTATAATGCTGAATATATTAAACCTTTCTTAATGGGGAAAGTTGATTTAATACTGGGCTCAGATATTGTTATTCCTTATATGTTATCTGAAAGAGGCAGTGATATTTCTTTAGTTACCCCTGTGGTTAAAATACCTGACACCCAAGGTAATTATCTGGCGTTAAATAATAATGTACCTGATGAAATTGTAGAAAAGTTAAATAATGCTTTAGTAGAGTTAAAAGCTGATCGTGAATATCAGCAGATTATCGAGCGATATAAAAAGCAATAAAGTTAAATAAATGGCCCACCCTGCAGGAGTCGAACCTGCGGCCTCGCCCTCCGGAGGGGCAATTTCTAAACTTTCTAGGGTATTGTAAAATAATGGCCTTTTCTTTTAGTCCTTTGGACTTCGCTGCTTTCATATAACTTGAGCTAATTCTACATAATTCAAGTTAGCTGAAGCAATGTCCCATTATTGTCCCTTGCCAAGCTTAAATCAATTAAATTTTAGTGAGGATAAAACAAGAAAATACTCATCCTATTTATTTAAAGAGAAAAGATAATTTATAGTTATCTCTATTCTCTTTAAATAACTATTTTGGCTTTCTGAAGCTTTAGCTAAACTTTCCAAAACACTCGTCGTTTGTAACAACTAAACATAGCAATGTAAGAAATGACTAAAAATAATAATGAGAATACAAATGAGCCAAAATAGTTGCCGAATAAAGGCTGTAAAGCGTCAGTAAAAATCACTGATTTTAAGCTACTACCCTTAAGTGTAATCATCAATAAAAGACGAGCTATAATACCTGCAAACATAAAAAATAAGATAGCGTTAATCCCAAATACGATAAAAGGAGCACTCCATAATTGAATTTTACGAATATCTAGCACATAACTACAAAAGGCATAACTCAGCATTGCTAGCCCTGTACTCAAAAGTACATAACTAGGTGTCCATAATGCTTTATTAATAGGAATGATTGATGTTGCTATATAACTACAAGTAATCAAGCAGATACCGACAATACAAACGGTTTTTAATTGCTTAATTAGGTTTTTCTCTGCGGATAAATAAAGACCAAATAATACCCCTGATAACGCTGTACCAATGGCGGGTAAGGTGGATAAAATACCTTCAGGGTCAAATGGTAAGGGAGTTGCTTTTGCGAAATAGACATGATTGTCCCCCAGTAGCAGGTTATCCAACCAAGCGCTAGCGTTATTACCGTAAAGCCATAGCCCTTGCTGTACTTCGCCACTTGGCAGTTTATAAGGTAGGTAAAGCATTAGCGCTGTGTAACTCACTAGCACACCAACAAAAGTAACCCATAAGAATCTAGGTTTAAGGTACATAAAACAACACAAGGTAATTAAATATACCAAACCTATACGCTGCAAGACTCCCATAATACGTATATCGAAGAAACGTTCTTCAATCCAGTTAAAGCTTGGGTCACGAAAATTGTAGTAAAACAGGGCTAAAAACCAGCCTAGCAAAATGAGTTTTAAGGTTCGAATCACACCTGCTTTGACTATTTCAGTTTTTTTAATACCTTTGTTGAGCTGTGAGTTAGCTGACAGCGTTATAGATATACCAATAATAAAAATAAAAAATGGGAATATTAGATCCGTGGGGGTGAGACCATGCCATTGAGCATGCTTTAGAGGCCAGTACATATAAGACCAACTCCCAGGATTATTTACTAAAATCATTGCAGTTATAGTTAGGCCTCGGAGTATGTCTAAGGCAAGTAGGCGGTGACTTGGTATTTGATCAAGAATTTTCTGGCAATGTTGTTTAATCATTTTTAATTCCTATTTATATAAGATTACGTATCTAAATTGATATGCCAGATTTCATATACTCATTATTGACAGAATTTTTTATCAAGTCGAATAGCACCAGAAAAATCGTTTAAAGGTATTTCTTGTATTTTTACAATGCCTTTATTTGATGTCATTCTATGAATATAACGATTATTTCCCGTTGCAATGCCGACATGAGTAATAACCCCAGGCTGCCAATTACCATAGGTGTTTTTTAAAAAAATAAGATCCCCGGCTATGGTCTCATCAACGCGTGATATATTTATGCCAAACTCATTGCTAGCTAACGAGTCTGCATGCTCTGGAAGTAGTTTATCGTTAATACCTAAGAGCTCTTTATCCCATGGGTTTTGGGTTTGTAAAGCGTTAAATTTAGACCCACATGCAGCCATAAGAACTTCTCTTGTCCAGTTCATACATTGCTCTGACATTCCTATTCGGTAACCTTTGTTTTCCCACTGTAAAGCGGATGACATTATTTTATTTGAAGTTTTAACTTGAATTTGAACTTCAGCTTCAGCTTCATTTTTGGCGTGATCTTGAGTTACAGAGCAGGCGGATAAAAATAGTATAGTTATCAAGCACATCAATTTTTTCATCGTATTCATTACCTTTATTCGTTTTAGAACGTTAACTTGAATTGGACCCGCTTTTATTGTGTAAATATTAATTAAGTTAACTGAAACACTATAATTATTCATAGTGACCTTTATATTGAGAAAACAATGTTTGTGCTGCAAGCCATAACTCACCCACTCGGCCACTACCCACTTCCTTATTTGCTATAGCAACTACCGGCGCAACTTCTTTGGTTGAACTTGTTAACCACACTTCATCGGCATTAATTACTTCATCATAAGAGACAACACGTTCTTCTACGGCATATTCACAGTATTTTTTGAGTATATCTAACAATATAAAACGGGTTACACCGGGTAATATCTGATGATCAAGATGAGGGGTAATAATCACCTTGTTTTTTACGATAAAAACATTACTAGCACTCGCTTCGGTTAACTCATTCTTACTATTGAATAGAATAGTTTCTTGAGTACTTTCCTCGACGCTTTTTTGAAAATGCATAACATTTCCAAGTAACGAAGTAGATTTTATATTACAACGCTGCCACCTTAAATCTTGATCAGTTGATACCTTATATGTTTTTACTTGGCTTTTATCTGCCAAAGGCGCATTGGGTATTCCAAAGGTAAAAGCATAAATCGTTGGTGTTAAATCATTGTTGTAAGCATGATGTCGCTGCAATGAACATCCACGGGTTACTTGAATATAAAGCGCAAGGTTTTCACCATCGTTTTTCTCAATCAACTGATTACATATATCGAGCCAATCTTTAAGGGTAAAGCTTGTTTTAATTTTAAGTGCTTTCAGTCCATCATTTAATCGATTTAAATGAGGAGCTAAGCCAATAAATTGTCCGCTATAACTAGGTATAACTTCGTAAATACCTTCGCCAAATAAAAAACCTCTGTCCATTGGGGAAATAAGGGCTTTATCAGCAGGTAAATATTCACCATTTAAAAATACAGTATTCATATTATTCTCTATTTATACCTAATTCATTAAATCCACACACACTTTCTAATTGCGCAATAAGCTGTTCACCACATGTAAAGCATAAGCCGTCTTCTGTGAGTTCGTTCAGACGAGTTACGCCATCCACACTGCCCAAACTAGACAAGTAGGTTAAAATTTCTTTTGGCGCTATTTCACTTAAAAAATTCCTGTTATGCCATATTGAAAGGAAAGAAATAAGGCCGTAAGCAGCCCAATTTGAAACGTCTGCAATGAGTAATTCATCACATTGAGTTGTAGACGGTGTGATGTCTAATTGGCGAATTGCTTCGGGAATATTACCCATACCAATTTCGTTACCGCCGTCGCCAATAGCGATAGTTGGGCAAGTTGCCAGTTTCATAAAAAAGTCAAAGCTTGCACAGTTTTTAGAAATATTTTCACCGCGCATATTGTAGTAACCATTTTGCTCACTTAACCCTGGTCTTTCTATTGATAGGATGATATCTGGGGTTAATTTTTCTAAGGCTTTTTTAGCTTGACTCTCAGCATCGGCAATATTGTTTAGGGGTAATTGATAACATTGAAAATCACCTTTTAATGCGCCGTAAAGTGGCTCACCACAGACTATAATTGGGTTTTTATTTAATGATTTAAGTACATTGTAAAGGGCGATAGCACCTACAGGCCCATCGGTTTCAAAAGTACCTGCTACAGGAAAACCAGTCCCTATTATTATGGTGCCAGAGCAATGCATTAATTGTTTTGCAGCGCGTAAATAATACCCTGAGCGTAGGCTATGCTTAACATCTTGCATACCCCGCAAGTTTCGTTGCACCAATAATGTTTCTACTTGCTGACTTATTACTAGCAGGGGAAGTGTGCTTGGTATCGTCATTTAGTCTGCTACCTTTACTAATGCGGTTTGGTTGGTTTTTACATGGGCTAAATGCAATAAGTTATGGGCTAAATGAATGGAAATCGGTTCAAAACTAAGCTTGCTACCTTGATTCGATTGCATTAAAAAATTGAGATCGAGAGAAAGCACAGAGCCAATTTTTGGATAGCCTCCTATTGTTTGCCTGTCATTTGCCAAAACAATAGGCTGTCCATCAGGAGGAATTTGTATTGCCCCCTTACAAATTCCTTCAGAATACATTTTGCTGATGCTTGAATTAATTGCTGCACCGTTAAGGCGGTATCCCATGCGATCGCACTGGCTACTGACTTGGTACTCATTAGCAAAAAACTTGGTTGTTTCGTAATTATCGAATAGCGACGCTTGGTAGCCAGTAATAACCTTCAAGGTTAATGACTCAGAATAAGTTGGAATGTCTTTTTCAGATAAACGCAGTAGCGGTGTTTTTCTTTTCTCAGGAGCAATAGCAAGTAATTGTTTTGCTGCAATGGCACGACCATCAACACCGCCCACGCTTTCCCTAAGTACAGTTGAAACACTGCCAAATTGAGGGGCAACTAAAAAGCCTCCTGCTACTGCAAGATAAATTCTACAGCCTAGCGTGGCGAAACCTATTTCAATTGTGTCTCCAGCATTCACGCGATGGCTATGCCATAGCTCTTTAGGGCAACCGTTAATGGTTAAAGGTGCCTGAGCGCCTGTAACCGTTAGGGTAGTTGAAGCATTAGCGATTAGCTTTAATCCACCAAAGCTGAGTTCTAGTGCGGTTGTGTTTATTGGGTTCTTCACTAATTTATTTGCCCAAATGAAGGCACTTTTATCAGCAGGCCCACCAGTAGTTAGTCCTAAATGTCCTTGTCCAAATCGACCTAAGTCTTGATAGGTACATAATATGCCGGGTGTGGCGACGGTAAAATAATTTTGTGCCATATCACTCATAACGTACCACCAGACTTTAAAAATTGGCCTTTGGTAATCGCCTTAAATTTAACGCTATCACCTACTTGATAAGGTATATGAGGTGTTGTGCTAGGCTCAAAAAGCGTCAGTGGACATAAACCGATTAAATTCCAACCGCCAGGAGAGCTCTCTGGATAAATAGCAGTTTGCTGATCAGCAATAGCGACAGAGCCTTTGGGCACTTTTTTTCTAGGAGTACTTAATCGAGGCATGGCAATTCTTGAGTCTACTTCACCTAAAAAGGCAAAGCCTGGGGCGAAACCTATGGCATAAACTTGATAGGTATTTTCCTGGTGGATGTTAATCACTTCTTCTACAGTCAACCCTGAATTCTTGGCAATGTTTGATAAATCTGGGCCACTTTGTGCTGAGTAATAAACAGGAATTTCAATAATATTTTTATTGACTGATGTTTCATTTGGCTCACCAAAAACTACGGCTAAACGCTGAAAAATAGTATGTTTAACGGCAAAATAATCGCTTACTAGAGGATCAAAAATCACTAATAAAGAGATATATGAAGGAATGAGTTCAATAAGGCAGTTGCTTAATTCTTCTGCCAGTATTGTTTTAAGCTGAGAAATTTTTTTGCTCAGGCTCGGATTAGCTTCATCAGACAAATATATAATTAATGCATTTTCACCTGCTATCTCTATGTGCGGGTAATTGATTATTTGCTGCATAATAACTTCAGTTGTTTAATTACATTAATAGCTTCAGCGTTATCGCCATGTACACAAAGAGAATCTACCTTTAAGACTAATGGCTCTCCTGACTGGCTAATAACTACCTTTTTGGAGATTAAATTTTCTACTTGTTCAAGCATTTCTTGTTTATTAAGTAGTGCTTTAGGGTGCTCTCGCGACATTAAGTGACCTGTTGAGGTGTATCGCCTGTCAGCAAAGGCTTCGAAAATTAAGTCAATCCTGTATTGTTTGGCTTTATCTTGATAGCTCGATTGGTCGGGTGTGGCCAATAACATTAACTTTAAAGGGCGATGATATTGGTGTATCGATTCAAAAATAGCATCGGCGACGTTGCTACTACTCATCATATCGTTATATAAAGCGCCATGAGGCTTAACATAGCTGATTGTTATACCATGGTTTTTAGCCATACCATCAAGTGCTGCAATTTGATAATGCATGAAGTCAATAATTTCACTGGTAGAACACTTCATTGAACGACGACCAAACCCCACTTTGTCGGGGTAGCTTGGATGCGCGCCTACTTCTGTTTGGTTATTTTTTGCTAATAATAGGGTGCTGTTAATAACACTTGGATCGCCCGCGTGAAAACCGCAAGCAATATTTGCCATATCAATGTGTGGCATCAACTTATTATCTTGCCCCAACTGCCAAATTCCGTAGCTTTCGCCTAAGTCACAATTCAATTTCATTTTGTTCAACTTAACTTTTTACTTTAATTTAATTACTGAATATCTATGTTATTTCGTAAACTGGTATTAGGAATATCTGTTATCAACATATAACCGGGACTATGCGTAATACAAATTGGTGGTTTGGCATTTTTTATGGCTAATTGTGGAGTCACACCACAAGCCCAGAATACAGGTATTTCCCCTTCTTTAATGGTGACAGCCTCGCCAAAGTCTGGATAATTAATATCGGTAATACCTATATCTAATGGATTACCAAAATGTATAGGAGCACCATGTACTTTAGGGAATTGGCTACAAATTTGACTTGCACGCTCAATGTCTTGAGGTTTTAAAGGACGCATGCTAACCACCATCTCTCCTTTAAAGTCATTAACAGGGCTATTGCTAATGTTAGTTTTGTACATAGGCACATTTTTTTCTTCAGAAATATTTCTCACTTCTATGTTTTCTGCTAATAAAGCTTCTTCGAAGGAGAACGAACATCCCAATAAAAAGAACATAAAATTATTTTGCCAAATATTCTTCACGTCAGCTGTTTCTCTGATTAATTCGCCATTTTCATATATTCGATATAAAGAAATGTCAGTGCGAATATCCACATCAACACCTAATATTTCAAGCGTAAAATCGCCTGCATTTTCACTCATAGCTATTAAAGGACAAGATTTAGGGTTTAACTGACAAAACGTTAAAAAATCATCAGCGTATTCTTTAGGCAGAATTACTAAGTTGCACTGCACAAAACCAGGAGCACAGCCAGAGGTAGGCTTTGTAAATGTGCCATTACGTATCTGTTGACGTATTCTTAAGGGAGTGGACTGTTGCATAAATAAAATGAGCTGTTATTTATTGATAATGAGCGAAGATTAAGTGAACTTTGTCATTAATAGAAGTTATAAACTATCGGTTTTACCGATAGTTTGATTGGTTAGGTAAGAGCCGTAAATATGCAATGTATTACTTTTCCGTGTCAGTACTTGTATCGATAAAAGTATGTAACCATAAGTCGTCACCATTGCCATTATCATTAATGGCCAGCTCAAAAGCTTTCGCTTCATAACGTAATGCTTTTCCCGATATATTGGTATTATAACCTATTGAAGATTCGGCCCATTTCTTACCTAACCATTTACCATAAGGGTCATTAACAATATAGTTTTCACCGTCAAATCCTGTAATTACCATGATATGACCTGACTTAGTGAACCAGCCGTGAATAATAGTGGGATGTCCGTTACGGGCTAATTTTCTTAGTTGTTCAATAGTACCGTTTTCATAAAATACATCTCTAATCGGTGAGCCTGCATCTTGCGCAACCTTATTAAACATAGCTTGTAACTCAATAGGGTCTTGTTTAATGCCAAATTGCTTAAACAAGTAATCAGGTGTTCTTGTTTCCTGTTTATTTTTAGGTGTGATGGCAAAATAGTCGATAACCATTGCGAAAGAAGTAATATTGCATGCGCGCCAACCTTGCTTTTTATTTTGCTTTTGATCATAAAAAGGAACTTGTGCGATTTTTTGTTTCTTATCTATATTAACAGGTTGATTTGCATAAGCTTGGATACTTAAAGCTAAGCAACAAGAGATAATCCCCGCGTTAGTTTTTAATGAGTGGCTCTTTAAAAAACTAGCTTGCAGAAAAGTAATAATGTCAGAGAAAAGAATATTAAACATCTAAATTAAGTAAATTCAGGAAAACGGGTGGTATACAGGTCGCTTACTTGTTGTTCTTCAACAACACGAGCTACGGTGAATATATGTTCTTCTTCATAAGGACGTCCAACAATTTGAATAGAGCTAGGCACTGAATTGTTACAAAATCCGTTTGGCATGGCTAACACAGGGCACTGGCCTAAAGTGTTAAATGGATAGGTCATAAACCAGCCTTTGTTGGCATCTACTTGTTTTTTATTAATAAAGACAGGGTCCTTACTGTAATCAAAGTTTGCTGGAATATTTGATGTGGCAACGGTCGGACAAATCAATACATCATATTCTTTAAACACAGGAGCAAGTTCATCCCACATTTTGCACGCATGAATATTGGCGTCAAAGACATCATCTAACGTGGTAGTTGCAACATTTTTTAAATATTGCTGAACATAAGGTGTTAGGTCGTTAAACTTTTCTGAGCTTAGGTATTCTCTTTTTAATATTTGTCCCATTAAAGCGTGTTGATGAACTTTTGCTGTTTGTATGACTTGTTCATCCCAATTAATGTCTACATATTCAACTATTGCGCCTGACTGTTCTAATACTTTAGCTGTTGTAATCAAGTTATCTTTGATGTCGTTATCAACTTCATAAAATCCAAGATCGATGGATATTGCGACTTTAAGTTGCTTAATCGATTTAGTGCTTTTTAAGCTAGGATTAATATCTGGAATAAATGAATGAGAGTCCCTCCAGTTTGCTCCTCTAATACGAGGGTATGCTAGTAGCATATCATTTAAATTTCGTGTTAATAGACCATGATGACAGTAGGGATCAATATTATAAGGGCTGATTTCAGCTACTCTACCGTGTGGTGGTTTGTAACCATAAATACCACACATTGCTGCGGGAATACGCAAAGAACCACCGATGTCAGTGCCATTGGCAAAACTACACATGCCAGAGGCAACAGCAATAGCTGAGCCACCAGAAGATCCACCACAAGTAATTGATAAATTCCACGGGTTGCGACTGATCCCCCATAATTTTGACCATGTTACTGATGAGGTAGAAAATTCAGGTGTGGTTGTTCTACCTAGTATTATAGCGCCATCGTTAAGTAATGCTTCAGGAACAGGATCTGTAGAAGTAGCAATATAATCTTTTAAACATAAAGAACCGTTAGTCATTGGTTCGCCCGTTACATACGTTTCATCTTTAATTGCTATCGCTAACCCCGTGAGAGTTTTTGCGGTATTTTCGATATATGCTTGTTCAGCAATCATTGCTTGTTCAAGTGTACGTTCAAAAAAAGTAAAGCTAAACGCGTTAACGTGATCGTTAATTTCTAAAAAACGTTGTTGATATGCATGAACCACATCAACAGGAGATAGTTTTTTATTGTTAAATTGAGTTAATAACTCTGTGGCAGAAAGGTAATGAATAGTCATGCATATTTTTAAACTAATGTAATATGCATGAATTATGATTATTGAGTTTCGATATTAAAAGTTGGAAACTATCGCCTTAAGCGATAGAAAACCAAAAGAGAAGTTAGAAACTATAAAACCTCAAAATCGAAATAATGGTTTGGGTATGCTTGATTTTTTAAGGTGAAATGCCACCATTCCATGTCATAGTCTAAAAAACCTGCTTCGATCATTATTTTTTTTAATAATAATCTATTTTTTCTTTGAAGCTCACTAATATTGCTATTTTCTGTATTAGAGAGGGGATCAAATAAATCAAATGCTGAGCCCATATCAAGTTCTTGCCATTGCCCATTAACCTTTTTTACTAAGGTTAAATCAAGTGTTGAACCACGACTATGTCCTGACTTTGCAGCTATATAAGGTCCAAGTAAGCTATTTTTGGCTAAATTAGGGTAGTAATTGTGCTTTGTAGCCGTATTGTTTAAATCATTAACCCAACGAATAAAGTGGTTTACAGCGCGTTGAGGGCGATAGCAGTCAAATATCTTTAAGTTGAGTTTTGCATCCCTTGCTTGGCGATATGCAGACATAAGAGCGTTTGCTGCAGCTTTATGTAAAATACATTTATCCGCATTGTAACCATCAATCACTTCGCCAACGAAGTTGTCTTTACTATGATATTTTATATCGAATAGAGCCTCTGGAATAAAGGTATTTATTGTGACAAAGTCATTGGGGATTGATTGATTGGCGTCACAATAAAAGCTCATCGTAAAAGACAAAACAAAAGCAATATTTATACAGTTTTTCATTTTTATAAGCGCCTAAATAAAGAAATAGCCAACTAATATATAGAGGCCTATGGTAATTACTCCACAAAATAGTGCGTAAGGCAATTGCGTTTTAACATGCTCTAATAAATCGCAACCAGAGGCTACAGCACTGACTGCAGTTGTATCTGAAATGGGCGAGCAATGATCACCAAAGACACCGCCTCCCATTATTGCTGCAAGTACAAGCGCAGGGTCTAACCCAAGATTTATAACAATCGGCATACCTATAGGAATTAAAATAGCAAAAGTTCCCCAAGATGTTCCTGTTGTGAACGAAATCAACGCCCCTGCTAAAAATAACATGGTAGGAATCAAATACAGTGGTAAGTTATCTGCGACTATACCAGAGATGAATTCACCGGTACCCAAAGCCTGCAAACTACTTCCTAATGCTAACGATAACAAAACGATGGTAACTAAGGGGAGCAATTCACTCATCCCTTTAAAGCCAATATCCATGACCTGTTGATGAGTAAAGTCGCCACTCGATATCATTAAAAAATAACCAACAAGGCAGGCCAACAAACTGGCGTATAAAACAGATAAAGAGCCAGACCCATTTACTATGTTGCCATTTCCAGTCCAAAACATAAAAGCTAACATGCCAAAGACCAAAGTAATTAGCGGTATGATCATAAACCTTGCTTTTGTGTCTGCAACTTCATTACTAAGCTCGGTATCTTTAATCGTTAATGTTTCTTCAGACTGCTTTAAAGGGCCGTAGACCTTGCCAGTGATAATGGTATAAAGCACCACAATCAAGGTTAATATCGCGTAAAAATTAAGAGGGATTGTCGAAATTAAAATGCTGATGGATGATTCAGGCAATTGATAATTACCTAATAAACCTAAAATATAAGCTCCCCAACCATTGAGTAATATTAAAATACAAATTGGCGCGCTGGTACTATCAATTATGTAGGCAAGTCGTGCTCGGCTCATCTTGAATTTATCAAAAAATCCTCGAGAAATTATCCCCGCGGTCAATACGCTTAAGTTTGATTCAATGAAGATCACCGCACCAGTAAAAAAAGTGACTAAACCAGCACGTTGCTGATTAGTAACAAGACCTTTGCTGATGAATAATTTTACGGTAGCGGTAACGCCGCCAGAATATCGCATTAACGCCATTAAAGCGCCAACAATGGTTGAAAACATCAATAAGCGCACATTGCCCGGAGAGGAAAATACTTCAACGACTTGATCAATAGTGGCTATTACGCCATCAAATAAAAAGAAGGTATGCGCTTCTTCAACTAAATATATGGTAATAATTTCTGAAGTAAAGAGAGATAATAAAAGTGCGAGTATCACTTCTTTTTTCCAGAAAACTATGATTATTGCAACAACAGGAGGTAGTACTGTAACCCAATCCATATGTCATACCGATTTCTTGAATATTATAACATATTATTCAAATTACTTTTTTAACGCTTCCCTCATATGAGTAATATACATCAGCGCATAAATAACAATAATGGCCATACTCTTTATTAATATAAAAAATAATCATGGCTCAATTCCCCTGTCAATTTAACTATGTCGAAGATGCTTTTCACGTTGAAAAACTCTCAATTACCGATCTTACTAAAAAAGTAGCCACGCCTTTTTATTTGTATTCTTATAGCGAAATAAAGCAAAATTATCAGAGACTTAGTCAAGCATTAAACAAAGTAAACGCACAAGTTTTTTATGCGGTAAAAGCCAACTCTAACCAAGCAATATTAAAAGTGCTAGCCTCTTTAGGCTCAGGTGCCGATGTAGTGAGTGAAGGTGAATTAAAACGTGCATTACAAGCAGGTATACCGGCTAATAAAATTGTTTTCTCTGGTGTAGGTAAAACCGCATCAGAAATTTCATTTGCGTTAAAGAGTGGCATTTTACAATTCAATGTTGAGTCTGAAGCCGAATTAGAACATATCAGTGAACTATGTGTTTCGTTAAAGCTGACGGCCAAAATTGCTATTCGTATTAATCCTGATATTGAAGCGAATACCCATGCCAAAATATCAACAGGAAAAGCTGAAAACAAATTTGGTATTGAACACACCAGAACTCTAGATATCTATCAATATGCTGCAAATTTACCTGGTATTCAAGTACAAGGAATAGATGTGCATATTGGCTCTCAAATTAATGATCTTGAGCCATTTGAAGCATCATTCAAAAGAATATCGGAATTAGTGTGCCAACTCAGAGATAAAGGTCATGAAATAGAGATTATAGATATAGGTGGTGGGCTAGGTGTTAGTTATGATGCTGAAACAGACGAGCCTTTCGATATTAACGAATACGCTAGTCTGGTTGAACAGCACTTAACGTCATTAGGCTGTAATATTATTGTTGAACCTGGGCGCTCATTATTGGCCAGTGCAGGAGCGTTAATTACCCAAGTCAGTTATATAAAAAACACCAAAGATAAGCAGTTTTTAATTCTAGATGCGGGTATGAATGACTTTGCTCGCCCAAGTTTGTATGACGCCTATCATCAAATACTCCCTGTAAGCCTTAATAAAAAGGAAAATGCTATTTACGATATTGTTGGACCTGTTTGTGAAACAGGGGATACCTTTGCTAAGTCACGAAGTATACCAAGTGTGCAGCAGGGGGATTATTTAGTGATTAAAGACACTGGCGCTTATGGTTCGACGATGTCGTCAAATTACAATACCCGCCCATTTATTCAAGAAATAATGGTAAAAGATTCGCAGTTTTCTACTATCCGCGA
Organism: Colwellia sp. RSH04; assembly: GCF_003545765.1. GTDB lineage: Bacteria > Pseudomonadota > Gammaproteobacteria > Enterobacterales > Alteromonadaceae > Colwellia. The sequence continues at coordinate 367,347 of NZ_QXIO01000004.1, read as the reverse complement.
ATTACAAACATTAGAAGAGCTCATCAGTAAAGATAAATTACCTGACTGGTTATAATATGGAAAATAATAATGTTCAAAGACCATTCATGGAAAAATAAGGTGAACAGTCATCTAAATGGCATTAAATCTAATTTATACATAGGTATTATGTCAGGTACCAGTGTTGATGGTATCGATGTAGTACTCTCTAAAATACAGCATAATAGCACGGTGCTAGTCGGCGGTACGTCCTGTTCGTTTGATGAAAGTCTTAGAACAGAAATACTCTTGCTATGCCAAACTGCGCGTTGTGAATTGATCACGTTAGGACAACTTGAAGTAAAATTAACTAAAAGCTACGCTAAAGCCGTTCAGCAACTTTTGGCTAATTATCAACTTGAACCCTGTCAAATAAGAGCGATTGGCTGCCATGGTCAAACTGTTCTGCACCATCCTTTTGGCGATCACCCTTTTTCAATGCAATTAGTTAATGCCAATGTACTCGCCGCAGAAACAGGCATTACCTGTGTAACTGGTTTTAGAGGTATGGACATCGCGTTCCAAGGACAAGGCGCACCTTTAGTCCCTATGTTTCACCAAAGTTTATTTGAAAATACCGTACCTTCAGCTAATTCTGACCCTTCAAAAAATAGAGTTTTACTGAATTTAGGGGGGATCGCTAATTTAACGCTGATCAGTGAAAAGGTGCTAAAAGGTTTTGATACAGGACCATGTAATACGTTACTCGATAGCTGGATGCAAACTAAATGCTCACAGCCCTATGATAAAAATGGTGAGCTCGCACTTTCGGGTAAGGTAAATAAATCTCTGCTGAGTATTTTATTAGCGGATCATTATTTTTCTCAACCTCACCCTAAAAGCACCGGTAGAGAATATTTTAATTTAGCTTGGTTTAACCAAAAGCTTGAACAGTTTGAGAGTATTCACTCGCAATCACTTTCACACCCACTGTCAAATGCCGATATCATGGCTACTTTAGTTCAACTCTCTGCAGTTAGCATTACTAACGAGTTAAACCAAGCACTCAGCCAAGAAAAAAGCAGAGAGTTAAACCAAGAATTGAAACAACAAGCATCTGGAAGCTTATTGGTATTTGGCGGAGGCACACAAAACATTGCCTTAATGAACGCACTAAGTCGCTTATTACCTTTATGGCACATTGAAACCACTGACAGTATTGGTATAGAAAGTCAGTATATGGAAGCCCTCGCCTTTGCATGGTTAAGTTATCGTTGTATTACTGGCCAAGTGGCTAACGCCCCTAGTGTTACTGGTGCTACACAGGCAACTATTTTAGGACAAATCACCCAAGTGACACGCCAAAAGTTGGTTTTGGGAGAATAAAAGCTGCAATTAATTATCATGGGTGTTTCACTTAAATAATTGTGCTTGATTACACAGCTCCTAATGTTTGCTTTGAATTAACGATTTTGTTAAATCAAAAGGGTAACCCTTAACATGACCTATAATACTGCTTTCATCAATTACTTTTAATGTCTCTAAGTCATAAGTGGTGGTATGAAATTTCTGATTATCGGTATTAATTGATAAAACAGTAACGCTAGAACGTGGTGGGTTTTGTTGTCCTACTAAGGATCTTGGCGGCGTACCTCCGCTGTTCAGTAAAAATACTCCTTGATGAAGTGCTGGAAAATAAACATGTTGATGGCCACTGATATAAATATCTACTTTATATTGCTTAAATAAAGCCATGAGTGTATCGCTTTCTTGCAATACTTCACCAAATTTATTTCTGTTTATCGCAATACCTGTTAAGGGTAAGTGACCAATAACCATCAGAGGTTTATTATTTTGATTATTAGCTAACATATTTTCAATTAACGTTAACTCTTGTACTGACATTTGAAAGCCAGAAGCGTCAATTATAACAAACGTGGTATTAGCAAATTCAAAGCTATAAAAAAAAGGAAAATGCTCTTTATAAAGGTAATTAAGCTTGGGTTGATTATTTAACCAAAATTGATTGGCGATATTACGCTCTGAGCTATATTTATATTGTTGTTGATGACTTTTACCATCACCTTGCTGATTAGCTTTGTTTTCAGTATGAATTTCAGCTTGAGTTTTAGCTAAGTATTTCGAACCATCGTGATTTCCGAAGCTTGTGGCAAAAGGAATACCTTTTTTAGTAAAAGGTGACAAAATTTGCTGATGAAAACCTTGCCACATAGAATTAATATTGTGCTCAGTTAAATTTAGTGATTGTCCAGCAACTAGATCGCCTGGTGATACAACCAATTCAACTTGCCAAGCAGTTATAGCATGGTTTACAAGGCGTTTAATGGTGTCACTATAACCAATGTCACCATAACTACCGTTAATGTCATTTAAAATTAAAATATGTTGCCAATTATTAGGTTGGCTAATATTTGCTTTACCTATTGTTTTAATCTGACTATTTGTGACATGGAGGGTAAAAGTAGTAAATAAAAAAAGAGGCACCAACACTAAAAAAATTATGTTTTGTAACTTGTTGGTGCTCCAAAAAGAGTTATTGAGCATATGTATTTTTATCTACAATGACTAAGGCTGATGGTACTGCACGGTTTTGGTTATATATTTCAGTGTCAAACGTAGCCATAGCAGAAGAACCTCCACCATCTAAATTCATCGCATTTTCACAGCCAATACTGATTAGAAATTTGGGTAAAGCGCTGATTTTATAATGTGTTGCTACTAGCATAATTAAATGTTGATCAGCGGTAACACATACTGCTGTTCTTGGTCTTAAATCATTTAAGAAAACCCCTGAACCCCAAAATACCTCTTCGGCGTAGGAAAGATTTTCCAGACCATCTTTGACTAATGTAGGCCCACCGCCGATTACTAATTTTGGCATAAAGGCGGTTCCATCATCTTTTTCAGGCACAGGCAAAGGGGTTGAATCGTCAGTAGCATAAGCTAATGGTGCTTCAAATTTATATACTTCACCAGACTGATCAAATTGATAAATCCAATTCACTTCAGCAGTATTATCAGCCGATACTGTTAGTCCGCTACGCAATACTGGATAAGCTTTAGAATTTCTATTAAGGCTAGTAACATTACGAGCAAAATAGTTAAAATTATCTATTACTGCAGAATATGAAGTGTTACCCGAAAAATAACCGCCGTTAATTGCAGCAATAGCGCCAGTTTCTTTTACAAACTCATTTAGGTTTTGACTTTGTGGGACGCTAATAGCACGTAATTCTAATGCATCATTTATTAAGTCTAACTTTAGATAATGCACAGAACCGCCAGTACCTTCTATTTTGGCACTGTAAAATTCTACGCCAGTAGGTAAAGAGGTTGTGTCAGATAGATTATTCCATTCAATTTGATAGGCATCAGTAGTTGTCTTTTTTTCTTCTGTTCCTCCACCCCCACAGTTAAGTAGCAGTGGTAAAAAGAGTAAAAAAGAACTTAATTTGAGTGACTTCTTTAACATATATACTTCCATTATTAGTCTTAGTTGAGAGGTGACTTTGTTTTTATCTACAATGTGTTTAGTCATGTTTACTTATTAATTGATCTTATTTCATCGCATTCATACGAGCGAGATAGTAACTATCGTTGAAACCGATTAGTAACTGTTAACACTTCACCTATTTATCAAGCAATTAAATTTTTATTCGAATCCAATTAACATTTGAAACTACCTACTTAGGGGGGGCGGCAAAAAATTGATTTGTTATATTCAAAATCAAAAAGCTAAGGAGTGTACTTTGAATAAAATAATTACAATCACACTAAATATCAGCATACTGCTTTTGTCTAGTTCGTTATTTGCTTTTGAAAACAATGCTATACAGGAAAAATTAAATGCTACAATCAATGACAGTTTTGAGAAGCTAGCTGTACCCGGTTTATCTGTTGCTGTAGTGCTAGAAGATGGCACTTCAATAACAGCTACGAAAGGCATTGCAATAATGTCCTCACAAGTTGAAGTTAACGAAACGCATTTATTTCGGTTGGCTAGCATGTCAAAACATCTAACTGCTATTATGGTGATGATGTTACATGAACAAGGGCATTTTGGTCTTAATGATAGAGTTTCTGATTATGTTGAATTATATAATCTACCTAATAAAGACAAGATTACTATTCGGCAATTATTAAATCACAGTGCAGGTGTTTATGATCATATTAACGGGGCTAATAACTTTTTTGATATTGCCTTAGCACAGCCCAATAAAGTATGGACATCGGCAGAAATTTTAAGCTATCCCGAGCAATATGGTGCTGATTTTGAACCGGGCACAAGTTCCAATTATTCCAATACAGGCTACTACATTCTAGGCTTGCTCATTGAATCTATTACTGGACAAACATTAGCCGATGCTTTTGACACTTTGCTAACAGCTCCATTAGCGCTTAATAATATTTTTGTTGATAATTACAGCACTGCTACTTTGCCTATATACGGATTAGCTGAAAACAATAGGGCCTACGAGTACCATTTAAGTGCTATAGGTGCTGCAGGTAATTTTGTGGCAACGCCGAACGATTTAGCCTTGCTTATTCATAATGTATTTACACAAAACATCCTATCTGCCGATTCGATCGCCGCCATGTCTTCGCCAAGCGAGCAAGATGTAGCCTACGGACTAGGAACACGCTTATGGACAGTACAAAATGTATTTCATTTTGGTCATACTGGAACGCTTGGTGGATACAAGTCTATTATGATGTATTTACCTGAGCAAAAGATGACTATTGCTATAACAGTAAATGGTTATCCGGCTAATTCAGCTGATTGGTGGGCGTTTGTTGATGAAATTTTTATCGACGTGTTATCGTTAGGCGATTCTAAGGTAGAAAATCCTATTGTTGAAGAGCCAGACAAGGTTGCTGACAAAAGCAGCGAGGGTGGCTCATTAAGCTTTTCGATTTTGTTTATAATGTGTTTGCTTATCCGTAAAAGAATATAAAGGTTAAATAAGTAAAAATACACTAACACTATCATTAAAAAGGGAAACGTTTGTTTCCCTTTTAGGTAAATTTACGCTGATAATATCGCGCTAATTCAACCGCAGTAAATACAGAATCTTCTCTAATCTCAAATCTTGTGGATATAGGTTGAACCTATATTACTTAATTGGTTGTGGTTATCTTTTAATCGTTTAATGAAAGTTCCAGTGATTATATTGCTGGTACAGCGAAATCTAACAGTAATAACATTCTGATTTCATAAAATTTTTCAATAAAAAGAATATTAACTATGAGAATAATAAAAAAATTAATAGCTTTAACTTTCTTGCTCAGTGCTAATGCAATAGCAATGTGTCCAGACGGTGCTACGTTTGATGAAAATTTAGGGTTTTGCGCAAATGGAGTTGACGCATTTGGTCCATTTACCAACGATATGGTAAGTGGGTGTGTATCTGCAGGTGGCGGTAGTGCTTGTACCAATACATATCAATATCAAGTTCAAGGTACAACCATAGACGTTTTAAGATGGTCTGAGTCATTTACTAACAATTTAAGAGGGACGGCTGACTGCCCAACAGGTAGTCTTCGTTCAGGGACTTACGGTGGTCATTGTTTTGAAAGCGTATCAGGCGCACCAAATAATGTATATGGCAACTTTAATCAACAAGAAGTTGATGCATGTAATCAGCTAAATGGTGGTACGGCTTGTTATACCAATCGTTGGGGGGCTAGTTTTTATCTTGCGGTTAAAGATCAGATGGCCAGTGGTTCAACAACCGTAGAAAACCGTTTAGGTGCTTGGTTGTGGTATATCGACGAAGATGGTTTAAACAAGAGCCATACGCAATTAGCTAATGAATTGTCTGCTATGGGTGTAAAACGTGTTTTTATTAAAATCGCTGATGATACATCTAATTGTTCATTATTTACTGACGCATGTTCAACCACAACAACCAATATTTATAAAAATAAAGGCATTGAACCTTGGGCTTGGTCATACAATTATCCAGGTGATGATGTAGCGCAAGCAGATGCGTTATATAAAGCGGCTCAATACGGTTATGTAGGGTATGTGCTTGATGTTGAAGTTGAGTTTAATAATACGTCAGCAGCACTTCATAATATATTCCAAGCGTTTGAAAGTGCTAAACAGGACGCTATTAATGCGGGTTTAATAAATGCATCATTCCCAATTGGTGCCACTACGTGGAGCAACCCAATTTCACAAGGGATGAATGTTGGCATTATTGACCAGTATGTAGACTTTCATATGCCACAAACCTATGTAGAAGTATGGGGTGCATCGTATATGGCTAACCCTAAACAATGGATAGAAGCAGGTAATAGTGAGTATCGTACACTTGGGGCTAATAAACCAATTTGGCATATTGTTTCTACAGAGTATGACAACATTACTTCAAGTCAATTAAGTCGCTTTATTGATGTTGCTGGTCCCAATACGTCAATTTGGCGTGTACCAGGAGGTCCAGTTCCTCAAGCTGTTTGGAACGATTGGTCAGCGTTAAATTGGCAACAATCTACGTTTGATAATAATGTTGCTAATCATGGTAATAGTAATGATATGTTACCTTGGATGGCTGCAGATACATCTGGCGGTGGTGGCGTTACGCCTCCTGTTGCTGAGTCAGTGCCATATTACTTTCAACTAAATAACTACTATGACCCTTACGGTACATGTTCAGTTACTTCACTTGCTATGGTGACAGACTTACATAACTTCACTAATCCAAGTGTTACGGGTAATACACCTGATTATTTATATGAAGAATTAGGTGGTGTATTACAAACCGTTCCTTCACTGGCTAATGGTTATAATACAATGGCGATTAGAGCTGGCAGCAGTAAACGTGCAGACAGTAAAACCAACGGTACTTTTGCTGAATTACAACAAGCATTGGCTGATGGCAAAGTTGCTATTGTACATGGTTGGTTTACTAATCCAGGTCACATAATGGTTGTTACTGGTTATGATGGTGCACATTATACGGTTAATGACCCATTTGGCCGTTGGAATGAACAGAAGTGGGGTAGTTATAATTCTTCTGTTTCTGGAGAAGGTCAAAAGTACTCAAAAGCTGCGTTTGAATATGCAATTAATGACAATGGTCAAGGTAATGATCTGTGGTTACACATATTTGAATAATATCGCAACGTAATAAAACAGTCTTTTAATAGGGCAAAATCCTACAGCATATTGGTGGTATTCGTCGCCAATATGCTGAAACTAGTTCATTAAATTAAATACGTTGCCATTAAACTCCTGTTGTCTGGTTATGTATTTGTACAAAAGGTTGGTTCAAGGGAATACAAACTCGACTTTATTCTCATGAAAAAAATGTTTAATTAAATTAACTTCTGATAAGAAGCATAAAATTAGTATTTTAATCATGGTGTTACTCATAAACTATGTTTTGGGGGGACATCATTTATACAGTAAACTCAGTAAACTCAGTAAACTCAGTAAACTCAGTAAACTCAGTAAACTCAGTAAACTCAGTAAACTCAGTAAACTCAGTAAACTCAGTAAACTCAGTAAACTCAGTAAACGAAATAGCATATAAAGTGTTAGATGCCTTTTTAAATCGATGGTTAGTTATTTGCCATACTTTAAGTTAGATAGTAGCCCTGCTATAAAAGGCAATGAAATTGATACGCACAAAGCGATACAAGCCTCTGGGATTGTTATTAAACTGACTATTACACCTATACTAAACACCAATAAGATCAATCCCATTAAAAACAAGCTTCCTCCCATTATCCGGCCCACTTGTTCAGGATCGGAAAAGGAATCATCGTCCCAGCTAGAAAGTAAACTTCGTTTTTGTTTCATGCCTATCATGTAACCAATAACCATACATGGTATGCCACAAAACACGGTAAAAATAATAGCTACAAATGTAGTGTCCATAAAATTAACTCTTAGTCTTACTTAATATAGGCTTTAATTGTTTATTAAATCTAAAGCTGCTGTGATAAGTACTTATATTTAAGTACCAAGTGGATTTAATGTTTTTCCGGTTCGTAAATCGATGATCTGCCCGTTGATAACCGCAAACTTAATACCACGACCATCTGTTAATAAAAATGTGGCCGTTTGACCATTACAAGGGAGAACACAGGCTGTTTTACTTGGGTTAATCATAACGGGGAATCGTGTTGAAACTTTCAGTTTGTCTATATCACCAACAAAATGGCTGTAACCTTGTTTTAGTAACCTGAAATAGACGCTATCGGTTAATGTCAATTTTTTATTAATTGAAAAGCTCTTACCCGTTTGATAATTAAAATCTTTAGCGTCAAAAACGTGATAAGCAGAAAAGTCTGAGGCATCACCAATAGCTTGGATTTTTGCTTTTTGTGAACCGTATACATCAAAATTTATTATTAAATCAGTTTGATAATTCTTATTTTTGTGATGATTTATAGTCAGATTATTAATAATTAAATCTTTGATTTTATGCTCAATATTTAATGGGATAGATTCGTATTGAGCTTGGGTGAATGTAGTATAAGATTGAGTATTAATTGAGTCTATTCCTGCTAATACCATTTTATAAATAGCTTTACGGGCAACTTGACGGTTATCGTCAGAAGGGTAACCGCCAGCTTCTATTAGAACCGTGCTTACTCCTGTTTTAGTAAAAGTGTCACCAAATGCTCTATGGGAATATCCATCATCGTATCGACCAATATGATCGGTTAATTGTCCTTCAATTGTTTCGTTTATATCGACAATAAGCTGCATTGCATTTAAACGAATTGGGTTAATATCACGTTGGTAATTATAAGAGGGAGCTAATATTGATACGGTTGCTGGATTACCAGTGTTTCCTGCGCCATATGTTCGGCTTTGATCGTGCAAGTTAAAAGCAAATTGAGGCTTTAGTGTGGTTAATAACTCCATTAGCACTTTACCTTCAGGAGTTTGCAACGCTCTGGCATCTCGGTTTATATCGATACCTTGTGCATTGACACGGGTGGTTTTATCAGCACCATCTGGATTTAACATTGGCATAAACGTAAGGGTTAATTTGTTCGTCCAGCTTGCACGCCAGTCGACCTGTTCATCATCGATGATGTAATTAATGACATCAAAAATAGCACCTGTAGCCGTGGGTTCATCACCATGCATTTGTGACCAAATTAATATGTGTGTTTTCCCTTTACCTACTGAGATAGTTTTTATATTGGTGCCATTAAAAGATTGCCCAATGGTTTGAATAGTCAGCATTGGCTGTTGTTCAAGCGCACTTAACACAGGGGAAATATCTTGATGTTTAATAAAAGGTTTGTCTAACCCTGATTGTTTATATTTTCCATATCTGACATCAGCTTTTGTTTTTGCTATTAAGGGAGAAACAGTAAGAGCTGTCATCATTACTAGTACTTTAATTGTGAGTAAAAGGTGTTTTATTAAGTGATTCATTACAGGTTCTTTTGTTGATATAAAGGATGTTAGAGGCTATTTCTCAGCCTATTTTGTCTTCTAAAATCATCTATAGCTTTGGCTAATAACAATAGGGTTGGGGTTAAAGCCTCGGCTGTTTTTTCTGGTGTATTGTACAATCTTATCGCTTGATCTTGAGCTGCTAATTCAAGTAAAAATCCGCCCCCTATTGAACCACCAGTGATCTTTAATGTTAAATTATCTTGATATTTAATTGTTTCTTCATAGCCTGGTCGTGTTCTAAAACCGGCGTTATTTAATGACTCTAGTATTTTATAATCATGCAATAAGTAGTAAGTAAGCTTCTGTGTTGCGTGACTCATATTTCTTTTATCTAAAATAAATTGAACCCCACCAATATAAAGAGAACCTTCTTTATAATTTTCAGGGAAAATAATGTCAGCATCAAAGTGCAGTGAAATAATTGTCGCGTTATGTTTTACCGCAGCTTTTAGTACTTTGTCATAATTGGCGTAAGCCAAGTCAAAATCATGTTTGTTTTCAATAATGTCTTTATCAAACAATAAGTCTTCAACATTTAACACGTAAGTGGATAGATTTCTGTTTTTTAATGCGTTATTTAGTTTCACAATAGCGGGGTCAATAAAGTTTCTTTCTACACCATTGGCTCCACCGCTACTTAAATTAAGATGACCAGGTTTAGTGTGATCTGACAGCAGTAACACGTCAGTTTTTTCTATCTGAGTGATAATTTGTTCAATATTATTGAACTGGCTTTTTGGTGAAACGGAAATAGAGGGCACGGCGCTACAGGCAGAAATAGCCAAACTGCAAATCAAAACTAATAATTTTTTCATTTAAATTCTCATATCGAAGTTTAATAATAGCATTCTAAACATAGTTATATTAATTCCTACACCTATTAGAGGGGGCATAGCAAGCATCATTGATACCAGTTAGCTTTAGACTAGGGCATATTAATGATTAAGGTTTAGTTATTGTCTCAGTATCTTTAGCTTCACTGATTTCATCGAGTAAATAAAGTATTGATTGATAAGGAATACCGCTATGGCGAGTTAAACCAATTTCACAACTTCTATTATTACTATAGCCGTATTCACATTGTGTAGGTTGCTGCGCTTTTAACTGTTTTAAGGCGTGTTTGTTTAGGTTGGGTTGAAAAAAACCTTTATCGCCTGCAAAGCCACAGCAACTTATATCGGCAGGAATTTCTACGTGTTCAGCACAAAGTTTTGCTACATGGATTAATTTTTTGTCAAAATGACCGCGCTTACTGCTACAAGTAACATGCAACATAATGCTTGGTTTTTTAGTGCCAATCGTTAATTTAGGTAAAGCAAATTCACTGACAAACTCAATAACTTCGTAAAAATTGATGGTGTTATTTAGATCTTTAAGGTGTAAAGCACAAGCACTGGCATCAATTATTACCGGATATTGTCCATCATTACTTGCTTTAGATATTATATCAAAGGTTTGCTTGGCTTTGGTATCGGCGTTTTTAGTGTCACCTTTACTTGAAAATGCCATTCCGCAACATTGCGAAGCACTTTCATCTGGAATAATTACCTCGAAACCCGCTTTATTTAATACCGAAATAACCACATCAGGTAAAGATAGATTGCTTGAAGGCAAATCGTTTAATGATTGAGTACTCTTATCTTCTGTTGTTGCAAACACTCTACCTGCACACGCTGGTAAATAAACCACTTTATTTACAGGTTTATCTGATTTTTGATTAGGGGAAATGTCAGGCTGAAATAGTCCTGTTTTCAGTTTTTTTTCACCTTTAGGCCAATCTGAAAAATAAAGCGGCACATAACCATTTGATATTTTATTCAGTACTTTAAACCCCCTTGTTACAGCTGTTGTACCGAGCATTACTTGGCTTTTATTTACTATATTAAAACCTATACTAGCAAGTTTAGTAATAGTAGATAAATGACGAGCAGTAGTATTAGCAATAAACTTTTTACTCGATGATTGCTCAAAGCGTTCTTGGCGTAATGCTTTAATAAATTCACCTGTATTAATACCAACTGGGCATTCCATGCCACATAACCCCGTGGCAGCACAGCTATCTATGCCTAAAAACTGATAATCTTGGTGTAATGTTTGGTACTCTTGTTGTAGTTTTTTTCTCTTAGATGGTGAAAGGTTTCTGTCGGTAGCTATTAGTTTATTAATATGCATTAAACGTCGCCATACACTTATTCGTTGCCTAGGCGTAAGCGTTAAACCTTCAGATGGGCAAACCGACTCACAAAAGCCGCATTCAATACATTTGTCAATAATGTTGTGCGCTTCTGGCATAAGTTTGAGGTTTTTTATGTGGGCTTTTTTATCATCGTTAATGATTACACCGGGGTTAAGAATGTTGTTTTGATCAAATAACACCTTTATTTCTTTCATTATTCGATACGCGTCTTTTCCCCATTCCAGTTCAACAAAAGGAGCCATGTTACGACCTGTGCCATGCTCTGCTTTTAGCGAGCCTTGTAACCGAACAGCGACTAAGTTGGCGACTTTAGCCATGAAGTTATCGTATTGGGTAATTTTTTCTGGCGTATCAAAAGATTGAGTAAAGACAAAATGTAAATTACCCGCTAAGGCATGACCAAAAATAATCGCTTCATGGTAGCCAAATTGGTTAAATAGCTTTTGTAATTCAGTGATACCTAATGCCATAGAATTTAATGGAAAAGCAACGTCTTCAATAATAACCGTTGTACCTTTTTTTCTTATTGCACCTACCGCAGGAAAAGTTTCTTTGCGGATATTCCATAAGGCTTCATTACGTTGACTGTCGGCACTAAATGGCATGTTAGTAATAATGTGATCGGAAAAATGCTCAAGCTCTACGCAAATACGTTCCACTTTTTCAGCTAATTTCCGATATTCATTTGCTTGTACCTCAATTAATAAAGCGACGGCATGCTCAGGTAGGTACGCTATGGCTTCGGGCATTATATCGTGATCGGCAACCGACATCAGTGCACGTTTATCGAGTAATTCAACAGCGTTAACGTTAAGATCGGCTAATGTTTGAATTAGTTGACAAGCAGTGGTGGTATTGTCAAAAATGAAAAAACCAGCGCTTTTATAAGGATTATCCTCAACGGTATTAAAAGTAATATCGGCAATGAATCCAAGCGTGCCTTCAGAGCCAATCATTAAATGTTTAATAATTTCAATTGGGTCACTAAAATCAATCAAGGCATTTATACCGTAGCCGGTTGTATTTTTTAAACGATATTTATGAATGATTTTTTGTTTTAATTTAGTATTTTCTTTGGTGTGTTTAGCCAGTGCCAATAATTGCGTAATTAAATTTTGGTGGCTGCTTAAAAATGTTGAGCAACTCTCCTCACAAGCCGTATTCAGTTCGCTCCCGTCGGCAAAAATCAGGCTCATATCAGCCAATGTATGGTAGCTATTTTGTTTAACACCACAGCACATTCCTGATGAATTATTAGCTGCTATTCCACCTATTTTACAGCTATTGATGGAGGCAGGATCTGGACCTATTTTTTTTGCATAAGGCTTGAGCAAACGATTCGCTTTAGCGCCTATAATCCCTGGTTGTAAGGTGATTTTATTCCCTTGCTCATGAATGGTATGTTGCGTCCAATGATCAGATAATACAATAAGTACCGAATCGGTAACCGCCTGCCCAGACAAACTGGTGCCTGCAGCTCTAAAGGTAATGGCTATGCCATGTGCATTAGCCAGTTTAACAATGGCTCTCAGTTGTTCTCGATTGTCTACCTGAATGATTAATTGAGGGGTTAGTCGATAAAAGCTCGCATCAGTACCATAAGCATAGCGCTTACTATACTCAGTGATTAAAGCATTAGCAGGTAAAAGTTCTGCTGCGAGTAGACTAAACTTTTGAAAATTATTTTGTGTCATTATTGTATAATTTTTTTATAACGGAAATACTACCTTGATAGGTAAGGTAAAGTAACTAAGGGTATAACAAATAAGGTTGACGTTTTTTTTTGAAACTATCTAATCCTTGCTGCCAAGATTGTTTTATTTCATCTTGAGATAAACCCGCTTGAATTTGTTTTCTGAGTTTGTCTGTTCCTGATAATTTATCCATAAAACCGGAACGCGTGAAGAAGGGCTTATTATGTTGTTTAAATAAGTTATACCAAGCAATTAAATAGGATAAATCTAACCCGCTAGTATGTATGGCACGCAAGTCTTGTCCCATTGCTTTTTCACCACTTAATTTAGGTGAATTGGCTACGCCTTTTATAGGTCTGGGTGTAAAAGTAAAATCACCATTGGAAAAATCATTAAAGCCAATTACTTGAAAAGGAAAGTGTGTGCCTCTACCAATACTTACAGGAGTTGCTTCAAAAAAACCTAAAGAAGCATAATGAGCTATAGCAATATCATTAGGTAAGTTAGGGCTAGGTTTTATTGGAAGGGAATAGTCCATTTTTCGATGATAATTTTTAACAGGAATAATGGTCAAATCGACTTTTTTATTGATCCAATTTTCACCATTAATCATTAATGCTAATTCTCCCACTGTCATGCCATGCAATAAAGGGATCTCATCTACCCCAACAAAAGACTGAAAGGTTTTATCTAAAACAGGGCCGTCAACATACTTACCATTCGGATTAGGTCTATCTAATACTATAAATGGAATGTTGTTATTTGCGGCAGCTTCCATCATATAATGCATAGAGCTAATATAAGTGTAATAACGTACACCAACATCTTGAATATCAAATAACAGTACATCGACCTGTTTCATCACTTTGGCTGAAGGTTTTTTTTGCTTCCCGTAAATAGAATAAACTTTCACCTTAGAGGCTTTATCTAAGCCTGAATTGACTGTTTCACCGGCTTCATGATTGCCTCTAAAACCATGCTCTGGTGCAAACACAACTTCAACGTTCAAACCTTTGTTTATCAAGTAATCAACTATATGTTGGTTTTGCACGCGAGAAGTTTGATTAACCACTAAGCCAATGCGCTTATCTTTTATTAGCGGTAAATAAAGAGATAATTGTTCTGCGCCAACTTTTATACTATCGGATATATTTTCAGATAGAGTTTCTGATTGAAGCTTAGGTTGGGGCTCAACGTTAAAAGGTTTTGCTTTGATTGGTGTTATTAATATCGAATAAGACATTAAACAAGTAAAACAACCAAGCAAGTACAAAGTATTAAGAAACGTACTGCTGTTATTTTTTAACGTTATACTACTTTTCATTATGACTTTTCACTGCATTACGTAAAAAACCATGATTACTTTTGATGAGTACTTTTGCTTCATCGAGAGGAGAGCCAGTTAAAATCATTAAAATTGCTAATTTTGCGGAGTAATCAGCTTGTTCAAGTGTTTTTCTCGCCAAATTGTGTTCACACCCTGTGGCTTGCATTACTATTCTACTGGCTCTTGCATAAAGTTTTTCATTGCTGGCGTGCACATCGATCATTAAATTCTTATAACTTTTCCCTATACGGATCATACTTGCCGTTGTTAACATATTTAAAATAAGTTTTTGTGCGGTACCTGATTTCATACGTGTAGAGCCGGTTAAAGCCTCTGGGCCAACTTCTGCACATATACCGACGCTTGCAATTTTTAAAATAGGTGCGTCAGGATTACAAGTAACTGAAACAGTTCTAGCATTTAGGGTGTTAGCATAATTTATTGCCGTTATAACATAAGGCGTACGACCACTCGCAGCGATGCCTACTAAAACATCATTTTGATTAAAATCAATGGCTTTTAGGTCGTTAATTGCCAAAGTTTCACTATCTTCTGCGCCTTCAACCGCTTTGTACATGGCTGAACCTCCACCAGCTATTAAGCCTATGACCATATCATCAGGCACTGAAAAGGTCGGAGGGCATTCTACTGCATCTAAAACGCCTAAGCGTCCACTCGTACCTGCACCTAAATATATTAATCTTCCATTTTTTTTAAATGCTTCAATAATATATTCAACTGCAATTGTTATCTCAGGTATCACTTTTTCAATCGCTGTAGCGACTTTATGATCTTGTTGATTAATTAAGGTGAGTACATGAGACGTAGGCAATAAATCGATTTCTAAAGTATCTGGGTTTTGCTTCTCTGATACCATCGATTCTAATTCTGCTATTAGCGATTGCTCATCAGCCATAGAGCCTTTTGATGTTATTGACATGTTTTAAATTCCTGATTTCTTTTTATGTGATGTTTTGCTAATAGGCAAGCACCGTCAATTGAGTTTCCTTTTGAGGGATGTAATCTTTTTTGCAGAGGTTTAGATAAATAAGGTGCTGAGATTTCAGCTAAACTCCCCGTTAAAAACAAAGGAACATTTTTGTTATAAAGTGCGGCATTAGCTAATACTTCTACCTGTTTTATATGTTCTTGAAAAACTTTCTTTGCTAGCGGGCAATTTTCCTTTAGTTCTGTCACCAGTGGTGCCAAATTTGCAAAATCTAAAGGTTTTGCATGACTTAACCAACTTAATATTTCTGTTCTAGTATTTCCAATATGTTGGCTGATTTTTAAAGAGAGTATTGCTGCAAATTCCCCATGTTTGTCATAATCCCATAGTGCGGCACGAACAGCCTGTTTTCCTATGAAAAAAGCACCGCCTTCATCAGAAATACTTGCTCCCCAACCACCTACTTGCTTGGTTTTACCGTAACAATCTAAAGATATTGCTACTGAACCAGTACCTAACGCTAGGCAGACGGCTTCATCACCATTATTTGCACCAAAGATTGACGTGATAGCATCGGTGGTAACAAGTAACTGATCTTTGTTAATATTTAACTTTTGATATAGTTGTTCACAAAATACTTTTTTTAATTGTTCGTTACCTGCACCAGCGGCTCCTATAGCAATAAAAACTTGATGCGACTGGCAATCAACTAGTTGAGTTAATTGAGTTACTAATTGTTTTACAACATCAACTGCTTGTTCAAAGTTATTACTGATAGAGCAGCTTCCCCCTTTTAGCTCAAAAAGAGAATGAGGGTTCTCAGTTCTCGATGGCGTAATTCTAGCAATGATTTTTGTTGCTCCGCCATCAATACCAATAATATATTTGATCATGCATTAATGGCCTTATTGAATTCAGTTTGTACCTTTTTTGACTGTTTACCCAAGCAGCAAATAATAAACGCACAAAAAGTACCAATACATAACTGCCAACTAAAGCCAATATTAACCTCTGCGAAAGCAGGGTGAAGAGAATTCAATACGTATGGCTGCATACTAAAAGTGATTAAAGCGCCGCCAACCAAAGACGCTAAAACTGAATGCTTGCTACCTCGGTTAGTAAATAAAGCGGTAAAATATACCCCTAATAAACCGCTATAAGAAAACACCATGACACTTAACGCAAAGGCTAATAAAGGCATTTGAGTATATCTTTGCCAATAGAAACATAATATTGCCATGCTAGCTAAAAACAAGGCACTTATTATCATGCCGAACTGACCTGCGATAACAAAATGTCTATCAGAATATTGTTTATTTGATTTTTTGATATATGGACGATATATGTCTTGAATAATGACGCTAGACATAGAATTAAGCCCTGAATTCAAGGTTGATAATGCAGCAGCAATTACCCCCACAGTAACTAAGCCTTTCACACCAGAAGGTATTTCATTAAGAATGTAATACATAAAGATTGTTATTTTTTCTCCATCAAAATTTTGAATGATTTCGTTAGAGTCTGAAAGTTGCATTAAATCTGGACGTTGATAAAAAATATAAAGCAGTAGACCGATAAAGATGAATATCGCCATGACCGGAATAACTAAAACTACAGACCAGATCATCGCTTTAACACCATCTTTAGCGTTTTTGCAGGTTAATATTCGTTGGGTCATATCTTGATCTAGACCAAATGCGGCGATATTTAATAATACAAAGCCTGTGATTGAGGACCAGAATGAGAATACCCCAGCTGAACTAAAGTCTAGATTAAAATTAAGTATTGTTAACTTTGATACTTGCCCATTACTGGGCTCTTGTAACGCCGTTATTATTTGTGAAAAATCTGCAGGAATCGCATCTAATAAAAAATAGATAACACATAAGGCGGCACTAATATAAACAAAGCATTGAATAGCATCACTATAAATAACTGAACGAATACCACCAATAACGGAATAGGCTAGTCCTAATGCTGTGAGTATTACTATGGCAAAAACTACACTTTGCGCCGAAATGTTGCCAAATAAAATCATCGCGACTGCAATCGCGGCAAGGTAAAGCCTAGCGCCACTGGCGAAAACTCGACCAAATAAATACATGTATCCCGATTGTTTTTTAGCACTTTCACCGAATTTAACTTCTAAAAATTCATAAACGGTTGACACTTTATATTGATAAAACTTAGGAATTAAATAAATAGCAACAAAAAAAACAGCAAGCAACGCGCCTATATTAGTCGCGAGATAGGTCATATTTCCCTGATAACCTTGATCTGGTCCTCCTAAAAATGTAGCAGCTGATTGTGAGGTTGCTAATACAGATATAGCAACAACCCAAATAGGCATTGAATTACCACCAAGAAAATAATCATTAGTGTTACGAGATTTTGTCTGATTAAAGTACCAACCTATAAAGGCTAAAACCATAAAATATAAGCCAAAAACACCCCAATCTAACCATGTGTATTGTATATTCATAGTGATACTTTGAACTCTTTATTAATATTAGGATTATTGATGATGCACATACGCGTCTTTAATGGTAATGATTTTTACTGAAATAAACGATTCTTGATACCCTCAAAAGAGTTACTTGATCTGTTTCTTGAATTCTTTGTTCTTTTACAATAATAAATAAGCTTTTTAAAAGGTATATCACACCTAGTTGAGGGGAGCACGATAGTAAAACAAATTATTATTATATGGTTCACAACGAATACTCTTTAAAGCGGAAACACCGATGAATAACATTATGATTGTGAAAATATTATTAATTTTACTATTAATATCTTGTTTTCAAGTTCAGGCATTTACTCATACATTAAGCATAGAGCAACAAGTAGCACAGAAGCTAATGATAGATATTCGTTATTATTGTGATGAAAATAATGACGATATAAGCTTAAAAATAAAACATGCAGAAGTTAATCAGACATCAAAATGTAATACCCCACTTACTAAGCTACCAGCCTCACTTAAAAAAATGATTACCGAGACAAACTTAGGCGGAGTGATTTTATTTTCTGAAAATCTAGAGAATATAGACCAAATAATAGAACTAACAAATGATTTACAGTTAGCTGCTAAAGCATCGTCTCTTAAGTCACCATTACTCATTTCAATCGATCAAGAAGGCGGGCGTGTTGCAAGGCTACCACGTCATTTATCTACGCCATTTACCGGTAACATGTCTATTGGAGCCACCTATGCTAAGCATGGTGAAAAATATGCAACGCAATCAGCTACTGTTATCGCAAAAGAGCTAACTGCATTAGGTATTAATGTTAATCATGCACCTGATATTGACGTTAATATGAACCCAAACAACCCTGTTATTAATGTGCGCTCTTTTGGCGAAGATCCTCTAAAAGTGTCTATTTTAGGGGCAGCTCAAGTACGTGCTTTTCAAGCTAAAAAGTTAATTGCTACGATAAAACATTTTCCAGGGCATGGAGATACTAATGTTGACAGTCACAGTGGGTTACCACTTGTTACGCATTCATTAGAAACAATAAAAAATATTGATATATTGCCATTTAAACAAATCATCGCTAAAGCCCCCCCAGGTATGATCATGACTGCTCATATTCAATACCCAGCTTTAGACAATAGCACCTTTACTTCTAAACATGGTGAGGTGATGATTAAGCCTGCAACAATGTCTTATGAAATACTCACCACATTACTTAGAAAAGAGCTGAACTATAAAGGAGTGGTTATAACCGATGCGCTTGATATGGCTGGCGTTAGTGACTTTTTTACACCGACGCAAGCTGTAATTAATACCTTTAGCGCAGGCGCTGATATTGCGTTGATGCCACTAAAGATAAGAACACCCCAAGATATCATGAAACTAAAGCAGCTTATTCAAGATATTTCAGCAGCGGTAAAATCTGGACTGCTTGATAAAAAAGAATTTTCTCTTTCCGCAAATCGAATATTTAGCCTAAAAACTGAGTATAAATTGTCAGAAGCATTCTCTAGCAATATAAAAAAAATGAAACTAAAAGCAAAAGCTACATTGGCAAATAAAAATCATTTACATGTAGAAAAGTCGCTTGCTAAAAATGCTATCACGCTATTGAAAAATAAAAACAACAACTTACCGTTAACTGTAGAAAGCAAACCAAACATTCATTTAATTATGCCTGACCAAAGTAAGTGTATTGCTCTTAAATATTACTTATTGCAACACGCTCCATTTAAGTTGACATGTACCAATTTACTCGTTAATGACAGTACTTATGCAAAGAGACATATTGAACAGGCTGATATCGTTATTGCTGGTAATATATCACCTCTACAAAGTCCAGTTGAAACAGGTGGAGTGGAAGACTTAACGCGTGAGGATGTTAATAAAAATATTAAACAAGCTAGTGGTCAGTTAGAAAAGTTACTTATTTTTACCAAAAGTATTAATAAAAAAGCTGTTTTTATAAGTTTACGGGCGCCTTATGATGTAACGCGTTTTGAAAGCTATGCTGATACTGTCTTAGCTAGTTATGCATACAATACTGATATAACTGAAGACGGGCAAAAAGTCACAAGTGCTGCTTTTTATGCTTTAGCTAATGCATTAGTTGGCAAGGCAGAAATTAGTGGTGAATTACCTGTGACGATTTATCCTTCAAATGAAGTTGAAAAAAATAAATAGGATATAAATTAACAGCAATATTAATTACATGAATAAAATTGATATTGCTGCCATTATTTTTAAAATACTAACCTTATAAATAATAAATAGCGTGACACCATAGGGCGCTTTAAGTTGCTTTACTACCCAGTTTAGTTAAGTTATCGATTAACCATTTTAAACACTGACCATGCGGTATTTCACTTTGCCAGATAATATCTACACAATGCGGGTAAGTGACCGTTTGATGAGTTGTTGGTAATTTAACTAACTCCCCTGTTTCCAACTCATGTTTAATCAAATTTAAAGGTAAGTCTGCCCAACCCACATTATTTTTTACCGCTAATATTAAAAGATTAGTGTTATTTGTATACCAAAGCTTAGTGGACAGTTCGCTATCAAAGTGCCTATAACCCGTTTCACAGTCAGTAATACGTATATGTCGAAATTGAGTTAATTCGTTAGGAGATACTGATTTTTGCAATGCAAGAGGGTGATTCTTACTGACAATAGTACTGTAATGGCTATGAGCGATGCCGCGAAAAGCAAACTCTTCAGGATAATCATCTTGGCTTAATGTGATAGCCAAATCTACCTTTCCTGCTTTGAGTAATTGACTTGCTCTATTATGAGGGGCGGTTATTAATAACAGTGAGGTTGAGGGGAACTTCTCTTCAAATGTAAGCATTAATTCGAAAATTAACTCACTTGATAGCGCAGTTTCATCGTAAGCAATACTGATTTCATTTTCAACATCTTCAACCATATTACTAATTCGATGAACTAAGTTATTATGACTTTTAGTAACGGTCTTAATATCATTTAATAAAGATAACCCTTCTTTGGTTAATGAAGGTGAACGACTTGAACGATCGAATAAATCAAAACCTGTATCTACTTCTAAATTACTGATTAACCCACTGATAGACGACTGGGCTTTACCCAGTTTTCTTGCAGCGGCTGAAAAACTACCAGTTTCAACAGTCGTAACAAAAGCTTCAAGCTGTTCCATGGATAACTGCATATATACGCCTATAAGTTTATGTTTATATCAAGAAAAGTCAGTTCTATTGTTATGTTGTCTTATCTGAACATTTATTCAGAGCTCAATAACTACTATGACTTTTGAAAAATATTGCTGTAAGTTAACTTTCAATAACCCAATTCAAAGATGAAAGTCAAGATTAAAAGTAAGTCGTTACAATAATAACGTGAATGTTATCTGTATCAATCATTTATTCGTTAAAGGTTATAAACACTTATGTAAAATAAATCCTATATTAATTGTAGCCAAGCACATAACTTTTATTAGAATATGCATCAGAGCTTACATCCTCTTTTTTGTTACATAATTCGAGCTGAGAATTATTCGTCAATGAATCATTTTTTATTTCGTTTTTTTCTAATTCTAATGTTGCTATCTGTTCATTGTTATTGTTCATTTTGATATCACTTATTTAGGGTAATCATTTGTTTTAACGTATTACACTAATTACTATTTCAAATATAAAAACTTAATGTATCCCCCTCTTGGGGGCTACTTCTTTGGAGCGTTATTCAATCAATTGTTGTTTTACTAGCTTAAATCATTAATTATTACCATTTGCTACATTCATTTTTCTTATAATTGAGTAATCCCCAATTAACTTGTTCAATATCAACTGCTAACTCAGGTGTATGCATTCGCCATATTGAAGCGTTAGGGCCTGCGTGTTCAATAAATTCGTTTAATTTAACGCTGTCTAATATGCCATCTTCATGAGAAACAATATGCCAAATCGGCTTAGTTGCTCCTAAATTTTGATATTCACAATCGCCTTGTTCAATTGTTCCTTGGATATCATTTTGTGTACCCCATTTTTCAATATAGGTTTGAGGCATGTGAAAATCAGCGTATTGGTCAATAACGTCTATCGCCATTTGATGATCCGCTGGATTCCCCCATGTAGTCACCCCTAATAAAAATGAATCATCAATTAGCCCCTCATTAACAGCTTCATTCAATTTATCTCTATGTGCGGACATTAGTGTTTCAAGTTGTTCTTTTTTTCCATCGAATTCAACTTCAACATCCATCACATATCCGGTATAACCAACTTTAGCTGCAGCGTATAACATATCGGTTTGTGCTGATAACTGACTAATATCATTGTATGTCCAAGCCCAGGGCTCAATTCCTTCATTTACATAGAAGGCTAAATTTGAAGGCTCACAGGCATCTTGCCAAACACCACAATTGACGCTATCTCCATCAAAAGTGATAGCATTACTTTGGTAATTATAATTTATATCATGTATTTTTATGAATACGCGTTTTACCCCCATTTCTGCTAAATATTTAGCCATTGCTTGATGATCACCTTTCACTAAGCCGGGTTCATCAATATAAAAAAGCCAAGCGCCCAATTTGTTGCTAGTAACGCTAGTAGTTTCTGGATCCGTTGGCGTTACTAGCGGAGGTGTTGTTGTAGGAGGTTCAGGCTTTACTTCTACTTCATTTGAGTCGCTCCCTCCTCCACAAGAAGCCAATAACGCTAAGGTTAATACTGAAATGTAGTGTTGTTTTTTATTCATGATCGTGCCTATTATTTTTAGTAATGATCAATATAGGGAAAATTACTGATAAATAGGAGTTGGTTACTATCGGGAAAAACGATATGTGGTTTGGACTTATTTTTGATTAAGTTCGTTAAGTTAGTACAAGACTAGGTAATCAAAAAGCCAAAGAGTTTATTATACTTTTGGCTGATGACTTTTACCTTGTTAAAGGGGAACTAACGCACTGATTTATCAGCTTGTACCAAGAATATAGCACTTACTACAATTGCAATAGCGCCTAAACCGATTACATGGTTAAGTGAATAAATAGAGATAATTAATGCCGCAACGGGAGGGCCAATAACTAACCCGACTTTAAAAGCGGCAATACAAAACA
Organism: Colwellia sp. RSH04; assembly: GCF_003545765.1. GTDB lineage: Bacteria > Pseudomonadota > Gammaproteobacteria > Enterobacterales > Alteromonadaceae > Colwellia. The sequence continues at coordinate 344,202 of NZ_QXIO01000004.1, read as the reverse complement.
CAATTAAGCGACCAGAGTCATCTACATCATTAAATATTCCCATCATAATAGGAACTATGTAGCTCCAGAATATTTGGTAGATAATTGTAGCAAATCCATAAATTAGCAAAGCATTACTAGGCTTCATGTAAAATAAAGCGAGCAAACAAGGTAATTGTACTATAACAGTTAACCAAATGGCCGCAGGCCGACCAATACGTTCTACTGACCAACCTGAAAGCCAAGATCCTATAGCACTTATGGCAAAACCGATCCCTAATATTGTTCCTATTTCGCTAATGGATAAACCAGCTGCAACCCCTATCCTTTCCAAATAAGCCCAAATGGTCCCTTGGGCAAAGTAATAGAACACAACACCACTAAAAACCAACGAAGCAGAAAGCCAATGAATATTAGACGTTAAATTAACATTTGTTTGCTGCTTATTATTACTGGGGTAGGTAATTAGAGTTAATATTAAAGCGATAATCAAGGTAATATTGAAAAATTGAAAAACTCCAGAGAACCCCCAGATTTTAATAAAGTATGGCAGTACGGCGAATCCTACAGTGCCATATATTACTTGAATAGTAACCATATCACCGAATGCTTTATCAGGACTTTTTCTATCCCCTAACGCTGCTAATGCAATTGAATAACTAATACCACAGGCTAAACCGGCCACAAAACGAACAGCTATTAATAAATAAAAGTCATTAACCCAAGTGGTTGCCACGTTGGCAATAATAAAAATGACTAAACTTAAACTTACTAGCTTTTGCCAGTGGCATTTTCTCACCCAAAAATAAGCTGAGGTACTAGCGATTAATATACCGGCTACATCGCTGGCTGTTAAAAAACCAACTTGCTGAGTAGAAAATAACTGACTATCAGTAAACGCCCCTACCATTAAAGGCATTAAGGTAGTAACAGCGGCCCCCATCATGGCTACCATTAAAACAGCCCAATAGGACAAGTTATTTAGAATATCAATCGATTTGCTTTTTGTTATAATCATTATTCTCTCGATATAAAAAAGGCCTACATTATTAGGCCTTTTTATTTAATTACACAAATATGAATTAATCCATAAAGTTATAGGTAAAGTTTACACCTACTGTACGTGGTTGAGTGTATATTGAACGATGACCAAATGGATTACCCACTCGCTGGTAAGATGTTTCGCCGGCTTCATCCGTTAAATTATCCACCCAAGCGGTTATATTCCAATCGTCAAGCCCGTAACTAATAGAGGCATTTAGTACGATAAATGAATCAAACTTATATGGTTCTTCAATTTCACCATTTTCATCAGCATCTGCTCGACTGCTAAGTTGTTCGCCTACATATCTCGCACGTAAGTCTGTTGACATCCATCCTTCACCAATATCAGTATAATAATTAATGCTTGCGTTATGACGCCACTCAGGTGAACCGCCTAAATCTCCACCTTCATACCAAGTTCTACATTGCTGCCCTGGAGCATCTTCACCACCTTCAAAAATACATTTTGTTTTGGTATCGGTAAATTGCGCTTCTGAATTTGCACTACCCCATTTAACCGTCAAGTTGTCGGTAATATTGTAACGCAAATGAAACTCTACCCCGGTAGATTCTGATGATGGACCGTTTGCGGTACCATTTAACGGGAATATACCACCTAGAGTTTGACTGAAATAGGTTTGTGTATCTTCCCATTGAATTAAGAAAACATTTGCCTGCACGTATAAGTCATTATCAAGCATTGAGGCCTTATAGCCTAATTCGTAGTTGTTAGTGGTATCGGGGTTATAACGTTGGGTATCAGCAGATACTGTTAAGTCACCATCATCACGAAAACCGTTGGTACCGCCTCGGCGATAACCTTGGGAAGCAGTGAAATAAGCGAGTTTATCATCATCAAAATAGTAAGCAGTGTTAAACTTAAAAATAGACTCCGCAGATCCTTTATCAGTAGAGCTATCAAGTGTTGAGCCAATTGCTCCAGTGTAATCAGAGATATCTTTAACTGCTGTATCTTCCCAGTTAAAAAAGCGAGCTCCTACTGTTAATTGCCAGGCGTCTGTTACTTGGTAGCTGACTTCACCATAAATAGCAGTTTCTGTGTAATCAGATGCTATGTCTTCAAAATAGCCAGAATCAAGTTCAGTACGTTCAGGGTAATCTACAATAGGATCGGGTAACCAGCTAACATCTTGCTGTGCTTTATCTAACCCTGGAAAAATTTCCCAGAATTTTAAACTATTTTCACGATCAGAATAGTAAAATCCTGCAATCCATGATAATGGACTTTCGCCTTGAGATACTAGGCGTGTTTCGTGCTCAATACCTTTATATTCATTATCATACTTGATATAAGCTGACTCATTTTGAGAGTCAAAATCCATACCAGGAATCCAACCATAATAAGAAAAACCCTCAGCAAGGTAGTCGCCTTGACCGTCACGAATATCATCATAAGCGGCTGTTGAGCTTGTTAACATTGCGAAGCCGAAGTCATAAGAAAGTTCAAGAGAGGTCATTTCAAAAGTACGATCTGAAAACTCTTCAGAAACTGATTGCACAGTGTATTGATCAACTTGAAAAGGTGCTCCTTCACGATCATAACTACAATCACTAATACCTTCACAAGCTTCATCTACATCCCAGCGACTGGCGGCAGAAGTACCATGTGCAAGTTGGTCTTGATTAATATAAGACAGGTTTATACTAAATTTGTCGGTAGGCTTCCATAAAACCTGCACTCTTCCACTAGTTGTTTTTTCCCAGTCATCATCTTCCCACATGTCTCCTTCAACACCGTTTCCTGCGCGTTGTTCATCTTCAGTCCACCATACTGCATTCTTTATTCGATCAGTATATCCGTTATCATCTAAACGGTTGATATTAGCGCGCACTGCTAAAGTATCACTAAGGGGTAAGTTTAAAGTCAAATCAGTATCATGACTTAAACTACCTTCTTTACGTTGGTATAAGCTGGTATTAAAGTTAAATGTAAAAGCATCTAGCTCAGGTTTATTTGTAATATATCGTACTGTACCACCCAAACTACCACCACCATACAGTGTACCTTGAGGCCCAAGTAATGTTTCTACTCGGCTAACATCTTTTATACGATAAGCAATGTTTGGAAGAGGTGTAGAGTCTAAATAGTAGGCAAGTGTAGAAGAATAAAAGCGTTCTATATTGTTTGCGTTTACATTGGATACATTAAGTCCTCGAACAGTAACTGACTCAGCAAAACGTGCACTGTTTCCTGGTGCGCTAATCTCAACACTATCAGAAATTAATCGTTTAATATCTGTAATCCCTTTATTTCTAAGCTCTTCGGCACCCATAGCAGTTACATTCATGGGTATTTGGCTTGCTAAGTTCATTCTACCTGTTGCTGTTACCTCAATTACCTCGGTATCATCAAGTTTATTCTTCTTTTGAGAATCTTCTTCTGCTGAAATTGCAGTGCCTGCAAATAAACTGGCACCTATCAGTACTGCTAGTTTATTAAGCTTAAATTGTGACATGTTAACCTCTTTTTTTTATAGTAATGTGTAGTTAAATAGCATTAAGCGAAAAATTACTGCTGAGCTTAAAGCAATATGGTGATTGTAGAATCAACCACCAAAGCGTTAAGGTAAAATTAAATTCTATAGGCTAAGGCGATAGGTAAAATGAATTGAGGTATAACGTAACAAAATCAAACAGTTTTTAATAGGCTTAAAAAGTGTTAGGAGCCCCCTTTAACCTATCGCCTGAGGCGATATTTTCTACCATGATTTACCCATTTTTAATTGGTAGGTTATATCGTAGGAATAATTCGTATGTTGAAGTTCAAGGCTCAATCTTCCTTTATTCATAAGGGAGATGAAATAATAAAGGTAACTTGAATAAATAATGAACGGTAATCCTTATAAATTAATCAATAGCTATTAAGGTGAAATGTGATGATAGAAGTAATTAACCAACCGTTCAGCGTTAAAGGAATGCCACTATCGTTGAGAGAGACAGAAATTTTGTCTTGTTTTTCTACAGAAAAAAATAAGAAGCAAGCAAAAAGTATGACGTTATCTTCGTGGAGTAAACGCTTAGTTGAAACGACTTTTTCCATCGGAAAACCCAATTTTTATGCATTACTATCTTCATTACTTGAAGAGATAACTTATTTTGATGAAATTGTTATTCTTCATTTTAAGGTTAACCAAAAGCCAACGTTACTGTTACAAAAAAATATAATTAAAGGAGATGACTTTGAGAAGTATTTAAACTCAGCTCATGTACTTGATCCTTTTTACCGTATGGGCATAGATTATAAAACTAAAGGTTTTTTTAGGTTAAGTGACATCTCACCTAATGATTATTCTATATTTGAGTCTTACTATAATAGCTATTTCAGACACTTAAAAATAATTGATGAAATAGGGTATTTAATTCAGTTACCGGAACAAGGCGGATTCATCCATATTGAAATGGCAAACTTTGAAGGTTCACCACTTTTTTTAGCCTATAAATTACAGCAATTTTCTGAGTTATTTGAAACAATAGAAGAACTAGTCTGCCAACATTTACAATCTTATAGTTACGAAGAAGACAGTTGTGCTGAACATAATTACATTGAAGAATTTCATCGTCAATTTGCTACTAAAGTATGTACACCTCGTGAGCATGAAGTTGTGTTACTTATGTTGCAAGGATATTCAGTAAAATCAATGGCTCAAAAAATGTCTTTAGGTATTGAAACGATAAAAATGCATCGTAAAAATATTTATATGAAATTAAGTATCGGCTCACAACCTGAGTTACTTGCCTTATTCATTGATTTATTAGTCGTTACTGAGCCTCCTATATTAGATGACCCTTTATTATTGAAAATTGAGAAAGATAAAAAATCTGCTAGGGATGCGAGATTAGATGCATAATATAAAAATTTATTGTGTTTTATTTTTATTAGTGATGAGTTTGGATCTCGAGGCGGCGACTGACAATAAACCTCAAAATATAATTGAAATGTCACTAGGAAATAATGACGGGTTGCCTAATGACAGCTATTGGCAGCAAAAGCTTGATTACAAAATAATCGCAAAGCTCGAACCGAAAAATAAGTACTTAACAGCGAGCGCTGAAGTCACCTATTACAATAATTCTCCTACAGATCTACTTATTCTATGGTTTGAACTCCCTCAACAACGATTTAAAGAAGAAAAACAAAAAACATCAGAATCCAATGATATTGCGACTAAATACTTACAGGTTACAGATAAATATGGAACACCTTTAAAGGTAGTGTGGCGAGGTACTTTTTTTTCAATTGAACCCACTCAACCAATAAAAGCTCGCAGTGAGTTTGTGTTTCATTTTTCTTGGGATTTAACCTTGATAAATCGCAGTGATGCTTTACAACCCAGAAGCGGTTTTGAAACGTTTGACGAAGATAAATTTCTTTTCGGGGTTGCACAATGGTTCCCAAGAGCTGTTGCTTATAGTGCTGCAAGAGGATGGTCATTAACACCTTTCTTAGGTAAAGGTGAATTTAGTCTTGAATTAGCTGATTATGATGTAGAAATTAATCTGCCAAGTAATTATTTAGTATTAGCTACGGGCCAATTAAAAAATCCTGATACTGCCTTGTCAAAAAAACAATATAAACAATGGTTAACGCTAACCGATACGCCTGTTTTTATCTCTTCAAGTGTTGAAGAATCTAAAGGCAAATTAAAGAATGAAAATAAAAAGTGGCACTTTGAAGCATATAATGTCAGAGACTTTAGCTTTGCTGCGGGTAACAATTTAATTTGGCAATCACAAAAAATCAAGGTGTTAGATAAATCAATAAGACTTAATGTTTCCTATCCTGATAACGGCCGTTGGTTATGGCACCAATATGCTTTACCTGCTACTCGTCATTCAGTTAACTATTTAACTGAATTATTAGGTGTATTCCCATTTAAAACATTAAACGTGGTTAATATTACAGGTATCAGTATGGAATATCCTGGGATTAAATTTGTCGGATTTCGTGGTCCAAACGTTGAGGTTAATAAGGAAGAAATCAAATATACGCGTACTGAAAAATACGATGTTATTGGCGGCATCATTCATGAGGTTGCTCACAGTTATTTTCCAATGACTGTTAATACTGATGAAAGGTTGGAAGGTTTTTTTGATGAAGGTCTAACTAGTTACTTAAGTTATCTTGTTGAGCAAGCTTGGAATCCAAATTTTCAAAGTTTTTACGGTAAACCTTACCGTGTTTTTGAGGCAAACCACAAGGTAGATTACTCAGCACCTTATCAACTAGCGGATAAAGTAAGTAACAAATTAGATAGTCATTATCACGTTCCCGCTGTTGCGTTTAATGTATTAAATAAGTTAGTTCTAGAAAAACACAATTTTAATGAAATATTAGCGAATTTTATTAAACAGTGGCGGAGTAAAAGAGCTTATTTTAAAGATTTTGAGAACTTTGTTTCGGCGCAAAGTAATGAAAATTTACAATGGTTTTGGCATTATTGGTTCGAAACCAATAAACGTGTTGATTTATCTATTGATAATGTTGAGCTTATTTCTGCGAGTGAATCGATTGAATTCCCTACACATCAGACGCAACATAAGCATAAACCTCAGGAAAATATTGCAGCTATTAACTATGCTATTGTCAAAAATACTGCTGTTAGTGATCCAAGTCAGGCTAAATTGTTAGGAAATAGTTTTGAAGGATTGAACCTAAGTAAGCAAGATCAATATACTCATTTTAGTGACGATGTCGAATTAGCCGCTTTTCATTGGGAAATGTGTGCCTATAGTCAAATGAATAACTCACATCAAATACTATCTTCAGGCGTTAAATTTACAGTGAATAATATTGGCGGAATTCCTAGTCCGATAGAACTTAAGGTGATATTGAATAACGGCGAAAGTTTAAATAAAAAATGGCCGGTTGAATACTGGCTTATCAATATTGATAGTGTTAAAAGTAAAAAATCACTCCAGCTTGAATGGCTGTTTGAAAAAAATGTAAAAATAAAGTGTGTTGTGGTTGATCCTAGAAGAATGACAGGGGATACCCAAAGAGAAAATAATTATTATGCTGTACCGTAAAAAGATTGCAGTATTAGTTTTCTTATTATCGTTTGAACCTATACAAGCTGGCTTTAACCAAACTTTTAATCTTATATAATGTTCAAGCTTTCAAATGAAATTAATTATGACACGGTATATAGACAGTATTCCCTTACACACGTATACCTTTTCATTTTTGATGTTATTCTTTTCTTTGATAGTAAAAATGACAAGGCATATCACACGTATGCCTTGTCATTTAATCGTTAAATCTCTGCTCAGCCTTATCCCCCAAGGCTGTCAAATTCTACTTTATCCTAGCATCAATTTAGTTATCTGCGAATACAACCTGGAAAGCTACACAGCATTTCAAAAATCAAATTAGCCGCTAATAATGCAGTATTGCCTGATGTGTCATAAGGAGGTGATACTTCAACCAAATCAGCGCCAATTAAGTTAGTACCAAACATACCGCGAATAATCTCTAATGCTTGTGAAGAAGTTAACCCCGCTGGTTCAGGAGTACCTGTTCCCGGAGCAAAAGCAGGGTCAATACCGTCAATGTCAAAGGTTAAATAGGTCGGCATGCTATCGCCAATAAGGGTTCTAACTTCTGCCATAAGAGGGGTTAGTGATTTAAACCAACACTCTTCTGCTTGTACCACTCGCACACCGCGATCTATCGCCCATTGAAAATCATCAGAACTATAACCCGTTGCTCTTTGTCCTATTTGTACCATTTTATGAGGGTCGACTAAGCCTTCTTCAATAGCCCGTCTAAAAATGGTGCCATGACATTCTTTTTCACCAAACATGGTGTCGTTAATATCTGCATGGGCGTCAACATGAACTAGCGCCATAGTCCCATGTTTTTTATGTAAGGCGCGTAAAATAGGTAAACTAATAGTATGGTCGCCCCCCACAGTAACAGGTTTAATATTACACGCCATAATGTTGTCATAATGTGATTCAATAATATTAATTGACTTAGCTAAATTGAAAGTATTAATGGCAGCATCACCTATATCTGCAATTTGAAAACTATCAAATGGCGCTGCTTTGGTGTACATACCATAAGGACGAACTAATACTGATTCGTTACGCACTGAACGAGGCCCAAATCGTGTACCACTTCGATTACTGGCACCAATATCTAGGGGTACGCCAACAATACCAATATCCAATGTAGCGCTTTCTTTATTCATCAATTCACATGCCGGTAAACGAAACATTGTACTTGGACCCCCAAAACGAGGCATTTCGTTTCCACCCATAGGTTGATTTAATTGTATTGGGTTTTCTGTAGATTGAGTCATATATGTTTACCTTGTTGTAATAATAGCTTTAGTTTCTAGAAACTCATCAACCCCGAGCTGGGTAAATTCTCGACCATTACCTGATTGTTTATAACCTCCAAAGGGAGCCAAATAGTTAAATTCTCCCCCGTTGATCATACATTGGCCGGCACGAATTTTTTTTGCGATGGCTATTGCTTCGTAATCATCTTTGGCAAAAACAGCAGACGAAAGGCCGTAAGGGGTATCGTTAGCAATATCAATGGCTTCTTCTATAGTTTGATATGGAATCATGCAAAGTACAGGACCAAAAATTTCTTCTCGGGCGATACGCATATTATTATTAACATTAGAAAAAATAGTTGGTTGTACGTAATAGCCCGTCGTTAAGTGATCAGGTATTTCAACACCACCACAGACTAATGTTGCGCCTTCTTCCAGCCCCAATTTTATATAATTGAATATTCTTTGTTGATGGGTTTTTGAACTGATAGGGCCAAGAAAGGCATCTTCATTTGTGCCGATAATTAATGATTGAGCAACTGATTTAGCTAATGAAATCGCTTTTTCATACAAGTGTTGAGGCACCAGCATCCTAGATAAAGTATTACAACTTTGGCCACTATTAAGCATTACATCTTCAACGCCGTATTGGATGGCTTCTTTTAAAGGGGCATTTTGAGTAATGATAAATGGAGATTTACCTCCTAGCTCTTGCATCACTCGTTTTACGGTTGGAGCTGCAGATTGAGCTACTTTAATGCCTGCTTGAGTAGAGCCAGTAAATGAAACCATATCCACATCTTTATGCCGACTCAGCGCGTCACCTACCACTTGTCCTGTGCCCGGTATTAAGTTGAATATACCTGCGGGTAAATCATATTCTGCTAATACTGAAGATATGATTTCTGCCATGATAAAATCTTGCCAAGGCGTTTGCTCAGAAGGTTTGACTACCATAGTGCAGCCTGCAGCAAGGGCTGCTCCTACTTTGCCAATAAATTGGTGTAATGGAAAATTCCAAGGATTAATAAATGCACATACACCGATCGCTTCTTTTAAAATCAAGCACTTATCACCTTGTTCAGATGTTTCAGTGACTTGACAATGATCTGCAAATAGCCCCATGGCGTATATTGCACCTTCAACTTGTAACCAGCTTGCAATATGCTCTGGACAGCCCATGGTTTGTGAAATAGCCCTTGTTAGCTCATCTTTTCTAACTTCCATTTTTGAGGCTATTTTTTTTATCACTTGTCTACGCGTTTGAGAAGAGCAGTTTGAAAAAATAATAAAGGCTTTTTTCGCCGCAGCCACGGCTTGATTAACATGTTCGATATTCCCACAAGCCGAATGCGCAATAATTTGCTCAGTAGCCGGGTTGATTACTTCAATGCTTTCACCAGCAGTGTTGTCAATCCACTGCCCATCAATATATAGCTGGTTTAAATTTAAACTCTTATTTGGCATGGCGTCATAAGTCTTATTGTGCATCTGAACTTGAACCTTCTTAACTTAAATTCTTTATTCATTAATTATATAAAGTGAGAAAGTTATTGCTCCCCCCATAAGGGGGACTTTTTAGTTAACAGGTAGTTTGAGGGGGACTTATTTTTATGACCTTAAAAAGGTTAGCCACCTATTTGGGGGATACTTTGATTAATCTTATTTTGTAATAGTTTACTCATTAAAATTATGGCGATGAATAATCAATAAATATTATCCGAGTATTGTTATATGAGTAATCAGTTAAATACACAGACACTAAAATCTCAACAAGCATTGTTAAAAACAAAGTTTTTTCCATATTGGTTAGATGATAAATCAGCACCTGAGCCAGAACCTTATTTAAATGAAAATATTAAATGCGATTTACTTATCGTCGGTGCAGGGTTTAGTGGATTATGGGCTGCAATTCATGCTAAAGAAGCCAATCCAGAGCGTGATGTTGTCATCATTGAAGCTAACTCTATTGCTATTGGTGCCTCAGGAAGGCCCGCCGCAATACTATCTACCTCTGTAATGCATGGTTTAGTCAATGCTTCACGGTTGTTTCCTGATGAAATGGATGAATTAGAGCGCCTTGGTAAAGAAAACATGGATTGTTTTAAAGAAACTATTGAACGCTATAACATTGATTGTGATCTGGAGTGGGGCGGAGAGTTAACAGTAGCCATTGGTGAAGAAGGTATACCTGATATAGTTAGCGAACATGAACTCTATGAAAAATTTGGTCATGATGCCCATTTACTTGATAAAGAAGCCATAAATAAGGAAATTAACTCGCCTTTATTTCATGGGGGTTTATGGTCAAAAAAAAGAAGCGGAACTGTGCATCCTGCAAAATTAGCTTGGGGACTAAAAAGAGTTGCTTTAGATTTCGGTGTTCGTATTTATGAGAACACCCCCTTAGAAAGCTCCACGTATCTAAACCCAAAGGTGTTAGTTTTAACTCCTAAGGGCACAGTAACTGCGAATAAAGTTTTGTTGGCAACCAACGCTTTTGCTGCTGGCAATAAAAAAATAAGTCAAAGAGTATCAGCTATTCGAGATCGTATAGTCGTAACAACTCCATTAACGGATCAACAAATGGAAACTATAGGTTGGAAAAATCGCCAAGGGATTTATGACACAAGGACACAGCTAAACTACATGCGATTAACTGCCGATAATCGCATTTTATTTGGTGGGCGTTTGGGATATTTTTTTAATAATGAAACGGATCCTAAAGAAGACAAAATTGCTGATAATTATTATCGATTGGTGGAAAACTTTTATCAAACATTCCCCACTTTAAAAAATATCAAATTTTCACACGCCTGGAGTGGTCCTATAGCATTAACCACACGAATGGCTGTGCATTATCAGCATTATTATCAAGGTAACATGATATATGTCGGGGGGTATTCAGGTTTTGGGGTTACGGCATCAAGATTTGGTTCAAGAGTGGGTCTTGCTATCTTAGATAAAACAGGCGCTCCTGAGACTAAACTAAGGTTTGCTACTTCATTACCGGGCTATATTCCACCTGAACCTTTCCGTTGGATAGGTGCAAAAATTACAATGTATGCACTTGATACTTTAGATGAAAAAGGCGGCTGGCGTAAGCCTTGGATGCGCATGGTTGAAAAAATGGGTTTTCCTGTCACTCAAAATGAGCAGTAATTAATTTATAAATGTAATCATGCTCGGTCTATATAAAATTAAAAGATTATTATTTTTCGATCTCAATAAGCTTTATAGAAATTATTCTGGAGTTAAACATGCAAGGTATTAAAGATAAGCAACTATTGAAGAATTTTTCTTATATCAATGGCAGTTGGCATAAAAATGAAACTAACTTTGATGTCACTAATCCCGCGACAGGTGAGCTTGTCGTTAGTGTGAGTAATGCCGGTGTTGCGGAAACAGAACTTGCGGTAAAAGCGGCTAGGTCGGCTTTAAAAATGTGGTCTGAAAAATCATCGAATGAGCGTGCGTCTCTTTTGCGTCATTGGTTTAATTTGATGATGGAAAACCAAGATGATTTGGGGCGGATATTAACTCTAGAGCAGGGTAAACCTTTGGCAGAAGCTAAAGGAGAAATTGGTTACGGAGCTTCTTTTATCGAATGGTTTGCTGAAGAAGGTAAACGTGTATATGGCGATGTTATCCCTGCACCATCGAATGATAAAAACATTATTGTTATTAAACAGCCCGTTGGTGTTGTCGCTTCAATAACGCCTTGGAACTTCCCCAATGCGATGATCGCGCGTAAAGCTGCTGCAGCATTAGCCGCGGGCTGTACTTTTATTGTTAGGCCTTCTGAATATACGCCATTATCGGCACTCGCGATGGCTGAATTAGCAGAGCGAGCGGGCATTCCTGCGGGCGTGTTTAATGTTGTTGTAGGTACTGATGCCAAAGGTATGGGGAAAATATTAACTCAACATCCCGATATAGCTAAATTCACCTTCACAGGCTCTACCGCTGTAGGCAAAACACTAATTCAACAATGCGCCACTACCGTTAAAAAAGTCTCTATGGAATTAGGAGGCAATGCACCTTTTATTGTTTTTAATGATGCTGATATTGATGCGGCGGTTAAAGGTGGCATAGCTTCGAAGTATCGTAATGCCGGTCAAACCTGTGTCTGTACTAACCGTGTTTTTGTTCAGCAGGGCGTATTGAAAGAATTTACTGAGAAGTTTGCGCTTGCAGTAAACGCACTAACGGTAGGTAACGGTTTAACTGAAGGCATAGACATAGGGCCGATAATTTCAGAAAAAGCGGTCAATGATGTTGAAAAGTTAGTATCAGACTCAATTGCTGCGGGTGCTACTGTTCATATTGGAGGCGCAAAACACTCAGCAGGGATAAACTATTATCAGCCAACCATTTTAACCAATGTCACTAATGATATGCCAATTGCGGCGAATGAAATTTTTGGTCCTGTTTCGCCCATTATTGCTTTTGATACCGAAGAAGATGTTATCGAAATGGCCAATGACACGGAATATGGATTAGCAGCATATTTTTACACTAGAGATATAGGCACCATTTGGCGAGTAGCTGAAGGCCTAGAGTTTGGTATGGTAGGCATAAACGAAGGCATTATCTCTAATGCGGCAGCACCTTTTGGTGGCGTTAAGCAATCAGGTAATGGGCGTGAAGGTTCAAAATATGGTTTAGATGATTATCTAGAAATTAAGTATTTGTGTATGGGTGGCCTAAACAAATAGTCGCAGCATAAATATTTTATAAATTTTGAATGATAAAGAATTAGGTGAATGTGATGAATAATGAAAAATTACAAGCAAGAAAAACGCAAGTGATTGCTCGCGGACAAGGCAACGTATATCCGGTATATGTAGAGCATGCTAAAAACGCTGAAATTTGGGATGTTGAAGGTCAACGTTATATTGATTTTGGAACAGGTATTGCCGTATGTAACACCGGCCATAGTCATCCAAAAGTTGCTGCTGCGGCAAAAGCGCAAATTGATAAATTTAGTCACACATGTGTGATGGTCAATCCGTATGAAGTAGCCGTAGAGTTAGCAGAAAAATTGACAGATATAGCACCCGGAGATTCAGAGAAAAAAGCCATTTTTGTGACTACTGGAGCTGAAGCAGTTGAAAATTGTGTGAAAATCGCACGCGCTCATACCGGGCGCCGAGGCGTTATTGCTTTTAATGGTGGTTTTCATGGTCGTACAAATTTGACTATGGCATTAACAGGTAAAATTACTCCGTATAAAAATTTATTTGGCCCTTTTCCTGGAGATATTTTTCACGCACCATTTCCTATAGAATGTCATGATATTACCGTTAAAGAATCACTTAAAGCAGTAGAAAACTTATTTAAAGTCGATATTGCCCCAACGGATGTTGCTGCCATAATTGTTGAACCAGTGCAGGGCGAAGGTGGTTTTTATCAAGCGCCTCCTGAGTTTTTACAAGCGTTACGTATCCTTTGTGATCAACACGGAATTGTTTTAATTGCCGATGAAATTCAAACAGGCTTTGGTCGTACCGGAAAAATGTTTAACTTTGAATACTCGGGTGTTGAACCTGACTTAATTACTATGGCTAAAGGTATTGCCGGTGGCTTTCCTATTGCTGCGGTTGTCGGTAAAAGTGACATTATGGATGCACCTTTACCTGGCGGCTTAGGCGGAACTTATGGCGGTTCTCCGGTTGCCTGTGCTGCAGCATTAGCGGTACTCGATATTATTACAGAAGAAAACCTTATTCAGCGTGCAAATGACATTGGCGAAATATTCAACCAGCGATTATCAGCGCTTAAAACTCAGCACCCTGATTTAATTTTAGAGGTGAGAAACACTGGTTCAATGATCGCCATGGAGCTCATTGAAAACGGTGATGCAGAGCAACCAAATATCGCGTTAACGCAAGCGATTATCGCTAATGCAGCAAAGTATGGTTTAGTGCTATTAGCGTGTGGCTTCTATGGCAACGTGATCAGGTTTTTACCGGCATTAACTGCAAGTAACGACATTATTGAGGAAGGCCTGGTTAAGTTTACTGAACTGTTTAATAAAATATCTTAGTAAAGCATCAACCTACTAATCTCTGTTTAAGTTTTTACATATGGTTAGGGGGATCTCTCAGTTGAATTATTAAACAAAGATAAACACGCCCTAGTATATAAATATTCAGTTTTTATATTTTTCAGATAAAAAACTGTTATGTATTTAAGCCGATTGTTTTATTGCTATATTTCACTGTTGGATCGAAAGTGAGTTAGGTTATTCACTTTAATTTCGTTTTTAATTTGAGTGAATGAAATTTTTGGTCACAACCTGGTCACAGAGCTTATTTTATACGAAAACGGTCACAGGGGGGAGCGGTCATATTGAAGGCTATTGTTTAATAATGGCTTTTTCTTTTAATCTTAAGGACTTCGCTGCTTTCATATAATTTGGCTAATGCTACATAATTCAAGTTAGCTGAAGCAATGTCCCATTATTGTCCCTTGCCAAGCTTAAATCAACTAAATTTTTAGTGGGGATAAAACAAGAAAATACTCATCCTATTCATTTTAAGAAAAAAGATAATTTATAGTTACTCCTCTATTATTTTCAAATAACGATTTGGCTTTCTGAAGCTTTAACTAAATAACCTCTACATGTGACAGATATTGTCAAATCATTTGATTCAATAAAACTCAGTCGGCGGAATACTTTCGTCAAAACGTAACAAAACTGAGGTATATATAATGACAGTTATCAAGTCATCTATTTTATTAATTACTCTGCTAACCTTATCTGCCTGTGGAGGTGGTGGAGACAGTTCCAACCCATCTAACGATTCGGGTAATTCCGGTAACAACACTCCATTACCTGCAACTCTGCAATTAGCAAGCGAGCAAATACCAATTTCGTTTCAAGAATTAGAATATGCAGAACTCACGTTTAATTTGCAAGGGGTTGAAGGTACGCTCGACGTTACTGTTGAACATGATTACTTGCCTGAGGGGGCTTTAATTGAAACGTTGATTAATGACTCAATGGTTACTTTGAAGGTCTTTATTGGTAATGAGGAAATGCACAACCAAGTATCTACAGTAAAAGTAACCATTGAAGATCACCGCTCTACTACTAATCAATCGGTTATATGGGAAGGCGCAATTCCAATTCTAAATGTTTCTGGTGATGCCGAATATGAACGATTGAACGCTATTGGTCAGGCTGCCCAAGCCTATGCTGAATTATCTGAAGAACAAAAGTTAGTTGAGAGATTAGCCCAACTAGCGCAGTTAGTTGATGCATCTACTCCTATCAATCAACAACTCGAACTCATTAACCGGATAAAGCAAGTGATAAGCAATGACGAGTATTCAGCATTGTTAGGTGAGGCGAACAGTATGCTCGATAAACATTCACAACAATATCTCAATGGCGAAATTAGTGAAACAAAACTAAGTGAAGTAACACAGTCTTTTGATACCGCTATTGCAGAATACAGCCACGCAGCACATTTGGTTATTCAAGAAGCGATAGCGGCAACTAATGGTGAAGTCACTGAATATGAATATCAAGGTGCACATCTGACTAAAAGCAACCTTAAGTTTTCCTCTTTTATTGGAAACCAGTCTCTAGGCGAATATCAAGATGATAAGTGGGTATTCAATTCCAAATATATATTATTAGAACCAATCGCAACTCCTGAATTAGAAACTTGTAACGCAGAATAAGGAAAACTCCCATGAAATTATTAACATCAGTTTTATTATCAACCTTTTTAATTGTTAGTACCGCCGTATCAGCTGAATCTGTTCGCTTGGTCATAAGTAGTGATATTAGCACTACACTAAATCATGCTAAAAGCGCCTCTGCTGTTAGTACTGGCTGCTGCGTTACATCAAAACTGAATGACGCGAAATGGTGCTTACCTGACATGCATCAGATGAAAGCCCAAAGTTCAACCCCATCAGTGAGTAAAAACAGCGGTATTGTAGTTTTTGAAGTTGACAACCAAGGGTACTCGGCAAAACAGATTGCTGATTATTTTAATCAAGATGGTCGCTTTGGTTTAGTTGAAGTTGACGTGCCTATTTCTGCGCATAGTTTTAGGCCAAATGATCCTCAACATAGCTCACAGGAAGCGTATTTTACGTCTTCAGATTATTCTAGTTCTGGTTCAAATATTTATGGTTTGTGGGATGCATTAGGTCAAGACGTTGTGATAAATAAAAATGACGCGATCGACATTGTAGTCATGGATTCTGTCTTTGAAGAGCACCGTGACTTAACGTACTTTGACGGGCGTAATTTCTCTACCACAGCACTTGAACAAGGTGGTGAACCACAGTCGCGTTCTGATGATTTTACACCTCCAGTTGAAACAGCGGAATTACATTGTGATGCTCATGGACTAGGTGTAGCCAGTGCAATAGGCGCAAATATAGATAACAGCACAGGGAGCGCAGGTTTAACTAACAACGCAAACATTTATGCGATTAGAGTATTAACTTGTGGAAATGGTTTTTTAAGTGATGCTTCAGAGGCGTTGCATTGGTTGGCTGGCAAGTCGGTTGAGGGGGTAACACTCTACCAAGGCAAGCCAGGAGTTGTAAATATGAGTATTGGAGGGAACAGCGGAGCTTGCCCTAAATATATGCAAAATGGTGTAGATGCAGCTATTGAAGCAGGTTTTACTTTAGTGGCTTCGTCAGGAAATGACAGTATTAATGCTGCTCAAAATACGCCATCTAATTGCGAAGGTGTTTTAAGTGTGGGTGCCATTAATGAATCAGGTGAACTAGCTGATTTCAGTAATTTTGGTAGCTCTGTTGATGTGGTAGCACAAGGCATAGATATTTTAGGTTACTGCAATAGTGACAACGATAATGCATGTTGGTGGGATGGTACATCATTTTCAGCACCTCTAGTAGCTGGTGGTTTAGCGATAATAAAGCAAGCAACCGGTGCTAGTAACGAAGAGTTAACTGCCGCACTTAAAATATCTTCAAGCTCAGATAATTTGAGTGCTGATTGTCAGACGGGTCTTTGTGGTCAAGGGCTACCAGATTTTGCAAAGGCATTAGAAATCAGTCAAGGCCTGGCATCAGGTACATTGCACTCTATTGAGTTTGCGCTAAATGAAAGTGACGTTTGCGAGCAAGCGTGGTTCATAGACTATTTTGGTGGTAAGGCACGCATGTGTGAACTTTTCAAAGTCAGTTTCTACGGTGGTTATATCGGTAGCAATATGTCTTACCAGCTGTTTTCAATCAATGTTGACAGTACGTGGAATAGCAGTGAAGAAGTGAGTGAAGGCATATTTGATAAAGGCACTGCAATGTTAAGCGGTTTAGATATAACCAATAAAAAATACGGTTTTAAAGTATGCCAAAGTGGACTCTGCGGTAGAATTATTGAGATGGATATAAGCGGTGCAAATGATGAAAATCGTCCAGCTGGATGTAAAGAGCATTAACTCGCTATATTGCTCCTAATAACCTTTTCTGTGTGCCAAGGATGACCGCTCTATTTTCCATAGGTAATAATGATGAAATCTATATTAAAACTTGTGTTGTTTTTTTTCTTTTTTCCTATTCATGTTGTGATTTCATTTTTAGCGCGACACAGCCAAAAGACTTGTGAGCAATCGCTGTATGATGAAAGCAACTTTTTAAACGATGAAATAGAGCAATTGGAACGAGAACTTGATGATGAAAACCCTGCCTCTATTAATATCACCGAAATAACTCAGAAAAAAAGATCTAAGTGGACGCTTGAAGACGAGACGAAATGGCAAGCAGAAAACCAACGAGAAACTGAATATTATGAAAACCATGTGCTAACTCATGAATATTTCAAAGAAAAGGGTATCGCCCCTATTCCTTGGGATTCCTTTTTTGGCACTGATGAATGGGATATACCTAGTCAGGCTATTTACGAACTGATCGAGAAAGAAAAAGAAGGCAAGCTCATTATCCCTGAAAATACAGAAGACAGAAAACGTTTACGCCAAAACCTTGAAAAAGAAATATTTGAGTATGAGCAAGCTGCACTTATAAAAAACAATCAAAAATATCCATAAAATAAAGTAATTAAGCGCTATTAACTGTAGATATGACAAAAACTGTCAAATCAATTGTTACCTTTGAGCATGAAATAACAAAAGATCTCGGAGTAACGATGGACATTAAACAATTAGATACTTATTTACTAAACGCTTTAGCTCAATACTGTGGAAGAAATCCAGAATTATTCCAAAAAATCAGAACAAAAGATGATGAAGGTCTATATCAGGCATGTGCATTGACAATACTTCATGCATGCAAGTTTATGCCAAAATCGATCGCTGATAAGTTTGTTTTTAACATTAAACCTAAAGCACCTTTTGGCTTTGATTTTGATTTTAAAAAAGAGATACCGTTAGAGAAAGAAGAAGTTAGTGTTGCCATGAAAAAAGCAACAATAGAAATAGAGTCATATTTTTGGGAGTTTAATGCATCCAGCTTTATTAAAATTGTCAGAAACGCTGTCAATAAAGTGCCTAAGCAAGGAACAAAGTTCTCTGCAATTAATGCCATTAATAAAGTGATATACGAGCTGGATGAACATCAAAATGAACTAAAGCGTCAATATAACAATGGTTATGGTGAAATAATTCCTTTCGATGAGGCACCTGGTTTTGAAGAAACTCTTATTATAGAGGACACTCCTTATGCTCCTGAAAATGGCAGTTGGGCACAAGGTTTTATTGATACTCCAATCCTATTTGATATGTCTACAAGGGAGTTTTTATCTCATTCCGCAATTGAAATGAAGCAGCTGATCAATCAGTCATGCTGGACAGCTTGTGCTGAATCGATAAAAGAGGGGTTGTTAACTACAACATTAAATGCCAAAACTACGAGTCATGACGGTAAGGCTATCTCTAAAAAGCTCTCGACTGTGACCCCATCATTGTTATTAACATCTATATTTGGTTCGCCATTAATGATTGAGTTTTTTGCTACTGCATTTGGCATAAATAAAAATGAAGTACAATTTCCACCAAACATATACAGCCAACGTGCAGAGTTGATGAATTATGTAGAGACTAAAACCTTTGAGTCTAATGAAAATGGCCAGAGAAGAGAAATTAATTGGTTGGCGAAAGCTGAAGAGCAAAAGTCACTATTGACTTTAACAAACGAGTGTCAGGCTTTTTTAGGGGCATTCTTTAGTGAAAGAAATGATGAATCATTGCACAAACGTATGAATTATTTAACTAAAGAAAACAGCTGGCGCACTATAGGCAAAGAACTTGGGCAGTTTATTAGGCTCAATACGGGAAATAGACAGTCTAAAGTTCAAAAGCTCTCGACAGTAAAGTCGATAAACTACCAATTAAATAGTCAGGTGTTAGGGCAACCACAAGCGGTTGAATCAGTCTGTAATGCAGTATCTTCAATGCTATTCAAACAATCTGACACGCATCTTGGCGTTTCTACTTTCTTAGGTACAAGTGGTGTAGGAAAAACTTTCCTAGCTGAAAAATTAGCTGAAGCCTTGAATCTAAATATGAATGTAGGCTATACCACTAAAGTTATTAACATGGAGCAATACATTGAAGTCAAAGACGTAATGAAACTCTGGGGTTCTGGATCTCAATATGTAAATTCTGAAATGGGGGAGTTGTCGATGGCTGTGGCAAAACAACCAAGACAAATAATTGTATTTGATGAAATTGAAAAAGCGCATCCTGCACTAGTTCAGTCGCTGTTAACGCTTATTGATAAAGGTAAGGCAAAGGATAGAACTAGCCAACAAGAGGTTGATTTTTCATTGTGCTATTTTGTCTTTACCACGAACCTAGGTAGTCAGACAATTGGACGCCTAAATGACCTTGAAGTCGATGTGGAAGACTTATTGTCAAACACTGCAAGCCATAGCTCATTATCGTCTGAAATGGTTAACCGTCTAGCTGCCGGAAATATTGTCTTATTTAAACAGCTAAGTGCAGTTGAAATGATTCGATTAGCAAGTACAGCTAAAGATGCCTTTATTCGAACAAGCGCTGTTGATTGGTGTGGAAAATTACCAGAGCTAATGATTGAAACCCTAGGAGGTGAAGTAACCCCCCGAAATATCAAGACACAGGCAGAAAAATTAGAAAATACTATCCTATCAAAGGCTATGAATATTTTGCCTGAAGAAAATTTTTCGAAATTAGATAATATATCAGTCTCTGTTCTTGAAGATGTAGCGAAAGAAAATAAAAAGATAATACTTTTTTCTAACGATAAACCATTGTGTGACTTTATTAGTGAAAAAGGCGTTACATGTCTGTCAACTAATTCAGTTGATGATATTGAATTTGGTTTATGTATACCAGCAGATGGCTATATTTTTGACGAAAAATCAATAACAATTCCTCCTCAGCACTTAATTACTTTATTAAAAAATAACCCAGATAGCCTATGTTTTGGTCTGTTCAAAAACAGCGAAAGTGTATTAGCTAAGTGCAACTATCATGAAAATATATTTACGCATTATTTTATTATCCCTAGACGAACTAAGCGCATTATCAATGAACTTTTAGCGGAAACAACGCGAGAAATTCATCTAATAAATAACCTCACACAGCAAATGTCACGCAATATGAAAGCTAATTATTGCATTGAAGTGACTGAAACTGATAATGGCGTTAAAGCGCTATTTAAGGGCTTTGAGTATAGGTGCGCCATTGGCCAAGACGACTTCTTGCCATTCTTAACATTTGATGGTGCGCCAAACGTTAGCTTTAATGATGTGCAAGGCCTCGATGGTGCAAAACAAGACTTGAAGCTCGTCTCTAATGCGATGAACAACACTGATTATCTTAAAAACCGTAATACTGAAATTCCTAAAGGATGTGTTTTTTCTGGTCATCCTGGTACAGGAAAAACCATGCTTGCAAAAGCATTAGCGACAGAATGTGATGTGTCATTTTTTAGTGTCAATTCAGCAGACCTTCTTGGCGGAAACCCTGTTCAGAACATTAATGATTTATTTGATGTTGCTGAAAAAAATGCACCAGCTATTTTATTCCTCGATGAAGTTGACGCAATTGCTCAAAGTCGAGAAAAAGGCTCTGAGTTAACTAGAATGGCGGTTAATACATTATTGGTTAGATTAGACGGCTTTAAAAGTACAGAGCAGCCAGTATTTGTCGCAGCGGCGACTAATCACCCGCAATTACTAGACCGAGCATTATTACGTTCTGGTCGTTTGGAAAAGCACATATACTGCGACTTACCAAACGGAGACATTCGAAAGACGTACATTAAGCAGCATCTTAATGCATCAAATTGCCAAATCGATGATCAGTCATTATCAGAATTAACTAAGATGACCTCAGGTTGCAGTATCGCGGTATTGGCACGCATCATTCGAGAATCGTTCTATACCGAAATCAAAACTGAAATACCATGGAGTGTCGACATGTTAATTGAAGAAGTTCGAACGGCTAAATTTGGTGATATCCGAACGGATATGACCCAAGCAAAAGCAGATATTAAATCAACCGCATACCATGAAGCTGGGCACCTTGTGGCTCACAAGATTTTATTTCCAGAAGCCAAAGTTGAATTAGCCAGTGTTCAGCCTAGAGGTGCAGCACTAGGTATGATCGTACCCGGTGAAAATGCTTCAACAGGTAGTATCAACAAGCGCAGGATTAAACATCACCTACAAGTCTTGCTTGCAGGGCTTGCGGTTGAACACCTAAAAGGTTTTGTCGGGGATGATAGTTTATCTGGTGCTTCTGATGACAGAATGAAAGCAACCAACTTAGCAAAACGAGCAATCACTGAGTGGGGCATGTCAGACCTATTTGGTTTAGCAATACCCTCTCAACTTGCTATGACACCGAGTGATATAACGACGGAAGTAAATAGCTGGTTGTCCGAAGCGTTTGATAGCGTAACCATGCTCCTTGAGGATAACAAACAACTACTCACAACGGTTGCTGAAACCTTAATTAAGCGGGAAACATTGAATTCAACTGAGATAGATGAGTTGTTTTTAAATAGAAGTGATGCACAAATGATTCAGCTAGCTAGTTAACTATAGACTATTAGACGTAGACCAACAAAATCACATCAATCCACATTAGGTAATGAATTATTATTTCCAAATGGTCAATTGTTCAGGCTAATAGCACAATGACAAGCTCTTCGAGCGGGTAGCTGATTGCCAGATATAATTCTACTCTATAACTTTTAATTGTACAGTTTAGGTTGTTTTTGGACTAACCCTAAAACAACCTTCCAAATAATCTTTGGGAAAAGCAAAGTCTATCTTCGACTTATCCAAAGAATCAGCCGATAACAAAATACTTCGATGCATAAACCCTTTAATTTCAAAAAGACCATTTTCATTAGTTCCAATATAAATGAAACTGATGGTATAGGCTTTAATAGCCCATGCAACTCGCAATACCTCCGAAAAATCTGGCTTTTGATATTCACTATTTAAGTAAATAGGAAAACATGCAACCCCTCCTCCGCGACAATTTTGCAAAAATATTGGGCACTTATAAGTAACATAACTAGGAGAATCAATGTAGTCACCGATTTCTAAAATTTTATTAGTGTAGTTTAGGTGAATCTTTCCTGATGCGGTCGAAAAAGCTTTTCTCGTATCTTCACACTTTATAAAATTTACAAATGTTTGATGAGATAAAAACTTAGTGCCCGTTACAAAAAAACCTTTAAAGTGCAAAACCGTGGTTAAATCCGACTCTGCTATTACTTTTTTTAAAGATAAGTATCTCTTGCCATTCTTTGTGGTTACACACGGGGAGGTTTGGATAGTTTCTAAAAATTTTGGAATCGGTTTACCAATAAATTTTGAAAGCTGATCTAATATTGCTTTATTACGTCTAGCCCTAAATCTATTGTTTGTAGTTTCAGAACCATCATTAAATTCAAACCCAAGTGTTTTAACGGCATCAAAAAAGGGAGCATAAATTTCGCAGTTTTGGCTTAATACAGGTGGAGTGGTGTTTTTCAAATAATGCTTAAGTAATATGATATGAAGTTCTTTAGCTATGCTGAGGTTTATGAAATTTGTTTTCTCTTGCAAGATTCTTTGAAACACTACCTTATGTTTACTAAGCAGAAGTGCTAATTTCTCTAATGAGAATTCGGGAATGTTTATTATTGTTCCTATGATATCTGCATATGATAACTGAAATATTTTTTCACATGATAATCTAGGTAAATAAGAGTTTTTATTAAAACAACCAATACAAACTGTAACCTTGCAACCATTTTCTTTGGGTTTATTAAAATTTTGTTTATTTTTATGTAGACTAATGAACACATTATAATGTTTTTGTTTAGAGTTATATTCACAACATACCTCACAATATGCAAAATCCTGGTAATTGCTTTCTTTGTAATATGTGGCTTGCAATAGCTCTAACTCACCAAATATTCTCTCAAGTTTAGCAATTGTTTGTTTTGAGGTCTTAGACTTTCCTTTTTTTACTCTGTAAATGGTTGCTCTTCCTAGCCCTGCGTTTTCTTTCCTTTTTGATATGTCAGCCTCAATATTACTTATTTTCAACTTGAGAACGTCAGGAGCTAGCTTTTGCATATTTAGCTTATTAATAAGTTCGCACTTTTCTTTGTTTAGCTCTTTTTCTTCACGCAGTTTTGATTCATTAACTAGGTCGTCAATCGTCCAATTCTTATTTTTTAGTTGCGTTTCTAACCAAGCAGATAAATCCAATTTAAACTCCAATTTTATTGATTTGACAATCTCATTTATACATCGAAGAACATCCAGTCTCAAAAAAAGTTTAACAAAAAATGGGGATTTTGATACTAATTTTTTTTTTGCACAATAGCACCACACTTGATTAATAGTTGAAGTTAGAGGTAGATATGGTGAAAAGTAACGTTAAATTTTTAACTAATACCCGAAATTTTAGTAGCTTTGAATGTTCGGTGAATAGCTTAGTAAAGTACTATTTTAATAAATGGGGGGTAAATGAACCCGCCGCCATTACTATCTTACTATCGTCTGAATTAATTACGGCGGATATAGCTAAATACAAAGCTTCACAGTCTCAATTGAAACAAATTTGGTTTGATAAATGCGAGCAAATATTCCGCAATAAATTTGAACCTAAGAGCCCACCACCTGCGTCGCCAGCACTAAGGTTAGTAGCGTAGGGGTCGCAAGGTAAATAATGACGTAACAATTCTGAGGTAGTATATGGATTATTCAATATATAAGCTTTTTGAACGTGTTTTTGCTGCAACTGGTGAAGCATTGACAATTAAACATTGTACTAATGAAGCCTTAAACAGAGGACATCCAATGAGTTCTAGAACAATGGCTCGCTATTTACAAATAATGGAAGAGAATGGTGCCGTTGAATGTATCAACCCAGAAGAAAAGCCATATAGATATAAATGGCTGAAGCTTGAATCTACAATGACTGTAGAGGAAGCATTACTTTTATATCCATATATTAAGCATGGCCACACGCAAATGCCTAATTCAGCTTTTGGGTGTCATTCCAGATCTAAAATAGAACAGGCCTTGCAAATCATTCAAGACACCAGGGTTAACAATCCCTGCGGAAAAATTGCAAAATGGCTATTGAACGAAGAAGTTATAGATCAATATGATGATTTAAACAAAGTTAAAGCTACTCTTGCACGAGTATTCAATAATGCAGTTTTTGATGGTGAGAACCTGAATATTACTTATAGAGATGATTTAGGTTTAGTATCTGGTACATTCGAGCCTGATGCGATGCAGTATTTAGACGGGCAATTCTATTTAAAAGTGAGTCTATTAAATAGTTTTCAATTGAACACTATCAAGTTAAGTGATGTGACTAACTTAGAAAGTGTAACAGATGTATATAACTTCGAATATAGTGACCAGATAGCTAGAGCGGCATAGTACATCGGTCGAGCACCCTTGACTACCAATGTTATAAAAAAGATAGTTGGAAACGACATTTTTACTATAATTTATTGTTTTTACAGTATATTGTTTATAATAAATTTAATCAGCTTTGAGAGAGTTTTAATGCAAGATTTAATATTAATTACACTTATGGCACTGTCTGCCTTCTATGGTTACAAATTAAAGGTAACGTCTAAGGATCCTCAGGTCCAATTTTATCTGGTACTTCTTGTTGTCGGAATTGTGCTTTTGGGAAACTGGATGAAGGTGCCATATATTCTCGTTGCTGGATTAATTGGTTTTTTTGTAGGTGTAGCTAGGAGCAGTGGCAAAGATAAATCTACTCAAGAAAATTGCACTGATAGTAAAAATGAGGATAAGGAATTAATAATAGATATAAAACAAGAAGCTGAAAAAATAGTAAAGGTTGAATGTAATAATGGAACTTACTATCTAAAGCAGCTTACAGGAAAAATTAGAAGTGCCAAAGAAAATGCATATTCGTCAGTTAGTACAACTAAAGTAGAAACCTACAGAGGGCATAAGCATGTGGATACTAGCTATAACTACAAAAAGAGCAAGGAAACACGCTGGATGGATTTGGTTATAGAGTTAACTAATGGTCAATTGGTTGATTTGAAAATTCCTGGTTGTACAAATGTTCCCTTCCAATTGGATAGACCTCTTTCACTTTTTCTAGCAAGTGAAAATGGAGAAAATTTCTACCCGTTAAAAACGTACTTTTATGATGATCAAGAGACATGGTATTTAGATTCTCAAGTAGAACAGAAGTTACACTCGCTTAGAACCATTATAAATAGTATTTTTACATTTGTTTTTATGTTGGCAGGTGGGTTCTTAGGTTATTTAATAGGTGATGAGCAAAATAGTTTTTGGCAGGGGCTACTTTTTGGTTTCGTAATTATGCTTATACCAAGTATTATTTCATATTTTTTATTATTTAGGGAACCGAATAAAGCGATAGATACTTTAAAAGAGACTAGTAGAAAAATTACAAAAAGTATTGAAGATGCTATGACTAACACGAATAGTGTATTCTAAATGCTTTATGGTTCCAAAGTTATATAACTTATCACTTTGGAAAACACTTTAAATAGCCAGGGTGATAAGTTTCGGACTCTACTTTTCAGTTATTAGTTACCTAGTAAACCAATTATACTGCTTTTAGCCAGATCATAACCAACTTCAACCCAATGCGTAAGCCAAAGGACTAGCTTTGAATCCATTACATCTATATTGTGAGCCCTCAAGTAGAAACTGAAAATAAAAATAGACAGAATAATTATATAGTTAACTGGATTTTTGTAATATTTTAGCCCCCTATTTCGTTTATAAAAATTAAAAGTAGAAGTAATGCTTACTGAAATAGGTGCGGCTAAGCCAACAAATATTATTATTGAAGTAGGTATGTATAAGAGAAAAAAATCAAAAAAACTTCTTAATTTATAAAAACCCATAAATTGTATTAGGTAAGCGGTTACAAAGGAAAAAATCAACCCCAAAATAAAATGAAATGTCATAGAGCCATTTTCTTCGTTTACACTAAGGTACTTTTCTATATCTGCTTTATCTAGGGCAGAATAAATGCCGGATAAGCAAAATACATAGAAAAAGATAAAGTATGTACTAAATGCTGAGTAAGCCAATTCTAGAAATATTTCAGCTATGGTTATTCCCCAGATTGGAATAAATAACAGAACTATTAAGAAGAATGGGTTTGCACCAGTTGTATGCCTTACCGTAGTACTGCCATCAGACCAACGTTCAGTAACTCTGTATTGCCTTTTTGATGCATCAGATGTGATCGAAGACCAACCCATCATCATCGATATTACTACTCCAAGTAAGAGAATCGGAGCACTAAGAACCGGTAAATTCAAATAAGGGTATTCTTTTATATATTTCATTTTCATCAGCTATATACCTCTTCATTATTGCTTTTGGCTTTTCCAAAGGTCACAACAGATAGCCCTAAATTGGAAATAATAAATATACTCATCTTAAGTAAACCGTTATGTTCCTTATTTTCAATAAATAACACAACAAAAATACATAGCGGAACCTGTTCTTACTTTTGGCCTGTATGGATTAGAATTAATTTCTTGACATAACTACTCTTTAGGCTCAAACGCATTTGCGAATAACATGGGTTCAGCCATAAATTTTGCTCGAAGAAATAAATTGCAAATTACAGGTTCACCGTTATTAATCATTTCAAGGGTAACTCTTTTATCTCTATCAAAGCTCCAATTATTTTCTGAGATTAAAAACCTGTCATAGAGTACTTTCAGAAAACCTTCTTCGTAGCAAACTTTTGCTAAATAATGCACTTCATCAAAAAACCTCGCTCGAAAAAAAGCGAAGCCAATTAATACAGGAACAATTGAATCTAGGCTAATGAACATTGGTTGACGGAAGTTGTTACGATTAAAACCTTCAGTACCATTTTCAAATTTTGAGACCGATGGGGCGAAGTGCTCCCATTCATTGTTAGGAAATATGTAGTCAAAAACATCTTCGACAGATCTTAATAACTTTATTGTTCCTCCAAAAATTCCAAGCTGAATACGGCTTGCTAGCATTTTTTTCAGCTCTATTAACTTTTCATCTTTGTTTAAACTGTCAAAGTTGCTTTCAAGTATATCCAATAATTGCCTAGCTAGAATGAAAAGAGATTCCAGCAGTGTTTGCGCTTCTAGAATTTCAAATAATCCACTAGGCCCGCTATCATAAGCGAGTCGACTACCAGGGATGATTTTTTCAACATTATCCACTAAAGATCCAGGTACTGGTTCATCCGCATTTTTAAATTTGTCGCCATCGTTGGCGATTATGTTTGCAACTTCTTCAGAATTAGATATCTCAAATATCCACTCAGCCATAAGAGCCCTAGAATAAAGGTTCTTGTGGATTGGGTTGTCTAATAGTTTCAATAATTTGTTTTTTCGTCGTTCGAGCTGTAAATCGTTTTTATAACTACCTTTCATTACAACTTTCATGACTTGGCGAGCTTTATTATTTGCGATGTCTTGCAATTCATAGTCAATTATTGCGTTTCGCACGAACCAGAACCAATATTGACTTCTTATAAAGGACAATAAACCTTGCATATTTTTCTACCAAAACAACTTTGGGGGAATTATTGACGCTAAACCCCTTCAGAAATTAATTTTTCACTTTGTCAAAATTATCTCACACAAACTAACCATAGGTAACTGACAATGAAAAAACTTCTTACGATTGATGATTTGGCGGAGTTAATACAAAAAAGCCATGCCGTTATTTACAACATGATTAGTCAAGGGAGAGAAGGTGAAGATCTCCCGAGGTCAATAAAGATTGGTCGCAGTCGAAGATGGCCCGAATCAGAAGTAGATGCGTGGATCCAACATCAACTTGACCATGCAAGTGATTCACAAAAACAAACACCAGCAAACACATCACAAAAAACGATTAATCGTGTTTAATAAGGATGAACATCATGAAAAATGTATCAGGCAAATTCTTTGGATTTTTACTTGGAAAAAACAACTTTTCTGGGGCTAACAATAGCGAACAGAAAGATTCCCAATTAACTGACAAGGTAAGCAGTGTCGAACAATCTACTGCTTTGCAGAATGAAAAATCTAGCAGTTGCCAACATTCTGAAATTGACCAAACGACTAATGCTATAAGCGGTAAACAGTTTCTATGTCGACAAACCAATACAGCAAACGTTGCTTGCTCACAAGACGATCTTGAGAGCGCTACTGACAATAAAGTGTTAAAGACAGCCATAAATAACGAGTTGTATAGTTCGTTTAGGGGTTTGATGGATAAAATGAAAGATATTGATGTTGATATGCCCCCTGGTTTGGCTGGTGATATGTGTAAAGATATCGCACGAGGTGAGAGAAGGAGGTTGCCGACTCTTAGACCCGCGGCTGTTTTAGCTATTCTTTCTGCTTTGAGCCGTAATCGTCTGAACTCAGATGGAGAAAAGATGACGTTCTTTGCTATGGCCACTGCATTGTCTGCTAGTGGGAAAGAAGCACATCAACGATATATTAAAGACATTCTAACTACATTGAATTTACAAGGTATGCTATGCGGTAAACCTCGTTCAGATAAAAATATTATGCTTGACCTCTATGAGCATAAAGATATTTTGTATTCAATTGACGAAGGGCATGAATTATTCGACAAAGCGCTTTCTTCTACATCCAATTCTTGTGAATCAGGTATGGGTGATCTGCTTCTTGAATTAAAAACAAGTTCTCTTTATACATTGTCAGGAAATCATGCTAGAGAGTTGAGTGCTCCGATCATTAAAAGCTTGAAATTATTAAAGGATAAGAGCACTGTTTCAGATAAGGACACGCAAAATATTCAAGATCTTGAAATCAGGTTGTCTCATATACAAAACGGTATGCCACATCCATTTGTATCGCTTATCAGTTATTCCACACCTATCAAGGCTGATTTCATTGTTAACCTCGAAACAATTCTGAGCGGTTTTGTTGGACGTTTCTACTATTGGAGGGGACCTGACGTAAGAGGGAAGTTATTAAAAAAACTTGAATCAAGTAGCCCATGCGAGGACATCATTGAACGTTGCGACCGAATCAATGGGCTCGATTATCAGATTGAAATGTCTCCTGATTGTGATGAACTTATGGATCAAATTGTTGATTATTTTGAGCAGGATGAAATGTTAAATCACGAGCAACTGGGTGCAATTTACGCTCGAGGTTCAGAGCAAATAAAACAAGTGGCTTCTTTACTTGCTGTGGAAACAGGTGAGATATCGTCTGAAATGTTGCTTTATTCTACTCGAATTTTTATCGATAATGTTAACTGTTACATGGAAGTGCTCAATAAAAAGTTAGAACACGATGAGAATCAGGTTTTTGATAGCGTCGAAAAAATTGTTCTCAACGTATCAGAGAAATATGGACCCGTTAAAAAAGGCTTTATGGCAAATCAGATAGATAAGCGAAATGCCACTGTGAGAAAAGCCCGTAAGGAAAAAGATAGTAAATATCACTATCAGCTAATTGACAGGCTTATCGAAAGTGGTTTGATAGTTGAAGTCGATGGTAAGCTTTTACATAGTAAGCTATCAGACGTCAGAGATGCTGCTTGATTATTCATACTGTACGGCGTTCTATTACTCTATATCTCTAATTCAAAAAATATTAGAGCGGTAGAGCAATAGAGTGCCGTATTCTATTTTAGTCTACACCGTAAGAGGATGTTTAGATGCATTAATGTGTAGTAACTTATATCTGTTCTGATAATTTTAAATATTGGTTCTGACCTAGTCGTACAATTGAAAAAGTCAGAACTTAGTCAAAAGCCGACATTAAGTTTGAATTTTGTTTAGTCTCTTCTGTGTTAAAAGCGTAGGCGTCTAGCTAATGACACCTACTCTTAGTAACTGACTTCACTTATGGTATCTCCTAATTTAAGAAGTTACCTTGAGAGTTACACGCAATCAAGAGCAATGGCAGATCCTTTCTTCCTAATAGTGTTGGTTAATTAAATTAGTCTTCCTCCTAAGAACATACCTTTGTCAATTATAAGGTTATAAAAACTACAAAATAAGTAATGTTATCATGTGTTTATTGTGGTATTTTTAAGGTGGTTTTAGGTGGGAGAAGCTTGGTAATGACAGAACAATTTATAGATTTAGACAGGAAGTTTAATCGAGTTCCAACATTGGAAGGTGACGATAAAGATCTGTCAGATTTTTCACTATTATCAGGTAGGCAAAATAAAACATGGGGGCAATTATTAGATTACCCGCGAGTTATTATATTGGCTGAAGCAGGGGCTGGTAAAACAGAAGAAATTCGGCACCAAGCTCAAAAATTAAAGAATTTAGGCAGCTATTCATTCTTTCTTAGAATTGAATATATACATAATAATTTTGAATTAGCGTTTGAGCCAGAAGGTTGCGATAAGGAGCAATTCAAAGAGTGGCTAGCTAGTGAAGATAAAGCATATTTCTTTTTAGATTCAGTCGATGAAGCGAAACTGAAAAGTGAACGTGATTTTACAACTGCAATAAAATCATTTAAGAACGCAACAGGCAACGCGCTAGAAAGAACGCAACTCTTCATTACTTCAAGAGCGTCTGCTTGGAGAGCAACTACTGACCTAAACTTCGTTAACCGAGAACTAAGTAATAAGAGTGAGTCGGATTCGAAAGAAGAATTAGAAAAACAGTTCAAAGTTTATTCACTTGAAAACTTTTCTACAATTGAAATTAAAACTTTTTCAAGCAAATTTGGAATTAAAGATACTGATGACTTTGTGAATCAGTTAAAAGAAAGGGAAGCGGAAGGATTTGCTAATAGGCCTCTTGATCTAATTGACCTTGTTAGATTCAGAAATACTCATCATAGAATTGGTAGTCGTTTGGAGCTAGTTGAATACTCCATAACTACCAAACTTCGCATTGATAAAGCTGATAGGGAATTAGCGAATCTATCTCCGGCAAGACTCATGGAAGGTGCAGAAGAAATTGCCGCAGCAATGGTATTTTGTAAGCAGTCTAATGTAGCAAATATGGGATGCGAACAAAGTGAAGATGTCCTGAATATTGAAGAGATATTAAAGGATTGGACTCCGCAAGAGGTAGAGACTTTATTAAGTAGACCCATATTCGAGCTTTCAAAATATGGTACTTCAAGGTTTAACCATAGAATCATCCGTGAATATTTAGCTGCGCAATGGATTAAGAAAAGGGTAGATAAAAAATCAATAAGTCATGCTCAACTGTTTGAGCTTTTTTACAAAAATATTTATTACGTCGAAGTACTGATACCTTCCTTAAAGCCCATACTTGCATGGTATGTATTATTAGATAGAGATTTTGAAAGTACAGTAATTAACAGATCCCCAGAAGTATTTATCGATGGCGGGGATTCATCAGAACTTCCTGTTGAAACTCGTAAACAGTTAATTTCAACATTCTGTCAGTTATATAGTAGAAAAGAACAGTGCTATATATCCTTTGATTCTGCCGCTATTAAAAGGTTTAGCTCACCAGAAATGGGTAATTTGATTCGCCATTTATTAACTGAATACTATTCATATAAAGACTTGAGGCAAATATTGCTTCAAATAGCCGAATCCAGCTCGATGAATGAGTGTTTAGAAATTGCTTTAGAAATGTCCTTGGATAGTTCAATCGATCCCGTTTCTTTAACTTTTGTGCTTAGAATCATTAAGGCAAATTCTGAACCTGATTTCTTTTCATCACACTCACTTAAAGTTCTAGATGCTGTTCCAAGAGAAAGTGACAGGCTATTTTCTGTAGTTGTGTCTGAACTTGGTCATGTTTTGCCACTTGGAGTTTTATTAAGAACGATTACTTCATTAGATATGTCGAAGAAACGAGGCTTCCGTGACATAAATTACTACATTGAACGATTCGCAGAAGAATTAGATCTAGAAAACTCTGTAAAGGCTCTCAACTTTATTCATCCACTTGTTGATGAAAAGCCATATATCAATAAGTTCAGGTGTAACATTTCTGAAAAATATGAGTGGTTAGTGGGGGTTCTACAAAGATTACTTGTGAATATAATTCGTCACAAAAGATCGGGTGATATAAGCAATCAAGTTCTTGATTCTCTTTCCAAAGCAAGTACCTATGATAAAAACAGTTACCATAGCGATGGTAAGCTCAATGACAAGCTTCGTGAACTTGTAATATCATGGAACGAGCTTAGCAATTCATTATTCTGGTATGAGGTAGGAATATCTAGAGCTAGGCTTAAGAAAGAAGAAGAAAAAACAGGTAGAGAAAGACCTTTAAATAGGTGGTTTCAGGCTGGTTGTTTTGGCAAATTCTGGGGATTTAAATATAGTGATTTAGATTCTTTACTAGGCTGGGTAGATTCTAAGGAGCTAATGGACGATAGGTTTGTAGCACTATCACTTGCTTGGGAAATAGTAAAAGAAGAAGGGCGTAAATCTTCAGATGAAGAGAAGCTTTATTCTGTGGCCGTTCGCCTAGATGGGGCAGTTGAGTTACTAGATAACTTTAGAAATCCAAAGAAAGAAGACTGGGAAATTGAGGAAGAGGCTCGTCAGAAAAAGTACATAGAAGATCAAGCTAGGGAAGAAGAGAAGTCAAAGAAGAATGCTAAAGAGTGGGTTGAACATTTAAATGAGAATTTGAACTATATAGACACTCTTAAACTTGCTCCTACAGGTGAGATCAATAATGCTCAGCTACATTTATATGATCGATTAAGAAACCATTCAATCGATCATAACAGCTATTTAGTGGATGACTGTTCTCCATTAGTTGAAGAATTTGGAGAAGAAATAGCCTCTAGATTTTCAAACTTTTTGGTGAAGTATTGGAAATGTTTTGAAGACAAGATATTAATTTCAGAAGGAAGCGAAAGGAACTCAACCACTTATGCAACGATAATGGCGTTATGTGGGATAGAGATTGAGAATAAAAGTAACCCAAACTGGGTTGATGAAATAAGTTCAAAAGAAGCCACTTCCGCAACTAGACTATCTTTATGTGAACTAAATAATATCC
Source organism: Colwellia sp. RSH04 (assembly GCF_003545765.1). Classification (GTDB taxonomy): domain Bacteria; phylum Pseudomonadota; class Gammaproteobacteria; order Enterobacterales; family Alteromonadaceae; genus Colwellia. The sequence goes on along the minus strand of NZ_QXIO01000004.1, from coordinate 310,394 downwards.
CTTCATGGATGTCTAAAGTCTATGAAAAATATCCCGATGAAGTTCTTTCAGTCTATTTAGCTTGTATAGAGTGGTGCTTTAAAGACACGTCTGATAATGATAATGCAAGTTTCATTTTAGACAAATTGGTAAGTAGTTGCGATTATTTACATAACGATATTGCTCCCCCTATTTATCAGCTACTAGAAAAGTACACTATCTCTAAATATAGATTGCAAAAGCAATCTTTATGGCTGCTTTCATTATCCAATTTAAGTGATACACGCTTAACAGAACTTGCTAAATTCAAGTTCAATAATGAGCCAGCAACCAAATTGATATATATGTGGTGGGCGTTGTATATAGCAACAGAGCCAAATGAGGCTATACGACTATTTGAAAGAAGACTAGAAGTGCTTCCTGATAACGATGCCACTGACTTAGCGATTAATACACTAAATTGTTTGAACGATAAAAGGGGATTCGGCGCCCTAACTAATCGAGAAAAGCATATGAATGTAGCTAATCTACATGCCTTGTATGTTTTGATGCATAAATATATTCGAGAGGAAGATGATATTGATAGAGCAGGTGGTGGGGTATATAGCCCTACTGCTAGAGATGATGCACAAGACGCCAGAAATTCACTGTTTTCAGCTCTAAAATCTATTCCTGGTGAAGAAAGCTATAACGCACTTAGAAGCATAGCGAGGATGTGGGTTGATAAACCTTGGAAAGAGTCTTGGATTGAACATATGGCTATAGAAAGAGCCGCAACAGATGGAGATAGTAAACCAATGTCGGAAAAAGATTTTTCAGATTACTCTGAGAAAACCAGCAAAGAAGAAGGTCAAAATTTAGAAATTAATGTAGGCGGAAATTTGGAAATGAATAATTCTTCCATCGGAAATGAAGTTAATGGACTTAATATTACTGAAACTGTTACGGAATCGACTCATTCAAATCTACCTGAAAAAGAATGGTATGAAACATTCTTTGGTAAAATTATAACTGGCGTAGCCATAGGAGTTTTGTTGGTAGTTATTGGTTGGATGATTAATAAATAAGAGCATTAGTGATGAGAGCAAAGATCAGACCCTGAAATATGTAAATACATTTTGTGTAACTGCCAGGTTTAAATTTAAATAACAAATAACATCTTTTAATCGGTTTTCGAATTTAATCATAAATCGACTCAAGGCTGTTTTCCAATTTCTTTTTGATCTTCCCCCCGATTAGGTCAAATGTAAGGTAAGCGTCTGGCAAAGTGCATCTAAACAACGGGTTTAGTTCTCGGTAAGTTACTTCAAGTATTATTTGGAGTAACTTATGAGAATCACACGTAGCCAGGCACAATGGCAAACCATCATTGAAACGCAACAAACGAGCGGCTTAACCATTGCTGATTTTTGCCGTGAACATCAATTATCAACCACCACCTTTTATGCGGTTCGTAAAAAGCTTGGTCTGACATCGGGTAACTTTGTTCGTGCTCACGTCACACAACAAATCGAGTTAGTCGCCCAGCAACCATCCATAGAACTGGCCGTAGGTCAGGCAACAGTGAAACTACCAGGAACAACGTCTGCAAGCTACTTAGGCCAAGTGCTAAGAGAGCTGCTCTGATGAACATGTTTGTTGAACCACCTGAAGTCTTTTTACACCGTGATGTTGTCGACTTTCGTAAATCTATTAATGGCTTGGTTGGAATTGTCGAAGATGAAGATGAACTTGAGCGTGATGCATATACAGGTGCATTGTTTGTCTTTTGCAATAAAGCCAGAGACAAACTTAAAATTCTGTATTGGGATAATACAGGGTTCGCGTTGTGGTATAAGCGCCTTGAAAAACAAAAATTCAAATGGCCGAGCAAAGTAGCCAGTGAAGCGTTTGAGTTAACCGAGCAGCAATTAACCTGGTTACTCTCAGGCTATGATGTGATCGGCCATGAGCCATTACACTACCAATCAGCGATCTAATTAGATCGCATTGACGGTCAACGATCGTGTACGCAAGGTCTTATATCATTTGATCTTGAGAGCAGATAGCCAGTAAAAAATTTGTTACACTTAGGGCATGAAAATTGATGCTAACTCCTTGCCTGACGACCCAGAACAACTCAAGCAAATGCTGCTTGAGTTGCAGCAAGCCGTGGCTGAAAAAGATAGAGAGTTAGCGCAAAAAGATGACCTCATTACAGAGCAAGCCCAGCAAATCAATCAGTTGATTGAGCGTTACGAACTTGCTAAGCGCAAGCAATTTGGCAAAAGCTCAGAAAAGTTACCCGGTGCAGGTGAAACCTTCAACGAAGCTGAAGAAATCTTAGATGAAGCGGATAAAGCGTTATTAGTCGAAGTTGATGACAAGCCAGCAACACCCGTTAAACGCCAGCCTAAGCGCAAGCCGCTACCTAAAGAATTACCACGTAAAGTGATAACCATCGACTTGTCGACTGATGAACAAGTCTGTGGTTGTTGCCGCAGCAAGTTACATAAAATCGGCGAAACACGCAGTGAAAAACTAGAATTCGTTCCCGCCCATATAAAAGTCATTGAAACGATACGCCCCAAATATGCTTGTCAGCAGTGTGAGCAAAGCGGAACGACTACCCAAGTAAAAATCGCACCGATGCCGCCAGCCCCTATCCCTAAGGGGATCGCAACGGCGAGCTTACTTAGTCAGCTTATCACCGGCAAATACCAGTATGGTTTACCTCTGTATCGACAAGAGCAAATATTTAACGATTATGGTATCAGCTTAAGTCGTCAAACCATGTCGGATTGGTTAATCCGTTGCAGTGAACTACTTGCGCCATTGTATGACGAATTAAAAACGCACTTGCTTAAGCAAGGCGTTATTCATGCTGATGAAACCCCGTTAAAAGTCATCAATGAAGAAAAGTCGACAAGCTACATGTGGATTTATTGCTGTGGAGAGGATAAGCCTAGCAGCAATAAGATGCGAAACATCGTCTTGTTTGACTACCAAAACAGCCGCGCAGCACAATGCCCTATCTCATTTCTTAACGGCTACACCAATTACTTACAAGTTGATGGCTACATTGCTTACGAAAAAACCTCAGCGATATTGGCTGGCTGCATAGCACATGCCCGTCGTAAATTTATTGAGGCTAAGACAGCGCAAGGTAAATCGAAGACTGGCAAAGCCGATGTGATACTGAGCTTAATTGGCAAACTCTATGGTATCGAAGCGAATATAAAAACAAAAAGTGTTGCTGAAAAATATCAGGCAAGACAAGAAAAATCAAACCCCCTGATAGATAAAATCCACCAGTGGGTTAAGGAAAATAAAGAGAAGATACCGCCCAAAAGCAAACTAGGTGAAGCCATTACCTACTGGCACAATCAAGCGCATAAACTCGAAACCTACCTCAGCGATGGCCGTATTAACATCGATAATAATCGTGCAGAGCGGGCCGTGAAACCGTTCGTCATTGGGCGCAAAAACTGGTTGTTCTCAAACACCGCTCGCGGTGCAACCGCGAGTGCCATCCTCTACAGCTTTATTGAAACTGCCAGAGCTAATGGCTTGCTGGTAGACAGCTATTTGCAAACCTGCCTTGACGAGCTTGCTAAAAAGCCTGATAGCCTTGAATACCTGCTACCTTGGAATATCAAGCAAGGCTAGACGTAGTTACCCAGACGCTTACGGTCAAATCCAAAATTGAAAAGTATCAGATCAGATATGAGCTATTACAATTAATGTGACTACGTCAAAGTCGCTCGGTAATTATACCGTCAGTTTCCCCTTGGTAATCACACCATAACAGTTTAGAGCTTGGTAAATGGCTTTCTACATCTATTGTAAACCTATAAAGATAGAGCTTTAGAGTCTGTTCCAAGTTATAGAAATGTCTGACGTGGAGTCCAATGTTCTTGTTGCTATGTCTTTTAGGGCTTGCTCAGAACAGTTATTAATTGCTTCCAGCATGTCATTTTTCAAAGCATCTAGTTCGCGTATTTGTTCCCTGAGAGAGCATAGTCTTTTTTGTAGCGATGTGACTTGCGAACTAGCACTTTCGAACATTTTTTTCTTAATCTCAAAGTCCTTAATTAAGCTGTCATTTTGTTGGGCTAGCTTAATAGCTTTTACTTCAAGATTGCTGATATTTTGCTTTACGAATTCCTCTTTTTTCAGGTGTTTACGGCCTGTAATATTTTTTGACTCTCCTCGCTCGAACCCTAGACGTTTAAAGGTGCTAAAAGCAATATCTTGGATTTTTTCAAAATTGGGGTTTAACTGTTTTGTTTTTCCTACAGCATTTTTACCTTTCGACATGAGGTGTCGAAGCGGTGCTATTTTATTAACAAAATCGAAATTTATGAATTGAACATGGCAGTGAATATTCCGAATAAATAAACCATCGCTAAAAGCATCAATTTTGCTTTCGTTTTCGCAATAAAATGAATTTTGGAAAGAGTTACTTTCTTTCATGATAGGACTTTCGTACCTGCCTTCGTCTACGTGAAAATCGAAGCCCAGCGGCTCGAACCCCCATTCAGATTTAATTACTTGGCAATAACGTTTTAATAGAACGCTCATTGCTTCTTTTATTTTTTCTACGCCGTATTTTTTTTTCAAGAAATAAATAGTGCTCTTCACTGAAGCACAATACGTGTTCAAACAGTACATTATTATCAATGCGGACTTTTTTACCTGTGACTTCCTTGTGCTTTTGCATCATTAGTTCTAAAGCTTCTGTGCATGAATCAGCGTCGTGAAAATAGTAGGAGTAATTATTATCAGAATGTTCCCAATGGACGTTATTAGAGTTAGTAAAACCATGGCGTCCTCCATCAGCATGATCAAGCACAGCTAAAGCCGCTGGATATTTGTAGTACCTGCACCTAGCGGAAACTGAATTCTTATTGGTCATTTACCTATCTCCTTTTTAACGGGTTTTAATACCGTTTCGCTAGTTTGAATCGGGGTTTCTAGGTGGATTTGTAAAAAAGTAGTGATGAGTAATTAGCTCTTGAATTCGCTCGTTGACAAATTTTTCTGATCTAGGGTCGTTTGCGAAAAATAATTTCAACAAATTATCTCTATACCCGATATCGAGCCAAATTCTCGCAAAAGATACCCACGCATTATTTTGGGGGTCATCTAGGTAAGCCAACAGCCAGAATATTTCTTGGCGACTATCATTTGACTTACCTTTTAACTTTTTATCTATATCCATAAAAAACCCTACCAAATTCATGGTCCAGATTTTTGAATATTTTTGGCTCAGCTTTTTAGGTACCATTTTTTGGTCGTTTTCTTTGTGGGATAAATTCATCATCTCTTCCTCGTTGTCATACACTATGAATATATATCGAATTTATGTGTGCCAGTTTTCTTTTTTAGAAGAAATAGATTTCGAGAGTATTAACATAAGAAGGTGGGAGAAAGGCTTTAGTGTGTTAAAGCCTATCTATACCTGCTCAATTGTTCACTATGCTTAAAGTGATTGTCTCACTTAGATTGTCTTTTACTTATTAAGTTTGCAGTTTGTAATAGATCTTCACTAAGCAGGCTGAGGTGGCTATGCGAGACAAATTTAATCAATACTTCGATAGGGTCTATGTAAAAACAATGAACTTTACAGTACTAGGTATTACAAAGACGGCTCAGAGATCTTACTTGATCAATCTGATTTAAATAAGCGTCCCAGAAAATTAACACCACGAGAATGTGCGAGGCTGCAAGGTTTTCCAGAAGAATTTATCGTAGATGCGGTGTCTCAAGGCCAAATATACAAACAATTTGGTAATTCAGTGTGTGTAAATGTTATTAATGAAATTGCGGATGCTCTGGTTAGAACAATGTTGTCGTTGAAGAAAACTAAATCTGAAACGAAAGCAGCTTAAATTTTTACGGCGCTCTAAGACTCTAACTCTCTATGTTTGATAATTTTTTAGAGTGTTAGAGTGTTAGAGCGCTGATTATGTTTTAGTTTAGGCCAATTTTTTAGCCAAGTCTTCAGGTCGAAGGTGAGTGTATCGTTTCAGGCTTGCTAGATCCTTGTGACCTGTGATAGCTGAAACTTCCATCATTTGTAAACCCTTCTCAAACAGTCTGCTAGTTGCTTCATGACGAAGATCATGAAATCTCAAATTTTCAATGCCAGCACGCTTAGTTACTCGTCTAAATGCTTGGCCAACTGAGTCTCCGCGAATTTCAAATATTGGCCCTTGCAACTTACGAGGTTGCTCGAGAATTATTTGTTTTGCTCTTGAGGACAATGGAACGGTACGACTTTCACCATTTTTGGTATCTTCCAGAAATATTGTTGAGTTATTTACATTGAAGTTTTCCCAACACATGCAAGCATATCCATGCTTTTCAATTTCTTTCTCATCGCGAGAATTCACCATTTCACCACGACGCATTCCGGCTTCAACAGCTAATACAATAAGATCATGAATGATTCCTTGGTACTTTTTGGCATGAGACAATAGACGTTCTTCTTCTCCTTCGTTAAAACGTCGATCTCTTTGTTTACCCTTTGCAGGGAAGGATACTGGTGAAACTGGATTTCCGTTGGGCAAATATATTTGCCATTCATTCATTGCATAGGTAAACATTCGTTGAATGAGGGACATCTCTTTTCTAACGGTATCTCCCTTTACCTGCTCAAGTCGGTAAGCTTTGAATTCTCTAATTATCTGAATATTGACATCAAGCAACGACAACCCTGCAAAAACTTTTTTAAGGTGGTTAATTTTATATCTGATATTTTTAGCTGACTTCTTTTTTGTTAACTTTTCTATGAAGTAATTCTCAAATGCGTCATCCATCATTTGCTTTTCAGCGGCTTCAGTAGATTTGAACGTAGATTGATCCATTTTAGTTTCGATCTCTCTAATCCATTTCTGAGCCGCTGCCTTTGTAGTAAAAGTCTTGCTTTGAGCACGATAGCCTTTACGTCGTATCTTAGCTTGCCATCTACCACTTTCGCGTTTTGCTATAGTCGCCATGTCATTCTCCTTTTCGCATGTAAAACTGACTCAAAACATCATTGCAAATATATGGATTCAAAACTTGGGTGAAAAACTTGTCAAAGTTCCCCCAAAGATCGAAATGAACGGGTACGTACCAGTTTGATATGAAATAAATCATTGTGCTTCCTCGTTTTAACAAATGAGACGCTCAAAAAATTCTGAGTGTCCCGAAATTGTCCCGAGGACTAAAAGAAGGTGATGGCCCACCCGACAGGAGTCGAACCTGTGGCCTTACGCTCCGGAGGCGTACGCTCTATCCAGCTGAGCTACGGGTGGTCAATATTTACGATGCTTATGGTGTAAGCAACTACCAACTAAACTTGCTTTAATTAACTAAAGTAAGTCTGTTAAATATCCATTATTTCCCAATACCCTTTCTAAGGTATCTCCCCTTCCGGAGGGGCGCGCTCTATCCAGCTGAGCTAAGGGTGGATATTTGATATTTTGTTGATGTAATTTATCGATGTTTTAAGTTAACAAAATCGCGCAAATACTATAGCTAATCACTTATATTGTCTAGGGCATCTGTTACTTTCTCAATAAATAATTACTTAACGCTTATTATGCGAATGAAAAATGTACTTTATAGAAAAAAATGCCTAAAGTTATTAATACATTGTTAATAAAACCATCAAGCTATTAAAAAATGAAAGACGATTACTGTCGAATTAAGGGACTTTTTTTCTATTTTTTTAGTATTGCTCTCTTCATAAATCCTTTAAGTGTCAATGGCGCTGAGCCTGATTATCAGGTTGCGGTTATTGAAGCTACCTTCCTGGAAAATACCTTACAAAAAACGGGTAAAGTAGCATATAAGCGTATGCTAAAACTCTCTTTCAAAAGTAGCGGTTATTTAAGTACGATTAATATAGATGAGGGTGAATATTTTAAACAAGGTGATGTATTAGCAACTTTAGATGTCACTGAGTTGAATCAACAAAAGAATGCAACCTATGCAAGGTTACTGCAAGCTAAGCGTGAAGTTCAAAGGGTAGAGTCACTGTTATCAAAAAAATTGAGCTCAGAAAAAGAGTTAGATATAGCTAAAACTCAAGTCGAAACATTAAGAGCTGACTACAAAGTTGCTTATTATCATTTAGAGAAAGCGCAATTAATTGCGCCATTTGATGGTGTTGTTTTAACCAGAAGCAGTGAGCTAGGTGAGTTACAATCACCACAAAAAACAGCGTTAACTGTGGCTGCTAGCTCAAATAATCTCATAGTTAAGCTTGCGTTAACATCAAAAGAAATAGCTACGGTGAAGTTAAACCAAAGGGCAATGGTTAACTTGGGCGCTCAAGGCTTTATAACAGGGGTTATTAGCAAAATGCCAGCAATGGCTGATCCACAAAGTCACTTGTTTATTGTTGAAGTCTTAATACCAGATATAAATAACATGAAAGAAATGGCTGTTGGTAATTTAGTCGAAGTGTTAATTACCAGTACTAGTGAACAGTTAGTTTATATGCTTCCTGTATCAGCATTAAATAAAGTAAATAAACAAGGTAAAGCGTTAATAGCATTAAAAAAAGCAGAAGAAATATACCATAAATCTTTTTATATAGAAAAACTAACGAATGACTTTATTTTTCTAGCGGCTAGCGCCAATGACCCCGCAATAAATGTAATTACACAAGGATGGCAAGGTTTAACCATTAAACCAATAGCATTTGCAGAGAGCAATTAGCATGAAGTTGTCTCAAGTCGCTCTAGCAAATAAGCAATTTACCTTAACAATAACGTTATTGTTGTTATTAATTGGCATTGTATCTTACGTGAATATGCCTCGTTCTGAAGATCCTCAATTTGACTTGCCAATTACTATTATTGAAATCGTTTATCCTGGTGCATCACCAAACGATGTTGAAACACTGGTGGTTGATCCGCTGGAGCGTGAAATTGGTGAAATTGAAAGTATTAAGAAGATTGAGTCAGTTATTCATAATGGCTCTGTCAGGATCACAATAGAGTTTCTTTACGGTACTGATGCTGAAGCGGCATTTAACAAAGTAAAGCAGGCTGTTTCTACCATTAAGCCCTCATTACCTAGTGGTATAGAAAGTTTATTAGTATTAAAAGCGACTCCTACGAGTGTTGCTATTATGCAGTTAGCTTTATGGACTGAGCCAACAGACTATAAAACAATGGAACTTAATGCTGAACTTTTGGCTAAGCGACTTGAAACAATATCGGGTGTTAGAAAAGCAGAAATATGGGGCTACCCTAGACAGATTGTCGCGATTGATGTTGATATAAATTTATTAAAGCAATACGGAATAGCGGTTACCGATATTAATCAAACCTTATCAGGGCGGGCATTAAATATTACTCCTGGCTATGTAGATGCAAGTAGTCGACGATTCAATGTAAAAGCGAGCGGCAACTTTACTCAACTTGAAGACATTAACAATACAGTTATCAAAACGAGTCAAAATAAAGGCGAAAGTACGGGGACTATTCGTATACAAGATGTTGCTAACGTTAGTTTTGCTAGTTCACTGCCAAGTTATCTAGCTTATTATGATGAAAAACCGGTTATTTTTATTACGGTTGAGCAACGCGAACGAACAAATATTTTTAATTTAACGACAAATATCAATCAGGAAATAGAACACTTTAAAAGTAACTTAACCACTGATATTAAGGTAGCTAAGTTATTTCAGCAAAGTGATAGTGTCACCGTTAGAGTGGATGGTTTTTTTGATAACTTGATACAAGGTTTAGTCATTGTCGGGATAATGGCATTACTGTTTCTTGGTTTAAAAGAATCATTAGTCGTTATTATTGCGATTCCTTTGTCGTTTCTGGTAGCAATAGGTTGGTTGGACTTTGCGGGTTATGGTCTACAACAAATGTCTATTGTGGGATTAATTATCGCCTTAGGCTTGTTAGTAGATAACGCTATTGTAGTTACAGAGAGTATTCATCGAGAAAAGGTAAAAACAACAGATAGTAAACAAGCTTCTATTCAAGGAACCAGTAAAGTCGCTTGGGCTGTTTCTAGTGGCACTGTAACGACTATGTTGGCATTTTTGCCTATGCTAATGCTTTCTAGTAGTACTGGTGACTTTATCCGCTCTATGCCTGTCACAGTTGTGTTGGTCTTGTTAGCTTCTTTACTTATTGCTCTTACGGTAACGCCATTACTGGCAAGTAAACTATTTTCTAGCGATGTGCCCTCTTCTGATAAAGGATTTACATTTAAACCCTTACAACATTTTGTGAACTTTTTTGCTGAAAACGTTTATGTCAGAGTGTTATCTAAATTGATGCGCTTTCGTTTCATGTTCATTGTTATATCAATAATGGCTTTAGTTGCCATGCTGTCGCTATTTCAACAAGTAGGCGTTAGTTTATTTCCCAAAGCAGAAAAGCCTATGATTTTAGTAGATGTCGCTACGCCAGCTAATTCTTCTTTAGTTTTTACTGATAAAGTTATGCAGCAAGTAAGTCGACATTTAAAAACTTATGAACTGGTTGCAGAAGTTGCATTGAATGTTGGAAACTCTAACCCTCGAATTTATTATAATGAAATACCTAAACGCGGTATGGCACATTTAGGGCAAGCGTTAGTTATACTCAAAGAATACAAAGCTAATCAAGTAAGCCAGTTGGTTAAATCCCTTCGTAAAGATTTTTCTCTTTGGCCTCAAGCAAAGATCACTGTTAAAGAGTTTACTCAAGGTCCGGTGACTGACCAACCTATTGCGATTCGGTTAATGAGCGAATCTCTCGATGATCTTGAACGTGTCGCGAATGATTTAGCCGCTAAAATGAAAGCAACTCAAGGGGTGGTTAATATTGATAACCCTATAGGATTAGCCAACACAGAGTTAACATTAGACATCGATTATGAAAAAGCGGCTCGTAGCCATTTAGATATTCACTTGCTAGACAACACCATTAAAACGCTGCTCTCAGGTACACATGTAGGTATTTATAATGATGATAATGGTGAAGATTATTCTATTGTGGTGCGAAAAAAAAATCCGAGTGTTGAAGGGTTATCTGCGATTGAAATACTCAATAAATTAGGGGATTCAATTCCACTAACACACGTGGCGAATATAACCTTAAAAAAAGGTGATACTGACTTTTTCCATTATCAAAAACTTCGTATGGCTAAAGTCTCTGCAGATGTTGAACAAGGTTATGCTATTAGCGAAGTCACTCAACATTTAGTGTCTTATTTGAAAGAATATGGTTTACCTGAAGGTATGTATTTTTCTTTAGGTGGGGAAGAAGAATCAAGACAAGACTCTTTTGCAGGGTTAACCAAGATTATGTTAATAACCGCTATTGGTATATTTGCGGTGTTAGTGCTGCAGTTTAGTTCAATATTACAACCGATGATTATTTTTAGCTCTATCCCTTTTGCTATGGCGGGTTCTGTTATCGGGCTTTATTTAACGGGTTTATCTTTTTCGATGATGGCATTTGTGGGTTTAATTAGTTTATTTGGTATTGTGGTAAACAATGCCATTATTTTGATTGATTCGGCTAATGCAAACATGCAGCAAGGTCTCGATAAATCGTCAGCAATTTTACAAGCAAGTAGTCATCGCTTTACGCCTATTCTACTCACAACATTGACCACCATTGGCGGGTTAATTCCCCTGACATTATTTGGCGGTGCGTTATGGCAACCATTAGGTGTTGTGCTAATTTCTGGCTTATGTGTTTCTGCCTTATCTAGTTTTTTGTTAGTACCAATACTAACGGAGTTATTTACTAAAAAATCAACATAACTTGTCGAATATTTGTTAATGTTACTCGTAAAACATTATGGCTTAAGTATAATGTCTGAAATATAGTATTAGAACTTTAGAGTACAAATTACCTTCAATAAAGTTCAACTCGCCCTAGGATAAATAACAATGGAAGTCATTGGTTCGACAGGTTTTTTAATATCAGCCTTTGCCTACTTTATTTTTATTTTATTAATACTCGCCGCCCGTAATCACACATTAACGGGAAAGTTACTTTTTATATCAAGCACTCTGTTATTTGCCTCGTCACTCACTGCTGCTCTTCAGTCAAAGCAAGGTTTTTCACTAATGGTTGTTCTTAGCTTAGAAACATTTAAAGTGATGACGTGGTCTGTTTTAATTATCTGTACACAAAATAATATTTCGACCGTTAGAAAACTATTTGCCGATCATCATATTCAAAAATACTTAATTGTTTCGATATCGCTCTCTATTGCATGCTGGTTAATGACTTTTATTGCCAGCAACGGTGGAAAATATTTATTCTCATTATTCTTACTACTTAATTTATGGCTTTTAGTGCTGTTGGAGCAACTGTATCGAAATGCAGATGTAAAGGCTAAATGGGCGTTGTGGTCATTGATTATAGGTCTTGGCATTATTACTGTTTTTGATTTTGTTTTATTTGCGCAAGCCGCGATGGTTAATCAATTAGACTTCTCATATTGGTATGCTCGAGGGTATATTGCCACCATAGCAATGCCGTTGATTTTAATTAGTACACGTCGCATTAAAGATTGGTCGGTTAATGTTTTTGTCTCTAGAGAGGTGGTTTTTTATAGCTCAATGCTACTTATTTCTGGTTTGTATTTATTACTGCTTGCTGTTGCAGGATATCTCATAAACTATTTTGGTGGTGCCTGGGGCGATGTCATCAGTATTGCGTTTGTTATTTTAGGAGGTACTGTTTTAGCTGCCCTATTAATGACGGAGAAGTTACGCCGAGAAGTTAAAGTTTTTATTACCAAACATTTTTTTGCTAATAAATATGATTACCGAATTGAATGGTTAAAGTCGATAGAAAAACTAGAAATTGGCACGCCCGATGATCATTATCATACGGCAACACATATTATTTGTTCTTCATTAAATATTAAAAAAGCAGCACTAATTAAAAAGCAATCTGAAGGCAATTACCAATGCATGTATCAACAAAATTTACCTATTGATAAAGGCCACCTGACAGAGTTAACAGGTGTCGATATCTTTTGTCAGCAACAAGGCTGGATAATTGATGTAAGAGAGTTTGCTAGTATTGAACAGAGTTATCCCGAATTGACGTTAGATGTGGAATTTTGCCGCACACAACATATCGATATTATTGTGCCTATTTTTACAGGAAAAACATTGTACGGCTTTTTCTTGTTAGCACTGCCAGCGGAACAAGGTTTATTGAATTGGGAAGATAGAGATTTATTGTTTGCTCTTTCGAAACAGCTTAGCAACTATGTATCTTTAAATGAAGCAAATGAAAGTTTAGCAGAATCAAAGCAGTTTGAAGCGTTTCACCGTATGTCTGCTTTTTTAATTCACGATTTAAAGAATGTTCAAGCACAGTTAGGGTTAATAAGCAGTAACGCTAAGCGACATAGAGATAACCCTGCATTTATCGATGATGTATTTGAAACCATCGAGTCAGCAACATCTCGTCTTGATAAAGTGCTCGATCAATTACGCAATAAACAAGTGCTAGAATCTAAAGAAGAATCTATTAATGTAAGTGAAGTGATAAAGCAGGTAGTTGCTCAACGCAATATTCAATTACCCACAATACAAGTTATAATCGAGAGTGAAGTAAGCTTAATGATAGAGAGAGAAACTTTTGCTTCTGTTCTCAATCATTTACTGCAAAATGCGCAAGAAGCGACAAATGATCAAGGTTGGGTTAAAATTAGCAGCACAGAAGTAAATAACAGCCTTGTTATTGTTATTCAAGACAATGGCAGTGGTATGACAGAAGAATTCATTAAACAGCGCTTATTTAAGCCTTTTGACACCACAAAAGGTAATGCTGGTATGGGTATTGGTGTTTATGAAGCAAAGCAGTTTATTGAAAGTGTTGGTGGTACGATAAAAGTAAATAGTTTTGAGAATGAGGGAAGTCTTTTTGAGATAACTATCCCCTGTCGAAACGAACACTCTCTAGTTAAGATTTAAATTAAAGGAAATGCAAAGAACAATGGAAAAGTTACTTATTGTTGACGATGATTTAGGTGTTCAGAAACAACTTAAATGGAGCCTAGCAGACTACGATACCGTTTTTGCCGATACACGAGAAAGTGCTATCGCAGCTGTTAGACGTCATGAACCTAAAGTTGTTACGCTAGATTTAGGACTACCACCAGATGCTGCCAATGCGAGTGAAGGCTTATTGGCACTTAAAGAAATATTAGCGATAGCACCACACACTAAAGTAATAGTTATTACCGGTAATGATGATCGAAGTAATGCTCTTAAGGCGATAGAAATGGGTGCCTATGATTTCTATCAAAAACCGGTTGATTCTGATGTTATTAACGTTATTGTTTCAAGAGCTTTTAGTTTAGCGACTATTGAAAATGATAACCGATCATTAAAAGCGGTAATGGGCTCTGATACCGGCATTATTGGCAGTAGCGAAGGTATAGACCGTTTAAGGCTGATGGTACAGCGTATTGCACCTACAGAGATTACCGCAATGCTACTGGGAGAAAGTGGTACAGGTAAAGAAGTGACTGCTAAAGCAATTCACCAAGTAAGTAATCGAAGTAAAAAGCCATTTATTGCCATTAACTGTGCTTCAATTCCAGAAAACTTACTTGAAAGTGAATTATTTGGTTTTGAAAAAGGGGCATTTACTGGCGCACACCGAACGACATTAGGTAAAATAGAATGTGCACAAGGCGGAACACTATTTTTAGATGAAATTGGTGATATGCCCTATAACCTTCAAGCGAAATTATTACGTTTTCTTCAAGAAAAAGTCATTGAACGATTAGGTGGCCGTAAAGAAATACCGGTTGATGTGCGAGTTATCTGTGCAACCAATCAAAATTTAGAAGATATGGTAGCGAATAAAGAGTTTAGAGAAGATTTATTTTATCGTATTACTGAAATTACTCTAAATATCCCACCATTAAGAGAAAGAGAAGAAGACGTACTCATATTGGCAAACTTCTTTTTGAAGCAATACGCGACAGAATATAAGCGTAATATTAAATCTTTTGCTAATGATGCAATGCAGGCGATAAAAAATCATCGCTGGCCAGGTAATATTCGAGAATTACAAAATAAAGTCAAATCTTCAGTAATTATGAGCACTGGCTCACAAGTAACTGCTTTTGATTTAGGTTTTTTTGAACAAGAAGATGCTCAATATGAGTTATCATTAAATTTACGCACTGTGAGAGAGCAAGCTGAAACGGTAGCAATACAAAAGGCTCACGCTCTTGCAGAAGGTAATATGTCTAAAACAGCTGAACTACTTGGTATTACTCGCCCTACCCTTTATTCATTAATTGAAAAATATGAAATTGCGGTCAACACGCCCTAATTACTCCAATAGATAATAAACGTTAGTTAAAAAAAAACCTGATAATTCAGGTTTTTTTATTTATTTCGTTTTCTTTTCACTTTCTTCAATTTGCAATTCAGCATATTGTCGATTTTTTTGTTTCAATAATTTATCAATATACCGAGTCATTTTTACTTTTTGTTGAATGGTCGTTTCAAGTATTTCTTCAACTTCCCTTAACACATTTTTAATATTCTCAACATTTTCAGTTGAGTTTACGATTAACGGTTGCGCTTTTTGTTCATTAGTTAATTCTTTGCCATCTAAGGAACCAGTTAATTCAACAGACATTTCTGTGGCCACTTCATTAATGGCATCATTAGTAATAACGTCGAGCTCTTCTAAAAAACCGAAAAGTAATAATCGGTCAACGAAAATATTAATTTTTCTGGGAACACCTAGTGTTTTTTCGAAAATAAGCTGAAATGCATCATCTGAAAATAATGCCTCTTTATTACAGTTTGCTTGCTTTAAGCGGTGATTAATGTAACTTTTTACTTCATCAACGTTTAGCGGTTTTAAATGAGCTGATGCAATAATTCGTTGTCTAAATTGCTCCATATCGGGTGCAGAGATAATGTCTTTCAACTCTTCCTGACCGAGCAAGAAACTCTGAATTAACGGTTTATTATCTAGTTGGAAATTAGATAACATACGAAGTTCTTCGACGGTTTCTGAAGGCAAATTTTGCGCCTCGTCGACTAGTAAAAGCGCCCTTTTTCCTTGCTTATTTAACTGTATTAAAAACTGCTCAATATTTTGTAAAATATCGGCTTTGTTATTGCTGTCAGTGGTAATTTTAAACTCTGCTGCAACAAGTTCAAGCAACTCATCGGGTGAAAGCTTAGTTGTAACAAGTTGAGCTGCAACAATATTTTCATCAGCAATATTGGCAAGTAGGTTACGTGCAATAGTTGTTTTACCTGTACCTATAGGGCCAGTTATAACAATAAACCCTTCACCTTGGTCTAAGCCATACTGTAAATATGACAGTGCTCGTTGGTGATGGCTTGTGGCGAAGAAAAAACGAGGATCTGGGCTTAGTTGAAACGGTCGTTCACTAAATCCATAGTAGCTTTCATACATGTTAAAAATCTTTTGTTATATTTAGTGAAGCTCTCGCTTCTTGATAATTCCGATCAACTCGGGTTGATTCTCTGTCTAGTAATTGTATAGAGATAAAACTTGAAATTGAATCCGCTAACTCTCTGTTATAAGTCGCTGTTAAAACTTTATATTTATCTTTTTGACCAGCACCATCAGGATTGTTTTTGTTATAAATATTTTCGCTATAACGAGTTTTGAAGTTTATTGTACTTATAGGGCTAAACTTTCTACTAATATCAAAGGAAATATTAAGGTAACTGTCTACAACACCAGAGCTTAATGGTTCCCTATCTCTAGTTGATATGTCAAAAGTAAAGGTAGTTCTAGATAAGGCTAAGATTGACTTCCAGCCTAACCTTTTATTGAGTGTAAATTCATTATTCTCCACAGGAGTAAGGCTAGTAAAAGTCGTATAGGTATAGCTGTCTGGAATATTAGGTGTATTGGTAACAAAGCAATCAGCAGGGCTGGATAGTTCAATATCACTACTTGGGCATAAAAATACCCCTAAATCAGTTTCAATAAAGGTATTTCTATCAAAGGCTTCAAGACTTTCTACATAGGTTATTCTGTTGGTTAGGCGTTTATTTTTATGGGAAAAACTGAAGTCATAGGAGTCACCATAAAATCGTTGGCTGTAACCAGCACTGAGAAATGTTCGGGCAGAGGGCTTCCAGTTTATACTGGTCGAGACATAGTCATCAGAATTAGAGATATTTTCATCGACAAAATTATAGGCGATATCGATAAAGAAATGATCCGTGGGTAACCACCGAATACCAGGGCCAATTGAAGGAGTGCTATTGTTGCTGTTCGCGCCCAGTATATTACCTGTTAAGTCTTCATCATAGGCTCGAATAAAAGGATTAATACGATAGGAAGTAATTGCGCCTACTTTAGCTTCAATCGAGTAACTTTTACCATTAAAATCTTTATTTTCTCTTTGATCAAACTCGGCATCTACTTGCCAAAAAACATTACGCGCACTTCTACCATTTTTGGTTATTAAATCAAAAGAGTAACCTTCGTATTCACCAATATTATCTTCAGTGTTAGTAATATTATAAGTAATAGATGAGGTGATAGAAAAGTCAGTATTAAAGACATTATACTCTAAGCCAGCATTATGTCGTTGCTGCTGAATAGTATCGCCAGAGACTAGATCGGCCAAGCTATTGTCAGTGTCATTTTTGCTTATATTTTCAATAGAAGAAGAGGCTATTATTTGTAAGCCAGTGTCGCCGATAAAAAGCCGGCTATCAACTTGAGCCTCTTGAAAGTCATCGTTAATGTCACTGTCATGACTAAACGCTGCATAGGTTTCTGTTCCTTTGAATGCAAAGTCAAAATACTTTGATTTATAATCAGTATTTAAGCCAATAAAAGCTTGGCTTACTAAACTTGATTGCTTGCTATTAGGCGATAATTCAACGTTATTAGTATATGTTTCTGTTAAGCCTATATTTGGCTCAAAAGTCCATTCACCTGCCCAAATGGGAGCAGGTGTTAACAAAAAGCATATTAACGCGCTAGTCGGTATTATTTTATTGGTGCTTTTTACCGTAGCCATAACCGTAATAGCCATAGACATCCTTTTTAGATCTAATCGTCTTATTCATGACAAGACCAATGGCCATGTCTTCATTGAGTTGCGATACAGCTCTTTTTACATCATCAGTTTTTGTTTTAGACTCTTCTACTACCACTACCGCTTGCCCTACAAGATCTGAAAGAACGGGTGTTTCTGTGACTCCTAGTATTGGTGGGCAGTCAAATATCACGATCCGATCAGGGTAACGACTAGCTAATTCCCTTGCTAATTTTTCCATACGCTCGCTAGCAAGTAATTCATTGGTCAAATGGTGTGGTTTACCAGCAGGAATTAACTTTAAATTATCAATGTTAGTGCTGTAAATAATGTCTGATATTGAAGGGGCTTCTGCAAGCAAATATTCTAATAAGCCTTTTTTACTTTCAAATTCTAGCTCTCTGTGAAGACTAGGCCTTAATACGTCGGCATCAACCAAAAGCACGGTTTTATCTTGTTCAAGAGCAATACTTAACGCTAAATTAATTGCAACATAAGTTTTACCTTCATTAGGCTTTGAACTTGTCACCATAATCAAATTGCTGTTGGTTAATGTTTTTGAAGCTAAACCAAAAGCATTGTTTAATAACTTTCGTTTTATATGACGAAATTCTTCTTGAATATGATGTGTACTATCGGGGCTATAAATAAAACCGCGTTCATTTAACCTTTTACCATTTAAACTAATAATTTCTTTATTTAAGCTCGCCGTACTTTCTGGAATATCGTTAATTAAGTTGGTCGGTTTAATAACCTCTTGTACTTTATCAACGGTTTGCTCAGCGAGTTTTTGTTTAGCCAAGGCTTTTTCAATGGTACTCATGACTTAAAAAATCCTTTTTAATGGGGCTTGAATAATGTCTGGGAATAAAAAGTAACTTATAAAGCCACATAATAAGGCAAGCAACAGTAAATTTGAGCCAATAAATATCAATGTTTTCTTGCGGTGCCACTTTTGTAAACCTAAGTTTTCATTTGCAGACACTACTCCAAAGATAGGAACCCCTGTTATTTTGGTTAATTGCGATGTTGATGTAGCCAGCGGGGTAATTTGGCTCATGACTAATGAAAGAGCAATACCAACACCTGCGCCGAAAATAGTGACTATGGCAAAGAAAATATAACGAGGAGGTCCAGAAGGTTTATTTGCTGCTCTAGGGGGATCAATCACTCTAAATTGAATTTTATCTGTTGTTTCATCTGCTTGCTGGGCTAGTTGAGCTGTTTCCTTTCTTGATAAAAGCTCTTCGTATTTACCTTTAGTGATGTTATAGCCACGGTTTAATGCAACCAACTCTGCTTCAATTTCGGGTAGAGTATGTATTTTGCTTTCTAATTCAATAACACGTTGACGATAATCATCTGCTCTGACATTAAGTGAGGCAATATGATTCTCTAACTGATTAACTTGAATTTGAACCTCTTGAATAACTGGGTTTGCATTCAAACGCTTTAAGTTATTAGGGTTTGTCGTATCTTGTGCTAAGTACTTTTCAATCTCATCAGTACGTTGTTCTTTTAGTAATTCGAGACGACGAGTAACTTCTCTTACGTCAGGGTGCTTGTCTGTGTAGCGCAATTTCAGCATGTCAAGCTGGGCTTCTAGTTCATTAATTCTTTCATCAAAGGTTGTTTGTATTGCATTATCACTTTTTATTTTGTTATCACTGCTCGATTGCGCTGTTGCAGAGATTGATTGTGATAATTGTTGCTTTGCTGATTCTAGACGAGTTTTGTTTTCAAGAATTTCAAGTTCAATGGCTTTTAACTTTTCCTTACTCGAATTAAGTTTGTTGTAATAGCCGCCAGATTGATTAGGTAAAATACCACTGTATTTTTGTTTGAAGCTGGTTAATCTTGCTTCAGCTGCAGATAAACGTAATTCATAATCTTTAATTTGAGCGTTTAAGAATTTTTGTGCGCTATCAGAATCATTTCGCGTTTCACCTAAAGTATTTTCGATAAATACGGTTAATGCTGATTGAACAATATTTTTAGCAATATTTGGATCTCTGTCCTCAATAGATAGAGTATAAATATTTTCTCTTCCGCCCTTAGATATTTTCAGCTTTTTTTTCAATCCATTGAGGATGGCTTCGTACTCTTCAGATGTTGTTGCTTGAACATCTAAGTCTGTCATTCTTGATATGCGCTCTAGATTTGGACGGCTCAAAAGCGTTTTGATCATTAATCGAATTTGGGTGTTAGGATTGTTTTCTACAGTGATACCTTTAAGTAGAGGCCTTAAAAGCGATTGAGTATCAACATACACTCTTGCTTCAGACTGATAAACATTAGGCATTTTAGCAACAAAATACCAACCTAAAGGGCAAATAAGCCATGTTGCTATAATAATATATCGACGTTTAAGCCAAATTCCTTTTAGGTAGTCGATAATTTCTTCGAGTATTTCTTGCATTCCTAACCTTTAAATCCTTTAACTTGTTGACGGTATCGTGAAGATGTTACCGCTTCCCTTGATTCTGTGAGTAATAATTAATTAAAACCATGCTTCTGGAATTATAATAATATCGCCAGGAAACATGTCTACGTTAGCAGTGATATCACCTTCTTTTAATAGCTCATCAATTGATATTTCATATTGAGTTTGTTTTCCATTTTCAATACGAATTAATACCGCATCATCACCATCGGCAAACTCTGTTAAGCCACCAACTTTGATCATGACATCAAGCAAGGTCATATGCTGGGTATAGTTAATAGCTTGAGGTTGTGCGGCTTCACCAATAACTCTTATTTGCTCGCTAAATGGGCCAACAAAATTATTAACAGTAACAGTTACAACTGGGTCTCTGAGGTAGGTTGCTAGGATTTCTTCTATTGAACGAGCTAACTCTGTTGGCGTTTTGCCTGCAACAGGAATATCTTCAACAAGCGAAGTTGTAATCATGCCATCAGGTCTAACAACAAAAGATCCTGATACTTCAGGGTTTCGCCAAACAAAAATGTTTAATACATCACCTGCGCCAATGAGATATTTATATGAGTTTATATCAACGGCATTTGATGGGTGTAATGTTGCTGATGGCAAAGTATTGTTAGAACTACAGCCTGATAGAAAGTAAGTACAAGCAGTAAAAATGAGTACTTTAAGTACTTCGGTAAAACGTATATCCATGGTTTATCACCTTCATTACGTAAAAATAATTTTTATTCAGGATATAATTGTATTGCATTTTTGATGTTTTTAACAAATTTAAAATTCACAAGTGTAAATTAATCGTTAACATTAGTGACAATTTTGTTAGAATTGCCTCACTTTTAGTGATGAGTCTTGATGTGTATCAAGTTAACTGATTGACTTTATGGAATATTATGTAAGGATTCTAGCCATCCATGTCTAGTTCTAAGTTTAGGGATTTATCAGCGGGTAGTAAGTCACTCATCTTGATAGAGCAAGTATTGTTTATATGTGCTCTTTTTTTGGCTGTTTATGTTAATAATGTTTTTAATGTAACCGGTGCCCAAGAAGTACCCAATAGCTTCTTGCTTTTGTACGGTATTATTTTTGCCCTGTTTAATCAATTATCATCACTCGCGCTTGGTCTTTATAACTCTAAATTAAGAGAAAACTATCGAGGTGTGTTTCGACGCTTATTAATGTGCGTTGCCATTGCTTTTTTCTGTACCACCATTATTAACCCCTTTTATGGTCCTTATGTTCTACCTATTGAAGTGCTGGCTATTGCATCAGTATTGAGTATGGTGTTTGTTAGCCTCTTTCGTTATATCACAATTAAAGTTAATTTTTTTGGCTTAAATAAAGCAAATGTATTGGTTTTAGGTGCAGGTAATCGTGCTGCAATTATTGAGCGTAGAATGCGTCGTGATGTTGATAGGCAAGATTTCACCATTCATGGTTTTGTGGTGATGGATGGTGACTCAGAAGATGGTATTAAAGAAGAAACCAAAATTAAACTAGAGACTTCTCTAGTAAATTACGCGCTAGAACAAGAAATAGATGAAATAGTGGTCGCTAATGATGAAAGACGAAATACTCTGCCTGTTGATGAACTGTTTGCGTGCAAAATTCGTGGTATTGAAATAACAGATATTTTAGATTTTATTGAGCGTGAAACAGGGCAAATAGCTGTTAATTTAATATACCCGAGTTGGGTGATATATTCTAATGGATTTGCTTCTAACAACCATTTACGTAATACATTAGATTGGCTTTTTAATGCCTTTATGGCTTTGTTCTTGTTGCTATTAACTTGGCCTATTATGTTGATAGCGGTTTTATGTATTAAATTTACAGAGGGCTTTAATGCCCCTGTGTTTTATAAGCAAGAACGGGTAGGGCTTGATGGTGACTCCTTTAATATTATTAAATTTCGAAGTATGCGATTAGATGCTGAAAAAAATGGTGCTCAAATGGCTAGTGAAAATGACAATCGTATCACTAAGGTAGGGCATTACTTACGCAAATATCGTATTGATGAATTACCTCAAATTTATAATGTTTTGCGAGGAGATATGGGGTTTGTTGGGCCACGCCCAGAACGTCCTGAGTTTGTAAATAAGCTAATTGATAGCTTACCTTATTACAATGAACGTCATAACGTTAAGCCAGGGCTAACAGGTTGGGCACAACTTAAATACCCTTATGGTGCTACAGAAAAAGACTCTTTAGAAAAGTTAAAATATGACCTTTATTATATTAAACATCGTAGCTTTTTACTCGATTTGCTTATTTTAATAAGAACGGTTGAAGTCGTGTTGTTTGGTAAAGGGCGCTAAAATGGTGCAGTTAGATAATATGCCTAACAAGCAGGTAATGACCGTTGAT
Source organism: Colwellia sp. RSH04 (assembly GCF_003545765.1). Classification (GTDB taxonomy): domain Bacteria; phylum Pseudomonadota; class Gammaproteobacteria; order Enterobacterales; family Alteromonadaceae; genus Colwellia. Next base: position 287,581 of record NZ_QXIO01000004.1, on the reverse strand, counting down.
GTCGAAGATTACTTCCATGTTTCTGCGTTTGAAAACAACATAGATAAATCTGATTGGGCAAGTTTAGAGTTACGTGTAGAGTCAAATGTCTATCGGTTGCTAGAACTTTTTGAACAATTCAATGCCAAAGGAACTTTTTTTACCTTAGGTTGGGTGGCTGAGCGTTGTCCTAATTTAATAAAGGCAATAGTTGAGCAAGGGCATGAATTAGCAAGCCATGGTTATGCACATCAACGAGTTAGTCATATGGATCGTGCTCAATTCAAACAAGATGTTGAGTTAAGTAAGCAGTTACTTGAAGATGCATCAGGGCAAGTTGTAACAGGGTACAGAGCGCCTAGTTTTTCTATTAATGATGACAACACTTGGGCATACGATGTGTTGCTAGAGTTAGGTTTTGAATACAGCTCAAGTACTTACCCTATAGAACATGATTTATATGGCGTACCCAAATGGCCTCGTTTTTGTTATACAAGGCCCGAGGGGATTATAGAAATCCCTATTCCTACGGTACGAAAAAATGATAAGAATATTGGTATAGGTGGCGGTGGCTATTTCCGTCTTTATCCTTATTGGTTGTCGAAAAAGCGAATTGATAACTTTTTGAAAACAGAACAACAGCCCTATAGTTTTTATTTTCACCCTTGGGAAATAGACCCTCATCAACCACGTATTGAGGGGGCAACAATAAAATCAAAATTAAGGCATTATTTAAACCTCTCTAAAATGGAAGCAAAAGTCGTTAATCTGCTGAAGGATTATCAGTGGGATACCATGAGAAATGTTTATTTAGCCAAAAAATAGCGCAATAACAACACGCAACAATCACTAGTAGAGAATGGAAACTTGAATAATCAGTGTAATATAAATACGTTATCAGCTGAAAAAAACCACCAATGGGATCGCTTTGTTAAAGAGCACGGTCATGGTAGTTTTTTTCATTTAAGTGGTTGGAAAACCGTTATTGAAAAAACATTTAATCACGACTGTTATTATTTATATTCAAAACAGCAAGATGAAATTACTGGTATTTTACCTCTTGTTGAAGTCAAGAGTGCACTTTTTGGCCATGCGCTTATATCAACACCTTTTTGTGTTTATGGTGGGGCGATAGCCAAAGACGATGAAGTATTAAGAGCTCTCGAACAAAAAGCCTGTGAACTTGCGGAACAACTTAATGTTGATTATTTAGAGTTACGATACAAAACGCAGCAAAACTCTTCATTGTTGCTTAAACAAGCCCATAGTACCTTTGGGTGTGAAATTGCGAATACACCTGAAGATATTTTAAAAAACATCCGCAAAAAACAAAGAGCTGTTGTTAGGCACTCATTGAAAAATGAACTGACATGTGAGATTACTCAAGACAAATCCTCCTTAGACGATTTTTATCATTTATTGTCAACAAGCTATAGAAACCTTGGTACTCCTATTTTTTGCAAAAGTTACTTTAAAAATTTAATGGACGTTTTTGCTGGTGATATTGATATTACTATTATTGCAGGTAAAGATAACAAGCCATCAAGTGCGGTGATGAATTTTTATTATAATGATCAGGTGTTGCCTTACTATGGTGGTGGCAATGATGATGCCCGCTATTTAAAAAGTGCTGACTTTATGTATTATCAAGTGCTATGCCATGCAAATGAAAAAGGTTATACATGGTTTGATTTTGGTCGTAGTAAAAATGATAGTGGCCCTTATAAATATAAGAAAAACTGGGGGATGGAGCCACAGCCTCTTTTTTATTACTATCACTTAGTCAAAGCAGAATCGTTACCAAATCTAAGCCCAAATAATCCTAAGTATAAATACTTTATTCGCATGTGGCAGAAGTTACCATTGCGCATAAGTCAGTTCTTAGGGCCTTTTTTATCTAAGTATTTAGGATAGAAAATGCCTCTGCTAAGTATGAAAAAAGAACCGTTATTATTTCTATGTCATCGTATTCCTTTTCCGCCAAATAAAGGGGATAAAATTCGCTCATTTAATATTTTAAAAAAGCTTAATGAGCAATATGACGTGTACTTGGGATGTTTTATTGATGACCCTTTTGATAAGCAATATGTTGAAACCTTAGCGCAACATTGCACGTCCTTATTTTATTTAGACCAACATAAAACGTTAGCTAAAATAAAAGGTTTACGTGCTTTTTTAACAGGTAAACCCATTACACTCCCTTATTATTTTGATAAGCGTATGTCTCAATGGGTTAGCCGTATCAGTTCACAACATCAAATAAAGAAAATATTTATCTATTCATCGTCAATGGCGCAATATGTTGAGTCGGGCCAGTTTACTCAATTAGCTGATTGTGAGCGAGTGATAGACTTTGTCGATGTTGATTCAGATAAATGGCGACAATACGCAGATAAGAAATCAGGTATTGCAGAGTGGGTTTTTAATCGAGAATATCAATTACTTGCTCAATATGAAAATACTATTTGTGCAGAGTTTGATCACAGCTTATTTGTTTCTCCTGATGAAGCCGCACTTTTTTCAAGCCGCCAACCCGTAGCTCAACAAGATAAAATTCATGGCTTACTAAACGGTGTTGATGTCGATTTTTTTGATCCTGAAAAAGCCTTTACTAATGAGCCTTTATTACCTAAAGAGCCGTTTATTGTTTTTACCGGGGCGATGGACTACTGGGCGAATGTTGATGCCGTTATTTGGTTTGTTAAAAAGGTTTGGCCGCTGATTTTACAAAAAAATGAACAAGCTCAGTTTGCTATTGTTGGTGGAAACCCTAGTAGTGAAATACAAGCGCTAGCAAAACAAAAAGGTATTATGGTGACCGGTCGAGTACATGACATTAGACCATTTATCGCTAAAGCTCAATGTGTTGTTGCGCCATTACAAATAGCTCGAGGCATTCAAAATAAAGTGCTTGAGGCTATGTCGCTAAATCGTCCAGTGATTGTATCAACCATGGCAATGGAGGGGATTAATGCACATGAAAGTGAGGGCGTTATTATCACTGATAATGAAAAAGAATTTGCTCAGGCTTGCCTAGATTTCTTAGGTTTAAATCAAGAAAAATCACTCGATAATAGAAAGTGGATTATTGAACATTTTACATGGCAACAAACGTTGAAACCTTTAGCACAATATTTCTCAGTAAAGCAGGAGACAAGTTAATGCAAGAAGGGAGCACAGTTACCGACAAGCGTTTTCTTATTATAGCTAGCCTATTATTACTAACATGGGGAGTGTTATACCAAGATGCATTGTTGGCGATGGAGTCAATATGGTCACGTTCTGATACCTTCGCTCATGGTTATTTTATATTCCCTATTAGCTTGTGGTTATTTTGGCGAGATAAAGAAGTATTGCTTCAAGCTAAAATTAAACAAAGTTGGTTCGCTTTACCGTTTCTTTTGGGGTCACTTTTTGTTGGGGTTTTTTCTTACGCCGTAGATATTAGCGTTTTAAGCCAGTTATCTGCTGTTGTGTCATTCATTGCTATAGTCTGGTTGATGCTAGGCGACAAACTTGCTTGGCATTATAAATTTCCGTTAGTGTTTTTGTTGTTTTCCGTACCAATGGGTGAGAACTTAATACCATGGTTACAAGATGTTACGGCTTGGTTTACAGTCGCCTTTTTGAAAATTAACGGTATTCCTGTATTCAGAGATGGATTATATATTCAAGTCCCTACCGGTATGTTTGAAGTGGCGGTTGCTTGTTCAGGCATTCGTTATTTAATTGCTTCAGTAGCCGTAGGAACTTTGTATGCGTATTTAACCTACCAAAAAGCGTATAAACAATGGCTCTTTATCTTATTTGCTGTTGCACTGCCTATACTCGCCAATGGCCTTAGAGCTTATGGCATAGTTGCTATTGCCTATTATTCAGATATGGAATATGCAACGGGTGCAGATCACTTGATTTATGGCTGGATATTCTTTGGCTTTGTTATCATGATTATGTTTTGGGTTGGCGGGTTTTTTGCGGATACTGAACAACAAGGGAAAGCATCTCAAATAAAAGAATTATCAACAACTGAGGTTGGTTTTCAGGTTGCTCCTCCTATGTTTGCTGTGATTTTTCTGTTTTTAAGTTATTTTATCGTCAAAGCAATACCTGTTATTGAAGTCGCTAAAGATCATCCAATAACTGCAAATAAAGTATCCTCTTCATGGGGGATTAACTTTGAAGATGCTCTGCAAGTAATTCATACACAGAAAGAACAATTAGAGTTTTATCGTGCAGAATACGGGAACAAACAAACTCAAGGCGAATTGATAACATGGAAAAATGTTACTCATAATCCAGATAAATGGACTGAAGTTGGCAGTGAAGTATTGCAAGTAGAGAATAAGCTCGCTCAATTGATACATTTGCGTAGTATTAATGGCAGTGCTAGAAGCTACCTATATCAATATAAAATCGGTGAACATTACGAAATTAGCGCTACTAAAACTAAGCTATTACAAGGGTGGAATAGTTTATCTCGTCAATCAGATTACAGTGAAATAAGAGCCATTTCTGTAGTAGGCATACAAGATTTTAATGAAGCAAAAGAGATGCTTAAACGTGCTTTTAGTGCGGCGCATTTAGAGGAGTTTTCTGTTGACTTCGCAAAGTAATAAAGCGCCTATTATTGTTCACTTAATATATCGATTGGATATTGGCGGTTTAGAGCGTGTCATGCTTAATTGTATCAACAAACTGGTTGATGAACCGTTTCGTCATATTATTATTTCATTAACAGATGCGAATAATTTTGCACAAGATGAAGGTAATCCGATAGAAGTATTTTGCTTAAATAAAAAATCAGGCAATGATTTTGGCTTGCACTTCAAACTGTATAAGTTATTAAAAAAATTAAAACCTCAAGTTTTGCATACCTATAATTTACCGACTATTGAGTATCATCCAATAGCATGGTTAGCGGGTGTAAAAGGGCACATCCATGCAGAACATGGCCGTGATATTGCCGATCCTCAGGGGTTCAATAAAAAGCACAATATACTAAGAAAGTTAATGGCTTTTTTTATTCAGCGTTATGTGTGTGTGAGTGATGATTTGTATCAGTGGCTAATACATCACGTGGGTATATCTGATGCTAAAGCCTTACTAATAGCAAATGGTATTGATACTGAACAATTTAATTTGCCAAAAGTACCAAGTCACCATATTCGCTTAGCAATTGTCGCTCGGATCACCCCCGTTAAAGATCATTTAACCTTATTGAAAGCACTGGTTATTTTACAACGAGAATTGTCTGAACAAGATATGCCTCAGCTGGCAATTGTAGGAGATGGCGAGCAAAGAGTCGCATTAGAAAGTTATTGTCAGACTAATAAACTAAATTCCGTGAGGTTTTTAGGGGCAAGAGATGATGTTGCCCAAATAATTGCAGAGACTGATATCTTTGTCTTATCTTCATTAGCTGAAGGAATACCGATGACTATACTCGAGGCGATGTCTGGCAAAACGGCCGTAGTATCAACAAATGTTGGTGGTATTCCTGAGGTTGTAACTGATGGTGTTGAAGGTTTTCTCGTTGATAAAAGTAACCCTGAGGCTCTGGCTAAAGCGATTAGAACATATATAAACAAACCAAGGTTAATTACAGAGCACGGTGAACAAGCCAGAGAGCGAATAGTTAATCATTTTAATGAGAAAAACATGGTGCAGGCATACTTACATGAGTATAACGTGCTGTTAGGTAAAGGATAATCTAGATTATGTGTGGTATCACTGGCTTTATTAATTTAAAAGCAGGTACAGAAGTCAATCAAGCGCTACTGGCGCAAATGAATCAAGCTCAATTTCATCGAGGTCCAGATGAAGGAGGAGAGTTTATTGATGAGCATGTTGCTTTAGGTCATAGACGATTATCAATTATTGACTTATCTTCTGGGCAGCAGCCAATGCTAAGTGATGACAGCAACTATGTTTTAATTTTTAATGGTGAGATTTATAACTTTAAAGCAATACGTAAAGAGCTTGAACAGTTAGGGCATAGCTTTCATAGCCATAGCGATACTGAAGTTATATTACATGCCTATATGCAGTGGGATGAGCGTTGTGTTGAAAAACTACAAGGTATGTTTACGTTTGCTATTTGGAATAAGGCAGAGCAAAGCCTCTTTATCGCTCGCGATCGCTTAGGAATTAAACCACTCTTTTACGCCATTATTAATGAAACCCTTTATTTTGCATCAGAATTAAAAAGTATCGCCTTAGTGCCAGGGCTTGATAAAAAAATTGATGCCAAAGCCATAGAACAGTACTTTGCCTTAGGGTATGTTGCAGAGCCACATACTATATATCAGCAAGTTGCTAAACTGTCACCGGGACACAATTTAACGATTAAAGTAGGAGATACTCAGCCGACTATCACGCAATATTGGGATGTTAGTTATGCAAAACAAAGTCCATTATCAGAAGAACAGTTGCTCACTCAAATGGATCAAGAATTAAAAACTGCTGTTGAAAGCCATATGATGGCAGATGTGCCATTAGGTTCGTTTTTATCGGGTGGTGTCGATTCAAGTGCAGTAGTCGCGATGATGTCGCAAATTTCTGATAACTCAGTAACAACATGCTCAATAGGTTTTGATGTAAAAGACTATAATGAAACAGATTTTGCCCTCCAAGTGGCAAAACGTTATGCAACTGATCATCAAGAAAAAATAGTGGCAAGTGATGACTTTGCCCTCGTAGACTCTTTAGCACAGCTATACGATGAACCCTATGCGGATAGTTCGGCGATGCCCACGTATCGCGTGTGTCAATTAGCTCGAGAAAAAGTGACCGTTTGTTTGTCTGGTGATGGTGCCGATGAATTATTAGCAGGCTATCGACGTTATGGGTTAATGATGAATGAAGAGAAAGTACGTTCAGTCTTGCCTTACGCTATACGAAAACCTGTTTTTGGCTTATTAGGAAAACTATACCCAAAATTGGATTGGGCTCCTCAATTTTTAAGAGCGAAAACCACGTTTCAGTCATTAGCTATGGATACAGCAGAAGGTTACTTTCACGGTGTGTCCTTGTTAAACAACCAACAAAGAAAAGAGCTATTTTCTTCACAACTAAATCAAGAGTTAAATGGGTATTCTGCTTTGGAAGTCTTTAGAGAACACCAAAAAAACTTTGATGGTGATGACCCGCTTTCATTAATTCAATATCTAGATATTAAAACCTATCTAGTGGGCGATATTTTAACGAAAGTAGATAGAGCCAGTATGGCGCACAGCTTAGAAGTTAGAGTCCCATTCTTAGATCACAAATTTGTTGAGTGGACAGCACAAGTCCCAACAACGTTGAAATTAAAGCAAGGTTGTGGCAAATATTTATTGAAGAAAGCAATGGAACCACACTTACCTGAAGATGTTTTATATCGCAACAAAATGGGCTTTAGAGTGCCGTTAGCCGATTGGTTTAAAGGTCCACTCAAAGATAAACTTCGTCAAGCGTTACTTAGCGATGAAATGCGTGCCACCGGGCTCTTTAATATGGATACCATAAAGCGTTGGTTAGACGACCACCAATCAGGAAGAAGAGAATATAGTGCACCTCTGTGGACTTTATTAATGTTTGCTTCTTTTTATAAACAATCGCAAGCGGAGTAATTGATGAAAGTATTGCACGTATTTGATCACTCAATCCCTCTTCATAGTGGTTATACTTTTAGAAGCCGCTCTATTATTAAACAACAGCACGCACTAGGTATTGAAACCTGTCATGTTACAAGCCCAAAACATGGTAATGATGAAGCGAGTGTTGATGAAGTTGATGGCTTAACTTTTTATCGTAGCGCACCAACTTCAGGTGTTATGGCGAAATTACCTGTATTGAATCAAATGGCAAATATTGCCCCTATGGTTAAACGCATACTCGAGGTAATAGCGCTTGAAAAACCTGACGTGATTCATGCGCATTCTCCTGCACTAAACGGCATAGCTGCGCTAAAAGCGGGTAGAAAGTCTGGGCTACCTGTAGTGTATGAAATTAGAGCCTTTTGGGAAGATGCCGCAGTAGATCATGGCACCTGTAAAGAAGGTGATTTACGTTATCGACTGACGCGGAAATTAGAAACTCATGTTGTGAAACATGCAGATGCCGTGACAACCATATGCCAAGGTTTAAAAAATGATTTAATTGCTCGAGGCTTCGCCAAAGAAAAGTTTACAGTGATCCCAAATGCGGTCAATGTTGAACAATTTGAAGTGATTAGTGAAAAACATAAACAACTTGAACTGTCGTTAAACTTAACGGGTTGTCATGTCTTAGGTTTTTTAGGGTCTTTTTATGCTTATGAAGGGCTCGATTTACTCATTGAAGCAATGCCAGCTATTTTAAAAAGTAATGCCAATGTCAGGTTGCTCTTAGTAGGCGGTGGACCACAAGAGCAGAATTTAAAACACCAAGTTTCATTATTGGGCATAGAAGACAAAGTAATATTTACTGGCAGAGTGCCTCATGAAGAAGTCGGTAAATATTATAGTTTAGTCGATTTACTCGTTTACCCTAGAAAAACGATGCGCTTAACTGACTTGGTTACGCCATTAAAGCCGTTAGAAGCAATGGCACAAGGGAAAATTGTTTTGGCATCAAATGTTGGAGGTCACCACGAACTCATTACCGATAACCAAAATGGTTTTCTTTTTCAAGCAGGAAATGTCGTTGACTTAAGTGAACGAGTTATTCAATTCTTGGCAAATGATACGGTGGGCAAGTCAGTCATTGAAAATGGGCGACATTATGTGGAGTCTGAGCGAAATTGGAAGGCAAGTGTGAGTAATTACTTACCTGTGTATCAGGCGATAATAAAGTAATGAATGTTTTACTTTTCACGACACTTTTTCCCAATAATATTCAACACCGTCATGGTGTGTTTATTGAAAACCGTATGAAGGAGCTAGTTAAACGCTATCCCGATGTAAAAGTTAAAGTGGTTGCTCCGGTACCCTATTTTCCGTCGTGGTTGCCTGTAAATGATTATAAAAAATACAGCAATGTGACATTTCAAGAACAAAGATGTGGGGTTGATGTTTTGCATCCTCAGTATTGGGTCATACCTAAAGTTGGCATGAATATTACCCCTTATTTTCTATATCATACGAGTGTTAAAGCATTAACACAGGTTATTGAAAGCGGTTTTATCCCTGATATTATTGATGCGCATTACTTTTATCCTGATGGTGTAGTCGCACAATGGCTAGGAGAGAAATTTAATATTCCTGTCATGGTTACGGCGCGAGGCAGCGATATTAACTATATTCCACAAAATAATATCGCGGCAAAACGCATTCAACGAACCCTTATGCAAGCCCAGAGTACTGCGGCTGTTTCTCAAGCATTAAAGAAAAGCATGCAGTCGATAGCACCACAAGCAAAACCCCCTAATGTTTTAAGAAATGGTGTTGATTTAACCGTATTTAAGCCAGACGTACCTTTTTCACAGCAGTCACTGGTGATTGAACCTCATGAGAAGTTGGTATTGAGTGTTGGTAATTTAATTGAATTAAAGGGGCATCACTTAGTGATTGAAGCTGTCGCTTTGTTAGAAAATACAAAATTAGCGATAGTCGGTGATGGTGAAATGAGAAAAGAGCTTGAGGCTTTGGTGATAACGCTTGGCCTAAATGAGAAGGTTTTTTTTATTGGTAATATTCAACAACAAGCATTAATTGAATTTTACGCCAATGCTGATTTACTCGTGCTAGCCTCTAGCAGAGAAGGTATGCCAAACGTATTACTTGAATCCTTAGCCTGTGGAACGCCTGTTGTGGCAACAAAAGTAGGGGGTTGTGAAGAGGTGGTTACTGATCCTATTGCAGGTCAACTCATCGAGCAGCGTACAGTCGCTAATATTGCCAGTGCTATAAAAGATGTTTTAAACCGAAATACTCCTTGTGTTGAGGTTAGAGAATTTGCTAAACAATTTAGCTGGGATGAAACAAGTCGCCTACAATATGAGTTATTTAAACAAACTATAGCTAATTATCGCGGAGAAATAACAGCTCATGGATAGCTTATTATTTATAGTTAATTTAATTTCTGTTGCCTATTTATGCTATTGGGCAATTAAAAAAGAAGACAATGACTAATGCGTGATATTTTACTGGTTCTTGTTTTTCCAGCCTTACTTTATTTCATTTTTAGACGCCCATATATCGGGGTGTCGCTATGGATTTGGAGTGCGATGTTCTTTCCAAATGGATGGGTTTGGGGGTTTGCTTCATCATTTCGCTATAATATGTTGATCGCGGTAGCGACAATTCTCTCGTATGTTCTTCAAAAGAATAAATTGAAAACGGATGGCTCCGCGCTGACGGTATTAATATTATTTTTCTTTATTTGGTCGACTATCTCAAGCATTTTAACCATTTCAAACCCTGATGTCGTTTGGTTTGAATGGAATGTGTTTTTCAAAATCGTTATATTTTATGTGTTATGCATTTTAACAATAAAGACTAAACATCATGTCAATGTCTTTATGTGGGCGATTAGCTTATCAGCAGCATATTTTGGTGCAGGTGAAGGATTAAAGTATTTTGTTACCATCGGTGGTCATACGATTGAAGGTATACCAGGTAGTCGTTTGAGTGATCGAAATGAACTAGCACTTGCCTTGAATATGACTATTCCAATCATTATATTTCTTTTTACTCAAACGAAATCAAAATGGCTAAAAATAGCACTTGCTGGCGCAATTTCCCTTAATGTTTTAGCTATATTAGGCTCTTATTCTCGAGGGGGATTATTGGGTCTATTAGTCCTTGCAGGGTATTTTTTCTTACAAAGTAAACGAAAAGTATTGGTATCAATCTTACTTATTTTTGCTGTTTCCATTAGTAGTTTATTTGTCAGTGATGAGTGGACAGAACGTATGGATACCATTGAAACCATGGATCAAGACGCTTCCTTTTTGGGCAGGGTGTTAGCATGGAAACAAGCAACGTTAATGGCAATTGACCACCCTATATTTGGTGGAGGCTTTAAAGCAGGGCAAAATCAAGTCATTTGGATAATGTACGAACCTGAATTTTATAAGTTAGATTTTATTGTTGATACCAGTGGTTTTACCGTTAATAAGGCTAAAGCAGCCCATAGCATTTATTTTCAAGTGTTAGGCGATCAAGGCTTTGTTGGCTTATTTATCTTTTTAATTATTTTACTTGTTGCCTATCGAAAATTGTCGTGGGTAACAAAACACTCTCAAGATGAGTGGGTAATTAATTTAGCCAGAATGCTAAAAGTGTCGTTAGTGGCTTATTGTGCGGGGGGTGCAGCATTGAGTTTGCCTTACTTTGATTTATCTTTTGCCTTGTTTGCTTTGACCCATGTTTTGACTGAACTTGTTAATAAAGAGAAAAAAAGTGCTAACTTAACAGGCAGGAAAAATCATGTTACTCATGGTAGAAGGAATCTCGCATATGATTAGTCACTTAATAAGCCTATTTGTGAATGTTATTGCTAGTTTATTTGGCAAGAATAAATTGAGTATATTGACCTATCATCGTGTAGGCTCGTCAGGTAATGCCATTGCAATGAATGAAGCATTATTTGAACAACAATTACTATGGATAAAACGTTATTTTAATCCTATTGATTTAACCGAAGGTTTAGCATTACAAAAAGCAGGGAAGTTACCTCCGCGCTCAGTGGCTATCACTATTGATGATGGTTATGCCGATAGTTTTAATACCATTTTTCCTTTATTAAAAAAACACCAACTCACCGCAACATTTTTCATTAGTACCGCGGGACTACAAGAACAGTATTTGTGGGATGAGCTGGTTGCTTTTACTGTGATCAATACGCCTAAACGGGCTATCTCTTTCAATAACAAACATTATAGTTTGATCAGTATCGAAGAACGTCATCATTGTATGAAATCTTGCCTAGAAGAAATCAAATATTGTTCTGTTAAAAAACGAAATGAATTAATAAAAACCTTGTTAAATGAAACTGAATTAACGTCACTTAACAATCAATTCTTAACAAAAGAACAAGTTGTTATTTTAAGTGATTCGGGGATGGGCATTGGGGCTCATACGCATAATCATCCCATATTAATGAGTGAAATTGAGCGTGACGCTCAGCAAGAAATACAGCAAAGTAAAAGTATTCTTGAAGGCATTTTAGGTAAAGACGTTCACTATTTTGCTTACCCTAATGGTCGGTATCAACAAGACTTTGATGATACCCATATTGCTATGGTTAAAGAAGCGGGTTTTAGTGCCGCTTTTTCAACTGATTGGGGGTTATTAAGTCATTTTAATTTAGATAGATTTCAAATTAAACGCTTTACCCCGTGGCACGAGACAGAGTCTAGGTTTGTGTTAAGCCTAGCTCTTAATTATTGCTAATAAATTTAGTGCAGGATAACGAAATGATGCAGCATGACTCATTGATAGAGCAAAATTGGCGAAATAAATACCATGTCTTGGTTCCTCAAGCTGATTCAATGGGAGCGATTGCCGTAATTCGCTCACTTGGTCAACATGGTTATCAAGTGCATGCCGCATCAAGTAAAGAAGGCGCATTAGGTTGTCAGTCAAATTATGCCCATCAATCAATACGGTGCCCTAATTATGATAATAATTATTTAACATGGTTAAGACAGTATATTACTGAATATGATATTAGCGCTATTATTCCAAGCGAGGCTTTTTATTTAGCCATTAGGGACGATTACCAAGAATTTAAACACCTACTTCCTATATCAAGCTCAGAGGAAGAGGTATATCGATGCTTGTGTAAAGCAGATGTTTTTGACGGCTTTTTGCAAAGTGGAGATAAACAATTAACTGATAATATTTCCAATACTCAAGTCATTTCTGATGCGAACTCTATGAATTGGTCTGAGACTACAGAATGGCAATATCCATTATTTATTAAAGGGGATGGCTTCTATGCTAAAGGTGGTGACGATGCCAATATTATCAAAGCCGAAACAGAGGAAGCCGCCAAAGAAGCGGTTGAATATATTTTTACGCTTTATAACAAAGCGATAGTGCAAGATTGCAGTTCAGGCGTTAAAGCGACAGTAAACCTTTTGTATCAAGATGGAAAATTATTAGCAGAGTCAATGGCGGTTGCAACACATGAAAACCCGCATACTGGCGGTTTAACCTCGTTGCGTCAAAGTTGGTGGCAACAAGAGATGTATGAAGATGCTAAAGCACGGTTAAAATTTCTTAACTGGAATGGCCCAGCAATGGTTGAGTATAAGTGGGATAAAGATAAACAAACCTTTGACTTTATAGAGCTAAACTCAAGGTATTGGGCGGCATTAAATTTAGACATTCTAGCAGGTGTACATTTTCCGTGTATTCATCTGGATTACTTCTTTGAGCAGTTAGTCCCTAAAAATCCGATACGATTGACAAAAAGCGTGAATGTAAGAAATGCTTTGCCAGCAGATTTTGGTTATATGTTGTCGTCTTTAAAGGATAAACAGATTAGTCGCGGTAAAAAATTAGTTATTGTGGCAGAGTTTTTCTGGCTATTTTTGAATCCTACCATAAAAGCCGATCTACTTTATCCAGGTGATAGAGGCTTGTATTTTAAAAACTTATGGTCATTTTCAAAGGAGTTCATGCGTTCGTGTTTAAAGCGATTAAAATAGCCATATTACTGGTAATTAAGTACGCAGGCGGCTTTTGGTTAGCTAAACAGTTAAACAAAGGTAATACTTGCGTGCTTTGTTACCATGGTTTTTCATATAAGGATGAAAGCAGTTTTCGCCCTAAGCTTTTTATGAAGCCTGAGCATTTTGCAAGTAGAATGCAATGGTTAGCTAATAGTTCGTATAAAGTGGTTAGCTTACAAGAAGCAACGAAACACCCACACAAAGAAAACTGTGTGGTATTAACCATGGACGATGGATGGGCGGCGACTTACGAGTTAATTAGTGAAACGTTAGCTAAACATCAATTTCCTTTAATGCTTTATATCACGAGTTATTACGCCGCTAAGCAAGGTGCAGTTATTAATGTAGCGCTTGCTTATCTTTTTTGGAAATCTATTGGGAAAAGCGTAAAAGTTAATGATGACCGATTAGATAGTACTATTGAATGTCTTATTGAAAAGCATAAGATTTCACAGATTGTTGATGAGATTAGCTGTGCGTTACAGTCAGTAGCTTTTCAGGAACGACAAGAAATTCTCTGTCAAATAAGTGAACAATTAGGTCATAGCCTGTTGCACAATAATCAGTTGATGTTTCGTTCATTAAACCTTGATGAGATGTTAGCGCTTAAGAAGCTAAATGTTGATATTCAACTTCATACACATCGTCATTGTTCGCCCCAAGAAGAGCAAGCGTTTAAAAATGAAATCATGGAAAACATACAGTTTTTATCACAAGTGATGACTAAAGAGGATTTACAGCACTTTTGTTACCCTAGTGGTGAGTATTACTTAACTCAGCTGCCCTGGTTAAGTGATTGTAACGTTAGAACGGCAACGACTGTTCAGTCGGGTATGCTCACCCCACAAACCGATTTATTACAAATACCGCGCTTTTTAGACGGCGCTGATGTTCATCAGTTAGAGTTTGAGGCCGAACTTTGTGGTTTGGCAAGTTATTTAAGAAAGCTGCTTTAAACCATAGCTGCTGTAATTCATTAAAATATTAGAAGATAAATATGAGCGTAGAGAAAATATCTACTTTAAGTAAGTTAACAAGGACGTATCGCTTAATTAACGCGGAAGCTGAGCGAAAAAAACGTTCTGTGTTTTCCATTATTCAAGAAATGATTCACCTGTATTACAAAATAGGAATAGGACCTAATTATTATTTGCAGGCAGGTATGGCAGATTCAACAATGACGTGGGACTATAAATGTGATCATATTAGTGACGCTGATTATCATAAGTCGTTAGATAAGCTTAACCCGAGAGCTTATCGAAAAATTACCCAGCACAAGTTAGCAGAAAAGTCTTTTTTACAATTTGCCAATATTCCCTGTGCTGCCTTTATTGGCTTTTATGAGCCGATAAAAGGCTTTGATGCTAAAGGTAGTGTACTGACCAATGAGCAGCAATTATCGACCTTATTGGCCTCATATAATGGTCAAGCAATCTGTATCAAAATACCAGAAGGCTATGGCGGTGAAGGTTTTTTTGCAGGGAAAGTATTTGTTGAACATGACGAAGTTCTCTTGCAGGCGTTTAATGAAAATAAGGCACATACGTTAACCGAAGTCCTATCTCGTTATGGTCAAACTATTGCAAAAGAAGGGTTATTGTTTGAAGAGTATATCAATCAGCATGAAGGATTTTCTGTCTTTAATCCTTCAAGTGTTAATACGTTACGAGTTTGGGTTTTACAGCAAGATAATGCAATAAAGGTCATAGGTACCTATATTCGAGTGGGGCGAGACGGTAAGTTAACTGATAATGGCGGCGGCGGTGGAATTATGTGCCCAGTAGACGTTAACACGGGTGTAGTAGATAAAGGCCTTACTACTTCTATCCCTTTTAGGGAGGAATTTGAACAACACCCAGACCATCAAGCGCAATTTTATCGAGCGCAATTACCCTGCTGGCCTGAAATTATAGCTTGCGCACAAGACACCCTTAGAAAATTGCCTTATACCCGCTTTGCTGGCCTTGATATCGCATTAAGTACAGAAGGGCCAATCATCGTTGAAGTTAATGTCTGCCCTGATAAAAATGGAGCCGCGAATGGAAAAATTCGCTCGCGTGCTTTAAAAACAGCAGCAGATAAATTGCAGTAACAACATTATGAAAAAAGTATTAATGATAGCGTTAGAGTTTGCCCCTTGTCGCAGTGCTGGGGTGCAGAGAACCTTGCGTTTTTCAGAGTTTTTAAAAGGCTTTAATTGGCAGGCGCTAGTGCTAACGGCAACAGAAAATATTTATACACGTAGAGATGATACTTTGCAGGTATCTCCTGAGGTTGAACCTTATGTGGTCAGAGCGCAGTGCCATGATGCAGCGACAAAGTACGCCATTAAAGGGCGGTACTTTCAATGGATGACGTTACCTGATCGCTATTGGCCTTGGTATTTTGATGCGGTGAAAAAAGGCGCTCAAATGATTGAGCAAGAACAACCAGAGGTTATTTGGTCAACCTATCCTGTTTTAACGGCGCATTGGATAGCGCGTCGCCTACAAAAAAAATATAAATTGCCTTGGATAGCTGATTTTAGAGATCCATTGCAATGTCGCTACGATACGCAAGCGCAGAGTTTTTCGTGGTTGAAGAAATGGATGGAAAAGCGAGTGGTGCAAAGTGCTACTAAAGTGGTTTTTACGTCAGACAGAGCAGCACAACTTTATCGAGATCTTTATAAAAATGAACCAAAAGAAAAGTTTGTTACCATAGAAAATGGTTATTATTTACATGAAAAAATAGCGCAAACTAAAGCAGTAAAACAAGAAATATTTACCTTGTTATATAGTGGCTCTCTTTATGCTAATGGTCGCGATCCACAACCTTTATTTCAAGCGATAGCAAAACTAAAACAAGAAAAGGTTATTAATAAAGATAACTTTACCTTGCGTTTTAGACCGGGGAAAAGTTCATGGTTTCAAAAAGAACTAGCTCAACTTGATATTGCTGAGTTGATTGAATTTTTACCATCAGTGTCTTTTGATGAAGCACAACAAGAGATGATGTCATCTTCAGCGACTTTATTGATTCAAGATGAAATTTTTTGTCGACAAATTCCAGGCAAAATTTATGAATACATCAGTGCTAAAAAGCCTATATTAGCGATTAGCCCTAAAGATTCTGCAACGGCCGATTTAATTGAAAAACTCCCTTTTGGCTTTAGTGCTTGGGGAGTCGATAATATTGCTGTTGCCATGAAGTCACTGTTGTCTCAAGAGGTTGGGCAGGTAGATATTGAACAATATAGTCGACAAGCAAAAACAAAAGTATTAGCCAATATACTAGACAAAGCAGTAAATAAAGTAGGCTAAAGGATATCACCAACAGTAAAAACTCGTTGGTTAGCAAGAGAAGCTCCCCTTAAACAAGGAAATAGCGAAACGTAATGTTTACATTTTTTATCAGAAAACCACTTTCGTCCATTCGAGAGTTTATATGAGCAGTTTACGAAGTAAAACAGTAAAAGGTGTTGCATCGTTAGGCGTTGGCAAAGGAGTTGGTAGAATAATTTCTTTTGCTAACACGTTAATATTAGCGCGTATTTTATCTCCCGAAGATTATGGCTTAATGGCATTGGCTATGGTGGTTTGTGGATTTATAACCTTTTTCAATGAGATTGGTTTAGGTAGTGCGATTATTCAAAAAGAGCACATATCAGAAGAACAATTAAATGGCGCTTTTTCTATTTCAATTGTCATCAGTTTGCTTTTATATGTTCTTACCTATTATTTTTCACCTGTAGTTGGCGAGTTTTACCAAAATCCTCAAGTGGGTGAAATGTTGCAATGGTTAGCATTATCATTTGTTTTTGGTGCCGTTGCTATGGTTTCAAATGCGCTAATTACTAAAAATATGCTGTTTAAGGAACTTGCGGGTGTCGAATTAATTTCGATTGTATTACAAGTGATCGTTACCTTAATATTTGCCCTTCAAGGACACAAAGCTTGGTCTCTGGTTTATGGGCATATTTTTTCGCAATTTGTTCGTGCTAGTTTAGCCATTTATTTTGCTAAGTGGCGACCAACGGAGTTTGGCCGGTTTAAAGAGGCGTTAGCGTTAACTAAATTTGGTTTAACCGTTACTTATTCACGTTTAACTTGGTATGCCTATTCAAAATCGGCAACCTTTATCATAGGTAAAGTCTCTGGTGAAAAACAGTTAGGAATATTTTCCATGGCTAGTACCTTAGCAGGTTTACCAACCGCGCATATTACATCATTAGTTGGCCAAGTTACTTCATCAGCGTTTGCAAAACTTCAAAGTAACTTAACGGAGTTAAATAAAGTCTTATTTGGCTTTACCGCGGGGATTGCAATGTTAACAGCACCAATTTTGGCAGGAATGGCCGTTACGGCAAATGAACTTATTCCAACCTTGTTGGGTGATCAATGGCATGAAGTTATCTTTTTAGTGCAAGTCATGGCTGTTACTGGCTTTGCAAAAGCACTATCGCCTTTGTTAACGCAAGCGTTAACTTATACGGGAAAAGCTAATATTACCGCTAAATATACAACATTATGTTCTGTTGTTGTGCCGTCTGCTGTGTTGATTGGCGTAATATGGCAAGGTATTAATGGTGTCGCAATAATGCTTTTAGGGACATATTTTATTCTTACAGGCGTGTTATTAGTGCTATGCAAAAAGCATATTGCTCTCAACATAAAACAGTATTTACAACAATTAATTACACCTGTTGTATCCAGTTTAATTATGGCTGTTGGTGTGTTGGTTGTTCGATTATGTTTATTGCCTTACCTTGATAACGCTTTACTCTTATTGTTAGAAGTTTTATTTGGCATGGTTATCTACTTTCTATGGCTTATTTATGTGCAAACAAAAGGTTTACGACAATTAAAATCAGTGCTAAAAGATCTTGGTCTTGGCGCAAATAAACTAAACAGGTGGCCATTTAATCGAGTGAGTGATTAATTGTATATGTATGCATGGCATGGGGTTATTAAGAAATATTTTATAGCCGTTGGGGTTTTATTGCATGTGCTATTCATAGGCTTGTTGTTAGTATTATTTATTAATGTTTATCATTCTGGTTATAGTATCCCGGCATTTAGTGATAAAGCCGCTAAGCGTATTGCCGTTAAACAGCCGAAGTTATACTCATTGTTATCACCACTCTTTGGTTTTACAGAAAGCTTTTCGGTACATCATCATTATTTTCGAGAGATAAACCTACCACAATGGCAAGGCAAAGGGGCGAGTGGTTTTTTTCAAGCCAATATTAAACGTGAACATGTTGTCAATGTTAATAGCTCAACGAGCTTTGTTAACGCGTTGAAGCAAGCTTTACCAGGGCAAACCATTGTTTTAGCTGAAGGTGAGTATCATTTCAAAAGCGCGAGATTAACGCTAGGTTATGCAGGAGAACAAGATAAACCTATCACTGTTATGGCTGAAAAGTTAGGCACGGTTAAGTTGTTTTTAAAAGGGGAAGGTATTGTTGTAGATAAACCTTATTGGCATTTTAATAATCTACATTTAATTGGTCAGTGTAAAAAACATTCGCAATGTGAACATGCTTTTCATGTTGTAGCTAAGGCAAAGCATACGCATATAAAAAATAATTACCTGCAAGATTTTAATGCCATGATTAAAGTAAATGGCATCAAAAATGACTTTCCCGATTATGGAAAAGTACAGGCCAATACTTTTTTTAATACTAGCCCAAGAAAAACGTCAAACCCTGTCACTCCCTTTGATTTAATGCACGCCAATCATTGGCAAGTTAGCGATAACTTTTTCTACGATATTCAAAAATCTTCGGGCGATAAAGTGAGTTATATCGCATTTTTCAAAGGGGGATCAACGCATGGTGTTTTTGAACGAAATTTAGCCATGTGTTCGGCAAACTTAGCGCAGCAATATATTACCGTTGGCTTGTCTTTGGGCGGCGGAGGTTCATTAAAGCAACACAGGCGAGACAAAGCTGAATTTGAACATAAAGCAGGCGTTATAAGAAACAATATTATTATGCACTGTGCTAGTGATGTAGGTATTTATCTCAATCGAGCGAAAGACAGTATTGTTAAAAACAATACGCTGTACAACACTCAAGGAGTTGATGTTAGGTATTCAGAGTCGAGTGCGCTAGTTGAGAGTAATATTATTTCTGGTCGGATAAAATCAAGAGACGGGGCTAATATTGTCGAACAACATAACCTTGTACTTTCACGTAATTTCTTTACCAATGCCGATAGACTTTCCGAATACTTTACTGCGCCAGATATTGGTGATTTCACATGGAACGATGATGAGCCGTTCAAACTAATTAACCATTCACTATCACCATCAGCAAGTGACTTCTGTGGCAATGCGGGGAAAAAAGCATATTTAGGAGTATATAGTGGTCAGCACTTTTGTTTAGAGGCCCTTAACTTAAGAGCTAAGAGTAAACGTTGATGAAACATTTTGTTAAATACTTCTACGCTTGCGGTGTTATTGCACATGTACTGTTAGCCGTATTACTTATGTGGCAACCTTTTCTTATTGAAAAAGGGGCTAGTCTAATCACCAATAAATACTATAGCTGGCAAAAAAAACAAGCCCTTGAACAGTTAACGCAAGGTCAGTCTTTATCTCTTGAGCAAGAAATACAACGAACATTGCCACCATGGCAAGCGCTTACTGCAAAAGTCATCATGCAAGGTGAAGCATTAATTAATCAGGTGTCGTATAGCACATTGGGGGCAGCCGTTTCAGCGTTAAACGACGGTGATTCATTGACCATCGCGCAAGGTGTTTACACACAACCCATTGTACTTAATAAGAATAATATAACCATTAAAGGCAATGGCCATGTTGTTTTTAAAAGCGGTTCGGCACAAGGCAAAGCATTTATTGTGAACAAAGGTGATAACGTCACTGTGGTAAATATTGAATGTAAAAATATTCAGGTGAGAGATGGTAATGGTGCTTGTATACGTCAAGAAGGCAGTAACCTAACTTTAGAACATGTCTATTTTCATGATGCTCAACAAGGTGTTTTAGAATCATCGAGTAAGGCCAGCGTTATTGAAATCAAAGATAGCCGTTTTGAACGCTTAGGTTTTAATGGTCAAGCACATGGTATTTATACCAATAAAGCAAAGGTGTTTATCGATAAATCTATTTTTGTTGCTAGTAAAGATGAAGGCCATGCAATAAAAGTTAGGGGTAATCAGCTAGTGATCGATGATTCTATTCTAATGTCACTAAGTTCAGATGATAGTCGTTTAATTGATATGCCTAATGGTGGAGAATTAACGATTAGTCGGTCATTACTAGCGCAAGGGCCAAAGTCAGTAAATGGCCAAGTAATAGGTTTTGGCTTAGAAGGATATCGCTATATAAATAATGGAATAACCTTCACTGATAATATGTTCCTTTTAGAGCGAATTGGCAGCAATTACTTACTGGCTGTAGATGAAAAAAAAGAAGTAGCACTGAAACAAAGCAACAATATTATCGTCGGTCACGATAAGTCTACTTTTTTTAACAAAGCTAATCAGTATGTTGAGAATAGAGAAGCCCTCAATATGAAAATATACCCTTATCTACCAAACCTTTTTTGTCAGACTTCAAGCCTATGCCCCATAAATACTAATAGCCGATAATATTACTATTTCAAAAGCGTACATCATCGCTTATCATACTCAGGTCAATAACCTCTCAATGGAATAAACATGAGTACAACTAGCCTTTTCCCAGCAATAATGTGTGGTGGTAGTGGAACACGACTTTGGCCACTTTCTCGTTCATTATTCCCTAAGCAATTTTTACCTTTAGTTAATGATACGACTATGCTTCAGGATACGCTTAACAGACTGCCGAGTAATTGCTCTGACGCTATGTTTATTTGTAATGAAGAACATCGTTTTTTATTGGCTGAGCAGGTAAGGCAAGGTAGCGAGAATAGCAGTACCATTTTATTAGAGCCAGAAGGGAGAAATACTGCGCCTGCAGTTGCCTTAGCTGCGCTTCATGCACTTGAAAAAGATAAAGATGCACTACTGCTAGTGTTAGCGGCTGATCACGTGATTAATGATACTGCTGCATTTCACCAAGCAGTCGAACGAGCAACGTCTGCTGCATTAGAAAACAAATTAGTCACCTTTGGCATTGTCCCAACGCATGCCGAAACAGGTTATGGCTATATTCAAAAAGGTGTTAATCAAGCACATCAAACGTTTAAAGTTGCTGAATTTGTAGAAAAACCAACAAAAGTTATCGCTGAGCAATACTTAGCTTCAGGAGACTACCTTTGGAATAGCGGAATGTTTTTATTTAAAGCATCTCGTTATGTTGAAGAATTAGCGAAACATCGTCCAGATATTCTAAAATCTTGTCAAAACGCCATGCAAGATGTACAGCAAGATTTAGACTTTTTACGACCAAATAAAGACGCGTTTTTAGCCTGTGCCAATGAATCGATTGATTATGCGGTGATGGAAAAAACAGAAGATGCTGTTGTTGTTCCTCTGGATGCTGGTTGGAGCGATGTTGGTTCATACTCGGCACTCTGGGATGTCTGTGAGCAAGATCAAGATAAAAACGTAATTAAAGGTGATGTAATTGCTCAGCAAACATCAAATAGTTATTTGCATAGCCAAAACAAGTTAATTGCCACCGTTGGTGTTGATAATTTAGTGGTGATTGATACCCCTGATGCGGTGTTAGTTGCCAATAAAGATAAAGTGCAAGATGTTAAAAATATTGTTACGCACTTAAAAGCAAATAAAAGAGAGGAAGCTTCTATACATCGAGAGGTTTATCGACCTTGGGGTAAATATGATAGCGTTGATGTTGGTGAGCGTTTTCAAGTAAAACGTATTACCGTAAAACCTGGCGCTAAACTTTCTGTACAAATGCATCACCACCGTGCAGAACATTGGATTATTGTTTCAGGCACAGCCAAAGTAACTATTGATGATAACACGGTATTATTAAGTGAAAATCAGTCTACCTTTATTCCTATTGGTGCTGTTCATGCGCTAGAAAACCCGGGAAAACTGCCATTAGAAATGATTGAGGTACAATCAGGAAGCTACTTAGGTGAAGATGACATAGTTCGCTTTGAAGATAGATATGGCCGTACATCAGACAGTAAGTAAAGGATTCTAAATGAACAAAATAAAGGAGTATTGGTTTACCGCGCAGAATATTGCTAAGTATAAAAATGGGATGACTATAGCCGTATTTTTTAAAATGTTAGCTTGTCGTTTAGTGTATGGGTTTGGTCCACAAGATTACGTCTTGTTTGGTTTTTATAATAAACCTTTTAGTGAAGCTAAAACCTATCTAAAAAAAGAAGAGTTAGAACCTATTCAACGTCAAGTGAATAAAGAAGAGCATCGAACATTAGTTGATAATAAAATTGAATTTTTCTTGCATTGTAGAAAAAACAATCTGCCGACACCTCTAGTTCTTGGCGTGCTTACAAAAAAATTAGCGAAAAAATATACAGAAGATATTACTGCGATAGAAGATATAGTTGCACTTAAGAAAACGGTCCATCTACACGGAGAAGGAAGGTATTTATTAAAGCCGTTAGCTGGTTCTCATGGCGCAGGGATAATAAGGTTTTCGTACAGAAATGAAAAGTTATTAGATGATGATGGTAATGAACTGACATTTGAACAGGTATTCAATGTGGTTGCAAAAGGCGCCTCTTTTATCTTACAGCCTTGCTTGGCCCCAAATAAGTTACTAAAAGAACTCATGCCAAATGGTGCTCTGGGTACTATTAGGTTAGTGACGATCAATTATGATGGTAAAGTATTTGAGTATTTACCTTGTGTAAGGCTACCTACGGGTAAGTCTATTACGGACAATTTTTCTCATGGCAAGTCTCATAACCTGGCTGGAGCAATAGACCGTCAATCTGGAAAGTTGTCGTCACCTTTTGGTATTACTTCGAGTAGTATGGGGCAAATTGTTCGAGTAGAGCAACACCCAGAAAGCCAAGTAAAATTTAATGAGTATTATTTTCCTTTGTGGCAAGAGGTCATGGATGTTACTCAAAAGGCTTGTTTGGCATTTTCAGACCTTAAAACAGTTGGTTGGGACATAGCCTTAACCACTGAAGGGCCGTGTTTGATTGAAGGGAACTGGCGATATGATTGTGATATTTTACAAGTGACTTATGATAAAGGAGTGAAAGAGGAGTTACCTCAGTTGTTAATTTGATAATTTAGCTATACTAGATATTAGATACTTTTTGTAAAGAACGGCAATAAGTAATAATATTTTTTAATGGCAATGGAAGCAAAGGTTATGAAGTATTACCCCGCCTTTTTCTTGTTCACCTTTTTACTGGTTAGTCTAGTTGCTTGTGGGCAAAGTGAAAGTAACAGCACAACCACAACAGTCGATGCCAGTGGCTCATCAACTATTGATAATGGCACTGGTGGCGCAGTCACTATAGATACTGCGTTAGTTTGCATTAACAATAATGATGCTATGAGTCATGATACTTTTCCTTATCATGATCCAAATAACTCAAGTGTTACCAGTCAATTATTGACTCAATTTGAAGTTAAAGAATCATCAGGCAAAGGCATAAATAATTACCCTGTGAGTATGGTTTTCCCTTTAAAAGCAGGAGAACACTTTTACGCTGGTGATTTTCACATACGAAATGAGCGTAATCAGATTATTCCCGCCCAATTTAATATGATTAACCGTTGGTGGGCTAAAGATAATGCTTTAAGACATGTACAAGCTCACTTTACTGTAGATATCAGCGCTTATATGCAAGGCGTAGAAAACACAGGTAAAGCACGGTTTTCATTACATGCAGGCACAATCTCTAGTGCTGTTGAAAACCCTGTGTGTGTTGAAGATAAAACTGACAAAATAACAATAGATAACAGCTTACTTTCGATAGAAATACTTAAAGAGCCACTTTCAATTATAACGCCAGCTGGCGAGTTGTCATCAATACTTGTTAATGAACAAGGAGACGTTGAGAGTTCTTTTGAACGCGATAATATTGATATAACTATTGAAGAGGTTGGCCCTGTTCGTGCAGTAATTAAGATATCATCGCCAACAGATTACGTTAACCCAACAACGATAAAGCATGGTTGGGCACTCAGGCTATATGTTCATGCAAACTCTGCATTGGTAAAAGCCGATTTTCAATTGCAAAACTCAGCGATTAATACGGTTTACTCTGGTCCGTTATATTTTAAAAGTCATGAATTGCAACTCAGTGGTATTGGAGCAGCACAAGACATACAGTTAAAAGCAGAAACGATTGATAAAGAAGCAATTCTTTCGGCTAAATCAGGAAGTGTCAGTGCAGAAAACGTTAATACTTTTTTGAGAAACTTCTGGCAAACTTTTCCTAATGGTCTTCATACCAATGAAACGGGTCAACTGAGTGTACAATTATGGCCTCATTGGAAAAAACAATATTTACATAATAAATACGTAGAAGGTGATTATTACTGGTTGGATGATATGAAACAAAGCTACAAAGAGGTATTGTTTGATTTTTCAATGAATACCGATGAAGCTCATATTGAACAGTTGGCCAGTAGTTTTCAATATCCACCCGTAGCGATTATTCCGCAATCATACTATCAAGCAACACAGTCTACTTTGGAGTTAGGTGGTTACTTACCTAATGTGACTCCAGCATCAGAAACTGGTCGCTTACCGGTATATAAAAATACTGATTTTACGACTAAATCGTACGGTTACTATAAATTTGGTCAAGATAACTTTTCTATAGATTTATATCGAAAAAAGGCAACAAGCAATACCGGTGGTGCACCTTATTCAAGTAAGAAGTTTTTTGTTTCTGCCAACCCCAAAGATTATTATGTAGCGCAGCATAAAGCTGTGGCTGAATTAAATATTAGACCACAATGGTTAAGTGGTTATCAGCATGATGTTCATTTTAGTCAGTTAAAACCCTCAACAAACCCTTATGCCGGTAGTACATGGCGACGATTTATTGATCATAACACTAAGGCATACACTCGAGAGTATATAGAGGGTACATCGCAAGTAGCAAATCCTAGAGATGATCAACATGCATGGTTTTACCATATTGAACAAGCCTACTTAATGTCGGGAAATAAGTGGATAAAAGATTGGTTTGAATTTATGGCGGAATTTAAGCAAGTGTATTTACAAGAGCTTGATCCGTGGCCAGATAGAAGTAATCGCTCAGAAGGACATGCCTTAAGTGTAGCCTTGTCTGCTTTTCGGGTTACAGGCAATGAAAAGTTAGCGGAAATACTGAAAAACTATTCAGTTAACATTCATAGCCAATATTTATTAATGCCTCATAACATATCGGTAGGCAGTTTGACGAAGAGTAACCCATCAGCGGCGGTGTTTCAGCAAGGGTTTCTGGTTAAAGGGTTTATTGAACTTTATCAGGAGTTTCCTGATCAAGCATTTACCCTCTCATTAATTAAAAATTATGTCGACTGGAATTATCAATATGCTAATTATAGCTACTATCGTAGTGTGCTCGATTACGAAGTAAGCCCTAAAGCCTCAGGTACTGCGTTAAGCTTTGTTGATGCAGCAATTTGGTATGCTATTTATTCAGGACAAGAAAAGTATGCTACGCATGCAATAAATTTTGTCCGACTAGGTATTGGCGGCGTAAAACCATACGGTTATTGGACTAGCTGGAATGGACAATATGAAGGACAGTTATACCATTATTATTTACAGAATTATTAAGTCTGCAAACGTTAAGTTCAGGTTATTCTTATAACCTGAACTTAAAGATCAACATGCCCTAGTCTAGTTGTACGTAATTATCACCATTAGCAAAAGCAATTAAGCGACTCAGTTGCGCCAAGCTGTAACCTGTTTCAGCTTTTAATTGGTTGAAGTAGTTTTGAATTGCTTCGAGGCTGCGCTTGCTGTGTAAACCACCATCAATAATTTTTTGTGCGCGTAAGTACGCTTCAACATCAGAACTTAAAATAAAAGTATCTTTGCCTAATAATCGAAGGGCATATGGACCTGTATTACCGCCTAAGCGTTGTCCATTTTTTTTCAGCCATAACCATAAACCTACAATGTTGCTACTTGGCCAACTGGCGATAAACTGTGCAAAGCTTTGTTTTTCTTCAATTTGCACATCAAAAATCATTTGTGCATTGTCTTTAATGGTTTTAACTTTATTGAAGTTTCTAATGATTTTTGGATCGCTTGCTTTTCTCTCAAGCATTTCTTCTGGCATCATCAGTACTTTTTCAATATTAAAATTGAAGAATACTTCTTCAAAATCAGGCCATTTATTTTCAACGACGCGCCAAACAAACCCCGATTTAAAAATTTGTTTAGTAAATACCGCTAAAAATCTGTCGTCAGAAAGTTGACTCAATTGTTCGTGATCATTTTTATCGCCAAGCAGAAGAGTTAATGCTTGCTTGCCACCTTTACGTTTGGCTGCACGAGAAAATAATACGTTAAAGCTTTCTGGCTTAGTCGAACTCATAGGTATAACTTATTCCTAGTTTATTATTGGTACCATAATCATCTTCAGAGACAAAACCAAAAATATTAAATGATTGCTGTGCATTAATTTTGTAACTCGTACCCGCTCCAGCCCATATATTACTGTAACCACCCGAGCCAGCACCACCACCACCAAAAGTCATAAAGGTCCAGTTTTCATCCAGAGGTCTTAATCCCATAGCACCAAGGTAACCGCCATTACTGGTATTTTGCACCATAACTAAATCGTTAAGGCTTTCAATTTCATCGCTGTTAATAACAATTTCGCCTTTAGTGTGATTGAAACCTGCCATTGGGAAGATCATCCATTTACCGGTATCAACACCAAAAACGGTTAAAGGCAAAAATGTGCCTACAGAGTATGATTTTTTATGGCCGCCATCATCATATTCAGAGCGGCTAAATGAAAAATTAACAATGCCAAATTCAAACAGCCAAGAGCCACCAATGCGCCACTCATCTCCTTCAATATTCGATTGGGCATTCAGTTTACGCATTTTATCAAGCGCTAAAGACCCAGAAAGCGTTAGATTATCGGTATAACCAGCACCAATACGTGTGATAACTTTAGTTGGATCTTCATGGTGTTTCTCTTGAGCCAAAAGAGGTAAACAGTAAAGCACCCCTAGAAATAAAGTAATTTGCTTAATCATATATGAACCCAAGTAAATGTTATTAGGCATTAATGCCACTGTGTTTTAATAATGCATTGATTTCAGGTGCTCTACCACGAAAAGCTTTAAATAACTCACTCGGTTCTTCACTACCGCCTTTTTCAAGAATGTTTGTTAAGAATGATTGACCTGTTGCTTTATCAAATATTCCTTGCTCTTCAAATAAACTAAAGGCGTCAGCTGATAACACCTCAGCCCATTTGTAACTGTAATAACCTGCAGCATATCCCCCACCAAAGATATGACCAAAACCATGTTGAAAACGATTAAAACTAGGTGCTTTAACGACCGCATATTGTTCGCGAACTTTATCTAATGTTTGCTGGATATGTTGGCTATTGTCAGCGCTAGGGTCGTAACTAGCGTGCATAGTGAAGTCGAATATACTAAATTCAAGTTGACGTAACATTTGCATGGCAGATTGGAAGTTTTTCGCTGCTAGCATTTTATCTAGTAGTGCTTGTGGTAATGGTTCACCTGTTTCAAAGTGACCAGAAATAAAGGCTAGCGCTTCAGGTTGCCAACACCAGTTTTCTAAAAACTGACTTGGTAGCTCTACAGCATCCCATGGCACACCGTTAATGCCAGCGACACTACTGGCATTTATTTGCGTTAACATATGATGAATACCATGACCAAATTCATGGAATAAAGTAACAACTTCATCGTGAGTAAATAAGGCGGGCTGTGAGCCTACAGGCCCATTAAAGTTGCAGGTTAAATACGCTACGGGATATTGGATGTTACCATCACTTAATTCACGTCTGCCTACGCAGTCATCCATCCAAGCACCACCACGTTTTTTCTCACGAGCATATAAATCTAAATAAAAGCTACCACGTAAGTTGTTATTGGCATCATATACGTCATAAAAGTTTACATCATCATGCCAAACATCAACGTTTTTTCGCTCGTTAATCGTTAAGCCGAATAAACGGTGAACTACTTCAAATAAACCTTTTACCACGGTATCTTTTGGAAAATAAGGGCGTAATTGTTCATCTGAAATTGCATAGCGACTTTGTTTAAGTTTTTCGCCATAGTACGCAAGATCCCATGCTTGTAGATCTTTTTGACCAAATTCTTCTAGTGCAAAACGCGTTAATTCTTGGAAATCTTCTTGGCCTTGGTGCTGAGATTTTACTGCAAGATCTTCAAGAAAACTCATTACCTCTTGAGTAGAGCTCGCCATTTTAGTGGCTAATGAATGTTCGGCATAATTATCAAAGTCGAGCAGTATTGCCAACTCATGTTTTAGTGCTAGCAATTCATTCATTATTTCGCTGTTATCAAACTCACCAGCATTAGGTCCTTGATCAGAAGCTCGGGTAACAAAGGCAGTATAAAGC
Organism: Colwellia sp. RSH04; assembly: GCF_003545765.1. Classification (GTDB taxonomy): domain Bacteria; phylum Pseudomonadota; class Gammaproteobacteria; order Enterobacterales; family Alteromonadaceae; genus Colwellia. The sequence continues at coordinate 258,461 of NZ_QXIO01000004.1, read as the reverse complement.
TGTTCACGTAGTGTAGAATTATCGCAATACATCATTACAGGTAAATAACTTGGGTAATCTAAGGTAAAACTATAGCCTGATAAAGATTTGCTGGTCGCTAACGCTTTTGCTGCTGCCAAAGCGCTTTCAGGTAAGCCCGAAAGTTCTTTTTCATCGGTAATATTAAGAGTAAAAGCTTGAGTCGCATCTAAAACATTGTTGCTAAAGCTTGAACTTAAATCAGACAAGCGGCTTACTATTTCACCATAGCGTGCTTTATCATCATTGTTTAATGCAATACCAGACAACGTAAAATCTCGCAGCGCGTTGGTGATAACTTTTTGTTGCGCCGTTGATAACTGAGTAAATTCATCACTTTGTTTAATCGCTTGATAAGCTTTATATAGCGCTTCATGCTGACCTACAAAGGTGCCATATTCAGATAATAAAGGTAAGCAAGACTCATAGGCTGCTCGTAATTCATCATTACTGACTACTGAGTTCATATGCGATATGGGTGACCATAACCTCTCAAGTACATCATCGGCATCATCAAGAGGCATCACTAAGTTATCCCAAGTATATTTTTCATTATTCGCAAGTGATGCAGCAATAGCTGCTTTACACTGTTTAATAGCTTCTTCTACTGCAGGCTTAATATGTTCTGGCTGAATTTTTGAAAAAGCAGGAAGATTAGCATTTTTAATATTTTCTGGTAATAGAGGATTTGTCATGATGAAAGCTTATTGATGATTAAGTAATTACTATGTATGCCCTTGATAAGAAAAAATCAAGGGTGCAGATGAAATTTACTGCTTGAATTTACTGTCTATTGCACATATATCTTGTACTACATAGCTGGTACTTTTTTGGTAATTAGCGACCTATATTTTGGAGAACTCATGACACAACATTTCGATTATTTAGCAATTGGTGCTGGTAGTGGCGGTATTGCCTCAGCAAATAGAGCGGCGAGATTAGGAAAGAAAGCGGCGGTTATTGAGGCCAAATATATAGGTGGCACCTGTGTAAATGTTGGCTGTGTGCCTAAAAAAGCAATGTGGTATGCAGGTCAAATTAGTGATGCACTAAAATATGCCTATGATTATGGCTTTAATGTTGAAAACAATAACTATGATTGGACTCGTTTGGTGAAAAACAGAGAAGCCTACATTGAGAGAATTCATGCTGCGTATCAACGTGGTTTTGATGCCAATGACGTCACAGTGATTCAAGGCTTTGCTAAGTTTGTGAATAAAAATACCGTTGAGGTAAATGGAACTTTATACACCGCCGATCATATCACCATAGCAACAGGCGGTAGACCGACCATTCCAACCATTGAAGGGGCAGAATACGGTATTAATTCAGATGGTTTCTTTGCATTAACAGAACAGCCTAAATCTGTAGCTGTTGTTGGCGCAGGTTATATCGCGGTCGAGTTAGCGGGGGTATTTCATGCTTTGGGTACTGATGCACATTTGTTGGTACGTAAGGAAAAGCCATTGCGCGGTTTTGATGATATGTTAAGTGATACTTTGGTTGAGCAAATGGCTAAACATGGCCCTACGCTGCACAATCACAGTACGCCAGAGCGCATAGAGAAATTAGCTGACGGACAGTTAATGGTGCATTTAACCAATGGTAATACGATTGGACCCGTTGAGAAGCTGGTTTGGGCGATTGGCAGGGAACCCGCAACCGATAACATTAATATTGAATCAACAGGTATAGAGTTAGATGAGCGTGGCTTTATTCCTACGGATAAATATCAAAACACCAAAGTTGATGGTGTTTATGCGGTTGGTGATAATACTGGCCGTGCGCAGTTAACGCCGGTTGCTGTTGCTGCGGGTCGTCGCTTATGCGAGCGTTTATTTAACAATAAACCTTATGAGCACTTAGATTATAATGATATCGCTACGGTGGTATTTAGCCACCCTGTTATAGGTACCGTTGGTTTAACAGAGCAAGAAGCAATTACAGAGTTTGGAGAAGAGCAAGTTAAGACCTATACCTCACAGTTTACTGCTTTATATCAAGCGATGACTGAAGAACATAGAGACCCTACGCGAATGAAACTTGTGTGTGTCGGTAAAGAAGAGCGAATTGTCGGTATTCATAGTATTGGCTTTGGCAGTGATGAGTTATTGCAAGGTTTTGCTGTCGCAATGAAAATGGGCGCAACTAAAGCTGACTTCGATAATACTATTGCGATACATCCGACATCTGCCGAAGAATTTGTCACAATGTAGGCTTAAAGTCGGTAATTGTTTACTCAAAGGGGCTGATGCCCCTTTTTGTTGAGACAGTGTTAACTATTTCACGGTTATCGTTATCTTCTCAGAGACTACAGCAGGGTTATGAGGGACATGGCGGTGATCACCTAGAATCAATTGCAAGGTGTGTGTCCCTTTTGCCAAGGTAAGTGTCGTTTCCGTTTGACCACCACCAAAATGTTTAACATCGCCACCTAACGGTCTATCAAGTGGTGGTAGTTTATCCATATCGATAAGTAAATGATGATGACCAGTATGCTTTTTCTCAAAACCTGCTGGTGAAACTCCCATATCTTTTAAACCAAATTTAATGGTAAATGTTTCGTTAACTGTTGCACCATTTGCGGGAGAAATAATGTAAGCATTGGCTGATTTAGGCGCAACAGATTGTTTAATTTGATGGTTTTGAGCATGATTATGAGAAAATGCCAAAGGACTTAAGGCAAAGGTTGCTAGTGTCATAAGTGATAGTGTTGATAGCTTATTCATAATTTTGCTCCCTATTATTTGTTCGTTTTATATAAAGCTACGAGTATTTAGGGTGCAAAGGTAGTTGACTACAGGTAACGTGTCAATTCTTCTCTAATAAAGCATGATACAAAATTGAAAATAAACGAGAGTTATTCGTTGTTACAATTATCAGCAAAAATTCATTTCAAAAAAAATTCATATTTGCTCTGCTACTTGCGAACACTGATAAAACCTCGCTTATGTTTTTTTGTTATTTATAGTTGTCATTATTCTTTAAAAAAAGTTTAATATTACGCTGGTAATCACGTCAGATTCTGATAATCTTTTACCACGTTATTTAGCTGTTGCACGTTTTTTGTACGCATATTAAATAACAACGATAATTTATTTATCCACATATAATAAAAATAATAAAGAAAGGTACTAAAAGGCATTAGTACACGCATTTTTCTAATTAAATCAACCATATGATTAAGCCTAAGCAAATAGAACCTTTGTTCTCATTTGGCGATTACTCCTGTCCGTACACAAAGTTATCCACAGACTTTTGATATTAATCACATTTCAATTGCTTAAGAATGTGGAGGCTATGGCAGCTTTATGGCATTCTTAGCCATCTTTAGTTACTTTTGACAATTCTTTTTATACTTATGGCCAATGCTACCGACTCAATTATGCAAAAATCTCCTCTCTCTCCATTAATCCTTGTTGATGGTTCTTCTTACTTATTTAGGGCATATCATGTGCCTTACTTACAAGCATTGTCGACTGCTTCAGGGCAACCTACCGGAGCAATTACTGGTGTGCTAAATATGATTAGAAGCCTGAAAAAAGATTATCCTAACGGTAATGTCGTGGTGATATTTGATGCGAAAGGCAAGACCTTTCGAAATGATATGTACCCAGAATATAAAGCTAATCGACCTCCGATGCCTGATGAGTTAAGAACACAAATCGCCCCTTTACATAATATTATTACCGCAATGGGATTGCCATTGTTAGTGGTCCCAGGTGTTGAGGCCGATGATGTTATTGGCACACTAGCTAAACAAGCAAGTGACCAAGGTATTGAAACGGTTATTTCAACGGGTGATAAAGATATGGCGCAATTAGTCACCGAGCATGTACGCCTAATTAACACCATGACGAATGTTGAAATGGATGTCGCAGGTGTGAGTGAAAAATTTGGTGTTCGCCCTGACCAAATTATTGATTACCTCGCCTTAATGGGTGATAAGGTTGATAATATTCCAGGTGTAGTAAAATGTGGTCCTAAAACAGCGGTTAAATGGCTTGCAGAGCATGGTACGCTTGAAAAAGTTATCGAGAGTGCTGACAAAGTAAAAGGAAAAATTGGTGAAAACCTAAGAGATGCCCTTGAGCAATTACCACTTTCTTATCAACTGGCGACAATTAAGTGTGATGTTGAATTGGAGCAAAGTGCTGAACAATTGCAACCAAGCGAACCTAACACAGAGGCTCTTATTGAGCTTTATCAAACCTATGAATTAAAACGTCTATTAGCTGAAATTACTGGTGAGGCTTCTGTTCCTGAGCAGCAAACTAAATCATCAACTAATTTGGCTAAACCAGCAAAAGCAGGCGATATTATCGTAACCCCTGTTGAGGTTAATGATACAGAATACGAGATAATCTATAACAAAGAGTCATTTCAGAAATGGTTATCGTTATTACAAAGCAGTGAGCGATTTGCCTTTGATACTGAAACAACAAGCGTTGACTATATGAAAGCAGAGCTGGTTGGCTTGTCGTTTGCCTGTGAAGCTGGCAAAGCAGCGTATGTACCTTTAGCTCATGATTATACTGATGCACCAGAGCAATTAGAGCTTGAGTGGGTGCTAGAACAATTAAAACCATTACTTGAAAGTAAAACGATACATAAAATAGGTCAAAACCTAAAGTATGATGCTAATGTGTTAAGTCATTATGATATTAATATACAAGGTATTGAATTTGATACCATGATTGAGTCATATTGCTTTAACAGTGTTGCTACTCGTCATAATATGGACGCACTAGCGACTACCTACCTTGATTATAAAACGGTTCATTTTGAAGATATTGCGGGTAAAGGGGCAAAGCAATTAACCTTTAATCAAATTGATGTTGAAAAAGCAGGGCATTATGCCGCTGAAGATGCCGATATCACCTTACGACTGCACTTGGCACTATTTCCAGCGTTAGAGCAATTACCTGAGCAGTTAAGTGTCTTTAAAGAAATAGAAATGCCGTTGTTGTCAGTACTTGCAAGAATGGAGCAAGGTGGGGTGTTAATTGATAGTGATATACTTGATGAACAAAGCCAGCAATTAGGACAGCGACTCAATGAGCTTGAAGTTGAAGCACATAACCTAGCGGGACAAAGCTTCAACCTAGGTTCGCCTAAACAATTACAGAAAATTTTATTTGAAGACTTGAAAATACCGGTCATCAAAAAGACCCCTAAAGGAGCGCCTTCAACAGCGGAAGAAGTTTTACAAGAACTCGCTCTTGATTACCCTTTACCTAAAGTTATATTAGAAAATCGAGGCTTAAGTAAACTTAAGTCTACCTATACTGATAAATTACCTTTGATGGTGAGTAAAAAAACAGGGCGCTTGCATACTTCTTATCACCAAGCAGTAACAGCAACAGGGCGTTTATCATCAACAGAGCCTAATTTACAAAATATCCCAATTCGTAGTGAGCAAGGCAGAAAAATTCGTCAGGCATTTATTGCACCACAAGATCACAAGATCGTCGCAATTGATTACTCGCAAATTGAACTACGCATAATGGCGCACTTATCAAATGATAAGGGCTTAGTGAAAGCGTTTAGTGAAGGTAAAGATATTCACCGTGCTACGGCAGCAGAAATATTTGCTGTATCGTTAGATGAGGTCACTAATGATCAACGTCGAAGTGCAAAAGCGATTAATTTTGGTTTAATTTATGGTATGTCGGCTTTCGGATTAGCAAAACAATTGAATATAGGTCGTAACCAAGCCCAAGATTATATGGATAAATACTTCCAACGATACCCTGGCGTTTTAACTTACATGGAAGAAACAAGAGAAAAGGCTGTTGCTCAAGGTTATGTTGAAACCTTATTTGGTCGTCGATTGTACTTACCTGATATTAACGCTAAAAATGGCATGAGAAAGAAAGCGGCAGAGCGTGCCGCGATTAATGCGCCAATGCAAGGAACGGCAGCAGATATTATCAAAAAAGCTATGTTAGCGGTTGATGAGTGGCTATTAGCTCAAAATGACGAACGAGTGAAAATGACCATGCAAGTACACGATGAATTAATTTTTGAAATTCATCAAGACATCGTTGAAGAAACAACGGCTAAATTAGTCGAGCTAATGAATAATGCCGTTGAGTTATCAGTACCTTTAATAGCTGAAGCAGGTATGGGTAAAAATTGGGATGAAGCACATTAGTGTTTAAAGTAATTAGTGTTTAAAGTAATTAGCAATACAATGAAAGAAAACTAACGGTATAACGTTCATATTATATGCGCGGTGGTTTTCCCGATTACGCCGCGTGTTTCATGTTTGGCTGCGACACTTTTTCAATGAAAGAAATGAGTGAGCAGCCTTTTTTATTCGTTATTATTCAGGTTAGAGGTTTAGCTGACATTTGCTATCTGTGTTAACTATTCTGTCTGTTTCACCACTTTGCTGAAATTCTAATAGCGCTAAATTGATATCATCAAGTAATGTGTGCAGTTCAGTGTATTTCTTACTGACAGCAAAATATAAGTGATTATATTTGAGTGCGGGTTGAACCGCTTCAACGCCATTTAACAAAGCTTGTTTGTTTTGATTGGCAAGATTTGAAAAGCTAACACTGAAATTAAAGACTTCAGGATCACCTATAATTAAATCAACACGTTTGGCCACAAGAAGTTTCATTAACTGTAACTCATTAACAGCATCTATGGTGGAGAATTGCTCGCTGTCCATCATGGCATCGAATTCAGGTGTGTTTTGGTAGCCTCGTACTACACCAATCATTTTACCTTTTAAGTTACTTAAATCGGACTTTAGTTGAAAGTTATCACCTTTTCTTTTCATGAGTGCTAACTCACCACCAGAGAAACGATGAGATAATGCTAATAACTCACGACGCTTTTTACCTTTAATGACATCTGAAGGCGCTGTGCTTTCGATAAAATATTCTGGAAAAAGAATATCCATATTACCTTGTTCGACTAATTTCACTGACCGAGCCCAAGGGAAAAAATGAATATTTACTTGATAACCTTTACTAACAAGTAGCGCGACGGTAAATTGAAAAACCCAACCATGGTTACAGACTTCTTCACTAATATAGGGAGGCCAATTTAATGTCGCTAAGTTTAATACTTTGTTGGACTCGCCATTAAATTGATAACCGTTTGCTGTTTTAACACCTTGAATGCTATGTTCAACATCTTCTTTGAAATAACTGACCGTTAGCTTACTCGCCATTGTTGGCATAGCTACAATAGATAGTGCAAAAACAATGATAGTATATGAAAAAAACGTCAAAGGTGTGATCCAAATACAGGTGATAAAAGCGGTAATAGCTCAGCCGAAATAACGCAAAGTCCTATATTGAGTAACTATAGTCTGATGTACTGTATATGCAACAAATTAGGCTTATTATAAAGACTTGTAATTATGCATTAGAAAAGCGCTCTTTATTGCCTAACCAACGTTGAATCAGTGCTTGGCTTTGAATTGGGTGTTGTCTTGCCATTAAGTATGCTTTTTGCTGAATATCGCTAATTAAATAGGCATCTCGAATTAAATCGGCAATTTTTAGCTCTGCTAGACCCGTTTGTCTCGTGCCTAATAGTTCCCCTGGCCCTCTTATTTCGAGATCTTTTTCTGCAATGACAAAACCATCATTACTTTCTCGTAAAACGGCTAGCCTTTTGGTGGCTGTTTTAGATAAAGGAGGTTTGTACATCAGTACACAATGAGAAGCAATAGAGCCTCGACCTACACGACCTCTAAGTTGATGCAGTTGTGCTAGTCCTAACCTTTCAGGGTTTTCAATGACCATGAGACTTGCGTTAGGTACATCTACGCCCACTTCAATCACGGTAGTTGCTACCAATAAATGTAACTCACCTGCTTTGAAGCTGTCCATGACGGCTTGTTTTTCTGTTGCTTTCATTCTGCCGTGAACTAAGCCAACTTTTAGCTCTGATAACTGTTCTTGCAGGTACAGGGCAGTATCCTCAGCAGCTTGACACTGCAAGACTTCAGATTCTTCAATAAGTGTACAAACCCAATAAGCTTGGCGGCTATCTTGACTACATGCTTGGCGTATTCTCTCTACTATGTGATCACGGCGACTATCAGGTAATGCAATAGTATTAATGGGCGTTCTACCCGGCGGCAATTCATCAATAACTGACGTATCTAAGTCTGCGTATGCCGTCATCGCAAGAGTGCGCGGAATGGGGGTCGCTGTCATAATAAGTTGATGAGGGTATTTATTATCAAATGCTCCTTTATCGCGCAGTGATAAACGTTGCTGAACGCCAAACTTGTGTTGTTCATCAATAATAACTAAGACCATGTTTTTAAAAATAACATCGGCTTGAAATAAAGCATGGGTGCCAATAACCATTTGCATTTCACCACTGGCAATTTGCTCAAGTGCGACTTTTCTCGCTTTTGCTTTGGTTTTTCCTGCTAGCCAGCCGACAGTGATATTGAGTGACTTTAGCCAATGTTGAAAATTAATGGCATGCTGTTCAGCGAGTATTTCTGTTGGTGCCATTAGGGCAACTTGATAGCCTTGACCAATTGCGGTTAGTGCTGATAATGCAGCGACTAAGGTTTTACCTGAGCCGACATCACCTTGCACTAAGCGCATCATAGGTAGTGATTTTGCTAAATCTTTTTGAACCTCTTTAACGACACGTGCTTGGGCATTTGTTGGTGAAAAAGGTAATGAGTTAAGAAATTGTTGTGCTAAATCTTCATCGACATGCAATGAAATGGCTTCATGAACATCGCTGTTTTGCCTCAATTTCTGCATACTCAAGTTATGAGCAAGCAATTCTTCTTTTATTAGCCTTAATTGGGCTGGGTGTTTACCTTGTTCAAGTTGCTCGACGGAAACATCGGGTGGCGGACGGTGAATAATAGTAAGGGCTTGGCTGAGGGAATACTGTTCGCTAAATAAGTCATCAGGTAACAGCTCGTCAACTATTCCCCGTTGAAGTCGTTGTAATGCTTGTTCGCTTATACTACGTAATGATATTTGTCTTAAGCCGTCTGTACTTGGGTATACAGGAGTTAGCGTTTCTTCAACAGGTGTTAATGGTGAGTCTTGATCAAGCGCTTTGTATTCAGGGTGAACAATTTGATAACCACGAGGGCCACGCTTTATTTCACCATAACATCTGATCGCGCGTCCGATGTTAAGATTATTCTTTTGACTAGCAGAAAAACTAAAGAAGCATAGTTGAATACTACCTGTGCCGTCGTTGAGTGTAACCACTAACATACGGCGCTTGCCTTGGGTTATCTGACTATTGGTTATTTCACCAATAATATTGGTTGAGGTGCCGGGCAAAAGATCTCTAATGCTGGTTACGCGAGTTTTATCTTCGTAGCGCAACGGCAAATGGAATAACATGTCTTGAACAGACACTAAGCCAATCTTTTCCAATTTGGTGGCTAAGCTAGGGCCGACACCTTTTAACGAGGTGAGGTTAACTTGAGAGAGTTTAGTCAGTGCTTCCATGGCAATGATTTACTTTTCTTGATTAGTCATCAATATGCTGCCAAGCGTCTTTGTTCATTTGCATTTTTTGCCACCATGATTCATCAGCAACTATTTGTCCATGCTCATCAATCGCAGGGTATGGTAATCCTTTACGTTGACAGGCTTCAGCAAAAATAGGGTGCCCACCTTCAAATAATACCCGCTGACGTCGTTCTTCGCTTAAACGAGGTTGGTCATACATACCAGCTACTTGCCTTTGTCGTTGAGCTTCATAGAGAACAACCGAGCAGGCAACAGAGACGTTCAGTGATTGCACCATGCCCACCATAGGTATAATAATATCTTGATCAGCAAGGGCAAGTGCTTCTTTTGAGGCACCAAATTTTTCTTGGCCTAAAATTATTGCGGTGGGCTTGGTATAATCAATTTCTTTAAAGTCGACCGCAGTTTCAGATAAATTAGTCACTAACACCTGCATACCTTGTGCTTTTAATGCGGCAATAGCATCAGCGGTTTGATGGTAATTATGAACATCAATCCAGTTTTGGCTACCCGCAGCACTGCCACCCCTGACCTCAGTTTCTTCACTCTTCCAAACCGCATGAACATCACTAACCCCAATTGCATCACAAGTACGTACCACAGCAGCTAAATTGTGATGCTTGTGTACACCTTCCATACATACGGTTAGATCGGGTTGGCGTTTATCTAACATGGTATTGATACGGTCAAGTCTTTCTGGTGTCATAGTGTTAATCGTTCTTTAGTCAATGAGTGAGCTATTTTGTGTCTATAGCTCAATAATAAGGTGAGTTTGGTGGAGTCTTTTTTTAGGTAACGCTTGGTAATTCTAATACACCATCAATTTCTATCGCGACATCTTTTGGTAGTCTTGAAACCTGTATTGCAGCACGTGCAGGGTAAGGCTGTTCAAAATAACGTGCCATTACTTCATTAACCGTAGCAAAGTTGCTTAAGTCAGTCATGAAAATATTGACTTTTACCATGTCGTTAATACTGCCGCCAGCTGCTTCACACACTGCGGATAAGTTTTTGAATACTTGCTCGGCTTGCTCAGAAAACTCTTCAGAAATGACTTCCATCGTTTCAGGAACTAATGGAATTTGACCTGATAAATAAACGGTGTTTTTTACTTTAACCGCTTGGCTATAAGTACCAATAGCACTAGGTGCTTTATCTGTTGAAATAATACTTTTCATTGTTAATCCTACTTCAATATATTCGGGTGTTATTTATTTCGGATGACGCGTTGAACATCAACCATCACTTTGATTTTTCTTATAATATCAGCTAAATGAATACGATCTCGACAGGTTATTTCCATATCAATAACATATAAACCAGAATCTTTTTCGCCTGAATTAAGGTTATGTACGTTAGAGCCACTCTTTGCAACAACACTGGTCAACAAGGCTAAAGCACCTTGATGATTGACAATTTCTACCCTTAATTTAGCGATAAATTCTCGATCAATATCAGAATCCCATTTTACTGGAAATAAACTGCCTTGTTCATGGCCTTTAATATTCCGGCAGCCTTGTTGATGCACCATTAACCCTTTACCAGGGCTTAAATAAGCGAGAATAGAATCACCTGGAATAGGGCGGCAACATTTACCATAGCTAACCAACATGCCCTCAGTGCCTTTAATGGGCATTTTAGCTTTATTGATATTCTGCGTTTCATCACTATCTTCGGTGAATTCGTTGGTAAGTTGTCGAGCAATACCAATGCTAAGCGCATTACCAAGACCAATATTCGTAATGAGTTCATCAAAGGTGTCATTACCACTTTGTTGTACTACCGCGTCTATTTTGTCTTGCTCAATGTCTTCAAGTTTTGTTTTACCTAACGCATGACTCAATAACCTTAAGCCAAGTGCATGTGACTCATCTTTTTCTCTTGAACGTAAATAAGTCCGTATTTGTAGTCGAGCTTTTGCGGTAACAACAAAGTTAAGCCAAGTGGCGTTGGGCCTTGCTGCTGCAGAGGTTACTACTTCAATAGTTTGACCTGAATCGATAGGCTGGCTTAATGGGTAAGGCTTTCTATCTACCTTTACCCCTACACAAGAGTTACCAACATCGGTATGAACTGCATAGGCGAAATCGACTGCGGTAGCTCCCATCGGCAATTCTATAATGCGCCCATCAGGCGTGAAAACGTAAATTTCTTCAGGGAATAAATCTGATTTTACATTTTCAATAAACTCAAATGAACTCCCCGCGCTTTGTTGTAATTCAAGTAAACTTTGCATCCAACGACGTGCTTTCATTTGTGCTGTTGTGCCAGAGTCGTCACTTGCTTGTTTATAAAGCCAGTGCGCTGCAACACCCATATCAGCCATTTGATCCATGTCTTGAGTACGAATTTGAATCTCTACGGGTATACCATGAGGACCAATTAACGAGGTGTGCAGTGACTGATAGCCATTGGTTTTAGGAATAGCAATATAATCTTTAAAGCGTGTTTCAATGGGTTTAAATAAATTATGAACCGCTCCAAGCGTGCGGTAACAGTTATCTATTTTTTCTTCAACAATCACTCGAAAGGCGTAAATGTCCATGACTTCATTGAACATTAATTCTTTATTAAGCATTTTACGATAAATAGAATAAAGGTGTTTTTCTCTACCAATGACTTGAGCTTTAATACCGCTTTCTTCAAGACGTGCTGCAATTTCTTCCTGAATATTATTTATAATTGCCTTGCGGTTACCTCGAGCACTTTTTACCGCTGAAGCTAATGCACGCGATCGCATAGGGTAAAGTGCCTGAAAGCCTAATAATTCCAATTCATTTTTGATGTCATGAATACCTAACCTGTTGGCAATAGGTGCGTAAATATCTAGCGTTTCACGGGCAATACGTCGACGCTTGTCAGGCCTTAAAGAGCCTAATGTGCGCATGTTATGAGTTCTGTCTGCGAGCTTGATTAATATAACACGGATATCTTGCACCATAGCAAGTACCATTTTGCGGAAATTTTCCGCTTGCATCTCTTCTTTGTTATCAAATTTAAGTTTATCTAGTTTGCTTACCCCTTCGACTAACTCTGCGACTGTATGACCGAATAATTCAGCGAGTTCATCTTTGGTGACTTCAGTGTCTTCAATAACATCATGTAATAAAGCGGCCATTAATGTTTCATGGTCTAAATGCATATTAGCTAAATTAATCGCTACCGCGACAGGATGCGTAATATAAGGGTCACCACTTGAGCGCATTTGCCCTTCATGTGCATCTTGGGCAACAATAAAAGCATGCTTAAGTAGATCAATTTGTACTTTTGATAGATAGGAAGAGCTGATTTCTTTTAAAGGTTCAAATAGGTACACCTACCACTCCAAATCGCTAAGTCATTTGAGTATATATACTAGAATACGCGGCATTTTTATTAAATGCAAAGCAATAAAAAGCGCGTAACCCGTCTGTTTAATGTAACAGAGTAAAGTACGCGCTTTTCGTTAAGTTAAATTGACGCTTATCTTGCGATAAGGGAGAAACTTAACTTAATTCGTCTTGTTGACCACCAACAATTGCAGCTACTGCATCTAATTCTGCAGTATCTTGCTCAATTTGTTCTTGGCGTTCAGAGCTATCCATTACTTCATTAGAAATTAAATCTGCTTCAATTTCACGTAAAGCAAGTACCGTTGGTTTGTCATTTTCAATGTCTACCAAAGGTTCTTTTCCGCCCGTTGCAATTTGACGAGCACGACGTGATGCAACTAACACCAAATCAAAACGATTACCGATTTTTTCAACGGCATCTTCAACAGTTACGCGAGCCATTTGGTCACTCCAACTAATAAAATAGTTGCGTAGTTTACTGTTCGCTTGCTAATTAAGCAAGTATCAGTCCATAGAAATGGCTAATAAAGCTAAGTTTAAGCTTAAATGAACGTAAAGATTGCAACTTAAGGGTTAAAAAGGGGTTGTAAAAAACTCATTTCAATAAAATATGGCGCTTATCAATGCCAAAATTTATGGTGTTATTTAATCAACTCACTTAATAAAATTTTATGTTGTTCAGATTGTTGATTACATGTCAGTCTTTGATTATAAACGATGGTTTTTAAGTCAGCCAATGCTTGGTTAAAATCATCATTAATGATGATGTAATCAAATTCATGAAAATGAGAGCATTCAGCCTGAGCCTGAGCCATGCGACCTGCGATAATTTCTTCGCTATCTTGTCCACGCCCACGTAATCTATTTTCTAGCTCTTGTTTAGATGGTGGGCTTATAAAGATAGTGGTTACATCAGGCTTTTTTACCCTAACCTGTTGTGCACCTTGCCAGTCTATATCCAAAAATACATCAATACCTTGCGCGAGTTGCGCATCAATAGCGATTTCAGAAGTGCCATAGTAATTACCGAAGACTTCAGCATACTCATAAAAGGTACCTTGGCTTATCTGTGCTTTAAACTCGTCTACAGAGACAAAGTGATAATGTTCGCCATTTTTCTCGCCAGGACGAGGAGCACGTGTTGTATGTGAAACAGAGACTTGCATATCTCGCGTGTTACTATCATTACCTTGTGCTAATAATGCTTTAATTAGGCTAGATTTACCTGCGCCACTTGGTGCAGAAAGAATAAATAAATTACCTGTAACAGACACAGTAATTCCTCAATAAGGTTTAATTTGACTATTGCTAAGGAAACATGATGAGTGGCATCAAAATTTAAGCAATAAAAAAAGCTGAGCGATATTTTACTCTATTAGAATAAAAAAAGCTCAGCTTGTTTAGTACAGCAATAAACCGTGCTAATTAGAGTACTTTAGCAATGGACTTAGCAAGGTAATCAACATTGCTGTTAGCAATACCCGCAATACTCATACGACTAGAGCCAACCATATAAATGCTGTATTCATCTTGCAGCTGTTGCACTTGCTCAGGAGTAATACCTAAGAAAGAGAACATACCACTTTGGCGAGTGATAAAGCTAAAGTCACGCTCAACTCCGTTTTCAACAAGTTTGTCTACAATAAGTTGACGGTTGCCGTTAATGCGATCGCGCATTTCTTTTAGCTCTGCATACCATTGTGTGCGTAGTTCATCAGAACTCAAAATAGTTTCAACAATAGCGGCACCGTGTGCAGGTGGCATTGAGTAAATAACTCGTACAACTGAGAGCAATACAGAAAAAGCGATATCTGCACTGATGCTCGACTCACCAATAATAGTACAGCCACCAATACGTTCACGGTATAGGCCAAAGTTTTTAGAACATGAACTACATACGATCATTTCTTTTACAGAATCAGCCATTAAGCGCAAACCGTACGCATCTTCATCAAGTCCTTCACCAAAACCTTGATAAGCCATATCTATAAGCGGAGTAAAACCGACTGATTTGGCAACATCAGCAACTTGCTGCCATTGTTCTTTATTTAAATCCATACCACTTGGGTTATGACAACAAGCATGCAATAACACGACATCATCACTTGCCACTTCTTTCAGCGCTGCAAGCATGCCGTCAAAATCTAAGTTTTTCTTTTCGTAGTCATAATAAGGATAGGTTTTTACCGTAATCCCCGCAGCTTCAAATAACCCTGTATGGTTAGCCCATGTTGGATTACTAACCCAAATTGTCGCGCCTTGTTTACAACTTTTAATAAATTCTGCTGCAACGCGAAGTGAACCTGTGCCACCTGGTGTTGAAATAGTACGAGCACGGTTCTCAGCTAACACTTTATGATCGCCAAAAATTAGCTCAGCCATTTTTTCATTAAATAGTTCAGAGCCTGTTGGACCAATGTAAACTTTACTGTCTTCGGTATTTAGGCGATGTAACTCAGCTTTTTTTACACAATCAAGTACAGTGGTTTCACCTGCTTCGTTCTTGTATACGCCAACACCCAAATCGATTTTATTTGGATTGTCATCTTTTCTATATTTAGCCAATAACCCTAAAATTGGGTCGGCAGGCAAAGCCTTTAAACTACCAAACATGACAGAAGTTTACCTTGTGGTTAGATGGATGTTTGCTATCAATTACGCCACTGTAATCAGCAGAAAAAACACCCTATTAATTAAGGGTCAAGCATAACGTAAATTTACGTTAAACATAAAGGTTTTTAACGTAATAATTAATACTTATTTCATCTATTTTTAGTATATAAATTTTTACGTGTTTACACTGTACTTATAAGGTTTTACTTAAGGCGGCAATTAAGCCAATCAAACCACCAAAAACGCCTCCCCAAACGACTAGCCAACCTAAGTGTTTTCGTATCATTTCTTGAATAATATCTTTCACTAACTGTGGTGTTAATTCATTTAAACGTTTCTCAATAATATCACTGACTTTTTCTTGCATACCGGCAATAACATCAGGCTGCTCAAGTTCATCTCGCAAAAGTTGTTTAAAATGATCTGTGCTGGTGATGTCCTGCACAGCTTCTTTCATTTTCTCGACAAAGGGCTCTTTCATTGGTTGAATTGCTTCACTTCCGCCAACCATGGCTAACATGCCACCAAAAGAAGAGTTTTCGATAACGTTTACTAAGCTATCGAAGGCAGGTGATAAATCGACTTTTTCAATAATAGGGTTTAAGTCAATAGCGCTAGCATTGCCTGAGCTGTCAGATAAAAACCTATCAATATTCTCTTGAGTAAAAAATTGGGTCATCATTAGTTGGCGGATCCCTAATTTAAACTCTTCAAAGCGCGCAGGAATGACACCTGAACCATATAGCAGAGGCACTTTTTCAAATAACATATGAATAGCGACCCAGTTAGTTATTGCGCCAGATAAAGCAAATAAACCAACGGTGAATAATATAGGTTGAGCTAGGGTGTAGCCTAAAATTGTTGCGATTAACGCAAGGGTATTGGTAATAATACTTTTATTCATAAATTTTCCACAATCATCAAATGAACTAAAGGGCATGTTGATCTTTCGTTATGGTAACAAAAAAGCATTAGTGCTGGTACAGCAAGCTTATTTTTGCTTAACTTAGCGCCATTATCGATGATAAAAACAACAAGTGTAAGGAATTTACCATGAAGGTGAGCATTGCTTTAATAGGGGTGTTAGTCAGTTTACTTTGTGTTACCTCTTGTAGCGCAGAGAAAAATAACAAAGAATGGCGAGTATTAGATAGTAGCAATACTATTTTACTTACTCTGCCACATGGCAAGGTTGTTATTGAATTAGCTCCGCAATTTTCACCTAAACATGTTGCTCAATTTAAACAGCTAGTTAAGCAGGGCTTTTATGACGGCGTAACGTTTAATCGTGTTATTGATGGTTTTGTTGCCCAAGCAGGCCCTAAAGAAGACAGTGAAAAAGATAAATCGGTACCCTTACTTGCGATGGAAAGTAATTGGTCGACTGACTCAACATGGTCTTTTACCAAAGTTCAAGAGAATGATTTTTATGCTGCACAAACAGGCTTTAAAGAGAGTTTTGCTGTGGCATATGAACCAACAAACGTGCAGGAAGGAACAGGCAAAGCTTGGTTAACTCATTGCCCTGGTGTATTAGCTATGGCTAGGCAGAACGAAGCAGACTCAGCCTCAAGCCATTTTTATTTTGTTATTGGGCAAGCACCACGTTATTTAGATGGCATTATGACAATTTTTGGTCGCGTGGTTTATGGCATGCAGCATATTCAAGCCATTCAACGAACAGAGGCTATTGAAGGAGAATATGCTGTGGATAGTCGTGATTATACAGCAATCGTGAAGATGGAAATTATGACAGATGTACCCAAAGCACAACAAATACATATTGAAGTAGAAAACACTGCTTCTTCAGACTTTTTAGAGCGAATAGAAAAACGTCGTCATCGCACACATGAATTTTTCTATCAAAAGCCACCTCCCGTGTTAGATGTGTGTCAAATTCCGCTTCGTAGTCGACTTGTAAAATGAATGCAGTAGTAACATATGTTATTGCTTTGTTAAATTGTAGGAATCTGATTGAGTTGTAAGCAAAACATCGCGATAATGAAATAATAAACGAGTACTAGTACGAGAGAGTGAACCGTGAAGCCTTTAATGTCGCTAAAAAAATTCAATAAATACAGTGTTATAAAATTAACTGCTATAGCCATGATTAATTTTAGTGCTACAACGGTATGGGCTGATATACAACCTAGAAGTGCTAGTTTAAATTATTCACAAAAAGCGCTATCAAATGCTGGCAACCCAGCGTCAGCGGCATTAATCGTCGAACGCAAAGATCCCCATGTAATGATTGGTGGTGCTGTAGAAATCGGTGCTGGACTGGAATATGGTAATTTGGATGAACTATTTGCCAAAATAGACGAAATTTCTAACTCTTTTAAACCACCTGCTGATGGTGGCACCACTCTTCCTGCACCACCGACACCTGAAAACCCTATTGAAGATAATCCTTGGGATGATTTATTAATAAAATACCCAGAGCTTGCAGATAGATTAGATGCGTTAAAAGGCAAAGTGGTTAACACTGCTGGATTGTTAGCATTAATTGCCTCTGAAGGTTATGGTAAAGCTGAAGCAACAGGTAATGCTAGTTTTGTCTTGAATGAAGATTTATACGGTGGCACCTTATTAATGGGGATGGGGTTAAAAGGTAACGCTAAAGTTGTTGGTTTATTTGAAGAAATAGATTTTAATAGTGATCAAGCACTTGAAGCCTTAAAGACAATCCCTGAGTTTGACGAAACAGATCCTATTCAAAAATTAGACCTTTCTGGTGGCGTTTATTTATATTACAACCCGGCTAACCATAAAGTAAAACTGAACATAGATAACGACAGCATGTTATTGGTAAAATCCACTAAAATTGCACAATTCTCGTTAGCATATAGTAAAAAAGCATTTGAATCTGAGGCGGGCGCACTCTACTGGGGAGTTAAACCGATATTTTATCGTGTTGGTTTAACCAATGTCAGCGCAAGATTAGGTGAAATTACGGATTCTGAAGCTATTTTTGACGATATTAAAAATGCGAATTACGTTTATAAAAATGGTTTTGATTTTGATATGGGGGTTACTTGGGCGGCTCCAAATTATCAATTAGGCGCAACAATGACAAATGTTATTGAGAAAACCTATCTTTTTCCAGAGTTAGACACCCAAAGGCTTAATTCAACTAAAATTATTCAAAAAATAAATTACCACTCTGAATTTACTATGCAAAGGCAGGTTAAGTTAGAGGCGGGCATTTTCACCCAGCAGCGTGATTGGAGCTTACATGCAGAGCTTGACGCAAACCCTGTAGAAGATCCTATGCGAGATAGATATCAATGGTTAACCGTAACAGCGGGATATGCCGCCGATAGCTGGTGGTTACCTAGTGCTCGCTTTGGCTTTAGTCGTAATTTAGCAGGCACAAGTTTAGGCTATTTAAATGCAGGGGTAACCTTCATGAAGTTTATTAACCTTGATGTAGCAACAACGCTAGATACAGTAACTCTTGATGGGGATAAATATAGACGAGGAGTAAACCTGCGCTTAGGTGTACAATTTGCTTATTAGCTTCATTTATCACAATTAAGTGATTACTTTTCAGGAAGCTGATAGTTAATAGCAATAATATCAAACACACGCTCACCTTCAGGTGTTTGTACAACTACTTCATCGTCAATGGCTTTGCCTAGTAGGGCTCTCGCCATTGGTGAATCGATACTAATTTCACCGCGTTTTACATCCCACTCGTCAGGACCTACAAGACGATAGATGACTTCTTTATCGTCTTCATTCACTAAGGTAACCCAAGCACCAAAAAAAACACGTCCTTCTTGTTGTTTATCGGGGTAAACAATAGTGAGCTCTTCAGTACGCTTCACTAAGAAACGTACACGCCTGTCTATTTCCCGTAAACGCTTCTTACCATAAATGTATTCAGCATTTTCGCTTCTATCACCTTGTGCGGCAGCTTCACTGACAGAGCGAGTAATTTTAGGTCTTTCATCTTTCCATAAAAACTTTAATTCTTGATCTAAACGATCCCAGCCTGCACGGGTAATATAGTTTGAACGTTTCATTTACTTGTCTTGGCAATCATGATTGGAATAATGATAACAAAATTAGCAAACGATATGTTGAAAACTACTTTTCTGATATTATTTATCTATTGAAGTTTATCAAATTGGAATGTTCACTCAATGGTGTCTATTGCTGAGCAAATTGCTCAAGAATTGAATGTAAAAACAACACAAATTAATACCGCGATTAATTTATTAGATGATGGCTCTACTGTACCTTTTATTGCGCGTTACAGAAAAGAAGTAACGCAAGGTTTAGATGATAATCACTTACGTCATTTGGCACAGAGGTTAACGTATTTAAGAGAGTTAGCTGATCGTCGGCAGGTCATTTTAACGAGTATAAAGCAGCAAAATAAATTAACGGACGCCTTAGAGAAGCAAATAGAGCAAGCCGACAATAAAACCCGACTTGAAGATTTGTATCTACCTTTTAAACCGAAGCGACGCACCAAAGGTAAAATGGCAATTGAAGCAGGAATTGCCCCCTTAGCTGAAGCACTATTAAAGAATTGGCAACTCAATCCAGAAATTGAAGCTAGAAAGTATTTTAATGCAGAAGCGGGTTATAGCGATGAAAAGTCGGTACTTGAAGGAGCTAGTTATATTTTGGCAGAGCAATTTGCTGAAGATGCAAATTTACTGCAAAAATTAAGGCGTCATCTATTAAAGCAAGCGCATTTAACGAGTAAAGTATTAAAAGGTAAAGAGTCATTACGTGAATCAAGCAAGTTCAAAGATTACTTTCAGCACAGTGAACCTTTAAAAACAGTACCTTCGCATCGGATACTTGCCATGTTAAGGGGGCGTAATGAAGGTGTATTGCAGATTGCTATTAATGTTGACCCACATAATGAAAGTAATAGTTACTCTAGTGCGGAACAATTGATTTTAGAACACTTCCACTTAACACTCAGTAAGCAAGCAGCAGCAGATTTTTTAACTAAAGTTGTGCAACTGACATGGAAAACAAAACTCAGTGTTAGCTTATCGACAGAATTAATAACGCAATTACGTGAACAAGCTGAGACAGAGGCTATTAAGGTATTCGCAGGTAATTTGCATGATGTTTTAATGGCAGCACCTGCTGGCGCTAAATCAACGTTAGGTTTAGATCCTGGATTACGAACAGGTTGTAAACTTGCCGTGGTTGATCAAACAGGTAAATTACTCCACACCAGTACTATCTTCCCTCATGCACCGCAAAATCATTGGGATAAATCAGTACGTACCTTAGTGAATATTTGTCGACAGCATAAAGTTGAACTTATTGCTGTGGGTAATGGGACAGGATCACGTGAAAGTGATAAGTTGGTTGCAGAAGCGATAGCGCAATTAGAAGGTAATAAGCCGAATAAAGTTATGGTGAGTGAAGCTGGTGCATCGGTATATTCTGCTTCGGAAAGTGCTGCGTTAGAATTTCCTGAGCTTGATGTTTCTCTTCGTGGCGCAGTTTCAATTGCTCGTCGCTTACAAGATCCGTTAGCAGAGCTAGTAAAGATAGATCCCAAAGCGATTGGTGTGGGGCAATATCAACACGATGTTAGTCAAAGCCAGTTAAGTGCAACTTTAGATAATGTTATTGAAGATTGTGTAAATTCGGTAGGCGTAGATTTAAACAGTGCCTCTGCGGCGTTACTCACTCGAGTCTCAGGGTTGAGTAAAACCATGGCGAACAATATTGTTAGCTTTCGTGATCAGCACGGTCGCTTTACTAATAGAAAGCAACTGAAAAAAGTAGCACGTTTAGGCCCGAAAGCATTTGAGCAAGCTGCAGGGTTTCTTCGGATCACTGAAGGCGATAATGTCCTTGATCAATCAGGCGTTCATCCAGAAACCTATCCTATTGTTGAAAAAATAATTAATCAGTTAAATCTGTCTTTAAGTGAAGTCATTAATAATGACAAACTTAGCCAGATTGATGTGAATTCTTTAGCAACAGATGAGTTTGGTACTGTAACTATTAAAGATATTATTAACGAATTAGAAAAGCCTAATCGAGACCCTAGACCTGAATTTAAAACTGCCACATTCGCCGACGGGGTTAATACAGTCGCTGATCTGGAACTAGGTATGATATTAGAAGGTGTCGTCTCTAATGTTGCTAATTTTGGTGCTTTTGTCGATGTTGGCGTTCATCAAGATGGGTTAGTACACATTTCGTCCATAACCGATAAGTTTGTTGATGACCCACGCAAAGTAGTTAAGGCTGGTGATATCGTTAAAGTGAAAGTACTTGAAGTCGATGTAGAGCGAAAACGTATTAGTTTAACCATGCGTTTAGATGAGAAGGCGACAGCGAAAAGCACATCAAGTAAATCAACCATGGCAAAACAGAAATCAGCAAACCCAAAGAAAGCGAATAATAGTTCAAATCAACGAAAAAGTAAGCCACAAAAAGTTGAAAATGCAGCGATGGGTAATGCGTTTGCTGATGCATTTGCAAAGTTAAAAAAGTAAGCCTTAAATAAAACAAAATAATAGTCAAAATCAAGGTTGACAATACAAATGATAACCATTATCATTTGTATTGTTGGTTAGGGCAAGTGAATGCTCTCTCACTATACTAGCTAACAGCAAAGCTCGTAACTTAGTGGTTATGCTCCAGGACACATAGCCACTAAGTCACTCTTTGTAGCAATCGATTTAAAATTTTTGATGGTGCCAGTAGCTTTATGCTACTGGCTTTTTTTATGCATAAAAAAAGGGGAAGCAGATGCTTCCCCAAAAACAACCTCGATTAGAGGTCAACTAACGCAAGATGGTTGTGACTATTGCTAGCACTATAAAACGTATTTTGCTGAGAATTGTAAGTAAAGTGAATCAGTATCTGATTCATCTTGAACAAACTGACCTACTTCAGCACCAAATGAAAGCTGCTTTGTAACATTAGTAAAAATGTTTACCCCGTAATGTGAGTGGTCGATATCGCTCTCATCCGTTGAGATATTACCGTAGAATACTGAACTACGAGTGCTTTCTGACCAGAAATGACGATATGCCGCCATATATGAAATAGATTCTTCCGCATTTTCACCGACTAAATCTTTTTGTGCCGCAACACCTACGTAACGCCCAGTGTTACCTCCGTGTAATTGGAAGCGTACATCATTTTTACCAAATGTCTTAATCCGGCCTGCAACAGAGAAACCAGCTCCTGTTTCAGTATTACCTAAAGTTGTGTTTAATTGTCTGGCTAAACCAGCAACTGACACATTACCCCAGTCACCTTTGAAGGTGTATTTAGCAATAACATCGGGTAATGAATCTTGTGATGGATCGCCACCGTATGATTCTGGGTTCTCAAGAGAAACCTGTAAACCACCCATAGTGTAGCGAACCTGTGTATTACGTACGAACGCTTCACCTACCATAGGACCACCAAAGTCAGCTGTTTCAGCTAGAGCGCTGGTGTTCATAAAGGTTGTCCAAGTTTGACCAACAGTCACGTTTTTGTATTTAATAAAGGCATGACGTAATCTTGGATGAACAGAGTTAGAGATAACTTCATTACCGCCCCCGCCGTAAAAATCCATCTCAATAAAACCTGTAACATCGCCATGTACATATTTAGTGTTAAAACGAGTTTCATTGGCGAACAGTTTTAATTGTGAAGAATCGGCAACAGGTGTACCTGAACCTGTCCAAAAGTCTTTATAACCAACGGTACCGTCTACGTAACGTGCATCAATTTTAATAAAACCACCAAAAGATAGTTTGTTGTCGTCGCCTAAATCAATGGTGTAACCCGCATTAGCTGCACCAGTCATTGCAAGAAGACCAGTAGCGAGTAATAGTTTTTTCATTTTAAACATTGCTTTTCCCCATTTAATAAACCGATGGTCACTGCGATGTAAGCTACGTAGTATCCAATGGCTTGATTATTATTGTTGCTTCATATTTGTTTTCTATTGCGAATAACTTGTCTAAAGATCTTTGTGTCTCTTCTTTTTATTTAGCGACAAATTATTAATACGCTATTAGAAAGTTAGCTTCATTTTTATTTAATCTACTTTCGAGTTAATAAGTTAGAGCTAAAAGTGTGCAAAAGGTATTAGACCTAAGTCTAAATTCAGTTGTTTAGTATGTAGACTTTAGTCGGTGAAATATTCACCAAGATATAGAGGGGAAAATGTTTAATCACTTTGATAGGTGCATTTAGTTTGTATTGAAACGCGATTAAAGTTATCCCAGCGTAAAGAAATTATTCGGAAGAAAAGTAGCTAAGGCCAAAATAGGCCTGAGCTAGTGTAGCGTGGTTATGTGTTTGTTGCGCTTATTTTCGCATTGATAATATTGAGTTGCCATTGTTGCGCCTTTTGTTGCAAGGCGACAACAAGTGCACGTTGATAGTAATGATGTGCCGTTTTGGTATCGCCTAGTTTCTCATATACACTAGCAATACTTTTGATATGTTCAATATTATGCTTAAATTCAACTTCTACGGCTTTTAATAATGCAAGTTCCGTTTTTGGTGAGTCAAAATGACCAGCATAGCTTGCTTGCATTGCAATAAGTGAACGCTTACTTTCAGGGAGTGCTTTACTTGCGTAGTCAATAAAAGCAGGTAAATCTTGTTCTTTTTTCTGGCGATAGTGTTTTCGCACCATTGCTTTGATGCTGGCGCTAGGGATGCTTTGTTCAAAGGAAGATCGGGTCATCACTTGCTGATAATGTGCAACGATGTCATTTGCTGATTTCATCGCCTTTAAATGCTTTTCAGGTAAGTACCAACCATTAAATATTGTTTTTAAACTATCTCTTAAAGAAATAATACCAACAGAGTTGTGGTTTTCATCAGGGTAATGAGTAAATGACCACGTTAAGTGATCTGGCTGTGTTAAATCAAGTAAGTTAATAAAGTCATATTGCCCCATTTGAGTTTCATCACCCAAAGAAAGAAATAATGAAACAGGTTGTTCAGCGTTGACTGATAAATTTGTTTGCGCTTGTTTAACAATAGCATTGTCAGCCAGCCACACTGATGGACTGATCGCTACGTAATTAGTAAAAGATGCTGGGTTTTCTATAAGGGCATTTAAAACAAATAATCCCCCCATAGAATGACCGACAATCGTGGTATGTTGTGCTGCTCTATATTTTTTTTCTATATACGGCTTAACTTCATCAACAAGGTAAGATAAAAAGGTATTGGCTTGCCCGTTAACATTTTTATCGTGCAGGGTAGGTATTGAGTTAGGTGTCATATAGGTGCGATAACTTTGTGTTCCTTTATCTGCAATGCCTACGAGGATGACATCAGGAATACGTTGACCTTTATTGGCGAGTAAATCAAGCATACCAGCTACAGCATTAAAATTATAATCACCATCTAGCAAGTAAATAACAGGATAAGTCGCGGATTTATTTGCTTGATAATTTTCAGGTAAAAGAATCTGTAGTGTTCTTTCTTCTTTTAAAGTACGAGAATCAAGCGTGATACGTTCTCCAAGCATACTGCCAAATGCGTTGGTGATGGAAAGAAGTACTAGGCACAATGGTAAAAGAGATTTAAACATAAAATATGATCAGCTGATTTATAAGATGCTGAAGCATATGCTAATTTATTTTTATACGCAATTTTACGATGTTAATTGCACGTATGTTCGTAGCGATATATTGCCACTGATAAGGCATAAAAAAAGCCGTCAAAGACAGCTTTTTTTACTCTAATTACCTAACTAGACTCAATTAGCTTTCTTTTTTCGCTTTTAAGTTATCAGCATGCGGTAGTTCATGAGCAGGCATCTCTTTACCATCATTCTTCAGGTAATGATCCATCCAGCGCATTAAACGTAAACTGTAGTCGTATTTTGCGGCTGCTTTGCGGTTACCATGGCCTTCACCTGGGTAATAAACTAAACGAACCGTTTTACCACGTACTTTCATGTAGCGGTATAGTTCCATAGATTGTGAAGGGTGTACACGTGGATCTTCTTTACCGTGCATAATAAGTAAAGGGGTTTTAGATTGGCCAACCCAGTAAATAGGGCTGCGTTCTAAATACCACTGCCACTTTTCCCAAGGGTAAGAACGAGCATGAACTAAGTGCATTTCATTTGAAATATCAGTAGTACCAAACTTAGACAGTTGGTTAGAAATACCAACAAACATAACACTGGCTGCGAAATGCTCTGTTAGTTTTGTTGCGCCCCAGGCTGAAGCGTAACCACCGTATGAACCTCCAGTAATACCTACTTTTTTCATGTCAACTAAGCCGATATTCACTAGATGATTCTTTAAATCTACTAAATCATCGAATTCTTTACCTGCGTAATCATTTTGACCGAGTTTAGAGTAGTCAACCCCTTTACCTGTACTACCTCGGTAATTAGGGTAGAAAACAGCATAACCGTTCGCTGCACCAAGTTGACCAGGGCGAGAATAAGCCGTTAACCAACCATCTTTATCATGGCTTTCAGGGCCACCATGAACAGACATAATTAATGGGTAACGTTTGCCTTCTTCGTGATCAAGTGGGTAAACAAGTACGCCGCCAATTTCTATGCCATCGCGTGCTTTAATGGTAATGCTTTCTTGTTTAGCAAATTTTACGTCGTTTAACCATTCATTTGAATCTGTTAAACGGGTTGTTTTCTTACCGCGTAACATAAACACTTCATTAGGGTGCATCGCAGTATTACCTTTTAAGGCAACTGTTTTGTCAGAGTCTGAAATACTTAGGTTACCAGCAATAAACTTACCGCCTTTAACGACTGTTTTGTAGTTAGTCAGGCTTGCTTTAATTTTGGCTACAATAGATTGAGTGCCAATATTACCAATGAAGTATAATTCATTACGCTTGTTAGCCCATTCTATATCGCTAACATGTCCCATGAAGTTTGGTAACCACTCTTTCACTTTACCTGTTTTAGTTTCAGCGATATAAAGTCGACCCGTTGCAGGATCATGCTTGTCTTGAGCACCTAAAATAGCAATGTATTTACCATCATGTGAGAACTCAGCAGCGCCAAGCTTTCCTTCGGTTGCAAAAGAAGTAGTCACTTTTTGGTTATCAATATCAACTAAATGCCACTGAGAGCGCATGTATTTGTCATCGATCAAAGCACTAGGTTGAGTTTTAACGAGTAAATTTTTTCCAGATGGAGAAAAGTGCACGTCTGAAACGTAATCTTTAATATCCCATGCTGTTGGTGTAAGAGGCTTATCAGCTTTAGCGAGATCAACCACATAAAGGAATTGATTAGTTAAGTCTTCTTCATAGACTTCGGCTTTAAAACCAAGATCTTTCAGCTTTTTAATTGACTTGTCTTTCGCTTTTTTCGCTAAAATAGCGACATGTTTATTATCTTCACTTAGTGTGTAGTAGTTAACACTCGTGTTTTTTAAGCCAATAAGCTTTTGTGCTTGACCACCATCTGAGGCGATTTGATATAAAGCTGTGTATTTATCTCCTTTCATTTTCGCTAAAAAGTAAATAAAAGCGCCATCATGTGACCACTGTATATTACGAATATTTACTTTACCTGTAATGAAAGGGCGTTCAACACCCTCGTCATCAACAATATAGAGTTCACCCCAGTTTTTGCCGTCTTTTTCAACGTAAATTTCGCGTGGTACAGAGCGAGTAAAAGCGATACTTTCACCGTCAGGGCTTACTTGCACTTGACCGACACTTTGTAAGGTCGCTAAGTTTTCAGCAGTAATGGTCTTGTCAGCAGCTATAGCAGAGTAACTAAGTAAACCTAGACCTAATGCTAGCGCTTGCTTAATTGATTTCATCTTCAATTTCATTTGAGTTCCTATTCATTGTCCTAGTAAATGATCCAACGCGTAAACACTATTCTTTGTGCTTATGAGTTTCATTAGATCTCGAGAAATCCTAGTAAAGTACTATTCGATTTTATGTGTTTTCGCGAAGCAAACCAACAAGGTTTTTTAATAATAGCGATGAATGGAGAAATAATCGGGATTAAATAGAGGTAAACTGTTCACCTTATTGTACAAAGGTAATACTGTTTCTGTTAATAGAAGATAAGATGTAATAGCCGCATCATGAATAAACGTAGAGATGTTATTTTTTAACCACTTAGTTATACTCATTATTATGGGCTGCTTATGATTAATAGAGTTATGTTAAGATCTTTATATGAATTCTTCTTTTTTATATTGCTTTGTATATTATTAAGCCTTTCATTTCAGACGCTTGCAAAGCAAGAATTAAAAGTTGGTGTAGGTAATTTCCCTCCTTTTTTCATTGAAGAAAGTCAGTCAGGGCTTTTTTTAGAAATCACCCAAGCTATTTTTAATGAATTACCGGAATACGACATTAAATTTATTTTTATGAGTAACAGTCGTTTGGCTCATGAAATTAATACCGGAAAGCTATTAGATGTTGCTTGCAATATTTTCCCTGGTTCAGGTGTTAAAGGACACTTTTCAAAACCTATCTTTAAATACACCGATGTTGCCGTGACTAAAAAGCGTGATAATTTACGCCTAAACAAGGTCTCAGATCTACAAAACTTATCTATTGCGGCCTATCAAGGAGCTAAAGATTTACTTGGTGCTGAACTTAAGAATATTGCGCTGAATAACCCTAATTATATGGAGTATTCACACCCTAAAGAAACCACCTATCTATTAGTGTCGGGTAAAAAAGATGTTCGTATTGGTGATGTTAGTATTTTTTTGTACGACTTGAAAAATAAAAGATATCAGCAAAAGATGAAGATCAGTATTGATGATTTTACTTTACATCCTCTTTGGTCAGATGTTTATAGTCATATGGCGTTTAGAGATGAAGCATTGCGCAATTCTGTAGATACAATAATCACTTCGCTATTAGCTCAAGGTGCTTTTGACAAAATATATGCTAAGTATCAGCTGAACTAGAGCGTGTTCACTTTTGTTTATATCTTCAGTAATGCGCTATAAAAAACCACTGAACGGTAAAAGTATCAGTGGTTTTTTATGCTTTATTTAAATGTTTGTTTACTTAAAACGCTGCTGTAAATAATCAAACACTGCGCGAACACCAAAGGCTTCACCACCTAATGGGCGGCCTGATTGTTTACGAATATTAAACGCCATAACATCAAAATGAACCCAGTCGGTATCTTTGTTAACAAAATCTTGTAGATATAAGGCCGCAGTAATTGCACCACCAAAAGGTACGGTAGCGCAGTTGGTCATATCTGCTACGGTACTTTTTAATAAATCGCGGTAAGGGGTATAAAGCGGCATACGCCATACAGGATCGGTATTTTTGCTGCCTGCTAAGGTAATGCCTGCTGCAACCTCATCGTTGGTTGAGAAAAACCCAGGTAACTCAACACCTAAGGCAACACGCATTGCTCCCGTTAAGGTAGCGAAATCTATAATTAAATCTGGGTTGTCATTTTCAGCTTCGGCTAACGCATCACATAAAACTAATCGGCCTTCAGCATCGGTATTATCAATTTCAACACTTATACCTTTACGGGTAACAACGACATCGCCGGGTCTTAGTGCATTACCTGAAACCGCGTTTTCTACTGCAGGAATTAATACACGTAAGTTAATAGGTAGTTTAGTTGCCATTATTAAACGCGCTAACCCTAGTACGTGTGCTGAGCCGCCCATATCTTTTTTCATGTTGCGCATGCCAGCAGCAGGTTTTACATCTAAACCACCGCTGTCAAAACAAACACCTTTACCCACTAGAGTCACTTTAGGATGACGACTATCGCCCCATGTTAAGTCAATTAATCGTGGTGCATGAACACTGGCACGGCCAACTGCATGTATGGTTGGATAGTTATGTTCTAATAACTCTTCGCCCACAGTATGTTTAACATTACCACCAAATTCATCTACTAAATCTTGTGCAGCATGTGCTAAGTCTTCAGGCATCATGTCAGCAGCAGGGGTATTGACAAGATCACGAACTAAGCTTGTTGCTTGCACATAGTTAATCGCCGATTCAACAGTTTGTTGATTATCAACAGATAAAATTGGCAACGATTTTTCACTTTTTTTGCTGATATATCTATCAAATTGGTAAGCACCAATTAACCAAGCAAAACAGATGGCTGCGTGGTTTTTCTCATTAGCAACTAAATGGTAATTACCACTAGGCAATTGATTAATTAAATCACCACAAGCAAAGTAGTGGCTGGCATCATTTACCACAAATAATGCTTGTGATAATTCACCGGCATCAGTGGGAAAAATGGCTAAGCCTTCACCCGTGTAATTAATGCTTTCTAACCAATTTTTACTTGATTGATTTTGCTTTGATAGCCAATCGTTATATTCAGATTTTTCGATAACTGACAAAGGTGTACCTTGGTTGCCAGCAATAAGTAAATGATTCATGAGATCCCTATATTTACTTGGTGAAGTTTATATTTGCGAGTATGTATTAATTGTAACCTAACATGAACGCAGAAAAAGCCCAATAAAGTCATTTATTATCTATTTATCGCTAAATTATATTTATAGTACGATTGATCAGCTACTTACCAATTGAAATGGTTAACTGTGAAAACTGCCTTACCTGATCAAGTACCTGTACTACATCGTTATGGCTGGTATCGAAGTTGGGAATTACGATGACCGAATTGCTTTGATTAGTGGCAATAAAATTCTCTATTCTGGCAGGAATTCGTTCTATGTCGACTAAATCACCGTTAAAGGTTGTTACGCCTGATTCACTAATTTGAATAAGCATTGCTGGTGCTGAAGGAGAATTAGACTTGTTCATTTTGGGTCGATTAACCAGAATGC
Source organism: Colwellia sp. RSH04 (assembly GCF_003545765.1). Lineage (GTDB taxonomy): Bacteria > Pseudomonadota > Gammaproteobacteria > Enterobacterales > Alteromonadaceae > Colwellia. The sequence continues at coordinate 228,248 of NZ_QXIO01000004.1, read as the reverse complement.
CTTCCTCCTTAATAAATGAAGTGGTAACAATGAAAAAGATTAATAAGATAAAAACAATATCTAGCATGGGTGTCATATCTACTTGAGCTTCTTGTTCGGCGGATAACTTTCTTCTTCTCATATTCACTTCCTTGATATGTTAATTATAATTATTGGTCGTTAATTATTGATAAGTAATTAATATTCGTTTAATAAATAAGCGACAACTTCACTATGTACGAAGATTTACGTAGAGTCAAAATTATTTTACGATTAATTTCGTACTTATGACTGAGTTTTAGACAAAGTTTTAAGTTTAAGTACCGTCAATTCGGCGTAGTTGTCTTTATAAAATGAGCTTACTTTAGGGGCTGTTGATCTTTCAGGGTTGTTTTTACAGCTTTTTGTTGTATATTTGTACAAGGCAGCGCCTTTGCCATGTGGTTACTCCACATAAAAAGGCGATAACGCCGTAAAAATGACCAACAAACGCTGTCCGAAAGATTCGGCTAAAAGCATTTTACGCTTTGTTGAATAGTATTTGCTTAGAATGACTAAGCTAAACACTACTCGCCGCGAATAAAACGCTTTTAGCTCGAACAAAATTTAATCGCGAAAGATCAACAGACCCTAGTGTGGTAGGAAAATTACAATAAAATATCTTTTAAGGTGATTTGCTGCTTTTTTCTTTGTTTACTGGTTTGGGCAAGGTAAAGTTCAGCCGTGGCGATAGCATCGTTCAGGGCGTTATGTGCATGATGCTCAGGTAATTTATATTTATGTCTTAGGCTAGATAGTCTTAACTCCGAGGGGTCGTAAGCGACATCGCGTTTATCAAGCTTACGCTTTGCTAGCACTAAAGTATCTATCATGGGAAATGGCGGAATAACACCATAAAGCTCAAAGCAAGCTTGTTGCAAAAACTGTTTTTCAATGCGGGCAAAGTGCACCAACATGACTTTTCCTGTTAAGGCTTTAAGTAGTGCTTCAACAACAATGCGCAGTTTTTCACCTCGATCTTTTTGCTCATCAGTGATGTGGTGAATAATGACGTTGCTTTCTTCAAGTTGCGCCTTGGTCTTGATGATTTGATGATAGCACGAGTTTAATTTAATTTGTTGATGATCGATTTCAACAAAACCCACACTGAGTAATTTGTCTTGCTTGGCATCAAGGCCTGTGGTTTCAAAATCAACAGACAGTATCGGTATTTGTTGAATTGGCGTTTTTAAATCAGGAAAAGGTACTGAAAGAAAATCTTTAAGTGCACCGTCAGGTACTCTTTTCAATAGTTTTTTCCGCTTAGTTTCATAACCAAGTAGCCAATTAAATAAAGGATTATTTGCGATCATTGCACTGGTCATTAGAAGTTCGATTGCCTTGCATCTTGTAATGTTTTTATGACTTTAAAGGCATCCTTTAAATGCTCCCGTTCGAGTTTTGATATTTCTTTAGGTGATAAAAAGTTATCAGGAGCTTCTCCGCGCATAAGCTTTTTAGCTTGATGTTCTACTCGCAACATTCCTAAGAACTCATAAGCATCAATAAGGTTTTCAGCGGAAGCTTTGGTTAATGAACGTGTACCAGCGGCTTGTTGTATGCGTTCAATGGTATTAACGGCACTAATTCCTTCCGCTAATGCGTAAATACGTGCTAAATCGACAACCGGTGCAATCCCGTTATGCTTTAAATCAAGAGTTGCTTTGTGCTTGCCATTAGGTCGTAAAACAAAATCTCTGAAAAAGCCTAATGGCGGCCTTAAGCCTAATGCATTTTTAGAGAGGTGAGCAATAAAAAGGGTGCTTTGTTTGGTGCTGTTAAGCATTTTATCACGCACATCTTCAAGCAATGCTTTATCGCCATAAATGGTATCTAAATCAAAGAAAACACTACTGTTTAATAATGCTTTAGGGCTTGGTGTTTCAACCCAGTCAGTAAAGTATTTTTGCCATACTTTTCGTGGTTGACGCCATTTGGGGTTGGTCGCCATGATGTCACCCGGACAATAGATAAAGCCACACTCTGCTAAGCCATCACAGACAAAATTGGCTAGGTTCTCAAACCAAGCATCATCATAAGGTTTCATGCTATCGCAAATTATAATGGCATTATCTTGATCAGAGTGTGCGAGTTGTTCTTGTCTTGCTTGCGAACCTGCAGCTAGCCATGCATAAGGGACTGGTGCTTGCCCAAACTTATTTTCAGCCATTTCTATTAGGCGCTTGGTAAAGGCCATGGTTATGGCACTGATACTCTTACCAACATGATCGGCACTGCTACCAAGTTTTGCTAGGCGAATCTGCAATTTAGGGAGTAAATCACTGATTTGTTTTAATTCGTTTAATGAGTTGGCCTTATGAATAATGCTAGAGAGGTTGATAGCATTATGACCTTCGTTGTTGATTAAATCGGTGACACTAACCATACCAGCAAGGTTGCCGTATTTGGTGACCGGTAAATGGTGAATATGTTTTGCGGTCATTGTCATTAGGGCATCGTAGGCATTATTTTTAATATCTATTGTGCACATATCAACGGTCATTATTTGGCTAATTGGCTGGTTTGTTGCTAATCCTTGTGCTACACAACGACGACGAATATCTTTGTCTGTAACAATACCTACTGGATTTGTGCCATCGACCACTACTAAACATGAGTAACCTTGCTCTGTCATTTGAATAGCAGCTTGTTGAATTGTTTTATTACAATCGATAGTAGCAACAGGAGATTGATAAAAATTACTGACAGAGGTATTCATTAAGGTTGAAGCCATGATAGCTTCCTCATTCACTTTACTCATTTTAGTTTTCAGTCGTTGGGCTGAATCGTTACTGAAAAAGTCGCTAATACTAGGAAATTTTTCACCGATGTCTGATAAAACATCAATACTGACGCTATAAACTAAACTGTCTTCATCTGTTTTTACTTGGCTAATTCCATCTTGCTGGGCAATGTCTTTATTGCAAAAAGCAGTACACAAATCCCCTTCGCCTAACCGAGCAATTAATTCACTATCGTTTGATAGGCAACTAATAGCCCCTTTTCTTAAGATATATAGCCTTGGCTCGTTAATACCTTGGGGCGGTAAAAGTTCGTTTTTTCTAACGTAATTAATTGTTAATTCACGAACAAGCTGTGCTAATACTTGTTTAGGTAAGCTATCAAAAGGGGGGATACTTTGTATAAAAGCTGATATTTCTGAAAGTTCAGTGTCCATAGTACTCATTACATAGCATAGGTGAGTGACATGAATAATTTAGAAGGTTGTTATGGGTTAAGCAATAGCTAATACACTAAATTAGACTAAAGTTGCAGAGTCTTAAAACAAAAGAAGGTTGAAAAAGCTAACACTCAGTAAAAATAGTGCCTTTCACCTGGTTTGGGTGGTTCAAATGGCTAATAGAAAGCTTGATCTAGACTAAAGTTTAATATCTCGTTACAAGAAAGCTTGTTAGTGTCTTTTATAGTCGAAGTTGAATATGGATTTTTGCCCTTGTATCTCTTTGTCGATTAGGGTCAGACAAAAATCTATATTCAGACTTCAACTAAATAATTATTACTAACTTACTTTAAGTAAAAGCGTAACAACAACATAAATAACGCTACGTCGCTAGGAGACTATTGTGGAAAATAAAGAAGCATATTGGCAGGAAAATCTGCGCTTAATCTTTATCTGTCTTGCAATCTGGTTTGCGGTTTCATTTGGTTTAGGTCTACTACTAGTAGAGCCATTAAATGCAATTCGTTTAGGTGGATACAAACTTGGTTTTTGGTTTGCACAGCAAGGTTCAATTTATTCATTTTTAGGTTTGATTTTTTGGTATGGTGCCAAAATGAACAAGCTTGACCAAAAATATCATTCGGAGGGCTAAAAATGGATGAGTTAAAACTTTATACTTACATCGCCGTTTTTGGTACGTTCGCGTTATATTTCGGTATTGCTTGGTGGGCGCGTGCAGGATCAACCAGTGATTTCTACGTAGCTGGCGGCGGCATTACACCATTACAAAATGGTATGGCAATTGGTGCTGATTGGATGTCTGCAGCGTCATTCATTTCAATGGCTGGTTTAATCGCCTTCTTAGGTTACGGTGGCTCTGTCTTCTTAATGGGTTGGACAGGTGGTTATGTTCTTTTAGCCATGTTACTTGCGCCTTATATGCGTAAACACGGTAAGTTTACGGTACCTGAATTTATTTCTGACCGTTACTATTCAAAAACTGCTCGTATTGTTGCCGTTGTTTGTTTAATCATTGCTTCGGTAACTTACGTTATCGGTCAAATGAAAGGTGTAGGTGTTGCATTCTCTCGCTTCCTTGAAGTTGACTATGACTTAGGTCTAGTTATTGGTATGGTTGTAGTTTGGGTATACGCAGTACTTGGTGGTATGAAAGGTATTACTTATACGCAAATCGCACAATATGTTGTAATGATTTTTGCTTACACTATTCCAGCGGTATTTATTTCTCTTCAATTAACAGGTAACCCAATCCCACAATTAGGTTTAGGTTCTACCTTAGCTGATGGTAGCGGTGTTTACTTACTTGATAAGTTAGATATGGTTGTTACTGATTTAGGCTTTAAAGAGTACACTACATCTAACATGGGCGGCACATTAAATATGTTCGCATACACCATGTCTCTGATGATTGGTACTGCGGGTCTTCCTCATGTAATCATGCGCTTCTTCACTGTACCTTCAGTACAAGCAGCACGTCAGTCTGCAGGTTATGCATTAGTATTTATCGCATTACTTTACACTGTTGCTCCAGCAGTTGGTGCTATGGCTCGTTTCAACTTAATGAACACCATTGAACCCGCAGCAGGTGAAAACCTTGTTTATGATGAACGTCCACAATGGTTCAAAGACTGGGAAAAAACAGGTCTTTTACAATTTGAAGACAAAAATGGTGACGGAAAAGTACAATACACGGCAGATGCAGCAACTAATGAAATGGTTAAAGTTGACCGTGACATTATGGTACTAGCTAACCCTGCAATTGCTAACTTACCAAACTGGGTAATTGCTTTAGTTGCAGCAGGTGGTTTAGCGGCTGCACTTTCTACTGCCGCAGGTTTATTATTAGCGATATCTTCATCAGTATCTCATGATTTAATGAAAGGTGTATTTGTGCCTGACATGTCAGAGAAGAACGAACTACTAGCGGGGCGTGTCACTATGACCATTGCTATTCTATTTGCGGGCTATCTCGGCATGAATCCACCAGGGTTTGCTGCCGGTACAGTTGCCTTAGCCTTTGGTTTAGCTGCATCTAGTATTTTCCCTGCACTAATGATGGGTATTTTCTCTAAGAAAATGTCTGGTAAAGCTGCTGTAGCAGGTATGATTGCAGGTATTGGCGTTACTATGCTTTATGTATTCCAACATAAAGGCATTATGTTTATTCCAGGTACCTCGTTCCTAGGTGATATGGGTCCTAACTGGTTCTTCGGTATTTCTCCAAATGCTTTTGGTTCAGTTGGCGCATTAGTTAACTTTGCAGTAGCGTTTGCTATGTTAAAAGTAACGGGGCCAGCACCAGCGCATATTCAAGATATTGTTGATAATATGCGTATACCATCAGGTGCAGGTGCTGCACACGATCACTAGTTAATGTGATTAATAACTCATTGTTATTATGAGTTATTAGATAAAAGGTCAGCCGACGAGAATTATAAAGTCGACTGGCCTTTTTTTTAGCTAATAAGAAGTAACCACAGAGAACAACATAGGCGATATTAGAACAAATATTATGAAGTTATCATGGTGTCAATGTGTTCCCGCTAAGAGCTCTTTTTCTAATGCAGACTGGTATAATACATTGAATACAAGACACTTTTGTTGTATCGGTTATCTTTATTTGCTATTAATGTTATGCGTAACGGTTACTAATATTTTATAAGAAGAAAATGTGATGAATAGACATACGAAACTTGCTTTTATGGTTGCGCCTTTTTTGGCAATATTTGGTTATATTGGTGCTGACTACTATGAAGAAAATCAGGCACAAGAAACTAAGTTGATTCAATTAGTGCCAGAGGGGCATTGTGATGTCATTAATCAAAACTGTGTTTTAAGCTCTGGTGAGTTTAAAGTTAATGTTTCAGATGAAGCTGGCATAACGGAAATTAATTCTACTTTCCCCTTAGATAGTGCCACGTTATTTTTAGTCGATAAAAATGATAAAATGACCCCATATCCTTTAGGAATGCAAAAGAGCCCTTATTATTGGCAAAGTCCTACAAATTTAAGAAGTTTAGTGGTTAACAGGGGCGATAGTTACAAGCTCCGCTTAATTGCTAAAATTAAAGGTGGTCAGTATATTTCCGAGTTTTATACTCAAACCGTTAAATAGCTGCGGGTAAAGATGAGCTATCAATGGGTAGCTCAAACTCTTTTATTCTATGCTGTAAGCTTAGCCATTGCTTATGAGCCAATGCTTTATATAACTCAACCTGTGCCTTACCTTGTTTCTTCGACGCTTTTTTATCAAACCACAACGCATTAATTACATGGCTAAAAACTAAATAGTTATTGAGTCTTTGCCTGCATATTGAGCTTTCAGGATTTAACTGTTGATAGTTTTGCAACATACTAGTGGTTGTATGGCTGTCTAGATTATTGATGGCAATACACATGGCGATATCAAACTCAGCATGAGCCATACAGCAGCATTCAAAATCTATCAACCAACTCTTTTGAGTATTATCAAGTAATATATTGCTGAAATTCATATCTCCATGGCAACATACTTTGTCTGCTTTTACCGATAGGTTTTTTTGTAAGTAATGTTTAAGTTGTTGAAATACGGTTAGCTGAGAAGGTGTGTATATGACCTCGCTGGTTTCTAGGAGGAGGTCAATAACTTCACTTGGTACTAATTCTTTATGAGGTAAGTTTAGTTGATGGTATTGGCTCATTAATGTAATGGCGTGATCTAATTTTTCAGTCAAGGGAATAAAGCTTTCAAAGAGCGTTTTACCTTCGATATACATGGTAATGAGCCAGTGCTTTTGATGATGAAAAACAGCAGGGCTGAGCTGTTGAAGAGCCGTTATTTTGCTCGTGGTTGGTTCATCATTGCAGTCATGGTGTTCGATATATTTTGCATAAAATAACTGACCATCGGCGCTAATTTTATAGCTGGCTTGGCTTAATCCTGTATTAATACTTTCTACCTGTTCAATATATTTAAAACAGGGAAGTTGCTTTAATGAAGATAAATGCTCGGCAAAAACTGACATACTTACGGATTAACTCTCTAATGCAGGGTCAAGTCGCATAGCGCTGTTTTGTCGTTGATTTCGCCAAGATACATAACCGTAAGCAGCAATAATGACATAAATGACAAAGAGCACAGCCGTTGGAAATAATGACTTTTCAATATAAAGATAGATAGAAATAAGATCAATAATAATCCAATAAAGCCAATTCTCTAATACCTTCTGAGTCACTAAGTAGGTGGCAAATACTGCATATACGGTAGTAAAAGTGTCTAAATAGGGGAAGTCTGCGTTGGTATTATTTGCCATAAAATAACCTAAGGCAGAGGCAATAATTGCCAAAACAATACAGACTTTAATGTGCCAGCTGAGCTGCCATGACACTATAGTTATATGACTACTGTTAGTATTGTTATTTTCATCAGTGCACTTGCTTTCATTGTTTGTAGGCTTGTATTGCCAACACCAATACCCATAAACAGCCATGACTAAATAATAGGCATTTAAGGCACTGTCCATGAGCAATAACACATCATAAAATATGTAGGTATATAGCGCAGTACTAATAAAAGCGGCAGGCCAGCACCATAGAGACCCTTTTGCCGCTAAAATGACATACGCTAGCGCTAACAGCATTGCTGTTAGCTCTAATAAAGGTAAATTAATGAAATAACTTAAAATGTCTTGCATTAACTTTCTGCTTCTACGTGTGAACGATCACCATTAATAAATTTACAGACGAATACGGCGGCATCAAGTTTCTCGTGTACTAATTTGATTTCTTGCATTACATGCTTTACCGCTAAATCATATTCACCAAACACTTGCGTACTCATGCCATTGGTCACCACTTTTAAGCCGTCAATATTGCGTAAACGTTTAATAAATGCCCAAATTTCTGATTTAAACTCTTGTTCTGCAAGTGGATATAAACTTAGTTCAATGGAGATGTTCATTGTTAGCCCCGCTTAAAAATTATAATCAAAAGTAATACCGAACACTAATGGCTCAGATAATTGTGTGTATTGTTTTGGAGTATAGCCATCACGCGGGTCATTAGGGAAATAAAAACCACGGTTTGCATAATTTTCATCGGTTAAGTTTCTGCCCCAAAGTTTGAGTTGCCAAGCTTCTGCTAAATAAGAGATAGAAGCATTGAGCAACACGATAGATTCAGACGTTAAATCTGCTTTACTAATACGCTCACCCTCATAATAACGGGTATCAGAAAAGTAGAATTCATCTTTACCATCAGCAGAGATATTAATTAACCATGCATCAGTAGGTCGATAATTAAAGCCAATATTAAATTGATATGATGGGGCGTGTGATTGTGGTTCGCCTGTGAGTGATTGCCCTTGCGAGTCTATGAAGTCATTAAACTCAGTCTCCAATAAACCCAATGAACCATAGACATCAATAAAATCATTTATTTGCCAAGATGTTTCAAGCTCAAGACCATAGTTGTTACCAGTTGCGGCATTACCTAAAAATTCAATAAACTCAGTACTGCCGTCTTCTCTAACAATCGTTTGTGAAGACTTAACCTGCATATCTGTTCTATCCATATAAAATAGAGCCGTACGTAGATAGGCGTTATCATTAAGTAAAGAAACTTTATAACCCATTTCATAGTTAACGAGGTATTCAGGATCAAAGCTACGGTATTCTTCAGTTAAACTGCCGTCAGTGTTGTGACCACCAGCCTTGTAGCCGCGATTGATTGAACCATATAGCAGGCTATCTTCATTAACTTGATAAGCTAAAACGATTTTGCCACCAACCATGGTATCGCTAGTATCGTCAGCAAAAAGATCAGAATTTTGGTAATCGGCAGTGCGATTTTCTAGACGTAACCCTGTTGTTAAGGTGAGCTGGGTGTTTAATTGGCTGTCTAACTGGCCATAAAGAGCAAAAGAATGACTTTGGTTGTTAGAGCTAAAATCATTGTCTGCGTAGGTATATTGGCGAAGTAAATCTTGTTCATCACTTTTGTAATAGAGCCCTGCCACCCAAGAGGTGCTGTTGTTAAATAGTTCACTGCCTAATTTAGAAAGTGCTCTAAACTCAAGAGACTGTGAGGCTTTTTCTCGGTAGTAATGATCGGTTGAAGTGTACTCCCAATAAGCAAATTCTGGGTTTTCAATGACTTCTGGATCAGAAATACCTTCATAAGCCCAATCTTCATCATATCCATAACCAAGGTCTGAATCTGCCGCACTAACAATGGATACTAAAGTAAAATGTTCAAAACCTTCATAGGTAAATTTAGCGGCTAGCGCCATGGTTTCTTGATCATCAAAGCCAGGTTCGTCAGAGTATGTTGTTCTGTTGTTGTCTAATGAGAAAGCATCGTAGCCATTATTAAAATCGAAATAAAAGCCTGTTAAATCAACAGTAAGATCATTGGTTGCCTCAATCGATAATTTTCCACGTACATTAAGTTCGTTCCGGTTATTAGTATCATCAGCAGATAAGAAGGTGTTTTCCATAAAGCCGTCGCTGACTAACTTATTCATGGCAAAGCGGTAGTTTACTTTATCGGTAGCGGGACCTGATAACGCAACACCTAAACCATAAGTATTGTAGTTACCAAGATCAAGTTTAATCGCGCCTTCAAAATCATCGGTTGGTGCATTGGTTTGAATATTTATCATACCCGCCAAAGCATTAGCACCAAATCGTGTGCCTTGAGGGCCTCTAAAAACTTCCGCCTGACTAACATCAAAAAGCGTCGCAATACTGCCAATACCAGTAAAATCAACATCATCGATAATCATGCCTACAGATGGATTAATAGGTTCTTTAAATTGACTACGTTCACCAATACCACGTATTTGAAAATAACGTGCGCGTTGAGAACCACTGGCATAGTTTACATTTGGGCTTATGGCGATTAATTCTTCTAAATGTTGCGCATTGCGTAATTTAATATCTTCAGCGGTTAGCACTGACAATGAAGAAGGGGTTGCTTGAAGGTTTTGCTGGCGAAAATCACTGCTTACTGTGATCACTTCTAAATCAGTTGGTGATTCATTTGCAGAAGCCGAAGCGTTAAAAAAGGTAGCAGCAATAGCAAGGCTAATTGTCGTTTTACACAATGTCATAAGTATCTCAATTCAAAACAAAAATTAATTCAGGGAAAACATAGAGATAAGTACGATTAGGTCATTGCTATCGGTAACCATCCCTATGCCAGCAAACGTCATCACTGCCCAGGTTCAAAGAGTCTATTTCTCAGCCACGTCATAATTATGATATTAATTATGAGAGGCACCCCTTGGTTGCGCGCTATTCTAACAAATAATTTATTAAGAATCTTTTTATTGTTGATGGGCTTAGGTTATATTGGTATAAGCGTTTTTCATCTATTTTTTGTGGGCGGATATGTTTCCAAATTGGCAGTTAGTTTTATTAAGCTTGGCTTATATCGGCCTTCTGTTTTTAATTGCTTTTTTGGGGGATAAATATCGTCATCAGTTGGCGAAAAAAGGTCAGAGCCTAATATATGCTTTAACATTAGGTGTTTACTGTACTTCATGGAGCTTTTTGGGGACTACAGGTCAAGCATCCAGTAACTTCCTTTCACATTTGCCTATTTATATCGGGCCAATTTTATTATTTATTTTTGCATGGCCTTTTATTCAACGCATTATTCGTGTCAGTTTAAAGCTCAATTTAACCTCTATTGCTGATTTATTAGCGGCGCGATTTGGTAAATCACATAACCTAGCTATTATAGTCACTATAGTCGCTCTGGTCGGCACGATGCCTTATATTGCTCTACAGCTGAAAGCGATGGTGTATTCTTTTCAGCAACTTCAGGTAGATCAAAGCTTTAATAGTTGGCATATCGGTTTAGTGGTGAGTTTAGTTCTGGCTGGCTTTACTGTGCTTTTTGGTATTCGGAATATTGATGTAACTGAGCGTCATCCTGGCGTAATGTTTGCTATCGCTTTTGAATCATTAGTGAAACTCTTTGCTTTTTTAGCGGTAGGCTTATTTGTTTGTTTTTCGCTTTTTGATTCTCCTATAGATATTTGGCGACAAGCCAATGCTAACGTATTACTTGATCAACAACTCAATGTTGATCAAATGGCGGCAATGGTTGCGATGTTGGTTATTGTCATGGCGGCTTTTTTATCATTGCCGCGACAATTCCAGGTGATGGTCGTAGAACTAAAAGATCAACGTGATACGTGGTTAAGTCGGCGAGTGTTTCCAATTTATTTGTTAGTGTTTGCCTTTTTCGCCGCGCCGTTAGGTTTGGCGGGTCATCTATTATTAGCTGAGAGTGTCCCCTCTGACGCTTATGTGCTTTTCTTACCTAGTTTAGCTAATCAAACATGGCTCACGCTATTTGCCTTCTTAGGTGCAGTCTCTGCGGCAAGCTCTATGGTCATCATTTCATCTATCGCTTTAAGTACAATGCTTAGTAATGAAATTGTTTTCCCATTGCTTTATCGTCGCCAAAAAGTCGCTCAAACTGATTACGATAATTTTAGGCAGCGGTTGTTAAATATACGTAAGTTACTGGCACTGCTCGTTATAATGTTAGGTTATGGTGTTTTTATTATGGCATCACCTGATACATTATCATCGTTAGGTGAAGTTGCTTTCGGTGCTTTTGCACAATTAACCCCGGCATTAATTGCAGCCTTTTATTGGCGCAGAGCAAGTTTAATGGGGGTGTATGCAGGTATATTAGTCGGCTTTATTCTGTGGATGAGCCTAAACTTTTTACCTCAATTTGGCTTGTATTCTTCACCTTTTGCAGAAGGCTTTTTACCGGTTAAAACTACCGCAACGTTATTTAGTTTAGCTGCCAACATAATTGTAATGTGGGCGTTATCACAAATAAGTCGTCAAAGTGTGCAAGAGCGTGTTCAAGCCTCGCTATTTTTAGAATGGCAATCCCCGACGTTAACCAAAGCACAAAAGAAACGACAAATAGATACAGAAGAACTGGAACTCTTAGTCTCTCGATTTGTTGGTTTAGATAAAGCTAAGTCAAGTTTTAGTCTATTTCGTTCTTCTAATAACAAAAAGCAATTAGGGAATGCTACTTATAATCAACTGTTATTACAGCATACTGAAAATACCCTTGCGACAGTGATGGGGGCTTCTTCAGCGCGGTTAGTGTTATCTTCAGCGCTTGATGGGCGTGATATCGCATTAGATGAATTAGCGGTACTTGTTGAAGAAGCTTCGAGTCAACGACAGCAGTTTTCACAAAACTTACTACAAAGTGCGATAGAAAATGCCAGTGAAGGTATTTCTATTGTGGATGAAAATTTACAGCTGGTTGCTTGGAATAAGCGCTACCTTGATTTATTTGATTACCCAAGTGAACTGATTTATGTGGGTAGTCCTATCGAGTCTTTAATACGCCATAACGTTAAGCGTGGTTTATGTGGTATGGGTGATATAGAGCAGCAGGTAAATAAACGATTAGGATATTTAAGAAAAGGTAGCCCGCATAATTCAGAAAGACAACATGCAAGTGGACAAACGATTCGCATTGAAGGTAATCCGTTACCTGATGGTGGTTTTGTTATGATGTTTTCAGATATCACCGCTTATAGGCAAGCTGAGCAAGTATTAAAAGAAGCAAACCTAGACTTAGAAACGCGTGTTTATGAGCGAACATTAACCTTAGCAAAAACGAATGAAGCATTAGCATTAGCTCATGAAAAAGCTGAGCAGGCACATATTAAGAAAAGCCAATATTTGCGAGCTTGTAGTCACGATTTAATGCAGCCTTTAGAAGCTGCACGTTTGTTTACTTCGGCTTTGTCAGAGCAAAATAATTTAACTGACGCTCAATCTCGTCAAGTGGACAATATAGACCGTTCACTTAAAGCGGCCAATGATTTACTGGCCGATTTAGCTGAAATTGCTCGTCTAGAAAGCGGTAATATCAAAGCGAATAAGCAACCATTTGCACTCAATGAGTTATTTGAAGATTTAGCGCAAGAATTTGAAGCCTTGGCAGAAGAGCAACAGGTAGAATTTCGCTTACGAAGCTCAAAAGTTTGGGTTAATTCTGATAAGCACTTATTGCGCCGTATAATACAAAACCTTGTAGGTAATGCCTTTCGATATGCTAGTCCAGGTAAGGTATTACTTGGGGCGCGTGTGATTAATAACGACGTTATAATTCAAATCTTAGACAATGGGCCTGGCATACCCGTTGAAAAGCAAAGTTTAGTTTTTGAACAGTTTACTCAGCTCGACTCGGTAAATAACCAATCTGGCAGAGGGCTAGGGCTAGGATTGAATATAACTCAAAGTCTATCGCGATTATTAGGGCATAGTTTAAGTTTGCAATCGAAGACTATGCAAGGTTGTAAATTCTCAGTACATGTTGAGAGGGCTGCACCAAAGATGGATATTTTACCGTCGACGGTACCTGCATTTAATGTTGCTCTTAAAGATATCACGGTGCTATGCATTGATAATGACCCTGATGTATTAAGCGGCATGGTCGAGCTATTGTCTGCTTGGCACTGCAATATTCTTGCTGCTGATTCACGCGAGAGTGCTTTGGAAGAATTTGCTAATCATAAAAATGATATTGATATTTTATTAGTAGACTACCAATTAGGGTATTTAGCAGGCAGTAAAGAAGGAATACAAGCTGATGGTTTGACACTGATTAAAGATCTACGTAGCCAATCTCCACAAAGTATTCCTGCAATTTTAATTACTGCAACCACGGAAGCGGGTATAGAAGAGAAAGCAAAAAGCTACGATGTGGGTTATATGAGAAAGTTAGTAAAACCAGCCGCATTAAGAGCTATGATGAGTGCTATGCTGGCTAAGAAGTTACAAGCAGATTATGTTGGATATAGCTAAATATTTAAATCACTTTATGGTTTATTGAGCATTAAAACCTGCTTCACTTAAATCTAATTGGCTGATAGCTATTACTGCTTGGGTACGATTTCTTACATTTAATTTGCGAAAAATAGCTGTAGCATGCGCTTTGATAGTTGCTTCTGATACATTGAGATCATAAGCAATTTGCTTATTAAGCATCCCTTGAGCAAACATCATTAAAATACGGTATTGTTGCTGCGTTAAACTGGCCACTCGCTCAGCAATATCACACTCTTCACCACTATCTTGCATTTGTTGGAATGAAGCAGGGAGCCAAACACTTCCTGATAAAATTGTTACTATCGCGTTATAAATATCATCAACAGGTGTAGATTTAGGAACAAAGCCCGCAGCACCATAACCCATAGCTTTACTTATTGTGTCATGATCCTCATGTGCAGATACGATAACAACAGGTATTTGTGGAAAGTGATTTCGCACATGAATTAAGGTATTAAAACCATGCGCACCCGGAATATTTAAATCAAGCAGTAATAAGTCACTTTCATTGTGTGCTTCAAGTAATGCTTCAAGTTCAGCAATTGTTTGTGCTTCTAGCCAAGACGTGTAACTTAACTTAGGCTTTAATGTGCCAAGAAGCGCTTGTCTAAACAAAGGGTGGTCGTCAGCTATTATTATTTTTTCAGGCTGAATCATTGCATACTTCCTTAGAAAATCTAACTTCATTCTAACGGAAAAATAATGAATTACAAAGACATGTTTTGTGCTTTATCTTGACCTTAATTTATTGGTAAATAAACCCCTGTTAAAATAAAGGTTTTTATTAGTTTGTGTTTATTAACTTACTGTAAAAATTTGGTTTTTTGCTTTTGCCAAATATAAGTTGTTAAATATTTCTTGTAACTAAACTGATCTAAAAACAAGAGGAGTATTTTTAAAACGTTAGTTAAAGGTTCGGCAAGTCATTTAATTTAGCGTTACAATAAAAAGAATATTCATTCTTTAATTGTGATTTTTTATTCTTTATGTGTTTGTAGCCCAACCATGAGAGCCTAAAGTTGCACCAACAACGGCAAGTAAGCTCAAAAATAGTAGAATTCGATGCATGCGTAAAATATTATTGAAGGTATTTTCACAATGCTCTTTCGCTTTATTTTTAAACCATTTGTGAAGAAAGAGAGGCTCTAAAACAAACAGCACTATTGAGAATATAAGCCAAATAAAGGTCATTAAATGCAACCACCAGAATTCAATGTGTAAATATCTTTGCCAAGCATTTAGATAATGCAGCATATACCATCCTGAGGCGCCAGCTAGAAGTGTGGTGAGTTTGGCTTGCCAAGAGAAGCTTTGTTCGAGTTGTTCAAATAATGTAAATCGTTGTTCAGTATTAATATGCTTTAGTATTGAAGGTAACAAAACAGTAGTGATAAATGCGACACCACCAATCCACAATACAATAGATAACACATGAACAGACCGAACTATAACGAACCAATTGTAATCATTCATAAGGATTTGTTATTTATTAAGCTTAACGGTCATTATAAAGAATTAGTCTGAGAAACGTTTGTTCTGAATCACTCAAAGATAAACTAGTTGATAATTCTATTGTTAATAGTCAATATGGCTAATATAAATATCTTTAATTAGATGATTAAATTTCAGCGTGTTAGGTGGTTAGCGTGAAACAATGGTTGAAATCCTATCTATTAATGGAAAAAGAAGTAGGAAGTCATTCTTATCGACGTGAAGTTACAGGTAATTTTGTGATTTTGTTTTCGTTCGCTATTCTTTTTTTATTAACACTGAGTAATTTCTTTTATAGCTCTCGTACAGTATTTTATGCAAATTTAGCGTTGTTAACAGGGCTTTGTTTGATCTTTATTCTCTTTCGACACCATAAACGTTTAGTTATTCATAGTATTGCTCATTTTATGGCTGGCGGTATCTTTGTTATTGTTTATGTTAACCAAGCACAAGACTACACACCTATTTGGTCATTCCTGTATATGTATCTTATCATCTCGCTTTATGGCCATAAAAAAGGCTTAATAATAGCGAGTGTGTTTTTAATCTGTTTATTGTTTTTCTTATTTTCGTGGGTTGGGCAAACCGTAACAACCCTTGAGTTTATTCGTTTTTCTTTTGTCGCCATTTTCACTTTGTTTTTTGCTTACCTTGCAGAACTTTTGATTTCGATAACTTTCGAAGAGTTTTATAAAACAAAATCAATGTTAGAGAAAATGACCATCACTGATGAGTTAACAGGTTTACATAATAGACGCCACTTTAACGATATTCTTAGTGATAAAATTAATAGCGCGCGACGAAGTAATGAAATGCTAGCACTAGCGATTATCGATGTAGATCATTTTAAAAAATATAACGATACCTATGGACACCCTGCGGGAGATCAGGTGTTAATTGCTTTGGCTAATTTATACAAAGAAACCATGAAACGTTCTGATGATGTGCTTTTTCGTTTAGGTGGAGAAGAATTTGCCTTGCTTTATAAACCCAAAGGTGAAGCGGAAGCTATTGATTTGTTAGAGCAGATTAGAGAGTCGGTAGAAGCCGTAGTTTCTGATGAGAAAGTGCAATCAACAATTACTATATCTGCCGGCTTATATATTATTAAGCCCCAGAAGGCTCAATCTTTTGAACAAGTCTATAAATCGGCTGATGAGTTACTTTATCAGGCAAAAGAGCTAGGGCGAAACAGAGTTGTTGCTTCACCCTAGTTATTTGTTATTTCGTAGGTGCATTACCTAATACGGCGGTTAATAATTGCCAGTATTGGGCAACTGTCGCAATTTCAACTTTCTCATCAGGTGAGTGCGGAAATTTAATGGTTGGCCCTATCGATACCATATCCCAAGTCGGGTAAGCTGTTTTAAATAAACCGCACTCTAAACCAGCATGAATTACCATAACTTCTGGGACTTTATTAAATAACGATTCGTAAGTGTCGCGAACGGTTTTCATTATGGCTGAATCAGTATCAGGCTTCCATCCAGGGTATGCGCCTGAAAAGTCTACGTTAGCTCCTGCCAACTCAAAGACTGATTGAACGGTTCGAACGGTTTCTAAACGGCCGTCATCATGTAGGCTACGAATCAAGACTAGGGCGTTAAATTTCTTACCACGAGTTCGCATCACGCCAAGGTTTAACGAGGTTTCAACGATGCCCTCAATATCATCACTCATTCGAATTACGCCATTTGGACAAGCATTTAACGCGCGCAAAATGGCAGCTTGTGTTGCTTTTGTCCAGCATTGGTCAAAATCTTCAGGTGAAATAAGTAGCATATCAATGTCAGTTTCGACACTACCTAAGTTGGTTTGAATAGTTGTTAGGTATTTAGCAAGAGCAGCTTTAAGGGCTTCTACATTGCTAGTAGGGACAACAAAGCTAGCATTGGCTTCTCGTGGAATAGCATTACGAAGGCTTCCACCGTTAAGTTCAGTCAGGCTAATATCAAACTCATTACTTGCATCGAGCAGAAAGCGTACCAGTAACTTGTTGGCATTAGCACGGCCAGTGTGAATATCTACACCTGAGTGGCCACCTTTTAAGCCAGAGATTGATAAATTAAATGCTTGATGGTCGTTAGGGACTTCAGTGTAATCTAGTGCAAAGTCAGCTGAGCCATCAATACCACCCGCACAGCCCATGTACACTTCACCTTCTTGCTCCGAATCGGTATTAATGAGAATTTCGCCGTCTAACCAGCCCGCTTCTAAACCAAAAGCGCCAGACATACCCGCTTCTTCATCAATAGTAACAAGAACTTCTAAAGGACCGTGTTCAACATCATTGCTGGCAAGTACCGCGAGAGCAGAAGCTAAGCCTATACCATTATCAGCGCCAAGCGTGGTGCCTTCAGCAGTAACCCATTCGCCACAATCTTGAATGTACGGCTTAATGGGATCGGTTATAAAATCATGATCAGTATCATTATTTTTTTGCGGAACCATATCCATGTGAGCTTGTAGAATAATACCTTTGCGGTTTTCCATACCTTTAGTTGCGGGCTTTTTGATAAATAAATTACCTATGGCATCTTCTTTAATTGTTAGTCCTAATTCTTTCGCCCACTCTTGAATCCAAAGAGAGATTTTTTGCTCATGTTTTGAAGGGTGTGGGATACTGCAAATTTTCTCAAATATTTGCCATAAACTGTTCGGCTGTAGTGTTGATAGTGTGCTCATAAAATTTCCTTAATCATTGCTGCTGTATTGGTTGAAATGCAGCTGATTTATTAAGCTTAAAATAACGAAAGGCTTAATTTAGTATAGTGTTTAGTTCGGTTTGGCTTTGGGTTATTTACTCGCCATAAGAAATTGCCATTGTTCATTAAAGTCGTTACTGGGTAATTTTTCAAAACCTGATCTTACGTATTGACTAATTTTACCTTCTGCAAAAGCAACGAGTAAGTTAGCAAGTGCTTGCTCATTGATTGAAAAAGTTTTGCCTTCTCTTAATTTGCGCTCACGCAAAACTTGTTTGAATTGCGATTCTAACTTTTCAAAAAACTGATGAACACGGCCTCTAAGACGTTCATTCTCACCCATTAAAGCATCACCTGAAAGTATACGGCAAATACCGGGATTTCTTTCTGCAAAAATTAATAAAACATGAAGAATATGATGGCAACGCACTAATGTTTCTTTATGATCAGCCAAGATTAAGTTAACACGAGAAAAAATAGATTCTTCAATAAAATCAATTAACCCCTCAAACATTCTCGCTTTTGAAGGAAAGTGGCGATATAAAGCCGCTTCAGAAACACCGACCTTATTTGCTAGCTTAGCCGTGGTGATTCGCTCTCCTGGGCTGTCTTGTAACATTAACGCTAAACATTCTAAAATTTGTTGCTTACGGTTTGGTTTTGCTGTTTTTTGAGGAGTTGCGCTCATATTAACTCTTATCTCTTGGTGGTTATTATTTATTTAAAATATGTGGTGTTGAGTTTACGTACTGCATCGCTGCTGATAGTGCTCATTAATCAAAGAAACCAGCTGCTTGGCGACATTTTGCTTGCTCGCTAATGGGATTTCTGTTTTATCTACGGCGCTATACAATGTAAGGGCATTGTCATCACTATTAAAGCCTTGCCCTGCTTTGGCGACATTGTTAGCGGCGATTAGATCTAAGTTTTTACGCATTAATTTACCGCGTGCGTATTGCTCTACGTTTTGAGTTTCTGCAGCAAAACCAACGATAAAGGGTTTATCGGCTAATTGGGCGATATCTGCAACAATATCATGGTTTTTAATTAAATCTAATTGCATAGCTTCATTAGATTTTTTAATTTTTTCTGTGGCGACATTAGCCACACGATAATCTGCTACAGCTGCACATGCAACAAAGGTTGTAGCGCTCTTTACGTGGGCAAGCGCTTGTTGATGCATTTCATCAGCGCTTTCAACATTGATAACATGGCAACCAACCGGTGGCGTGATGGTGACTGGTCCAGAAATAAGGGTTACTTCTGCACCTGCGCGTAATGCAGCATGTGCAATCGCATAGCCCATTTTTCCTGAACTATGGTTTGAGATGTATCGAACAGGGTCAATTGCTTCTCTCGTTGGCCCTGCGGTAATTAACCAATGTTGCCCAGCTAAATGCTTCTCGACAAAAAAGTCACTACTCAATGTTACTAAGTCAGGCACGTCTAACATACGACCAAGACCAACATCTCCACAAGCTTGCTCGCCGCTTCCAGGCCCCCAAATATGGTAACCCCATTGTTTTAGAGTTTCGATATTTCGTTGTGTCGCTTGTGCGTGCCACATCTTTTGGTTCATTGCTGGTGCTATTGCAATAGGCGCATCTGTTGCTAAGCATAAAGTGGAAAGCAAGTCGTTTGCCATGCCTGCTCCAATACGAGCAATTAAATCGGCTGTTGCAGGGGCTATGATTAGTATGTCTGCCCACTTAGCAAGCTCTATATGTCCCATAGCAAGTTCCGCTTGGGTGTCTAATAAACTATCAGAAACATGGTTTCCAGAAACGGCTTGTAAAGTAAGAGGGGTGATAAAGGCTTTAGCACCGTCAGTCATTACAACTCTAACATCGGCTCCTTGCTCTTTTAAACGACGTACTAATTCTGGTGTTTTGTAGGCAGCAATTCCACCACTAATACCAAGAACAATCTTTTTGTCCTGAAGAATCTGCATAAACTGCTAATCTTAACTAATCAATGTTAGGAATAAGATAACATTTATTGGCTATATTGAAAAATTTCACATAGAAAAAATTAATTCATGCAAGGATGCAAAATGAAACCAGATAATTTGAATCAAATGTTGCTAAAAGACTGGCCTGAAGTTGAGCGACCAAGAGAAAAGCTAATACATCGAGGTGCAACTTCACTTTCTGACGCTGAGTTATTAGCAATATTTTTACGTACTGGTGTTAAAGGCTGTAATGTTGTTGATTTAGCCAGAAGGCTATTAAAGAGCTTTGGTAGTATAGGGGGCATTTATCAAGCTAATCATGAAGAGTTTTGTGCACATTATGGCTTGGGAACAGCTAAATATGTCCAGTTACAGGCCTGCTTGGAGATGTCAAAGCGTTATTTATCAGAGAAAGTACAGCAACAAAGTCAAGAGTTGACCTCTTCACAAGTCACGAGAGAATATTTAATCGCAGAATTAAGAGCGGAACAAAGAGAAGTATTTGCCATACTTTTTCTCAATAGCCAACACCAGGTAATTCAATTTGAGAAGCTGTTCTTTGGCACACTCAATGCCGCTGCGGTATATCCCAGAATTGTTGTGCAACAGGCACTAAAGCATAATGCTGCTGCAGTAATACTGACACATAATCATCCGTCAGGTGTTGCACAGGCAAGTCATGCGGATCAATTGATAACAGATAAATTAGTACGGGCTTTGCAATTAATTGATGTTATCGTTTTAGATCATATTATTATCGCAGGACATCAGTGCTACTCCTTTGCGGAACATGGCGAAATAATATCCTGATAATTAGTTGATAAAAGTAAAATTCCCAGTTACTTTTAGAGTTCAGGTAGTGAGATATATAATTGAGGAAGGCCATATGGATCAAAGTAGTAATGATGAATTAGAACGCCGAAAGTTCTTTCGTTTAGATATGGAAAAAGAGTTAATTGATATCTCTTGGACGAATGCGACAGGTCAAACTCAACAAAAGAAAATTGCTTGCTTAGACTTCTCTCGTGGTGGTTTACGTTTAGATTGTGATCAAGCTATTCCTATCAATACACAAGTGACGGTTATTTTTAAAGCTGCAAGTGATAAAAATCAAACACTGAGTGGTAAAGTTTTACGCTGTGTTAAACAGAAAAGTGGTTGGTTTGAAGTGGCTTTAATTTTAGACGACGCTAATTAACAGCAATATTGCGCATGCTGAAAATGAGTTTATTCGAAATAAGCTAGACTTATAAAATTGAACTACAATAGTAGTGTTCAAGGTTTAAGATAGAAGTAAAGGATGATAAACATATGATGATATTAGTGGGTGGTGAAAAAGGCGGTAGCGGTAAGAGCTGTCTGGCACAAAATTTAGCCGTATACTTCGCCCGAAATAAAAAAGCAATTGTATTGATGGTTGATTGTGATCCACAAAGAACAACCTCTGATTGGATACAAGCGCGTAACGGCGACCCTTCACTTCCTGCCATTAATTGCATTCAACTTTATGGTAAAATTCGAAATGATTTATTGAGCCTAGGGCAACATTATGATTATGTAATTGTTGACTGTGGTGGACAAGATAACTTAGCACTTCGTGCGGCAATGTCTGTTGCAGATCATGTCATTATTCCATTAAGGCCTAAACGTCGTGATTTAAAAACTGTGCCTCATATGGAAGATATGTTGAGTACTTGCAAAATGGTAAATCCGAAAATGATGGCTTCTTTTGTCGTTACACAATGCCCATCGTTGCCTAATCAAGCAAGTCGAATTTTAGAAGCAAAAGAAGTGTGTAGCTCATACGGCATTAATGTTTTAAATGCAGTGACTTATAACAGAAATGTCTATGATGATAGTGAAGAGCAGGGTTCTTCAGTGATTGAAAACGATCCAAATGGTAAAGCTGCTCAAGAAATGATTGCTATTGCAGAAGAATTATTAGCAATGGAACCGGACAATTCGCATGAGTTTAACTGATTTAAAGAAAACCAAGGACGGCAAGGCAAAAAAGAAAAATTTTACGATAGATGAATTTATTTCTGATGCCGAAAATTATGCTAAGGGTGACCCTAAAATTGTCACTACTGTTGCTGGCGCAGAAAATGATCATAAACTTAATTTGCAAGAAGCAATCTCAGAAGCTAAGCGCTTTATTGAATTAAAAGAGCAAGAACACAAGTTAGCAGAACAACCATCGCGCCAAAGAATAAAAGGTAAAATTAAAGGCGATAAACCATTTCGTCGTGCAACGTTTACCTTAAGCGAAGACGCAATAAATCAGTTACATGAACTTTCAGAAGGATCTGATTTAGCTAAGTCTCATATCTTACGCATTTTAATAGATGAACTGTGTAATAAAGAACAAAATGAGCAACTGAAAAAATTACTGCAATCAAAAATAGATTGATTTGATGGAATTTTGATCGCGAAAGTGACAATAATCATACGAAAACTCACTGCATTTGTGAGTTTTTTGTTTTTAAGATGTTATTAAGTTGCTGATAGATATAAACAAAAAGCCTTTATTGATAAAGTTTTCATTTGGGCTAGCATTAATAAATTAGTTTCTCTATAATATGCCACCTTTTTCAGGATCCTGAGGCGACGGTCTTGGGGAAATATAGCTCGAGCTGAAATTAATTTTGGAGTGACTCAAATGTCTAAAGTTTGCCAAGTAACAGGCAAGAAGCCAGTCGTAGGGAACAACCGTTCTCACGCAAGAAACGCGACTCGTCGTCGTTTCTTACCAAACCTTCAATCTCACCGTTTTTGGGTTGAGAGTGAAAATCGTTTCGTTAAATTACGTTTAACTCCGAAAGGAATGCGTATTATCGATAAAAAAGGTATTGATGCAGTATTAGCTGACATTCGTGCCCGTGGCGAAAAAGTTTAAGTACTCATCTAGGAGAATATCATGCGTGATAAAATTCGTTTAGTTTCTAGTGCAGGTACTGGTCATTTTTATACTACTGATAAGAATAAAAAGACTATGCCAGAGAAGATGGAAATCAAAAAGTTTGATCCAAAAGCTCGTAAGCACGTAATGTATAAAGAAGCAAAAATTAAGTAATTAATTGAGTTTCTAATTAAAAGCCCGGTTTTTACCGGGTTTTTTATTGCCAAAAATTCAGTATGATAGGTATAAAATGATAGGTATAAATTCACAAGAGTAGGCTCAGAATGAAGTTATCACGTACTGGCTGGAATAACGTAATAATATTCTCGGTCATGATTATTATTATTATGATTAATGCAACCAATGAAAAGTTATTCCCTGAGGAAGCGGGGCAGCATTCAAGTGCTGAGCAAAAAATCTTGCCTGAGCATAGTGTTGTGTTAACACTATCAATATTGGTGTCTGAAAAAACAAGTCTGCACTTTGCGCGCGTTGGTCGTAGTTGGCAGTTAACAAGTAAAGGTCTTGCAGTAAACTTAACTGAACAACAAATCGAACAATTAATGTTTTCATGGCAACAAAGCTCAGGCTTAGTTCAAGCTGATGATGTTGTGATTGATCAATCATTAGCGACAGAACTCCATATTGCCTTGGCTGGTGTCGAACAAACGTTAGTATATTGGCTTTACCCACTCAAAGATCAATTATTAATATATAATCAATCATCGGGTATCTGGATATCTTTACCGGCCGCCTTAAGTAAACAACTATTGCCGATACAATAAATAAGTAATCAACACTGAGTCGAATATCTATATGCCAGAGTTACCTGAAGTAGAAGTCTGTCGATTGGGCATAAGCCCGCACCTTGTTGGTAAAACAATACAAGATATCATGGTGCGCAATCACCAGTTACGCTGGCCAATACCGGCAGAAATAAAGCAAGCAGTAGGTGAAAAGATACTTGCTGTTGAAAGAAGAGCGAAATATTTATTACTGCGATGTGAATCTGGAACGATACTGCTTCATCTTGGCATGTCAGGCACAATTCGTGTGATTAAACAGTCTACAGCTGTTGCAAAGCATGATCATTTTGACTTAGTGCTCAAGCACAACCAAGTGCTTAGGCTTAATGATCCTAGGCGCTTTGGCGCAGTACTTTGGTTGAATAGTCATAATGATGAACAAGGTTTATTGAGTAAATTAGGACCTGAGCCATTATCTGATGACTTTTCAGCGGGCTATCTTTATCAAAAAGCGCAGCGTCGTAAAGTGCCTATTAAGACCTTTCTTATGAATAACAATATTGTTGTCGGTGTTGGTAATATCTATGCAAATGAAGCGCTATTCAAAGCGGGAATTTTGCCAACGGCTCTTGCTGGCACTATCAATGAAGAAAGGTTTGATCGGTTAACTGATATTATAAAAGAGGTATTATCGGCTGCAATTAAGCAAGGCGGAACCACCTTAAAAGATTTCACCCAAGCAGACGGGCGTCCAGGGTATTTCGCGCAGTCACTGCAAGTATATGGCCGAGCAGGGCAAGCTTGCTATTGCTGTAAAACCACCTTGGAAGAAGTAAGGCAAGCAAATCGCAGCTCAGTATTTTGTCCGAGCTGTCAGCGTGAATAAGCGCTTTATTTATTTAATGCTGCTTTGACAACAGGGTGGACAAACTGGCTAACATCACCATCGTGAAGAGCGACTTCTTTTACTAGTGTTGAAGAGATAAATGAATTCTCTTCTGCTGGAGTAAGAAAAACACTTTCTAATTCAGGTGATAGCCTGCGATTCATGTTGGCTAGTTGGAATTCGTATTCAAAATCAGATACGGCACGTAAACCGCGAATAAGTACCTTGGCTTGATGTTGCTTAGCAAAGTCTACTAGTAAGCCACTGAAACCGACTACTGAAACATTATCTAAATCTTTTGTAACTTCTTGAAGCATAGCTACGCGTTCTTTTAAATCAAAGCGAGGCTTTTTGCTTGGACTAAATGCAACACCAATAATGACTTCGTTAAATAGTTTACTCGCACGCACGATAAGGTCGCTGTGTCCGTTTGTTACTGGGTCAAAAGTGCCGGGGTAGATTGCTTTTATAGTCATATGCTAATTAATTTTATTGGTGTGCAAAGAAAGATACATTGTAATGGTCTTATAGAGTCACTGACAAGTCTCTATAATTAATTCAAATTAAAAATGAATAAATAATCATAAAAAAGCTTAAAGTATTTACTCAAAATGCTGTATATTAATTCAAAATTGATAGTATCATAGTTCAATCAAAGAAGATTACCATTCATCAGCCAAGAGAAAGAAGCCGTTAGTATGAAGACCCGTGATAAAATAATTCAAGCCAGTATTGCATTATTTAATGAGCAAGGAGAGCGCAATGTAACCACAAATCATATTGCGGCTCACTTATCGATAAGTCCAGGCAACCTGTATTATCACTTTCGTAATAAAGAAGATATTATTCTTTCTATTTATGAGGAATATGCTCGCAGTCTTTTACTTGAGGCTTTACCTAAAGTTTCTGCTGAAGTTAAGCCACTCGATTCATTAATTCTCTATATGGATGCGGTATCGCAAACGACGAGAAAATTTCGTTTTTTCTATAGTAACTTACCTGTATTGTTAGATAAAAACCCAAGTTTGAGAGAGAAGTATGTTGAAGTACAACATACTATAGCAGAGCGAATTCGTGAATTATTGTTAGCACTAAGAAGTGCTGAGATTATTGCATTTGATGATGATGAACTTGATGATATTGTCAGTATTCTCCGCCTGATCAACACCTTCTGGATTAGCTTTTATCAAACACAAACCATTGTGAATGAAGTGAACGATTCAGTTTTTTATCAAGGTGTTTTAAAAATACTCGTTATTCTTAAGCCTTACACGACTGAAGTTGCTAAAGAAGAACTGCTTAAAGCGCGTGATTTATACCAACAAAAATATGAGCAAGCATTAGCTTCTGCTTAAGCGGTTAGCTCAAACTGGTAGCTATCAGGCTTATTATAAGCCTGTGTGATATCTTGATAAAAGTTTTCTATACGTTGAGCACGCTGAGCAATTTCTAAAGATTGTTGAGATTGAATGTGAGCAGTTGAACCATGACTACTGTGGCTTGGAACGAGTGTTTCTTGATCGGCTAATGTTTGATTAATAAAGCTATCAAACTCATTATTACTCTCGTCATTAAGGTGAACATTGACTTGCCCCTTAACGTTATTCTCTTTGTTAACATTTCGTTCTTCATTTTGCTGTGACAATAAATCACTTTGAGCTTGTAAAATTATTTGGGTTGCATTAGCTGCCACACGAGTATCTTGAGCGGATGGGTTGGCCGGTGCTAGTGCTGCCGAATGAACTTTTTGCATCTTGGCAATCGTCGCTTGTGGATCGCCTGTAACACGAGAAAGATCGACAGAGACTTCTCCAGAAACTGCATATTTTTTTCCATCAGGACCAACTTCATAGCTATAAGACGGAGAGCCTGTAGTCGAGCCACCAACGCTAGCATGAGCCATTTCATGGGCTTTTACTTCTAAATCTCGCGTTTTTAATTCAGAAACGACTTGCTCTTCTTCAGGAGATAGAGCATTAGGTGACTGAGTGGGCTTCTCATCTTCATCGTTTTGTTGCTGATTAAATGCATTGGGGTTCTGCTCTTGTTCTTGATGCTCTGAGTTGTGTTCTCGATGTTCGCCATTAATTGATTCAGTTTCATGTTCTGCTTGTTTGCGTAAATTAGCAAAATCGACTTGTTCATTATTTTGCGCAGGTGTTCTAGCACGTTCTTTTTCAGAGGCGACACCTTTTTCTGCAGCTGAACGATTGGTTGCACTGACTTGAGTAATAACTTCTCTTTGCAAGTTTTCACGACGCAAGCTTTCCGTTGGCAAATTAGCCACCGTTGGCATAGATATCATTGGTGTGTGAGAAGTAATGTTCATAATAGTCGTTTTAGTACGTTACTGATTAGGCAGTAACGTCTAATAACGTTCCTAACGTTTCATCTGCCGTTTTAATAACTTCTGCTGATGATTTTGCCTGATACTCAGCAACCTTTAAATCAACGACTGCTTGATTTAGTTCAGGCGCGTCTTTTTGAGTCACTACTTCACTAGTGACTTCAGTGTTGCTTTTCTGGTTTGCTTCGGTGTTAAGCGTGGTGCTAGCTACAATATCTGATGCAGCTTGAGTAGCATTTTCCTTAGCTTGTTGAAAGCCTTGGATCCCCGCGTTAAATGCTGATTGAACTTCCATAGTAAATACCCCTATTTTCTATAGCTTCATCTGTCTAATTATTAACCAAAAATAACAAAAAGTAAATTAATACTTCTGATCAAATGGTTAAATATTGTTATTAAAATTATTGAATAGCCATTTTAACAAGACATTAGTGAATTCAGGTAAGTGAGAGATAAAAGGAGCATGCGAAGCTCCTTCAAAAACATAGTGTTCACTTAATGGTGCTAAGGTATTGATTAATGGGCAAACAGCTTTAGGAACTAGACTATCATTGCGTCCATATAAGCGTAAAAAGGGCTGTTGTATTTGTAATAATTGGTCACGTAAGTCAGTAGTTTCTAGCAAACTCAGTGATTTATCCAGAGTATTTCTATCAGCTAAAGGTTGTGCCATAACTAACTCGGTAATTTGCTTTAAATCTTGGCGAATATGTGGACTGCCCATCGCTTGTATTTTTAAAAAACCTTTAATAGTTTTCTCGCTATCTTGCGATAGTTGTTGATGAAAACTCGACAAAATAGCCGGTTTTATCCCTGGCCAACTGATCTCATCAATAGTTAATTCTTGTTTTTCCATAAATAATGGCGAGCTGGCAACGGAAATTAGCCCTAAAACTTTTTGGCGATAATCGGTAGCCATTTTAGTTGCTATTAAACCGCCAAGCGACCAGCCAAGATAAATTGCTGGTTGAGTAATTGTTTGACTGATTAACTGACAAATACTATCGATAGTGTATGGATTTAAATCAACAGACTTATTGTGGCCAAAGCCAGGCAAATCAATGGTAATTAAATCAAATTTGTCAGACAGTAAAGGTGTGAGTTCTTCTAATAATGGCTGCCAAATGCCTGAATTTAACCCCCAACCATGTAACAAAATGAGTGGGGTTTTGTTAGTGTGCTTATGCGAAGTAGTTGTTGCGATTTTGGTAAAATGTAAACTATCTGCCATGCTAGAAGAGTGCGTTTAAAGGAAAAACGCTAGTGTACAAAAAGGTAACTCACAATGGAATGGCAAAGGGTACTTAATCAATGGCGCATACTCGTATACTCTTTATGGCAAAAAAATATCATAAAACTTGCCTGTTGCGATTTATGTTTTTCAGCAATCAGTGACACTATTACAGAGCAAGAAATGCCTACGCAACGTTTGCTTTGCACTCATTGCTTAAATGAGTTACCACTTTTTAGACTCGAACAATTACAAGGGGATTTACTTCATTGGCCTGCTATTATAAAAGGATTACCACAGCGAGGTTTTAATCGATTACTAACCGTTGCTCCCTATACAGCCCCTTTTGATCATTGGTTAAAACAATTGAAATACCAAGGACGTTTTGAATTAGCCCCCCTGTTTGCGACTTTACTCTACAAGCAATGGCAACATGCTCATCATATTCACCCATTTGATAGTGTTGACTTAGTTATTTCAGTACCTGTTCACCAAAGTAAATGGCAAATACGCGGATATAATCAGGCTCACCTTATTGCTCAACGTTTTGCTAATAAGTTACAGGTGCCTTATCAAAGCAATTTGATAAAACGTGTGAAACAAGGTGACAGTCAAGTAGGAAAAACAGGTGCCCAGCGCAGAAGAGCCTTACGCGGCAACTTTGCTATTAATGACGCTACTTTGAAACATATAAAGCATGTGGTGTTAGTTGATGATGTTGTTACAACGGGTAGTACTGCCAATGAAATAAGTAAACTGCTAATTAGTTTAGGTGTGCATACCGTTACTCTCGTTACGGTATGCATTTCTTTACCTTTATCCAATAAGGTTAAATAACGTTAATTTGAAGTTATTTCGCTGAAGCTGAAAAAGCATGCGCAAAAAAGATACTATTGGCGAGTAACTTAGCACTTCCATGCCAATAACCTCTAAAAGCAAGTACATCAGTGGTAGCAATTACTCTACCTCTACCGTAGTTATGAGCAACAATAGCAGCATTATGTGCAAGTCGATTTGTTAAGTTTTGATCTGTATAACCGCTTAATAAAGGTGTAGGAGTATATTTAGCAACCGTCACAAAAGGTTGTTGCGGATGTTCTATTATCAAGGTGCTATTTCTAAACAGCGGCAACGTCGTTGAAGAATAGCCAAAGGCTAATGGGTGACTTGTATCAAGCGTAGTTTCAAAGATAGCGCCAGCAATACGTTTACGTGCAGCAAGCGCTTCTTTGTCTTGGTAACTTAAATTTTGATGATCAAAAAGTTGATCAATTTGTTCTTTGCTTGCTATTTTTGCCGAGAGAATTTCATGATCAGCTAACCAAGTAGCAGCTCTTTTCTGACCGATTATAACGCCACCCTGTTTAACCCATGCTTTTATTTTTTGAGTCGCTTGCTCACTCATTTGTTGATAATTGCCATTAACCAAAATAATGTGGGTATAGCTGCTGATATCGCGACGAGAAATATTATTGTGTTTAATAACAGAAACAGGAATATTCAGCGTTTCATCCAGATAAAAACGAATTTCACCGGCCTCATATTGTGAGATGCCTTGCCCACCAACGAGTAATATTTTCGGTGTTTTTATAAGTTTTAAAGAACTACTGCCTAAATCAACGCCTAGAGGCGTAAGACCAGTAGCGAGGTTAAATACATTGATACCTAAGTTATTACTGGTTTGAATCACAATGTCTTGCCAATTATCCAGTGTTTGTATGCCAGCTAACAGTACAATACTACCTTTAGCAAACTGCTGGTTTTTACCCTCAATATTACTAGAAAATGGCTTAGTAGCCACTTTAGCTTTTATCCCCTTACGTAATAGTTCGTTTAATAATTTAGGAGCCAAGTAATTTTGCCAGTTAAATGCTAAAGCGTACGTATTAGAAGTACTTTTGTTTACCCTATTTATCGGAGTTTTCTGCCAAGCTTGCTTACTTAGTGATAGACCACGAGTACGTTTCAACGGTGTATATTCAATATTCATGGCAAGTGGTAAAGTCCAACCTGAGACATCGTAAAAAGTATTATCTTTAAAATGGCTTTGTTGATTAAATAATGCTTGTATTAAACGGTACTGCGGCTGAACTAAAGGAATATAGTAACTATGCTGTTTTGTATAAACTTTATCTTGATATTCGTAGTCTTCAGTTAAGGGATATACCTTGATTTGATGTTGTGCCAGTTTGCTTAGTAACGCTTGTAATCGATAGTTGTCGTTAGCTTCGTGCAATATAAAACCAGACGTTTTTTGTTTTTTCGCTAGCTTCAAAGCACTTTGATAGAAGTCTTTTTTATATTGAATTAATTTTTCACGATGATGCCATGCACCTTCAATAGTTGATAATGACGTTAGTACATGATTCTTAATGCTGTCTTCGAAGGTAAGTAAACCATTTACAGTTTGTTGTTGCATGCCACGAGAGCTTGCTTGCTCAAATAAAATACCAATACTGCCGTTGATGTCTGGGTAGGTTGAACCTTTACCAAAATAGAAGTCATCAAAGTTTTCTTCGCTGTAGTATAACCCTTGTTGTTTATCTAAAGCTTTCGCATGGAACTCAGCCATTGCTGCCGTTAAGTTATAATTATCTATTGGCGTTAATGGGTGGTTTCTGCTGCGAATACCCGGTTGAAAAAAATAGCTGCTATTATGACCCATTTCATGAAAATCCCCCACTACATGCGGTTGGTAGCGGTGATAATATGCGAGTCTATGCCTACTTTCTTGCTGAGATAATAATAACCAATCTCGATTTAAATCAAACCAGAAGTGGTTTGTTCGACCTGTTACCCAATCTTGGTGATGCTCAATATGATTCACATCGCTATTATCAGTAGAGTTTCTGTAAGTGGTAACCCAATTAACAAATCTATCCATACCATCGGGATTGATGCTGGGCTCTAAAACAATGATGGTATTCTCTAGAATTTTTTCAATATTTGCTTCATTACTGGCGGCCAAATAATATGCGACCACCATTGCAGCATTAGCACCGCTAATTTCATCACCATGGACGCTATAACCAAGCCATACCACTAGAGGTTCATTGCTGTTATCTTTTTTGCTTGAATTATTTGCTAATAATTGAGGTAATTTAGCCAGATTTTCAGGACTTGAAATAGTTACTAGTAACTGCTCTCTAAACTGAGCTGTTCTACCCATAGAGGTTAACATTACACGCTTAGATACTGCAGATAACTGATAAAAGTATTGTGATAATTGGTCATGCCTGACATGACGCTGGCCAATTTCAAAACCTAAGGTTTCTTTGGGTTGTAAAATGTCTTCATTATAAGCGGCTGATTGAGGTAAATACTGTGTAATTGAACTGGCATTAAGCATGCTTGAAAAGATAAAAAAGCTCAAAATAATTAAGAAACGTAGCAATAACATAAAAACCTCTTTTGTTGATGGCAGGTAAAATAACAAATCTATGTCGAAAAATCATTGTTATTCACGCGCTACGTTGACGCATTGAGTAAAAAGTAAACAGCAAACTGAGATCACCTAATATTGAGGAAAGTGCTAGCACCTAACTTGATAGCAGAGTAAAATGAGATACTTGAGTAAAATAGTCAGGTATACTTATAGTTAATAAGTATATTGAGAGAGCAAAGAGAGTGTAAACGTTATGATCAGTATTTCAGAAAGTGCACAAGCGCATTTTGTAAAATTACTTTCGCAACAAGCGGAAGGTACCCATATTCGAGTTTTCGTGGTTAACCCTGGTACAGCTAAAGCTGAGTGCGGTGTTTCATATTGTCCACCAGATGCTGTTGAACCAGACGATATTGAGCTACCTTTTGATGGTTTTTCTGCCATGGTCGATAACGACAGCAAAAACTTTTTAGAAGATGCAGAAATTGATTTCACTACCGATCAAATGGGGTCTCAGCTTACGTTAAAAGCGCCTAATGCAAAATTGCGTAAAGTGGCTGATGATGCTCCGCTTTTTGATCGTGTTCATTACTTCTTACAAGCAGAAGTAAACCCTCAATTAGCTGGACATGGTGGTGAGTGTACCTTAATGGAAATCACTGACGACGGTTATGCCGTATTACAATTTGGTGGTGGCTGTAATGGGTGTAGCCAAATTGATGTTACTGTTAAAGATGGTATTGAAAAGCAGTTAATTGACATCATGGGTGATGAAATTAAAGGCGTAAAAGATATGACAGAACATGAACGCGGTGAGCACTCATATTATTAAACAAAGATAAACACACCCTAGTGTGATGAAATGCTGTATATATTAGAAAAACTTGGCCAAAATCCACAAACCAGTATGAAAATATTTGTTCGTGGGCTTGGCCTTTTTGTTTTAGGGCTGGGCTTAATTGCCGTCGGCTACTTCTCTCATTATGCATGGCAAATGGCTGGTATTATAGTATTAGCAATCGCTTGTGCTGTTGCTGCGTGGGGCTATATAGGCATATTTGCGAATCGTTGGTATCATATTTTGACTCGACATAATCCAGAGCGGCATAAATAATATGGCTATTTTAACGCTTATTAAAGATTATTGGTTGGCGCTAACTCTATTCATACTGTTTTGTATTACAACGTTATCTTTATGGCCTGCAGAAAGTTTACCCCAAGTCCCCGGCACTGATAAAACGCATCACTTTATTGCCTATGGTTTATTAGTGCTGCCAACGGCATTAAAAAAGCCTAATGGTTGGATATACATCGCTTTAGCCTTTATGGCCTTTAGTGGGGTAATTGAATTAATTCAACCATATGTCAATCGTTATGGTGAGTGGCTTGATATGTTAGCAAATGTCGTAGGGCTGTTTTGTGGCATTATCATTGCGACTATATTGAATTACTTCACCACGCCGGTTTACAAAAAATAACAATAAATTACATAATCATTGAAAAGTTATAATTAATCATTGATAGGCATCAAGCAGTGCAAGTTAAGCCATGCTAAACTGGCGACACTTTAAATTATTGAAAACTGTTTTCTTATGTCAGAACTACCACCAGCACATCATTTACCTGTTAAGCATCCACCTAAACGCCTTTGGCAAAAAATTGCATTGGTTATAGCAAATATCAGCTTTGGCTGCGCGGCAATTGGTGTTGTGGTTACCGTTGTTTATGGTGGTGATGTTGCTCCAGAATATAAAGCGGCTATGGGTGCTATTACCTTTTTCTGCGCTGCAGTTGGTGTTGTATTAAAGGCGTTAGGCGGCACAAGTATTCCTAACTTGAAAATAGAAAAGCAAGAGAACAACAAAGAAGATGCTTAACTAACCTCTGTTCGGGATAATAAATAGCTCCCTAGCAGATATTTTTCCTTACTTCTATGTTAAATTCATAAACAATAGAATAACTATTCTTAATGAATTTGCCTTGAATTAAGAAAAACTATCAAGCTAGTGAGTTGCTAAAACCACAAGCCTAACAATTTCAAACGATTAACTTATCTCTTAACCCGTATATGGACTCCACCTGTTTAGCAACTGCTTTTACAAAAAGATTAGATGCGCACGTATATACGGTTTTTAATTGAAGAAGCTATCTTCTAACCAGTGATCTATTCGCACCTTCTGTCCTAATCGAAATAGTAGCGTTATTAACGCTGTCGGATTAAACAGGTTTTCAGAAGGTTGGTCTTACCTATTTGTTAATGCATTTTGCTGAACTTTTTTAAAACTTTAATTTAAACTGCTTGGATTTTATATTCTGTACCGTAATTAAGTAATGCCCACGCTGTGCGCACCGTCTTATTCATTAACGCAACACATGCTCGTTTAATGCCGACTCGCTTAACTAAAGCTATGAGCCATTGTTGCTTATACGTTTTTGGCTCGCTAGGTAACCTAGAAATGACTGCAAGTGCACCTTGATAGAGGATTGAACGAAGCAGTTTATCTCCCCCATGTTTATCTATGCCAACCATAACGACCTTACCGCCACTGCTATGCTGCTTTGGTGTTACACCCACGTAAACAGAAGCATGACGACCATTTTTAAAGTTTTTGCCATCTCCTAGACATGAAACTAAACCAGCTGCACCTATATGACTAACACCTTCTAATTCCATCAAGCGTTTACATGGCTCTGATTGATTAACCCATTCTTTTAGTTGAAGCGTGATTGCTTGGTAATGCGTCTCTGTTGTTTGATATTGTTGCCATAAAACCATAAGTAATTGCTTCACTGGTATGGGGAAATCATCAGACTCTGGTGAGATAAAATGAGTGATGCTTTCTCTTAATGACTTTTTCCCTAGAGCTATCGTCGCCCCATATTCAAAACATAAAGCTCGAATATGATTTCCGAGTGACGTCGTTGCTCGGTCAAACCATTTTCGACTTATTTGAATTGCTTGGATGTTTTGTTGAGATAAATCTTTTACTTGGCAGAAAGTCATACCTAATTGTGTTGAAGCGACGGCAATACCGACAGCATCATTAGCGTCTGTTTTCTGGTTTCCTATATAAGGTTTTACTTTTTTAGGAGCCATACCTCTCACTTCATGACCAAAAGACTGTGCGACTCTAGCCTAATAATGAAAGCTAGCGCAGCCTTCCATTGCTACTATGCAGGGTGATGAATTAGCGAGTAGCTCTTTAGTCTTTTGTGGTGACATTGCTTTATTAAATAAAAGCTCGCCATGCTTATTAACTTTACAAACTTGAATGACTTTTTTTGCTAAATCGAGTGATATTATTGTGCGCTTGCTCATGTATGGACTCCTTTTGTTTTGGTAGACACCAATCTACGGGTGTAGGTCGGTGGAGTCCATACATCGAACTGAGGTTAACTATTTGTGTCGTTGAGGTTGGCGCTGGCAAATGCGGGCGTTAACTTACGATGAAAATGCCAAGCTAATGTCGCACCACGTGCTAACATAAATAAAGAGAAAGCCGCCCATAATCCATGATTTTGGTATGGTTGCATGATAAACCATAATGGGAAAAAGCATAAAAAAGTTGAAATAATCATACTATTCCTCATTGCTTTTGCTTGCATTAAGCCAATATAAACACCGTCATACAAGTAACACCAACAAGAAAGTATCGGTAAAAAAACCATCCAAATTAAGTAACCTTGTGCGTAATTAATAACGCTGTCTATCGATGAAATTAATGACAACAGTTGCTTACCTGCAATGGCAAAAAGCAAAGAGTAAAAGAGTGCAAAGATAGCGGTCCAAAATAAAGCTATATGCACTGTACTTTTTAACGCGGTATTATTCTTACTGCCATGGGCTTTACCTACCATTGCTTCAGCAGCATTTGCAATACCGTCTAACCCAAACGAAATTAATAGCAAAAAGTTCATAAGAATAGCATTAGCCGCGACAACATTATCGCCCATTCTTGCACCTTGAAATGTAATAAACATAAAGCAAATCTGTAGGCATAGGGTTCGAATTAAAATATCGCGATTTAGTTTGAAGTAGGCACTAATGACATGACTTTCAATGAGTTGGGATAAGAAAGCACCGCTATCTTGTAGTAATGTCGCTATCTCAGTTTTATGTCGATTCAATATGAAGCCTAAACCAAAAATAAGCGCAGAATACTCAGCAATAACACTTGCTAAAGCAACACCTTGAACTTGCCATTGAAAAGAAAACACAAACACTATATCAAGGATAACATTGACAGTATTGGTTAATATTAATAACCACATCACCGCTTTACTTTGATGATTACCCAGTAACCAACCAAAGATCACTAAATTAGCTAATGCTGCAGGTACTGACCAAATACGAATTTGGGCGTATTGATTAGCATAAAACTGTACTTGCTCAGAGCCACCAGCAATTGCTAAGGCAATATTAATAAAAGGTGATTGTAGTAAAACTAAAAGTGCACCTATGCAAAATGCGACAGTGAGACCTCGAAATAACACCATCAAGTTTTTTTGTTTGTTATTACTGCCAAAGGCTTGAGCACTTAACCCCGTTGTCGACATACGAAGAAAACCGCATAGCCAAACCACTGAAGTAGTAATCATCGCACCTATGGTGCTACCTCCTAGGTAATAGGCATGTGATAAGTGACCAATAACTGCAGTATCAACTAGACCTAATAAAGGAACAGTAATATTGGAAAGTATCATTGGCAGCGCTAACAAGAATAAACGCTTATGTTGATCAAGATCGCTAAATAACGGCAAGAAATATTCCTAATCGCTAGGCTTTTAATAAGAAAAGCGGTATTTTACCTTATCTTGTAACCCTCAGCCATGAGAAGAAAAATTACCATGATTGTCCGCATTCTTACGTTACTTTGCTTTTTTTTCCATACTGCTAGTTTTGCTGCGGTTATTTTGCAGTATCACCATGTTAGTGAAACCACTCCTGCAAGTACAACCATTTCTCCGAGCCAATTTGAGGCACATTTAACATATTTGAAAGACAATAATTTTACCGTGGTACCTTTATCGACAATAGTTGAGTCTATTAAAACTCAGCAAGTCATGAAAGATAAGATTGTCGCAATAACATTTGATGATGCTTACACGAATATTTTAACAACGGCAAAACCGCTTTTAGACAAATTTGGTTATCCTTACACCATCTTTGTTAACCCAGGTATTATTGATCGATACGAATCAAGAACTTCTTCCCCGTACCTGTCTTGGGCACAATTAAAATCAATGGCTGATGATGGTGTTATTTTAGCTAACCATGGCTTTGAACATGATTCGCTTATTAGAATGAAAGCAGGAGTCAGTGAAGAGCAGTGGTTAGCAGAGCAGTCAAAGCTTTTACTCAGTGCTGAAAGTATTTTAAAAGAAAAGACAGGGCAGAGTTGGCGCTATTTTGCTTACCCTTATGGTGAATATAGCCCCGCTATTCAAGCATGGATAAGGCAACATGATTTTGTTGCATTCTCGCAACAGTCGGGGGCTGTTGGTATCAAATCTGATATAACAAGTTTACCTAGGTTCCCTGCTTCTCAGCCATACGATAAAATTTCAAGTCTTAGAGATAAGTTGAACTCATTACCTATGGCAATAACCTTGTCAGAACAAGATGCGCAAACGATTTATCAGCACAAGCAAAGTAAAAAAATAACCTTTACAGTACAAGCCGATGATTTCTACCAATCTCAGTTACATTGCTATATTTCGGGTCTAGGCAAGCAGCAGGTTGATTGGATAGACGATCAAACGTTTTCTATTACCTTTAAAAAAGATTTACCTTCAGGACGAGTGCGTTGTAACTGCACTGCAGCAAGTAAAAGTAAACCTGGCCGATACTATTGGTATTCTAAACCATGGTTTGTACTAAAACCTGATGGTGAATGGTTTCACCTATAGTCGTCTGCCGCTAATATAAAGCGACAATACGTTGATAATCAGCAAGTAGTTTGTCGCTATCTATACTCGGAACTTCTCCTACCGCTTGCTCAGCTTTAAAGATAGCAGCAATTTTTGCGTCTGGGTTTATTAGTGCTAATGAAGCGCTATGATCTACTTGATAGGCTTCACTCTTTCCATCATCGCTGATGGCGTACATTAAACCGAGATTGCGGGCAAAAGGGTATAACTTATCATGCTCTGCTCTTAATGCTAAAAAGTCTTCATTAAAGTAAGCAATGTATTGAGCTAATTTAGATTGGCTATCACGCTTAGGATCTACTGATACGAGTAACACTTGACTATTTTCATCAATTTCTTGAAGCTCTTCATAAATAAAACTTAAATTTTGCAGTGTTGTTGGGCAGACATCTGGACAAGAAGTATAGCCAAAAAACACAAAACTCCACTTACCTCTAAGCTTTTGATTGGTGAACGGTTTACCAGCTTGATCAACTAATTGAAAATTGGCTAATCCGCGACTTTGTTTATAATATAACGCGTGTTCTGGTAAGGGTTTTTTAGTCAAAAAATGAAAACCAATTGCGCCAGCACAGGTCGCAATAATAGCGACAATGATAATTAATATTTTATTCATAAAGACTTAAGCTCCCTTCTACACACTAGCTACTAAGTAATGATCGAGTAGTAAAATAATAAAAAGTGCCATTAAGTGTACGATTGAAAATTTAAACGTCGCAAAGGCTGTACCTTCTTTATCATTAAATTTTAATTGCCATGCATAATAAAAAAATACTAGATTTAATCCGACTGAGCCTAAAAGGTATAACCAACCACTCATGCCAACAAGATAAGGCAATAAGCAAACGACAAATAATAATACCGTATAGAGCAATATTTGAGTCTTAGTAAATTCGACGCCATGTGTAACAGGTAGCATAGGTATGTTTACTTTGGCGTAATCATTTTTTCGATGAATGGCCAATGCCCAAAAATGTGGTGGTGTCCAAGTAAAAATAATTAACACAAGTAATAAGGCATGGGCATGAACTTCATTGGTCATGGCTGTCCAACCTAATAATGGAGGAATGGCGCCAGCTAAACCGCCAATAGTGATATTTTGTGGTGTTGCACGTTTTAAGTATAAGGTGTAAACAAAGCTATAACCGACTAAGCCAGCTAAGGTTAAATAGGCTGTTAATGGGTTAACAAACCCATATAGCAACACAAAACCAAACAACGCCATCGCAAAGGAAAATATAATAGCATTGCTTGTGGTAACTTGGCCTGTCGGTAATGGGCGGTTATGGGTTCTTCCCATTATGGTATCAATTTTTTGGTCAACAATATGATTAATCGCTGCTGCCGCAGAAGACAATAAACCGATACCTAGCATAGCTGGTATAAGAATTTGCCAAGGTAAACCACCGGGAACAGAAAGACTCATGCCGACAAGTGCGGTGAGCACAAGTAAAGCTACAACTCTAGGCTTTGTCATTTCATAATAGGCTCGCCATGGAACGCGAGCTGTATTAGATAGACGCACTTGGCTAGTATTAGTGGTATTAACAATGCCAACTAAATTCTTATTTAAAGTTTTGTTCATAATGAATTACTCCGATAGAGTGTGGCTTGATAGCATTGAATGAGAGTTTCGAGCCTGATAAATGAGTGCAATAAGGCACATCATCAAGCATACCGCGACTACATTATGTGCCACGGCAACGGCTAAGGGTAAAGCAAACCAAATGTTACTTATACCCAACATGACTTGAACGGTTAACGCCAGTAATAGTAGTTTTGCAGAAGATTTGGTCGCCTTGTTATTTTTTTGACGAAAGACCATAACTGCAAGCCAAAGTAGGTACGCAGTGGCGATCATCGCGCCAATTCTATGGCTAACATGAATGGTGACAAGTTCATTAAACGCTAAGTGACCATATTCATAACTATCTTTTTCTGGCGGTATTAACTCAAAAGCTTTTGAAAAATTCAGTTGAGTTGACCAATCTCCCTGACAAATAGGCAGTTCAACGCAACTCGTGGCTGCATAGTTAGCCGATGTCCAACCACCGAGTGCAATTTGGCTTGCCAATATAAAAACACCAATAATGCCATAACGCACAATATGATTACTTGATGTTGGTTCTTGGCTTCTATTCGATAATCGTAAATAAAGCAAAAAAAGTAAGCATAAGGTAGTGAAACCGCCTAACAAGTGTCCCATTACTACAATGGGCATCAGTTTCATTGTTACCGTCCACATACCTAACGCGCCTTGAAATACCACTAAACAGGCAATAAAGAGTGGTAACTTTAAGGGAACATGCTCTTGTCTACATTTGAATGATAAGAAGGCTATAGAGAAAATAAATAACCCTAATGTACTAGCAAAGTAGCGATGAATCATTTCATTCCATGCTTTAGCTGGCTCAACGGGTCTTTCGGGGAAGGCTAATTCAGCTTTTTGAATTTGCTCTGTCGTTTCGGGCACATCGATTAAACCATAACAAGTTGGCCAATCTGGGCATCCAAGCCCTGCATGTGTTAATCGAGTGTAGGCACCTAGTCCAATAACCAGAATTGCGAGTAACATACTAACAATTACCAGTCGCTGAAGATTTATTTTGCCATTTTCCATGTAATACTTCTCCTTAACCTACTTTGGAGTATTTCAGTAACTTCTTCATATCGGCCAAAACTTGTTTACCAAAGAGGATTTGTTGATTTTCCTCTGTGGGTAATTGATGAGATAAAATAATGTTGCCCAGAGGATCAACAATTAGTAATTGTGGTTGTGGAAAAGTACTTTCTGACAGCGGTGTAGCAGTAGTAATATGCCAGTCACTTTTTTGTTTCAGGTCACTATATTTATTAGTTAACTGGTTATTTAATAGAGCAACAGGTAAAACCCTTGGTTTATCTTTACCTAGCGCTAAATACGTATTGTACAGTGCTTTCATGCTGTTCTGGCAGGTCGCATTACACTGCTGAGTTGGGTGAT
This sequence comes from Colwellia sp. RSH04, assembly GCF_003545765.1. Classification (GTDB taxonomy): domain Bacteria; phylum Pseudomonadota; class Gammaproteobacteria; order Enterobacterales; family Alteromonadaceae; genus Colwellia. The sequence continues at coordinate 187,608 of NZ_QXIO01000004.1, read as the reverse complement.
ATAATAATAGCCATTTATTAGCGAAGTTGGTGCTGTCAATATCAAGTTGGTTTAAGGTGACGGGTTGCTCAATTAATGTTCCTTTGTTAGTGACACCGTAATTTAACCAGTTAAAACTGAGTGCTAACTTTGCCAAGATTACTGGTAAAGCGAAAGCCGCTAACATTAACAAAAATGTCGTTTTAGACTTCATTTTCTTTGGGGAAGGTTGAACAGTTGTTGTTTCGATTGTGCTCATATTAAACCTTATTCGTTATTATTGTTTTTTGTAATAGGTTATCTTTAAACCAAGTTAATAAACCACTTACCCACGCCATCAGCAGTAACCAAGCTATAGCTAGACATAACCATTGAAACGCATAAGCTTGATGTTTTTCTGGCGGCATTACGATTGGTTGCCAGTTTTTTTTATAACCGATAGACTCGGATTCATCTACATAAGCAACAAAAGGCAATAACGGTTGAGTAAGGTGATGCTCCAATAAGGTATTAAAAGCAGCAAGGTCAATTTGCTGAACTCTTTGCGGCCAGCTTACGGAAGAAAAATCGTCTTCTTTCAGAATAATACCTTGTTCAATTACTCGTACATGTGCTTTAAATCGTTGTTTCCCGACAATTGGTTGAATGTCGGGCAACACATTGCGATTTATGCTGCCTTTTACCCAGCCTAAATTAACTAAAACGGCATGTTCTGTTGTTTGAGCTATTTGATAAACTTTATAGCCAAGTTGACCTTTATTTACTTGATTATCGAGTAAGAAAATAAATTCATTATTTAGGTATGCCGTTAACTCAATGGGAATATCGTTAATGTTTTCTTTGGGGTCTTTTGCAAGTTGTGCCACTTGCGCTAATTTAATCGGCTTTGTTTGCTTTAATTGTACTATTTTATCTAGCCGTATATGCTTTTCTATGGCTCTAGAGTATTGCCAATGCGCGAGTTTTAATAATCCAGAAAAAACAGCTAGCGTAAAAAATACCCAGCTAATTTTTCTGATTATTACACTATGCATTTTAATACGTCGCAAAGGCTACCACTTAACTTTAAATAATATAGACAAAAACAAATAGCATTACCCAAACCACATCGACAAAATGCCAGTACCAACTTGCTGCTTTAAATGCAAAGTGATTTTCTGCTGTGAAATGACCTTTCAATACTCTAAAAAACATAACGATCAGCATGATACAACCTAAAGTGACATGCATGCCGTGAAAGCCGGTTAATAGGTAGAAACTATTACCATAAACACCACTGGTTAAGTACAAGCGCATTTCTTCTGAATAGCCATGAGCGTATTCTTCAACTTGAAAATACATAAAGGCAATGCCCAGTAATATTGTAATGCCAAGCCATACTTTTAATTGGCTACGGTTGTTTTTAATAAGTGAGGTATGAGCAAAGTGCGCGGTTATAGAAGAGGTTAATAATAAAACGGTGTTAATCAAAGGCAAGCCATACCAGCCCATCGCTGTTGTTTCAGTACCATCGGGCGTTTTCAATAAAGGCCATGCTGCGGTAAAATCAGGCCAAAGTACTGCAGCGGTTTCAGCATTGTTTCCTTCGCCACCAAGCCATGGTACCGAAAAAACGCGTAAATAAAGTAAAGCACCAAAAAAGGCGGCAAAAAACATGACTTCTGAGAAAATAAACCAACTCATACCCTGCTTAAAAGAGTTATCCATTTGGTGCGAGTACTTACCCGCTAATGATTCTGTAATAACATCACTAAACCAGCCGTAAATCATATACAAAACTAAGGCTATCCCAGCAAGTAAAATATACCCGCCGTAACCCCCATCTTCGCTGTTCATATCGCTGACATAGTTTCCTGCGCCAACTGCAATGAGGAATAAAGCGACAGCGCCCACAATGGGCCAATGGCTTTGGCTTGGTACGTAATAACTTTCGTATTCTTTAGTAGTCATATTAGTTCCTTATCTCTTTATGGATTTTTAATACTTATAAAGAGGCTATTTTTTCGCTAATGTCGTATAACGTATAAGATAACGTGAGTGTTGATATATCTTTTGGCAATTCTACATCTACATAAAATTGTAGTGCCATCTCTACTTCTTCATTGGCTTGTAGAGGTTGTCGTTCAAAACAAAAACATTCAATTTTTTGAAAATACCCTGCGGCGATGCCCGGTGAAACAGAAGGTACTGCTTGTCCTACAATAGGTTCACTTGCTTGATTCTTGGCATAAAATTTAACCACTTTTTGTTCACCTGGATGTACTTTAATATGTTGAACGAGTGGTTTGAATTTCCAGGGAATTTGCTTAGCATTATGGGTAATGAATTGCACAGTCACTGTGCGAGAGGTATCAATACCATCTGCGGTGTACTCCACTGCTTCATCATTGGTTTTCCCATTAAGACCGGTTATATCACAAAACACGTCGTATAAAGGGACAAGGGCGAAACCGAAGCCAAACATGCTAACGACAACAAGCATAAGTTTTTTTACCGTTGCTTTATGGTTTACTGGTGCTGGGGTTTCGCTTGTCATAATTATTACTCGTCTTTAATTGCTGGCGGTGTGCTAAATGTGTGATAAGGAGCTGGGCTTGCGACTGTCCACTCTAACCCTTGGGCACCATCCCATGGTTTATCAGCGGCTTTTTCACCCCCTTTAATGCACTTGATAACCACAGCAAGAAAAATTAACTGTGATAAACCAAAAGCGAAGCCACCAATACTGACCCACTTGTTAAAGTCGGCGAATTGCAACGCATAATCTGGAATACGTCGAGGCATACCCGCAAGACCAAGGAAGTGCATAGGGAAAAACAGTAAATTTACACTGATAACTGAACACCAAAAGTGCCAGTGAGCAAGTGATTGGTTGTACATGTGACCAGTCCACTTTGGTAACCAGTAATAGGTACCTGCAAAAATAGAGAATAAAGAACCTGTTACAAGTACGTAATGGAAATGAGCTACCACAAAATAGGTATCATGATATTGAAAATCAACTGGCGTTAATGCCAGCATTAATCCAGAAAACCCGCCAATGGTAAACAATATGACAAAGGCGATAGAAAACAGCATTGGAATCTCAAAACTTAATGAGCCTTTCCACATAGTAGCGACCCAGTTAAATACTTTAACGCCAGTTGGTACTGCAATGAGCATGGTGCAATACATGAAAAACAGCTCACCAAAAAGTGGCATACCTGTTGTAAACATGTGGTGCGCCCAAACAATAAACGATAGTAATGCAATTGAAGCGGTAGCGTAAACCATAGAGCTGTAGCCAAAAAGCTTCTTACGTGCGAACGCTGGAATGATGGTAGACACTATGCCAAACGCAGGCAAAATCATAATGTACACTTCAGGATGACCAAAGAACCAGAATATATGTTGGAACATCACAGGATCACCACCACCAGCAGCATCGAAAAAGCTAGTGCCAAAGTAAGTGTCGGTCAACAACATGGTAACAACCCCTGCTAAAACAGGCATTACTGCGATAAGTAAATATGCGGTTATAAAGAAGGTCCAAACAAAAAGTGGCATCTTCATGTAGGTCATGCCGGGGGCACGCATGTTCATAATGGTTACAATGACATTTATGGCACCCATAATCGAAGAAATACCCATGATATGTACGGCAAAGACAAAGAAAGCGGTACTACCATTTGAGTAAGTTGTTGAAAGCGGTGCGTAGAATGTCCAACCAAAATTTGGCGCGCCACTTTCCATAAAGAATGAGCTAAGCAAAATACCAAATGCAAATGGTAGAATCCAAAAACTCCAGTTATTCATTCGTGGTAAAGCCATATCCGGAGCACCTATCATCATAGGTATCATCCAGTTAGCAAACCCCGTAAAGGCAGGCATTATGGCACCAAAAACCATAATCAAGCCATGTGTTGTTGTTAATTGGTTGAAGAAATCAGGTTCTACAATTTGTAAGCCAGGCTGAAAAAGTTCAGCGCGAATAACCATGGCGAGAGCGCCACCAATCAGTAACATAATAAATGAAAACCATAAGTACAAAGTACCAATGTCTTTATGGTTTGTTGTAAATAGCCAGCGTTTTATACCCGTTGGCTGATCATGGTGCTCATCGTGATGTTCTGTATTTTCTAAGGTATCTGTAGTCATCTGTTATTCCCCGCTTACAGCTTTTACGTCGGCGCTTTGCACTAAATCACCGGTATCATTACCCCAAGCATTTCGCTCGAAAGTAACTACAGCAGCAATTTCTTTTAAGCTCAGCTGCTTACCGTAACCTTGCATACCTGTGCCTGCTTTACCGTTAAAGACAATGTTAATGTGCTCTTCAATACTACCGGTGGTAGCAATAGGGCTACCCTTAAGTGCAGGAAAAGCAGGAGGAATACCTAAACCTGTTGGTTGATGACACGCTGCGCAATGAGCAAGGTATGTCGATTCACCAAGTTGCATAAGATCTTCTTTACTCATAGATGAACTAAGTGAGGCAGCTTCAGCATTGGCAGCGTCAGCGATTAATTGTTTTTGGTCATTGAGCCATTGTTGATAATCGGCTTCTGACTTTACTTCAACAACAACAGGCATGAAACCATGGTCTTTACCACACAGCTCGGCACACTGGCCGCGGTAAACACCGGGTTCGTCAACTATTGCCCATGCTTCGTTGATAAATCCTGGGTTTGCATCTTGCTTAACTGCAAAGGCGGGTACCCACCAAGAATGAATTACATCATCTGAGGTTAGTAAGAATCTTACTTTTTTATTAACAGGTATTACGAGTGGCTTATCTACTTCAAGTAAGTAATGTTCACTTCGCTCGGCAGGTTCACCATTATGGTTTTCATATTGTTCACGTGGGGTAGAAAGAACAGAGTAATATTCAATGTCTTGATCGAAATATTTATAGTGCCATTTCCATTGCGAGCCCGTAACAAGAATAGTAATGTCTGAGTCGCTATTATCTTCCATCGCAATTAAGGTACTAGTCGCAGGAACTGCCATAGCAATTAAAATTACAACAGGAATGGCGGTCCAGAGGATTTCAATTTTAGTACTTTCATGAAAATCAGCAGGCTTGGCTCCTTTAGACTTTCGATGAAAGATAATTGACCAAAACATTGCCCCAAAAACGACTATGCCTATGGCGGTACAAATGTATAGCACCAACATGTGCAAATCGTAAACTTCATTACTTATTGCAGTTACTCCTTTGGTCAAATTCAATTGTGAATCTGACCAAGCTGCACTGGAAAATAAACTTACCAATAGCAGCCCTATTCGGTTACGTCTTTTCACTAGACATCTCCTTGCCTCTAATACCCAAAGGTATATTGTTAGAAACAGAAATGCAGCAATGTAAATCACGGCCCACTGAACTGAATATCTGTTAATTCTTTATAGTTATATTTTTGAAATTAACGACGTGAACGAGCAACAACTTGAAAGGATTGTATTAGCGTACTGACGTCTTTTTATTCTTGTTATGGTCATTTTTTATTCTATTCTAGTTTAGAATCACCTATAAATTGATCTAGGTCAATTAATTTTATAGGTTAAATTTTATAAAAAAGCCAATTAATTCAATGGAGTAATAACTCTAACTATAGTGCTAGGCTATGTATATACTACTAATCTAGAGCTGAGAAAAATTCATTTTAAGTGACATATATCACTTAAATTAATTATACATGGGTAGTAAAAAGGAGTGATTTTAGGTAAAAAAGGAGGGGAATAACGATAAAGTCAAACTAATCAAAGAAAACTATTCAATAATTAGGGCAAGTTGATCTTTGTTTAAAAAAATCAACTCGCTCTAACTTGATAGTTTGGCTATGCGAAATATGAGACGTGATAAACTGTGATTTTTACATCCAATTACCGTTTCTTACAATACCTACAGCAATACCTTCAATAGTAAAGTGTTGAGCAGACAAATCGACTTTGATGGGCTCAAAGGCTTCATTTTCGGCATGTAAATAGACGATATTACCCTCACGTTTGTAACGCTTAACTGTTACGTCATTTTCAACACGTGCAACAACAACTTGGCCATTATGTACATCTGTTGTTTGATGAACAGCTAATAAATCACCATCCATAATGCCAATCTCTTTCATGCTTTCACCATTTACGCGCAGCAAATAATCGGCTGCAGGGTGAAAAAGGCTACCATCTAACTTGTAATGATCTTCCACATGCTCTTGTGCAAGAATAGGCTCACCTGCCGCGACTTGACCAATAAGTGGAATGCCTTCTTCTTCAAGTTGGTCTTCTATTAAGCGAATACCACGAGATGTACCAGCTAGCATCTCTATATAGCCTTTTTTTGCTAATGCCTTTAAGTGCTCTTCGGCGGCATTTGCTGATTTGAAACCAAAAAACTCAGCAATTTCTGCGCGGGTAGGTGGCATGCCGGTTTCTTGTATTTTTTCTTTGATTAGATCGAAAATTTGCTGTTGTCTTGCTGTTAATGGACGTAAGTTTTCCATAGCATAGTTCCTGTAAATTTACACAGTAGTACTGGTAGTATATACATACTGTAATTAAAGACAAGTAATTGTTTTCTATGTAGACAGTTTAGATAGGCGAGGTTTTGCTTGTGTAGTTAATCGTCAGTTAGGAATTCTTTGAAATAAATCAAGTAGCACAAAAACCAAATTATCATTTTATATAATATATAGATCAATACTCAGAGGTATATTGTTAAAAACAAGCACATTAATGAGCAGTATATGTTTAAATAGCTCGCTTTAGGTTAATAAGCTTTATCTCTGTAATATTGTGGTATTGAAAAATAAATATAAAAGGAATTCTTATGAAAGGTGCAGGTGGAACATCAGGTGGTTTAGGTCAGTTTTTTATTGGCTTAATTATGATGTGTGGTGGTTTTTATATGTTGTTAAATGCGATAACCGTAACGTCAAGTTTTGGCATGGGTATGCGCTTGTATGGCTTTTCAGCCATGGGGGGGTCTTATAATGTTACTAGCGGTATGATCATGATTCCATTTATATTTGGTATCGGTCTTATCTTTTACAATAGTAAAAATATATTAGGTTGGATTTTATCCCTAGGATCAATTACTGCATTAATATTCGGCGTAATATCATCAATACGTTTCTCATTTAGAACCATGACATCGTTTGATTTAATCGTTATTTTAGTACTAGCAATAGGGGGGTTAGGGCTTTTTCTTCGTTCATTAAAAGCGTTAGATGAAAAGTTACCTGACGCGTAATAAGCTATATTTTTATTAAGAGGAATCACTAATCAAGCGGTTATAACTATCATAATAGTTTTTGCAGGTTGATTAGTGGTTTTTCTTATTAACAACTGTGTCATGTCTTTATCGACACTGTTGGTCCCCATAGTAATTATTTGCATAATTACACTGTTTTTCTGAGCGTTCGCTATGTTCTACAGTAAAAACATTTTTTATTATCTTTATGATCTTATTCATATATTTCCTTCTTAGTTAATTGCCCTTCAATCATGTCAAGATTATGTACTCGAGTATATTTGATAAAATCGATAACGATATTCACAAAATAATATCGCAAATTAACCCCGAATGACTTCTTACTAAGTAGAAAATTAAAGAATTAACATAGCTAATTTTTTTATTGAAAATTTAGGTCTACTATTAAAGTACTATTTGCCTAAAGAGTTTTAGTAAAAATGCCATTTAGTTTACTGCAAGAAAACACCGAAAAAATCGAATTACCTCCTTGGAAAATTTTAATCGTTGATGATGAAGAAGATATTCATGCGATAACCAAAATGGCATTAAAACGTTTTAAATTGGAAAGCCGAGGCGTTGAGTTTTTAAGTGCTTATAACTCAGATCAGGCAAAAAAAGTGATTGAAGAACAAGATGATATCGCATTGATTTTTCTAGATGTTGTGATGGAAACAGATGATGCGGGTTTGAGACTAGCCAAGTGGCTACGCGAAGAAAATAATAACACTTTTACTCGGATTGTGCTTAGAACTGGGCAGCCAGGTCAAGCGCCAGAAGAAGAAGTTATTATGGATTATGATATTAATGATTATAAACAAAAGACAGAATTAGATCGAAGCAAACTATTTACCACCGTAGTTACCGCACTTAGAGCTTATCGGGATTTAATCAAAATAGAAAAATCTCGCAACTATGAAAAAATTTATCGTATCGGCCTTCAGCAAGTGATTGAGTCTACAACAGATCTATTAGAAAAGAAGACATTAAAGCATTTTTTTGATGGCTTGCTAAAGCAGGTGGTTTCGTTAATTCATGTTGATCAAAAAGGTGTGCTGATTAAACCTGTCAAAGGTGCAGGGACGATATGTTACAAAGATGATTATGAAATAATTGCTGAATGCGGTGGTATAACGCTTGAAAACGGCCTAGATGCCAAGGCATTAGAACTACTTGATAAAGCGAGGAAGCAAAAAGGCAGTGTTTTTGACGGGGAGCATTATGCTGCTTATTTTCCCACAAAGAGTGACGAAGAAAGTTTACTTTATTTAACTGGACAGCAACTTGTTGGCTTGTCAGACGTAAACATTCAATTACTCAATTTGTTCTCTAATAGTATCGGAATTGCTTTTGATAACTTTTTGTTAAATAGGGAAATAATTCAAACTCAAGAAGATTTAATTAACCGATTGGGTAATGCAGTTGAATCGAGATCTAAAGAGTCGGGTAACCATATTAGAAGGATGTCTGAGTTTTGCTTTATTATTGCAAAAGACCTTAATTTACCTGAAAGTAGTTGCGAAATTCTCAAACAAGCTACGCCAATGCATGACGTAGGTAAAATTTCAATTCCTGATAGTGTGTTGTTAAAACCAGGTCGATTATCCGACGAAGAAATGCTTATCATGAAGCAACATGCTGATATGGGGTTTGATATATTGTCGGGGTCTGATCGCCCTATTCTTAAAGCTGCAGCCATTATAGCTCAGCAACATCATGAAAAATATGATGGTACAGGGTACCCATTGGGGTTGAAAGGGGATGCTATTCACATCTATGCCAGAATTGTCGCTGTGGCTGACGTATTCGATGCGCTCATACATCGCCGCTGCTATAAAGAACCTTGGCCTGTTGAAGATATTGTTAATCTACTGAAAAATGAAAGAAATAAACACTTTGACCCTGAAGTCGTAGATGCACTTTTAAATAAACTCGATGAAATTTTAGTGCTAAATGAAAAATTAACAAATAGTGATTGTTTGTAATATGAACTTGTATAAAACCCCTGATAGAAGTCACTTAAATGTAACTAATGCCTTATTGCAAATATCTTCGTTAGTGCTTTCTAATTTAACCTTACCGCAAATTTATAAAAGAATTCATGAGGTCGCTTCTGAAGTGATTCCTGTGAGGAATATTGCTATTTTTCTTTATGAACAAGAAACAGAAATCATTACGTTTGGCTATTTTGTTGATGAGAAAGATAAAGACGATATCGTAGGTTTGCAGATGGCACTTGGCGAAGGCCTTTCTTCTTATGTAATTAAAAAAAATAAACCTTGCCTATTTACTAAAGAAGAACAGTTGAAGTTGGAGCGAGATAAAGAAATAACAAAAGTTATAGGGTCAATAAGTGAAAGTTGGATGGGCGCTCCTATTTGTGGTGATGATGGTGTGATGGGGATCATTATTATACAAAGTTACAATGAAGAAGAAATTTACGATACAAGTGACTTAGAGGTACTCTCATTTGTTGCGGCAAATCTGGCTATTGTTTTACAACAGCAAAAATATCGTCATCAACAAGCAATAGATAAAAAAGCACTTGAAGAGAGCCTTGAGCATATACAGCAACAAAAAAGCACCTTAGAAAATATGATGGATGAATTACAGTTAACACAAAAAGAACTAGTGCAAAAAGAAAAAATGGCTTCATTGGGTAACTTAGTGGCAGGTATATCTCATGAAATTAATACGCCAATTGGTATTTGTGTTACAGGCATTTCAAATTTACATCACGTTTACAAAGACCTAAAAAAGAAAATGGAGCAAAAAACAGCAACTAATACTCATTTAACGGATTTTCTCGAGGATGTTGAAGAAGCCTGCCATATTATTGAAGCCAATACTCAAAGGGCTGCGCAATTGATAAATAGCTTTAAAGAAATAGCCGTTGATCAATCATCAGAATCTACACGAGAGATAAATCTTAAAGACTATATTGATGAAATTTTATTGTCTATGCGCCCGATTTTAAAAAAACTGCCGTACCATGTGGTTATTCAATGCCCAGAACACCTGTATTTGCATACTATACCTGGAGCTATCTCTCAGATATTAACTAATTTGATTAATAATTCTATTTTGCATGGCTTAGATGAAACGGAACAAGGCGTTATTCGTATTATCGTTGAAAGTTCTCAAGAGTCTGTTTTGATTCGCTATGAAGATAATGGCAAAGGGTTGAACGAAAAAGAAAAAGAAATGCTTTTTGAGCCTTTCTATACAACCAAGAGAAGCAAAGGCGGAAGCGGTTTAGGCACCCACTTAATTTATAACCTCATTACATCAACGTTACATGGTCGTGTAACCGTTCAAAGTGAGCAGAATAAAGGCTTACGCTATGATATTACTATTCCATTACATATTGCTAAATAGGCAGAATATTGATCTATTAGGCTTAAGAATCACTACCTAAGTTTATCTTTTTATATGTTAAGTGGACTTATTTAGGGATTTAGCATTTAAGTGTTAGCTGCTGCGTAAAAATCTCTTTTAACAGCGTTAATTCATTTGTTCTAACATAGTTAGGCCTAATGATAAGAGCTAGTGTTCTATGGGGGCCAGGTTCATTTAAGTGAATTGCCCTGAGTTCAGATTCATTATGAATCAACTGATCTAACGCCATTTGCGGTACTATAGTGGTGCCGAGTTTACCCGCCACCATTTGAATTAAGGTATGCAAGCTAGCTGCGTCGAAGTCAGAATTTTGTTTGTGGCTTTGTAAACTGCAGGCAGCTAATGCATGATCTTTTAAGCAATGTCCATCTTTAAGTAGCATTAGCTTTTCTGTCTCAAGTTCCTCAGTTGTTATTTCTTGAAGTTGTGATGAGCATTCATCTTTGTGACTAACCCAGTAAAAATCTTCGTGCCAAAAAGTGAAACTCATTAAACCTTCAATCGGATAAGGTAGCGCTAATATAGCAGCGTCAAGTTCACCATTTCTTACCATATCAACCAAGACATGAGATTGGTCTTCATGGATTTTTAATTTAAATTGAGGATATTGCTTTCTTACTTCAGGTAACACTTTCGGTAATAAGTACGGCCCTATCGTTGGAATGACGCCGAGCGACATTGAGCTTTGAAAGGGCGATTTGTTTAACTGCGCAATTTGCATTAATTCATCAACTTCTAGCTGTACTTTCTTTGCTTTGTTAAGAACTTGTTGACCATAACTGGTCACTAAAACTTGCTTATTATTACGCTCAAACACCGCAACACCTAATTGCTTTTCTAGTTCATTAATTGCGGTACTTAACGCTGATTGAGAAACATTGCAGGCTTCTGCTGCTTTTTTGAAATGTAGAGTTTTTTCTACGGCAAGCGCATAACGTAATTGTTTAAGTGAAATCATAATAGTACCTATCGAACCTTTTTTAATGAGCGCTATTGTCTCTATGTATAAACACAGAGCAAAGTCATAACCTCCTCAGTGTAATGGAAATACCCATAAAAGTAATTCAGTTTTTTAGAATATAAAGATAGATTTTATTTATTTTATTAATCACAAGGTTTTTATTATTATTTCCTCATCGAAAGCAAAACTGCTTTTTTAACCAAAACACATAACCGTTTTATTTTTTAAAAGAGGAAATACTCATGGCTCAAATAGGCAAATTAATTCCAGAATTCACAGCACAAGCATTCCACAATGGTGAGTTTACTGAAGTAACTTCAGAAAGTGTAAAAGGTAAGTGGTCTATCTTCTTATTTTACCCAGCAGATTTTACTTTTGTTTGTCCTACTGAATTAGAAGATATGGCAAACCAATACGAAGAATTACAAAAACTTGGTGTTGAAGTTTACGCAGTATCAACCGATACGCATTTTTCTCACAAAGCATGGCACGACTCATCAGACGCGATTGGTAAGATTAAATTTCCAATGTTAGGTGACCAAACAGGCAATATTACACGCGGTTTTGATGTCATGATTGAGGAAGACCATATGGCACATCGTGGAACATTCTTAGCTGATCCTGATGGCATCATCCAAGTTGCACACATTCATGCTGGTGGTATTGGTCGAAGTGCTAAAGATATGGTACGTAACGTTAAAGCAGCACAATATGTTCGTGAAAATGATGGCGAAGTATGCCCAGCTGCATGGGAGCAAGGTGAAGCAACCTTAACACCTAGTTTAGACTTAGTAGGTAAAATCTAAGCAACCTTTAATGCAGCCCTTTAATGGGCTGCTAATTCACCAGTAATTCATCCCCCACTTCATAATGTAGAGGTAATCTCATGTTAAGCAATGATATTTTAAATGCCTTAAAATCATATACTCAAAATATGACTCAAAAAGTATCACTAGTGCTACAAACTGGTGAACATAGTAAACGCGCAGAGTTAACCGAATTCTTAACTCAGGTCTGTTCGGTCTCTGATAATTTAGAGCTGATAGAACGAAATGAAAATTTAAGAAGCCCAATAACGTTTTACTTAGAAGTTGAGGGCAAACGTAATGGCATTTATTTTTCAGGTATTCCCAGTGGTCACGAATTTAATTCATTAATATTGGCGATATTACAATCATCTGGTACGGCACTTAAGCTCGATAAAAACTTAATAGGTATGGTAGAGAAAATTACCGATAAGTTGCATTTTGAAGTGTTTATTTCGTTAAGTTGTCATAATTGTCCAGACGTGGTGCAGTCTTTAAATCAATTTGCACTACTTAATGAAAATATTTCAACGGAGATGATCGATGGCGGATTATTCCAAACTATTGTTGATGAACGAAATATACAAGGCGTACCAAGCGTATATTTAAATGGTGAGCTTTTTGCTAACGGTAAAATAGATACCGCGCAATTAGTTGACAAGTTGATTGAACGATACCCTGCTATTGTTAACAGTGATAATGCAGAAACACTGCCGTTACAAGATGTTACGGTGATTGGAGCAGGCCCTGCAGGTGTTGCATCAGCTATTTACGCTGCACGAAAAGGCTTAAATGTGACTATGATTGCTGACCGAATTGGCGGCCAAGTTAAAGATACTGTTGGCATTGAAAATTTAATCTCAGTGCCTAAAACAACAGGTACAGAGCTCACCGGTAATATGCAAGCGCATATGGCTGATTATGACATCACGATAAAAGAATTTTTGCGGGTTGAGAAAATAGAAAAAGGGCAAAACAAAACATTACACCTTTCTAGTGGTGAAGTCATTGAAAGTAAAACCGTTATTATTACCACAGGTGCTAAGTGGCGAGAGCTAGGCGTACCAGGTGAGAAAGAAAATATAGGCTCTGGCGTTGCTTATTGTCCGCATTGTGATGGCCCTTTCTTTAAAGGTAAAGATGTAGCGGTTGTTGGCGGTGGAAATTCAGGTATTGAAGCTGCGCTTGATTTAGCAGGTATGGTTAATCATGTTACTGTTTTTGAGTTTCTTCCTGAATTAAAAGCTGACAGTGTGCTCGTTGACAAAGCAATTGCCAACGATAAAATATCGATTATTAAGAATGTTGCCACGAAAGAAATTATTGCTGAAAATGGCAGTGTTGTTGGACTCGCTTATCAAGACAGAGCAACAGGCGAAATTTTACAATGCGATTTATCAGGCGTGTTTGTTCAAATAGGCTTAGTGCCAAATAGTGAGTTTTTAAATGGGCTTGTTGAAAGAACTCAATATGGCGAAGTGATTATTGATGAAAAGTGTCAAACCACTGAACCAGGTATTTTTGCTGCAGGCGATGTGACAACAGTACCTTATAAGCAAATAGTGGTCGCTATGGGTGAAGGGTCTAAAGCCTCTTTAGCTGCCTTTGATTATTTGATTAGAGAAAGTTAAGCATATAACGCTAGCAAAATACATCACCCATTTTAGGTGGTGTATCTTTTTGTTAAAAGATAAAAAATAAAAAATTATTTTAAGTGTGCTTTACTCCGATACCAAAGCAAGAACGGCACCCGCTGGGTCTTTTATCACACAAAATTGATTGCCACACATAACTCTTGGCCCATCGAGTATTTCACCACCAAGAGCAATACACTTTTCAGCACTAGTTTTCACGTTTTCAACCCTAACATACATTAGCCATTGAGCAGGTAAATTACTGTTACTGCCACGTGTATGGCAAATACCCGCTACAGTATCTCCCGACTCGGGTAAGATTATACTGTAATCTTCGTAATCACCCATTGATTCAGGGGTTGATTGCCATCCAACAACATCACTATAGAAGTCTTTTATTTGCGGTGCATTGCTCACGGTAAGATCACACCATTCTATCGTGCCTATTTTTGAGCTAGATTTTGACATAGTTATTGCTCTCTTATTCAATGTTCGGTCTGCGGGTTAAATTTATATTAGCGTACCAGTGAAAATTAGCTAACCTTAGAGTAGTTAGTTATATCTATAAACACTACAAATGAATATGAGGATAAGTTAATTTAATGCATTACCTTGTTTTGGCGTTTTTTTTAGTTATTTATAGTAGCTTTGCTCAAGCAAAAATAGTCGTAGGAGTAACCGTTTGGGATGGATACAGTAACGCTGATGAATCAGGAAAATACATCGAGCTTGTTAAACGCATATACCCTGACGAAGAGTTAGATTTTCAATTTACTTCGTACAATAGAATGACAAATTTATTTGGCCAAAACGGTTTTGATTTGGTGATTGGTGTTGCTAGAGAAGACGTCCCCAAAGGCCACTTTCCTAAATGGCGACTCGACATTGATTACCCTGTAAAAGCTTTTTATTTAAAAAGCCGAAAAGATATAAAACATCTTTCTGATTTAGAAAACCTTACCTTGTCTTGGTTACAAGGATATGATTTTGATAAATACATAAGCTATTCCCATAAAAGTTATTTGGTGGATACGCTAGAAAAAGGCTTCCGATTATTAATGAATGGACGAATTGATAGCTTTATCGATTTTGAATACAACATTCATAAAGACTATAGCGGTAAGCTTCATAGTTTAGAATTATTACCTGCAAGACCAATCTACCTTGCTTTTTCTGATACAAAACGAGGCAAAACATTAGCTCAGATTTATGATCGGGAAATGCTAAAACTACGAGATTCAGGAGAGCTAAAAAAACTCTATACTGATGATTATGAACATGCCGGTTTTGCTCACTTTCAGGTAAATAGACCCACCATAATTATTAAAACAGATGATGCAAACTTACATCGAGCAAAGGGAGCAGAAAATTTACATTCACTAGAAGCGGTACTCTATCGGCTTATCTTATCTCAATTGACTCAATTTAATATTGAGTTTGTTAAAGTTGATAGTCACTCTGCTGATAATCTTTTAACAGCGCAACAGTGTTTTGCCAACAAAATTTATACACTAACACGCGCCGAGCAAAACTATTTTTCTAAGCCCTTTGCACTTTATACCGGAGCACGGCTATTTTCGATGAAGCCGTTAGAAGTTGAGCAGGAAATTGAGTTAGCTGACTTTATCAAATCACCTAATTTACATATCGGAGTAACACCAAGTTTACTGTATAGCGCCCCCTTAATGAAAGAGCTAGAACAGTTGCCTCATACGAATATTGTAGAGGCATCAATCGATGTCTTTGCGCAATTAAAAGAATTAAAAGCGGGCAAATTCGATGTGAAATTGGCGTACCCAGCAGATGTAAACAGCCATTGGCAGTTTATAGGGGGGCAAATGCCATACAGTTACTCAATTAAAGGCATGCCTCCTTTCGCAATTGGCCATGTTATGTGTCACCAAGATGATATTAATCAGCAGTTTATTAAACAGCTTAATCGTGTATTAGAGACACTTTATCAATCTCAAGCTTATTATAATTTGCTTCGCCAAGCAGCCATTGGCACATCAGACAGTGATTTTGAACAATATTTTCGCACAGGGTTTAATCTCGACAATCAGTAGTAGCGAATTAAAATTTAATTGAAGTGATAAATGTTATCCCAATAAGTATCGAGGGTTGTTTTAGCTTGGTTTAATGAGATGGCTAAGTAACGGTCATCTTTAATAGTCACTAACTTCATGGTTTCAAGTTTTTCTAGCGCATCAGAAATTTCAAAATTTAAGTGGCATTGATACTTATCTTGAAACCACTGTTCAACTGCATCATCTAACTCATTGGCTGTACAGCCTTTTGTTTGTGCTAATAGAAAACTATAAGCAATGATGGCTTCTTTAAAGTCTTCTTCTTCAGCGGCATCAATTAAGGTGTGAAAAACACCGGCATTATTATCTAAATTTTTAAAATAGAGGTTGTCTGATAAGGCTTTCATAAACTTGATTTTACGGTTTTTAAATTTACTCCATTCTTTAAAAACAAAGCCACCAAATATTCCCATACCTAATGCAAACGATATAAAGTGTTGCTGAGTCATTTCAACTGACTCTTCGCGCCAACCAAACCAAAAAGCAAACAGTGCTGCCAGCAATAATATTGAAGCGCCTAATTTTGTTACCAATACCACCGCACCACCAATAATAGCTGAGCCGCTAATAATAGCCTTATCAATAGGGCGCATTCTTACTTCGCTATTAGGAAATAGCATTTCTAAATCAGCCTTTGGTACATTTTGAAAAAGTTTAACAATGGTTGAACTTGGCTCAAAACCTAAAGGAGTTTTACCTTTTTGTTGAAAATGTTCAGCATTTTTAAACGTAATAAATACCGCAACGCGATCATAATGGGTAAAATTAATCGTTTGCTTTTTAAGGCCCCAAAAAAAAGTTAATGTCTCATGCTTGGTTGATTCACCACGACGATAAAAAACCACTTGCTCAAAATCTTCAAAGTCGACTTCCAGCCTGACTTTAAATAACGACTCTTCCGTTAATGCTTCTTGCAAATCTTGTTCAGTAATTTTTTCAAAGTTGGCAGCATTGAGTACTTTAGCTAAGTTATTGGCAAAGTTTTCTCTACACTTGTTGCGTTGAGTTAAAGAATAAGTGGTGAATGAGCGTGTATCAGCATTGGGGTCAAATGGCGCATAATCACACTTTAATGACTCAAGTAGCTGATGATAATCATGATGAACAACACTAGAAAGTAACTGGCAAAACTGCAGGAAAGACGCTTGGTTTTGTTCTTTAGGTAAATTTTGAGCAAGCATTGAGATGATATCCTGCTTTCTAAAGGGAATAAAACGGTCGTTATTCATAAATTGAGGCTTATAAAAAATGATAGTTAAAGTGTATGACAAATACTATTTTTTGGGTATATCAGTGATTGAATAATAATGATTTATTCTGCTTTTGAGACTTTAATTATGTCTTCGTGAACAGGCAATAGTAGCGGGTTTAACTCTTCGGTTGTTGCACTAAACCAATTATGGGTATTTTCAGGATAAACCAAAACGGGCATGCGTTGATGATATTGAGCACATTTAGGGTTAGGTGTCGTCGTTAATGTTACCAGTTCAGTATGTTCTTTTTTGAATAAAATACCTGCCATGTATAGGGGTAACTTATTGGCATGTTCGAAGAAATACTTTACTTTTTTACCTTCCTCAGTGCGCCATTCGAACCAACCATTGCAAGGCACTAAGCAGCGCTGAGATGCAAAGGCTTGCTTGAATGTTGATTTAGTCGCTGCCGTTTCTGCTTGTGCATTAATTAGCAGCTTATTAGACCAATCTGGCTTAATGCCCCATACAGAGTCAGTTTGCCTGAAACCTGTACTTGATTTTGTGATTGTTGCAACTTGCTGGCTAGGGCTTAAATTTGAATTTGTCTCTGTAGAAAAGGGCATATTAAAAGCCTCACTGACTTGAGGAAACATATTACCTTGAACGCTAAATCGGCCACACATTTTAAAGCCTAGCTTTCGTCTGTATTATTAATCGCGCTGAGATAACCTTTAACTAAGGCAAATTGCGCGAAATAATACGTTGCCATGACCCAAAGTTGGCTTTGCCAAAGCTGTGCAGTGAACTTATCAAAACCAATAAGAGAGTCTGATACCACAAAGCTAATACCGCCAGCAATTAGCCAAACGTTAGATTTAGCACTAAATACCGTCGCAATTGCCATTAACAACAACACGCCCATGTAAGCAAGTACAGGAATAAATAACTCGCCAAGACCATCTTTTAGCAAGAAAAACATGATGGTGCCAAAGATGCCATACGCTAATAGAATCACCGTGGTTATGCCTTTGGAGTGCTTGTTCTTAAACGGGCTTAGGCTTTTCAGATAAAATAAATGAGCAACAAAAAATGCGCCTAGCCCAAAGATAAACCACTGCTCTCTATTATAATCTAAAATAAAATCGCCAATGGCTGAGCACATCAACCCTAGAAGAAAAAATGTTGCATGGCTTAACGGTGTTGAATGAGTTTGCTGTGTTTTCAATCGCGTTAATTGCTGCCAGGTCACGCAAATTAATAATACAATGGGTAATAGTTTTACAGCCCAACTCAATGGATAAGGTTTAATGAGTGTTGAAACGATAAAGACGAATGCAAGGCTAATAAATAGTAGCGTGATATTTTGCTGTAGGTTTTGTTGCAGGTTTTGATGTCGACTTTGTAGTGATTTTTGTTTTGAATTGGGCATATTACTCATCTTATACGTATTGGTATTAATTAACCTTTTTAACCAACTGAACTTAAGCTTTTTTTATTTAACTCAATAACAATCATATTTTCGCCAATGAGATTAATGTCTTTATCACTCGCACAGGCTTGATTATCAATGCGACATAAAGAGCCTGAAGGGGCAAAGAGTTTGTGCTCACCCTGCATAATTTGGATTTGGGCAGATAAGCTATAGGCAAAACACAATGCGCATGTTTTAGGGTTCACAGTAACAACTTGTTTTGCGCTATAGGTAGTTACGTTTGCTTGATAACACCCTTGTTTTACCATGATATTAAAATCTTTAATTGTTCCTTCGCTGAGTAAACCTTCGGTTTGCCAACCACCATCAAACTCTGCAATATCAAGTAATTGAGAGAGCTCGTCTACTTGGCCACTATCGTGTTTTAACGTAAGGCCATTACCTTCAATTAATACAAGGTTTCTTTGGTAACCGGAAAAATCAGAGAACACACCATTATTAGCTACGGTAGCAATACTTAAACGCCAGTCAAAATCAGTTAAATTACTGTTTGGGCTTATGGCAAGTTCGGTTGTGCTACCAAGACCATTTTTCCATGGAATGGTGTTAAAATATTCTGGAGAAATTACCGTAATCATATTTAACCTAAGTAAATGAAGTAAGTAAACATTCATTCTATCTTAAATCAACCTAGGGCGTGTTAATTTTTGAGTACAATTTTTTATCAATTAAACATGATTTTATTGAGGCGTAGTGATTAAAGTACTTTTATTTGTAGTCGTCGTTATGTGATAAAGGTTATGTGTAAAGGTTCATACTTGCACTGACGCCTTACGGGGGGAGGATCTGATTAAACCTGATTGTCTGAAATGAGTGAAGTACGGAGGTTACCATCAGTAATTACTTTATATGACTTCTGTTAGCCATTAACTGGCATTAGGGGAGTATATGCTTTGCGTCACCTTGCCTTAAGCTACAGTAATAAGTTCACTGCTTTTACTAGTAAACCCCTTTTTATCTGGAGAAATTTTAGAGTGCTTTTCCAGCCTATTATACAAATAGCACACAAGGATGACAGACGTGCTTGTAATTCAGTGTTAGTAATACCCTTTACGTTACGCTATTCGATTTATAGTTCTTGAATGTAACGCATTGATTTTATGGTTGCTATTATTTATGCTGCTGTTAGGGTCCATTAATTCTTCACAAGAAGTAGGTAAATTATCTATCTAACTTTTTTAAATTATTGCTCAAAGGAAGTGACATGAAAATAGACAATTCATTTTTTAACCATGATGCACAATCAAACGGATTTTATCCCGAAACACATGTTGGTCATAGCCTAAACGATATTGGAGACAAAAAAAATACACTTATAGAAGGCATAAGAGGGGCTGGGAAAACCCATGTGCTAAAAATGATTCAAAGATTCCACATTGAAAATTATCAAGAAAAAAAAGTTTTACCAATATATATATCTATTGCGCAATTAAGTGAGCACTCCCGAAAAGACCCCCAAGAATTTCGATTAAATTTATACGTCCATCTTGTTAAACTTGCAGTAGAGGCTAGCAAAAGTTTTATATCTCAAGCCCAACTAGAATCATCAGATGGGAGAAATGCCATAGCATACATAAAAAAACTATTCAAAATAGATGACACGAAAATAGGTGTAGAAGTATTTGACGAAATTTCTAAACTCGCGGATAGGTTACATTTTAATTTGAGTTTTTCTATAAAAGAACATCTACAGAAAGATGAAATACTTGCAACTGTGGCTTCAAAAGAAAGTGGCAACATTGATTTAGGTGTTGACATTAAGAAAGTAAAAGCCGAGTTTCAACACGGGATAGATAAAACTGATTCTCACAAGGAAAATACTGAAATTGTGTATATGAGCAGGCAACTTTCTGACCAAAACGCATCAGACTTCCTAAGTGCTTTCTTAAAGCAGCTTCAAGAAATTCTTAACTTGAACTATACACTCCTTCTTATAGATGAGTGCTCAGAGGCTCCTAAGAGTGCACAGGTAGAAATATTTAGATTGTTTAAATCTATAAGAGGAATACAACCCTCACAACCTCATAAGCATAAATGGTGTTGTTTTTTTATCGGTTCAGTTTATCCGAAAGGCAATACATATTACCCGACCCAAGAGCAAGACGGTGTGAACTTTGAACCAGGTCATGATTGTATAATCGAATATTTACAAAAGGATGAAGCTGATAAAGCTGGCTACGAAGCTTTCTTTAAAGAGTGTTTACTGAGCAGAGCGAAAAATTTAATAGATTACGATGGTGATTATAATAGCTTAGTGAACAGCTTATTCGACCACGAAAATACTTTGTACTTGGCTATTTATGCTGCGAACGGCATTCCACGTCGATTCTTAGAAATATTGAGGAGAGCATGCGAAGATAGCTATATAAATCTAGATAGAACTAGAATAGCAATTGAAAAACTAGCAAATGATCAATTGCTGGAACACAGTTCAGTCCAAGAGCGTGATAAAAACTTCATCTATAAATTAGTCGATGATTTGACTCAACAAAATAGAAAAATTCGAAATAAAAATGAAAAAGTTAATCGCAATCAGCCGCAAACCATTTACTTTCTAACAAACAGAGTAACCTCTGAGAAGTTTCAGAGATTGATTATGTCAGGAGCATTGCATGATAAAGCTAAAATGATACGGAATAATAATGGTCGACCGAAGCAACTATTTGCTATTGATATAGCGGTCGTATCTTCTCTCGGAATAATTCCCCGTCCATTATTTTTTAAATTTATAAAAAATGAACTCCATAGAAACGTAAAACTAAATTATGAACATGCATTGACAGCCGATAATTACGAACTACAAAGTACAGCTATTGTCGAATCTAATACAAAAAGTAATATCGTCCAAGAACAAAAACAGGAAATAGAACCAGAAAGGTTTTATGGAAAAATATTAAACTACAATGACAACGTAGGTATTATAGAGGTAGAAGATGGTGAGAAGAATGCAATTTTTTCGCATCATTCAATAGACTCAAGCTGTCTAGACTCACTAAAAAAAGGAGACTTAGTGTCCTTTGTAAATCATTGGCACAATGACGATGGAACTAGAAGCGCATCATCTATTTACAAAATTAACACCGTAAAAGTTGAGGGATTAATAACTCAATATTACAAAGAATCATTTGGGATTTTGGAGGTTAGTGATGGCGGTGGGCAAGTGTATTTCACCCCCCATGATGTTCTTGATGAAAGTGTTGAAGGGTCTTTCGTTGAATTTTATCTAGAAGAAACTACGAAAGGACGCTGGGCTACGAAGATTAGAGCTAAAAAGTCGCAAGGTTATATTTCGGGAAATATCAAATCCCAGCTTGAAAATTATATAACGGAAAAAGTAACCGATGCTGACCATAAGCTCACATTAGCAGTTCTTGCAAAGTTAGTCAGATTTCGGTTCGGAAATATTGTGACAAATAACCAATGGTTTGGTTTTTCTAAGTTTTCAATTTTATTAAAAAATCTTGATTTACCAAAGCTAGATATTAATTTAAGTCAAACGCCGGGTTATATTTTTGTAAAAGATTTAAAGAAAGATTATGAGCATAATACGACTAGAGAAATTATTGACATTAGAAAAGAGCAACACCTAAAATTAAAGGAGGAATTAATACAAAGCATAACTAATCTTTTGATAAACTCAAAAGTACCTGTAGCACTTAGTTCGCTCTCGATACATTTGAATACTGAGTATAGGAAAGAATTAAACAACTCTAATTGGTTTGGTTTTAATAAATTTATTCATTTCTTGGCTTACTTAAATATTGAAAATTCAATAATAGATGTTTCTATCACTCCAGGCTTTATGCACTTAGATAGAAATGTTCAAACTGATGGCAAATCTTCAGGGTAATTTATATTTGAAATTAATCGGGGTCAGAGTAAAGTTAACCCCATAATTATAAATTTTCCGAATAATATCCAATGCATCACTAACCCCAGCTTTGGATCTTTTGCGTACATTAGGGTTGTCACGACAAAACATCTACGGATTTTTAAAAAAGTATAGTTCAGTGATT
Source organism: Colwellia sp. RSH04 (assembly GCF_003545765.1). Lineage (GTDB taxonomy): Bacteria > Pseudomonadota > Gammaproteobacteria > Enterobacterales > Alteromonadaceae > Colwellia. The sequence goes on along the minus strand of NZ_QXIO01000004.1, from coordinate 164,813 downwards.
TTCCTAATGTTCGCAATGTCAGGTATTTGTTGTTAGAAATGCCAAGTTTAATGTCTGCTAACATGTCAAAATTGCCTTTTAAAATTCAGATACAAACTTCCGATTTTGGCACATATGCGACTAATAGATTTGGTTAAGCTCTAACGAGTAAACTTAACAGATCAGGTTGCAATTCATGTAAGTCTTTCTGTTCAAGTTTTCCTTCGATGTTTTCATTTGTTTATGGGGAACAACCCCATGACATTAGCTTAGTCTTACATTACAGAGAATAGGTTTTTTATCTCTTGCGTATTTATAGGTGCTCAGGATAGAATCTGGTTGCTTTGTTAACTAGCCCAGAGAACTACTCTGCGTGTATATACCGTTAACAAACAACTTGTCGGAGTGCCAAAGGCTGAGATCGCGTAAGCGGGATCCGTAGTACCTGAACAGATTAGTATCTGCGTAGGGAACAAGACAGAGCATCATTTTCTATAATGAAGCTACTCTCTTTTTGTCAACAGCTCCGCCTTTTTTTTAAATTTTAATACTTTTAAAAACAGGTAGTGACCATGAGCGATATTGAAAACAAGCCGCAAACAAGACGTGAAAAACGTGCAGCGGCAGAAGCCTTTCTAAAGAACGTATCAGATCAATCTTTTCCAAACTCTAAGAAAATTTATGTTAACGGTACTATTCACGATATTAAAGTGGGTATGCGTGAGATTACTTTGTCTGACACCCTTGTAGGTGGTGGTAAAGACAATCCTATTTATGAAAAAAATGAACCATTATGCGTTTATGATACTTCAGGTTTTTATACTGATGAAGGCGTTGATATTGATGTTCATAAAGGCATACCGCGTTTACGTGAAACCTGGATAGATGCCCGTGATGATGTTGAATTTTTGCAATCAAACAGCTCTGTTTATGCGCAACAACGTTTAGCTGATGAGGGTATTGATCATATTCGTTTTGAGCATTTACCCAAAATGCGTATTGCCAAAGAAGGCAAGAATGTTACGCAAATGCATTACGCGAAACAAGGCATTATTACCCCTGAAATGGAATACATTGCTATTCGTGAAAACTTAAAGCGCGAACAAGTGAAAGATGAAATTTTATTACAGCAGCATAAAGGGCAATCGTTTGGTGCCAGTATTCCTGAACAAATCACGCCTGAATTTGTTCGCGATGAAGTCGCGCGTGGTCGTGCGATTATTCCGGTAAATATTAATCACCCAGAATGTGAACCGATGATTATTGGTCGTAACTTTTTAATTAAGGTAAATGCCAATATTGGTAACTCAGCCGTTACTTCTTCTATTGAAGAAGAAGTTGAAAAGTTAGTGTGGTCGGCAAAATGGGGTGCTGATACGGTTATGGATTTATCTACTGGTCGTAATATCCATGAAACACGTGAATGGATTTTGCGTAATTCACCTGTGCCAATTGGTACGGTACCTATTTACCAAGCACTAGAAAAAGTAAATGGTATTGCTGAAGATTTAACGTGGGAAATTTTTCGCGATACCTTAATAGAACAAGCTGAACAAGGGGTTGATTATTTCACTATTCATGCAGGTGTGTTATTACGTTATGTTCCTATGACCGCCAAACGTGTTACAGGTATTGTCTCGCGCGGTGGCTCAATTATGGCAAAATGGTGTTTAGCGCATCATAAAGAGAACTTCTTATATACTCATTTTGAAGACATTTGTGAAACCCTGAAAAAATATGATGTGTCGTTTTCATTAGGTGATGGTTTACGCCCAGGTTCAGTCGCAGATGCTAATGATGAAGCACAATTTGCCGAGTTACGTACTTTAGGTGAATTAACTAAAATTGCTTGGAAACATGATGTACAAACTATCATTGAAGGCCCAGGCCATGTGCCACTTCATATGATTAAAGACAATATGGAAGAGCAGCTTGAACATTGTGGCGAAGCGCCTTTCTATACCTTAGGGCCGTTAACTACTGATATTGCACCGGGCTATGATCATATTACCTCGGGTATTGGTGCCGCGAATATCGGTTGGTATGGTTGCGCCATGCTTTGTTACGTAACGCCGAAAGAGCACTTAGGTTTACCGAATAAAGAAGACGTAAAAGAAGGGCTAATAACTTATAAAATTGCCGCACATGCTGGCGATTTAGCGAAAGGCCACCCCGGCGCACAAATTCGTGACAATGCCATGAGTAAGGCACGTTTTGAGTTTCGTTGGTACGATCAATTCAATATTGGTTTAGACCCTGAAACAGCACGCGCTTATCATGATGAAACCTTGCCACAAGAGTCAGGCAAAGTTGCTCACTTCTGCTCTATGTGTGGCCCTAAATTCTGCTCAATGAAAATATCACAAGAAGTACGTGATTACGCAGCTGATCTTGATAAAGGCGAAATAGAAATCAAACTGCTTGATGAAACCGTCACGTTATCATCGGCAATTGATGTTGAAAGAGCCATGCAAGAAAAGTCTGAAGAATTTAAATCAACGGGCAGTGAAATTTATCACACGGCTAAGTAATTTAAGCGCATAGAGTACAAGAAATTGCCTCTGTGCTTCAGGGGCAACTTCAATAAGTGGGTCATATGAAAGTAGCCATTATTGGCGCAGGGCTTATGGGCAGGTTAATTGCTTTATCTTTATTAAGAGAAAGTAACAGTGCTGAGCATAGCTTTGATATTACGCTATTTGATAAAGACAAAAAGAATGCACATAACAGTGCTGCCTATGCAGCAGCTGGCTTATTAACCCCGTTAGGTGAATCGCTACACTGTGAAGCCAACATTGTTGAAATGGGCTTTGCTGCGTTAAAGCGTTGGCCAGATTTATTAAATAGCCTTGATGAATACACTATTTTTCAACAAGCTGGCGCTATTATGGTCAGTCATGAGCAAGACAAAGGCGACTACCAACGCTTTGTTAGGCACTTGGCTACTCATTATCCTGAGCACAGTGTGCATTCATTAAATCGCCAACAATTACTCGAATTAGAGCCAGAGTTAGGCCGAAGTTTTAATCAAGGTTTGTATTTACCCCAAGAGGGGCAGTTAGGTAATCGTCGTTTGTTAGTTGCGTTGAAAAAGCAACTTGAGCAAGAAGGTAAAGAGCGTACTTTTTGTTGGCAGAGCGAGTCTGAAGTGACTGCCATCGTGCAAACGGGTGATGGTCAACAGGTTAGTTTTCAACACGCAAACAAATTATATCAACAATCATTTGATTTAGTCATTGATTGTCGAGGTACAGGGGCAAGTAAAGCTAAGGCTTCGAGTAATAGCGCACCGTTACAAGGTTTGCGTTCAGTTCGGGGTGAATTGTTTCAATTGTATGCGCCTGATGTGCACATTACTAGGCCTATTCGCTTAATGCACCCTCGCTATCAGTTATATATTGCGCCTAAACAAAAAGGCTATTATGTGGTGGGCGCTACTGAAATAGAAAGTGAAGATGAATCACCCATGACAGTTCGCTCAGCGATGGAGTTATTAAGTGCTGCTTATAGTGTTCACCCTGGCTTTGCTGAGGCGAACATTCGACAACATGTTAGCCAATGTAGACCGGCTTTTAATAATAACCAACCCAGTATTAAAGTGAACCAAAGCCTTATTCAGGTGAATGGCTTATTCAGACATGGCTTTTTAATTGCCCCAATAGTACTAGAGCAAGTGATGGCTGTTATTGGTCAAAGTAGTTATAGCGCGTTGCAATCTCGCCCTTATGATCATTGGCTACCGATTGACTTTCACGCTAATCACTCAAAAACAGAAGAATTTATCGCATGAATATTCATATAAATGGTCAAGCTTTTACCGTAGAGCATGAGAGCAGTATTACCGTTGCTGCGGCTTTAAAGCTTTATTTTATAACGGCACAGCAATCGACTTTTGCTGTTGCGCTTAATGGTGATTTTGTTGGTAGAACGGATTATGACAACACCTTAGTTCATAACGGTGACAGTCTTGATGTGTTACTACCTATTCAGGGAGGCTAGTGCCAATGTCGTTAACAATATATGGTGAACAATTATCAAGTCGCTTGCTTATCGGTAGTGCGTTATACCCTTCACCACAAGTAATGAAACAGGCTATTTTAGCGAGTGAATCGCAAGTGGTTACCCTGTCGTTAAAGAGACAAAATCCTAACGAGCAAGCAGGGCAACAAATTTGGCAATACTTACAAGAGATTGTTAGCCAAACTAACGGCTATTTACTGCCTAATACAGCAGGGTGTAAAACCGCAAAAGAAGCGGTAACGCTGGCAAAAATGAGTCGAGAAATATTTCAAACCAATTGGATTAAACTTGAAGTGATTGGCGATGATTATAACCTTCAACCTGATCCGATTGAGTTACTGAGCGCAGCAGAGCAACTGATTAATGATGGTTTTAAGGTTCTGCCTTACTGTACCGATGATTTAGTACTATGTCAGCGCTTGTACGATTTAGGCTGTCAGGTCATTATGCCTTGGGCTTCGCCAATAGGAACAGGTAAAGGGTTAATGAACCCTTATAACCTTGAGACAATTCGTTTGAGGTTGCCCGAAGCCACCTTAATACTTGATGCTGGCATAGGTAAGCCGTCTGATGCTTGTTTAGCGATGGAGATGGGTTATGACGGCGTGTTGCTTAATAGTGCCGTGGCATTGGCTGACAACCCCGTTATGATGGCGAAAGCTTTTGCTCAGGCGTTAAAGGCTGGAGAGCAAGGGTATGTAGCAGGGGTGATGGAGCAAAGGCAAACAGCTCATCCGTCAACGCCAATACTAGACACACCCTTTTGGCACCAAAACTAAAAAATTACTCTGTTTGTGCTGTATTGCTCAATTTATTTGTCAAAAGTACTCATTGACTAGCGTCAACTCCGTGCTTTTTCCGCTAACTTGAACAATACATCAGTAAACAGCAAAACTTTTTATATCAACTTAATAAAGATAATTAAATGAAATCAAAACCAATTATTTGGACCATTTCAGGGAGTGATTGCTCTGGTGGGGCTGGTATTGCGGCAGATATCAAAACAGGGCATGCTTTAGGGATTGAGGTATGCCATTTAATTACCGCGAATACGGTGCAAAACTCAGCGAAGTTATTGTCAGTTAATCCTGTTTCAATTGATATTTTACAACAACAGTTTGAGGTATTGATTGAAGATAAAACACCTTCGGTCATCAAAATAGGCTTGCTGGCGAATGTTGAACAGGTGGTTTGGCTAACGCAGCTTATTCGAAAAATTCAGTTAAAAGTATTAGACCTTATTGTTGTTTATGATCCTGTTGGGCAAGCGAGTGTTGGTGGTCATTTTAACTCACTTACCTTGGCTGAATTAAAACCTTTGTTAAAAGAGGTCGATATACTCACACCAAATGTGGGTGAAGCGCAAACGCTAGCGCAAAATAATAACAATGCTAGCCAAGTAGAATTAGCACAAGCGCTTTATCAAGCTTATGGCATTAATGCCGTCATTGTAAAAGGTGGGCATAGTGATGATCCAAAGCAGTGCCTTGATTACTGTTATCACCAATTAAACCAAATAAAACAAGATAATCAGGATAGAACTCACGAAGCCATTAGTTATCAATTATCATCAGCGAGAATAAATAGCCATTACAGTCATGGTGGTGGTTGTAGCTTTGCCACGGCTATGGCGAGCTTTTTAGCGTTAGGGTATTTAGTGCGCGATGCTTTTACCTTGAGTAAAGCCTTTATTTACCAAGGGCTACAAGCAAGTGTTAGTCATAGTGCTGCCAAGCAACATCAATATTATGGCGCTTTTGAACAATTACATTGGCCTAATCAGGCTGGCGACTTCCCACAAGTGATTGATGAGTTGTCACAGCAGTATCAGCAATTATCAGCGTTTAACTCTTTAGAACTTGATGGCAAGAAACTAGGGCTTTACCCTGTTATTGACTCTATTGCGTGGTTAAAACGCTTATTGCCTTTAGGGCTTGAGATTATACAGCTGAGAGTAAAAAACTTAGCCGATGAGGAACTAGAGCAAGTGATCGCTGAAGCGGTTGAGCTTGCTAAAGATTATAATACCCGACTCTTCATTAATGATTATTGGCAATTGGCGATTAAGTATGGTGCATATGGTGTGCATATTGGCCAAGAAGACTTAACCGAGGCAGATTTACAACATATTCACCAATCTGGCATTCGCTTAGGTATAAGCACTCATGGCTGTTATGAGTTTTTGCTAGCGCAGCAGTTGCAGCCCTCTTATCTAGCTATTGGTGCAATTTTCCCTACCACAACCAAAGATATGACGGGGCAAATTCAAGGGATAGATAATTTAGCGCAAGTATTAAACTTAAGACCTAAGCAAGTCGAGCAGCAAATTCCCGTGGTCGCTATTGGCGGTATCAATCTAAGTAGAGCAACGCAAGTGTTAGCAACTGGAGTAGAGAGCATTGCCGTGGTAACTGCGATTACTCAAGCTAAAAACCCAGAGCAAGCTATTGCTGATTTTATGAAAGAGATATCGTAAAGTGTTAATAAAAGGATTAGATTAGAAACGTGATGTCACCTTATTTAGTAAGAATGCTTAACGTCTTTATTTTATTGGCTCTCTTAGCAATAAGTACAAATATTTATGCTTGTAATAAGGCGCAAATAATAGATTATGATTATCAGATAAATGATCCTTTAGGCGCTGGATACGCTACACATGGAAGGTTTTGGGCGCTTGATAACGAACAAGTGTGTACTGAGTCGCTTAAGTATGGTGCCTGTATAAGTGTTAAGCCGATAACCGACGGTGTTGCAGAAGTGACGGTGAATATCAAAAAAGATCAAGGTACGTCATCTAGTTTCACACAGAAGCTCAAATATAATTCTTCTAACGTACTAAGGTTTGAAGCGATTTCCATGGATGTATATCTAAAACTGTTTGTTAGTAATACTATTGCGGATTTAAAAATGTCAGGTAAAAGCTGCTCAGGTGGCTTTCCAAGTTTACCGAGACAATTAACTCGAAAAGAGCTAGATAATATGTTCAAAGGGTAGGAAAATATGATTAAACTTGTAATCGATATTTGGCTGCTTAATTAATTATGAACAAACAAAAGCACAAGTTACTCCAGTTTGAAACTAGCTCAGTTGAACATGTTTTTAGTAAAGAAAGTACGTTGCTAAAACAACTACAGCAAGGCGAGCTTGATCAGTGCTTAATGCTTTGGCAAGCCAATGAGCCCACCTTAGTGTTACCCGCAGGTAAAAAATGGCCAGAATCCCTTGAGTTAATTAACACGTTAAAGGAAAGTGGTTGGCAGTTATATGCACGTAAAACAGGTGGCGCGCCTGTACCGCAATGCCAAGGGGTTATTAATTTATCTCATCTTTATCAATGGCACCAAGACAAGCCTTATTCTATTACCCAAGCCTATGAAAACTTATGTGCAGTGTTAAAACGTTTCTTTGCTCAATGGGGAATTGAAGTTCAAGCCCATGCAACCGAACATTCGTATTGTGACGGTGACTATAACCTCAATATTAACGGTAAAAAAGTGGTCGGCACAGCACAACGCGTGGTGTTAAAAAGCGGCGGAGGAAAAATTGTATTGGCGCAAGCTTTTATACTGATTGATGTACTATTTGAGCAGCTCATTCAGCCCGTAAATTTATGTTATCAGCAAGGTGGAAAAACAGAACGTGTTAAGGCTGAAGTGCACACGTCATTATTTGAGCATACAAGTGAAAGGCCAACGATTAATGCGTTGTACCAATCACTTATTAAGGCATTTGTTGATAGCGAATTATATCAATAAGTTAGATTACAAATGCTGTGCTAATTTAGTTGCTAATACTTCAAAATTAACTCGTTGTTTATAACCTTGGTAAAAATACTTATCTAGCACTTTGCCTTGGTTATCGATAATCACAATACCGGGGTAAGGTATGCCGTAGTTGGCTTCCCCTTTCTGGTATTGCTTGTTTCGTATTTTATAGGCATTAATCGTTTTTACATCTTGGTCTGACAATAGTGTGAACGGCAATTGTTGCTCGTTAGAAAAATTTTTCAATATCATCGTGTCATCATAAGAAATTGCTGCAACACCAAAGCCTAATTCATTTAATTTTGTATAGGACTCTTTCAACTCAACTAAGTGACGCTTACAAAATGGACACCAATCGGCTGATCTAAAAAAAACCAAAATCAATCCTTTCTCTTTTGATAAAGACTGAATGGTTTGTCTGCTACCCTGTTCATCAATAACAGAGATTTTAGGTGCGTTTTCACCGACTTCAGGCCCTATATCAATAGCTATTTTTTCGCTGGCATGACATTGAGCAAACACAGCGAGTAACAGTATTGCTGTAACGATAAGCATTTTTTTCATAAATAATCTCTTTTCGATTGATAAATAACCTCAGTTCGGGATAATAAATAGCTCCCTAGCAGCTATTTTTCCTTACTTCTGTGTTAAATTCATAAACAATAGAATAACTATTCTTAATGAATTTGCCTTGAATTAAGAAAAACTATCAAGCTAGTGAGTAGCTATAACCGCAAGTATCACAACTTCAAACTGTTAACTTATCTCTTAACCCGAGCTGAGGTTAAATAACCTCGTAAGCAAAGACCTTTTGGCGTAAGATAATCTTTCACCAGTTAATGTTTATTTACATGATTTGCGGATTTAAGGAAATGCATTGGTAGAATCAGACGAAAATATTTGCCCACTTTGTCATAAAGATAATTCGTGTCGTGTTGTTGCAATAAATGATTGTTGGTGTAAATCGTTATCTGTACCTGAAGGGCTCATTAAGCAATTGCCTGATAACATCAAAAATACCCGCTGTATTTGTAAAGCATGCGTAGAGCAATATCTTAATCAACAAACGCTAGAGATATAAAAACTTAACAACCTAACGTCACTGGCTATAAATCTTTAATATGCAAAGTAGCCATAAATAGCTAAACCGTCACCTTCAGCGATTTATGGCTTTAACGAAATCTCGGTTTGCCATTCAAGCCAATCACTATCAACCTCTTGATGCAAAATAAATTGTTGCGGTAATTCTGCTTGTTGCTCTGAATCATCTTGCTCAGGTGTGGCAAAGGCAATACCACCCGCAATGAGGGTTTCAACAGACTCTGAATCAATGTTAATACCTGAAAAAATACCGGCTTCAATATTAATACCACTAGTATTCCAGAATTGGCTGTTAGGTTTAACTAACGGGGCATAGCGTTTTGCAATATTGATAAAAACATTCACGCTATTGGCGTTTTCTGATAAATCAATCCCTATAACCTCACCAACTTTTATTTGTCGATAAAGCACAGGATTACCAACCCTAACTGAGCCAAGTCGATGAGTACTTAATGTTATGTTTAGACCATAAGGCAGCTCTGTTACTGTCGGCGGAAGTGCAAGTGCGGTAAAGTTGAGTTCAGAAGTGTCTGGTGAACTCTTTGGAGCAGGTAATAAGGCAATGAAAGCGCCATCAAGTAAATTTACGAGGTTTTTCGAGCCAACTAAACCAATTTCAGGCTCAACTTTCCAGAATTTAGCGCCTTGTTTTGCGTATTGGCTACCGAAATCATTTAACATCACTAATGCTTCTACGCCTACTTTGTCATCATTAAATATTAAACGTTCGATGAAACCCATCTCTTGTTCTTGATAGATAACCTTAGTATTCTTCTTTAAGCCTGCAATGTCGTTAAAGTGAATTTTTATTGCAAGACCAGCACCTTGAGCTTGTTCATAATGATCAAATAATGAAAAACTATCGAGTTCATTAACTTTAACATCAGGGTTTAACGTTGAGACAGGATTATAAAAGCTTATTCCACCACGTAAAATTGCATCGAGAGATTCTGTTTTCACAACAAAATCACCTAAACCACCACTTAAGGTTATGCCACTAGCATTATAAAAGCGGGTATTGGCTGAAATAAGGTCGGTATGTTCGTCGTCTATCGTAATATTAACTTGAATCTTGTCTGTCGCTTTATCTAACTCAACATTGTCTACTTGACCAACAATTACGCCACGATAACTTACCGCACTTCCCGGTGTAGCTACATTGGCAGAGTCAGTCAACAAGGTCAGTTGTAAACCGTCAGCACTTGGATGTTTTGCAGGTGGTTTGTTAAGTAAAGTAAAGCTATGTTGGCTTTCGCCTTTTCCTATATTAAATGTTATGTAGTTACCTGCAAATAATGCCTGAGTATCGGTAGCACCTGACAAACTTAAGTTTGCCTCGGCTAACCAAAACTGTGAGCCAGCTTTAAGAATATGCTCAAACTCAGGTAATAAACCCAAATGCACATGTTTGATGTTGTCGATAACCTCGATTGTTTGCACACTACCCACTTCTTCGCCACGATAAAGCAAACGAGTTTTTGGTTTTATTGCGGTATCAATCTTTGTTTTTAAGGTGAATTTGGCGACTTGTTGCGCCATTTTTATATCATCAAATAATTTATATGAGTGGCCATTTTTAACGGTAACTTGCGTTGTACTTTTGTCGTCATGGTTATCGTCATTAATAAAAGCAATACCGCCAGAAAGAATAGTCTGTAATGACTCCGCAGCAATTTCTACGCCTTGAAGGTTGGCTGTTAACTTAACGCCACTATTATTAAAGAATCGGCTTTTTTGGGTCACATAATGTTCAAATTCTGGCTGAATATGTAGGTAGATTTGATGCTGCTCAGCACCAATAGTTTTAATCGCTTGAACATTGCCAACGACCTGCTGCTTATACAAAATATTACTGCCTACTTGAAGAGAGCTTCTACTGCTCGCCTCTAACATAATGTGTAGACCAGGTTCGTCATATTTAAACGCGGGTTTATTGTTATAAACAATAAACTTGGTTTGCGGGTTGCCTGCTAATGATGGCCTGATGCCTATATAGGTACCAGTAAGCAATGTTTTGGCATTAGAAATACCCGTCAACCCTATTTCAGGTGAAACCAAGTAGAATTGTGAATTATCGGTTAAATAAGGTACCACGCGCGGATTTACTTTAGCTTTGGCAATAATTTTACGTTCAACAGGATCTATTTTGGTAATTGACTCAATTGTGCCAATAGTGAAGCCTTGATAAATAATAGCGGCATTATGATCAATGTTTGAATTCCAAGCTAACGTTAGTTCAATTTCATGGCCTACTTCAGCAGATTGAAAATCTGGGTGTAATGTAAATACTTCACCATTTTTCGCTGCTTGACCTTCATCTTGATAACTCAACGTATCAACGGCAATACCACCAGCAATAATTGAAGCAATAGAGTCAGTATTGATTTTTAAACCCGTACTCAGTGATGCGGTAACTTGAACCCCACTGGTATTCCAAAATAGTGAGTTTTCTTTAACGAGGTGTGCATGTATTTGTTCAATGAACACATTAATATTAATTTTTTTCGCCTGTTCATCGTAACGATAACCCGTAACATAGCCTATAGGTAGCTGTTTAAAGGTGATGGGGGAATTTTCACTCACAGAGCCTAATACGTCAGTTTGTAAGGTTAAGTGTAAACCAGGGCTAGACATATCTAATGCGGGCGCTTCATTTAGTGCAATGAAATGCTCTTGGCTATCAGCCCCTTCTTCAGTATCAGGAAGAATATTAATATAGCTACCTGAAATGAGTGTATCTAAGCCTGAAACACCTTGAAGTGATATGTCAGCACTAACTAACCAGAAAAGCGTATTATCTGTGAGGTAATCAGTGAACTTTGGTGACATTTCAACTTCAGCGATCACATGTTGTAAATCATCTGACGGAATAACTTTAGTCACCATGCCAGTTACCAAGCCTTTGTAACGCACTTCGGTTTTTTTCGGCACAATTCCTGAGCCATTTTCAAACTCAATCGTAATGAAAGTGCCTTGTTCTGAAATTACCTTAAAGGCTAACCAGCCACCAAAAATAAGGGCGATAAATGGCACAAACCAAACAATAGAAATACCTTGTCGAGGGACAATTTCTGCAGAATTGAATGATTTAGTTTTAGGCTGTTGAGATTCTTCGCTTGTCATTATATTCCTTTGCTTTCGGCATGCCTATTTTGTTGTTTTAGCTTTTTGTCCCATAACAGCCTAGGATCAAAACTATTTGCTGCGATCATGGTGAAAATTACGGTCATGGTAAAATAGTTAATTGCAGGGCCTGCAGCTACAGACGTTACAAAGCCTAACTCTACCACAGCAACCAGTAATGCAACCACGAATACATCAAGCATAGACCACGGACCTAAGAACTCTAACATGTAGTAAATTTTGCTATGCTTAGTTGGTTTTAGGCGTACACCTGTATGCACTTTATAAACTAACACAAAAAGGCCAATAATTTTAATTAACGGCACAATAATACTGGCAGTAAATATTATCACTGCAATTGGATATAACCCTTGGTCGATAAATTGCCCTATGCCCGACAAAATTGTTGACTCATCGCCAATGCCTAGTGAATAAATAATCATAATGGGATAGAGGTTAGCGGGAATAAATGCCAGCAAGGCAGCTATATTCCACGCTAAGGTATATTGCAAACTATTGCGATTTCGTTGATAAAACCAACCATGACAGCGAACACATTGCATAGGCTCGGTATGCATAGTGTTGACCTTATGACATTTAGGGCATAAACCTAAACCTAACTCTTTAGCTGTCTTCATGAGTAAACTCTTGCTCTAAGGTTTCCCATATGTAGTCTTGATCTAGGGTGATAGAAGCCATGGTGGTGCAAATGAGCCAGAGAATTAATGACAGCAATCCCAAATTAACAGAGAGCTCAGTATCATCTATTAATTTATACATAGAGACAATGATACCCAGCATAAATACATTAAGCATCGCCCAGTGACCTAAGTGATGATAAGCACGAAAAAAAGTAAGCATTGATGAGCTTAACCGTTGATACTTAAAGCTAATAGCAATATAAAAAGCACCAAACAAGCGCACAATAGGTACTGCAATAGCAAACAAAAAGACAAGAGTGGCTATCATAAAAAAACCACGGTCTATTAACACAAGAATACAGTCAAGAAGCGAAGCATTGTGATATTGCTTTGCTAGGGTTACGCCCATAATGGGTAATAAAATGGCGGGAATAAGTAATACAATGCCAGCAATAGACCAATAGAAGCTTCGATTAATTGAATCTACTTTTCGCTCAACTAGCGTACTACCACAACGGTGGCATTTAGCACTTTGTCCTTGCTTTAATTGTGGTTTGTCAAACACTGCATCACAGAGGTGACAAGCAACAATGTCATGATTATTCGATAATTGATTCATTGCAATATAACAACATGTTTCCTGCTTGCTAGCCTACACGCTTTATAGGTTATCACAATAGGCAATTGGTCTAAATTTTGTAAGAAAATAAGGTGTTGAACAAAAAAAGATTAAAAAAAAGCAGCGATAAACGCTGCTTTAGATATTTGTTGTTTTCCGAACCTATTTAAGGCCTGACATGTATTCAGCTAAGGCATCAATTTGAGCATCAGAAAGCTTGATAGCAATGTTACGCATAATGCCGTTGTTATCATTCGCACGAGAACCGTCGCGGAAGCTAGCTAATTGCTTTTTCAAATAATCTTTGCTTTGCGCAGCGACAGCAGGGAAAGCGGCTTGCTTCATGCCTTTACCTTTAACGCCATGACAAGCGATACAGGCAGTAACGCCTTTCGCTGCATCACCACCAAAGTATAATTTATGGCCTTCAGCATTCGTTTCACCTGAACCTGGTGTAGCAGATTGAACAGCGAAGTATGCACCTAAATCGTTCATGTCTTCTTCAGATAAACCAGCAACCATGCCAGCCATTACTGGGTCAACACGTAAACCTGATTTAAAATCTGCTAACTGCTTAGCAATGTAACTTGCACTTTGACCAGCAATACTTGGGTACATTGGTACAGCGCTGTTTCCGTCAACACCGTGACAAGCAACACACATTGCAGATTTTGATTGACCTGCTTTAATATCGCCATTGTAGATGGCAGCTGCTGGAGAAGAAGTAACAACATCTGCAGTACCTGCACTAGCTGTTGCTGTAGGTGCATCTGTTGAAGCACTTTCTGCTGGGGCTTCTTCACCTGCCATTGGTAACGAAGAATAATATGCCGCTAAATCAGCCATATCCTGCTCAGATAAATTGGCAGCCATAGGCGCCATCATCATGTCTGTACGAGCGCCTGATTTAAAATCCTTCAATTGTTTAATAATATAAGCGTCTTTTTGACCAGCGATATTTGGGTAAATGCCCATAGCACTAATACCTGCAGGACCATGACAGGCACCACAAGCTGCTGCTTTAGTTTTACCTGCGGCGGCATCGCCTTGTGCTGCTTGAGCAGCATTCATTAAACCGAATGCTAAAATAAGCGAAAAGATAATTTTTTTCATTGAGTTGCTCTCTGCTTGTCAATAATTACATAACGTGTGGACAATTATATCGCTATCTAATTAAAAAATGATAAAAAAGTAGTTCAAACCTGACGGCATTTTACACTAATCTGGTCAATGTGTAACAGTAGCAGCAAAAAAAATACCTCAAAAGAGGCATAATTTTACTGAGAATGTCAGTTGATGAAGAAAAAATAAGAAAAATGCCTTAAAAAAGTTATAATACATTTTTTAATTTTAATCGAGAACGTCCTTTGTCTTCTTCAGCTATTCATCTAAGCAAAGCAACATTTACCATCAGTGCCCCAGACATTCGCCGTTTGCCTGAAGACTCAGGTATTGAAGTGGCTTTTGCGGGTCGTTCAAATGCTGGGAAATCAAGCGCGCTAAATACACTTACCAACCAAAAAAGCTTGGCAAGAACAAGTAAAACCCCTGGACGTACGCAATTAATCAACGTGTTTGAAATTGCAGAGAACAAACGTTTAGTTGATTTACCTGGTTATGGCTTTGCTAAAGTGCCATTAGAAATGAAGAAAAAATGGCAAAAAGCGTTGGGTGAGTATTTAGAAAAGCGAGAAAGCTTAAAAGGTTTGGTTGTTCTTATGGATATAAGACACCCGTTAAAAGATCTCGATTTAGATTTAATTGAATGGGCAGCTGATAGCGATTTACCCGTACTCTGCTTATTAACCAAAGCCGATAAGCTATCGCAAGGTAAATGTAGCTCCGAAGTATTAAAAGTGAAAAAAGCCTTAGCGTCCTTAAAAGCCGATATAAAAGTACAGGCCTTTTCATCACTAAAACGAACAGGGGCTGATCAAGCAAATAACGTTATTTGTCATTGGTTTACTCAAGAAGACGAACTATCGTTGGCTGAGCCAAGCATAGAAGAAGAGTAGCATTCTAGGGCGTGTTGATCTTTGTTTAATCATTCAGCCTTAGCCCTAAGGGCAATGTTTTTTTGCACTAGCGGCTTTAGTATTCACGCCCTAAGCTAAAATAATTTCTAATGTAATATTAGGGTAGCGTTCACTTAATGCAGATTTTATTTGCGTTTGCATCGCGGTTATTTCACTCGCCTTTATACTCTCTAAGTATTGGCTTTGAATATAAACAGCCACTAAATAACTACTCCCTGTTTTTGAAATAAAGCTATCTTTTAGTAAGTCACTTTGTTTGAAATGCGAAGATAATACCTCTTCTATTTGGCGTTTTTCTTCTTGGTTCTGTAGTGTTCCTCCTGCTAATTCTACAAAGGAATCACGCACCAAGAGAAAGGGTTCTTTGCTGAGTAATATCGCTAATATACTAACAATGATAGCATCGCCAATATAATGTAAAAAGCCAAAACCACCCTCAATAGCAGTAAAGCCAATCGCATATAGCGCAACACCTAACGCGAGTGACATAGCACCATCTATTTTTGCGCCTGTATATTCTGCGCGTAATATGGCGCTTGCAAAGTTAATTTTTTTATTTTGCTTATGACAATAAAAGCCTAAAAATGCACAAAGTAACACCATAACAACGGTATACACTAAAACGACGTCTGTGTTTAATGGTATTAAAGGGTCACCTTGTAAATAATGAAGTATTGCTGAAAGGTTAGTTATGAGCGCAGTAAGTAATACCCCTATTATCATAATACCTTTTGATAACGAGAACAGTGCTTCATAGACATATTGGCCGTAAGGAAACACTTTAGTTCGCTTAGCTTTTATCGCCGCGATGCGTATGGCAACTAAGGTAACGATAAAAGCAATAAATGAATAATTGCCGTCTAATAAAATAGCTTGTGAATTGGTGTAATAAAAAGCTAACCATCCACTAATTGCCATGACCATATTTAATAGGGCGGTAACGACTAAAGCGTTGCGTTCGGCGTTATTGTGATTCATGTTTTTAGCTCTCGAATAGTTGTTAAACTCGCGTTACCCGTAATTGCCTGTAGCCTATTTAACTGCATACCTGAAATAACAAAGAAACAGGGCAATAAACGTAATACTAACCACAGTACACGAACAGCCCAAGCAAGAAAATCACCAATATGTAATTTCATAGTATTGGCTATATATTTTGAGCAATCGGTAGCATGGCTAACTCAAAAAAATTCAGAGTAACTTAAACGAAGAGGGATTTTAGGCATAAAAAAGCCGATAACATTATCTTTAATAAAAAGAAGGATATCGGCGTATTAGCTATGGGGAAGCTAGAATATAAAAAATTATTACAATAAGTGTTCGCTTAAGAACAAAACGAGTATAGAGTAAGAACTCTACATTTGTAAAGCTTTTTAAAGTAGTTACTCTATTTTTATTGATCTGAATCAATAGCTAAAAATAGATAGTGTGTGGATCGTCACAAATAATAAGAAATGTGTCACATAATGAGATAATTTAACCTTTAAGTTACACCTTAGTTTATTTTTGTAAGTCGTTAATGATCCAATAAGGTCAGCAAAGATACGAAAGCTGACGTTAAAAGTAGACATAAGTAATGTCTCTTAAGAGCGATAAGCAGATATTTTTGCTATGACTTTTTATTCAGAAGTATAGGAAAGATATGTTCCTTAGAGAGCTTTTGATGGCTTCTATTTTCATATTTATCAAGATAGCTGTTTAGTAATATTATTATAGAGATATCTAAATCAGGTAAATATTGTGCAAGAGCTGTATAACCAAAGTCGGTACTGCCTCCCGCGTAATAACTTAAAGTTCCCCAAGATGAAAAGTGTCTAATATTACCAAGCATCCACTTTTTATTTGCTTGCTGAAGCATCAAATTTTCAGGTTTATTTAAGGGTAAATTTCCATTCAATATTGCGGTAAACCAAATTGCTAAATCATTCGCTGAAGAAACCATTCCACCTTGACCAACTAATGCCCAAGTCAGACCTTTTTCAAATGTTGTCTGACCATTATCAGAGCCGCCGTAACCTTTGGCAATATTAGAATAGTTAATTTTTTTATCACTATAGAAGCCTGTGTTGTTTAACTTTAGTGGTTTAATAAGGTTTTTGTGAACATAGGTTTGGAAGTTCATATTAGCTATTTTTTCAACAATTGCAGCCAAAAGAGTATATGCAGCATTGGAGTATTTAACTGTCTTCCCTTGCTTTCCTATCATTGAAAGATCAAAGATTTTATCAATAGCTTCTGCTTTGCTCATAACGTCAAAATCTGTTTGATTGTGAAAGTTATCAATTCCTGAACTATGGGAAAGTAGGCTTTTTATAGTTAATGCTTTTTTGTCGCTGGGGGAATCAGGGAAAATGTCAGCTAACTTAGTTTCGAGTGTCAATTTACCCTCTGAAACTAACTTTAATATAGCGCCGGCAGTGAATGTTTTTGCTATAGAACCAATATCCGATACCGTATCTTCAGTGTTTTTTATCTTAGAGGCCCTATTTGCAAAGCCATAAGAGTGACTAAATATTTCCTGATCTCTGGATAAAAGTATTATTGTACCGTCAAAGTTATTTTTATTGTGTAATTGATTTAACTCATCTGAAAGCTCTTTTACCAAATATTGATAGGATTTTGATTTTGACAAATTGGCTTTATATGTGTTGGCTAGTGCATTTGTACAGTTCGCTAGGGTGAAAAAACTAAAGGATAAACTGATTAAATATTTTAAGTACAATTGCCGTTACCTCTATGTAATTGGTCTGTTAATGTTCGAGACTATATTAAATTAACTAATTGATAAATGTATTAGATGTAAGAAGTTTTAACAGTCCGTTATTGGCACTAAGTAATCATTCAAGACATTGCTTTGGATTTTTAAATTTCTTATTTTTTGTGATGTTTTTTATAATTTTCTCACGACATTTGACATAAAAATTTCAATTGATTTATCACAATCTAGCTACATCCTAGAAAACCCTGCTCAATAATTCTCGAGATTGGTGACGATCCACATGTGTAGATATTCTTCTTTATAAGTGTTGATTATTGTTTAGATTCAAATGTAGTTGGTTGAAGTAATTGTGTCATATGGAATTTGAGCAGAATAATTTTCGGTGGACATAATAGAAAGTCTCTTTCTTACGGCTTACTCTCTCAAGAAAGAGACTTTTTTAAACTATTATTATTCAAGCATTAATACTGTTTTAACCATAAGATACCAACAGAGTTTAAGGTGTATTTTGCCACTTTATTTTTTACTAGAGGCATCTCATCTAGTATCTTTTTAGCTTCTTTATCTGTTTGCGCTTTAAGAAAAAACATAACTCTCGCTACATCGCCTTTGTGCACAACCTGATGCGACTTTTTAGTGTCAAGGTAGACATTTTCTACTATACCGCCTGTCCATAACTCAAGCAGCTTGGCTCCTTGTAGGTTTATTGTATCGTTGAAAAGTTCGGAATCGTTTGTATCGATGATCCATGAAACGGCATAAGTATTTCTCATATTTATTTCTTCAGCATTCACTTTAGAAACAGAAAAGAAACAAAGTAGTATTATTGAACAAGTTAATAATTTTTTTATCATAGTAAATCTCTCAGGTTAATTTTTAATATAAATGATGGAATTCAAATCTAAAAATATGTTATTCGTCGGTTGTAAACTTAGTCATAGGCGATCCTTTTATTTTTGGTATTAAGTGAGTTGTATACTTGTTAAGCGCTATCAAAAATTATTTGTCCCACCACTCATTTTGAATTTGAGCAAGTGCATAACTTTTTCGATGTTGCATTCTTAAGTAATAATCTGATACTTCTGCAGATGTCTCTTTATCAAACCATTTGCTGTAATCGAAGGCCAAAGGTTAGCTTTGCTCTATTGTGTGATTCTATTTACGCGGCTTTATTGGCAGCATACGTGGTAGAACATCAGCCTCAGGTTCATCTAGCAAACGATGCTTTAATGCTCCTGCAATATGGGCAAATAAGGCAGCGATAAGTGTGTACACTACTATGACATGAGCTTGTTTAGCCAAAAGTGCTAATTCTGGTTTTTTAGCAAACATAGTAGGTAATTCTACTAAGCCAAATAAACTAACAGGGTAGCCAAATAAATTTGTCATGGCGTAGCCAGTAAAAGGGATTGCCAACATTAAAAGATATAACGAGCCTGTAACTGTTTTTGATAATAACTTTTCCCAAGTTGCCAAGACATTTGGTAGTTTTGGTGACTGATTAACCCGACTCCATATCACACGTACCATTGCAAATAGCATGAAGATAACCCCAAAAGATTTATGCATGCCTGCGAGTTGCATCTTGCTTGGATCTGTTTTATCTAATCCTGCCATGTAAGTGCCCACTGCTATTAGTACAATGACCATTATTGCCATTCCCCAGTGCAAAAATTTAGCGAATAAGCCATAACCTTGTTCTTGCATATTTTTAGTATTCATATTTCACCTTTTCACATTTATTACTGGCTATTACTGCCTTGTGTAATCATTAAGATGTAGCTTATTGTATTTTTAGGTGTTGATATATATGCTAGTTGTCAACTTATTGTTCACTCACAGGTGCTAATGTGAATATTTTAACGCTGATGGAAACCTTCTCGGTTGTTGTTGATGCTGGAAGTTTTACGGCAGCAGCAGATAAGCTTGGGCTTTCCAAATCGTTTATTAGTAAACAAATTTCTATGCTGGAGGACGATTTAGGAGCGCGTTTACTTTATCGCACTACGCGTAAATTGAGTTTGTCTGATGAAGGAAGTCAATTCTATAAACACTGTAAGATTATTATGGCGGAAGCTGAAAATGCCCGTGCTGAAGTTATCGACAGTCAAGGATCACCAAGAGGAAAAATTCGTATAACAATACCTCAAAGCCTTATCATTTCAGGCTTTGGGCAATTGCTAATAGAGTTTCAACTGCAATACCCCGAAATAGAGTTCGAAGTTATCGCGAGTGGCCGTATAGTAGATTTAATTGAAGAGGGCATAGATATTGCGATAAGAGTTGGGCAGCTGGAAGACTCAAGCTTAATATCTCGTCGATTAGCAGACTGTACATTTCAGGTTGTGGCTTCTCCTGAGTATATAAAAAAACATGGTCTACCTTCACAACCAGCAGATTTAATGGAACATAACTGTTTAATTTATGGTGATTCAAAGTTAAACAAAGGCTGGCCTTTTCGCTCTCCTAGCGGTGAGTTAATTACTGTAAAAGCAAAAGGGAGTTTAACAAGTAATGACGGAGGATTAATTGTTGATGGTATGCTTAATGGGTTAGGAATAGGTTTTGGGCCGAGCTTTTTATTTGAAAAATGTATTAAAGAGGGGCGGTTACACTTATTACTCAGTGATTACTATCAACCAACCACTGCTATTTCAGCTTTATATCCGCTAAATCGAAACTTGTCTCGAAGAATTAGAATATTAATTGATTATTTATCTGAACGGTTATCCACCTAGTGTCCTTTTATTATAACGTGCTAATTTCATCCATAACTTTTAGTGATAAATTACATTTCTGTGGTTTTTTAAATTAATCGATCGCATCATGTTTTTATCTGGCCTTACTTGCCCGCACTTAAATAAACCGTTAAATTCACTAATAAAATTCAAATCGCAACCGCTGGTTGACAAATTAACAACTGGGCTTGCTGGTTTGCAACTAGCTGTTTTTCTATGCTAAACGCTCAACATTGAATGAAAAAGAGAACACTATGATATTAGCAGAAAAAATTATCCAATTAAGAAAACAGTGTGGTTGGTCGCAAGAAGAATTAGCTGAAAAAATGAATATTTCAAGGCAGTCTGTATCGAAATGGGAAAGTACTAACAGTATTCCCGATTTAAATAAAATTATTAAACTTGCAGAAATTTTTGATGTTTCGACAGACTTTCTACTAAAAGATGAATACGAAATTTCAGACACAGTGCTGGAAAACAAAGCACCAAGTGCAATGCAAATTACTTTAGAGCAAGCGCTAAAGTACGTTGACAGCAAAATGGAGATAGCTAACTTAGTTACGAAGGGCGTAATGCTTTGTGTTTGTTCAGTTATTCCACTCTTTTTCTTTTTGGCGATGGCGGAAACTAATCGCATGGGTATTACCGACGATTTTGCTGCTGCAATGGGTGTTGTCGGCATATTAGTTTTGGTTTGTTGGGCAGTGAGCTTTTTTATCAGAACCAATCAATATGAACATGATATTAGCTCGATAGATAATGAACCTTTCGAGTTGGCATATGGCGTTCATAGTGTTTTTACCGAAAAATTACAGAAATTCAGAGCAAGCTATAACCTGAAACTCTCAGTGAGTATTTTCTTATTTATTATTAGTTTTGTTCCTTTAATGCTTGTTAGTGTTTTTTCAGGAGGATCTGACATGGTAATGATGATGCTAGTCGTACTGATGCTTTTAATAGCGATAGGGTTATTTATTTTAATACCTGTGTCAGCGAGATACGATGCATATAATCACATTATTACCGACCAAAGTGATAATGAAAAAAGTAAACGTGCAAAAAGAGCTGAAAAACTTGCCGCTTTTTACTGGCCACTATTAACAGCAATATTTCTTGGCTGGAGCTTATGGACGATGAACTGGGGCGTTACCTGGATAGTTTGGCCTGTAGGAGCTGTGCTTTTTGCCGCGCTATTAGGGCTAATGGAACTATTTGAGAAAGAAGAGTAATTAAATTATGTATTTACATGACGTGAGTTTTAACATGCTCACGTCATAAACCGTATATAAGTTTTTATTCTGCATTCCTTTGTTGTGCTAGCACATGCACATAAACATGTCTCGAACACTATTTGAAATCATGACAGGCCTACAGTAAACCTCTCCTTTGCCTACTAATATGTATTTTAGAATTTTTCTGATGTTGTATATAACAAAATTGTTATATACAATTGCATTCATAAATAGCTGAGGCTCTGTTGAATGAAAGTTCTTTTTTTATGCACCGAAAATTCTGCTCGCTCAATTATGGCAGAAGCTTTATTGCGCCATCATAGTCAGGGAAGCATTGAAGTACATAGTGCTGGATCTCACCCTAAAGGCATTGATGAAAATACGCTTAAGGCGATTGAGCATTTTGGCTTATCAGTAAGCGGCTTAGTTTGCCAAAATGTTGATGATTACATTGGGCAACATTTTGATTTTGTTATTACTTTATGTGATGAAGCGGCACTTGAATGTGAAAAGCGTATTCAGGGAAGCAACTGTTTAGCGTGGAACTTTGCCGAGCCTCGAACAAGAAATGAGATAAACCCATTTGAAAAAACACTCCATGAAATCAATGAATCGATTAAGCATTTCCTAAATGAACATCAGCAATATTTACCTACTAGCTTAACGCCTACTCTTTTTTATAAAGCATTGGCAGACGATATTCGCTTAAAAACACTATTACTAATTTCTGTTGAAAAAGAGTTGTGTGTTTGTGAGTTAATGGCCGCATTGGCTGAAGAAAGCCAGCCCAAAGTCTCTCGTCATTTAGCGCAATTAAGAAAAACAGGCTTGCTTGCCGTAAGAAAAAAACAGCAATGGGTTTATTACTTTTTAAACCCGACGTTACCAACGTGGATGAAGAATATTATTACCTCAACAGTGGTTAATGACCCTATTTTTGTTGAGAAAGAGTTAACACGGCTAAACGAGATGGGTGAGCGTCCAAATCGCGTTGCTCGTATATGTCAGTAATAAAGCAAAGGTTGTAAGGAAAAAGGTTAAGCATGGGAATATTTGAACGTTACTTATCTGTTTGGGTTGGGCTTTGTATTATTGGTGGTGTGCTTTTAGGGAGTTTGTTTCCTGAAGCATTCATGTACATTGCCTCTTTAGAGTTTGCTCATGTCAATATTGTTGTTGCGGTATTCATTTGGGTGATGATTTTCCCAATGATGGTACAAATCGATTTTTCGTCGCTTAAAGAAGTCGGTAAAAATCCAAAAGGGTTAGCGTTGACCTTAGTAGTGAACTGGCTAATAAAACCGTTTTCTATGGCATTGCTCGGCTGGTTGTTTTTTGAAGGACTCTTTGCGGGTTTGGTCTCTTTAGAAACAGCGCAAGAATATATAGCAGGGATGATATTACTTGGTGTTGCACCTTGTACAGCCATGGTATTTGTTTGGTCGCAGTTAACTAAAGGTGATGCAAATTATACCTTAGTGCAAGTATCGGTGAATGACGTGATTATGATTTTTGCTTTCGCACCTATTGCAGGGTTATTGCTAGGCGTTACAAATATTCATGTGCCTTGGAACACGCTGTTCTTATCGGTAGTTTTATATGTTGTTTTACCGCTAATTGCAGGCGCTTTGACACGCAATGTACTAAATAAATCGGCAAAAAATGAATTAGCTATTAGCGAGTTTTTAGCGAAATTGAAACCTTTCTCTGTTGTCGGGCTACTTGCAACAGTAATACTACTCTTTGCTTTTCAAGCGAATACTATTTTAGATGAACCTAAAAATATTGTCTTAATAGCGATACCGTTAATGATTCAAACTTATGGTATTTTCTTTATGAGTTACTTCGCGGCATTAAAGCTAAAACTTAAATTTAATATTGCTGCGCCCGCTTGTTTAATTGGTACGTCTAATTTCTTTGAACTGGCTGTGGCAGTAGCAATTTCACTATTTGGTTTACACTCAGGGGCAGCATTAGCAACTGTAGTTGGTGTGTTGGTTGAAGTACCGGTTATGTTATCGCTAGTGGCATTTGCTAATAAAACACAACATTGGTTTAACCAAACTGAAAGCAATTAATAAAAGCACACATCATTGATAAATTAATAATTTAAAGGCAGAAAAATGACAATTAAAGTAGGAATAAATGGCTTTGGCCGTATGGGGCGTTTAACACTTCGTGCTGCTTTTGCTTCGCAAGATATAGAGTTTGTACACATCAATGATCCTGCAGGTAATGCAGAAACATTAGCCCACTTACTTAAGTACGATTCAGTGCATGGTATATGGGCTCATGATGTAAACCATGATGAAAATAATATTATTATCAATGATCAAACGATTAAGGTGACACAAAACACCGATATTGCCGATTCTGACTGGTCAGCTTGTGATGTTGTAATTGAAGCCTCAGGCAAAATGAAGCAAAAAGTTATCTTGCAACAGTATTTAGCGCAAGGCGTTAAAAAGGTAGTTGTTACAGCGCCGGTAAAAGAAGAAGGCGTGCTTAATATTGTTATGGGCGTTAATGATGAATTATACCAAGCTGAGCTGCATAATATTGTAACGGCGGCTTCTTGTACTACTAATTGCTTAGCGCCTGTTGTAAAAGTATTGCAAGAAAATATTGGCATTAAGCACGGTTCAATGACCACGATTCATGATATTACCAATACTCAAACTATTCTTGATGCACCCCACAAAGATTTACGACGCGCTCGAGCATGTGGTATGAGCCTTATACCGACCACGACAGGTTCGGCAACGGCTATTACCCATATTTTTCCCGAACTAAAAGGTAAGTTAAACGGTCATGCGGTGCGCGTGCCTTTAGCTAATGCATCAATTACCGATTGTGTTTTTGAACTAGAAAAACCAACCACAGCAGTTGAAATTAATGCGCTGATGAAAAACGCTGCTGAAGGTGAATTAAAAGATATATTAGGTTATGAAGAAAAACCGTTGGTGTCGATAGATTATAAAACGGACCCGCGATCAAGCATTATTGATGCATTATCAACTATGGTGGTTAACGGTACACAGGTTAAGCTTTACGTTTGGTACGACAATGAATGGGGCTATGCGAATAGAACCGCTGAATTAACGCTAAAAGTCGCACGTTCAATTGGCTAGCGTTTAACTTAATATGACATTATTTAGTAACCTATCTCATGAAGTAAAGCAGTACCTAATTGTTACCGGTAATTATTGGGCATTTACGCTAACTGACGGTGCTTTGCGTATGTTAGTGGTGCTGTATTTCCATCAACTTGGATACAGCCCTCTAAGCATTGCTATGTTGTTCTTGTTTTATGAGTTTTTTGGCGTAGTAACTAACCTTATTGGAGGTTGGCTAGGTGCTCGAATAGGTTTAAATCGCACCATGAATATTGGCCTTGGTATTCAAGTAATGGCCTTATTAATGTTGGCTATGCCAAGTGAATGGTTATCGGTAGTATACGTTATGATAGCCCAAGCGCTGTCGGGTATTGCCAAAGATTTAAATAAAATGAGTGCCAAAAGCGCGATAAAAATGCTGGTTAAGCAGGGTGAAGAAAGCACTTTATTTAAATGGGTGGCGATTTTAACGGGTTCTAAAAACACCTTAAAGGGTATTGGCTTTTTCTTAGGTGGCTTATTACTGACGACTGTTGGCTTTAAAGGCGCAATGCTACTTATGGCAAGCATTTTAAGTTTAGTTTGGTTGTATAGTTTATTTGCGTTACAAGGTGAATTAGGCCAAGCGAAAAACAAAGCTAAATTTTCAGATATTTTCTCCAAAAGTAAAGCGATAAATACCCTGTCTGCTGCACGATTATTTCTTTTTGCTGCAAGAGATGTGTGGTTTGTTGTCGCTTTACCTGTTTATTTATCTCAACAATTTCATTGGGATCATTGGTGGGTGGGTAGCTTTATTGCTCTTTGGATTATTGGTTACGGTATGGTGCAAACGTTTGCGCCACGTTTACTTCAAAGTCAAAAACGAGCTATTACAGCGAATATGGCGGCATCTTGGGCGTTTGCTTTAGTGCTCATACCTTTATGTATTGCGATAGCGATATATGCCAACTGGTTTACGTTACCTGTTCTTGTTATTGGCTTGTTATGTTTTGGTGTGGTTTTTGCGATTAACTCCTCTTTACACAGCTATTTGATTGTCAGTTTAGCTGATGCTGATGGAGTTTCATTAGATGTTGGCTTTTACTACATGGCAAATGCAATGGGCAGGTTATTAGGTACAGTGTTATCTGGTTGGGTGTATCAACAGTATGGATTAACTATGTGCCTAGTGATTTCCTCAGGCTTTATCGCCATAGCAGGGTTAATCTCTTTAAAGCTTCCTAGGGGCTGTTGATCTTTCGGGGTTGTTTTTGCAGCTTTTTGTTGGATATTTGTACAAGGCAGAGCCTTTGTCATGGGTTATTCCACATAAAAAGGCGATAACGCCGTAAAAATAACCAACAAACGCTGTCCGAAGGATTCGGCTAAAAGCATTTTACGCTTTGTTGAGTAGTATTTGCTTAGAATGACTAAACTACACACTACTCGCCGAGAATAAAACGCTTTTAGCTCGAACAAAATTTAATCGCGAAAGATCAACAGACCCTAATCATCAGCAGGTTAATCAGTAAAGTAACTGGCGAGTTCAACGAGCAGTTTGTCAGAGTTAATAGGTTTTGTGATATGGCTATTCATACCTGCCTGTAAACTTGTTTCTTTATCGTCGCTCATTGCATTGGCGGTGATAGCAATAATAGGTATTGTTTGATATTGCGGTAACTTTCTGATGTTGCATGTCGCTTCATAGCCATTCATAACAGGCATTTGAATATCCATTAGAATGATATCGAATAACATTTCTTGTGCGAGTTCAACTGCTTCAAGACCATTTTGCGCTAAGGAAACTTTCATCCCAAACTCTGTTAGCATTTTATTGGCAATGACTTGGTTTATTCGATTATCTTCAACTAGTAGCACTGTTTTATCACGCAGCTTAGTTATTAACTGCTCTGTGGTTGATTGTTGGCTTTGAGCAGGTAATTCATTATCGTTAGTTGTAACAGATGATTCCATCGTAACAATAGGTAAGAGGATAGAAAATTTAAACTGAGTACCTTTATTTTCTTCACTTTCTAAATGAATACTCCCCCCCATTAATTCGATTAAATTTTTGCATATAACTAACCCTAACCCCGACCCGCCGTAATTGCGAGTTGTTGAGTCATCGGCCTGTACAAACGTTGAAAATAACTTTTGCTGTTGAGCAGGAGAAATACCAATGCCAGTATCTACGACTGAAAAGTCAATAAAATCAGAATCTTTTCTTCGCGTTAAGTGCAGTGTAATGCTACCTGCTTCAGTAAATTTTATCGCGTTTGATAATAAGTTTGCCAGTACTTGTGAGCACCTAACCGAATCCCCTTTCACTAAAGTAAACAGGCTATCGTCCATAACAACATCTAAGGCAATTAATTTTTTCTCTGCCTGGTGTTGGTAAACATCAATGACAGCAAAAATAAATTTCTTAAAATCAAAGGTGGCTGATTCAATATCTAATTTACCCGCTTCAATTTTCGATATATCTAAAATGTCATTAAGGATGTGCATTAAATGATCTGATGATTGTTTTAGCTGTTCTACATAGCCCACTTGTTCATCATTTAATGGCGTTTTGCGCATTAATTCAGTTAAGCCAATAATCCCATTCATTGGGGTGCGAATTTCATGACTCATATTGGCCAAAAATAAGCTTTTAGCTTTATTGGCATCTTCAGCCGCTGCGGTTTTCTCAATCAGCTGTTTATTCGTATTAGCGAGTTCTTGTGTTCTTCTCAATACCCTCTTTTCTAGATTAATATTAATATTTTTAAGTTGTTCTTCGTGCTCTTTTTGTTCACTAATATCAAGGTTTGTACCAACCATACGTATGGGATCATTCGTTTTAGGATCTCGTACCACAAAGCCACGGGTTAAAATATCAACCAAATGGCCTTGTTTATGTATCATACGAAATTCAGTTTTATAATAAGGAGTTTTTCCAGCTAAATAATCAGCTAGAATTGATTTTACTTTGGCTCTATCTTCTTGATAAATTAGAGATTCTAATGTGCGTATTTTGGTAGGAAGTTCATGCTCACTATAACCTAACATATCAAGCCAGCGAGCTGAAAAGAATATAGAATCGTTAACAATATCCCAATCCCATAAGCC
This sequence comes from Colwellia sp. RSH04, assembly GCF_003545765.1. Classification (GTDB taxonomy): domain Bacteria; phylum Pseudomonadota; class Gammaproteobacteria; order Enterobacterales; family Alteromonadaceae; genus Colwellia. Next base: position 136,632 of record NZ_QXIO01000004.1, on the reverse strand, counting down.
ATCATTAGCCCCTTTCATCGCCAGTGCAAAGCGTTGCTCACTGTTAAACAATATTTTTTTATTTTTAGCGACAGTGATGAGTAAGTTGTTGAACTCATTGAATAACTGTTTAAATTCTAACGTGGTGCTATTGTGAGGGATTTCTTTCAGTGCGTTCTTATCTAAATGTCGAATACTTTGGGTAAATCGCTGTAATGGCTGAATGGTTTTATTAGAAAAATACATTAACCAGAGAAATGCTATTGCAGCAGAAAGCACAAAAGCGACCGTTAGAAAATAGCTTAATTGGTGGGTACGTGCTGCAAGAATTTGGTCACTGACGGTTAATTGGAGAACATAGCCCGTTGAGGGAATTGAATAAAAAAGGTGATGGAATGTCTCTTTATTTTCTTTTCTAATAAAATAGTACATATCACCATGACTGGTCGCTGCCATAATATTATTAGCATGTTCTGGCATTAACTGCATTAATGTTGTGCTTTTTGTCGATTTTTCACCATCAGCGTTAATAATAATCTGATTATCATCATTTTTTGCTAAATGAATAATATGTTTTGCTTGCCAGTGATACCAGTAAGTTCCGTCTTTACTGATTAACGCAAGCTTAGCTAAACCTGAAAAATCATCGGAAAGTTTTTCTTGCAAGTTATTCATAACATGGTTGATATTTTGCCATGGCAATGACCCGCCAATTAAGCCTGATGCATTGGCGTTCTCATCAATAATGCTGGAGGCGACTACCACCTGCTTGACGCCAGTAGTAAATGAAATCATAGGATTAGAGACATAAGTTATTCGCTCGTTTTTATCATTGTGCAGAACGGTCTTTTGCCAGTAATCTCTACTACGTATGTTTTTAGGCTGGGCTTCTGGTGAAGTATCATCGGTAGTTCTTAACATCATGACATGGGGGTTACCACCCGATGTATTATGGAATGTGCCATTTTTGCGACCAATAATAAATTTTTCGTAATATGATTTTTTAATCGCTAATGCATCTAACAGCAGCGGTCTCATTTCGAAAAAATTCATACTTTTTACTGCAGGTTGAATAGCTAATAACTCAACCTCAGCAAGTCTTGCTTTAAAAAAGCCATCTAGATGCTCAGTAGAAATGCGTAAATTGGTTTTTACGTTGTCTAAAACAACTTCATCGGTTGTGTTTGAGCTTTGCCAAATAGCGAAAATAAACGAAATGGCTAAAGGGAGAAAGCCACAAAGAATCAGCACAATGAGAATTTTGTTTTTAAGCTTCATTGAATTGTTAGTTGATTGTGAATATTTCAAGTGTAGTACATACGGGTGGGTTTTCCGTTAAATTGCGTGAATAACGCTATAAAAAGCTTTAGTTTTATTGCATTTATGTTCAGTCACTATACCGCAGAGTCTGTAACAGGAAAGTGCTGTGTTAGTTGGCCATCAGCTTCATTAACCATAATTCTATTTTTACCATTGTTTTTAGCAAGATAAAGCGCTTCATCTGCTGACTTTATCATTAGCTCGAAAGAGTTGTCTGATAGCTTTTCATCGTTAAATTGATTATCTAGACTACCAGCAACACCAAAGCTTGCGGTTACGCTTAAATGAGTATTACCAATATCAGAACGCAGTGCTTCAATTGCTTTTCGTACGCGTTCAGCTTGTATTGCTGCTTGTTCTCGAGATGTTTCAGGTAAAAATATAATGAATTCTTCACCTCCCCATCTTGCGGCAATATCTGCTTTTCTTATGGTTTGAGCAATGCAATTGGCTACGTTCTTTAAAATAATATCACCTGCATCGTGACCATTTTGATCGTTAATTCTTTTGAAGCTATCTAAATCAATTAAAACGATTGATGCATCGCGACCTATTCGCGCAATACTATGCCAAATAGGAACAGTGGCTTCTTGAAAGCCGCGACGATTATTTATATTGGTGAGTGCATCGGTGCGGGCATAACTTTCAGCGATGAGTTTATCCATTTTAGCCATACGAAATTGTTTGGCTAAAATAGCCGCCAACACAAAAGCTTCAAATGTCATGCCTATTTCAATCGCTTTAAAGGTGAAGTCGTTATAGGGAATAAAAATCCAGCGACCGCTAATGTCGATATGGTAATACAAACAGCTGCGGTAACAGAAGATAATAAGAATATCTTAGCAAAAGGCCTGTTTTCTTTAAGCGCACAAATACCCATAGCAATAAAGAGTGTGACAAACCCTGTGTTCAATAAAAAGGCGATTGCCATGGAGAATAAAAGTTGTTGGAGCAACAGGCCAATTAACATGGCAAAAGGAAGTATAGTGGTAATTTTTATTACCAGTTTATCTAATGCTGGGGAGTCACTTTTAGTATCAAGTAATGTACGTGCAAAGTGTAAGCCCGCAATGCTGTAGGTAATCATTAAAAAGATATCTAACCAATCTTGAAATAAGGGGCCAATATCAACAGTAATTAATGTATGGAGTTGTCCTGTGTACGATAAGCTATTTAAAGCAAAGCCAAACAAATACAAGCTATATAAGCCATATTCTTTTTGTCTTATGAAGATGAATAACACTAAGTTATAGAGTGCTAGCGCAAATATAATGCCATATAGAATTCCATATTCGTATGCAGACGAAATATCGCGCTTGGTTGCTTGCTCTTTGCTACTAAAATGAATCGGAACTGCAAGAGGGCCTTCACTTTGAATACGAATATAAATATCAGTGATGCCAGCAGAAAACTGATGCTCAAAGGCGTAAAAACGATATGGCATAGGTCGTTGCTCAAAAGGGATGCCATCACCCCCAACAATATGACGACTCACTTGGTTGTCTTCAACTAACCAAGTATCTATGTAATCAAGCCATGGCGTTTCAATTGAGAGCCGATAAGCTGATTGAACTTCGTGATGGTTTGAAACGCTAAACTTCATCCAAACAGGCTTTACCCCAATACCTAATGAAATTGAATTGCTATTACCTTGTTTAGTTTTCCCTTGAGAAAAGATTGAAATGGCTTGTGATAATGAAAGTTTTTTATCTGATTCCTGAAAATATTGAATATACGTTCCAACAGTTCCTGCTTTAAATTCGCTTAATTCTATTTCTTGTGCAGTTTTCTGCGCCCCAACTTTAGTGCTAAATAGGAAAAGGAAAACTAATAATATGCCAGCAACAATTACTCCTGAGGCTAATGGAATGAGCTTCTGAGCAGGTATTTTCTTATTATTACAAGTTAAAAACAGCATATTGTCGGTTGATTACAAATGATAATTTGTGTGAAACATTACTTTTAAATATAACACCGATTTTAATAACTAATGAAATCTATGGGAAATAATTGAACATATTACTAATTTTGGATGCCAATGAAGTTTTTATAAACAGAAGCTATTGCTAAAGTCCATTCAGCAGAAGCTTTGCCGTCAGCTCCTATACATTAAGTGATTTTAACTGATAATCCTGAGGCTTTTGCAAGTACTTCTTGTGGCCAACCATTTTCGGTACGTAATGCTTTTAATTTACTTGTAGATAGAAACAATGCTACCTCCTTTGTGGTATACCAACAACGAGGAAAACATATCAAAGATATGTAAAAAAATACTAGAAAATTAGCCTGATAAATTTTCGGCAGTATACGATATTTATTAAATATCAGTAGGTTATAGGGATTGTTGAACTCTATTTAATAGGTATGAACGCTTGTCATTTTCCGTAAGTTAACACTGGTTAGATAACCAAAGCTGCTCTAATCGTTTTGTGGGTAATTGATCGTTATTAAATTTCTTTATTTCGAAAAGGGTTTTACAAATTTGTATTCTAGCCTCCTCAACTTTAACGGCTTTTTCTGCATCACTGAGCTGGCTATTGGTAAAGGCTTCAATAAGAATTTTATTATGCTTTTCAATATTACTCGAAAGAGCGGCAAGTAACTTATCATCGATAATAGCGTCGATGGTTTTAATACCAACTTTCAGAGGTTTCTTTGCTCGCTTTTGAAGTAAGCGTACTTTGCGATTATCAACTTTTTTGTTGCTATCACGCGCGGTATAAAATGCCTGAATCAAACTACCTAGGGCGCTTACACTTGCAACAAATAATCCTGCGATATCCAAAAGTGACTCCTATTATTCCATTATGTTGAGTAAACCGTTTCGCTGAAAAGGTTGGCGGTAACGATTGCTGTAGATTAACGCATGTTACTGTTTAAAGGGAACTTATTTATATATGATTTCAGTAGTTTTTGAGATTTTTTTGAAAAGTTAGTATATAAAAAAGCCTGATATAAGTATCAGGCTTTGCTTTATAAAAAATAGATATTTATTTCGCTAGTTTTGTTCTTTTTTCAGCGAGTAGTAAATAAAAACTCGGTAAGATAAAGAGCGTAAAGATGGTGCCAATAAACATACCTGCTACTAAGATAATACCAATGCTATTTCTTGCCTCAGCGCCAGCACCAGTCACTAACACCAATGGGAAGTGACCTAAAATAGTCGCCGCTGTTGTCATTAGTATTGGACGCAACCTTGTTGTGGCAGCTTCAGTAACAGCAGCCAGTTTATTTGCGCCTTGCTCTTGAGCATGGTTTGCAAATTCAACAATTAAAATACCATTTTTCGCAATTAAGCCAATTAAGGTAATTAAACCAATTTGTGAGTATATATTGATGGTAGTCAGTTCAATATAAGGTATTAATAAAGCGCCGGATAAGGCCAATGGCACACACCCTAATAACACCACCAAGGGATCTCTAAAGCTATTAAATTGAATGGCTAAGACTAAAAAGACAATAAGTAGAGATACGGCTAAGACCATGATCAAGGTATTACCTTCTTGGCGCAGTTGTCTTGATTCACCAGCGTAGTCAATGGTGTAGCCTAACGGTAGAATATCGCTAGCTGCATTTTCTAATGCAGTTAGTGCTGCTTCTTTATTTGAACCAGGGGCTACTGCGCCATAAACTCTAAAAGCATTTTGTTGAGCAAAGGTACCAAGTTGTCTTGGTACTGTTTTCCATGTTAAATCAGCCACCGCTGAAATGGGCATTAGCTCACCCGAAGGTAGTTTAATGTTTAAGGAAAGAATGGCTTCTGTTTTAGTGCGAACATCGTCATTTACAATAGGAATTACACGGTACGCTTTGCCGTTATCATCAAAACGATTAACAAAATTGTTAGATAATAGAATGCCTAATTGTTGGCTAATTTGCGCGACACTCATGCCTAAATCAGCTACTTTTTGACGATTAATTTTTAATTCAACTTGAGGTAAGTCTATCTTTAAGTCGGTATCAGCATAAAGGAATTGTCCACTGCCAAATGCTGCGCCTACTAATTGATCAGCGTATTGCTTCATGTCGGTAAAGGGGGCGGATGATTTAACGACCATCTCAATTTCAAATTGTCCTGAAGTTGGCAATGATGAAGGTAAGATAGGAAACATATTTAAGCCGGGTATTTGTGCTAATTTTCCGTATATTTGAGGCAAAACTGACTGCGCACTAAAATCGCGTTGGTCGGCATTAACTAACTCTAAGCCACCAAATCCACCTGAGCCAAAAATAATCTGCCAAATTTGTTTACCACCTTCAATCTCTTTTAAACTGTCTACTACAGGATGTATTTGCGCTACGTTATAGGTTAATGATGAATCAGGCGGTGATTGAATAACAAACATAATGCCCGCTTGATCTTCCACAGGAGCCAATTCTTTTTGCGAAAACATATAGAAGGGCACTGCGAGTAATGACACTACAAACGCAATGAGAAATACTTGCCCTTTCCAATTGAAAATATGTGTTAGTAACTTACCGTATGCACGCTGTACTTTGTCAAAAAGATGATTCACCTTGCGGGTTAACCAGCCTTCTTGTCCGCCTTTAGGTGACACATAAGCACTCATAATTGGCGATAAGGTAATAGCGACGATACCTGAAATGATGACGGCAATCGCTAAAGTAAAAGCAAATTCTTTAAATAACACCCCTGTTAAACCAGATAAAAAGCCAATAGGAGCATAAACTGCCGCGAGGGTTAACGTCATTGAAATAATAGGTACTAGCAGCTGTCTTGAACTGATTAACGCAGCGTCAATTTTAGACATACCTTCACGCATCAGTCTTGCAACGTTTTCCACAACCACGATGGCATCATCAACCACTAAACCCACTGATAATACAATGGCTAACACTGTAAGCAGGTTTAGAGAGAAGCCCATCATAGCCATTGATGCAATGGCACCTAGAATAGAAATAGGAATCGTAATTAAAGGAACAATGGCACTTCTAAATGACCCCATAAGCAGTAAGACTACTAAGCCAACTAAAATAACGGTTTCGATTAACGTGGTGAAAATCTCTTTTAAGGCATCACGCATATATAGGGTGCCGTCGTAGGCAAAATCAATTGTAAGCCCTTGAGGTAACGTTTTATTTAACTCGGCGACTTTTTTATATAAGCGATCACCAATAGCGATTTCATTGGCACCCGGTAGTGGCCAAACAGAAATATAAACCGCATCGTTTTCATTCAGCCTAGCGGTCACGTTACTGTCTTCGGCAGCAAGTTTGATGGTAGCAATATCTTTTAAATAGATATTAGCGCCATCGATTTCGCTAACGACTAATTGTTCAAATTCAGCAACACTTCGTAACTGTGTATTGGCAACAATATCGATTTTCTGGTGATTATTTTCAACATAGCCCATGGTGGCAATGGTGTTATTAGATTGTAATGCTTGATACACATCGCTGGCGCTTAAGTTAAATGTTGTTAGTGCCTGTGCGTCTAACCAAACTCGCATTGCTGGTGTTCTTGCCCCTTCAATTCCAACACGCTGGACTCCTTCAATAGCGTTCAAAATAGGATTTACTTGACGAGTGAGGTAATCGGTAATGCGAGATAAATCATTGCCGTTGGCATGTACATTGAGGTAAAAAACTGCAAAAGGGCGATCGGCTCGACTAACAGATACTACAGGGTCTTGAGAGCCTGAAGGCAATTCATAACGAATTTGCCCTAAACGCGCAGTTAATTCAGCTAAGGCTAAGGTACTATTCTCATTCAATTTCAGCCACGCAGTAACTTTACTGCTGCCCGAGGTGCTGGTGGAATCGACATATTCAACACCCGGCACGGTAGCCGCGACTCGTTCAATAGGTTCAGTGATAAAGCCTTGCACCACATCAGCAGATGCACCAATGTAATAGGTATCAATAACAAGTGAAGCACTTTCAATTTTAGGAAACTGTAAAACGGGAATTTTACTGGCAGACCAAACACCTGCAATACAAATAATAATAGATAATACGATGGCAACGACAGGGCGACGGACAAAGATATCCATTATCGACGATTTAGAGTCTTTCATGAGCTTTCCTTATTGCGCTGAATTGTCATTGGCAATATAGACTTTCATGCCAGGGAACAGTTTAAAGGCTCCTTTACTGGCAATTAATTGCCCAGGTGTCAGACCTGTTAAAATCATCACTGTATCGCCTTGACGTTCACCTAATTCTACCTTGGTTTGTTGTGCGCGATAGTCGCCGTTATCATCTTTGTTTAATAAAAAGACGTAAGTGCCTAGCGAATCACGCTTAATGGCTAAATCTGGCACCGAAGTTAAACGTTGTTGCTTGGCTATTGGTGCATGTACTGTCACTAAAGTGTTTGGTTTAAGAAGTAGTTCTTTAGATGCAATTTGTGCACGATATTTTAAGTGACGTGACTGTTTAGATAATTGCGGATCGACCGCGATAATTTCAGCACTATAAGAGGTTGTTTGATTCATAGGTGTTACTTGAATTTTAGAGCCAACAGTTAACTCTTGATAAAGTTGTGGTAAATGAAAATCAATCCAAGTGTAATCATGAATGCCAACAAGAGAAAAAACGTAGCTGTTTTTATCAAGGTACTGTCCAACTTCTAATGTATGTATAGCAATGCGACCTTTAAATGGCGCAATAAGTTGCTTTTTCGATATGGCAGTTGATAACACCGCAATGTCTGATTTAGCGATATTTACTGCGGCTAATGCTTTATCAACTTGCTCTGCACTGATTTCATTATTCTGTTGTAATTTAATGTAGCGAGCATGGGTTTGTTCATTAAGTGTTAAGGCCGCTTTTGCCGCAATTAATCTGGCATTTTCATCGCGATGATCTAATTCCAGTAAGACTTGCCCTTTTTCAACGATACTGCCAGAAGGTGCATTTAATTTAGTAATAACACCCGCTAATTCATTATTTAATTGTATATATTTAAAAGCTTGCACTTCACCACTAACTTGCACATGTTTTTGAAAATTAATTGATTGTGCTTTAACAGCATCTACCGTTGCAGAAGGCTCAGGCATACTAGCCGCTTGAGCACTAGCAGCAGCTTGTAGTGATGTTTTATAACTATGTAAGCCAAAAATTAGCCCTGCTAATAGGCCTATAACGATAATCCAGCGAGTAAATTTCATGATATTTCCTTGTGTTCATTGGCTGTGTTTACAGCGAATGAATGATTTATTCATTATAACGAGCACTTTCTTATACGAATTGGTATTAGAGAGCAGGCTCTTTCATTAAGCGTAGTAAAGTTTTTGTGTTTATCTTAAACCTGCTTGTTCTAAAGATTTGCAAGTGTCTACAATACTTTTGCTAGTGAGTTTTTCTCGCCAGTCGAAGGTATTTAGTAGTCTTTGCATATTGCGAATATGTATATGTTCTGGCGCTAATGCACTATTGTGTTGACTATCATGTGGAATTTGGTTCATTTGCCAATTTTCATGAATACGAACCACTTGAAAGTAACCGATCATCATTGACCATGTTGAAATGCCAATTTCATCAATATCATGGTTTACAGTGATCAACTCGCCAGAATCTGCCGCTTGTTTGATAAAGCTTTTAAACGTTGATTCACACACTTCTCCGCAATTAACCATATGTTGCACCCACCTTGTGGAGCATCTTTTCATCATGGCAGTAGTATTTACAATGCTCTCTAGCTGATCATCAAATGAGTACATTTGTACTTTTGAATAACTCAACAAGCTCATTGCGATAATACGTTGAGGAGTATTTAAAGGTAATGATAAAACTTGCTGGTAAGTAAGATGGCGCTGCTGATACATATTGGTCGCCAAAGCGATTAAGACATCTTCTTTGCATTGCACAAACTTATAAACTGACCCCATAGAAAGCCCTGCAAGCTTGGCAATAGCTGACATTGAAAAATCAAGTAAGTTGGTTTGTTCTATTACCGCTATTGCGGCATTGAGAATTAACTTTTCTTGTTCATCAGGGCTGTATTTAGGCGCTGGAGCCATATTTAATCTCTTTTTGTAATTTTATTCGAATAGCATTCGAACGTGATTATAATTTGATTGTCGCTAAGATCAAGTCCTATCTTTCGTCATAGAATTTAAAGGTTTATATGTCGTGATTGATTTTGACAAGGGAATACCCATTCTCTACAATCAACGCTCAGTCTCTAAGCCTTTAAATCCTCGCGAAGAGACCTCTTTCTTATTTGAATTGGGCTAAGTATGAACAGTAATAGCATCAAAGCCATTGTCAGTGGCAAAGTACAAAAAGTGTAGTTTCGTGCCAATACACAAAAAAAAGCGCAGCAACTCAAGGTCATGGGTCATGCGATTAATTTAGCCAATGGCGATGTTGAGGTATTAGCCTATGGTGATATTACTCAACTAGTCGCGTTAGTTGATTGGTTACATGTAGGCTCTGAAAAGTCCGAAGTTAAACGAGTGACTGTGACCGAGTTGGCTGATAATGAACTAGCCCATTTAACTAGTTTTACAACAGGCTAAGCAGACATTGCTTTATATTAATGCTGTGTTAAATAACAGAGCAGGCAGTAGAAAAACACTTGAGAATAATAGTGAACTTGTAAACACTAAAGCAGCGGTATAAAAAATACTTTGGGTAATATATATTTTGGGTTGCATTAGCGCACTCTGCTGTAGTGAGCCCTTTATAAAGTTCACGTTATTTTTCACTTGAATCACTTTGTTGAAGAACCAGTTAAAGTAAGGTTTGTAGTAAAGAAATAAAAAGCCAAAGACAAGCTCAATTCCACCTAAATCGGCAATAAAAATAAACTCAGGTGCAAAAGGGACTATGGCAGCCATTACAATAATAAATAGTAATTGCTGTGTTTTTGACAGTTGCTTCCATTGCATGGTTAAAACCCTGTTTGATTAAATGTTTGAGAAGAAAAGGTTACTCTCTGCAAGGAGTAAGTAACCTTGTAAGCATGGTAATGTTATTTCTCTTTCATGTTCCAGAGAATATCCTGACCACTGCCCATTACGGTGGTCGGTAATTTACCATCCCACTGCTGTGCTTTAACATAATCTACTAGCGTATTATTAGCTTTAATCGCTTGTGCTTTTTTCAGCATCGCTTCAGCTTCTGCTATACCTTTTACACGAATTGCTTCCGCCTCTGCTTTTGCTTCTACTTCTGTCGCATATGCTGAACCGTCTGCGCGCGCTTTTTCTGCATCACGTTTTGCTTCAGCCGTGTTAACTTCACGTTGGGCTTCTAACTTTTGACGTTCTAAACGATGCTTTTCAGCGGCGGCCAAGTTTTTCTCAGTTTGCTTGGTCTCGATACTTTGTAAGTATTTTTTTGGCAGAATTAAGTTTTCTATTTGTACGCTATCAAGTTTTACTGGAAATTCAGCCATGGCAGAAAGTAAGGTTTCTTCAATTTTTTGAATGACTTGACCACGATTTTGGATGATTTGTTCCGCTTTGAAACGTGCTAAGGCATCTTTAGTTGCAGAGCGTAAACGAGGATCTAAAATACGATTCTCAAATTGGTCTAAACCGCCATAACCTTTGTATAGCTCAAAAGCTTCTGCACGAATTACCGTCCAGTTCACCGATACTTCTGCCTGAACAGGCATTTGCTCAAAGGTTGATGCTTTTAAGTTTTCAGTATTTTTACGGGTACGTATTTCAAGTTCTTCAATGCCATCAGCAAAGGGAACTTTGGTATGTAAGCCAGGGTTAACTTGTGTTGTTGCTTCGCCAAAGCGTTTGACGATACCAACATGACCTTCATCGATAGTGTAAAATACTTGCCATAAAACGATGCCCGATATGATGGCTATGGCTGCTTTACCTAAATGCTTTCCTGCTTGAGCAGTATCAACATTGACGGTATTTTTGGTTAGTCCTTTGTTTAGCATAAAAACTCCTTTGCTATTATTATATTTATTTTGTTGTCATGACATAATATGACCAGTTAGACATAATATGTCAAGCTGGTCATTTTAGAGCGCTTATTTGAAAGGAAGTTTTATTTGGGGGAATTAACTTAAAAACGTTTGATAAGCAAGGTTGTCAGTTTCTTCTTGCCATTGATAACCAAGATCATCAAGGTGTTGAAAAAACTCTTTTTCTTTAGCCTGACTAATTTCAAAACCTGCAAGCACTTGGCCAAATGCAGCGCCATGGTTACGGTAATGAAACAAGGTAATATTCCATAATTCACCCATAGCCGCTAAAAATTTCTCTAATGCGCCTGGATGTTCAGGAAATTCAAAACTGAACAAACGTTCTTCTTTTTGGCTACTGGTGTCGTTATTTTTACCACCAATCATGTATCGAATATGAAGCTTAGCTAATTCATTATCGGTAAAATCCCTGACAAGGTAATTGGCCTTGGTTAAGCTTTGTAATAACTCTTGCCTTTCTTGAACACTGCCGCCTAGACGAACACCAACGAAGATTTCTGCGCTGGGTTTTCCAGAGTAACGATAGTTAAACTCGGTAATGGCTCGATTACCAATAATTTTACAAAAGCGTTTGAAACTGCCTTTTTCTTCAGGAATAGTTACCGCAAGTATTGCTTCTTTTTTCTCACCTAATTCACAACGCTCAGAGACATAACGTAAGCTATGAAAATTCATGTTAGCGCCAGAAAGTACCGCTGCCAATGATTGACCACCTGCTTCATTATTTGCTTGCTGTAATTGACAATACTTCTGTAAACCCGCTAAAGACAGCGCACCTGCAGGCTCAGCTATAACACGCGTTTGTTCGAAAATATCTTTAATTGAAGCGCAAATCTCATCGGTTGTTACCGTGATTACATCATCGCAATAACGTTTAATCAGCTCAAAGGTATGCTCACCTATACGTTTCACCGCCACGCCATCGGCAAATAAACCGACTTGCTCTAAATCGACAGGCGTTCCAGCTTCAAGTGCCGCTTTTAAGCAGGCTGAATCTTGTGCTTCAACTCCAATAATTTTTGTTTTTGGGCTTAATTGCTTCAAATAAACGGCCATACCTGCAAGTAAACCACCGCCACCGACAGGGACAAAAACTACATCTGCCTGAGGCAGCTGCTGTAATAACTCTTTAGCCACTGTACCTTGACCCGCAATTACATCAGTATCGTCAAAAGGATGGATTAAGGTTTTATTTTCTTGTTCAGCAAACGCTAACGATGCAACTTGTGCTTCGTTAAAGCTATTGCCAACTAAACGTACCTCACCACCAAAGCGACGCACATTATCGACTTTGATATCTGGCGTTGTTTTTGGCATGACAATAGTGGCTTTAATACCAAGCTTATTTGCTGCTAATGCTAAACCTTGAGCATGATTGCCTGCAGAAGCGGCAATAACACCATGAATACATTGCTCCTCTGATAAGCTGGATAGTTTGTTATAAGCACCTCTAAGTTTAAACGAATGAACAGGTTGCTGATCTTCACGCTTTAAATAGATTTGATTACCAAATCTAGCGGTAAGCTTAGTTAACGGGGTTAAATCTGTTTCAACCACAACATCATAGATAGGTGCGAGCAATATGCGTCGCAAATAATCTAATTCTTGTGCTTGCTGAGCTAATAGCTCTTGGCTTTGTTCTTCAGTCATAATAGGTGCTTACAATAGTATTTCGTCATTGCTTATTTGTCGGTTACTTATCAGTTAAGCCGTCAAGTAAATCTCTGTTTCGAACTGCACCCTTATCGGCACTGGTTGCTAACATGGCATAGTTTTTAAGCGCATAACTAATTGGGCGAACACGGTCTGCTGGTTTCCAAGCATCTTTACCTTTGGCTTCCATGTTTGCTCGACGTTGAGCTAGCTCTTCTTCGCTGACATTTAAGCTAATCGCACGGCTTGGGATATCTATGTGAATAATATCGCCTTGTTCAACTAAAGCGATGGTGCCGCCACTACCAGCTTCTGGTGACACATGTCCGATTGATAAACCCGATGTACCACCTGAGAAGCGTCCATCAGTTAATAATGCACATGCTTTGCCTAAACCCATAGATTTTAAATAAGTGGTTGGATAAAGCATTTCTTGCATGCCAGGGCCACCCTTTGGACCTTCGTAGCGAATGACCACCACTTCACCAGCAACAACCTTGCCATCTAAAATGCCTTTTACGGCATCATCTTGGCTTTCAAACACATGGGCAGGGCCAGTGAACGTTAAGTTGTCATCACTTACACCGGCAGTTTTTACTACACAGCCATCAACAGCGATATTACCCGAGAGAACAGCTAGGCCACCTTCCAAAGAAAAAGCATTGTCTATTGAACGAATACAACCGTTTTCGCGATCATCATCTAGGGTATCCCAACGACAATCTTGGCTAAATGCTTTAGTTGTACGAATACCTGCTGGGCCTGCACGGTAGAACTTTTTAACGTCTTCATCTTCAGTGACTTTAATGTCATATTGTGCGATGACGTCAGCTAAAGTAGTGCCCAACACATTGGGTACGTCGGTATTTAGTAAGTTAGCACGTGCTAACTCACCTAAGATGGCGATAACACCACCTGCACGGTGAACATCTTCCATGTGATAATCAGGTGTTGAAGGGGCAACTTTACATAGTTGCGGCACGATACGTGATAATTTATCCATATCTTCCATGGTGTAATCAATTTCAGCTTCTTGCGCCGTCGCTAATAAATGCAAAATAGTATTGGTAGAGCCACCCATGGCAATATCAAGACACATCGCATTGTGCAAAGCCTCTTTACTGGCAATGTTACGTGGTAAAGCACTTTCATCATTGTCTTGATAGTAACGTTTGGTTAATTCAACAATTTGCTTACCTGCTTTTAAGAAGAGTTGCTCTCTGTCAGCATGGGTGGCTAACATTGAGCCATTACCAGGTAATGCTAAGCCAAGGGCTTCAGCAAGACAGTTCATTGAGTTAGCGGTAAACATACCAGAACATGAACCACAGGTAGGGCACGCTGAGCGTTCAACTTCATCACTTTGCTCGTCAGAAACTGTTGGGTCAGCGCCTTGAATCATGGCATCTACTAAATCAAGTTTGATTATCTGATCAGAAAGCTTGGTTTTACCTGCTTCCATTGGCCCACCAGAAACGAAAATGACTGGAATATTTAAACGCATCGCAGCCATTAACATACCCGGCGTAATTTTGTCACAGTTTGAGATACAAACCATGGCATCAGCACAATGAGCGTTAACCATATACTCTACTGAGTCAGCAATTAAATCGCGCGACGGTAAGCTGTAAAGCATACCGCTATGGCCCATAGCAATGCCATCATCAACGGCAATGGTATTAAACTCTTTGGCGACACCGCCGGCTTCTTCAATCGCGCCAGCCACTAATTGTCCCATGTCTTTTAAATGCACATGACCAGGTACAAATTGAGTAAATGAATTAACAACGGCAATAATAGGTTTACCAAAGTCATTATCTGTCATACCTGTGGCGCGCCATAAAGCACGAGCACCAGCCATATTGCGACCTTGAGTTGAAGTTGCTGATCTTAATTTTGCCATGGTCTTACTACCTGTTTAATCATTGATAATACGTTTAAAGGAAATATAATTTGAGCAATGGGCTTGAATAAGCCGACTGTTAAAATAATACTTGAGAAAATCGCTAAACGTTAAAAATGTTAACGTTTAGCTTTGTGAGGTTTACTGTTGATTATTCAACAGATTCTAACCAACCCCATTTGTCTTCTGTAGTACCATCAAAAATACCAAAGAAGGCTTCTTGAAGTGCTTTAGTTACAGGGCCTCGAGAACCATCACCTACAGGTAAACCGTCTACTGATTTAACCGGAACTATTTCGGTTGCAGTACCTGTCATAAAGAATTCATCAGCAATGTATAAGGCATCACGAGCGATAGTTTCTTCGCGTACTTCATAGCCTAAGTCTTTAGCAAGAACCATAACAGCATCACGCGTTAAACCTGATAAAATTGAAGCACTACCTGGTGGTGTATAAATAATACCTTTACGCACTAAAAATAAGTTTTGACCTGCGCCTTCACTGATTTGGTTATTAACATCCATGGCAATACCTTCAGTATAACCGTGACGTCCAGCTTCCATTGAAATAAGCTGTGAAGACAAGTAGTTACCACCGGCTTTAGCCGCAGTAGGCATAGTGTTTGGTGCTAAACGATTCCAACTTGAAACGCCTACCTCTACGCCGTTTTCAATGGCGTCAGCACCTAAATAGGCTTCCCAACTAAAGGCGGCAATCATTAGGTCTGCTTCTGCATCTGCTGGTGGACGAAGGCCCATACCTACATCACCTAAAAAGGCGAGCGGACGTAAATAAGCTGATTTTAGCTCATTTTTAACAACTGAATCTTTACAGGCTTGTACAACCTCTGCATTCGTATATGGGATAGTCATACGGTAAATTTTTGCTGAATCAAATAGGCGATCTATATGTTCTTGCAAGCGAAAGATGCACGTACCTTTATGCGTATTATAGGCGCGAATACCTTCAAACACTGATGAACCATAATGCAGCGCGTGACTCATTACGTGTACTTTGGCATTTTGCCAAGGCATGAGTTCACCGTTAAACCAAATATATTCTGCGTTTACTTTTGCCATGTTCTTTTTCCTAATATTTTATTTCTACTGATTAACTCTTAAAGTTGAAAATTGAATTAATTCAGTGTTTATATGGGTGCTGTAATAATATGTTAGGCGCTATGTTGTTGCGCGCCATTATTCTCGGCTTTATTGTCTACTTTGACACCCTTTATGTCGATCAGTTTATTGATTTGATCGATTAAAAGTTCAATTGGTCGCTCACTACTGACAAATAACTCAATCGTGGCGATTTGATTGCCCGTGTTAACTTGAGCATTCATCCCATTGATTAAAAATCCACGATAGCGTGTTACCTGCAAAATTCTCTCTAAGACAACTTGCTTGTCATCGGTCATGATAATTAATTTATAATCGTTCATGTTACACACTCTCCATCATTTTATCGTTGGCGGTATTAGGTGGCACTAATGGCCAAACGTTGTCTTTAGCATCTATTTTCACATGCAATAGATATGGGCCTTGATGATCAATCATTTCTTTAAGTGCTTCAGATACTTGGCTCTTTTCTGTAATCGTTTGAGCTTTAATCTCAAATGAGCGAGCTAACTGAGAGAAGTCAGGGTTATCAGCCAAGTCAGTTTCGCTTAAGCGACCATCAAAGAACAAGTCTTGCCATTGGCGAACCATGCCTAATTTAGCATTGTCGATCAGTAAAATTTTAACCGGTATTTGATAGCGTTTTATTGTGGCTAATTCTTGGACATTCATCATGATAGAACCATCACCTGAAACGGCAATAACGGTATCGTGAGGTCGACTAATTTGTGCGCCTATGGCAGCAGGTAAACCAAAGCCCATGGTACCCATGCCACCACTGGTTAGAAAATTACACGGATCATCAACGCTAATGTGCTGTGCAGACCACATTTGGTGCTGGCCAACATCCGTTGTAATACAGGTGTTTTTCGGCATTAAATCGCTCATTTCTTTTAGCACAGCTGGGGCAAAAATTTTGCTGCCTGGGTGATCATATCGCCAGCCAAAATCAGCTTTCATTTGCTTAACTTTGGCTTGCCACTCACTAATGTTTAACGACATAGATAATAGCGGTAAATTGGCTTTTAAATCACCTAAAATAGCGGCATCAGCAAAGCGTCTTTTATTGATTTCTGCGGTATCAATATCGAAATGAATTACCTTCGCATTTGGGGCGAATTCGTTCAGCTTCCCTGTTACTCGGTCATCAAAACGAGCACCAACAACCACTAACAAATCACACTCCTGAACCGCTAAGTTTGATGCTTTAGTGCCGTGCATACCTAGCATACCCATGTAATTTTCATTATCAGCGTTAATAGCGCCTAAGCCTTTTAAGGTTGAAACGCTAGGCATGCCTGTTTGCTCAGCAAAACTTCTTACTTCGTCAATGGCATTGGCCATACCAACACCACCACCTACATATAAAATAGGCTGTTTGGCATGGGTTAATATGTCGATAGCGTTACTGATATCGGCTAACGGTAATTGTACTTTGTTGGTTAAATGTGAAAATTCTTCTAAACGTGAAGTGACTTCTGCTTGTTGAATATCTTTTGGAATATCGACAAGAACAGGCCCTTGTCGACCTTCTAACGCGATTTCAAAGGCTTGATGAAGTACATTTTCTAAATCATTAATATCGCTTACTTGGAATGAATGTTTTGTACAGGCAAGTGATAAACCGAATATGTCGATTTCTTGAAAGGCATCACTACCCATAGCAGAAGTGGCAACTTGGCCGGTAATAGCAACAACAGGAATAGAATCCGCTAAAGCGTCGGCAAGACCTGTGATTAGGTTAGTTGCACCTGGACCAGACGTTGCCATGCAAACACCGACTTTACCCGCAGCACGTGCATAACCGACCGCGGAAAACGCAGCACCTTGTTCATGACGACAAAGAAAGTGCTTCACATTGCTATCGTAAAGAGCATCGTAAATAGGCATGATTGCGCCACCTGGGTAGCCAAAGACATGCTCTACGCCATGTTGCTCTAATACTTCAAATAATAATCCGCCACCTGTTAAAGGTTTGCTGCTGTTCATGTTGATTCCAAAAATATCAATTAAAAAAAAGAAAACCCTCGGTTCTTTCGAAGCGAGGGTTTGTTATTCAGTATTTTGCTTTTCTCTAGCTCAACGAAAACCCTCGAGGTGATTTAATAATCACTACGACGAGAAGGTTGACAATAATTGAGTTAAAGTTTTTCATATTTTCTCTTTGTTATTTTTAGCTATTTATTTTTGTTTTTAGTCGCTAATTTATTTGGCCGAAAACGGGTCAGTTCGCAGCCTTATTAAATTAGTACCATAGCAAATGGGCACATAGCAAGAAGTTTTGTTATAGCTTTTTTGCACAAAGCTTGAGCAATGGTAATAACAGTGAACTATTAAAAAGTGAGCTACACTAAATTTTAAAGATAATATTAAAAAGGATTTTATATGTCACTTGCCTGTGTTTATAGTCGAGCTCGAGTGGGGTTAACTGCTCCATTAGTTACCGTAGAAGTGCATTTAGCTAATGGCTTACCTGCATTCAATATCGTCGGCCTTCCAGAGGCTTCGGTAAAAGAATCAAAAGACAGAGTTCGTAGTGCCATCATCAATTGTGGTTACGAATTTCCTGCTAAGCGTATCACCATCAACCTTGCGCCTGCTGACCTTCCCAAAGAGGGAGGACGTTTTGATTTACCCATTGCTGTAGGGATATTAGCTGCCTCAGAGCAGCTGCCAGAGATAGATCTTGCTCAATATGAATTTGCTGGTGAGTTGGCTTTATCAGGTGAGTTAAGGGCGATAATAGGTGAAATTCCAATGACAATAGCAAGTTGTCAAAGTGGACGTACATTAATCATACCAGAACAAAACACTGATCAAGCAAGTTGGGTTAAGCAAGCAAAAGTACATGGCGTAAGACATTTAACTGAGTTATACCCGCATTTTTCAAAACAGAAAAGATTACCGTTTGTCACCGAAAGAGAAGTGAAAGAACAGCCATTGCAAAACTCACTCGACATGAGTGATGTTATCGGTCAGCCTTTTGCAAAACGTGCCTTAGAGATTGCTGCTAGTGGTGGTCATAATTTGCTTTTGATTGGTCCACCAGGTACGGGTAAAACCATGCTAGCAAGTCGCTTAGCAGGTATTCTGCCAAAGATGACTGAACAAGAGGCGCTTGAAATTGCAGCCGTTCAATCAATTAGCCACCAAACTATCGATCAACAATCATGGTTTACTAGACCCTTTAGAGCACCGCATCATACCGCTTCTTCGGCAGCCCTTGTTGGCGGTGGGAGTCAACCAAAGCCCGGTGAAATTTCGTTAGCACATAACGGTGTCTTGTTTTTAGATGAACTACCCGAGTTTGAACGTAAAGTCCTTGATGTATTGCGAGAACCGATGGAGTCAGGTGAGGTGACCATATCGCGAGCGTTGCATAAGCAATGCTTTCCTGCAAGGTTTCAACTTATTGCAGCAATGAACCCTAGTCCAACGGGGTTTTATAATGATAATCGAAGTACACCAGAGCAAGTGTTACGGTATCTTAATCGTTTATCAGGCCCTTTTCTTGATCGCATTGATATTCAAATTGAAGTGGCGAGATTACCTAAAGGCACTTGGGCACAAGATAGCTCAGGCAATGAGACCAGTTGTACTGTTCGTGAGCGAGTTGAAATATGCCGTGCAAAACAAAACGCACGACAAAGTAAAGCCAACGCTCACCTTGAAGCCAGTGAATTAAAACTGCATTGTCAATTATCAGCTCAAAATAATGAATTTCTTGAGCTGGCAGTTGAGAAATTAGGCTTATCAACACGTGCTCATCATAAAATCTTAAAAATTGCTCGCACGCTAGCAGACATGGAGCATGTTGAACATATTGCACATGAACACCTTGTTGAAGCGTTGTCGTATCGCGCAATGGATAGACTGTTACGGCATTTAACCAGCGCGGTTGCTGTCTGACTATCAGTACTAAAACATTATTGTATTGATTGGAAAAATGCTTGGATCAAAGGTTGAGAGCGTGATTGATTCAAGCAGCAAATACCTAATTCAAAGGGTTCAATTTCACCGACATCACTTAAATATTGTACCCTATCTTTCACAGGGCTATTTTCAACGACCACTTGCGGTACTATGCCTACACCACAGCCCAAAGCAACCATACTGACTAAAGCTTCATGACCTGAAACGGTGGCATAAATATTGGCTTTCCCTTGTTGTTTTTTACGATACCAATGCTCGAAACGCTTTCTCGCGGGACCATGCTCGGGCAAAATAATTGGCATTTGCGACCAAATAATGCCTTGTGAAGAGTTACTGGCTTGTTGTAATTGTTGCTGTACTTTGCATGTCATTGTCGGTGCGATTACCGCAAGAGGCACGGTAGCTAAGTGATGAAAAAAAACACTTCTAGGGAGGTTTTCTGGGTTGGCAGCAATGGCAAAATCGACAGATTGATTTTGCAGTTGTTCAAGAGCATCGGCGGCATCACCGGTCGTTAACATAATTTCAACTAACGGATGCGCTACTCTGAATCGATCGAGCAGTGGCGGCAAATGACTATATGCTGCCGTTACTGAACAGTAAATATGAAGTTTCCCCGTTAACGCTTGCTGTTCTTGAGCGATAGAGTGTTTAAACGTTTGCCATTGCTCTAATTGCTGCTCGGCAAAGCGTTTAAATTTTTTACCTTCTTCAGTCAGTACTACCGTACGATTATCACGATGTAATAACTCACAGGCTAACTCTTGTTCTAAACGTTGTATTGCCCTGCTCAAGGTTGAAGGACTCATGTGGTGCGCTTGCGCTGTTTTACCAAAGTGTAAACTAGTGGCGAGGTGTTGAAATATCGCGAGTGCTTTTTGATCCATAACAAGGCTTCTTTCATGTGGCGAGATAATATTTAATAGTATATTGCAAAAAACGCAATACTACGATGCAAATATATCATTTTTCGCAACACGGATTGTGCGCTATGCTTCAATCATCAAAATTCAGTACGTGCCATTAAAATCTAATGAACGTATTAATATCAGTTATTGTTATACCGAGGAAAGGCCATGAGCAATTATTTTAATACCTTAAGCTTACGTGAAAAGCTTGAACAATTAGGCAAGTGTCGATTTATGAAGCGTGAAGAGTTCAGCGATGGCTGTAACTTCATTAAAGATTGGAACATTGTCATTGTTGGTTGTGGTGCACAAGGTTTGAACCAAGGTTTAAACATGCGCGATTCTGGTTTAAACATCTCTTATGCCTTACGTGACGCGGCTATTGCTGAAAAACGTCAATCATGGCAGTGGGCTACAGAAAATGGTTTTACCGTAGGCAACTACGAAGAATTAATACCTCAAGCTGACTTAGTATTAAACTTAACACCTGATAAGCAACATACTTCAGCGGTAACTGCCGTTATGCCTTTAATGAAGCAAGGTGCAACGCTTTCATACTCTCACGGTTTTAATATCGTTGAAGAAGGTATGCAAATTCGTCCAGACATTACGGTTGTGATGGTAGCGCCTAAGTGTCCTGGTACTGAAGTACGTGAAGAATACAAGCGTGGTTTTGGTGTACCAACCTTAATCGCTGTTCACCCTGAAAATGATCCACAAGGTAACGGTTTAGCGATTGCAAAAGCCTATGCTTCTGCAACAGGTGGTGATAGAGCTGGTGTATTAGAATCATCATTCATTGCTGAAGTAAAGTCTGACTTAATGGGTGAGCAAACAATTCTTTGTGGTATGTTGCAAACGGCTGCGGTATTAGGTCATAAGCAATTAGTTGCTCAAGGTATGGATGCAGGTTATGCACGTAAATTGTTACAATACGGTATCGAAACTACCACTGAAGGCTTAAAGCATGGTGGAATCACTAACATGATGGATCGCTTGACAAATCCAGCTAAAGTGAAAGCATTCGATATGTCTTTAGAGCTGAAAGAAATATTACGTCCACTTTTCCAAAAGCATATGGACGACATTATTGAAGGTCGTTTCTCTGCAACCATGATGGAAGATTGGAAAAATGATGATGCTAACTTACTTAAGTGGCGTGCAGCAACAGCCGAAACATCATTTGAACAAGCCCCAGATTGCGATACTGAAATTACTGAACAAGAGTATTACGACAAAGGTATTTTCGTAGTAGCTATGGTTAAAGCGGGTGTTGAATTAGCGTTTGAAGCGATGGTAGATTCAGGCATTATTGAAGAATCTGCTTACTATGAGTCATTACATGAAACGCCATTAATTGCTAACTGTATTGCACGTAACAAACTATACGAAATGAATGTTGTTATCTCTGATACTGCTGAATACGGTAACTACTTATTTAGCCATGCAGCGGTACCATTATTAGAAGAATATGCTTCGCGCTTAACACTGGAAGAGTTAGGTGACGGTATCACTGGTTCAAACGGGGTTGATAACGTGCGTTTAATCGAAGTGAATGAAGAAATTCGCAACCACGGTGTTGAGATTGTCGGTAAAGAACTTCGTGGTTACATGACCGATATGAAAAAAATTGTAGAAGCGAATAGCTAATACTCAATGCTAACCTAGAATACAGGTAAGTAAACAAGAATCGGCATGTCACTTTAAAAAGGGCAGGCCGATTTTTTTTGCAATATTTTTAATCATTAATAGGAACAGAAGATGGCTGAATTTAATAATGTGACGGTAACTAAAGCGGCTAGTGTGTATTTTGATGGTATGGTCACCAGTAGAAAAGTGACCTTTGCTGATGGAAGTTTTAAAACCTTAGGTATTATGCAAGTAGGCGATTATAAGTTTGCAACCAAAGAAAAAGAGCTGATGGAAATACTCGCGGGTGAATGTGATATTTTATTACCTGAAACAGAACAATGGCAAACTATTGGCGCAGGCGAATCATTTTATGTCCCTGCGCACAGTAAATTTGAAATTAAAGCCAAAACCTTAATTGACTATTGCTGTAGCTATCTAGCCAGCGAATAACGTTTAAAAACAAGGATGATAATGTTTAACACCCTAGATATAACACAAGGAGCCTTGTTAATCGTAATAGGATTAATTGCAGGCGTTATTAATACGTTGGCTGGCGGAGGCTCAAATCTATCGTTACCAGCATTAATGATGTGTGGTTTACCTGCTGATATCGCTAATGCAACAAATAGGGTAGGTGTATTACTGCAATCAATTACTGCAACGAAAGGGTTTTATCACCATAAAAAGTTAGAGTTAAGTGCAATAAAAAATACCTTTTGGCCTTTATTGCTTGGCGGTTTATGTGGCGCGCTAACGGCTTCATATTTAAATGTTGAACTATTAAAGCCTTTACTTTTAGGTACTATGGTTGCCGTGTCTTTATGGGTTGTTATTAAAAGTGATGCTGACTCAGAGCAACAAAGCGAGCCTGAAAGTTGTTATGCCTCTATTGGTCGATTATTAGCGGTGTTTGGCTCAGGGTTTTATGGCGGTTTTGTACAAGCAGGTGTTGGTTTTGTGTTAATTGCAGCGTTTGTTGGTATGCTCAATTATAATTTATTAAGGGCCAATGCAATGAAAGTGGTCGCGACGGTTATTTTTACCAGTGTGGCGCTAATTATTTTTATTTTTCGAGATCAAGTCGCTTGGATACCCGGCTTATTACTCGGCGTAGGTAGTATTGTTGGCGCAAAAGTCGCTGTGCAATTTGCCGTAAACGTTAAAGCAGGCACGTTAAAAATCATGGTATTACTGATGACGGTTATAGCAAGTGCAGCAGCACTAATTACATAACCTAAACTCAGTATAATAAATAGCTCCCTAGCGGCTATTTTCTTTACTGCTGTGTTGAATACATAAAAAATAGAATGACTGCTTGTAATGAATTAACTTTAAATTAAGAAAAATATCAATTTTTCTCTGGAATACTTTGTAGAGGTTTATTGATTAAAGCACTTAGCTTTATTGCTTGTTGTTTTTCGTTGTAAGTTAATGCTTTATAGCCCCTAGGGTATGGCCAACCATAGCCCCAACGAAAAGAGGTTGGTAAATAAGGTGTTCCACCAACACGAACACCAGCAAGCATCAATTGCGCTATTTCTGGTTCTCCTACTGCAGCAACACATTGTTGAAGTGCTTCATCGGCAATTAACCTTTCCTTAGCTGTTCCCCCCTGCCAGTAAGCTAAGTCGTGTGCTGTACAGCAAGAAAGCCAAAGGTGAGACTGTTCAAAGGTACCATCAGGAAAAACACTACATCCGTCAGAAGTGAAAGGGGCTAATTCGTCAGCGGCAGCGTTAAAAGCTGTAACTAATAAAATAATAACTATATAAATACGCATAAAATTTCTATATGGTTGTCAGTGTGCATATGCTTAAAGCTTTTTAACTAAACTAAAAGCCCCACGCACATCACCTAATTTATAGCCTGTTGCATTATCGTTTGGGTAGTGTTTTTTTAAAGCTTGTTCTACTTCTGGAGCTATAGTGCTGCCATGACAATTTAAACATACTCCTTCAATTAACTGAGCTTTCATATAACGAAATTCATTATTGATAATTTCAGCGTGTTCAAGAGGGCTTTTTGTATTTTCGCTATTATGTTTGGCAAATTGTCGTAATACTTTTGCTTCATAATTATTTGCAGTCGCATTGTTAGCATTACGTGTTTTCAAACTAACACGGCTTATATCCCATTGCGTTTTCTGGCTTAATGTTTTGGCTATTTTGGGTGCTTCAGTAGCGCATACATCAATGGCGTGCACTAAACCACTAGATTGTATTGCTTGTTTTAATGTTGGCTTTAATGTGTTGGCAAAGCTTTTTACTATTGTTTGCGCTTCAGCAGTTAATTGCTGTTTGCTTGATGAGTTATTGGCCTCAGCACTTATTGTGGTGAGAATGAAAAAAGTGAAGCTGGCAATCGCTGTCATTTTATTATTCATAATAATAATGAGTTAAGAAATGATTTGATAGTTATAACCTTAATAGCGTCAGTTTGCACATAACTAGTGAATATTTTGGTTATTAATGCAGAGATTATCTCATTAAAGCGAAATAACATTTAAAAACATCTTCCGTATGAAAGATAACAGCAATAAGGACTGAAATTGTTATCTTATGGTTATCGAATTAATGAGTCATTGATAGGCAATTGCCTAGAAGGAGAGTTTCTATGAAATCTATAACATTAATCTCAACGGTTGTTTTTTCTTTACTGGCATTTAATGTGTTGGCAAATGATACAAACGAATTGGTAGAAAACCCTAAGTTTGCTGAGAAGTTAGAGCAAGCATTAGAAAATAGACTAGCGTCACAACATTACGATATAGAAGCTAACTTACAAGTACAGTTAGAAGATGAATTAGAACAAAATATTGACGTTGCGGTTGAAGAATTTGTAAAGCAAGCTAAATAATTAACTACCGTAATACTCTCCAGTGTTAGTCGCTTCTTGGGATTGAATATGTCCCAAGGCGCGGCTTTTTTATTGCTCATTCTGAATTTTTGTATTTATCCAAAGTCGTTCATCTTTTATTAATGCTTTGGTTCGTTCCGTTAAAGAAGCGTTAGTAAGGGTGAAGCTGATCCTTTGATTAAAGTTTACTTTAGTAAGTAAGTTAGCAGTGATCGGGTGAGACTGGAAAAAATGTTCAAAAACACCAGACTCGATAATTTTACTGAAGCCAAGTTCTAGCCGCTTTTTAAGGTGGAGATTGTTTTTATTAATAAAGAAAAACATTGGTGCGGGATACTTAAGCAAGAAATTATCTTCAATCACTAAACTCGGTTCCGTCTTTATTTCAAACCATGGCTCATGCAGAGCTCTGGGAAAATAATCAAAACGATTCTTTTTGAGCATAGAGAGTAAATAAATGTCATAACCTTTAACGACATTGAAGTTGTTATCTTCAAGAATTTCAGTATCTGGCCAATTATACCCTTGCCCAAGAGGACGATCTTGAAGTTCTGTTAAAGAGATTTCCCGAGAAAATTTATCTTGCTCACCTTTTCTAATGATAAAAATTCTATAGCCCATTAAACCTTTTAAAATAGGGATATATATCGCCTGAAGATCTTGTTCTAGTTGTTGAGATGTCATACGCCAATGAATATCAATAAATTCATTTCGCTTTAATGATGCTGATGTTCTCGCTTGCGACATTTCAAATGCTACGGGCTTCAAGGTATAGTCACCAAACTCCTCTTTCGTGGCATTTAAAATAAGCGTCAGCAAATCAACAAAATAACTTTGTTTAGGGTCAGGATATTTTTTAGATTCAATATATCTGATTTGATTGGTTTGGTTAGCAAAAGCAGAGGTAGATACAAACAACAAGATAAGAGTGTACATAACAATGCACGTCAGTTGCGATGACTTAAATGCGCTGATTAGCCAATGTTTTTCCACTGTGGCGACCTCTCTCCTTGGTTAACTTGTCATAAACGTTATCATATTTTCTTGCTTTGCTATTGATAAACATAGTTCATTGCTGAAAATATCAATAAAGGTCAACACGCTCTTATGTGCTCTAGTTTAAAACTATAGGGTTAAAATAAGAGCTTGTCTAAATTTCAAAGTCACATACTTAGGCTTTCATATTGAGAAAATGCGATATTGATGAAGCTCTCACTATTAAAGTCTTTTCATTTTATAAAAAGTCAGTCAAAATCTAAACCACGATATATCGTGCACTCTAAAGGTTGATAATGAAAAATACACTAAAGCAGTTTCTTGCTGACTCTGAATTACTATTAAATGCCGTGGGTGAGGGAGTATATGGTTTTGATTTAGCAGGAAAAGCGGTATTTATTAATCCTGCTGCCGAGCAAATGACAGGATGGAAATCTAGTGAATTACTAGGTAAGAATATTCATCAATATCATCATCATAGTCACGCAAACGGTGATGAATATCCTGTAGAAGAATGCCAAATATATAATACTATGCATGATGGCATTGAACGAAGAGTCACCAATGAAGTTTTTTGGCGAAAAGATGGTAGCTGCTTTCCAGTTGAGTACACTTCAACACCTGTGTACAAAGATGATAAAAGAATAGGTGCTGTCGCGGTATTTCGTGATGTTAGTCAACAGCGCTTGGCTGATGATAATTTGAGAAAAGCGCTGCAACAAGTGCAGGAGTTAACGGAAAAGCTGCAAGCCGAAAATACTTATTTACAAGACGAGATAAATGAAACGTGGTCAGGCTCTGGTTTAGAGGGGATCAGTAAGCCTTTTAAACAAATGCTAAAACAAATAAAACTGGTTGGGCAAACAGACAGTACCGTATTAATTCTTGGTGAAAATGGTACAGGCAAGGAGGTAGTGGCTAGAAATTTACACCAACTCAGTGAGCGCTGTAATTCACCAATGATGAAAGTGAACTGTGCAGCATTCACTTCAAGTTTGCTTGAATCGGAATTATTTGGCCATGAGAAAGGTGCTTTTACAGGTGCTAATGAGCGCAGAAAAGGTCGTTTTGAGCAGGCTCATCAAGGTACATTGTTTCTTGATGAAATTGGCGAGCTTTCTTTAGAAGCCCAAAGTAAGCTATTAAGGGTACTTCAAGAGCGCGAGTTCGAAAGAGTGGGAGGTAGTAAAACGATTCAAGTCGACATCAGAATAATTGCCGCTACCAATAGAAACCTGCTTGAAATGGTTGCTGATGGCCAGTTCAGGATGGATTTATATTATCGATTGAATGTTTTTCCTATTGAAGTGCCTTCATTACGCGAAAGAATCGATGATCTTCCTATTCTATGTGACAGTATCTTGCAGCAACTGAACCATAAACTAAAAAAACATATTACGGGCGTTAATAAACGCAGCTTGTACAAGTTAAGCCAATATTCTTGGCCCGGAAATATTAGAGAACTGCAAAACATATTAGAGCGAGAAGTTATTCTGACAACATCAAGAGTATTAGATGTTAAGCAAAGTTTTAAAGCGTTAATACAGCCAAAAGTATCAGAAGTTAAAACGCTTGCAGAAGCAGAAAGAGATCATATTCTTGCGGTATTAGATGAATGTAAATGGCGAATTGGCGGTACACGTGGTGCCGCTAAAATTTTAGGACTACCTGATAGCACCTTACGTTCAAAAATGAAAAAACTGCATATTAAAAGATAAAAAAGGCACGACATATCGTGTAGGCGCGGTATATCGTGCTCAATCGGTTTTGCTTTTTTGTTTATATGTATAAAATACAGCGACTTACCTGTATGAAAAGCTGGCTTGATTATTGATATTAGGTAAACATAACCTACTGCCTAGAAGTCAGAAAATGAAGTTTGATATTAAAGAAGAGCAACTCATCATTAAGCCTTATGAAAATGAAGGCAACATCCAAGTAAGAGAACAAAAAGGTCATTATCAAGGTATACGTCGTAAGCTTAGCTGGTTGCTGATGATTACGTTTATGCTAGTACCGTTTATTTCCTACAATGGTCAACAAGCTGTATTACTAAATATAAGTGAACAACAGTTCAGAATTTTTGCTATTACTTTTTGGCCGCAAGATTTTATTTTTTTGGCGGGCATATTCATGGTCGCGGCTTTTGCCTTGTTTTTTGTTACAGCTTGGCTTGGGCGAGTTTGGTGTGGCTATACCTGCCCACAAACCATTTGGACACTCGCCTATGTTTGGGTAGAACATCGCATAGAAGGTAGCCGAAATAAACGCATTGCCTTAAATAAAAAGCCTTGGTCGATAGAAAAGATTAATAAAAAAATACAAAAACACAGTATTTGGTTTTTGATGTCTTTTCTGACTGCAACGACTTTTGTTTCTTATTTTGTCCCAGTCGTCGAACTGTATAGCACAATGCTGTCATTTGAATGGAGTGGTTTAATCACCTTCTGGGTCTTTTTCTTTGCGTTATGTACCTATGGTAATGCAGGCTATTTACGTGAAAAAGTGTGTACGCATATGTGTCCTTATGCCAGATTCCAATCGGCTATGTTTGATAAAGATACTTTGATTGTCGCTTATGATAGTAAACGAGGTGAAAGTCGTGGCAGAAGAAAACGTAAAGACGACCCTAAAACACTAGGATTAGGTGATTGTGTAGACTGTAATTTGTGTGTTGAAGTATGCCCAGTTGGTATAGATATTCGCAACGGCTTGCAATATGAGTGTATTAACTGTGCTTTATGCGTTGATGCATGCGATCAAACCATGGATAAATTTGGTTATGAGCCTGGGTTAATTTCATACACTAGTGAACAACAACTTGCAGGTAAAAAATCAGTTAAGTTTAGCTATAAACTATTCGGCTATGCCTGCTTTACCGTGTTAATAACAGCACTTATGATTTTTTGGCTTTATAACCGCATTCCGTTAGAAGTATCGGTTCTACGTGATAGAAATGTGCTTTATCGTATGAATTATGAAGGTCATGTTGAAAATATTTATACCTTAAAAATATTGAATAAACATCAACAAGCACTTAATTATACTATTGATGTACAAGGCATTAGCGATGTCAGTATTAATGTGCCTGACAAGTTACTTATTGGTGGCGGTCAAATGTTGCAAATTCCAGTTACTTTGGCGACAGACGGCTATAATTTAGATAAGAAGATGACTAATATTCGTTTTGTGGTGAAGGCAATTGAACACCCTAGTACTTTGTTATCAAAAGACACCGTATTTTTTCGTGATTAATTATTCATTCAAATACCCTGTTTTAGGCTTTGTTGAGGAAGAAATTACATGACCGTTTCACAAGCTACTAATGAGCGATTAGTTAGCCAAGCAGAAGATGTTTTTTACCTTAACGGTAGCGGTAATGTTACCTCTGAGCCTGAAACTATAAAAAAAATACCGGGAAATAAAGCGGTTTGGGTCGGTATTTTTGCTGAATTATCTGAATTTGCGGTATTTTTTATCGCGTATTTTATTGCTAAAGCACATAACCCCATTGAATTCGAGCAAGGGCCATTAGCGTTAAATACATTGGCAGGTACATTAAATACGTTTGCCTTAATTACCAGCAGTTATTTTGTTGCTAAAGCATTAGCTGCAATTCGTGTCGATGATCCACAAAAAAGTATTCGATGCTTAAGTTATGCCGTTAGCTGTGGGGCACTGTATTTGCTGATTAAATTTTGGGAATACCATTGGAATGTAGACCATGGCATTCATGCCGATACCAATAGCTTTTTCAGTATGTATTACTACATGACGTTTAATCATTTGATTCATGTGTCTTGGGCCAGTCTAAGTTTGTTATGGGCCATCTCACAAATTAAAGTTGGAAATTACAACAAAGAGCGACATGTTGGTTTAACTGCTATTGCCTGTTATTGGCACATGGTTGATCTAGCTTGGGTGATAATATTTCCTTTGCTTTATGTGTTGCGTTAGGAGCATACGATGACATTAGATAAATTAGATATTACTTGGCTTACGTTAATTGTAATTACTATGGCGAATGCACTCGTTGCAGAAACAGCAGAGCCACATTTATTGATTACAGCAATTATCTGTTTTTCAATTGCTTATAAAGGTCGGCGCATTATAGATAACTTTATGGAGCTAGCCCATGCTAATGAGACGATTAAAAAACTAATGCGCGCTTACTTTTATATTTTTCCGGCACTGATATTTCTTACAGATGCTTTTTCAACGCAATTAGCTGCCATAACAACGTTATAGCAGCGTGTAACTTGCAGTTATATAACGATAAGGGTAAATTGATGAGCTAACGCATAGGAATACATAATAATAAAGGAATAGTATCAATGCCCTTACTACAAGAACTACTCACTAACCCAGCGCTTTGGGTCACTATAGTTATTTTATATACCCTGAAAAAAGGGATTTATTTTGTTCCGCAAAACCGAGGTTATGTGGTTTATACGCTGGGAAAATACAGTAAAACATTGTCAGCGGGATTAAATTTTATTATCCCTTACGTGCAATCTATTGCTGCTGATCGTAACTTAAAAGAGCAATCGCTCGAAATCACCTCACAACCTGCCATTACTAAAGATAATATCACCTTAGAAATTGATGGTATTTTGTTTATGAAAGTCACTGACGCCGCCGCCGCGACTAATAACATTACTGATTATAAAGTGTCAGTTACCCAACTTGCGATGACCACTATGCGTAACGCTATAGGTTCAATGGAGTTAGATGAGTGTTTTCAAAACCGTGATGGTATTAATGCTCAAATTCTTGCAGCGATGACCGAAGCGACAGAACCTTGGGGGGTTATGGTAACTCGTTATGAGATTAAAGATATTACGCCTCCACAAAGTATTCGTGAAGATATGGAAAAACAAATGACTGCAGAACGTGAGAAACGTTCAGTTATTTTAACGGCAGAAGGCGTTAAAACAGCCGCTATTACTGAGGCTGAAGGTCAAAAGCAAGCCAGAGTACTGGATGCTGAAGCGGCAAAAGCTGAACAAGTATTAGCGGCAGAAGCAACTAAAGAATCACAAATACTTGAAGCAACGGGTAAAGCAGAAGCCATTCGATTAGTCGCCGAAGCAGACGCATCAGCACTTGATGTTATCGGTAAATCAGCCAGCACTTCAGAAGGTAAATCTGCGGTTACGCTAACGTTAGCGCAAGACGCGATTACAGCGCATCAAGCAATAGCCAATGAAAGTACCGTTGTGCTTACTGACGGTAAAACAGGTGATAATGTGGCTAATACCGTCGCACAAGCCATTGCAGTATCTAGTAGCTTGAAGTTACCTAACTCACCTTAGATAACCTCAGCTCGGGATAATAAATAGCTCCCTAGTTGCTATTTTTCCTTACTTCTGTGTTAAATTCACACACAATAGAATAACTATTCTTAATGAATTTGCCTTGAATTAAGAAAAACTATCAAACTAGTGAGTTATTACAATCATAAGTCTAACAATTTCAATCTATTAACTTATCTCTTAACCTGAGTTGAGGTTAGATAGCCGAAAGTTTGGAGAATATATGGAATATTTTTTAGAAAATCATCATCATTTGTGGTTTTTAATTGCAGGCATCAGCTTTATTGTTGAGCTTAGTATCATGGGCTTAAGCGGACCATTACTCTTCTTTGCTATTGCAAGTATTGTTACCGGTATTTTAGTGTCGATAGGTGTATTAACAAGTTGGCAAATGGAGATTTTATCGGTGGGTGTCGTGTCGGCACTAACGGCGCTCATTCTTTGGAAACCGCTGAAAAATTTACAAAACTCAAAGAGCAAAACAGATACCTCAAGCGATATGATCGGCTTAAAGGTTCCTGTCAGTACCGATATTACAGAAACCTCAGGTAACATTCGTTATTCAGGCATTAACTGGAATGCACGATTAGTGGAAGACGCCAGTGTTGAGGTAATTACAACTGAACAACAATGCCAAATTGTTGCTGTTTCAGGGAATACTATGTTGGTTAAGCCTGTTTAGGGCTGAGGCTAGAATCTCTTTACTCTGCGTTAAAAGGTGCTGATTTTGCGAGTAAACTACGTAGTTAATTAAAGGGGTTTTATCTCTCAGCTGAACTATTAACAAAGATAAATATGCCCTAGCCTATAGCTATTATATTTGTGATGACATTGAATTGAATTTGGCGAAAGCCTGTTAATGCATTTAACAGGCTTTTCAGTTTTAGTGAGAAGGTAATGTTAAAGAAGAGTTATTGTTTAATAACTATGAGTTCTTTGGTTAATTTCTCAATCATTTCCAGACCGTATTCACTTTTAGGGTTTAGTGCAACCGATTGCTTAAATGCTGCGAGTGACTCAAATTTTTGGCCGTTTCGATAATATCCGTCGCCTAATGAATCCCATACATTCCAAGAGTTAGGGTAAGCCTGACTATTTATTTCGAAAATTGTGACCGCTTCACTCAATAAACCCTCTTTTATTAACTTGTATCCAAAACCATTTAATACGTTCTCACGAAAACTATATTGTTCAAAAGCTGTGTTTTTTAAATGGTGATACTGGCTTTTAGCAGCATCTAAGCTTTTATTCTTCATTGTGTTTTTCAATAAAACTGTGATGTCGTCTTTAGGTTCACTAACAGAAATGACTTCATAATCAAAAATTAATGTCGCGTTAGGTGGAATAGAGTTTTCTATGCCTTTTTCTTTATATGCAAGCTTTGGCGGTACAATTAGCTTGTAACGATCACCTACGCGCATTTTTAATAGTGCTTCTTCAGCACCAGGGATAACCTGACCTTTTCCAGTGATAAAGTAAAAAGGTTCGGAATCGCGTGAACTACCAAATGACTTCTTTGTTGATTGTAAAAATCCAGTCCAGTGGAATGCGATTTCTTTATTTAACTCTACTGCAGCACCATTACCTGATTTAATTATTCCATATTGCAAACCACTATCTGTCGTAATAAGTTTTTCTACGTTGGGTATTTTTGTCTCAGTTGCGTTGGTTTTAGTATTGATAAGTAAAGTAATTAATGTAAGTGTTGTGGTTATAAGAATGACTTTTGCTGACTTCATTATATTCTCGTTATGTTGTTTCAAATGGGGCTTGAGAAGAGAATATTAGAAATAACTCACTTTGTATACTGTATCCTCTCTGGTGATTGGGTTGATAAATGAAGATTAAAAAAGAAAGCCTATTAATAAATTAATAGGCTTTCTTTTTTTGGATTTTTGTTTATAACATGCTAGCGGTTAAGGTCTTACTTGCCCATCACCTAGAACAACAAATTTTTCAGTCGTTAATGAAGCAAGTCCCATAGGACCGTATGCATGTAATTTACTGGTTGAAATACCAATTTCTGAACCTAAACCTAACTGACCACCATCAGAGAACCTAGAAGAGGCATTTACCATAACAACCGAAGAATTGATTTGGCGAATAAATTGCTGCGTTCTTGAGGTATCTTGACTAACAATTACTTCAGTATGATCAGAAGTATATTCATTGATATGTTCTATCGCTTTATCAAAACTCGTTACCACTTTTATCGCTATTTCTTGGGCTAGATATTCTGCGTGATAGTCTTCTACACTCGCTTCTTCGCCGTTAGGAAAATAAGCAAGGCTACGATCACAGGCATGGACTTTTACTTGGGCGGCATCAGCAAGTGCTTTAGCAGCTAATGGCAAAAACGATTCAGCGATGTCTTGGTGTACTAATAAAGTTTCTATAGCATTACAAGCACTTGGTCGTTGTGTTTTACCATTCACCAGTATATCGATGGCTTTGCTTAATTCAGCATGCTTATCGATAAATAAATGACATACCCCTTTAAAGTGTTGAATCACAGGGATTTGACTATGCTCAGTGACATAACGAATTAGCCCCTCACCACCACGCGGAATAACAAGATCAATTGAATCACGTTGTTTAAGTAATAACTCAATAACTTCACGGCTAGTATCAGGGATAACAGAAACAATGTTTTTATCAACCTTGTGGGCACCAAGCACGTTATGTAAGCATGCAGCTAGCGCTAAGTTACTATGAATTGCTTCGGAGCCACCACGTAAAATAACCGCATTGCCTGATTTGATACATAAGGCTGCGGCTTCTGCCGTAACGTTGGGTCTTGCTTCATAAATCATAGCAATAACGCCAAGGGGAATGCGCATTTTACCCACTTGCATGCCATTAGGGCGAAGCGATAAGTTGGCGATATCGCCAACAGGATCAGTAAGAGTGGTAATTTCTCTGATGGCATTACTGATATCACTTACACGCTCAGGGGTTAGTAAGAGTCTATCGAGCATAGCTGCTGACAAACCCTTCTTTTCTCCTGCAGTTATGTCTTTGGCATTTTCCTTGATGATGCTATCTGTTTGCGCTTCAATCGCATCAGCCATTGCGCTTAACAAAGTGTTTTTTTCAATTGTTGTTAATTGTGCTGCTACTCTACTAGCAACTTTACTGCCTTTAGCCATGTTTTCCATAGAAAATGATGTCATTAATCAGCCTCTGTTTTTGTTAAGTTTTGCATGTCGTCACGTTCATTATGTAGTAACACCATATCGTCTCGATGAACGATTACATCGCCAAAGTCATGACCTAAAATGCCATCTATTTCATCACTTTGCTTACCCATAATGCGTTTTAAGTCATGATGATTATATAAACATATACCTTTAGCTATTATGCGATTACTTTGGCCATCAATGAGCTCAATGGTATCACCGGCTTGAAAGTTATTTGCAACGGATAGGATGCCGGCTGGCAATAAGGAGGCTCCTTGGTTAATAAGTGCGTTAACCGCTCCTGCATCAAGGGTTATTTGTCCGTTACTTTTTAACGTATGCTTTAACCAATGCTTTTTAGCAGTGATAATATTTTTGTCCGCAGCAAAGCGAGTTCCAGGGTTAATCTTATTTAACAAAGATGAAAACACATGGTTTTTAGTGCCATTAATAATGTAAGTGTTAATACCATGCTCAACTGCTTTTTCTGCAGCTTGAATTTTGGTTTTCATGCCGCCTGTCGCAAGATGATTTCGACTTGTACCAGCCATAGCATAAATTTCATCAGTAATTTCACTGATTTCAGGAATAAGTACAGCATCATCATTCACTTTAGGATCTTTGGTAAAAACACCATCGATATCACTAAAAATGAATAAGCTATCTGCTTCACAAACTTGAGCAACGAGTGCTGCGAGGTTATCGTTATCGCCAACGCTTAAATTGTCTGTTGTGACCGTGTCATTTTCATTGACTATAGGTAAGACATTATTTGCTAATTGGATTTGTATGGTTTCTTTAATACTAATGTAACGTTTTCTGTCAGCTAAATCACTTTGAGTGATTAATATTTGGCTACAGGGGGTGTCGAAAAAGCGTTGCCAATTTGCCATCATCTGCATTTGTCCAACAGAAGCCATCGCTTTTTTAGTGGCGCCAGATAACTCTGGTGAGCCATGATGAATTAAACTGCGCCCAGCGGCAACGCCACCTGACGATACTAAGATAATTTCTTTACCTTGCTGTTGGCAGTTAGTAATAAATTGTGCAATAGCAAGTGCATACTTACCACTACAGCCATTATTTTCAGGGGCGATAAGTGCACTACCTACTTTTATCACCGCTCTTTTAAAGTTCATTTTTCCTCCTATTAATTAGTCCACTTTCAGTATGCAAGAAAGCGAGTACGCATTCAACACAACAAAGGCTAAATGCATCAGTTTCAATAGATGAAAATAGACTGTTTAATAGCCTAACTAGCTAGTAGTGATTAAAAAGCGCTTTTTCGATGCTTTTAAAGTGCATTTACAGAAAAATAATGGCAACAAAATATCAGGTGGTGCTTTTTGCATCAATGAGTGAATATAGCGTGAACAGTTATAGGCAAAGAGGTTGAAGAGTTAAGTTGCGAATAAAAAATACAAATTATGGTGAATTCATGGTTAAATATATCAACCAAGGGCTAATTGCTAAATAACAAGTTTTAGAACAACGTATGCTAAATTTTTTACCAGGGCCATTCATTGGCTTTTTTTCACTATTTTTATATTTAATTAATACCATATTTTGGTTGATACCTATTCTCTTGTTTTCGTTGCTTAAAGCATTATTTCCCTTTGCTTTTACTCAAAAAATATTTAGCTATTTACTTGATTTATCGGCGAGCAGTTGGGTCGCGTGTAATAGTGTAAATCAAAAACTGTTTACGCAATTCGACATTCAAGTGACTGGCTTAGAAGAGCTTAATAAAAAAGATTGGTATTTAGTGTTGGCAAATCATCAATCGTGGGTTGATATTCTTGTTCTGCAACGAGTCTTGCATGGCAATATTCCCTTTTTAAAATTTTTCCTGAAAAAAGAACTGATCTATGTACCAATTTTAGGGTTAGCTTGGTGGGCGCTTGATTTTCCCTTTATGAAAAGATATAGCCAAGCTTTTTTGAAGAAGAACCCGCATTTACGTGGTCAAGATCTAGAGACTACTCGAAAAGCATGCAGAAAGTTTAAACATAAACCTGTTAGTGTGATGAGCTTTATTGAGGGCACTCGCTTTACCCAAGAAAAATATGAAAAGCAAAATTCACCGTTTAAGCATTTATTAAAGCCTAAAGCAGGCGGGATCGCATTTGTTTTGGATGCCATGAGTGAACATTTAACGTCTATTGTTGATGTCACTATTTATTATCCTGATGGTGTGCCAAACTTTGTTGACTTTTTATGTGGCCGAGTGAAAACTGTTCATATTGAAATACATACCCGTGAAATTGCTCAAGAACTTAGTGGTGACTATTTTAATGATCGCAGTTATAAAATTTTCTTCCAAAAGTGGTTAACTCAATTTTGGCATGAAAAAGATGAACGACTTGAACAAATGATATCTGAACATAACCAAAGCAAGGATCGTGAATGAATGAAATAATTAGTATTTGGTTAGCAGGTCAAGGTGTCAGTGAAGGCCACCTTGAAATGGCAACTTTGGCTACTGGCATAGCGATTATTATTGTTTTATCGGGTATTAGCTTTTATTTCTCCAAATACCAATTATTAAAATTTGTTAAGCACCTAATACTAAAAAGTCGTAATACTTGGGACGATGCATTAATTGAGCATAATGTGTTAAGTCGAATGACTTTACTGGTTCCTCTGGTCATTATTCTTTTTCTATCTCCCTTAGTACTTGAAGCAGACAGTAAATCAAGTGAAATATTGATTCTGTTTGCTAAAGTGATGCTTACCTTTCAAGTTGCACGTAGTTTAAGTGCATTTTTAAACGTTAGCCGTAGTATTTATCACGAAACAGCCAAACAAAAATACGTGCCGCTTAATGCCATTATTCAAGTATTGAAACTGGCGCTATATCTTGTTGCAACTATTGTTATTGTGGCGTTAATTATCAATCGCTCTCCTGTTTATTTACTGAGTGGTTTGGGGGCGTTAACGGCAGTATTGTTATTAATATTCCAAGACACCATTAAAGGCTTAGTGGCCAGTATACAAATATCAGCAAATAAAATGGTTGTTGCTGGTGATTGGATTGAATTACCGAAATATGGTGCCGATGGCGATGTGATTGAAATTGGTTTAAGTACCGTTAAAGTTGAGAATTTTGATAAAACCATTACCACTATTCCTACATACGCTTTGATCAGTGATTCATTCAAAAATTGGCGTAATATGTACCATACGGGTGCCCGAAGAATAAAGCGTACCTTGATTATTGACATTGGCAGTATTGATTTTTATAGCTTAGATAAAATCGATTTTTTATCTAATGCTGCCTTACTTAAAACTTACCTCAATGAGAAAAAAGCGCAGATAAACCTTAATGAAAATGAGACGAAAAATGTTGAAGCGTTAGATAAAATTAACCGACGTCAATTAACCAACATCGGTACCTTTCGTGCCTACGTAGAGTTGTATTTGAAGCAAAATAATAATATACGTAATGATCTTACTTGTATGGTAAGGCAACTACCAGCAACTGCTAGTGGTTTACCATTAGAAATATACTGCTTTGCGAATACCTCTGAATGGACAAAATATGAAGGTATTCAAGCAGATATATTTGATCACCTTTTCGCTATCGCACCACAATTTGATTTACGAGTGTTTCAACACCCAAGCGGATTTGATTGGCAACGTTAGTTTACCAATCAATACAGAGTGTTATTACCCCAAGCCGAGGTATTTATTTAGCGTTGTCGAATAACGCCCTCTTGCATCGTTGAAGCAACCAACTCCCCCTGACGATTATATACTTGGCCCTTAACTAAGCCTCTACCATTACTTGCTGATGGACTATCCATACAATAAAGTAACCAATCGTCAAAACGAAAAGGTTTATGAAACCACATTGCATGGTCTATGGTAGCTATTTGAAAATTTGGTTGCCAGTGACTGACACCGTGTTTGTATAATGCGGTGGGTAAAAAATGAAAGTCTGATGTATAAGCCAGCATATAAGTATGAATGCGTAAATCGTCAGGCAAATCACCGTTGGCTTTAATCCACATCTGGCAAGCAGAATCAGTTTTTTCT
Source organism: Colwellia sp. RSH04 (assembly GCF_003545765.1). Taxonomy (GTDB): domain Bacteria; phylum Pseudomonadota; class Gammaproteobacteria; order Enterobacterales; family Alteromonadaceae; genus Colwellia. Next base: position 97,881 of record NZ_QXIO01000004.1, on the reverse strand, counting down.
GGCTTTAACCAATCATATTTTTGTACAGGCCTTAAATCGATAGGTTTTTCAGCTAGAAATTTTTGCTTCATTGGTTCAGGTAACACATGCTGAATCTCATGAATGTAATCACTATAAGAACTGATTTGTTCAGGTGGCGGTACATCAGGCATAGTATCTTGATGTTCAAAGCCTTGCTCAACATGCTGAAAAGAAGCGGTCATGTAAAAAATAGCTTTACCATTTTGAATGGCTTGTACGCGTCGAGTACTAAAACTTGCCCCGTCTCGGATACTTTCAACATCATAGACAACGGGTTTGCTGGCATCTCCTGGGCGTAGAAAATAACTGTGTAACGAATGGACAAATCTGTCTTCTGCTACTGTTTCTTGAGCGGCTGATAATGCTTGCCCCATTACTTGCCCGCCAAATAGTGCTTTGAAACCAAGATCTTGACTTTGACCGCGGTAAATTCCTTGTTCAATGATTTCTAGCTTAAGCAGGGCGAGTAGTTCATCTAATACAGCACTCATTTTATGACCTATTAATTAGTGGTTGTAACGTAAATTATACATTCGAAAAGACTTGTTTTCAGTGAATTTTAAACGCTATTGCAGTCTAAAGTAAAATAGGTTAAATTTTGACCGCTATGTTAGTTGTAAGTTAATTTTAACTTTGGTGTATGTTTTTTTTGTTTTATACAAATAAAGCTTTTTTAAGAGGTAACTCATGCAAGCGGCAGAAGTAACACAAGAGCGACGTGACACAAAAACAGTTTCAAGCAATGAAAGTTTATGGAGTGAGCTTACTTTAGCTCAAAAATTTGCAGCCAGCAGTTTAACTCAGTTTGGCTATGAACTTTTGTTTGTTCGAGATATGAATAATAAAAATATTGCGGCATTAGTATGTAATGACAACATAGCGACTATCAGTAAGTCAGGAGAAATAAATACTGCGCCCAATATGGAGATTAGACGAGCATAAACCTAATTCTTTTTGGTTAAGTTGCCATATAATTTATCATAAAGAAAGGCTAGTTCATTAGGTGAATTAGCCTTTTCTTCTTATGGGTAATTAACATTTTTTACGTTGCTGAGATAACTGCCAAAACATAATCAGGTTGGCAATAAACCAAAGATCTTTTATTAAAAAATGGCCGCCTGTTGATAATAGTGTTTCTGTAGATATAGCTACACTCCAAGAAAACAAAAAAGTTTGTGTTACAACAAAGACAGCTCCAGCAGCGACTATAGCAATGTTAACTAAACGAGAGTTATAAACAGCAGAAATCAATAAAACTACGGCAAATAAATCATAAAGCCCAATCAAGTTTGATGTGGTTTGAACATCCCAATAGAGATACATCCATGACATCAAAGGCGAGCTTGCAATAAGCTCTTCGATGCCCTTTGCCTCAAGTAGTGTGAACTTCATGCCGCCTATCCAAAGCAATACCAGCATAACAGGCATGAGGCTTAACCACTTTTTTGTACCGATTGATAGCCTTGGGCGTGTATATAAAATACCCATAGTAAGTAATGCCGTGTATTTGATAATGCCTTGACCAGAGCCTATTGCAGGAAAGCCGCCTAAAGATTCAATCCACATTGAACTACCTAATAGCGAGATTAAAGGGATAGTAGCGATGATAATAAGCAAGTAGCCGAGTTTAACTCTCAGGTTGTGATATTTAAGCGTTAACAAAGCAACCACAGCGGTAACAGTATAAGCTGCCACGGCAATGATATTACTGATACTTTCAGGTATATATTGGCTTATGCCATAAAAGTCGGTCACTAAGCTAATGTGCTTATGATGACCCATTAACCCCATTGATATAGCCAATAGAGAAGCTGAAAGAGCAATAAGAATTAAAATGATTTGGCTGAGATACTGTTTCATTTGTATTGAATTAATAAGGCTAAAGATATTGAAAAGACCCAAAAAGTGCACTTTTGCTTTCACTTAAAGATTACCTTTTTAACAATAACGAAGAATTATAGGTTTTGCTATGCTGTTTTACGAACAAAATAATTAATTATGCACTGGCTTAATATTCGCGTAAAATAGCTCCATAGTTAATTAAATAGTACTCATCATGTCGCGTAAGAAAAAGTCGAGAAAACCAGGTTCAGCACCCACAGCTAAACCGAAATTAAGTAAAGCAGAATTAGCCAATGTTGAAAAACGCGTGCGAAAGAAAACAGGTAAGCAGGCAGGTAATCGTCAGCAGGAAGCAAAGATGGATAATAATGGCGCTGCTAACCAGCAAGCCAATAAAGATCCGCGCTTAGGTAGCAAAAAACCTATTGAATTAGGGAAAATTGCCGCGAAAGCTGAAAAAGCACAAAAGCCTGTTAAAGCACCTGTACCATTAGCGGCGGTTCGTCCTGTGTCAGTGTCACAAGAACAATCGGCTCAACAAGCATTAGTTGCCATTGAGCAAGATGAAAAGTTACAGCGTATTCTCGCTAAACAAGATGATGACATTGAACTTAATGAAGCTGAAGTTGATTATTACAATGACATGATGGAGCGTCATCAAGCTTTAACAGATGAATTGGGTATTGAAGAAGAAGAAGTTGAACAAAAATCTCACTCTGTTGATGAAGAGTCGCTTTGGGACAAACTTGATGGACATGATTTTTCGGATTTTGATAAAGAGTAAATGTAATGGATAACAATTGGGTCATTGCGCTAGTGTTAGCAATAGTTGTGATTGTTCCTTTAGCTTACTATGCAGGAAGTTTGCTTAAGCAATTAGCTCGGCAAAATGCACTTCAGCAAGAGGCTATTATAGCTAAACGTCAAGCTCACCAAGCTCATGATAAAAAAATACTCGATAGTGTTGTCATTATTACCCGCGCTATGGAAGAAGAACAATGTGATTACAGTGAAGGCTGTTGGCGACTTTCTGTACTGTTAGACTCATTAAAACTGAGCTCGGATCTTAATCAACAGTTTCCAGCTATATTTGAGTTATATAACGAGATAAAAGAATTATCTATTCTGGAAGACCGGAAGCAGTTAGCTAAAAAACAGCGTATGAAAGAAGATTATCAACGCATGACAGCAGAAGCGAAATTACGTGATAAAATCACCGAGGAAGTTAAGTCGCTACACCAATTTGCTTCCGATCAAATCACCTCATTCTCTAAAAAGGTCTAGCTGCAACAAACTAGCTAAAGCTTTCTTGGTTTTTGAATAATTGATTCATTAATATCATGCCCCACAATCAATGTAATACTCCGAAATCAATGCCTTGCTTACATGGATGTATACTTAGGTCATGTTTGGAACGTATAGCTGATGACCTTAAGCCTTTAAAATCTCACTAGAAATCAATTTCTTATACAGATTAGTATACAACCAGAGGTGGTACCTAGGTATTAACTTCTCCACCTAATTTTATTGAGACTTATTGCGATTCGCTACTTTGCGCTTGATCAAGACCCTAAAGAAACTATTGTGTATAATTGACTTGTTTTTAAAATCATCGGTACATAACATGAAAGCAAGTCAATTTTTCGATAATCAATTACTCAGTAAATACAACACAAGTGGGCCTAGATATACATCGTATCCTACCGCGTTAGAGTTTCATGATGACTTTAAGCATGATGATTTTATTAAAGCGATTGAAAATTCAAATAATCGTGATTTGTCTTTATATGTTCATATCCCTTTTTGTCATACGCTTTGTTACTACTGTGGTTGCAACAAAGTTATTACCCGTCATCGTGACAAAGCCGATACTTATTTAGAGTATTTAGCCAAAGAAATTGCCCTGCAAGCACCATTATTTAAAGAATATAATGTAAAACAATTACATTGGGGTGGCGGTACGCCAAGCTTTTTAACTCATGAGCAAATCACAACTTTAGTGTCGCTGCTAAAAGACAAATTTAATTTCTCTGATGATTTAGAAATGAGTATTGAAATTGATCCACGTGAAATTGAAATGGACTTAGCTGAACACTTATTTTCACTAGGCTTTAATCGTTTGAGTTTAGGTGTTCAAGATCTTGATTTAAAAGTACAAGAAGCAATTAACCGCGTGCAATCAACAGAGTTTATTGGAGATTTCATTCAACACGCTAAAACGGTTGGTTTTCAATCTATCAATATCGATTTGATTTATGGTTTACCGCACCAAACACCTGAAAATTTCCGTAAAACATTAGATAAAGCCCATGAATGGGATGTCGATAGAATTTCGCTATTTAGTTATGCCCATTTACCAAGCCGCTTTGCTGCACAGCGTAAATTACGTGATGAATGGTTACCAAATACCCAAGAAAAATTCGCGTTAATGAAGCTTGCTATTGAAACGCTATGTGATTATGGCTACGACTTTATTGGTATGGACCATTTTGCTAAGCCGAATGATGAATTGTCGATTGCTCAAAATGATGGCTCGCTACACCGTAATTTCCAAGGGTACACTACGCGCGGTGAGTGTGATTTATTAGGATTAGGGGTATCGTCTATCAGCGCTATTGGTAATAGTTTTAGCCAAAATTTGAAAGACTTAAAAGAATACTATAAAGCAATAACTGAGCAACAACATGCTCAAGTTGTCGGTGTTAGCTTATCAGAAGATGACATTATCCGCGGTGAAGTCATTCGTGAACTAATGTGTAACCTTTATTTAGATAAAGATAAAATCAATGAGAAATATAATATAGTTTTCGATGATTATTTTGCTGAAGATTTGCCGTTATTAGAGACATTTATTGACGATGGTTTAGTAGAGAATACGTCAAAGGCAATTGCCGTTGATCAAAAAGCACGTTTGTTAATTCGTATTATTTGTATGAGCTTTGATGCCTATATGAAGAAACATATAAACCAACAACGCTTTTCACGCGTTATTTAGTACGCGGTTATAGATCAGCTATTGAGTAAAGTTATTTATTATCCCGAACTGAGGTTAGTTAACCCAAGTGGTGGTTAATAAGGCGAAACACCTTGAATGTAAATTGGTTACCTCTGTGCTTCAATAGGCAAGTTATGATGGTAGGCATCAATCTAATTCAATGTGGTTCGCCAAAACTTTAAAAAATAATACGGTTGAACTACCTAAATAATCCCATATTTCGATCAGCAACGGCTTCTCGCCAGCCCCCCAACCACTGTGATTTTGTTTCTATATTTTGATACGGACATTGTTCTTTTGCTTTCCCGCAAAGCCCAGCTTGATATCCGTTAGAATGCGCTCTTCCTAATTTATCCCTTTTTTGCCTTTTCATTCTTTACTCCTCATAAAATACCCCGTAACTCTTTGAAAATTCTATTTATAAATAAGTACTACGTAGTTTTTTGGTAATTCATACTTTATGTTGAAAGTACTAATTGCCTATTATTTTCTGAGTGTTTCTAAGAAAAATCCGTATTTCAAAATAGTGAAATGCTTAGAAAATAGACGATTTATTTAAGAAGATTTTACTTACGGATGCAAGCAAAAAAGTTTTGATTTCATACTTGAAAAAATAAAATTTTAGGCTTCAAAAAAGCTAGATAAAACGGTTAAAAAAATTACGTTGTTAAAACAGGTTTTTAGTAAAAACATATATAATTATTTTTAATAAAAAAGTTCGTTTATAGAAAAAATTGATTTATAGGAGGGCTAAGGTTTTTTAGTTAATAGTAGGATTTAATCCTGCTGTAAAAGAGGCTTTAACATGCCTTCTAAGCCATTTAGTTTTATTTCATACATTAATGCAAGTTGACTTCCCAACTTACCTTCAGGAAAACCCTTGGAATGAAACCACACTAAATATGGCTCAGGTAGTTGTAATAACTTTCGCCCAGCATACTTGCCAAAAGGCATCACTTGATTAATTGCTTCAACGAGTGTTTTTTGTTCAACCTGCAAGTGTAATACTCCAACATAGCTATTAAATAATCGTTATAAATTTAACACAAAACAGTAAGTCAATCTTGTCATTTTAATGACATTAATAAGTCACAAAAATGTCATTTAACCAATCTAGAATAGCGCTCATTAATTAGACTGAAAAGTAATGGAATTATTATGTCGATCATTAGAAAACGAAGTGCAGCTCACAAAGCGTACTTGCCTAATAACCTTAGGGACAATCAGTATATTTTAGCGGAGTTTACATTAACTGATGAGTTATTAGCGACAATATCAGCCTTTATCGATGAAAAGTCAACACAGCCCTATTATGCGACTTATCAAAAACTATCTAGCCTCTTTTTTGAAATAACAGAAGGGTTTGAATTGAGTAACTGTCAGTTTATTGCCAATGATAAATTGGCCAGAGTAAGATTTAGTCAAGAAATGCATCAATGGCAAACCAATCAACAAATTCTATTTTATTACAATCCCGAGCATCACCAACTCAATAAAGCTTTTTTTGATGCGACAAAACGTGCTAAAAAAATCAGTTTATTGTTTCTCGCCACAGGCAACGATATTCGTTTAAATGCAGCATATTTTCATCAAAAAGTGACACAAGTCGTTAATAAATTATGTGAAGCGGTTAACCTGGATGCTTCAGATGTCAGACTGAGAGATCACCAACATTTAACTTATGATTTGTTTGCTAAGCAAAAGGGATGTCTTAACACACAAACACATAAATTGAGACACATTGAAAAGCGCTATCAAAGTCAACAAGTTATTGTGCCCGAGTATCACAGTGCAATGAACTATGCCGTTGTTAGTTTGAATATCAGTAATGAGTTGATGCAGTTAGTTGAGTTAGATCACAGTGCAAAAGATCCTTACAACCCTCTTTACGCACACATTACTAATGCTTTCACGCAAGCCGCGCAGCATTATAACCTCAATAATGCTGCACTAATTGCCAATGGTTTGGTTCCAATTGTGCGCTATAGCATTCATGAAATCGTATCCCGTGTTGGAGAGCTGCAAATGTTAGGTTATAACCCTGAACAATTGCCCTGTGGCATTGTTAGTAAATGGGATGCAAATGAATTAACCGATACAGTACACTTTATTTTTGTTGCTACAAAAGAAAACAGTACAGAACATGGTTTTGGTCGCTTTCTTAATCAAATAGAGCAAGCAATGAAAGAAGTGTCAGAAACGCTACAAGTTTCGGCAAGTAAAGATGAAGTGTTAGTAAGGTTTCATCAACACATTGCCTATAATTTTTAATCGCTATACGTTAAAGCCCAGCAAACATTAACTATTTGCTGGTCTTTTTTGTAGTTTGCGCTGCAAGGTTCTTCTGTGCATCGACAGTTGTCTTGCTGTTGCAGAAATATTACCTTGGTTCGCTTTTAATACCTGCTGAATATGTTGCCATTCAACTTGTTCAGCGGATAAGGTTTCGTCACTGTCATCTGTTAACTCTATTGAAGCAGCCTTGCTGTCACTGAGTGTTGCTAATAGCGTTTGGGTATCTACTGGCTTTGCTAAGTAATCATCCGCGCCTAATTTAATTGCCTCTACTGCTGTAGCAATACTCGCAAAACCCGTTAATAAGATGATTCTGCTATTAGGACGTGACTTCCTTAATGGGGTGATAATATTAAGCGTAGTTTCTTGTGCTAACTTCATATCAAGCAAGATATAGTCGGGCATATGTCTATGACAAGCTAAAAGTGCATCATTATTATTATCGACATGAAGGCAATCGTACCCATGTTTTTCAAGGCGTCGCTTTAAAGTGTTGGCAAAAATTTCATCATCTTCAACAATAAGTAATTTCAATTATTATTCTCCCTGAATTAGGTACAACTGAGGCATATTACAATGATTCAGTTTGTATGTTTGGTAGGCTCAATGTTACTAAAGCGCCACCTTTTTGATGATTGGTTAGTGTTAATTTACCACCTAATCGCTCTAAACTGGCGTGGCTTAAAAACACTGCCATGCCAAGCCCTTGCTCGCTATCAACAGGGCGAACACCAAGCTCTGAAAGCTTTTCTAAGGTAAAGCCTGAGCCATAATCCCTTATAATGAGCTGCCAATTATTATCAATAAGTTGGCTGGTAATACTTAATGCTTGGCTGCTATTTGCTTTACTGGCGCGTATAGCATTATTTATCAAATTTAATATTGCGGGTAATAGTGCAGCATCAGCTTTAACTAAGACATTATCTTGCTCCTTGGTGTTTAACTCAAGGATAACTTCAGGGTAATTAACATCAATATTCTCTTTTATTTGAGCAATTAACTCTTGGGTGCTCAATGGTGCGATGGTTTGCTCTTTAATTGAAAAAACCATCTCTCGAAATTCCGATAGGCTATCTCGGCATCGAGCCAGTTGTATTTGCATATCTTCTATTACAGGGTTATCAGGAAAATCTTCTGCTAATTCATCAGAAAGTAATTGTACGGTTGCTATAGGCGTTGCTAACTGATGAGTAACTTGAGCAGAAGCAACACCTAAAGAGGTGACTTGTTCCTGTTTTAATAAATCTTCACGATAAGCTGCGATGGCAAGCTCTTGCTGGTTGATGCTTCTTGCCATTTTACCGACAACGAGTGCAACAACTAAGGCTGAAAATAAGAAGTTGATACCCATGCCAATGAAGTGCCCCTCCATGTTGCCGTGCATAACGCTCATAGGCAAGAACCAAAGTAAAGCACTGTAAGACGCAATAGCCAAAGAAGCTACAATAGCCAGTAATATAGGTGTTAATGTAACGGCGGCAATGGCTATAGGTATTAGCAGCAGTGACACAAAGGCATTTGTTGCACCGCCACTAAAGAACAGTAAAAACGATAAAAATAAAATATCGGCACAAATTTGAATTAACACTGCTCTTTGTCTGGAGTTATCGTCTCTTAGTTGATGTTTTGCATAATAAGCACGACTAATGAGGGTGAAAAGTACTTCTACCCCGATAACACTAAATAGTGGGGTCCAAGGTAGTTCATACTGTAAAACCAAATTAACGAAAAAAATAAGTAAGAGTTGTATGGTGATGGCAACAGATCGCAAAGCAATAATAGCTTGAATTTGATTGGCCCTACTAATAAATTTTGGCATAAATTAACAGCGTATCTTTGAAGTTTAGGTCAGTTATTAGGTTATCTTACCCGAATGGTTAACAACAAAGTAATCGATAAAACATAAAGTTGATAAAGATCAGAAAAATAATTATAGACGTCTAAACGTCTGTGATATATGCTTTGCTTATTGAGTTAGTTTAAGTAACAGAAGAGATCACTATGACAGAGCAATCAACTAGTAATAATTATGAACAAGCAGTTTTAGCAGGCGGTTGCTTTTGGTGTATTGAGGCAGCGTATAACAGTTTAAAAGGTATTATTAATGCTACGTCAGGCTATATGGGTGGAGCAACAGGTACACCAAGTTATGAAGCGGTATGTAAAGGAGATACAGGGCATGCGGAGGTTGTTAAGCTTGAATTCGATGCAAGCATTATTTCTTATCAAGACATAATAGAAATATTTTTTACCTTACACAACCCGACACAATTAAACCGTCAAGGGAATGATATAGGCACGCAGTATCGTTCTGAAATATTTGTCTATGATGAACAACAAAAAGAAATAGCGAATAATATTATTGATGAATTGTCAGCCGCGAATAGTTTTGAAGAACCTATTGTGACGCAAGTAACTCCAGTCAGTGAATTTTTCTGTGGTGAAGATTATCACCAAGAATATTTTAATAATAACCCTGAAAACCAATACTGTCAGGCGGTTGTGTCGCCTAAGCTGGCTAAATTTAGACAAACATTTGTCAGTAAATTAAAATAGTTTTTTGATTAATCAATTAGGCTGACGTATATCTAACATGTCAGCCTTTCGTTTATTAAAGCACTATCATTTATTTATATTTATATTTACATTTATTTACCATGTGCTTCATCAAATTTAGTTCTTAATGTTTTTGCCCAACCTCTGATAATGCGTCGAGCATCAGCTCGGTTTGATACTCGGTTTGACCACTGATAAAACCCATTGTCTCTACCACCTTGCGTATCTAATACTCGAGCGAGTATTTCACCGCTAACGCTATCATATATCTCTAAAAACAAGGTCGCTTCTCCTGATTCTCTAGTATATGTTCTTGATATTGAGGCAGAAGGTAAATCGGGCGCATTAACATCTAAATTAACAATCGAAGGCTTTATTAATAATGTGTTTGCTGCTGGCGTGGAGACAACAGAGTATCCTTTGCCTTTGCTGAATTCTTCGATAAAAATTTCATCAAGCATTGTAGCAACCGCTTGCTTTATTTTTATCACATCACTTTCTTTAACCCTTGCTGATAATGTAGCAGTATTTCGATTGTAATCTCGTAACCAGTTTTGCTTAAAAGCAACGGTACTTGGCATAATTTGTACTTGGTCATAAACGGCAAAATCAATATCGGGCTTTTTATAAGCAATAGTAGAGCGGGTAGATACCTTAAGGTTTAAACCGTCTTCTGAAACTTCTGGTGCATTAGTTGAAGAGCAACCTACAGCTATTGAAGTAATAAACAATAGAGCACAGCTTTTAAAGAGATGAGTTCGATTCATTTTAATTCCCTATTAATCAATAATATTACACCATAGTTAAAAATGGTTTTTTATACAATACAACAGGCCCCATTTAAAATAACTATCTCGCCAGCCATGTCATTAGTAATGAATAGGCAATACCCCACATAACGAGGCCAATTAAGGTATCAATAACACGCTTAACTTTTGGTTTGCTTAAATGATGTGAAAACTTGGCTGCACCAACCGCTAAACAGCTAAACCATACCATCGACGCTAAAATGGTGCCGATTAAAAATGCTAGTTTTGCTTCACCTTGGTATTGTCCGCCAACACTACCAATAACCATAACGGTATCAATATACGCGTGTGGATTTAAAAAAGTTACCACTAAGCTCGTCATGATAATAACTTTCGCTGATTTGTGTTTAGCACTTAATACGGCATTTGATGCAGTGCTAAGGTAAGCCGACTTAAATGACATCCAGCCATAACAGAGTAAAAAGGTGATACCGCCCCATGTGAGCAGGGTAAAGAGCAAATCACTACTTGATAAAATCAAGCTGCCGCCAAAGATGCCAAGTGACATTAATATCACATCATATAGCACAAATAAGCTTGCGGTCATTAAGTGATGGTTACGATTAATTCCTTGATTTAACAATAAAGAATTTTGACTACCAATTGGAATGATCATGCTTAATGCTAAAGTAAACCCTTTGGTCATTACTAATAAACTCATCGTCACTCTCCGTTTAAAAATTCGTTTTTAAGATGAGCGAAGTTTGCGCCTTTTTATGTTATAAATATAATTAATAAATCTTAACTATCATAAGTAAAACTTATGAAGGTTGTTGTCATGTTTGATTACAAATTATTATCTGCATTAAATTCGATTATAGAAAATCAAAGCTTTGAGTTAGCAGCTAAAAAACTCTTTATAAGTCAGTCGGCTATTTCTCAGCGTATTAAGTCTCTAGAAGAAGCGGTCGGACAGCCAATACTCATTCGTAATCAGCCAATTATGCCAACAAAGGCGGGAGAAAAATTACTAAGCCATTATAAAAAGGTACAGCAATTAGAGAGTGAGTTATTACCTAATTTGTTACCCGATAAGCCATTAAAACCGTTAAATATAGCGATAGCTGTTAATGCTGATAGTTTGGCAACTTGGTTTATTAGAGCGATTACCCCGGTTGTTGAACAAGAACTAATTGAATTAAATATAATTATTGAGCATGAAAATAATACCCTAGATAAATTGCGCTCTGGAGAGGCTATTGGTGCCGTTAGCACCCAAGAAAAGCCATTGAAGGGTTATCGATCTTTTACCTTAGGGAAAATGGAATATTGTTTAGTCGCATCAAAGAGTTTTAAAGAGAAATACTTTTCAAAGGGGGTGTCGAAAAAAACGTTAAAAATGGCACCAGCGATTAGTTATGATCACAAAGATGATATGCATACCGCCTATATCGCTAAGCACTTTACATTGGCTGCGACTGAGTACTATTGTCATACCGTTAAGTCTTCAGAAGCCTTTGTTGGCTTAGCAAAAGCAGGGGTGGCTTATTGCTTATTACCTAAATTGCAAATAGAGCAAGAGCTTAATTCAGGCGAACTTATTGATTTATGCCCAGATAAACAACTAATCAGACATTTATATTGGCATAGTTGGGTATTGGTGAAAGGGGTTAATAAGTCGTTATCTCAGGAAATTATTCGAGCAGGACAAGCGATATTAAGTTAATACCGCTTGTTAGATATAGGGCGAGAGTTATCGAATAAACCGTGTATTATTTAAATCGCATAGATAAATCAACCGCAAGTACGTGTTTAGTTAACGCACCTGAAGAGATAAAATCTACACCTGCTTTTGCGTATTCGCGCAAAATCTCAATGGTCATATTACCAGATACTTCTAGTTTGGCTTTACCACGCGTAGCGGCAACGGCTTGTTCAATCATTGTTGGGGTAAAGTTATCCAACATAATGATATCTGCACCTGCGGTTAATGCTTGTGATAACTCATCTAAGGATTCAACTTCTACTTCAACGGTCTTATCACTGTGATTTGCTTTTGCTGTGGCAATGGCTTTATCGATGCCACCACAGGCTGCAATATGGTTTTCTTTAATTAAAAAGGCATCAAATAAGCCAATTCTATGGTTAACACCTCCACCACATAACACGGCATATTTTTGCGCGCTACGTAATCCTGGTAAGGTTTTACGGGTGTCTAACAATTTAGTATTACTGCCAGCAAGCTCTTTAACATATTGACTAGTAATAGTGGCTGTACCACATAAGGTTTGTAAAAAGTTTAGTGCAGCACGTTCACCCGTTAATAAGGTACGAGCATAACCTTCAAGTTCGAATAAAGTTGTATTGGCTTCAACAGCTTCCCCGTCATTAACGAACCAAGTAATTTTAGTTGCTTTGTCGCCACTATGGCCTAGAGATTCATCTAGTTGAGCAAACACTTCATTCACCCAAGCAACACCACAAATAATGCAATCTTCACGAGAAATTACCGTGGCAACAGCCTGTTCATTCTCAGGGATCAGCATAGCAGTAACATCTTGATCTGCTTTGGCTGATTGCTCAGCACTTGCGCCTAAATCTTCTTTAAGTGCCCATGACACTGTATGGCGAATATCCTCTTTTAACGCTTGTAGCTGAGTGGTTAGCATTTGCTATTGTTCCCGTAAAATTAATTGTTTACCCGTTTGGCGAAATTCTACTCTTTTTAAGGCGCTCATGCCTAATAGAATTTCATTGCTTTTCATGGCAGGGTTAATGTGAGCGGCAACATTATAAAGGATAATATTACCTAAGCTCAATTGCTCAACTTGAGTTTTATATACAGTTACGCTGCCATTGGCTGTTTGTACTCTAAACCCACCTTGCCCTTGAAGACCTAGATCATCAGCAATGTGTGCAGGTATCGAAAGTTCTGTTGCGCCAGTATCGAGTAAAAAAGTAACAGGCATTTCGTTAATCGCACCGCGCGCTAAATAATGCCCTTGTCTATTTTGTTGAAGTACCACTTCGGCTTTACCACTACTCGTTAAGCGCATTTCTGGCGATGTATTAGGGTTAAATTGTTTGTCTAATACCTCTTGAAAGAAAAACATCAGTAAAGCAATGGCCATTAACCAAGCAATCCAGACAAATATCTTCCCTATTTTGTTTGTTGCGTCATCTTCAGTCATACTAAGCGAAATATTGATTAATTTACTTGTTATTGTATGACGTTAATACAGAACAACAAAGATGTACTTTGTAATAATTTGCAGATAAAAGACGGTTGGTTAACTGGCGTTGCTCAGTGTTCATCGCCACACTTTACGCCACGCGAACAAGGTGTAGAGATTAATTTATTGGTAATTCACAATATCTCTTTACCCGCAGGTGAGTTTGGTGGTTCGTATATTACGGATTTATTTATGGGCAATATCGATGTAACCGCTCATCCGAGTTTTTGCGATTTGGCAGGGGTAACAGTATCTGCTCATTGCTTAATTCGTCGAGACGGCAGTGTCACGCAATATGTGTCTTTTAATGATAAGGCATGGCATGCTGGCGTTTCTTGCTTCAAAGGGCAAGATAGGTGTAATGACTTTTCGATAGGAATAGAGCTTGAAGGTACTGACAATATTGATTATTGTCAGGCACAATATCAACAACTTGCTAATATAGCTGCCAGTTTAATGAAGACTTATCCTGCGATAACAAAGGATAATATTGTTGGTCATTGTGATATTGCACCAGGTAGAAAAACTGATCCTGGAGAAGCGTTTAATTGGCCGCACTTTCATCATCAATTAGCTAGTATACAACCAGAAAAACAATAAAATACATTGCAACAAAAGCAATAGGAGTGGAATTCACCGTACTATGAGTTTATTAAGTTTACTAATCGCTTTGGCGGCTGAGCGTTCTTTGTCGTCACCATGGTGGTGTTTTCATCACTATTATAAAAGGTATCAAGGCTTCTTTAATAGCCAAGATAGTTTAAAAGACAAACAATCAAGCACAGCTGGCCGTATACTGTTTATTGTGCTCCCTGTACTGTTGACCGCTTTTATTTTAAATAGTGTAGATAATGGTTTATTGCACTTGATTCTGTCGACAGTTATTTTGATTATTTGTTTTGGTTGTGTAGGCACTCGCGAAAGCTATAAGCAGTATTTACAGTCAGCTTTTCGTGGTGAAGAAACGACAACAGCGCTTCATCATAAGCAGCTTTTACAAGATAAAAACCTTCCGCAAATGGGCTTTGGACAAGCACTTATTTGGTTAAACTATCGTTATTACATTGCGATAATGTTGCACTTTGTTTTATTTGGTGCAGCTGGCGTTGTGTTTTATCGCTTAATTACCACGGTAATAGAGCAAGAAAACAATAAGAAAAAGCTCGACGAATGTAATGAAGCCACTGAACAAGCATCAGAAGCTGAAACTGTATCGCAACCTCTTGATGAAGAACACGAAGTTAATAACCCGCCCAATGTTGAAACGGGCTGTCAAAACCATCACGATGTCGTGTTTTGGTTAGACTGGTTACCTGTAAGAATCACCTCTTTTGGTTATATGTTCGTAGGTCACTTCACCAAAGCAATGCCTACTTGGCTTGATAGTTTGTTAGACTTTCAAAAACCAGCTCACAAAGTATTGATTGAGGTAGCAGAGAAGTCAGAAGATATTATGGTTAATGAGAATGACTGTACAGCAGAGCCATGTTTACTTGTACGCTTAGCTAAGCGTAATGTCTTGCTGGTACTGGCTGTTATCTCAGTTTTCACGCTAGCGGGTGTGCTAAATTAACTAACGTCACTGTTTGTACTAACTATAAAACCGCTAGACATTCTAGCGGTTTTTTTATGCCTTGAATGTACCGTGTATTCAAATAACTTGTATACCCATGATACCTTAGGGTATCATTTGTGAGCTTAAGGTATCTTAATGTTACTAAAAGTTAACTTTTTCAAACAATACAAGGAAGTAATATGAGTACACTACCAGTAAATGAAGAGACTTTTTTAAAGCGCAATGCATTCTTAAGTTTGATACTAGGTATATATTTTACTTATGGATGGGTATACATTGCGATTGAACCAAACTTTATCATCTACGCTTGGTTAAAACCCTTGTGTGTAGTTATTGGTGCTATTGTGATGACTTTCTTAATTGGTAGTTTCTTCAAGGCATTAAAATCTATGGAGGGTATAAATAAGACTACTGTTTTTTATGGGAACTTTGAAGATGAATACTTAAATTTTGTTGCCAGTCAAGGCGTTAGGTATGCTTTTTCTTTCGTTTGGATCTACTTGATGGTAATTTATTTAGCGTACCCATATTTTGAGGATTTTTTTTCAGGTATTAGTATTCAGTTATTTGCAAAATATTCAATGGGGCTAATTTTTATTAGCTATGCATTACCTGTGTTATATTTATTACAAAGGTCTAACGATGAGTAATGTGCTAGACAATAATATAGCTAAATTACGCAGTAAACAAAGAATATCCCAGCAACAACTAGCTGATGCGATTGGCGTTTCAAGAAAAACTATTAGTACTGTGGAAACTGGACGATTTACTCCATCGGTAGTTATTGCCTTAAAGCTTGCCTTATACTTTGAAGTTCCTGTAGAAAAAATATTTCAGCTCGAACCTGAATGACTTTTTCATTGGTCAGACCAATGGTTTTTTTATTATCTTAGCAATAAATCAAACGCCAGTATGAAGCTTTCGCTCTATTAATTGCCTTGATCTAACACAGGCTATCCTCTAAATTCTCTTGTCATTAACCCTCTTTTTTGCTATTTTATTGTCCAGTTTTTCAATGGTAATACCAATTTACCAAAATAATTTATGGTAAATGAAGGGCTAAATTTTGTGTCTAGCATTTTATTAGTTAAGCACAGTAACACTGAATAATACTGGTTGAGTTACACAATGACACCGAGAATGACAGCTAAAAAATCTGCAGTACAGGCGCCGCTTAAGCAGAAAAAACTTGCTGATATTATTATGGCTCAATTAGAGGGTATGATAATTGAAGGCAGCTTGCTGCCCGGTGAAAAATTACTACCAGAGCGCGAATTAGCGGTGCAATTCGAAGTGTCTCGTCCATCATTACGTGAAGCCATTCAAAAGTTAGAAGCTAAAGGTTTAGTGGTTCGCAAGCAAGGTGGCGGCACTTTTGTTAGTGAGAAAATCTTAAGTGGCTTTGCAGATCCTTTGTTTGAATTAATGGCAAACAGCAATGAATCACAATTTGATTTATTAGAATTTCGTCATGGTATTGAAGGCATGGCATCTTACTATGCCGCAATGCGTGGCACGTCTACCGACTTTGAACATATACAAGCTAAGCATGATGATATTGGTAATAGCCAACTAGAAGACGATTTTCGCTTAGAAGCAACGGCAGTATTTGAGTTTTACTTAGCGATATGTGGCGCTTCTCACAATGCGGTTATTTTGCACTTAGCGCGCAGCATGTCAGATTTGCTAATTGATAATATTGAACAAAATTTAACGATATTAGCAAAACGACCTGATATTTTTAGCAAAATTACTGATTACCGTAAAAGACTACTAGACGCTATTTTAAGTGGTCAGCCACAAAAAGCATGGGGCGCTAGTCATCGCCATTTAGCCTTCATAGAAGAAGTGCTATTAAAAATGACACAAGAGAATAGTCGCATGGAACGTTCAATGAGAAGGATGTAGCAACTAGCATTTAAACGCAGGTAAATAGAAAAACGTTCCTGTGAGTAATAAAACGAATTTATTAATGAAGATTAACGATAATTTACTACCGAATATAGAAAAGCAAACTATCTTTAATCATCAATTAAATAGAAATTTTTAAAAATTAAACATAATCAGCTTTCATTACTAATACAGAAGAAAACTTCGTTATTAGGAACAAAGCAATCGGAGATTAAATAATATGTCAGATTTGCCAAATATCGATATAGATTCAATAGAAACCCAAGAGTGGTTAGAGTCAATGGAATCTGTATTAGAAAATGAAGGCCCAGAGCGCGCTCATTTTTTATTAGAACAGCTAATTGATCGAGCTCGCCGTGGTGGTACTCATTTACCCTTTGATGCGACAACTGCTTATGTAAATACTATTCCTCCAGGGCAAGAGCCTCATATGCCAGCTGACCAAACGATAGAGTCGCGCATCCGTGCTGCTATTCGTTGGAATGCTTTGGTTTTAGTCTTACGTGCTTCAAAAAAAGATTTAGAACTAGGTGGTCACATTGGTAGCTTTGCTTCTTCTTCAACATTATATGATGTAGGTTTTAACCACTTCTTTAAAGCCGCAACACCAGAAAACGGTGGCGACTTTATTTTCTCTCAAGGTCATATTTCTCCGGGTATTTATGCCCGTGCTTTCATGGAAGGCCGTTTAACAGAAGAGCAGATGGATAACTTTCGTCAAGAGTGTGATGGTAAAGGTTTATCTTCATACCCACACCCTCACTTAATGAAAGACTTCTGGCAGTTCCCAACGGTTTCAATGGGCTTAGGTCCATTGCAAGCAATCTATACCGCACGTTTTTTGAAGTACCTAACCGATCGTGGCATTAAAGATTGTTCAGGCCAACGTGTTTATGCGTTCTTAGGTGACGGTGAGTGTGATGAGCCAGAATCATTAGGTGCTATTGGTTTAGCTGCCCGTGAAGGCTTAGATAACTTAACCTTCGTTATTAACTGTAACTTACAGCGCCTTGATGGCCCTGTTCGTGGTAACGGTAAAATTATTCAAGAGCTTGAAGGTACATTCCGTGGCGCAGGCTGGGAAGTAACTAAAGTAATTTGGGGTTCATACTGGGATGCGTTATTAGCCCGTGATACTTCAGGTAAGTTATTACAGTTAATGAACGAAACGGTTGATGGCGAATACCAAAACTGTAAAGCGAAAGGCGGTAAATATACCCGCGAAAACTTCTTCAATAAATACCCTGAAACACAAGCGATGGTTGCCAACATGTCTGATGCAGATATCTGGCGTTTAAACCGTGGTGGACACGATCCTGTTAAAGTTTACGCGGCTTATGATAAAGCAATGAAAACTAAAGGTCGCCCAACCGTAATCTTAGCTAAAACAGTTAAAGGTTTTGGTTTAGGTGCCTCAGGTGAAGCGTTAAACATTGCACATAATGTTAAGAAAATGGACGTTGACTCTATTAAACATTATCGTGATCGTTTCAATATTCCAGTAAGTGATGAAGATATTGCTGACTTACCTTTCTTCAAGTTCCCTGAAGACAGTGAAGAATACAAATACATGAAAGCACGTCGAGAAGCATTAGGTGGTTCTTTACCAGCACGTCGTGAACAAGCAGAAGAATCTTTAGAAATCCCGCCGCTTAAATCATTTGATGCGATTTTAAAAGGCTCTGGCGATCGTCAAGTTTCTTCAACAATGACTTTTGTTCGTGTACTTAATAGCTTATTAAAAGACAAGAAAATTGGTAAGCGTATCGTGCCAATTATTCCAGATGAAGCACGTACCTTTGGTATGGAAGGCTTGTTCCGTCAAGTAGGTATTTACGCTAATGAAGGACAAAAATATGTTCCTCAAGATGCTGACCAAGTCGCTTACTACCGTGAAGACAAAAAAGGTCAAGTACTACAAGAAGGTATTAACGAACTAGGTGCTATGGCTTCTTGGGTTGCTTCGGGTACGTCATACTCAACGTGTGATGCGACGACCATTCCATTTTATATTTACTACTCAATGTTTGGTTTCCAACGTGTTGGTGATTTAGCGTGGGCTGCTGGCGATAGCCAAGCACGTGGTTTCTTATTAGGTG
The DNA here is from genome assembly GCF_003545765.1 of Colwellia sp. RSH04. Lineage (GTDB taxonomy): Bacteria > Pseudomonadota > Gammaproteobacteria > Enterobacterales > Alteromonadaceae > Colwellia. Next base: position 78,604 of record NZ_QXIO01000004.1, on the reverse strand, counting down.
CTACTGCGGGCCGTACAACGCTTAATGGTGAAGGATTACAACATCAAGATGGTCATTCACATGTACAAGCAGGTTTAATCCCTAATTGTGTAACTTACGACCCAACTTACGGTTACGAGATTGCAGTTATTGTGCGTGAAGGTCTTCGTCGTATGTACGAGCAGAATGAAAATATATTCTTCTACTTAACATTAATGAATGAAAACTATCAGCACCCTGCCTTACCAGAGAAAAAAGATATCACTGATGAAATCATCAAAGGTATTTACCAACTTGAACAAGTTGCGCCGAAGAAAGCGATAGCTAATGTTCAGTTAATGGGCTCAGGTACAATTTTAGAAAAAGTACGCCAAGCAGCGCAAATCTTAGCCGATGACTACAACGTATCAAGTGACGTTTACTCAGTGACTTCATTCAATGAATTAGGTCGAGATGGTCAAGACGTAACGCGTTGGAACATGCTTCACCCTGAAAGTGAGCAACGTGTGCCTTACATTGCACAAGTTATCACTAAAGAAGCAGGGCCTGCTATTGCAGCAACCGATTACATCAAGAACTACTCAGACCAAGTTCGCGCATACCTAGATACTGAATATCGTTGTTTAGGTACTGATGGTTTTGGTCGAAGTGATAGCCGTGCAAACTTACGTACTCACTTTGAAGTTAATGCAGATTACGTTGTTGTTGCCTCTTTATATGAATTAGCAAACCGTGGTGAAGTAGAGCGCAGTGTCGTAACTGAAGCAATTAAACGCTTTAATATTGACACTGAAAAACTTAACCCACTTTACGCTTAATTTGTGACTAGAAAAGGAAAAGAGAAATGTCTGATATTGAAAAAATCCTAGTCCCTGATGTTGGCGGCGAAGAAGTTGAAGTTATCGAAATTTGTGTTGCCGTTGGTGATGCATTAGAAGCCGATGAAGGTATTGTTACCGTTGAAACTGATAAAGCGTCAATGGATATACCTGCACCGTTTGCAGGCACTTTAGCAAGCCTTACTGTTGCGGTAGGTGATAAAATTAAAGAAGGCGATGTGATTGGTGAAATCAGTGCTGCCGCTGATAATGCTGATGCAGCAAGTGATGCTGCGCCAGCTGAAGCACCAGCTGCACCTGTTGTAGAAGAGGCACCCGCTGCTGAGCCAGCACCAGTTGCAACGCCAACTCCTGGTGCAAGTGCCTCAGCCGTGATTGATGTTGCGGTACCTGATATTGGTGAAGACGGTGAAGTTGATGTAATCGATGTGTTAGTTAATGTTGGTGATGTCATTGAAGCTGAAGATGGCCTAATTACCTTAGAAACTGACAAAGCCACTATGGACGTACCATCTACAGATGCCGGTACCGTAAAAGAAGTTTTCATCAAAGTTGGTGATAAAGTTAAGCAAGGTTCAGTTGTTATTAAATTAGAAACAACCAGTGGCGCACCTGTTGAAGCTGCTGCACCTGTTGCAACACCAGCACCCGTAGCGGCTCCTGCACCAGCAGCTCCTGCAGCTAAGCCAGTTAAAGCAGCACCTGTACCGCATCACCCACAAGCAGGTTCAACGGCAAAAGGTACTATTTATTCGTCACCTTCAATTCGCCGTTTAGCACGCGAATTTGGTGTTGATTTAACTTTAGTTAAAGGTACAGGTAACAAAGGGCGCATTTTAAAAGAAGATGTACAATCTTACGTGAAATATGAGCTTTCGCGCCCTAAAGCCAATGCCGGTAGTTCTGTTGGCGCTGGCGAAGGTGGTTTGCAGGTAGTGAGTGCTAAAGCAATAGATTTTGCTAAATTTGGTGAGATTGAAACCAAAGCGCTGTCTCGTATTCAAAAAATATCGGGTCCATTCTTGCATCGTAACTGGGTAACCATTCCACACGTTACCCAATTTGACGAAGCCGATATCACCAACGTAGAAGCATTCCGTAAAGAGCAGAATGTCGTTTGTGAAAAACAAAAGCTTGGTTTTAAAATTACACCTTTAGTGTTTATCTTAAAAGCAGCAGCAGACGCTTTACGTGCATTTCCAACGTTTAACTCTAGTTTGAGTGAAGACGGTGAAAGCTTAATATTGAAAAAATACATCCACATTGGTGTTGCCGTTGATACGCCAAACGGTTTAGTTGTACCCGTTGTGCGTGATGTTGATAAAAAAGGTATTCATGAATTATCACGTGAATTACTAGAAATCAGCATTAAAGCACGTGAAGGCAAGTTAAAAGCCGCTGATATGCAAGGTGGTTGTTTTACTATTTCTAGCCTAGGCGGCATTGGTGGAACAGCGTTTACACCAATTGTTAATGCACCAGAAGTGGCGATCTTAGGAGTGTCTAAATCAGAAATGAAACCTAAGTGGAACGGTAAAGAATTTGAACCTAAACTGATGTTACCATTATCTATGTCGTATGATCATAGAGTTATTGATGGTGCACTTGCAGCACGCTTTACGGTGCACTTAGCTGGTGTGATGTCAGATATCCGTAAGTTAATTCTTTAGTACTGTAACAGTAAAACAAATCAACAATTGTGCGACTTTAGTCGGCAGTGGTGAATAAAGGTTGGCGATTTACCTTGGCAAAGAGTAAAATCGCCAACAATAATAATTCTTTACTAGTAAAGTAATAAACAACAAGTTCGTGGTAATGCTCGCTATGATTATTACCATAATAAAAATTTAATTTGAGGTTAGCATGAGTAACGAAATTAAAACTCAAGTAGTAGTTTTAGGTGCAGGTCCTGGTGGTTATTCAGCAGCATTCCGTGCCGCTGATTTAGGCTTAGATGTCGTATTAGTTGAAAGTCGCGAAACACTAGGCGGTGTATGTTTAAACGTGGGTTGTATCCCATCAAAAGCGTTATTACACGTAGCTAAAGTGATTGATGATGCAGCTGCAATGGCATCTCACGGTGTTACTTTTGGTAAGCCAGAAATAGATTTAGATAAAATCCGTAGCTGGAAAGAAGACGTTATTGGTCAATTAACGGGTGGTTTAGGCGGAATGTCTAAAGCACGTAAAGTGAAAACAGTAACAGGTTACGGTAAATTCACTTCAGACAAAACCGTTGAAGTTGAAGGCAGCGACGGCAAAACAACGATTACTTTTGATAATGCTATTATTGCCTGTGGTTCGTCGGTAATTGATTTACCATTCATTCCAAATGATGACCCACGTGTTATTGATTCAACAGGTGCATTAGAGCTTCAAGACGTTCCTGAAGAAATGTTAGTACTTGGTGGCGGTATCATCGGTTTAGAAATGGGTACAGTTTACTCGGCACTTGGTTCAAATGTTTCTGTTGTTGAGTTTGCAGATCAATTAGTGCCTGCAGCAGACAAAGACATTGTGCGTGTTTACAACAACTACAACAAGAAGAAATTCAACATTATGTTGTCTACTAAGGTTGTTGCTGTTGAAGCAAAAGATGATGGTTTATACGTAACGTTTGAAGGTAAAAAAGCACCAACAGAGCAAGTACGTTACGACAAAATTTTAGTTGCTGTGGGTCGTAAGCCAAACGGACACTTAGTTGCTGCTGATAAAGCGGGTGTCAATGTTGATGAGCGTGGTTTCATTAATGTGTCTAAAGAAATGCGTACTAACGTGCCGCATATTTTTGCTATTGGTGATGTTGTTGGCCAACCAATGCTTGCTCATAAAGCAGTACATGAAGCACATTGTGCTGCTGAAGTTATCTCTGGTAAGAAGCATGAGTTCGATCCACGTTGTATCCCTTCAATTGCCTATACTGATCCAGAAATGGCTTGGGTTGGTGTTACGGAAGCACAAGCAAAAGAAGAAGGTTTGAATATTGAAGTTGCTAACTTCCCATGGGCTGCATCTGGTCGTGCAATTGCCTCTGCACGTACTGAAGGTAAAACTAAGCTAATCTTTGAAAAAGAAACTGGCCGTGTTTTAGGTGGTGCAATTGTTGGTATCAATGCTGGTGAAATGCTGGGTGAAATCTGTTTAGCCGTTGAAATGGGCGCAGATGCAGAAGACGTTGCATTAACGGTTCATGCTCACCCTACATTGAACGAATCAATTGGTTTAGCAGCAGAAATTTTTGAAGGTTCAATTACTGATTTACCTAACCCAAAAGCGGTTAAGAAAAAGAAGTAATACTTAACTAAAATAAGTGTTTATAAAAACCAGTGACTTAATTTTAAGTTACTGGTTTTTTTTGCTTTGTCCATATAGAATAATCCCAAAATTAAAACTTCTAAGTACCTATAATTCTAAATAGAAAAAGGATTTCTATGTCTAAACTAATGACCTTTATTACATCATTATCGTGTGCATTGTCACTTTTCATACTCAGTAACCCTGCTTATGCATGTATTAAGGACAAAGCAGCTCAAGAAAAGTTAGCTCAGTTGCAAAAAGCTCCAGATGAATTATCGCAACTGCTAGCGACACGTATTGCACCTGAGCCTATTGAACGCGTGCACCCTAGATATCCTGTTAATGCAGCACGTCAGGGGCGAGAAGGTTGGGCGGTAGTGAGCTTTGTTATTGATGAAGAAGGGGAAGTGAATGACATTATTGTTAAGGACACTTCAGGCAGTAAAGATTTTGCTAAAGCCGCTAAAAAAGCAGTGAAGCGTTGGAAATATAAACCCGCTATAGAAAATGGCAAGCCCATTGAGCAGTGTGTAAATATGGTACAGCTAGATTTTACAATGGGTAGTGATGGCACTCTTGGTGTTACAAGGCGATTTAAAGGTAAGTACAAAAAGGCTAAAGAGGCGCTTGAGAATAAAGATTTTAAGGAATTTAATGAACAGGTCGCATCAATCAAGAAAAATGTTTCGATGCACCTCTCTGAATATAATTATCTACATTTGCTCATTGCCGAGTATCAAAAAATTCAGGGCAATAAAAAGCAACAATTAAATCATTTAAGAAAAGTAGCGAAAGCGTCGACACGTTTAGCAAGTAAAGAACAACAGTTATCAACTCTTTATCAGGTTTTTGTTTTAGAAGTTGAATTAAGTAAATATCGAGCTGCGTTTGATACTTATAGCAAGATAGCAAAAATGGATGAAGCTAAGCCATATATGAAGCACTTAGATGAAGTGCTTGCCAAAGTTGAAAATGTTATCTCTGGTGATAAAAATATAATTCGACAAGGTAATATCAAACAAGATTTTTGGTCAGCGTCGCTGGTTAGGCATGAATTTTCGCTTGTTGATATAAAAGGCAATATTGATTCGTTAGATGTGCGTTGCGCTAATAAACGCCATATCTATGATGTAAAAGAAAACAGTACTTGGACTTTACCAAAATCTTGGAAAAGCTGTGATGTTTACGTTCATGGTGACGATGATGCAAGCTTCAGTCTTGTTGAGCATCCTGTGACTTCAAGTTAAGAAATAGTTTAATTACACTCTTGGATTTAGTTTTAGTAGATAAAGCTAAATCTGATTCAAATTAAATGGGGAGTTTAACTAAACCTTATAGCCAATAATAAACACATTGGAAATTTATAACTAAAAACTGCTGTGATACGAAAGCGGAAGTTAACACCAATAGCTTTTTGATCTGTTTGCAGTATTTTGATCTACCTTCACTCTGATAGACAACTAAGCCACCAAAGCGGTCGTAGAAGTGTTAAATCAAAGAGGTCGCTCCTCGACAAAGCGGACATTCATCGGTAAGTATTATCCAAAATATCAAGGTTTCTACAATCACCTTCTTTTTGACCATTGCTTTATCCCAATAAACTAACGGACATCATCACTATGTGGGCAATCATATGAGCGGCAATGGCAGACTCTAAGCCATATTTCCAAAACAGCCATCCAGCAATAAAGCCAAATAAACTGTTAGCTATTATAATGTAGCTTACCAGCCCTACAGTCATTTCTGCGCCTAATAAGTTGATGACAGGTAGGTGTCCAATGCCAAATAACATGGATGTAATAACAATAGCAATTATGAAATATTTAGAACTCACTTCTTCATTGTTTTTTTGAATAAATTTGTACATTAACCACACCAGCAAAGACATCATCCCCCAACGGATTAGTATTTCTTCGGTGATGCCGCCATACAATAGTCGAGTATACCAAGACGGATTGAGCTGCTCGCCAATTTTTACAAACTCAACAGGTAAGTATGGCATTGAAATAAAGCTAAAAGCGACCATTAACAGACCGCCTAGGACTCCCCCTACTAAAGTTGGTTGGATAGCTTTTATTAACTTGTGCTGGAAGTTTTTTTTGTTTAATACTGCTTCAATAATAGGTGCATGAAGGTTAACTCGATTGGCAAATTTACAACCTAACCAAGACATTAATACAACCATTAAACCTGTTTGTAGTGCACTCACTAATTGCAGTTGAGAAACAGTCAATGGGATATCTTGTATTAAAGTCACTTCCAATAACATTGGTATAAATGCCAGTATTGACCACACACCTACAAAACCTAGAAAGCTAAGGGTGAAAAATAGTTTACGATTACTTACTAATAAGGCATTTATCATTAAGTGAATTTCCTTTTAAATAAAAAACGATTTGTCGCTAATTCCAAGTGTCAATTTATGTGAAGTGTTAATTATTAGCTTCAAACTTAACCGCCGTTCCAAATACCAATAATTCTGCCGCTCCCCTTGCTATCATTGATGTTGTAAATCGAACATCGACAATAGCATCTGCGCCTAACTCTCTTGCTTCATCTACCATACGGTCTATGGCTTGCTCTCGACTTTCTGCCATTAGTTTTGTGTATTCTGATATTTCACCACCTATAATCATGCGAAACACAGCGAGTATATCTTTGCCTAAATGTCGTGAGCGAATTACATTGCCACGAACTAACCCTAAGTGCTGCGATATTTGCTTGCCAGCTACCTGTTCACTGGTAAAGACTAAAATATGATTCATAACTTAACTCCCTTATATTTATCATTTTTTCTATTTTTTAATCGTTGTCTTAAGACAGATAGAAACAACCCAACCCCTCCTGCGATTAGTAAACCGACGGTAAACTTCTCAAAACCAGAAAGGCTGGTATCAATCCAAAATTCATATCCAGCTAAAACCAATACAAACACAAAGCCTGACACTATGGCTACCCAACTAATTAGCTCTAATTTCTTTGAAGTTAGGTCATTTACGATATGCTCCAGTTGGCTTTCATCCATATTTTGATACTTAGATTGTTTGATCAGTTTTTGCATTGCTTGTAATTCTTCAAATGAGGATTTACATGTTTCACAACTTTGAAGATGCAAACTTACTCGTTGGCTATCTTGCTGAGTTAACTCTCCATCGAGATAGCCAGTAATTAGCTCAGAAAACTGCTGGCAATTGTTAGATTGGTGCATCACTCTACTCCTCTACTATTGGCATAAGTTTTAATTTTAAAGCACATCTGGCTCGGTGGAGTCGTGACATAACCGAGCCTTTCGGAATATCTAAAACATTTGCAATATCTTGATAAGACAAACCGTGGAAGTCTTTTAAAACAATAATTTCCCTTTGCTGTAGCGGTAATTCCTCTAAAGCAGCTTTAATGTATTGCTGAGTTTGAGCATTTTCCAAAATACGCTGAGGACAATGTTGAACTTGGTCAGGTACAACTTCTTCAATAAAAGGTTCTCCTTCAGAACGTTTCACTTTGCGGAGAGAATCAATCGATTTGTTACGAACAACTTTATAAAACCAAGGTTTAAACCCGCCACTGTTCGGGTGTGGGGCTGCTGGATGAGAAAGAGCTATGATTGCGGCATCTTGTAAAATGTCATGTGCTTCAGCAGGCTGCTTAACTAACTGCAAAGCTAGCTTAAATGCACCTTGTGTTATGTCAGCCAATACGCTGCCCATTCCCTGATATTCCTTGTTAATAATTATTGATATTACTATAACGATTTAAGTTGCAATTTTATTCCAAATTTTAAAAAATATTTTTAGTCAGGTAAGATTTCTTATTCTTAAAGAGAGTTGAAAGTGAAGAGTTATAGAATCAATACTGTTAAATTGTCAATGTCCACTATGGCCTATAATTAACATTCAATAACCTAATATCAACGGCAGCAATGAGCTTAAACCAGCCCCACACACGAGCAGTAACTTTCGGTTAATACTGCCCTGAATATCATTATGGATTCACAAAAGCTAATGTCTGCAATTGGCTAAAGAACTGACATTTTTATTTTATCTTTCTATGTCGCAGTGGTGGCACTTCCAAAATCAGTTCTTAATTGAGTCAACGGTAAATTCTATTTTTAGAGTTGAGTTGATTTACCGCCATTCATCTCATATTTCTGCTTACTTATCTGTTTTGCTTACTTATCTGTTTTGCATACTTTATACGTGCGAGCGCTTGTTGTATGATTTGAACCGTGGCAAGGTGGTTTAACTTAGAGATTGGAGAATAATAATGAACAAAAAAATACTTAGCGGTTTATTCGCTGTTGGTCTTGTTACTGGATGTCAAACAACGACAGAAACAGTTAACCCTGTTGATTACAGTAAAGCAAAACTGGCTTATGGTAATGTAGTAAAAGATGGTGAAGTGTTCATCCCTTCATGGGTTCGTAATGAAAAGCAAATTAACGAAGTATTAGCTAATGTGCATTACTGTGCAGATAACTTAGTTCTGCGCCATCAAGGGATGAGTGAGCAAAATATCATTGATTCTTGTCAGTTATTACTTGAAACAGAAGAGCGTTTTCATACATTATTTAATCGTCGAGGTAAGCCAGTATTGCATGATAACAATGATGTATTACGTGCCAATATTTATGCTAGCCGCGATGACTATGTGAAATATGTAACCGATCACTTTGACGTACCATCAAACAATGGTGGCATGTATTTAGAAGGCTTACCGCACCTAGAAAATAACAGCGCAGAATATGTTGCTTACTTGAAAAAAGGTAGCGTATGGAATTTAAACCATGAGTTTGTGCATTACTTAGATGGCCGTTTTAATACGTACGGAGATTATTGTTCTCCACCACATGATAACCACGCGGGGCCTGAATACTGCCCTAAGCCTGCACCTGAGCTGCCTTATTTAATTTGGTGGGGCGAGGGTTTAGGTGAATATGTTGCGCATATGGACGATAATCCAGCTGCCTTAAAGCTTGCTGGTGAAAAAACGTATCAGTTAAGTGAGTTATTCAATAACAGCGGTGCAACGTGGAGTACGCCAAGAGTATATCGCTGGGGTTACTTAGCTGTGCGCTACATGATGGAAGAGCAACGCGACAAAGTGGAAGAAATGCTGTTTCATGTGCGCCGTGGTGATTATGTACGTTATCAAAAAATCGTGAAAGACTGGGGTATCAGTATGGATGCCGACTTCCATACTTGGTTAGATACGGTTGCGATAAAATAGGTTTAGCCCTTTCAAGCTTCTGCTGACAACGTTTTAAGCGAAATATAACCATGAAGGTTGTGTTTCGCTTTTTTGTTGCAACAACAATGTATTCAGATTAACCTCAGCTCGGGTTAAGAGATAAGTTAATCGTTTGAAATGGTTAGAATTGTGGTTTTAACAATTCACTAGCTTTACAGGTTTTTTGATTTAAATTCAGCGATTTTTTCATCCACTAAACGAAGTGTTTCGCGTTGAGTTTTCATCGCGGCATCAAACGCACCTTGTGCATTGCCTGCTTTAATTAAGTTGAAAATCTCAACATGTGCTTGGTATTCAGCTTCACTAACTGCTTCAGCCCTGTTTGTAAAAAGTAAATTTACTTTCAGTGCCGTTTCAATAAAGGTAGTTAACTGCACGAAAAAAGGGTTGTTACTGGCGAATAAAATACTTTTGTGAAAGTCTATATCGCCTTGGTGGCTATCTTCGTATCCAGCTTGATTAAATTTCATAGAAGCTAAGCTACGTTCAATCTGTGCTAATTCATCGGTAGTAGCAAAACGTGCCGCAAGCGATGCAGCTTCAGGCTCTATCGCTAATCGTAGTTGTAAGAAGTGTCTAAGCATATACAAATCAGGCTTACCCAGTAAAATCCAGCGTAATACGTCGGTATCAAATAAGTTCCAGCTTTTAATGTCTTTTAATTTTATGCCTTGTCTAGGCCTAGAACTAATGAGCCCTTTTGCCGTTAGCATTTTAATGGCTTCACGTGTTGCCGTTCTGCTCACGTCATATTCAATAGAAATATCAGCCTCTGAAGGGAGTTTTTTGAACTCATTATACTTGCCTTGAAGAATGGCTTCACCGAGCTCATGGGTAAGTTGCTGGGTTAAATTTCGATGTGATATTTCCATAAAATCAATCTCTAATATATAGCGTAATTGCTATGTTGAATAATAAAACCATACCATTGCTAAGAGAGTTATTTTACTGAAATAGATTAAAGTAATATAGATAACTCTTAATAATTATCATGAAAAACTTGAACTAGGAGAGGTCTATTTTGTATTATAAATACTATTGTATAATGTATGGTGTTTTTCATGAAGGTTAGTTTAATATGTTTTACCCTTGGCGTCACTCTTTTTGCCTCATCTATGTCTGCTAAAGAAGTAAGAGAGCCATGGCAAGATCATACTGTTTTTGCTATTAACAAATTAGCACCCCATGCGAGTTTATTTCCTTTTAAAAACTCGCATGAAGCGCTGCTTGATAATAAAGAGCAGAGCAGCAACTTCATGTTACTTAATGGCTTGTGGCAGTTTAACTGGCAGCGTTCACCAAAAGATAAGCCTGTGGGGTTTCAGTTAAATAGTTTTGATGATTCAAGTTGGTCGCAAATTCCTGTTCCGGGGAATTGGGAAGTTGAAGGCTTTGGCTATCCTATTTATTTAGACGAGCGCTTTCCGTTCACAACAACGTGGCCAGATGCACCGACAGATTACAATCCCATAGGTTCATATCGGAAACCTTTTACTTTACCAAAACATTGGCAAGGTAAGCAGGTAATACTGCATGTAGGTGCGGCAAAATCATCATTAGATGTATGGCTTAACGGCGAAAAAGTGGGTTTTAGTCAAGATTCAAAAACACCTGCTGAATTTGATTTAACACCTTACGTACATAACGATGAAAACTTATTGGCGTTTCAAATTCGTCGTTGGACCGATGCCAGTTACCTTGAAAGCCAAGATATGTTAAGGATTTCAGGTATTGAACGTGATGTGTATTTATATGCAAGAGAACTGCAGCATATCGCTGATTTCCATGCTAAACCGCAATTAAATAAGGATTTCAATCAGGCGAACTTTGAACTGGAAGTTTCTATTAATAATGCTGATAAACGGAAAAGCAAAGCAGTTAACGTTGCTTATCAACTACTTGACCCTAAGAACCATATGCAAGTGGTTATTCAGGGAGAAAAAGCATTAAAAGTTAATCAAAAAAGCAATGCTGTAGTGCAGTTATCTGGTTCGTTTGCACAACCTAGGTTATGGAGTGCAGAAACGCCGAATTTATACACCCTATTAATTGAGCTAAAAGATCAAGACAACAAAGTCTTAGAAGTTATTAAAGATGATATTGGTTTTAGGCATATTGAGATAGTAAATAGCCAACTTACCGTAAACGGCAAAGCGATTTATATTCGCGGTGTTGACCGTCATGAAACATCGCCAACACGCGGGCATGTGGTTAGTAAAGCACTAATGGAAAAAGATATTAAGTTGATGAAACAATTTAATATTAATGCGGTGCGATCTAGTCATTACCCTAACGACCCTTATTGGTATGACTTAACAGATAAGTATGGCTTATATGTCATTGATGAAGCGAACATTGAATCACACCCTTTAGCAATTGATAAGAAAACACAAATCGGTAATGAAGAAAGTTGGATACCTGCTCATATCGATAGAACAAGAAATATGTTTGAGCGTGATAAAAATCATCCCTCAATTATTATTTGGTCGTTAGGTAATGAAGCGGGCGAAGGAAAAGTATTTGAAGCGACTTATCAGTGGTTGAAAGAGCATGACGAGAGTCGCCCAGTACAATATGAACCTGCAGGCGAGGAGCATTACACTGATATTTTTGCGCCTATGTATCCATCAATAGAACGACTAGAGAAATATGCGAAATCAAATCCACACCGCCCAGGCATTATGATTGAGTATGCTCACGCAATGGGGAATTCAGTCGGTAACCTGCAAGACTATTGGGATGTGATTGAGAAGCATGATGTACTTCAAGGTGGCTTTATTTGGGATTGGGTTGACCAGTCGTTAGAGTATACGAACGAACAAGGCGTGAAATATTGGGCATATGGCAAAGATTTTCATCCCGATTTACCCAGCGATGGTAACTTCTTAAATAATGGCTTGGTTGATCCTAACCGTGTACCACATCCTCATTTATATGAAGTGAAAAAGGTGTATCAACCTGCTAAATTTACAGCAAAAAACTTAGCAAAAGCACAATTTTCTATTTTGAATAAGTTTGCTTTCTCAAACCTTGAACAGTACGACCTGCACTGGGTTCTTGAAGCTGATGGCAAAACCATTGCTAAAGGTCACCAAGTAATGCCGAGTATTAAAGCAGGTTTTGCAAAAGATATTCAATTACCGACAGTGCTAAGCCATTTACCTAAGCAAAGTGATAAAGAATACTTTATTACCTTATCGATAAAAGTTAATAAGCCACAGCCTTTATTGGCGCAAGGCCATGAAATTGCATTTGAACAGTTTCAGATGCCAGTGAGTAAAGTTGCTGCAGAGGTAAAACAACTAACCAGCACAGATACCTTGAGTAAAAGCGAACGTGATGGTGTTATTACCATAGAAAACAATGTGATTTCATTGTCATTTGATCAAAAGACAGGTTGGTTAACGCAATTTAACTATCAAGGAAACTCATTAGTTTCACCGCTAGTGAGTGAGCCATTAAAAGTAAATTTATGGCGAGCACCTACTGATAATGATTTAGGTAATAATTTACAAAATCGCGCTAAACTTTGGCAGCAAGCAGCGGCTAGCTTTACTTTATCAAGTTTATCTACCATGACTGTTGATAAGAAAAACCTTGAAAGCATTAGAGTGCAAGCATCGTATAAAAGCTCGCTGTTTAAAGGCACTTACCAAGTTAGCTACGATATTTCACCTCTTGGTACGGTTGATGTTACGAGTGCGCTTAACCTTGAACAAGGGCAAGAATTACCTGATATCCCTCGTGTTGGTATGCAGTTAGTGATGCCAGGAGAGTTTCAGTTTGTGCGCTGGTTCGGTCGTGGGCCACAAGAAAACTATGCTGATAGAAAAACAGCAGCAGCTATTGGCTTATATAAAATGCCAGTGAAAGAGCAAATTCATCATTATTCAAGGCCACAAGAAAATGCCAATAAAACTGACGTAAGATGGATTGCATTAGAAAACCAGCAAGGTCATGGTTTATTAGCTATTGGTGAGCAACCCTTGAACGCAAGTGCGTGGCCATATCTTCAACAAGATATTGATTTTGTGAGTGGCGATGGTAGTGCCTCTGCTTCGGGTTTGGTCCCTGTAACCACTAAACATGGTGCAGAGTTGATAATGCGCGATTTAACTACCGTGAATATTGATCACAAACAAATGGGCGTGGGTGGAGATACATCATGGGGTCGATTAGTTCACCCACAATATCGTATTCCAGCAAAGAGTTATCAATACCGTTTTACCATGGTACCTTTTAGCAAGCATGATGATTTAGGGCAGTTAGCGCGTGAAGTGGAGAGCAGAAAATGAGTGAACAAATAGCAGTAACGCCAAGTTTTTCAGAAGAAAAGGTTTTAACGTTATTAAATCAGCACTATCAGCTTTCAGGGAAAATAAAAGCTTTACCGGGGTATTGTGACCAGAATATTTTACTGACCGCACAAGATAATCAATATATTGTTAAAATAGCAAATACGGCTGAAAGTAAAACTGAGTTAGCCATGCAAAATGCGGCGATGAAGCACTTGAGTGCGAAACAACTCGCCGTACCTCACCCTATTGAGAGCAATACTCAGCAAACCATTACAGAGATCAGTGACGAGCAAGGTCATGTATTTTATTTAAGGGTATTGTCATTTTTACCCGGCAGCTTTTATGCTGATGCAGCACCTTCGCGACATAATTCTTTATTATGGAAGTCGTTGGGGCAGTTTATGGCGCAAGTCAACCAAGGACTTAATGATTTTAATCACGCTGGCGCTCATCGCTATTTGGAATGGGATTTAGCGCAAGGATATTCTGTGTGTCTAGAAAAAAAAGCACACTTAAACGATAAGCAGCAAGGTATCGTTGAATCTTTTCTAGCAGACTATCAAGCTAAAACATTACCATTGTTAGCGCAATGTTCAAAAGCAGTGATACATAATGATGCTAACGATTATAATTTACTTATCGATGAGGTTAATCAGCCGAGTACAATCACTGGGCTAATTGATTTTGGTGATATGGTTTATAGCCATGTTATTAATGATTTAGCCATTACCTGTGCTTATGCACTGATGGGGCAAGAGCGCCCTATTGATACACTTAAAGAGATTGTTGCGAGCTATCATCATCACACCCCACTATCTGATGCTGAGTTAGAAGTACTGTACTCACTTATTGCCTTAAGATTATGTGTGAGCGTTTGCAATTCTGCTCAAGCAATAAAAGCTCAGCCAGATAATGAATATCTTTTAGTATCAGTTAAACCTGCTTGGCAGCTACTAACGCAATTGCAAGAACAAAACAATTTTGCGGTTTATTGCCAACTTCGTCATGCTTGTGGTTTATCGGTTGATTCAGGGCAAAGTAAGACAGAGATTACCCAATTTCGAAAGAGGCATTTAGGTAAAACCTTAAGCTTAAGCTACCAAGAACCGTTAAAAATTGTTCGAGGGCAAGGGGCTTACTTATTCGATGAGCATGGTAAACGTTATTTAGATATGGTGAATAATGTCTGTCATGTTGGTCATTGTCATCCCAAAGTGGTCGCCGCAGGGCAGCAACAAATGGCAAAACTCAATACAAATACCCGCTATTTGCATGACAATATTGTTAATTTCGCTGAAAAGTTATTAGCAACTATGCCTGATGAATTATCGGTTTGTATGTTGGTTAATTCAGGTAGTGAAGCTAATGAATTAGCCTTTAGATTAGCGAAAAATTATACCCAAGGCACAGAACTGCTGGTAGTTGATGGTGCGTATCATGGCAATACCAATGCCTGCATTGAAGCCAGCCCATATAAATTTGATGGCCCAGGTGGTGCAGGCGCTGCTCCTTATGTACACAAGGTTGAATTACCTGATCCTTATCGTGGTATTTATCAAGGCAATACTGTTGAAACGAGTAAAGCATATGCTGATAGCGTAGCGACAGCGCTTTCTGCTATTGAGCAGCAAAACAAAAAGCCAAGTGCCTTTATTTGTGAATCTTTACAAGGAGTTGCTGGGCAAATTATTATGCCTGATGGCTACCTAACACAAGTCTATAAACAGGTAAGAGCGGCAGGTGGTGTATGTATTGCCGATGAAGTGCAAGTGGGTTTTGGTCGTGTTGGTCGTCATATGTGGGCCTTTGAAACTCAAGAGGTTGTGCCAGATATTGTTACCTTAGGTAAACCTATAGGCAATGGCCACCCTATGGCGGCAGTAATCACTACGCAGGCGATTGCTGATGCTTTTGTTAATGGCATGGAATATTTTAACACCTTTGGTGGAAACCCGGTGTCATGCGCTATTGGCAGTGCCGTTTTAGATGTTATTCAACAAGAAAACTTGCAACAGCACGCCCTTGAAACAGGTGAATACTTTATGACGCAATTACGTGAGGTACAGCAAGAGTTTGACCTTATTGGTGATGTGCGAGGTTTAGGATTGTTTATCGGTGTTGAGCTAGTTGAAGATAGAGCTTCTAAAGTCCCTGCAACGGAGAAAACCTCTGCGTTAGTGGAATTCTTTAAAGGTCATCAAATATTACTGAGCACGGAAGGTCGCTATTACAATATCCTTAAAATTAAGCCGCCGTTAGCGTTTAGTAAAGCGAACGCCGATGAATTTATTAAGGTGCTGCGTTTAGGGTTAGCAGAAATAGCATAAGCCCTCTCACTGTAGAAATGTTAAAAGCGATAAGCAGGTGGGAAAAGCCTGCTTATCGCTAGGTATTACACTAAAGAGGTGAGCATTTCTTCAGAGTACTCTACCAAGGCTTCTTTATTCTTCACTTTGTTTACATAGTCAGGGTTTGCAATGAATGGGCGGCCAATGGCAATTAAATCGAATTTATTTGCTTCAATAGCTTGGCTCGCTGATTCAGCGGTATAACTACCAACACCGACTAATGTATTTTTATAGTGTGCTCTAACGTAACTTGAGGCAGTACCGTTTAAGTAGGCAAACTCTTGCGAGTCATCAAAAATACCAATGTGTAGATAAGCTAGATTTCTTTTTTCAAGTTCAGGTAACAGGTAATCAAATACTTGTCTGTCTCTATCATCACCCGCTAAATTAACATAAGCCCCTGGGCTAACACGTAGGGCGGTTCTTTCATTACCTATTGCTTCAGTAATGGCATCAACTACTGCTAACGGAAAACGCACCATATTTTCTGGTGTGCCACCAAACTCATCGTCACGACGGTTGGTATCATGATGTAAAAATTGGTCAATTAAATAACCGTTAGCACCATGAATTTCAATACCGTCAAACCCTGCATCAATGGCGTTTTTTGCCGCATTGACATAATCAGTAATAAGTTGGGCAATTTCTTGGTGATCTACTGCTTTTGGTACTTCGTAGCTTAATTCTCGCATTCTTGCGACCGTACCTTCTTTAGCAATGGCAGACGGTGCAACGGTGGGTTCACCAGAAAAATGAGAGTGCGCGACTCTACCTGTATGCCATAACTGAGCAAATATTTTGCCACCATTCTCATGCACGGCGTGAGTTACTTTTTTCCAGCCATCAACCTGTGCTGGATTAAATAAGCCAGGGGTATTCGGGTAGCCTTGACCATCAGGACGAATAATAGCTGCTTCTGAAATAATTAAGCCTGCGTCTGCACGACGACCATAGTATTGTGCCATTAAGTCAGTAGGCACTAAGTTTTTATCAGCCATACAACGCGTTAATGGTGCCATTAAAATACGGTTTTTTAGTTCAATCGTGTCATTGAGTGAGAACGAATCAAATAAATTGTCAGTCACAGTAACTCCTTAGTTCTTGAATGTTCGTTCAAGATACTCTTGTTCGAATAACTGTTCAACTTTTGTTTTTGAATAATCATTCAAGATTGATTATCATATGTAAACATATTTAGCCATACAGTGAGTGATCACGATGAGAAATGCTGAGTTCGATCGTGAACAGGTTTTAAGAGCTGCAATGAATGCTTTTTTGCATAAAGGTTATGCGAAAACAAGTATGCAAGCATTAACCAAAGCCACGGGCTTACATCCCGGTTCTATCTATTGTGCTTTTGAAAACAAACGCGGTTTATTATTAGCCTCGTTAGAGCAATATAAACAAGACAGAAATGATGAATTTCAACAATTTTTCATTCAAGAACGCCCAGTGCTTGATTCACTAAAAGCTTATATAGATAACATTGTTACTGAATGCAATAGCTGTGATACTGCTAAAGCATGCTTATTAACAAAGTCATTAAGCGAACTTGCTGAACAAGATGAAAGTATTAAAATATTTATCAGTGAAGTGCTTGAACAATGGCAACAATCACTGTCGGCCAAGTTTGAACAAGCTAAAAAATTGGGTGAGTTAACCACAACAAAAGACAGTAAACATTTAGCTCGATACTTGGTGATGGGAATTTATGGTTTAAGAACGTTTGCGCACACTCATCCTCAGTCAGCAGTGATTCAGCAATTAGCAGATCAACTCTATGAAGATTTATGTCGAGAGTAATAGAACGTTGTAAAATTATCCAAAAACTTCACACGCGCAAGTAAAATAAGCAGTTTTTATTGGCAGTTGAGAAATAGTGCCGTATTCTTTAGGTAATTGATTTTACATATATACTGATGGAGCAGGGTACTTTCCCTAGTGAGATATGACGAGTACCGAGATAGTAAAACCTAAAGAGAAAGCATTGCCTGCACAAGTTACCAAGGAATGTGAGAATTGTGGAGCCACTATCAATGGACAATTTTGTGCTGAATGCGGTCAAGAAATCACCTCAAATATTCGTTATTTTGGCACGGTAATTTTACATTTACTTGATGATATTTTTAGCTTTGATTCCAGAGCTAGCCGTACATTACTACCGTTAATGTTAAAACCGGGTTTTTTAACGCAAAAATACTTTGCCGGCAAGCGTGTTCATTATGTTCCACCGCTCAGGTTATACCTGTTTATCAGCATTATTTTTTTTCTATCGTTAAAGCTTTTTACTGATATTGCAGCACCCAATTTACCATCAACCTCACCAATTCCAGCAACAGAAATTCAGCAAACCATTGAGAAAAATATAAGTCAATTGGCGCTAACGCCAGATTCGACAGAAAATGAAGCGATTAAAAATCGGCTAAAGGCATACCTAAAAGATATTCAGCAAAGTAGCTCGCCCCAATTACAACGTGACGCGATTAAACTCGCGCAGCTTGAGTTAAAAAAACTCTCTACTCCTGAAGATTTCACCAGTGATGATGCAATCGACTATAAGGTCTATGAGGAGAGTATTTCTGATTATAAAAAGGGAGTGAAAACTGAAAACAAAGATGACACTTTTATCAATGTGTCAAACCAAGAAGATGGTACCTTACGTTTTGATTTCTTATCTGAAGAAATGAACAAAAAACTGAATATACAAGTAGATCTTTTAAAAGAAAAAGCAGAAACGACCATTACTTCTAACCCTTCGAAACTCATTAAAGAAGCCTTAGGAAAAATGCCACAACTGATGTTTATACTACTGCCTTTGTTTGCTTTGCTTCTAAAAATATTTTATATGTTTTCTAAGCGCCTTTATATGGAACATTTAACGGTCGCATTGCATAGTCATAGCTTTATATTCTTAACGCTGTTGTTGATTGAGTTATTAAATGAATTGCAGGATATTGTTATTGAGCAGTATCCTGCTTTTGCCGATATGATAGATACACTAATGATCGGGCTGCTGATATGGATACCTGTTTACTTATTTTTGATGCAAAAGCGTGTTTATAAGCAAGGGATGTTGATGACAGTGATTAAATTCAATGTGATCTCAATATCTTATTTATTGATGATGGTATTTACAGGCTTAGCTGCGTTAGTGTGGGGTTTAACCAGTATTTAGTGTTAAATGCGCAGATTAAAGCCTGCTAAAAGTAACAGGCTGTATTTGCTTAAGAGAGGAGTTACTTCACTACTTGATGAGTAATCACTTCACCTAAATCGGATAGTTGCTGAATCCATGAAGCAATTTCTTTAGTTTGATGCGGCGCAGCACTAACACCTTTTTCTGCAACATTATTCAATACTGATTCAATCGCGAAACTGACTGGCACAGATACTAACCTTGCCATTGCTTGGCCTTTTTCATTACCGCTTGAATCAAGTAAATAGCTTTGCTGCCAAACGGTACCGTCTGCATTTTTAGCTTCTAAATCAACGTGAAGTACTACGCGGTCTGGTTCACCTTCATCGTAACTGTATTGACGCTCTAACGATTCACTAATGGTTTTTAATTCTTGCTCTGCTGTATCAGCTGAAGCAGAAGACGTTAATTGAGCGACTTTGTCAAATAGCTCAGACCAAGCGTCAGACCAACCCGCTAATCGTAATGTACCACGAACAAATTGTTGTACATTTTCATCAGCTAAATGGTATTGCTTTATAAAAGGGAGAGAGTCTCTATTTGGATAACATTGAAATGTTTCACTACCTTGTGCTAAATCAATGCTGTAATCAGCTAGTGCTTCCCACGGGGCATTAGAGGTGCCCACTTCACCATGTTGCAACCACTTAGCTGGTGATTTCAACGCCTTTAATACACCTAACGGTGACCAGCTGAATTTGTATTTAAAATCATTAGCAATTTTAGGGAAACCGCCACAATATGAACGAAAATAAAGTTTATTATCACTATGATATTGCGCACTATTTTTATAATTCTCAACCAGTGCATGCGCTAGGATATGGTCTAAGCCAGGATCTAAACCAACTTCATTAACAAAGCATAAGTTAGCGTCTTTTGCTTGTTGATGGAGAGCTTGCATTTCTGGTGATATATAACTACTTGAGACAAAGTGAGCCTTTTTTTCTAAGCACAGTTCTGCCACTTTAATATGCATAGTTGCTGGTAGCATCGAGATTAAAATGTCTCCAGACTTTACTTTATCGGCTAATAAAGACCAGTCTAATGCCGATATTTCAATTTTGTCGGCGACTTGTGAAAGTGCAGTTTGCGCTTTTCCTAAGCTTCTGTTCCAGACGATGACATTTCGGCCATCTTGGGCAAGTTTTTCAATACCGGGAATAGAAGATAAACCGGCACCAAGCCAATGAATTGTTGCTGACATAAGGGTTCCTTATAACTTAATTTCTGCTGTTTTTTCGTTAAATAGTGATAATGCTTTTGGCCAAACACCTTGGCTTTGATCATTAAGCGTTAATAAATGTTTCACTAGCTGTTGGCCATAATCTTCGCTGCTTTCTTTTGGTAAAAGCGATGGTAGGTGGTCAATGGCAATCATATCTAGCGGTTTATCACCCTGAATAATAGATAAGCAGGGTGATTTAAAAGTAGTACATTCATTATAAATGGGTAGTGGGTTATAGCTACCGTATGGATCGCAACTTACATCAACAATCATTGATAATGTTCTTTCCTCAGTTATTAGCATTTCCTTGGTAATAAATGGAGGTAAATCTTGATTGATGAAAACACAGTTAACCAGAATATCCATATTAAGGATCTCAGCAAATGGCCCACCTTTTTGTGTTTCTGCAATGTCCCATTCTACGGTTTCAAGTGATAAAGCTTTCGCTAAGGCAACTGCACCAGAGCCACTACGTCCTTTAGCACCAATCACTAATATTTTTGGTTTTGACTCGCAAGTAGCAAGTAAGTCATTAATCTCTGCAATGAGTGATTCTTGATTAGCGTAAGAGTTTATATTATTTAAAGGTGGCGTAATATTTTGTTGTTGCTTTAACCAAGCAAGAACACCTAAAGCTGCTCCAGCATAGCCAGCCCAATAGCCAAATGCTGCGATACGGCGGTTGTTATCATCGACTAAATATTCAAGATCAAATAACTCACCTTTGCCGCTAACAAATCGACTTAATAGCGCTTGCCAGCCTTGCTGTTCTTTATAGGCATGAGCAAAATAAATATGCTGATGATGCAACGGGAAAGTTGCTTCAGGTAGCTCTTTTAAAGCAAGAATAATCGCCTCTTCAGGGGCATCAACCCAGCTTCCTTCTGGTGCAATGCTAGCACCAACGGCTTCATAGTCGTTAATGGCAAAAATACTTTGTACAGAAGATTCAATGGTGACTTTAAAGCCAGCATCTAGCAATTGTTTAGTATTTTCAGGCGTTAAAGCGGTACGTTGTTCTTGTGGTTTACTTTCGGCACGTAACCACAGGTGTGTATGTGTCATGACAAATGTTTCTCTCATTGAACGTGTTATTTGTACTATAAATACTACAGTATACAGTATTCTAGTGTCATGATATAGTTTTATCATGAACCAATCAGTATTACGGTGTTATTTTTTTAAATGCGATGAAACGTTTCATTAAATACACTAACCAAGAAAAGAAGAGTATCTAAACTTGAATATTAAATATTGCCTCAACTTATTCAAAGCTATCACATTTTCCATAACTAGTAGCATAGTTGCTATCTTTATGGCACACGCAAGTACAACAGACAATAATGTTATTGATCGAACAGGAACTCCGCTTCAATTTAAATCGTTTGATCAATACGGTAACCAAAAGTTTAACCCATTGTTAGATAGCGGGGCATGGCATGGCTTTTTACTGCCTAAACATAGTGAAGATTATGCCAGTTTCACAGGGCCGATGGTTATAGCACAAGAATATGGGGTTTTTATCGCAAGAAAACTGGAGCAACTAAAAGTTATTGATAGTTCAACCAATCAGCAATACAACTTTGATCAAGCTGAAAAAATAATTCAATCAAAACCGGGTGAGTTGATACAGCAGTATGACTTTGAAGATGTGTCGATTACGTTGTCGTTAGTTTTTGTTAATGAGAGAACAGCATTAATAAGTACCAAGTTTGCAAACAAGAGCGGTAAAACTAAAGAATTAGCATTACGCTGGCAAGGAAAGCTACTCTCTAAGTGGAATAATAAGCAAACAATAAAAGAAGCAATACCTCATTGGCAAGTTACCTTAACGAGTGATGATCATGGAGTCGCTTTTACCTTTCCAAAAGTACGGGCAACGTGGCACCTGATGCTTGATGAAGGAGCGCAGTACCGCATTGAGCGTTCCATTAAAACCAGTACGGTCATTTCTCAAGGTAATCAAGCTCAAGGTAATCAAAGTTATGAAAGTGTCGCTCAATTATCGCTAACGCCTAATAGTAGTGAAACGATATACACCACGCAAAGTTATTACCATAACCAAGATGAACTAAAGGCTTACAACGAGCAGAACAAGGCTATATTGACCGAGCCTAAGGGTTATATATCGGATAGTAAGCAACGATGGCAGCAATATTTATCTAAGGGATTAATGAATGTCACTTCAAAAGAAACAGCACAAGAATCATTACCAGCAAATAATAACCAAGCATTAGCTATATTAGCGTTAAAAAGTATTGAAACCTTACATGGTAACTGGCGTAGCCCAGCAGGTATGCTGAAAAAAAATATTGTATCGCCTTCTGTAACAGCCCGTTGGTTTAATGGTGCGTGGGCATGGGATAGTTGGAAGCATGCCTATGCGTTAGCATCGATTAACCCTGAACTAGCCAAAGATAACATTCGCGCTATGTTTGATTACCAAGTTAATCTGTCAGATGAATTACGACCACAAGATGCAGGTATGGTGGTTGATGCTATTTTTTACAATAAAGATATTGCTCGCTCGGGTGATGGTGGTAATTGGAATGAACGTAATACCAAACCACCACTAGCAAGTTGGGCTGTGTGGCAAGTGTATCAAGAAGAGGGTGATAAAACTTTTATTGAAGAAATGTACACTAAATTAGTGGCTTATCATCAATGGTGGTATAGCAATAGAGATCATAATGGTAATGGGCTTGCTGAATATGGTGCTACTAAACATAGATTACATAATAACGAAAAGCAGCAAATTATTTTTACCGTAGAGTACGAACAAGCGCCTGAAAACAAAGAACTCTTGTCTGAATGTAAAATGAGTGGTTCATATAGTTACCAATGTGCAGGTATGGCGAGTTACCAACAAGTACTTACACTGGGTGGCTATAAAAAATTGGATATACCCGCGCAACATGCAGCTGGCTGGGAGTCAGGCATGGACAATGCTGCACGTTTTGGTTTTATCAACGATGAGCAGCTAACAGCTTATGCGCAAAAACATTATCAAGGTGACATTGATAAAGCACGTGCTGATTGGCAAGTGAGATTTTTTGTTAATAAAGACAAGCAAGGAAATTTACTCGGCTTTTCAATTGACCAAGAGTCAGTTGAATTGAATAGTTATTTGGCGCAAGAAAAGCTTATTCTGGCAAAAATGGCACGGGTATTAGGTGATAATAAACAGGCAGAGCGTTATAAAAGTGCTGCTGAAAACTTAGTTAAAAGAATAAACCAATGCTTTTATCATCAAGAAACAGGTTTTTATTACGACAGAAAAATTAATTCGAATCATGACAAAAGTGAAGCATGTCAGGGCACGTTACTTGATAAGCGCGGGCGCGGTCCTGAGGGTTGGAGCCCTTTATGGGCTAATATCGCCGACAAAGATAAGGCCACCTCGGTTATGAAGATTATGCTCGATGAAAAAGAGTTTAATACGCATATTCCTTTGGGGACGGCTTCATTGCAAAACCCTGCTTATGATGCTGATATTTACTGGCGTGGCCGAGTATGGCTAGATCAATTTTATTTTGGGATTATTGCTTTAAACAACTATGGTGAGAAAGCTGCAGCGAAACAATTAATGCAAAAGTTGTTGGATAACGCTGAAGGTTTGCTTGAGCAAGGTACCATTCGTGAAAATTACAATCCAGAAACGGGCGCAGTACAAGGAGCGACTAACTTTAGTTGGAGTGCGGCTCATTTATATATGCTTTATCAAGCATTATTGGTTAAGTAATCTATATCAACGGAGCCCAGTATAAAATCTTGCTGAGCTTGTTGAGTATCATTTAAAGACTCGCCTAAGTAACTATCATTCACTACAATGAATGGTAAAAATCAGTGATAGAGAACGAAATGCTCCAATTTTTAAATCAGTCAAAAATTCACTGTGTATTTTGTA
Organism: Colwellia sp. RSH04; assembly: GCF_003545765.1. Lineage (GTDB taxonomy): Bacteria > Pseudomonadota > Gammaproteobacteria > Enterobacterales > Alteromonadaceae > Colwellia. Next base: position 54,268 of record NZ_QXIO01000004.1, on the reverse strand, counting down.
TTGTGTTCGCAGGGTTTATGCTAGCAGGTTGTCAAAATAGTTCTTTACTAGTGCAGCAGCCGAGTCAAAACACGACTGAGATACTAAGCTTGTGGGATTTTGATCATGAAGTACGTTACAACAAAACTAAGCTTGCTGATAATAAATATCAGTTGGAAGTCGAAGCAAATGGTCAGGTTGCTTTTGAGCGATTAGCAACTTTTTTATTACGAAAGAGTTACCAGTTGTGCCGAGGTTATGGTTTTCAGCTTGAAATGTTAGATGGTATTGAAAGTTTTGATCATTATCGGGCAACGCCAAACCTTATTATGAGTAATTTAAAGGCAAACCTTGAATGTCCACGTAGTTAACATGTTGGTTACGAACTAACTTCTCATATAAAAAAGGGTTACTTGTACACAAGTAACCCTTTTATTTTAGTGTTAGCTAAATTTTATAACACCGCATTTGCTACGTTATATTAAACAACCTTAACAGGTACTGCTGGAGCAGTGTATTTAGTGGTCATTTCTTCCGTTGGTGGTGCGAAACGCGTTAAGTCGATACCTTCAACCGCGGCAGTATATTCAGCCATAGTAGGGAAGCGACCTAAAATGGTAGAAAGTACTACTAATGGCGTAGAACCAAGTAGAGATTCACCTTTTTTCTCTGCAGTATCAGCTACAACACGCCCTTGGAATAAACGAGTAGATGTTGCAATTACCGTATCACCAGGTTCAGCTTTTTCTTGGTTACCCATACATAAGTTACAACCAGGGCGTTCAAGGTATAAGATGTTTTCGTACTTGGTACGTGCTTCACCTTTTGGCTTGTCATCGTCAAAGACGAAACCAGCGTATTTGGCTAAAATATCCCAATCACCTTCCGCTTTTAATTCATCAACAATGTTGTACGTTGGTGGTGCAACAACTAATGGCGCATTGAAAGTAATAGTACCGTTTTGCTTCTCAAGGTTACGTAACATTTGTGCAATAATTTGCATGTCGCCTTTGTGAACCATACAAGAACCAACAAAACCTAAATCTACAGGCTTATCTTTGTAGAATGAAACAGGGCGAATAACATCATGCGTATAACGCTTAGATACGTCTTCATTGTTTACGTCTGGGTCAGCAATCATTGGTTCATCGATAGCATCTAAGTCGATAAGTACTTCTGCGTAGTATTTTGCATTATCATCTGGTGATAGTGCTGGTTGAGCGCCTGATTTAACTTCGTCGATACGCTTATCAGCTAAAGCAATTAAGCCTGCTAATGTGCCCGCTTCGTTTTCCATACCCTTGTTGATCATTATTTGGATACGGCTCTTAGCAAGCTCGATAGATTTAATTAACGTTTCATCGTTTGAGATACAGATAGAAGCTTTTGCTTTCATTTCTGCAGACCAGTCAGTGAAAGTGAATGCTTGGTCAGCCATTAACGTACCAATGTGTACTTCGATGATACGACCTTGGAAAACGTTTTCACCACCAAATTGCTTAAGCATTTGTGCTTGAGTAGCGTGAACAACATCACGGAAATCCATGTGCCCTTTCATGTTTCCTTTAAAGGTAACTTTAACAGACTCAGGAATTGGCATTGCTGATTCACCGGTAGCAAGTGCGATGGCAACAGTACCTGAATCGGCACCAAATGCGACACCCTTAGACATACGCGTATGTGAATCACCACCAATGATAATGGCGCGATCATCAACGGTAATATCATTCAATACTTTATGAATAACATCAGTCATTGAATGGTAAACACCTTTTGGATCACGTGCTGTGATAAGACCAAATTTGTTCATGAACGCCATTAATTTAGGTGTGTTCGCTTTTGCTTTGCTATCCCAAACTGATGCCGTGTGACACCCTGACTGGAATGCGCCGTCAACAAGTGGAGAAATTGTCGAAGCAGCCATTGCCTCTAATTCCTGACAAGTCATTGGGCCTGTTGTATCTTGAGAACCAACAATGTTCACTTTAACACGTACGTTAGAGCCAGCATGCAGAGGTGTTTCTGAAGCAACACCAACGGCGTTGCGGTTAAAAATTTTCTCAACAGCAGTCAAACCTTGGCCTTCGTGCGAAATTTCTTTCGATGCGGCATATACAACAGGTGCTTCAATACCTAAAGCTTCAGCAGCAAATGTTTGTAGTTTCTTACCGAAGGTAACAGCGTAAGAGCCACCCGCTTTCATGAATTCTTGTTTTTGTGGTGTAAATGCTGAAGAAACATCAACGAGCTCTTTATCGCCGTTGTATAATTTCTTCGCTTTAGTATCGATAGTTAATACCGTGCCCGTTGCTACTGAGTAAGCTTCTTCTAAAACAGGGTCGCCATTTTCATCGACAACGTTATTACCGTTAGCGTCTACTTTGTTCACCCAGTTTTTAAGGTCAAGACCAATACCACCAGTAACATCAACGGTAGTTAAGAAAATTGGTGCAATACCATTGGTACCAGCGACTACAGGCGCAATGTTAATAAAAGGAACATAAGGACTTGCTTGCTTACCTGCCCAAAGTGCAACGTTGTTCACACCCGACATACGTGAAGATCCAACACCCATAGTACCTTTTTCTGCGATAAGCATTACTTTCGCGTTAGGGTGCTTAGCTTGAAGCGCTACAATTTCGTCTTGTGCTTCAGGTGTGATCATACACTTACCGTGTAATTCACGGTCGGCACGAGAGTGAGATTGGTGACCAGGAGATAATAAATCTGTAGAGATATCACCTTCACCAGCGATATAAGTGACAACGTCAATTTTTTCTTCAATCGCAGGGAGTTTAGTGAAAAACTCAGCGTTAGCGTAGCTCTCTAAAAGATCTTTAGCTACCGCGTTGCCAGCTTCAAATGCAGCTTTTATACGTGCCATGTCAGCGTCGTATAAGAATACTTGGGTTTTTAATACATCAGCAGCAGGCGCAGATACTGATGCATCGTCGCCTAACGCAAGGTCAAGTAGCACTTCAATTGAAGGGCCACCTTTCATGTGTGAAAGTAGTTCAAAAGCAAATTCAGTCGTGATTTCGGCAACAGTTTCTTGACCTAATATAATTTCTTTTAAGAATTTGGCTTTAACACCAGCAGCACTTGTTGTGCCTGGTAAGGTATTATAAATAAAGAAGTTAAGAGAATCTTCGCGGTATTCATTACCTTGATCTTTAATTTGTGCGATGATTTCTGATAATAGCTCGGCGCTATCGATAGGCTTAGGTGCTAGGCCTAGTTCTTCCTTACGATTTTGTATTTCTTTGATATATTCTAAATAAAGACTCATTTAATACTCTCTTTTAGCGGTTAGTGGCTAATAACATTAACGAATAGAAGGGGATGTTAACCTTAAAAGATCAACTCGCCCTTGTTATAACAGGACAAATTTGTCCTTAGTTTACCTGAATTATTTTTTACTACGAATCATTTGCTGAAATAAGCATTATTCACCAAATTTATAACAAGTAGAAGGCTAAGTTATAATACTTATACCATTAGCTTTGTAACGGTTTCTTCACGGTATATATGAATTGTTGGTTCTTACGTTACTTGGGTCTCATCATTGCTTTAAAATACAATTAACCTTAGCTTGGGTTAAGAGGTAAGTTAATTGTTTGAAATTGTTGAGTTTTTGGTTGCAGCAACTCACTAGCTTGATAGTATTTTTCATTCAAGGCAAATTCATTAAGAATAGTTATTTTACTGTTTATGAATTTAACACAGAATTAAGGAAAAATAGCTGCTAGAGAGCTATTTATTATCCCGAGCTGAGGTTAATTATATAGCTAAACTTAGTTAACACTTTTTATGGTATTTAGCTTAGCAGCAAGATAGCAATCTGCTTAATTTTGGAGGTTATTTTTTGTCATTAATGGTTAACGCTGACTTGCTTATAAATTACCTTCCCATGAAAACTGACCATAATCAGGAAACTTAAGTTTAATGGGCTTTTGTTGATTTACAGCGTTAAGCGCTTGCTGTTTTAAACTAATAATATCAGTTTGAATATTGTAGCGAAGCTTTCTTGCTTGAGACCATATTTTTTCATTTTCGTCACTGAACTGTTCTTTATGCTCAACATAACGCGCTAGTACAGGACCTAAAATTTGGTAGGCTTTTTTTAATCTTTGTGCTTGTTGTGTGGAAAAGTCGTTAATCTGCTGGTAATAAGCTTCTAATTGCGGTGATAGTGGTTTTTCTTGTATCGCCTTTACTTGCGCGAATTGCGCAAAGTATTGTTGGTAAACCGTTTGTTCAATGCTGTCGGCACTAAGCCACTGCTGCATTGAATCTTCATTAATAATCGTTTCAGTTTCAGGTTCAATCACCATAACGGTAGGTGTGCCATAATAAATTGGCATATTGAAACGAGAAACCACGTCAAAACCGCGTTGGTAATAGCCGACATCGATAAAAAGTGTTTGATAATTTTCTGTTAGTATTTCTTGCATGGCATCTTGAGAAAACTTTGCGGCAAGGCCCGTACTATCGTGACACCACTGTGCACCTAACACGAGTAATAACTTTTTGTTTTCGGCTTTTGCCTTGACAATTTTCTTATCAATTTCCTGCATAACATGTTCAGAAGGAGAAAATTGATAGTTTGCTAATACTGGAGCATTACCATTATTACTCGATAGATTACTGCAAGCAGATAAGAATAAAAGTACCATTAATGAAGTAAAAAAACGCATTTATTGTCCAACAGAAAAACATAATAATATGGATAATAACTGATCGAAGTAGGAGATGATATTGCTTTGAATCAATATGAAAAAAGTGCATGAAAAGAGTATGTAAAAAGTATACTTTTAGAGAGCAGCAATAGCTTTGAACACTATTGCCGCAACAAGGTTTAACCCACCTTAGTTATCATCATCTTTATGGTTAAATGCGGTACTAAAGAAATTAACAACATTTCGTCTGGATTTTCTAGCAATACGTTTGTTAGGTGCTAAAAGTACTTCTCCGCCTTGCCCTAAATGTGAGAATGGATCCGTTACTAACCATTTTGGTTCTAATCTATCCCATGCGTGGTAAGCACGCTTAAACATATTGAGTGATACATATTCAGCGTCAGAAGTAGCAAGGTTACTTACCAGCATAGGGCAAGTTTCGGGTGAATCATAGCCATCTAAATTGCCTGATTGAATAAGTACAGGTGCCGCTGTTAGGTTAGTAAACTCAAAACCGGGTACGTTATTATAAAGCCAACAAACAGGATAATGTGCTACGTGGGCGGCAAAACGTAAAGGGGTGCCTGTTAATGACATATATTGCTCAGTTGCGGTGAGCATGGATAAAACGCCGCCCCATGAAAAGCCAATAATACCAATTTTATTGGCATCTATTTCTTGTCTTTGCGCTAAGTAATGCAATGCGGCAAATACATCAGGTAACGTCTCTTGTGGCGAACTTGCTCTATTTTCACTACCACCCATTAAATTTCTAGCGCCCCATAAGTCAATTTCAAGGGTGGCAATTCCTGCATTATTTAGCGCTTTAGCATAGTATTGACCCGTGCTGTCAATTCCGCTGGTACTATGGACAATTATCACAGCAGGTTTTTGGTTTGCTGATTCAGATCTGGGCAATTGATATTTGGCTGATAGTTGCCAGTCACTAGTGGGTCCTTGCACAGGTATATTGATGTAGAACGTATGCGGTAATGGCTTTAAGGTAACCTTTGCATTAGCATTGAGTGAAGTAGCGAGTGTTAATAGGCACAATAAGCACCTAATCATGAACGTATTCATGGTAATTCCTTCTAGTTAATGTGAACGAGTACTCCTTTCGAGCATTGAGGATAGTTGCGAATTGGTGATATGTCTAATAATGAGTGGTTATGTAATGAGTAGTTAAGTCGTATTTTGAAAATTTAACTATTGGATCTTTTTTCTGATAGAATGCGCCTGAAAAATCTTGATCTATATCAAGGTTTACTTGTTTTAATCTACAGCGCTGGTTTTACGTTCCAGTTTGCTCAATGGAGAAGTTAATGACTACCACACCTATAACTATTTGTGCGCTATACAAATTTGTTCGTTTAGATCACTATCAATCTTTACGTGAACCTTTATTAACCGAAATGTCAGCGAATGACGTTAAAGGTACTTTATTGCTTGCTGCAGAAGGTATTAACGGTACTATAGCAGGACCTGCTCAGGGAATTTCAGCGGTATTGACCTTTTTAGATGCACAGCCAAATTTAGATAACATTTCTCATAAAGAATCTTTTAGTGACGAGAACCCTTTTCATCGTACAAAAGTAAAATTAAAAAAAGAGATTGTCACGATGGGAGTTGAAGGTATTGATCCTAATCAAGTGGTAGGAACTTATGTAAAGCCAAAAGACTGGAACGCACTTATTTCTGATCCTGAAGTTTTACTCATTGATACACGAAATGATTACGAAATTGAAATAGGTACTTTCAAGAATGCTGTTAATCCAGATACGGAAACGTTTAGAGAATTTCCTGATTATGTAGAAAAGAACCTTGATAAAACTAAGCATAAAAAAGTTGCCATGTATTGCACCGGCGGTATTCGTTGTGAAAAATCAACCGCATACTTAAAGGAGCAGGGGTTTGATGAGGTATATCACCTTGAAGGCGGTATTTTAAAGTATCTCGAAGAAGTGCCAAGTGAAGAAACGCTATGGGAAGGTGAGTGTTTTGTTTTTGATGGCCGAGTTGCCGTTAATCATAATCTAGAACAAGGGCAATATGATCAATGTTATGCTTGTCGTTTTCCGTTAACTGAAACACAAAAACAGAACGAACATTATATTGAAGGCGTTAGCTGTCACCGTTGCTTTGATAAAGTAACTGATGCTCAGCGAAGCCGCTATCAAGAGCGTCAACGTCAAATAGCTTTAGCCGCAGAACGTGGTGAAGCTCATATTGGCGGTGAAATTACCGATATTATTAAGCAAAGAAAGCAACAAAAATCAGATGTAAAAGCAGCGCAAGCCAAGCAAAAGTAAACCCAAGCTTATTTGTTGCTTTGATATAATACCATTACGCATAAAGCGCCATTAGAGCATATCTAATGGCGCTTTTTCTTTACAGCCAATCTCTTTCAGGAATGGATGAAAATTGCCTATTTTCTTTAGATTGTATATTCTTGCTGCACGAAATATATAGGCTGCGATGGTTTAATCCTTATTCTGATTTTTCCTATCAAAGCACCTTAATCTAATTCGATAGTAACCGTTAAACGAGAGACTTATGAAATTATCATTTATTGCTGCGGGTTTGACCTTAGCAGCGAGTTTTAATGCGGTGCAAGCTGATGTGCTCACCGTTGAAAAGTTAAATACATTAAACCAACTCCATGATGTAACTATTTCCCCTAAAGGCGAATCGTTAATTTACGGGCTTAAAAAGGGCAGTAGCTCTGCTGATAATCATTTATATCGTCAAGAGATTGAATCAGGAAAAATTACTCAGCTAACTAGTCATGATAAGTCTGAGCACAATGTGATCTGGGCTAATGATGGACAATCTATCTATTTTCTCTCTTCGCGCAGCGGAAGCTCACAAATATGGCAATTGCCACTGAATGGTGGAGAGGCGAAACAAATTTCAGACATAGCTGCTGATATCAATGGCTTTAAAGTTTCTCAAAACGGTAAAACGTTTGCGTTATCAATTACGGTTAAGCCAGGTTGTGAAACATTAGCGTGTACTAATGATGCGCGTAAGGCGGATAAAGACAAGAAACATAATGTTCGCGCATACGATCAGCTAATGGTGCGTCACTGGGATGTTTGGTTAACCGATTATAAAGAGCACTTATTTGTCGCAACACCAAATGAACAAGGTGTTATTACCCAAGCGAATGATATTATGGTGAATTGGCGAAGTGATATTGCCGGTATAGGCAATGTAGCGATTCATCCCCAAGGAACCTCTTTAGTCTTTTCAGCAAAAGATTCATCAAGTGACGTTGCTGCAAGAGATCATTCATGGACCACTAACTATGATTTGTTTGAAGTTGATTTAACAAAGAGAAGCGAGCAAAAAAATTATCAACTGGTGAACATTACAGCAGAAAATACCGCTTGGGATACCGCACCTGTTTACTCATCAAATGGTCGATTTTTAGCGTATAAAGCGATGTCGATTCCTGGCTATGAATCTGATAAGTTTGGCTTGAAGTTACGTGATAATCGTTCAGGTAAAATTCGTGATGTTGCACCAAAGTGGGATCGCTCAATTAGTACTCTTCAATTTGCGGATGATAACAAGACCTTACTAGTAACGGCTCAAGATGTTGGTCAAAAAAGTATTTTTGCTATTACCCCTGAATTTAATGAAGTACAAAAAGTCTATGGCACAGGCTCTAACGGTGATGTATTAACTCATGGTGAGAGTATTTATTTTACCCGTCATACACTAGGCTCACCGAAAGATATTTTCACAATTAATCAAGACGGTTATGGTTTTAAACAATTAACTGAAATAAACAAAGGTAAACTCGCTGACATTAAGTTTGCTGCTTACGAGCAGTTTAATTTTAAAGGTTGGAACAATGAAAAAGTTCACGGCTATTGGTTAAAACCTGCAAACTATGAAGCAGGTAAAAAGTACCCTATTGCTTTCTTGGTACATGGTGGCCCGCAAGGTAGCTTTGGTAACATGTTTCATTACCGTTGGAATGCTCAATTATGGGCAGCTCAAGGTTATGGTGTAGTGATGGTTGATTTTCATGGCTCTACAGGTTACGGCCAAGAATTTACCCACTCAATTAGTCGTGACTGGGGCGGTAAGCCTCTGGAAGATTTACAAAAAGGTCTCGATTTTATCGTGAAAGATCAACCATGGTTAGATGGTGATAATGCTTGTGCGTTAGGTGCATCTTACGGTGGTTACATGATGAATTGGATTGCCGGAAACTGGTTTGATCGTTTTAAGTGTCTTATTAACCATGCAGGTTTATTTGATATGCCAAGCTTCTACCAATCAACAGAAGAGCTCTGGTTCCCTGAATATGATTTAGGAGGCCCACTATTTGGCGATGATAAAGGTAATGTCAGCGATGATTATAATAAGTTTAACCCGTCAGCTTTTGTGAATAACTGGCAAACACCGATGTTAGTAATACAAGGTGAATTGGATTATCGTGTACCTTACGCGCAAAGCTTAGGCGCTTTTACTACACTACAACGAAAAGGCATTGATAGCCGATTAGTGATGTTCCCAGATGAAGATCATCATATTCGTAAACCTGATAATTTAGTGGTTTGGTATGAAGAAGTGTTTAAGTGGTTAGAAAAATACACTAAGAAATAATTCCGTATTTTATTGAGCTAAAAACCTCCTAGAGGCACATTGATATAATGTGCCTTTTTATTTTTACATGACATATGAATTAGAGTAGAACTCTTTGCACAAAATAATAGAAAAAGTTGTCTCAGCAGAAGATTTTGTCAGGTTAAGGAAAGTGTCTGGTTTAACCCCTAGAAGCTTATTGGCCGCACAGAAGGCATTGCCTAATAGTTTATACGGTGTGCATATTACCCTAAATAATGAGGTAATAGGAATGGCGAGAGTTGTCGGGGATGGTGCACTTAATTTTGATATTGTAGATGTTGCCGTTGATCCTAAACATCAAGGCCAAGGTTATGGCACGATGTTAATGGAATACGTGATGAGTTATATTGATCAATCTGCTATGCCAACAGCCTACATCACCTTGATGGCAGATGTGCCAGAGCTGTATTTAAAATTTGGGTTTAAGCTGAGTCGACCAAAAAGCGAAGGTATGTACATCGTTAAATAAATCAATAAAAACTTAATAGGATTAAAAGATGATTAAGGCAAGCTGCCACTGTGGCAATGTGCAAATAGATATTAAAGCTAAGGTTGATTCACTTACTTGCTGCAATTGTTCAATATGCCATCGAATAGGTGCTCGTTGGGCATACTTTAACCCGCGTGATATTAGAGTGATTCATAAAGATGTGCCTACTAATACCTATCAATGGGGAGACAAGATGATTAATTTTCATCACTGCCCTTTATGCGGTGTTACAACACATTACACAGTGGTAGATGCAAACTCAACACGTATGGCAATAAACTTTAGACAAGTAGCAAGGGAAGTAACCAAAGATTTACCTATTAAGTATTTTGATGGCGCAGATACTTGGAAGTTTGTTGAAGAGCCTTTTTAGGTGACTATTGTCGGTTAGGGTTAATAATCCCCTTTTGAATAGCAGCATTGAGCCGTTCAGAAATAAGTTGAGCAAGTTCCTGCTTTGTGGATTTCTTAGAAAAAACGATATAACTACCTACTGGCTGATTGTATTGGTATTTTGCTAATGAAACTTTCTGTTGAAAATCTTGCGAAGAAATCAGTGGCTTTATCGACTCTTCTCTTTCTATCACAGTGTCTATATGTCCCTTCAGTAACATGTTTATTAATTGTTCATGTGATGTTACTGCAACCTTTTTTATCGCCTTATTTTCATCAAATTCTTTAAAATAGGCACCGCCACGTATAGTGCCAACTAATAGCCCTTCGAGATCATTTAATTGGTTTATGGTTAACTGACGCGAGTTTAAGGTAAAAAATCGTAATGGATGATGCTGCATTAGATACGGTGGTTCGATAAAAATGAGATCTTCTTCGCGTTTAGCTGATTTTAACAAACTCATCATCATGTCTGCTTGACCATTTTTAACCATGGTTAAACAGCGCGCAAAGGGGCAATGAATATAATCGATAGATATATTCAGATCTTGAGTTACAAGGTTGATTATATCTATATTATCACCAACCCATTGCTCATTTACAAACTCAACGTACGGTGGCTCAATAAACATAGCCACTTTTAATTGTTGCTGGTTTGCTTGCAAAGGTAAACTGAGCAAAGCAAAGAAACTAAAGATAAGGGGTAAAGATCTCATATCTTTAGTGTAGTAAAATAGCTTTAATAGATCATTAAATAGATTAAAAACTTTACCACTTTGCAGAGAAATCATAGGGCTCAAATCAAAATATAGTCTTTTATTGTGAATAGCTACTACTTCATAGATTCTAGTTTTTTTTCTAATTCAGCGAGTTTTATATAAATCTCAGCATTTTGCTGAAAGATATCTTCATTCTGTTTTCTTAATTCACGGTTTTTAATATTGGTATCAGCAAAACCAAAAATTTTGTTGGCAAATATAGCACCTACTCCCCCTAAAATGCCGACCCCTAAAATAAACATCACAAAGACCGCTGCTCTGCCTATGAAAGTCACGGGATATACATCACCAAAACCAATAGTGGTTGATGACATCATCATAAGCCATAACGCATCAGCATAGGTTTGAACAGGTGAGGTTTCAACGGTAATTTCAGCTAAATAGGCGACATAGCCTAAACTTAAATTTAATACACTAAAAACGGCAAAAGATAGTAGCCCTAAAATGCCATAGTTATAGTTTTTTACGCCAAATTCATCCAACTTGTATAGGTTGGTTTTTTCCATAGCATTTTGCAGAATAATCATAAAGGTAGTCTCAATTTTCAGTTCGAATTTCTTAATATTTTACATAATATTATTTTAATCGAGTAAATAGAAGTAGTTAATGATGATGTTATTCGCAAGTTATAAAAACCATAGTTGTGTATACAATATATTTTTGTGGACAGTGAAAATTATCAATGTTAGGGTGGAAATGATTTTTTTTAGTAGTATTAAATCAAGGAATTAGCTTACAAGCTAAGAGTTTATAAAATAAAAAGTATGGAAATATAACAATGAATAAAAAAATTGCGTCGTTGATGTTAGGTTTAGGTTTAGGTTTAGGTGCTTTAACGGTACAAGCGGGACCTGATGGTCAATGTAATGGCCAGAGTGATGAGTCATGTATACAGCAAGAGAGATTATGTATGAATAGTGGTGCTTCTTATACATTCTGTGATCGCCAACTTAGTCGTTGTTTGTATAATGCATTAAATTGTCAAAGATAAGCTATACCGTGACACTTTAAATTATCTATGCAGTACCTAGTGCTGCATTTTTTATTAGGAAAAATGAGATATGGATAATCAAAATAGTTGGGCGCATAAGATAAAAGAAGTTATTAGCTACGGTTTAATTGTAACTGTTGGTTTAGCCATGGGGTATGGAGTTAAGTATGGTATTGAAAAATACAATGAAGAACCGGCTTTTATTCAAACCAATACACAGGCTCACTTTGAAAATACAAATAATAAAGTGGTTATATACACTACGCAATGGTGTCCTTATTGTAAAAAAGCGAAAAAATTTCTCACTGAAAAAAATATAGCATTTACTGAAAGGGATATAGAGTTGGGTGATAAAACTATTGATGATTTATTTGCTTCAATTAATAGCCCTGGAGTACCCAAAATTGTGATTGGAAATGTCATTATTAATGGTTTTAATACACAGCTAATAACTAAAAACTTAAATGATCAAACATTGTTGTAAGTGCTTTTATTGTGAAGTTTCCTCAATCAATAAAAAATGAAAGGGATCTGATTATCATTATCAATCATTGTCTTTCATTTAACTTGCTTTCTTCTTAGCAAACTTTTTTTTGCCACGTTTAGGTTTAAAAGACACTTTCGGTAAACCAGAGAAGTCTTGTTGGCTAGCGCTATTTACCATGTCAGTAACGGTTTGTGTTAAAGGGGCCATAAAGTGCTGGTAACTTGTTGTCTTTTCGCTAATTGCCGTTAATGAGGCTTCCCATTGGGCTGTCATGTCGGGCAAAGTAGCATGCTCAGGTAAGGCATTAATTAACGCTTTACCTGTTTCAGTGGCTAATATTGTTTTGCCTTGTCGCTTTAAAAAATCACGTTTAAAGAGCAGTTCTATAATACCTGCTCTTGTCGCATCTGTACCTAAGCCATCAGTATCTCGTAACACTTTTTTAATGTTCGCATCTTTAACATAGCGCGCAATCCCTGTCATAGCACTTAACAGGCTAGCATCAGTAAATGATGCTGGCGGCGAGGTGTGTTTTTCAATTAGCTCTCCCTTGGTGCATTGTAATACTTGCCCTTTAGTTAAAGAAGGAAGCTTTTGCATACTTAGCGTTGATTCATTCTGTTCTTTTTTGTTTTTTGGGAATAATGCTTTCCAACCTAATTGAGTTTCTTCATTAAGCTGACAAGTAAATAAGCCATTAGCAATTGTGACCGTTATTTTGGTTTGTTGATATTGATAAGCAGGGTAAAACTGCAATAAATACTGCCTAACAATGAGCCCGTAAATATTTTTTTCAAAAGGGTTTAGTGCTATGTTGTTGGCTGACTTTTCGGTAGGCACAATAGCGTGATGTGCGGTAACTTTTTTATCATTCCAAGCTTTGCTTTTTAGGGAAGTATTGGCTTGCTCTGCTTGCTGTTGTATTGATAGTGGCTGTGCAGGCAAGCTACTTTGACAAAGCATTTTAACAATAGTGGGGGCTTGATGAAATTGCTCTTTAGGGAGGTATCGGCAATCTGAACGCGGGTAAGTGATTAGCTTGTGCTTTTCGTAGAGTGCTTGGCAAACATCGAGAACAAGCTTGGCATTCATCGAAAACTGTTTTGCGGCACTAATTTGTAAGCTTGATAAATTAAAAGGTAAAGGAGCATTTTGTTGCTTTTGCTCATTGCTTACCTTATTAACAACAGCGGGTTGATTAGTGATGCGGTTAATAACATTTTCAGCTAAAGCTTTATTAAGTACACGCCCTTCTTCATCACAATGGGGTTGGCAATGTTCACTCGGTTGCCACTTTGCTGTAAAATATTCATTTTGTTCGGTTTGTAAGTGTGCAAATACCTGATAAAAAGGTTTACTGACGAAGTTTGCAATATCTTGTTCGCGCTTCACTACTAAGCCAAGCACTGGGGTTTGTACTCTACCCACTGATAGTACGCTATTAAAACCCGATTTTTGCCCTTGAATAGTGTAGGCGCGGGTAAGATTTATTCCATAAAGCCAATCAGCTCTAGAGCGCGCTAGTGCAGAAATCGATAACGGCATGAACTCGCTATTATCTTTAAGCGCATTAAGCGCCCTTTTTACTGCGGATAAATTCAAATCACTGATCAGTAAACGCTTAGTTTTTAATTTTTTTGTTTTAGGTACTTTTAGGTAATCAATCACTTCATCAACGAGTAGTTGACCTTCTCTATCAGGATCGCCAGCATGGATAATTTCACTGGCTTGCTTTACGAGTTTTCTTAAAACGGTAAGTTGACTTCGAGTGCGATAAATAGGCTTGAGTTGCCACTGCTCGGGAATAATAGGCAAGGTTTCCATTTGCCATTTCTTAAACTGTAAGTCGTAATCTTCGGGATTAGCTTGCGCCAAAATATGACCAATACACCAACTCACCATATCACCATTGGCTAGTTCAATATGAGTTTTGTGGTTTTTATGGGGCTTAGGTAATGCTGCCGCAATCGCGCGACCTAAACTTGGTTTTTCAGCAATATATAACTTCACAAGGATTTGCTTTTAATCAACATAGCTATAGCATAACTCATGCACTGTTTTTATGTACAGTTAATTTGTGTGAGTGTTTTCTTTATGCTGATATTTCATACAGATATTTTTTTGATTTTGTGTGATCTTCTTTGCACTGAGATACGTATTTTTTTTGGGTAAATTCGATACCAATATCGGTGGTTGAATCAACAGATAAGCAATTAGGAAATATATGATTACAGTACACCATTTAAATAATTCACGTTCGCAACGTGTTCTTTGGGCGTTAGAGGAACTAAAAATTCCATACCAAGTTAAACACTATGAACGAGACCCCAAAACAAATTTAGCACCAGAGCAATTGAAACAGGTTCATCCCTTAGGCAAATCTCCTGTCATTACTGATGGTGAAAAAATGATTGCTGAATCAGGTGCCATTATTGAATATCTCAGTGAAACTTATGGTGACTCATCGTTTATACCAGCTGTGAAAAGCAGTAGTTATTGGCAATATAAGTATTGGCTTCATTTTTCAGAAGGCACAATGATGCCTCAGTTATTGTTAGCTTTAATTTTTAAAAAAATTGTAGCGCGTTCATTACCATTTATTGTTAAGCCTATTGCTAAAGGGATTGCTAAAAAAGTTATGGATGGATACGTTCTAAAAAATATTGGTGATAATTTAGCGCTGATTGAAATTCATTTAAAAGAAAATGAATGGTTCGCAGGTGACACTTTAACAGGTGCTGATATTCAAATGAGCTTTCCTTTAGAAGCGTGGGCTTCACAAAATAAACATAACCCAAGCTACCCTACAATTATTGCGTATGTGAAGCGTATTCAAAACAGGCCTGCTTATCAAAAAGCTTTACAGGTTGGTGGGGCATATGATTATGCAAATATTTAGGTCGTAAAGAACACATTAAAAGTTGCTTATACAGACTTATTCTAACGAATATTTGCTTAAGGTTACACGCTAAGATATCTGTAATAACGTATAACCTCGCAAACATTATTGGGCTTATACCATATCGTTGAATGGATTTTTATTGGGCAAATCAATAGCGTGTTTATACTCAGCGAAGCTTAATTGCTTATTGTTTATCTCAATGGCATCTTCATCGAGTAAGCCTTCACCAAACTTGTAGATAATATCGAATTGTCCTTGGTTGGCATTGTCTCGATATTGCTGTTGCGCGTTTTTAACATCCGAAAGCTTTTCATGGTAAGTTGTCATGGCGCTTTCACCATAACGTTTTGATAGCATATCAAGGCTTACTTTAGCTGATAACACTGTTGCCGTTGCATTATTACCACCAAAACCTTTTGAATTAATAAATGCTACATCCATATCGGGGCAGTGCCAATGTTCGGTTGCAATATTTAAATGTTGATTGTGAACATCTTCTGCGACTTCATCTATGGTAGTAACACCAGGCATAATATTGTCGTGAAATACACCTAACGCCATTGCCATTTGATCACCACTTGCTGGCCCTATTGTATGGCCTACATAAGCTTTTGGCGCCGCTACTGGCCAATTTTCAATATTAAATGACTCGGCAATACGATGATAAATAAGCGATTCAGTAACTCTATTTTGTGGTGTACTTGAACCATGTGCCAAAATAAAGCTGCGTTTTTGTAAGGCTTCTTTACCTAGTATTTGCTCGGCTAAGGCAACGGATTTTGCCATGGTAATATAGTTACCTGGACCTGGTGCAGTAATTGATTTTTTGAATCCATCAGCATTAATGAATACATCAGCGACTGAACCCATTATGTTTGCACCCATTTCTAGTGCTAATGCGTCATCCATCAGTACAACAAATTGTGCGCCTTCACCTATGGTAAAACCGCAGTTTCTACCAAAAGGTCTACTGGTTCTTCGATGATCAGCTTGCTCTGCAGCATCTAACTTTTTAAGACCTTCTTCATTAGCCAAAGCACTCATATTACCGAACCCTTCAACAATTTCTGGTGTAATCGGTGCTTCACTACTGCCAACAATAGCAACACGAACACGACCTGCATGAATATCATGCACGGCAGCTCTTAAATTATAAAGAAAAGTTGCACAAGCACCTGATGAAGTAAAAGTAGTGCCAACATTGCCTGTGACGTATGCGTTTATAAAGTCAGTTGACATAGTATTTAAGCCAAGTGCTAATTGCTTAGTACTAACACGTGAACCCAATAAGCGGCTTTTTGCCATACCACCTAAGCCTTCATCCTGCATTTGCCCTGCGACAGAAGCTGAGTAAGCTCCAACTTGATCTGGGGTGATTTTTTCTAAAATGGCATCCCATTCAATGCCTGTAGAGCGAATAGCATCAGTCGCGGCAAAAATAGTCGCCTGCAAACCACGTGGCTGATAACGGCTATTGTAAAGCTTTTCAGGTAAAAAGCCGGTAGGCATTTGTCCGGCAGCTTTAATAGGATTGTTACGGTAAGTATCATGAGTAATCGTTAATTGCTCAGGGATTTCTACGCTGACACGCCCAGAATCAAGCTCAGTAACTATCCAAGATGCCGGTAGTGGTTTGGGTAGTTCTTTCGCTTTCAGTTCGAATTGTATGTGTTGTTCTGTCGGGGCTAGATTCATTTTTTGATGACCGTGCGTTGCATCGGGATCGAAATGGTTTTTTTCTATTTTTCGAATAAGCGTACCAGCAAGAATCTGTTGACCAAATTTAGTTTCAATCTCTTCATGGGCAACGGGGTTATTCTCACCGTCAACAAGTTGGCCATCTTTAAGTGATACTAAGTTCATTAAACTGGCTAAACCCAGCATTGTCTCTTGGCGCGCTTGTGCTGTTAATTTATCAATAACGATTCGACGAAAACCTTGATGAAAAGACGTACGGCCAGCAGCATTAATACCACCCATGCCAACAATTAAAGGTAAAGCAGTCATAGAAAAACCTAAATAATATTAAGAACTAAATTCATTAAGGTTATTTTAAACAGTCATGTAAATATTTTATCAGCTATAACGGCCTAAAAATATGTCATAATGGCCAATAGTGATTGTAGAGGTAATCAATATGACTAAACCAAAAATAATGCCAGACCACTTAAATGTCAGTTTAGCAATATACCAGCATGTTTTAGCAACGAGTTTAACCTTACCTGTTGAAATGCTTTTAGCGGGTGAAGCATTTGCTAAACGTTATAATCAATCAGCGAACACATTACTAACACAGTTTGTAAGTGATAGTGATGCGATGATTCGTTCAAGAGCAGGAATGAGTTTAGTGGCTGATGAAGTGTTAGCGGATAGTGGGCTTAATAGAACAATTCCTGATTTTATTATAGTTCCTAGCTTGTGGCGAAACCCAAGACCTGTAATAAGAAAGCAAGGACGATTAATTCAATGGCTAAATCATTGTTGGCAGCATGGTAGTACCTTAATCGGCGTAGGTACTGGTGTTTGCTTTCTAGCTGAATCAGGTTTGCTTGATAACCACCCTGCAACAACTCATTGGCATTATGGTGAACAATTTAAGCGTGATTATCCAAGGGTTGAGTTAAAACCCGACTTTTTTATTACTCAATCTGAACGGATATATTGCGCAGCGAGTTTGAACGCGCTTGCCGATATTATTGTACATATTATAGAGCAAACTTATGGCAGGGCAGCAGCACAAAATGTTGAACGGAATTTCTCACATGAAATTAGAAAACCCTATGAAGAACAACGCTATCTTGAAGGAGCAGTTGACCGCCATGCTGATGAACTAATTGCGCAAATTCAGTTTTGGTTAAGGACTAATTTACATTCAGAATTAAGTTTAGCGGAAGTTGCTGAGCAATTTGGCTTGAGTCAGCGCTCATTTACGCGGCGGTTTAAAGCGGCGGTGGGTGTTAGAGCAACACAATATTGGCAGCAACTTAGAATTGAGTCAGCAAAAGATTTATTAGCTTCAAGTAATTTAACCATTCAAGAGGTGGCTATTCATGTGGGTTATCAAGATCAAGGACATTTGACTAAGTTGTTTAAAACTCATTTAGGGTTAACCCCTAAACATTATCGTGCAATGGTGCGAAAAAAGCTATTTAGTCAAGATTAATGAATGTAGAGATAATGATAAGGATGTCAGCTTCTTTTACATTTTTACCTTTGTACATGCAAAAGAATCATTAAGTAATTGTTCTTGATGGGTTTATATTGTTGGCTAGATTTTTGCTTAGTGCTGGTTGATTTTAACCCAAAGGAAGAAGGGAATATGCAAAATTTTTTAAAAAACTCGAAAAAGGTTATTGCGGGTACCGCATTATCTTTAGTATTTTCAGTAACAGCCTCTGCAACAGCAATGCAAGGTACGTTTGATAGCGGTATTCCAGCAGGCTGGGATTGCACAGGCAATTGTGGTGCAGATGCAGCCAATGGTGTGGTTGTAGCACCGCCTACGGGTAACGATCAGTATGGTTGGGTATCAACGGCCAATGGTGTTAGTGGTACTGGTTTACCAGGTATTATTGGCAAAGAAGGTTCAGTGTTATTGTCAACATTATTTGCTGCTGATGCAGGTGATGATTTAGAGTTTTTCTTCAATTACGTAACTAGTGATGGCGGTGGTTTTGCTGACTATGGCTGGGCAAGGTTATTAGATGATAGCTTACAACAGGTGGCTATGTTATTTACTGCGCGTACTATGAAATCTGGCAATATTGTACCAGGTGAAAATATGCCGTTACCAGAAGCAACACTTACGCCTGGTAGTGTTGAAATTATTGGTGGGGCACCAGCATGGTCGGTACTGGGTGCTGATAGTGGGAAATGTTTTTCGGCAGGCTGCGGTTATACTGGTTGGGTTCAATCAAATTACAGCATTTTAAATAGCGGTAATTACTACCTTGAGTTTGGTGTTACTAACTGGACCGATAGTTCTTATGATTCAGGCTTAGCTTTTGATGGTATTTCTATTGATGGTGTTGCTATTGATGAGCCTAAAGATATTCCTGAACCTACAGGTATTGCTTTATTTGGTTTAGCGCTAATGGGCTTAGTTCGTGCTAAAAGAGCAAATAAGTAAGTTTTACTAAATTGACGTTTGAATGAATAGAATTTATGCTGGTGTTTACCTTTATTAAGAGAGTTAATTAAGGTAAACACCAGCATTTTTATTTTAAACTGAGCTAAAATATCTTATATGAAAACTTTATTAACTGTGAAAATTTTTTGAAGTTATATAAGCCGAGTTTTTTATCAGCTATTATTTATGTTTGTTATTTGACTCTAACAGCATGTAGTTTTATAGCTTATGCGAACGATAATCAAAAACAATTAACACTTGCAACGACACAATGGTGTCCCTATACCTGTGTATCACAAGGTGATAAAGGTAATCTTATAGGGAAGTACCTCTCTGATATTCTAGCTAAACACAATATTCATTTATCAGTACAAAGTTACCCATGGGCAAGAGCAGTTCGCCTAGCAGAAAATAAAACGGTTGATGGGTTACTGACTGCTACTCATGCTGAAGCCCCTAATTTATCCTTTACTGAACATCCAATTGCGAATTTTCAAGTGTGTTTTTATAGTCATCAAGCAAGTCATTGGCGATATCAATCACCTTTACGTCTTGATAACTTAACCTTAGGAGTTATTAAGGGCTATGGTTACCAAAAAGAGATAGATGATTATGTTAGTTTTAATCAATCAAGTGAAAAAATAATTTCTTTAAGTGGCGATCAAGGGCTACTTCGATTAATTGCGATGTTGAAAAAACAGCGAGTAGATGTGATTGTTGCAGACAAACTGGTGTTGAACTGGCAAGCAAAATCTAATCGCCTAGACCTAACCGGTATTAGAAACGTAGGCTGCACGGCAGCTCAACCTTTTTATCTCGCTTTAAATTCTGATTTACCTGAATTACATACTTTTTTAAATATACTCAATAATGAATTTGTCTTGCCTGAAAATCAAAAAAAATTAGAGAAACTTATAGAGCAGTATTCATTTTAGTTACAACGTTCTAAATA
The DNA here is from genome assembly GCF_003545765.1 of Colwellia sp. RSH04. Lineage (GTDB taxonomy): Bacteria > Pseudomonadota > Gammaproteobacteria > Enterobacterales > Alteromonadaceae > Colwellia. The sequence goes on along the minus strand of NZ_QXIO01000004.1, from coordinate 33,846 downwards.
TACTCATTACGTGCGATAAAATTTAAATGTTACCGCCTATAACCCAAAGCTAATTTGTACTTGTTAGTTCTGGCAACCTACGGCAAAATAGCTGTTCTTTTCAAAACAAATAATAAGTGATTTTACCCCCATGAGCGAACAACTTTCTGAAGCAATATCTATTGCCGAAAAGCAGATTAACCAGATGCTAACTATGCAAGATGCTATGAATAGTCGAGTAAGTGAAACTTGGCGTGATAATGGCTATGAATGGTACAGAGCTATTTGGGTAGAGTGTGCTGAAATGTTAGACCATCATGGTTGGAAATGGTGGAAACACCAAGAGATTGATGTTGCTCAAGTGCAATTAGAGTTAGTTGATATATTTCATTTTGGTTTAAGTTTACGGTTATTACAAAACGAAAGTGTAGAATCTATTTCTCACCAATTAGCAAAAGAATTGCACCAAGGTACTGGTGAAAGTGACTTTAAAATAGCGCTAGAAAACTTAGCTTCAGCTGCGGTAACTGACAAAGCCTTTGATGCTAAAGCACTTGCTGATTGCATGAGCTTGATGAACATGGATTTAAACGAGCTATTTCGTCAATATGTGGGTAAGAATACCTTGAACTTCTTCCGCCAAGATCACGGTTATAAAGAGGGCACCTACATTAAAATATGGCATGGTGAAGAAGACAATGAAGTGTTAGCTAAACTTGTTACAGAATTAGAGACTAGTGCTGATGATTTCCAACAACAGTTGTATAAGGCTTTAGAAGAAAAGTACCCAAGTTAAATCGTCACTATTACATCTCTGGCATAATTTCTGCTTAAGTAGAAATACGTAGTGCGCTTGTTAGTAAAGCGTCAAGAAATTGAATGCTGGAGATGTTTATGGAATTTATATTATTTGCTTTAATTAGTTTAATTGTCGTGGTGGCAGTTTTAGCTAGCCGATTAAATGACAACAGTTTTCCTTTTCCTTTCGATAGTAAAAATACTATTTTTACACCTGCAGAAAAAAACTTTCAAAACTTGGTAGAACAAGCCATGGGGCCAAAATATCGCGTGCTTAATCGCGTGAAACTATCAGATATTGTTACGATTAGACAAGGTGTTTCAAACAGAGCAAGTCAATCAGCAGCTGCTAATGCAGAAGGAAAATTTCTCGATTTTGTTATCTGTGATAGAAGTTCAATGACTTTACTAGGGGCTATTGATTTGGTTGATACACAAGGTAAAGGCTATAAGGTCAAAAAAGATTGGTTTGTGAGTGGCTCTTTAGAAGCAGCCTCTATCCCTCATTTGAGGATTAAAGTAAAGGCTAATTATACGCTTGATGAAATTCGTGCATGTATTCATAATCGGTTGTTAGCAAATAGAGGTGCTGCTTTAAAACCTCAACCTAAAATAAAAGGCCGGGTCATTCCTGCGCCGCTTGTTAAGGCGAGAAGTAAAAATACAGGTGCGGTAACCCCTGCAGCTGCGCAAGGTCAATTAGGGCAATTAGAAACCAATTTACATAGCCCTACAGCAGCCCTACCTCATTAATTTCACATATGTTCAGTGCTTTGTGAAAAGCACTGAACTGTTTGTATTGCTAATTTCCTCTTAAGCTTTTTATATTATTCAGGTAGAGTAAACCTTTACCTTAATAATAATGTAGCCAAGCTTAGATGCATAAAAACAATGGTTTTACCCTGATAGAATTAGTCGTTGTGATCGTATTGCTTGGTATATTGGCAGTAGTTGCAGCGCCTAAGTTTATAGAACTAAAGCGCGAAAGCCGCATAAGTATTCTCAGTCAGGTACAGGCTTCATTTAAGTCGGTTGCAAGCTTAACGCACAGTAAAAGTATTATTAAACAATTTGAAGATGGCACCATAGATATCGATGGTAATACTATTCAAATTAAAGGTAGCTATCCGACAGGTCACTGGAATAACACTTGGCGCTATGCACTTAACATAGGCAAAGAAATTGGCTATACACCAACTAACCAAACCTGTACGAAAAATGATTTGTGTGGTGTTGGCAATCAACGTAATGCTCCCAGCTTGCCCATTGCCACAACAAATCGAGGCCTAGTGTTGGTTTGGTTTGAAGGAATGAAGCTTTCAGATTTATGTTATAGCTATTATTATAATGATGAATTGGGTGACTTTCCTAAAACAGGTATGGTTACTGATGGCTGTTAGCGTGATTTATCCGTTTAACCCGTGCTTAAATTACTTAAAATCCTTTATAATGACAGTAAGTTAAAATACACATCGACAGGAAAATAAATGAAAGCAGGTATAATTGGGGCGATGGAGCCTGAAGTTGCTATTTTAAAAGCTAAATTACATAACGAGAAAACTACCGAACATGCAGGATACTTGTTTTATCAAGGGCAATTAAATGGCAATGAGGTTGTTATTGTGCAATCAGGCATTGGTAAAGTTGCAGCGGCGTTGGCTACGGCAGTTTTAATTGACAAGTTTAGTGTTGATTATGTCGTGAATACTGGCTCTGCGGGTGGTTTTGACCCCTCATTAAAAGTGGGAGATATTGTTGTTAGTTCTGAAGTACGCTATCACGATGTTGATGTAACCGCTTTTGGTTATGAAATAGGTCAGCTGCCTGCAAACCCCGCGGCTTATTTGCCTCATCCACAATTAGTAGCTGCCGCTGAAAAAGGTATTGAGCAACTAACCACAGACAATAAGCTTTCTATTCGTGCCATATCAGGGTTAATTACGACGGGTGATACCTTCATGACTAAAGAAGAAGATATCACTAAAGCGAAGCATAACTTCCCTAATATGGCCGCTGTTGAAATGGAAGGTGCAGCTATTGCACAGGCTTGTTTACAGTTTAAAACACCCTTTGTAATTATTCGCTCGTTATCTGATATTGCAGGTAAAGAATCACCTCAAAGTTTTGAAGAGTATTTAGAGACAGCGTCAGTAAACTCATCACAGTTAGTGTTAAATATGCTGGCACAATTACAGTTTAGTCAGTTAACTACAGTGAATTAATAATGACTTTTGACACATTACCTGAGTTAAATAGCTTTAGTTATAGTGTGTTAATTCTCTTTGTTGTTATTGCGATAAAGGCGTTTGTGACTCGGCTTGGCAGCCATGAGCCACTGCGCTTTTTTCAATTCTATTGTCATCAATTAAGTCAAAAGGTAAATAAACTCGAAAATAGTCAACAACAAAAAAAAGTTGTGGGTTTTATTGCGGTAGTGGTTACCTTGTCACCTTTAGCAGTAATATTATGGCTATTTGAAGACTTTGTTGAAGTACGCGAGCTTTGGTATGGCCTTTTACTTTATTTTGCCTTGGGTTCTTTTGGTATTCAGTCAGCGACAAAAAAAATAGCTCAAGATCTCGTTGCTAATCAAAGTTATGAAGCCAAACAAACCTTATCTCAATGGTGTTTACGAGATACCGATAAACTGTCTCCTGTTGGGCTAAGTAAAGCGGCGATTGAAATGCAGTTATTGAAAACGTTACAGCAGGCGTATGTTGTAGCATGCCTTTATTTGAGCATAGGGCCGTTGGCTGCTCTTTGTTTTCGTTTACTCTTAGAGATGCACTATAGTTGGAATGTAAAGGTAGCCAAGTATGAAGCCTTTGGTCGAGCAGCAAAAGTTCTCGTTGAGTTTATTCAGTGGTTGCCAGTTCGAATATTTTCAATGTTATTATTATTGCTAAGTCTAGGTAATAACTTCTTACTTTTTAGGCGGTTAAGTAGCCCTTATTTTTACCAGTTAAATAATAACTATGCCTTACAGTTATTTGCTTTGATATTAGAAATTAAACTTGGCGGCGTTGCCATGTATAATCAATATAAATTAAGACGCACAAGCTTTAACGACCTAGCAAAGCAACCTCAAGCGACAGATATTATTCATGCGAATAAAGAAATTAAGTTGGTGATCTATCTGAGCTTTATTGCCGTAATTGCTATAGCGATAATCAGTAGTGTGATATCACCCAGCTAGGAAAAATAGCAGCTACGGAGCTATTTATTATCCCGAGCTGAGGTTAAATATATACTTTATTAAATGAGATAAACAGATGAACATAAATACTATCAAAACCTTTTTTATTACTGTTACTTTTGTTGTAAGCAGTATTTTTATGGTAAATGCATTCGCTGGTCAAACACCCGTAATGTCGCAGCAAGCATTGATTGAAGCAATCAGCCAAGACAAAAGTACTGTTGTTGTGCTCGATGTAAGAAGCGAAGCAGAGTTTAATGAAGGCCATATTAAAGGTGCCATTAATGTTAGTCATGATACCGTAGAAGAAAATTTAACTAAGTTGGCTCTTTATAAAGACAAAAAAGTTGTTGTTTATTGTCGCTCAGGTCGAAGAGCGGGTATTGCGGAACATATTCTAGCTGAAAATGGTTTCTCTAATCTTTATCACCTTGCGGGCGATATGAACGGTTGGGTTGCTGCTGAATTGCCTACAGTAAAAACTCAGTAATTAACCATTAGGGCGCGATTATCTTCGTTTAATCATTCAGCTGAGAGATAAAACCGCAGCCTTTCGGGCAATGGCTATTTTTAACACTAGCGGAATTAGTATTGATAAACATAGCTTATTGCTGAAAATATCAGCAAAGATCAACATGCTCTAAGCTTTGTAAGTGACTAATATGAGTGAACTACTTTTTTATCTAGATATTTTTGGCATAGTGGTTTTTGCTTTTTCAGGGGCATTAATGGCGGGTCGCTATCAGTTAGACCCTTTTGGTGTTGTCGTTTTGGCGTCTGTTACGGCGATTGGCGGCGGTACTATTCGTGATGTTATTTTACAAACACAAGTTTTTTGGGTCGCTAAACCCTATTATCTTTATGTTATTTTAGCGACTGCTTTGCTAACTATTGTGTTGATTAGGCAACCTAAACGTATACCAAAACGATTCCTGCTTGTTTCAGATGCTTTAGGGTTAGCCTTATTCGCTGTTTTAGGGACACAAAAGTCACTTTATTTAGGTGCGCCAATACCCGTGGCGATTGTCTTAGGGACAATAACCGGGGTCGCTGGCGGTATGATTCGAGATGTGCTTTGTAATGTAATACCAATGATACTAAGGCAAGAAATTTATGCCTTAGCCGCTATGTTAGGGGGGTGTTTATATATATTGTTTGACTGGTTAGGTTGGAGTGAAAACCAAGCTATTATCGTGTCAATGTCTGCAGCACTATTATTGCGACTTGCCGCAATCTATTGGCGAGTATCACTTCCCGCTTTTCATATACCTGAGCAGGAAAACAAGGAATAAAAGATGTTGAGGTTATTTAATCAAAAATAATTCGTTCATATCTCGATGTGTTTTTTCATACCAACCGTTTTCAATAGTAATAGCGGGTAAGGCTTCAATTTCAATAACGCCTGTTTGGGCTGTTTTTGCTGACTCGTTATACACCGAAAGAATGTTTTTAATCACCACAGGTTGTGCTTTTAGCTGAAGCTTCTCTACTAACACTTTAGTACCTGCTTCAAAGGGTTCTATTTTACCTGATTGCGACCGTGTGCCTTCAGGAAATATAACTACTTTTTTCCCTTTACATGCTTTTACGTCTTTAAGTAATTTGATAATAGCACGGCGATCTTTTTGATCGACAGTAATATGACCAACCATATCGACAATGCGTGATACTGGCCACTTATCCATAATACCGGTACGACCAATAAATCTAACGTCATTCCCAAGCACTTCTTCTAGCGCGAATATATCAGCCATACTTTGATGATTAGCAATAAGTATGTCAGTATCAGAATCTATTGAGCCTACTAATTTTACTGTTCCTCCAACACTTCGCACGATACGAATACTAAAGAAACGGCGAAATTTGTTGAAGGTATTCCCATGTTGTTGACAAAGTGATAGCGCAACTGACTCTGCAAAAATAGTAAGATAAGTTATGTATTTTTTTATATAGAAAGACATCATGAATTATTATTAAAACCGAAGATTAGGCTTCTATTCCCCAACCATCATTGTAACCTGAAAACTTAGCGGCAATTTGTTCAAAATTTGTTTCCTGTTCAATAATAGCTTGATGGGAAGGTATCATTTTGATTGTACAATCTAAATCCCAAACATTGGGGGTCTCATCAGGATGTATATTCAGAGATAAATTAGGCATAACTTGTTTTAAATGCTCAGCCATCGCCTCTGCTTGCGATTTTTGTTCAAATAAATGAAAAAAAACTACATCATGTTCTATTGATAAATCAATGCCAGCTTGCTGCATTTCACTAAGCACTTGGCCTGTTTCATCGTTCGGGAAATTCATAATAATGTAAACTTGTTATGCTAATAAGGTCGACATTATAAAGCGCGAGAACTTACTTGAGAAGTGTTTTGCAGTAATAGTTGTATTTGGTAGCCAAATAAATGAATTATTTTATTTGGGGTATTGCTTAAGCATTGAAGATACCGCGTATTGAATTTTTTCATTCACTTCTTGGCTATTATCTTTTGTTTTTATTTTAAGAGCCTGTGTACTGCGCCACACAGAACGCTTTTTATCTGGGTCAACAAGATCAATGATCAAACCACCAGGCTTTATATTCAACTCACCATCTGTTTCTTTCCATGCGTTGGCTTTTAAACAATATTCACAAAAGAGTACTGATTTATTATAAATAGAAAAGTCTCTACCATTGGTAAAAATATGATACGTAGCGATGAGATCTGCATCTTTAACGTCTACATATGAAAAATTAAGTTGTTCCATATTTTTTTCAATGGCAATTTCAATGCTATTTCGCATAGCTCTACTTAAATTTTGACTCTCGGCAAACGCAGAATTTTGTTGATATATGCTGTAAGTTTTTACTTGCTCGAATTGAAAACGATTATGATAAATAGCATCACTTGATGTGAGCCCTGTACACGCAGTGATAAAGACCAATAGAAAGAGAATAGAAAGTTTAAAAAGCCGCACAGTTGTCATTATTTATTTACCTTTGAAGTCGTTAGACTACCAAGTCAGGCAAGTGATTAACAGCAAAAATATTTTCTTCATTGCTCCTGATAAGTGCTCGCTATATAGTAAGCACTAGGAATTTCAAATCACATAATAGGGAATACATGAACATTAAACTAATCTCAACACTATTGCTAACGCTAGTAACACTGGCAAGCGGCTTAACCTCAAATGATGCTGCAGCAAATACATCAGTATGGAAGGTTTCTAAAGATAATGATTTTATCTATTTAGGCGGCACCATCCATATATTGCCTGTGTCTGAATTTCCGTTACCTCAAGAGTTCACTAATGCTTATCAAAAAAGTGATGCCATAGTGCTTGAGGCTAAACTGCCTGAAGCGACTGATACTGCTTTTCAAATGAAAATGATGCAGATGATGTTATATCAAAATGGGCAGACGTTATCAGGTGTATTATCAAAATCGACCTATCGCCAGTTGTCTGATTACCTTGCTGGCTTTGGTGCTGATATTAATACCTTAAATGGTTTCAAGCCTGGTTTTATTATTACCATGATGGCAATGTTAGAAGCGCAGCGTGCACAATTATCAGGTGATGGTGTCGATGCCTACTTTAATCAAAAAGCGTTAAAAGATGCTAAAGCGATTGAATATTTAGAGTCGGCTGATTTTCAAATGAACATGCTTGCTAGTATGGGGCAGGGACATGAAGATAAATTTATTAAGATGAATTTATCTCAAATGGAAGACTTTAAAACGATGTTTAGTCAGATGATAAAATCATGGCGCGTTGGCGATATTAAAGCACTAGAAAAGCTAGTGATTGAACCGATGAAAGAAGACCCTAAAAGCTACCAAACCATGCTTGTTGATCGCAATAAAAACTGGGTTCCTTTAATTGAGAAGATGTTTAACGACAATGACAAAGAATTTGTGCTTGTCGGTGTTGGGCATTTAATTGGTGATAAAAGTGTAGTGAAGTTACTTGAACAAAAGGGCTATAGTGTTAAAAAACTATAATTTTTAGTACGTCATTTTTCTTATACGTTTATATCTAGTTTAATTATTTTTCGAGGAAACAGCTTATGGAATATCTTATTGAAGGGGCTTGTCAATGTGGTCAGTTAACTTATAAATTGTTTGAAAAGCCCAAAGTGGTTTTAGCTTGTCACTGTACTGAATGTCAAAAATTGTCTTCAAGCCCATTTAGCGTTACAGCAGTGTTTGACTCTTCTGCGATTGAGTTTCAAGGAGAGTTGAAAGAGTGGAGTCGAAGTTCAGATAGCGGCAATAGAAATCATGCAAAGTTTTGTCCTACATGCGGAAATAGAGTTTATCATTACAACCCTGATGAACCACAAACGATAAAGCTAAAATTAAAACCTGTGAGTTTAGCTGATGCCTCTATATTTGAACCTACTGTACATATTTGGGTGAGTGAAAAGTTAAGTTGGTACAAAATACCTGAAGGCGTTCAAATCGCAGGCAAACAGTTATAATGCGGGTTATAAATCGCTTAGTGCACCTAAATCCAGCCTTTTTGCTTGGCGATTCTTGCAGCATCGATTCTATTTGTAGCATTTAACTTTGAAATGGCTTCAGAAAGATAATTTCTTACCGTACCTTCTGATAAAAATAACGCAGTGGCAATTTCGGCTGTGGTTAGCCCATCACCAGCGAGCTTTATTGCTTTACGTTCTTTATTGGTTAAGGGGTCGTTATCATTCAGCGCCATTAAAGCGAGTTCAGGCGCTATAACACGTTCACCGGCTTTTACTTTTTTAATGGCCGAAACTAAATACTCGGTGGGCGACTCCTTTAAAATAAAGGCTTTTACGCCAAGTGCCATGGCTCGTTTTATATAACCTGATTTAGAGAAAGTTGTCATGATAAGCATGTCTATCTTTTGATGATCTGCTATAACAATTTCGGCCAGCTCTAAACCCGAAAGTATAGGCATTTCAATATCGCTTAAAATGAAATCAACGTCTATATCATTAAGCAGATTAAGTGCTACTTGGCCATTTTCTGCTTGCGCTACAACCTCGATATCATCCTCTAATGACAGTAAGCTGGCTATGGCGCCACGAACTAATGCTTGGTCTTCTACAACAAGTACTTTAATCATAGTGGTAAAGGCTCCTCATCAATGAACTGTTTGCTCGATTCAACCACTAATGGGATGGTAACAGATAACTTAACGCCACTTTCTTGATTAATTTGTAATTGGCCATTGAGCTCCGCGATACGTGAACGCATGCCTTCTATGCCATTTCCTGGTGTTATGTTATCGGTTTGACCATTATCACCAATATGTAATTTGGCTTCTTTATTATCAGAGGTTACTGAGATCGAAACGCTATTACCGTTACTATGTCTTAAAATGTTAGTGATCCACTCTTTACTCAGCATAATTAAGGTAGATTCCACTTTAGGAGGCAGGTCGCTTGTATCGTGATAAAGTTTAGCATCAAAGGCCATATGGTTTAATTCACTGGTTAGCTTTTCAAGCACACCAATTAAGCCATGTTGTTTTAAACCCGTAACGGCACACCTGACTTCAGATAATGTTTTTCGTGCTAAATCGGCGACTTCAGCGATTTCTTTTTGCGCGCTCGCGTACTCTTGTTTGATTGATAGCTTTTCAGCCAATTCTGATTTTAATGCTATGGATGAAAGCGAATGGCCGAGTAAATCATGCATATCACGTGCGATTCTTTCACGCTCGGCAATGGCGGCAAGCTGTTCAATTTGTTCTTTATTTTTGTATTGAATACAAGCATGTAAATATTCTTTTTGACTAAAAACACCGTAAACAAATAAGCTAAGTGAACAAGCCAAAGAAGGCCCAAGGTAGTATGGGGATAAGAGATCAAGAGCCATGGCTGAAGTTATTTGTGCGATTAAGTTAAGTATTAACAAAGATACGGCAAATCTTCGTTGAAAATAATAGCCACTAAAAAAGGCAGCAAAACCAAATAATGCATTAGTTCCTGGATTTACGGATGCCCCAAAGGCTGATAGCGCAATAATGGCAACAACAGGTTGAATAACTGCCTTACCTGTCAGTTTAGTTGCTTTAATATAGGCGATTATAAAAGCTATATAAATAATCAAAGCAACGGCTAGTTCATTAGCTGTATAACGGTCGTAACTGATAATCATGTTTAAAAAATAAAACAAGGAAAATACGAGGGAAATATAACTCCATTTTGCGGCACTTGTTTGAGCTATTGGCTCAATGTAAAAGGTTGTATTTTCTGATGATGGATCAGACATTGTCATTTTAGTTACCTTAAGTTAACTATTGAGCAAGTAAAATGAAATGGTGTTACTTGCTCAATTACATTGCTAATGAAGTTTGGTTCTAGCATAGCAGGCGGAGATGCTCTCACCTGCTATCAACACTACTATACTATTGATTTTGTTCTAGTAGTATTTTTGCCCAGTTATATTCAGGATTAACATTTAACGCTAATTGCCAATCTTGCTTAGCTTTTTCTTGCTCACCCGCTTTTGAGTAAGTCAGACCTCGCCATGTATAGGCTTCAGCAAACCCCCAATGATAATTAGAATTGCTGTCTGTTGAAAAAGCAGTAATTGCCTTATCGAATGCTTGATAGGCTTCTTTGCTGTCTCCGCCAAAAATTGCTGGAGTGCTAAATTTACTAATACCAGTCACTAATTGCACTCTCGGGTTGTTTGGGTCTAAAGCATTCGCTTGAGCCAAAACTTCATTTGATTTTGGTCCATAATACATGCCTTTAAGTGGCTCTAGTGCAATTTTGTAACCGTAGACTTGCGCCAATAATGCTTTGATTTCAACATCATCAACTGAATTGCTATTTAGTTGCTCTAACAGTTCAATGGCTTGGTCAATGGCTACAATTGCTGGTTCAGTTTGACCAGATAAGTTTTCGCTTAAACCAAGGCGGTAATAAGCAAGTGCTTTATCATAGCCGCTAACTTCTTGTGCGATTGTTTCTAATGCAGAAATGTTTAGGGTTCCTGCTGCTTGTTCAATGGTATCTATTTCAGCTTGGCCTGCCAGTGCATTAAAAGTCATCGGTAATGTTATTGCTAATGTAAGTAATGTTTTGTTGATATTCATGTCATGCTCCTTTTTAGTTGACCCGACTAGTATTAGATAAATCATTAAAAGAGTTTAGAGAGCTTTGTCATCAATTTGATGTGACAATTGTCATGAGTTTTAAAAAGAGTGTGAATGAGGGGAGTTTCTTAGCAGAAATAAAATGCCGCTTATTGGCGGCATTGTTGGTTACTGTTTTCTATAAAGGCAACAGTGTTATAGCAGCACTTCTATAGTGATATCTTTAAAGTGTAAGACATTACCGCCAAACTCTTCTGCAAAGGCTTTGGCATCGGCTTCTTGACTAAAGCTTGCTAAGGTAGCGCCCATAGCTCCTTTTTGTGATGAGTTAGCTACGTACCATGCTGTTTTCGCATCAATAAAATGTTCATCGTTAATTGTACCCCATGGCATTTTACTCATGTCGTGAACCATCATTTGTGAGACATTTCGCTTATTTTCAGGGTCAAGATAATAGCTGAATAAATCTCGTGTAGAGCAAAACTTGAAAACGGTACTGCCTTGCTCTTTTCTAAAAGCTTCACCTTTTGGGCCATCAAAGTGCTTAATTAGCATGCCACATAAATGACATTCGTCACTGGCTTCAATAGCAACCGCTTTATGAAGCATTTCTTGTTCAGCTTTATCTGAACAAGCAGATAAAGCGAGTAAAGCGATGGTAAGGGTAATGGTTCTTAATAAGTGTGCCATTAGAGTTTCTTCCTTTTAAAAATGAAAATTGCTAAGGTTAATGGAATAGCAACCCAAGCGGTTAATGCGGTAATTAATTGACCTTGAGATAAGCTGGCATTAATGGCAACCGCTAAGGCACCATTAACATCGCTGCTATCTAAACCAGCCAAATTAACTAAACGAAATATATCAGCGGGGTTAAGCATCATCAGTTGTGTTAACCCTGTTTGGCTAATACCATCTTCAACACCAACTAGTAAGGCCAATAGCGCTAAATCAAAGGCCAAAGCAAATAAAAACCACGTGATAAGTGCGAATCCAGCTGCTTTTGATTTTTCTGACACTGACAGGCTGATCAAGTAAGAAATCGCGGTAAAGCTTAAACCCAACAGAATTGCACTCAGTATGAATAGCGAAAAGGCGCTGAGAATGGCATCATCTTCTAACTGGAAATAAAGCAGCACTGCTGAGGCGCCAAAACCAATTAAAGTTGCTAAGGCAATTATACTACCCTGACCAATAAACTTACCTAATAACAATTGGCTTTTACTTAATGGATAAGACAGTAGTAACAGTAAAGTACCACTTTCTTGCTCACCAACAAAACTATCGTAACTGAGTAATAATGCGATAAGTGGGATCAGAAATACGGCTAAGCTGGCTAAACTCGCTACGGTGGTTGAGAGCGAAGTAACCCCCATTTCACCAGAGGCTGCAGCACCAAAATAGGTTAACCCGACAGAAAGTAATGCAAAAATAAGGGTAATTGAGACTAACCAGCGATTTCTTAACCCGTCATGAAACTCTTTGTTAGCTACGGTAAAAATTTGTTTCATTAGTTTTGCCCTTTTGCTTGTAGCTGCTGTGCATGCAAAGCAAGGTAATGCTGATACACTTGTTCGAGGTTGGCTGATTCCACATGGACATCTTCAATGTGTTCAAAGCCTAATAAGGTTTTCAGTACACTGATCTTTTCTGCTTCAGGCACATTAAGAGTTTGTGAGCAGGTTGGTGATATAAAGTGAGCTAAATGCTCATGATTAGCCATCGCGCCATTGAGTCCGTGGGCTTTAATTTGAACAGGAAGTGCCGCTTGCTGGCGAAGTTCTGACAGGCTCCCCATAGCAAGTAGTTGACCTGAAGACAAAATCATCGCACGGTCGATATGTTGCTCTACGCCCGGTAATACATGTGAGCATAAAATGACACTAGAGCCTTGAGACTTTAGTTGATCCACTGTGCGATAGAAGTCACCTGTGGCAATGGGATCAAGGCCAACAGTGGGCTCATCTAACAATAATAACTTTGGTTCACCAATAAAGGCTTGCGCTAATCCTAAGCGTTGTCGCATACCTTTTGAGTAGGTTTTAACTTGGCGTTTCATTGCATGGGTAATACCCACTTGCTCTAGTAAGTCTATTGCTTGTTTCTTATTAAAGCCTTTTAGCTTCGCAAAATAAGTCAGTACTTCTAAGCCTGTTAATTGTTCGTAAAAGCTTACGTTCTCAGGAAGGTAACCTATTTTTGTTCGGCTATGCCATGCTTCTTTGGAGTCAGGCGCCATACCCATAACAGCAACTTGGCCTCTGCTTGGCGATATAACACCGAGAATTAGCTTCATCATGGTAGTTTTACCTGCGCCATTATGACCAAATAAACCTAGCACTTCACCTTCACCTAGCGTCATGGTAACTGATTGCAAGGCATCTAGTTTGTTATAGCTTTTACCGGCATCGGTAAGAGAAACGATTGGGGTTGTCATGGTATTATTCCTTTGTTGCTGCATGCTGGCTAGCTAACAAGTCTGAAATTTGTTGAGTATGCGGTGATGTCATTAGGGGATGACTGTCTTTAATACCTGGCGGCTTTAATACCGGAAATTGACGTTGAACCCAACGTAAAATAAGAATCGCTGGGCTGTCCATAATCATTTTCATTTCAGGGTATTGCCAAATCAATTTATCTATTCCGTCATTAGGCTCAAAAACTGTGTCGCCAATATTGTCATTGTTCATGTCCCAGCCAAGGTAATTACTCCAATAATTTCCTTGGCCTTCTTCACTCCATTCTTGCTTTTTTGAGGAGACATATTTGACTTGTGTCGGATTATTAATAAAGGAATTACCGTAAATTTTAACGCCGTCTGAGCCAGCCGTTAAGTGAATGCCAATTTCAGCGGTATCAATAATATTATCAGTAAAGGTATTAAAGCCTGAGTTATAAACAAACAAGCCTTTACCGTCACGTCCAAGTACTTTATTTTCTGGTTTGGTCCACACGCGGGTAATATGGTTTTGTTTTATGGTTGAATAAGTGATGTAGTTAAATAAAAATCCATAATCTTCACTATCGCGGGTTTTATTGCCTTGAATAATCAAACGGCGTGAGCTCATCATGGCATAACCCGCACGAGTTTCATAAGCGGCGTTATTTAAAATAGAGTTATCATACGAATACATGTAGTGAATACCATAACGTAAGTTGTGCATGGTATTGCCTTCAATGGTATTATTTTTACTGGCTATAACGTATATACCATCTCTTACATTGTAGGTTTCATTATGATAGACGCGGCTGTGAGACACATTAGCTACTTGAATGCCATTACCTCTATCAGCAGACCTAAGCGTTGGATTCCCTTCAACTTTATTAGCGAATATTTTGGCATTATCGATTTTATTTAACCAAATACCAAAGCCATCGCCCTTTAAAAAATTATTGTTAATCGTTAAATGACTTACTTTGTCGTTGGCATAAATACCCGAGTTTTCATCAGTTAAATCATAACCCCAATTCATAATATTGAGATGTTGAATGGTAATGTTTGAATTTTTAACAACAAGAGCATGGCCTTTGCCTTGAGCATCAATGATGGCGGGTTTTGCTGAAGCCGTTTTAGGGCCTTGTAGCGTAATTTGTTTGGTAATAATGAAATTACCTAAATAGCTACCCGATTCAAGGGTAATAATATCGCCATCATTAGCACTATCTAAAACGCTTTGTAAATTATCACCAGGCGATAAGTGAAAATCTGTAGCAAAAGTTGCTGAACTGAAGGTCAACAAAAAGTAGCTAAAAGTGAGGCAAACTTTTCTGGTCAGTTTTAGATTAGGTGTTACTATGTTTAACAAATACAAAGGATTTTCTACACAAATTTTTGAGTGGATATAGCATATCATTATTTGTCGAAAGACAGTTGATCCTGATTAAAAAAACTTTCAGATTTAAAGCGCAAGGAATAAGCATGACAATAATGCAAAAGGTATACTGGCTAATAGCAGGGCTTGGTAATTTAACCGCGATTTACTTTTTTAGTGCTCAAGGTGGAACTGCTGCAAGTTTGTATTTAATTTTTACCTTAAGTTATACCGCGATCGGGTTTTATGATCTCAAGTATAGTAAGCATAGCTTAAACAGGCTTTATCCTGTTGTCGCTTATATTCGCTACCTATTAGAATCGTTTCGCGTTGAAATACAACAATATTTTATTGCGAATGATACTGAAGAAAAGCCCTTTAATCGTGAACAACGTAGTTTAGTGTATCAACGTGCAAAAAATGTCAGAGATACCATCGCTTTTGGTACACAACGAGATCTTTTTGAAGATAACTACCTTAGCCTTTGGCATTCATTAGCACCAAGTAAAGTCATAGAATCTGCTAAGCGTATCACTATAGGCTCAACTAGTTGCTTACAGCCATATAATGCATCATATCTTAATATCTCTGCGATGAGCTTTGGCGCTTTGAGTTGGTCGGCTATCGAGGCATTGAACTTAGGAGCTAAAAAAGCGGGGTGTTTTCATAACACAGGTGAAGGTGGTGTTAGTTCATATCATTTAAAACATGGTGGAGATCTTGTCTGGCAATTAGGTACGGGTTTGTTTGGTTGTCGAGATGATTTAGGTAACTTTGCTGAAGAGAGTTTTAAAAAAACGGCGTTATTACCGCAAGTTAAAATGATTGAGATTAAGTTAAGCCAAGGGGCAAAACCGGGTCATGGTGGTGTTTTGCCTAAGGCTAAGATTACAGAAGAAATTGCAGCAATACGATATATCAGTATGGACAAAGATTGTGTATCTCCAGCTGTGAACCCTGAGTGTACAACACCTAAAGCGTTGCTGAATTTTGTTGATAAAGTACGTACTTTAAGTGGTGGGAAACCTGTTGGTTTTAAATTGTGCATCGGTAATCCAGCTGAATTTTTAAGCTTATGTAAAGCGATGCATGAAACGCAAATATTACCAGATTTTATTACTGTTGACGGTG
Organism: Colwellia sp. RSH04; assembly: GCF_003545765.1. Lineage (GTDB taxonomy): Bacteria > Pseudomonadota > Gammaproteobacteria > Enterobacterales > Alteromonadaceae > Colwellia. Next base: position 17,853 of record NZ_QXIO01000004.1, on the reverse strand, counting down.
CTGAAGGTGGTACAGGTGCAGCGCCGGTAGAGTTTAGTAATAGGCTGGGTATGACATGTTTAGAAGGTGTTCATTTTGTTCATAATGCTTTAGTCGGTATGGGATTTAGGGAGCAAATTAAAATTATAGCGTCAGGGAAAACAGCTTCAAGTTTCGATTTATTGGCCAAAATAGCTGTGGGCGCAGATATTGTTAATGCAGCACGGACTATGATGATGGCCATTGGTTGTATTCAATCAAGGCAATGTAATACAAATAATTGTTCTACTGGCATTGCGACGCAAGATCCTGTTCGTGCTTTAGCGATAGATATTGAAGCTAAAAGTGAACGCGTTAAAAACTTTCATCAAAACACATTAAAAAGCTTTTATGAATTAGTCGGCAGTATCGGTCTTGATGATCCTGCAAAGCTTACTCCAAATATGATTAAACGTCGTTCACCATATGGTGTGCAGATGTCTATTGGAAGTTTAACAAAACCACTTCAACATAATAGTTTAATTGACAATAAAGTGGATGAAGAGACATGGTTGCATTGGTGGCAGCATGCTGATGCAGAGCAGTTTTATGTACAAGATAATGATGTGTTGTATGCTGCTGAATTAAAACGTTAATACGAAATAACAGTATCAAAACAATTGTAGTTAACGCTTATGCTTTAACTAACAGTTGTCCACGCATTTCCATGTTTAGTTTGTATAGCTGCGTGACAGAACACGTTCTGTTGTTGATTTTTATCCATAAAAAAAACTGATACTAACGCATCAGGCTTTTAGTTACTAAACAGTTTAGTATGAAGTTAACGCTTATGCTTCAACTAACAGTCGTCCATGCATTTCCATGTTTAGTTTGTATAGCTGCGTGACAGAACACGTTCTGTTGTTGATTTTTATCCATAAAAAAACCTGATACTAACGCATCAGGTTTTTAGTTACTAAACTGTTTAGTATGAAGTTAATGCTTATGCTTCAACTAACATACGACCACGCATTTCCACGTTTAGTTTGTATAGCTGCGTGACAGAACACGTTCTGTTGTTGATTTTTATCCATAAAAAAACCTGATACTAACGCATCAGGTTTTTAGTTACTAAACTGTTTAGTATGAAGTTAACGCTTATGCTTCAACTAACATACGACCACGCATTTCCATGTGTAGCGCATGACAGAACCAGTTACAGTAGTACCATTGAACACCTGGTTTATTCGCTGTAAAGGTAATAGAAGAAGTCGCTTGTGGACCGATTTCCATTTGTACACCGTGGTTAGTCATACAGAAACCATGGGTTACATCTTCAACCATATCTAAGTTAGTTACGATAACCGTTACTTCATCACCTAGCTTAACTTTAAACTCAGTCATGCCGTAGTTCGGTGCGATAGATGTCATGTAAACACGTACCTTCTTAGGATCATTCTTATCACGAATAACTTTGTTGTCAGTCATGGTATTTACGCCATCTTTCTTAGCTTGTGCCAAGGTAGGAGCGAAAATTGAATCATCACGCGACCAAACTTTATTTGGTTTTACTTTACTACGGTGAATGATTGTACCGTCATGTGGTTCAGCGAAAGTAGGACCATCATGAACAAGTTTCATTTCATCGCCAGAGATATCAATTAATTGATCATTTTCTGGTTTTAATGGACCAACAGGTAAGAATCTATCTTTAGAGAACTTACAAAGCGAGACTAACCATTTACCATCAGCGTCACGCGTTTCACCTGAAGACGTTGAGTTATGACCTGGTTGGTAATGTACATCAAGCTTTTGACGAATATAGTTAACTTTTTTACCTTGGTACGCTTCAATTGCTTCTTCAATATTCCATTTAGCTACTTGGCTATCTAAGAATAACGTTGTGAAAGCATGGCCTTTATTATCAAACGCAGTATGAAGTGGACCTAAGCCTAATTCTGGCTCACCTACGATGGTGTCACGTTCTTTAATTTTATTAGCAAATAAAGCATCTAATTTATCAATAGCGATAATTGATACTGTTGGTGATAATTTACCATTTGCCATGAAGTACTTACCGTCTGGTGAAGTATTTAATCCATGAGGAGACTTAGGTACAGGTATGTAACGAGTTAATTCTGAACCTTTACGGCCATCTAATACAGGTACGTTGTTACCATTGTAAGTTTTGAATTTACCTGCTTTAAGCGCTGCTTCACAACGTGCAAGGTTGAAAACAACCACATGATCACGTTCAGAAGAAATCATTTCGCCTAAGTTCATACCCATTTCTGAGTTATATGAAGTAGACGCGAAATACTTACCATCGTAATCAGCATCGGTGTTATCTAAGTTACCATCAACCATTACTTGGAAAGCAACTTCCATTTTTTCAGCATCGATCACATTGTATAAAGAACGGTAAGTACTAACATCTTCCATGCCAGCTTTACCGTCGTTATTCATTGGAATTTCGAACTCACCATTACATACAACGTATTTTGTATGCGGTACTTTTTGAACACGTAAACCATGTACTGCTTGTACATTAGGAATAGTGATCATTTTATCAACTTTCATTACATCACAACGAATACGTGCTACACGAGAGTTTGCTTTATCGTTGATGAAAACGTATTTACCATTGTAACGACCATCAGTCATTGACATATGAGGATGATGAGAATCGCCCATCATGATATCGGCACTTTCGCCCTTAATACGCTTAGATTCGTCAGTTAAACCCCAGCCTGTAGCAGAGTCAGTGTTAAATACAGGGATACGCATAAGTTCACGCATTGATGGAATACCCATAATACGTACTTCACCAGAGTGACCACCTGACCAGAAACCGTAGTACTCATCTAATTCACCCGGGTGAACTACAGCACTATTACCAGCTTCTGCAGCACGAGCTTTAGCAGTAGATGCGAACATAGCTGCTGTCATAGGGGCAGCTACTGCACCAGCACCAATTAAAGCTGTTTTGCCGAAAAACTTACGACGGCCTTCATTTTCCAATGCTACTTCATTGGAGCTGTTCTCTTCTTTACTCATTGCTTTTCTCCACTTTTAAAATCTTGTCTAATTATGTTTGTTGTATTACTACGTTAAATCTTTTTTAAGCTACATTGACTGCAGGTATTTCTGCTTCTTTAAACTTCTGCTTTTTCCGTGCTAGTTTCTTCAATGGTGGACACTTCTCTTCATTGAAATACGTTACCTGGCAATCAAGACAGTAATGACACTCACGCATGTTGATTTCACCATCAGGGTTAATCGCTTGAATTTCACATTCTTTAGCACAGGTTTTACAAGGTTGACCGCATTCAGGGCGACGTCTTAACCAGCTGAATAGTCTTATGCTATTACTGGTTGATAATGCTGCACCTAGCGGACATAGATAACGACAGAAGAATTTACGGTTAACCACGTTAATCGCTAATAAAGCTATGGCATAAATAATAAATGGCCATTCGCGATCAAATTTTAATAAGAAGGTGGTTTTGAAAGGTTCTACTTCGGCAAATTGTTCAGCAGTCGCTAACGACTCCATCGATAAACCAAACAAGCCAAGTAGAATTAAATATTTAATAGCCCATAGGCGTTCATGTACCGCCCAAGGTAACTCAAACTGTGGGATTTTAATGTAACGCGCAAACACGTTAATTAATTCTTGTAATGCACCGAATGGGCATAACCAACCACAATAAACAGCACGACCCCATAACAGCATAGTGACTGCTGCAGCACCCCATAACATGAAAATAATTGGGTCAAGTAAGAATAAATCCCACGAGAAGTCAGACATAAAGGCTTGTAAGAAGGTAAATACGTTTACGATTGATAATTGCCCGCCCCACGACCAACCAATAAATACCACGGTAATAATTAAGAATAAGTGACGGAAGTTATGCATAAAGGTAGGGTGACGTACTAAAATATCTTGGAAAAACAGTGATGCCAGCAGAAGAACCATAAGTATTGATAAAATGATGACTTCAGAATTTTTTTCTTTCCATACTTGTTGAGCAAGTGTTAATTCAGGCTCTGGCATAATGACTGGCGGACGATTTATATATTTGTCTAAAGTATGGTAGTCTGCTTTAAAACTAGTAAATATGCTGTCTAAAGGACCCGTTTGACGACGAACTAATAATTCTAATTGCCAATCTGACGCTGGGTTGAATTCATGATGCTCACGAATGATAAAAATAGAACGCTCGTTAAAGCGCGGAGCACCATCAATATAAATGTCTGGTAAACGCGTGTGATCTAGGTCTCGAAAGGCAAAGGCTTCACCGTTTTGTAATACCTGAATTCGGTCAAAGATAGCACCACGTACATAACCTGAACCTTTAAATGAATAACCAGTACCCATAAGTGCAAGTGCATGTTCACCTTCTTTAAGGTTGGACATCAGGTATTCGTATTCAGTATCGCCAAGTAAATTGCGACCTATTGTCGGAATATTGACTTGTGCAAAGTATATTTCAGCAAACATATCTTGCTTTTGTTCAGCCGTTGCTTCATCAACATGCTCAGCTTCAGTGCCAACAAACGCTTCATCAACTGTTTTGCGGTTTAAATACAATTTGCGAATAGAACCATCACCTGTCAGGGTCGTCCAATCGGCTTTGGAGTATACATCAGGGTAAATAGTACCCATCGGTTGAATAATTTCTTGGCTAGCGCTAATGATGCCAAGAGAACGAGCTACTTGAGTGGCGGCCTTTACAATCGCAACATTCATTACCATCACGGTTACTGTTGCGCCTGATAAGCCATCTATATGAACAATACCTTCGGTTTGGTTACCACCGACTTTTAATCGGTCTTTAACACTTAAACCGTTATATTGATCGGCAAATTTATGTAATTTCGTTTCAGGTATACCCGCTAAGATAATGGGTTCATGATGCTCAAGTACTTTAGCACCGAGATAGACACCTTCAGGGTTAATCGCAACAAGCATATTAACTGGCTCACCCGAATAGGCAGGGATTTTTGCCAAGTCATTTGTTTCAAAGGCGTAACCTATAACATCTTCACCTTTGTAAATGGTCCAAACTATAGGGTCGCCTTCTTTAGCGGCAACTTTGTCACTAATTTTGGTTTGCTCAGGAAAAATTTCTTTAATCAATGGCATTGGGTCTTTAGGAGGACTAACAAACAATGCTTGAGCAGGGAAAACAACACACAAGGTCAACGCAATAAGTTGTATCAACGTTGTAGAGACTTTTTTCGGAAAATGTTTAAAAAATGGTAATAACATTAATGGCTCGAATTATAAATTTTGTGAGCGCAATTAACTGAGTTAACTGCGACAATATGTCACAGTTTAACGATCTTATGTTTTATCGTTATGATTTAGATCAAGAAAAGGTAGTGAAGTAAATTATGGGATTATAAGGAAAAAGCACGGTTTAATTCCTTGCTCAGCACAAGGTTTATTGAGTAAGAACCAGATAGAACAGTTGGTCTGGCTAATGGTGCAGGTCAACGCTAATACTTATGATTATAAAACAGAGTAAGCGTAAAACTGTTAAATATTCGATCGTTAAGTGAGCGAGTGTTGCGCACTTAATGACCGAAGATTGCTTGGGTTATTCAGTTTATTGATAGTGAGTTGATAAACTATTTAACCGTTACGCGAGCAAATTTACGTTTACCCACCTGATATACAGCTGTGCTACCTGCTGTTATAACTAAGCTCTTATCGCTAACCTTTTCACCTTCAATTTTGGCTGCGCCTTGTTTAATCATGCGCATTGCATCTGAGGTGCTACTGACTAATCCAGCTTCTTTTAATAAATTGGCAATGAGAATTTCGCCGCCTTCAGGAGACAACTCGATTTCAGGCATTTCATCTGGCATTGCACCTTTTTGGAAGCGATTAATAAACTCTTCATGTGCTGCTTGCGCTGCTTTTTCATCATGAAAGCGTTCAATAAGCTCTTTGGCTAAGTCAATCTTTACATCGCGTGGGTTAGAGCCTGCCGCAATGCTAGCTTTGTAGCCTTCAATAACGTCAAGTTCTTTAAAGCTTAATAATTCGTAATAACGCCACATTAAATCGTCTGAAATTGACATGATTTTACCAAACATGTCGCTTGGTGAATCAGTTATGCCAATATAGTTGCCTAATGATTTAGACATTTTTTGTACGCCATCTAAACCTTCAAGTAACGGCATCATTAATACGGTTTGTGGACGCTGGCCCTCAGATTTTTGTAATTCACGACCCATTAATAAATTGAATTTTTGATCGGTACCGCCAAGTTCTACGTCAGACTCTAAAGCAACAGAATCCCAACCTTGTACTAACGGGTACATAAATTCATGAATCGCAATGGCTTGACCATTTGCATAACGTTTTTTAAAGTCATCGCGCTCCATCATACGGGCAACCGTTTGACGAGAGGCAAGCTTTAACATGCCAGCAGCGCCCATTTTATCCATCCATGTTGAGTTAAAGGCAACTGTGGTTTTGGCTGGATCAAGTATTTTAAATACTTGCTCTTTATATGTTTCAGCATTGGCTAAAACATCTTCTTTAGTTAATGGTTTACGCGTAACGTTCTTACCTGTAGGGTCGCCAATCATACCCGTGAAGTCACCAATAAGAAAAATTACTTCATGACCTAACTGTTGAAATTGACGTAATTTATTAATAAGAACGGTATGGCCTAAATGTAAATCAGGAGCAGTGGGATCGAAACCTGCTTTAATTTTTAATGGCTTGCCAGTTTTTAATTTTTCTAATAATTCATCTTCAAGCAAAATTTCTTCTGCACCACGTTTTATCTCGGCAAACGCTTGACTGACATCGGTCATTCCTAGGCTCCACTACATCGTTTTAGGTTGAAAAGTATGGCGAACATTTTTTGTAACATATCGCGAATGGTCGAATTCTACTGTACTTTGGCTACAGGATAAAACCTTAATAGCATTTCAGTGAGTATTTTTTAGAAAAGTTTTGTTATAGTAAGTGATAATTGTTAATGTTTTGATGCCTTAAGCGCTCAATTGAAAAGATCAAAAGTAGTCATTCGTTGAAAAACCTTACAGAAATTTTTTTACAGCTTCCTAAAATTCATCGCATCATAATAACGGCCTTATTATTCGTTATCGTGATTATTTTAATTTCACCTACTAAAGATGCTGAAGAAGAAGCTGAAATGCTTACGGTAGGTAAGCGTTATCAAGTTGTTTTACCACAAAATGGAGAAGCTCAAACCATAACCCCAATTGAAATGCCATCTATTGTTGAGCCTGAACCGAGTGTACCTGTAGGGAAAATTGATGTTGTAGAACCTGCGAATGAATTACCTTCAATCAAACAAAGTTATCAGTGGCAAACGGCAAAAGTAAAAAGTGGTGATTCACTTGCGCGCATTTTTAAACGTCTTGGTTATAGCGCTCAAACAACCTATGCAGTGAGTACAGCAAAAGGTGAAGACAGTAAGTTGTTGAAAAAGCTTGATGTTGGCGATGAGCTAAAAATAGCCAGTGATGATAATGGTCAATTGGTGGCATTAGAATACCCATTATCTAAAACAGATACCTTGTTTATTGATTTGGTTGGTGACAGATATCAATCTCATAAAGAGAGTAAACAAATAGAAGTACGAGAGACATTTAGTCATGGCACTATTACTTCTAGCTTTTGGAATGCGGGTGTTAAAGCGGGGTTGTCTGATGCTCAAATCATTAACTTTGCCAATATTTTTGGTTGGGACATCGATTTTGCACAAGATATTCGTGGTGACGATAGTTTCCATGTGATTTATGAGCAGCAATATGTTGATGGAGAATATATTGGCACTGGCAATATATTAGCGGCAGAGTTTATTAACCAAGGTGAAGTCTTTCAGGCCGTAAGGTTTACTGATGACGAATATTACACACCAGACGGTAAAAGTATGCGTAAAGCCTTTTTGCGCGCTCCAGTTAACTTTAAATATATTAGTTCTAGTTTTAAACGAAAACGCTTTCACCCTGTTCAAAAGCGATGGAAAGCACATCGCGGGGTTGATTACGCGGCTAAAACTGGCACACCTGTAGTAGCCGCGGGTAATGGTAAAGTCACTCATTCAACTTATAATAAGTACAATGGTCATTACGTATTTATTCAGCATGGCAATGGTATTGTTACTAAATACCTGCACTTTTCTAAACGTGCTGTCAAAAAAGGGCAACGCGTTAAACAAGGCCAGGTTATTGGGTATGTTGGTGCAACAGGGTTAGCGGCAGGTCCTCATTTACATTATGAGTTTTTGTTAAATGGCGTTCATCGTAACCCTAGAACGGTAAAATTACCTGACGCTAAACCTATTGATAAAAAGTACAAAGCAAAATTTACTGCATTAGCTCGTGAGCGTTTACTTTCGTTAGAAGGTTCTAAAAGTGCTTTTATTTCGATGAATAAGTCATCAGCAGTACCAGAATCAGTAAAACAAAAACGCACATTAACACCGAGTGATTAAACAATAAAGCTAAGGAGTCAGACATGTATTTTATCGGTTTAATGTCTGGTACTAGTGCTGATGGCATTGATTTAGCTCTGGTGCGTTTTACTAAACATGAGCACAATGACCAAGCAACTATTGAGCTTGTCGCGAGCTATTTTCAATCTTATCAAGCTGAGTTAGCGCAACGTATTAAATCATTTTATGATTCGGGTAATCACGAAATAGATTTAGCGGGTAGTTTAGATATTGAACTTGCCCATCTATTTAGCAAAGCCATTATCACCTTTCTTCAGCAGAAAAACATACCAGCAGATGCTATTACTGCCATCGGTAATCATGGCCAAACTATAAGGCATCGACCTAGTGGTGAATTTCCATTTACCTTGCAGATTGGTTGTAGTCAAACGTTAGCCTGTTTAACGGGTATTAACGTGGTTGGTCAGTTTCGTCAAAAAGATATTGCCCTAGGTGGGCAGGGAGCACCGCTTGTTCCTGCGTTTCATCAACAATTGTTTAACAATGCGGAAATAGATGTTTTTTTTGTGAATATTGGTGGTATTGCCAATATCAGTTATTTACCAAAGCTAAAAGAAAAAAGTGTACAAGGCTTTGATACAGGACCTGGAAATGCCTTGTTAGATGATTGGTTTGTGCACTGTAACCCTGAATCGAAGCATTGTTATGATGAGTCAGGTCAGTGGGGAAGTTTAGGTACGGTAAATCAACCTTTGTTGGCTCAATTACTGTCTGATCCCTATTTTAGTGTAGTAGCCCCTAAAAGCACTGGCCGCGAGTATTTTACTTTTGCGTGGCTTGAACAACAATTATCTCGATTTACAGAGTCAAGCGCCGTATCAATTTCAGCACAAGACATTCAAGCAACCTTAGTCGCGTTAACGGCTAACTCTATTACTGATGAGATAAAAAAGTTATCTCAAAAGGCTAAAGTCATTACTTGCGGCGGCGGTGTTCATAACGATTCGTTAATGAAGCAACTCGCTAATAGTTTACATGAAGAAGGGAGTCAAAATCGTTATGATTTAGTTACCGCATCTGAACTCGGTATAGACGGTGACTCACTTGAGGCAATGGCCTTTGCATGGCTTGCTTATGCTCATGTTAACGAGATAAAAAGTAATATGCCTTCAGTAACAGGGGCAAGTCATCATTGCGTGCTGGGTTTGTCTTATTCTCCATAATTATGTGACCCCCTTTTTATATAGCAGTTTATTCTTGAGTGAATAGTGAACTATTTATGTGTGATGATATCTAACAATAAACAATGCTGTGTTGTGGCATTTTGTCTTACGTAACCTACACTCGTTTAAGTGTTTATATTTTATCAAATTAATTTTATTAAATTAAAAAGGGGGGCTAATGATGAAATTTAGCGATATCCATATTGGAATGAAGTGCGGTAGTACAAAAGGTAGCGGTACTGTGACTTGGATTGACGGTTCAACCAGAACGATTTATTTATCTAGTGCACAAAATAATAATAATTTTGAAGTGAATATTAATGACATTATTGATGACCCACAGGTTCATAATAAAGAGGACAGTTATTATTAACCGTTAATATAAATTACATGGATGTAATAACGTTGAAGCGAAGGCCCAAGTAGTTTTACTTCTTGGGCCTTTTTACTTACCCCGTTCAGGTTGTATAGATAACCTAAAACTATGACTTGTTATTCAAGGTTGCTTTTGTAACACTGCAACGGTTTTAAATAATTCAGAGTTAAAGGTTCTTTATGGAATGGCTTTCAGTAATCCCACCGTTGATCGCAATTATAATTGTTTTATGGAAAAAAGAAGTGATAGCCGCATTATTGGTTGCGGTTTTTTCATCAGAGTTATTATTAGCAACCAAAGGTGATGGGGTTAGTTTATTTCAAGCATTTTTGGGCTTGATAGAGCGAGTGGTTTCTGTGATTAGCTCACCCGGTAATGCGCGATTGCTGGTTTTTAGTTTACTCATCGGTGCTTTACTCGCCTATGTTAGAAACTCTGGTGGTGTAACTGCTATGGTGAATAAACTGGTCAGTAAAGGCATAGCTAAAAGTAAACGGCAAGTCGGCTCAGTTACCTTCTTTACTGGGGTGGTTATATTTATTGAATCAAACTTAAGTGTCTTAACCGCAGGGATTTTATCTCGCGATTTATTTGATAAATTTAAAATGAGTCGAGCGCGCTTAGCCTTTATGATTGATACCACCAGTGCGCCAATTTGTATTCTTATTCTTCTCAATGGCTGGGGGGCATATGTACTTGGTTTACTTAATAATTATGAATTGGGTCAATCTACGGTTTCTATATTATGGGGCACCATTCCACTAAATTTTTACGCCATTATTGCACTGCTATTAGTGGCTTACACCATCATCACTGATAAAGTTCATGGCCCGATGAAAGAAAGTGAAATGAAGCTTCAACAAGAGTCATCAGCCGATCAACCTATTAATCATGCCTTAGTGAAAGAGCAGCTAGTACCTGCAACAAAAGCCCGTTTCATGGTAGTACCTTTACTAAGCATGGTTGTCGCCATGTTCTTTTTTATGTTTTGGACGGGCAATGGGGATATAACACAAGGCAGTGGCGGCAAGTCGGTTTTATATGCAACTTGCTTTGCAGTAGCTGTTGCTTACTTTTTACTGCTTTTCTCGAAACGATTTACTCATCAAGAATTAGTTGATGTTGGCTTTAAAGGGTTAAGTGAACTCTTACCTTTGGTGACCATTGTATTATTCTCTTTAACGTTAGGTGCTAGTTTGAAAGAGCTAGGTACTGGTATCTTTATTGCTGGTTTAGTTGGTGATTATTTACCTGTGGTGATGATAGTCCCTATGTTGTTTCTTGCAGGTGCTGCTATGTCTTTTAGCACAGGAACGTCTTGGGGAACTTTTGCGATATTAATTCCAATTGGTGTACCTCTTATTCAAACTTTAGGGTTACCGCCCTCATTGGTGATTGCAGCCATTCTTGGTGGTGGTGTGTTTGGCGATCATTGCTCTCCTATATCAGATACCACTTGTGTTTCTGCGATAGCTTCAGGATGCGATTTACTTGAACACGTAAAAACGCAATTACCGTATGCGTTATTTGGCGGTGGCTTAACGTTAATCGCTTACTTTGTTGCTAGCGTAGTTATGTTGTAGTTGTTGTTATTTTCGATAATTAGCATGGTGAGCTTTACTTTAAGGTTATTTTTCGGCAGATTGAGATAATCCTCTTTCTGCTGAAAACACATTATGCGTAACATAACGGTTAGCTCAAAAAACATCTCTCTTTCTTTACCTAAAAATGCACTTAAAAGAACGTTTAATAAAACATTGATAAACGGCATTAAAGCCTTAGCTGTGTTAATTACTTGTCAGTTAAGTGCAGCGACAACTGAGCCTCTATCGATAAAAGCTGCTGATAAATCACCCATTGCAATAGCCATTCACGGTGGGGCAGGTGTGATCAAAAAATCACGTTTTACCCCTGAAAAAGAAAAAGCATATCGCGCAAAACTGACCGAAGCGATTAATACAGGTTACGCGGTATTAAATCGTGGTGGGACAAGTTTAGATGCGATTACGGCTGCGATTAACGTACTTGAAAATTCACCTTTTTTTAATGCAGGTAAAGGTTCGGTGTATACCCATGATGAAACCCATGAACTAGATGCCTCTATTATGGACGGTAAAACCCGTCAAGCGGGCGCTGTTGCAGGAGTTAAACGTATTGAAAACCCAATTAACTTAGCGCGGTTAGTGATGGAAGAGTCTGTTCATGTCATGTTGAGCGGTGAGGGCGCTGAACAATTTGCACATAATAAAGGTGTCCCGCTAATTGATAATAAACATTTTGATACTGATAGCAGGTATCAATCTTTATTACGCGCAAAAAAGAAAATGAAAGAAGAGCAAGCAACGAAAGATTATCAGGCGGCACATAAAACCCTTTCAACTGAATACAAAGTTGGTACTGTGGGTGCGGTGGCGTTAGACCAATACGGGAATATTGCCGCAGGCACTTCAACGGGGGGTATGACAAATAAGCGCTTTGGTCGTATAGGTGATGCTCCGGTAATAGGTGCTGGAACTTTTGCTGAAAATGAATCTTGTGCTGTATCAGCCACAGGACATGGTGAGTATTTTATTCGCTACAATGTAGCCGCAGATATATGTGCGCGCGTGAAATACCAAGGTAAGTCGATTCATCAGGCTGGCGATGAAGTGATTAATAGCGTTTTAAAACCCGTGGGCGGTACGGGTGGCGTAATTATAATCGATCAACAAGGTAATATCGCTATGCCGTTTAATACTCAAGGTATGTATAGAGCGAGTAAAACGGCAGATGATGAAACCTATGTGGCTATTTTCTCTGACGAATAGTGCTATTTATAGCAAACCAAACGCTGACATTAAGCTACGAGCACTAAGCATTAGCGTCACAATAATGACAAATGACGCTAATACGTTTTGTAGTTTTGTATTTCTGTATTCTTTTAATGCCACAGTGTTCATCACCCATAATAAAAATATTGCCACAACAGGTAATAAAACCCCGTTAGCAACTTGGGCAAACCAAATGACATTAATAGGTTTATAACCTGATGACGAAATGATAATACCCAATAATAATATCGACCCCCAAATTGCTTTAAAGGCGTTCGAGTTGAGTTGTTTTTTCAAATTTAAAATGCCATTAAGTGCGTAAGCTGCGGCTAAAGGAGCTGTTACGGCAGAAGAAATACCCGCACAGAAAAGTCCAAGTGCAATAAAAAAGCCTGCTAAATCCCCAAATAAGGGTTGTAAAGCAGGAGCAATATCTGCTGCACTGGTTATATTGATGTTCTGTCCAAAAAAAGCACTGGCTGCGGTAGAGACTATGGCAATAGAAATGAGACCGCCTAGCGGGATCGATAAATATAAATCTTGCTTAGCCTTATCAATATCTTCAACGTTATGCCATTTTTCACTGACACTGGCGCTGTGTAAAAATAAATTATAAGGCACAACCGTTGTACCAATTAACGCTATAACGGTTAGCGCTGCGCCGTCTGGTAATGACGGAATAAATAGGCCTGAAAAAAACTGGATAAGGTTTGGTTTAGTAATAATGAAGGTAATTAAAAAAGCTAAACTCATCAAGCCAACTAACGCAATGAGAGCTCGTTCAATGATTTTATAATTGCCTGAAATTAAAATGACGAAAGCGAATAATCCGATGATTAATGGCCAAAAAGAGAATGCACCGAATACAGCTGGCTTTGCAAAGATACTCTCTAAACCAAGACTCGCACCTGAAATATTGCCGCCTTGGTACGCGGCATTACCAATGACAATCGCACTTACCACTAATGAAACTGCTATTACTCGCGCTATAGGGTTTTTGCAGCTGGTGCGAATGTTTTCACCAAGTCCTTGACGAGTCACTATGCCTAAACGTGCAGACATTTCTTGTAAAATAATGGTCGCAATAATTGAAAATAATAATGCCCATAAAAGGCTGTAACCATAGTTAGCACCAGCTAATGTTGCTGTTATGACAGTGCCAGGGCCAATAAAAGCTGCAGTAACTAGTATTGCTGGGCCAAGATTCAAGCGACTATTTTTCATGATGATTTTTATTATTAGTGTTGGTTGACTCAGAGTAATGGTCGGATGAATGATGGTCAAGTGCCAGAAGTTAATCACTGTCTCCTGTTGATGGAGCGCATCATAAGAAAGTGACTTCATGGAGTTATGGTGTTTTTTTCAGTACAATGCTTTCTTTTTAATACATGTCTTATTAACGCTTTATGAATAGTAGTCTTCAACAATGTCTGCAAATTAAGAATAGTTTCAACGTGAAAGCATTTAGTGAAAAAATACTAAAGCCAAATAGTATTGAAGCATTACAAGAAATAGCGGATATGACAGAAGTTATTGAGCAACACTTTTATATTCTAGGTGATGGCAGCAATACGTTATTTGTTGATGAACAAGCGCCGACAATCATACAGCCTAAATTTTCAGGTATAGAGATCACCGAGCATAACGACCACTATAGTGTTCAAGTGGGTGCAAGCGAAAATTGGCATGATTTAGTTAGCTTATGTATTGAGCAAGGCATAAACGGTTTAGAAAACCTTGCTTTGATCCCAGGGAGTGTGGGAGCTGCTCCGGTGCAAAACATCGGCGCTTATGGTGTTGAGTTTGCAAATTTTTGCCGTGAGGTAAATTTTTTCGAGTTCGCCAGTAAAAAGCTAATAACGCTGTCTAACCATGATTGTCAGTTTGCTTATCGAGATAGTATATTTAAAGGGCGCTTATATAATAAAGGTATTATTACTCAAGTAACCCTGGATCTTCCTAAAGGTTGGCAAGGAAAAACTTCTTATCATGGTTTAAATACACTGCCCGATACGGCAAGCGCTAAAACCATTATGAATGCAGTGATTTCCTTACGTCAGAGCAAACTACCAGAGCCAAAAAAATTGCCCAATGCTGGGAGCTTCTTTAAGAATCCCGTTGTAAGTAAAGAGATGTTTGAGCAACTGCAAAGTAAGTATCCATCAATACCAAGTTATCCTCAACCCAATGGTGAGATAAAATTGGCTGCAGGTTGGTTGATAGAGCAAGCAGGCTTAAAAGGCGCTATCTATAAAGAGGTCGGTGTTCATAAAAAACAGGCATTAGTGTTAGTTAATTATGGTCAAGGCACGGGTAAAGATGTATTGAGTTTGGCTAAGTATATACAGCAACACATAAAAGCGGTATTTAACATTGAAATAACCCCTGAAGTTCGGATGATTTCAGCACAAGGTGAGCAACCCTTTGCCTCGTTTACTCACTTCACCCCAATCAGTGAGTTAACTTATGACTAAAGTGATAAAGCAGCATTTAATTAGATCGTTAGCGCAAGGTCAATTTATCTCAGGCCAGCAATTAGGCGACGAACTGAATGTGAGTAGAACAGCTATTGCTAAACACATTAAAGCATTAACCGAATTAGGGCTAGATATATATAGTGTTACTGGCAAAGGTTATAGGTTATCTCAACCAATTAATTTATTAGATAAAAATACAATTGATAGTTTATTAAATGATACCCGCATTGTTGTTGAGGTTCATAACTTAATAGATTCAACTAATGATTACCTAATGAGACGATTACCAAATCAGTTAACACAAGGACAAGTTTGTTTAGCTGAATGTCAAAGTGCAGGAAGGGGCCGTAGAGGAAGAAAATGGGTTTCTCCTTTTGGTTCGCAAATATATTTATCAATGTATTGGTATTTAGAGCAAGGTTTATCAGCTGCTATGGGCTTGAGTTTAGTAACAGCGTTAGCCGTGAGTGATGCTATTAAAGAGTACTGTGATGTACAAGTTCAATTAAAATGGCCGAATGATATTTATATTAATGGTGTAAAATTAGCTGGTATTTTAATCGATTTAGAAGGGCAGGCATTAGAGCCAAGCCATAGTGTGATTGGAATTGGTATAAACCTGAATATGCCAGAGCAAGCTGCGAAAGCAATTGATCAACAATGGACAGATTTACAAAGTCATTGCTCAAAAAATATAGATAGAAGTGAGTTAAGCGCCAGTATCATTAAACACTTAAGAGCGCGACTTGTTGAACACCAAAACCATGGGCTTACACCCATGCTTGATGATTGGCATCAGCAAGATGTTTTTCTCAACAAAGCAGTAAGGCTACTCACGGGCGAACGCGTAACTTCGGGAATTTGTCGAGGTATTAATAACCAAGGCGCGTTAATGTTAGAAGTTAATGGGCAACTAAAGCCTATTTATGGTGGTGAGGTAAGTTTGCGAGGTGCTTCTTGATTCTGTTACTTGATATTGGCAATACCCGTGCTAAGTATGTGGTGCTTGAAAAAGGTATTCGCTCACCAATAAAGGTGATAGAAAATACATCATTTAATAAAGACAGCTTAGATGAGCACTTTACGGGCATCAAAAAAGTAATTTTAGCAAGTGTAGCTAAAGAAGAAATAACCGATACGGTAAAGTCTTGGTGTGTAGATAATATTATAGCTTTCCAGCGTGTTTATAGTGAAAAACAAAAAGGTGTAGTATATTCGGCTTATGATGTACCAGAGCAATTAGGTGTTGATCGCTGGTTAACATTGATTGCAAGTCATGTTTTATTCCCTAACACCAATGTTTTGATTGTTGATGCCGGTACTGCAACGACAATAGATGTGCTATCTGCTTCAGGTTGCCATCAAGGCGGTTGGATACTTGCGGGGGTAGCGACTTTATTTGAGAGTGTCTTAGCAAATACAACCAAGGTTTTAGCAACAAACACGAAGCAGGCGAGTTTATCGTTTGGTCGTAATACCAGTGACAATGTTAATAATGCGTGTTGGGCAGCTACAGTAGGTGCAATTCATCATGCGTTAATGCAAGCAGAGCTTGAAAACTTTAAAATTGAAAAGGTGTTATTAACGGGCGGCAATGCCAAAGTACTTCAATCGCTATTACGTTTAGAATCGATAGTCATTGATGATTTGGTCTTTCAAGGTTTGCAAGCATACGACGAAAAATAGATAAAATAACGATTTCCTGAGTAAAAACAGCGTTAGCTTGAGTAAAAAAACGACAAACGCCGTTCAAACAAGAAAAAACATCGAATTTTTTTAATTTTGCTATTGCAAGGGGCAAAACATTACTCTAGAATTCGCACCACTTAATGTAGTGCCGACTTAGCTCAGTTGGTAGAGCAACTGACTTGTAATCAGTAGGTCGCCAGTTCGATTCCGGCAGTCGGCACCATTAATACTAAAGCTTGCTTTGGTATTGCACTCAATAAGTGTTAGTGAAAATATGGAGGGGTTCCCGAGTGGCCAAAGGGATCAGACTGTAAATCTGACGGCTCCGCCTTCGGTGGTTCGAATCCACCTCCCTCCACCATATTTCAAGTTAAGCTTTAATGCCAAAATAAGCTTAACTTAAAAAACAGAGATACTCTGATAGACGAAGCGGGTGTCGTATACTGGCTATTACCTCAGCCTTCCAAGCTGATGAAGCGGGTTCGATTCCCGCCACCCGCTCCAATCTTTGTAAATGAATGCTGATATGGCTCAGTTGGTAGAGCGCACCCTTGGTAAGGGTGAGGTCGGCAGTTCGAATCTGCCTATCAGCACCATTCTTAAGATTATCTATCCTTTTATCTCAACATTAAAAATGTAAACTTAAACAGTAAATTATTACTATACCCAGAGGTATTTTAAAATGGCTAAAGAAAAATTTGAACGTTCGAAACCGCATGTAAACGTTGGTACTATCGGACACGTTGACCACGGTAAAACTACGTTAACAGCTGCTATCTCTGCGGTATTAACGAAAGTACACGGTGGTGAAGTTCGTGATTTCGCACAAATCGATAATGCTCCAGAAGAGCGTGAGCGTGGTATTACAAT
>NZ_QXIO01000037.1 GCF_003545765.1 Colwellia sp. RSH04 | reverse complement strand
TAATGCCGTTCACTTAAGGTGAGCGGCATTTTTATTTCTAGCGTATCGTTGTGGTCTTGGCTTTACCGTTCGAGGAAAACTCCTTCCTCTGCGAGGCGCAAGTATTAAGCTTTCAGCCATACAGTAAAAGTGCTTTAATTGGCGAGGTACCGCACCAGGTGAGGAATAAGGTAAACCGACTAACAACCTTACTATTTGCGCCAAGCCTCCATTGAAGCTTAATTGATAAGGCAAGTAATCTCCTTTTAAGCTATGGCACATCTTCACCATTTGGTAGCGCACTAGATTATAGGTGAGAAGAATGCCCCATAACTCTTGCTTAACAAGCTCGGGTAAACGACTTCTCAAGGTTAACCTATTACCGAGCATATACTGCTTTTGCTCTCGGTAACCAAGCTCTATTTCCCAACGATGACTATATAAGTCACCAATATCGGCGGATGGGTATTTCATTGGGTTTGTCATCGAGGTTAAAACACTATAGTCTTTTCCATTGATTTTTCGTGTCACTAATCTCGCTTCAAGTGTTTTAGGTAAGTTAGGCCATAGCTTTCGTGCCCTTGGGTTACTGCTCAGTTGAACTAACTTATCATTACGTCCTAAAGACCGGATAACTTCATATTGAACATTCTTTTTCAGCGGGATTAACCAGTGACGTTCACTGCCTGTTGTTTGCCACTTGTGAAGTAACCCTAATGAATAAAAACCACGATCGAACAGCGTTAAACTGTTATCAGGGGTTGATTCGATTAATTTCTCTGCAAGCACCATTTCATTGACGTTATAATCATCAAAGGCACTCGCCGAGATTAAGTGACTGCTGAGCTCCATTTGACAAACCATCCTTACCTGTGGGTATTGTGTATTTTTAGGCTTGGTAAAAGCCTTATTATTTTCTTCTGAGTCATCGGTGCGCCAAACAACACCGTCAACGCCAAGTAATGTTAAGCCATTCCAGTGTGGGTGATTGGCTTTTTCATTCCAGTGTTTTTGTGTGCAATTAAAAAGTGACTTCATTGCGGACTCTCCTAGACTTTTTCTTCGTTGAGTTAAGGCGCTAGGGGCAACAAATGGCTTTCCCTCTCTATCAACAATGTCTAACATATTAACCACATCAGCCATGGATTTATCGTTGTAAATAGCCATACCAATAAGTAACCAAGCGGTTGACTCTAAAGTGAGTTTTCTCTTTCTTAAAGTGACGGTATCGGTGAGAGCATATGCTTCCTCAATCAACTCTAAAGGGAGTAAATCAGCCAACGTTTCTACTTGGTTAGGCTTAATATGGTTTATTGCATCGAGAGCATTTGAAAGTTGCATAAAAAAATCCATTATCAGAAAACTGATAATGGATTTTGCATGATCATTATGATCGGTCAACCGATCTTTTGTTTAACTGA
>NZ_QXIO01000036.1 GCF_003545765.1 Colwellia sp. RSH04 | reverse complement strand
GGTGTCTTAAAAAGCGTAAAGTCTATTAACGACAAACACCAAAACGGTTAGGCGAAAACTGAGGCGTAACCCACCAAACTAACCTTGAAAACACTGTTCTTACAATAAAATAATAACTCGATTTCGTGTTGCCAAATAACGCCTTGCTAAGCGGCTAAGTACAATTTGCTAAAATGCGCGAAGCGCGAGCAAACTGTACGTGTCCGTTTGAGCAACTTGTTAGTTTTATTTTGTGCTGACTGAAAATAATGAACCGTCTCTCCAATCGATATTATCCCCGATTGCTGACGCCGTTTTATGTAATGCTGCGGAAAAATTATCTCCTGAACCATAAATACCACAATCTTGGCACTCACATAGATAAGTTTTGTTCTCTAATTTATAGACATTTAACTCTTTTTCACCACATTGAGGGCAGTAATCAATCGACTCAAGAAATTGTTTCTTTTGTAGTTGAGCCGCATCAATAGCCTTTTTCTTTGTTTTGGCTATTAAAGCAAATGCATCTGCATTCATATCTTTGATTTCAGAATCAAATTTTTCTTTTGCTCTTTCCTCAGCGCTCGGTGGTTGAGGTGCTTCTTCAGGGAAGTCTTCGAAATAATCAGACCATTCGCCCATATCCATTCATCCTTTTTAATGTCCACACTTTGATAATAAAACTAACGCCCCGCTAAGGGGAAATTTATTGTTGGCTAAAATGTTGAACGGAGTGAAAACAGCCAACTGTAAATTTTCCCTCTTGAGCGCCTTGTTAGGTATACATTACTGATTTACATATAGATATTACTATACAGCCTTACAAATAACATTAATGTAAAAACACACCCCAAAATAACAAGACGTTTGAACGTAAAGAATTGCGGTAACTTTAAAGCGCCTGTATTTAACAAGTGACTATTTGATTTTCGCAGATATGCAAACACAAAAAATTGAATCGCTATGATTAGGCAAATAGTAGTTACGATAATGCTCATCTTCCTGATTAAACTCCTGTATACCTAACGCCTCATTAAGAGGAAATTTATAGTTGGCTAAAATGTTGAACGCAGTGAAAACAGCCAACTGTAAATTTTCCTGCTTTAATGACTTGTTATGTGTACTTTACACTTAACCTTTTTTAAACACGCTTAATAACTGCCTAAATAATACAGGACTCATCGCCCGAATCCATGCAAATCCAACAATAGTGAAAGGCACAGAAAACGTAAATAATATAAGAGTTACTGTTTTCCTTAACTGAGATTCATCAAATAGAATATTGTTGTTATAAATAGCACCTAACATAAAGCCCATTAATAGCATCAAAGCAATTAACCATTTAGATATTTTCAGCTCGTTGTATAAAGTTTTATGAGAACCAGTTTTCTTTAAATATAAAAAAGTTCCTACATGCAACAAACCAAAAAACGTTGATAAGATTAAAAACACTTCGAATTTAACAGCAGACTCCTTTGTACACATAACGTTTATATTAAACGGCAAAGTAACATTGGCTATAATCGCGAAGCGATGGCCAACTGTTACGTGTCCGATTTGAATTATCTTGTTATTTGATGGTAGCGGAAAACTACCAACGAAAACAAGCACTTTTAAGATTAGGCAGCCCAACCGTAGAACTAAAGAGCGCCCAGCAACACGACTAACCAAACCGTGACTTTTGAGCCAAACACGAAAGCGAGAACAACGTTAATGACTTTACCGCAAGATGTCTTAAAAAAGCGTAAAGTCTATTAGCGTTAAACAC
>NZ_QXIO01000035.1 GCF_003545765.1 Colwellia sp. RSH04 | reverse complement strand
TCAAATCGGACACGTAACAGTTGGCCATCGCTTCGCGATTATAGCCAATGTTACTTTGCCGTTTAATATAAACGTTAGTTGCCCGCACTAAATGAGTTTAATTTATTTTGCTTGTTCAGTGCTTAACACGTAGTTTCGTGTCTGGTTCAACCTTTGGTTTGACAATGGAAGTGCCGTAAATATCACTCTTCCTTTTTGCCCAATCCAGTTTTCGCCTTTCACGTTTATAAGTTCAAACTAGTTTTAGTTTTTAAGGCTCAAAGTTCGGACTTCGGTGCGTAGTACGGGAAAGCTTTTGGTTTCTTCCGTTGGGTATATAAACATGGTAATGTGTTGTTAGTTTATTGCTTTAAATATCAAGCAACTAACAAGGCAATCAACAGGACAAATAACAGCTTGGCTTTTGCTCCTGCGTCGCTATTTTAGCCAAGTATTATTTGCCCATTATTGTGGCGTTATGTGTTTAGGGAAGTATGAGTATATTTAACCTTTTTATGATCCTATTTATTCCTATTGGAACATATCTTCTAAATTACTTTAGAAGACGGATGTGCACATACTCTAAAGCGCAAAGATTCAGCTATTTTATTTTATCTATAACCATGGGAGCAGCTCCAATGGTTTACTTACAATCTGTTGAAAGTGAGCGTGGTTTAGGTACTGTTTTAGCTATCTTTTTAGTTGGTATCGCATTCTTTTGGTTTCCAATTGTAGGCGGTAGAGAGCCAAACACATAACAAGCAAATAAATCAGGACAAATAACAGTTGGTCTTTGCTCCTGCGTCGCTTATTTTAACCAACTGATATTTGCCCATTATTTGGGCGTTATGTGCCTAAAGGATTTATGCGTAAAATTTCTGAGAATGATGTTCAAAACTTTATTAAGCCATATATCGGAAAAGTAGTTAGTCGTGTACGTCAAGGACACGGTAGTGCTATCTTTTTGGAAGTTGATGATCTAACTATTATGATCGAATGGAGCTGGAGAGTTGAGAAAGGAAATGAAATAGCTTTTGGTAGTTGGTCGGATTCTAGTATGTTTAAAAGTTATCTAGATACTTTACACGGATTATTTATTTCAAATATTTCATTTCAATCTAGGCTTCCAGAAGTTGTAGTTGAGTTATCAGGTAATACTTGGGTATGCTCTTTCTCTACCGTTGAAGGTGATCCTGAATGGGCTTTAATTACCCCTAGCAATACATTACTATCAAAAAGTGGTTTTCTAGCTTTTGAGTAATCGTCACATAACAAGCCACTTAAGCGGGACTAAAAACAGTTGGCTAGTCTCACTTCGTTCGCTATTTTAGCCAACTATTTATTAGCCCCTTAGTGGGGCGTTAGGTGAACTTTGAAAAATGCATTTAAGTTAACTTGTAGGTTATTTAATAAAGATAATGTTCATACGTCTGTTGAGTTAGTTGCAATGATTTGGACTCTCCTCATAGCTTTATTTTTTCACTCGTTAGCTTTATACGTTGTTTTCACATTTAACTTTGATACTGTAATTCAAGAGAATGGCAAACTGCTCTTATTTCTAAGTTTAATTATTTTTAGTGCATGTTATTTTTATTTATCGTATCACTTTAAAAAGTGGTTTAAATAGTTTGGTGGTATGTTCACCTAACAAGCAAATCAACAAGGACACGTAACAGTTGGCTACGTTTCGCTTCGCTACACAATTTTAGCCAACAATTACTTAGCCTGTTATTTGGGCGTTATGTGTTCCTCAAAGTTAGGTGTTGTATAAATGGATTGGAAAATATTTTTAACTATCTTCTTTTCAGTTTTT
>NZ_QXIO01000034.1 GCF_003545765.1 Colwellia sp. RSH04 | reverse complement strand
CAAATCGGACACGTAACAGTTGGCCATCGCTTCGCGATTATAGCCAATGTTACTTTGCCGTTTAATATAAACGTTATATGCTCTTAGTAATTTTTATTAGGGCAATACATTTTTAATCAGTGTTTTACGCTAAACAGGATTTGGTGTTTGCACTAATAAGCATTGCCTCTTTTACCTTTTTCAAAGGTGGCAACGCTATTAATTTTGTTCAACCTTTGGTGTGTAGCGTAAAAGTTCACGGTTAGGTTTTTATATTACGGGTGACTTAATTACGTGCAGTGTTTGGTTGCAACCTCCGCTGCATATAACAAGTTGCTCAAACGGACAAATTACAGTTGGTTGGCGCTTCGCGCATTATAACCAACCGCAATTTGCCCCTTAGCAAAGCGTTATTTGGCAACACGAAATCGAGTTATTATTTTATTGTAAGAACAGTGTTTTCAAGGTTAGCTTGGTGGGTTACGCCTCAGTTTTCGCCTAACCTTTTTGGTGTTTAACGCTAATAGACTTTACGCTTTTTAAGATACTTTGCGGTAAAGTCATTAACGTTGTTCTCGCTTTCGTGTTTGGCTCAAAAATCACGGTTTGGTTAGTCGTGTTGCTGGGTGTTTTTTGCTTCTACGGTCGGGCTGCCAAGTCTTAAAAGTGCTTGTTATCGTTAGTGTTTATCGCTACCATCAAATAACAAGATAATTCAAATCGGACACGTAACAGTTGGCCATCGCTTCGCGATTATAGCCAATGTTACTTTGCCGTTTAATATAAACGTTAGCAGGTAAAGGAATATCTATGAGTAAATGCAATCAATCTAGCAAAATAAAGCACCCTGCACTTTTTGGCATCTCAATGGGAATTGCTATGGGTGCAAGTCTAGGTGTCGCATTAAGTAGCGTCACTTTTGGTATAAGTATCGGTGTTGCCATGTCAGTTGCTTTTTGGGCATCGGCTAAGAAATCAAGCAAATAATTACAGCAGAATTACGCTGCTAACAAGGCAATCAAACGGACTCGTAACAGTTGGCTCGGTTCCGCTTCGCTTCACATTGTAGCCAACAATTACAAGCCGCTTATTGTGGCGTTGTATGCTTTTAAAAATTATCTTTAGAAAAAGTACTTTCTAGTGCGTAGTTTTTCGCTAAAACAGGTTTGTCTCAGCACTAATAAGCATTGCCTCTTTTACCTTTTTCAAAGGTGGCAATGCTATTAATTTTGTTCAACCTTTCGTGTGTAGCGTAAAATTCACGGTTAGGTTGTTATATTACGGGTAACTCAACGTCGTGCAGTGCTTGGAACTACCTCCGCTGCATACAACAAGTTGCTCAAACGGACAAATTACAGTTGGCTCGCGCTCCGCGCATTATAACCAACCATAATTTGCCCCTTAGCAAAGCGTTAGCAGTTTCGATATTTACGTGTATTTAATCAATTTAAGGAGAGTAAAATGAATGGAAGTGAAATCGTATCACAAGGTGGTCAATATGCTTTAGGGTTAGGAACTCTAGCTTTATTAAATGCAGGTTTGGCTCAAAGTAAAAACAGAAGTGGATTACTTTGGTTTTTTATTTCTTTACCCTTAGGTCCTATTGCAACATTCTTGCTCGTTGTCTTGGACAAACAACCAGAAATTGAGCAGCGGTAAAAACTGCTAACAAGGCATTCAATCGGACAAAAAACAGTTGGCTTTTTGCTCGTGCCTCGCTTATTTTAGCCAACAATTTTTTGCCGCTTAATGTGGCGTTATGTGCAAAGGAGTGTCATGCTATATCACCACGTATTAGAGAAAGTATTCTTCTATATTGTACTCTTCCTA
>NZ_QXIO01000033.1 GCF_003545765.1 Colwellia sp. RSH04 | reverse complement strand
CGTAACCCACCAAGCTAACCTTGAAAACACTGTTCTTACAATAAAATAATAACTCGATTTCGTGTTGCCAAATAACGCCTCATTAAGAGGCAAAAAATAGTTGGTTAAAATAAGCGAGGCACGAGCAAAAACCAACTGTTTTTTGTCCTACTTAAATGACTTGTTATGTGTTTTATGCCTTATATAAAGTAAAAGCGCCTATAACTATAAATCCTATGCCTGCAATATAATGGAGGTATTTTTCATTAATATACTCAGAAAGTAGACTCCCAGCTAAAACACCTACGGCTGTAGCTACAATTAATGCCGCTGACGCTGCAAAGAAAACGGTAAATTTACTTACTTCCTTATCCGCAGCAAACAACATCGTAGCCAATTGAGTTTTATCACCCAATTCAGCGATAAAAACTGAAAAGAAGATAGTTAAAAATATTTTCCAATCCATTTATACAACACCTAACTTTGAGGAACACATAACGCTTTGCTAATGGGCAAATAATGGTTGGCTATAATGCGCGAAGCGCGAGCCAACTGTTATTTGTCCTGTTGAGCAACTTGTTATATGCAGCGGTGGTTGTAGCCAAACACTGCACGAACTTAAGTCACCCGTAATATAAAAACCTGACCGTGAACTTTTACGCTACACACGAAAGGTTGAAAAAAATTAATAGCGTTGCCACCTTTGAAAAAGGTAAAAGAGGCAATGCTTATTAATGCTGATGCAATCTAGTTTTAGCGTAAAACACTAAACTAGAAAGCACTTTATTTAAAGCTAATTTTTATTAGCATATAACGCCTCATTAAGAGGCTAAAAATAGTTGGTTAAAATAAGCGAGGCACGAGCAAAAACCAACTGTTTTTTGTCCTGCTTTAATGACTTGTTATGTGTAATTTACTCTAAAGCCTCAGCAATCATTTGATTACGCCACTCTTTTGTATTTTGCCACACTTCATCAGTTAAGCCATTATGTGACCAAAAGACTACTTGCCCTGATTTATTCAGGCAGTAGTAATCAGAGTTGTCTTCACAAATTGGAAGCAATTCATCGGGAAGTTCATAGAATTTTTTAGCATCCGCAATTGCGGAATAGATATCAAGGTGACTTTGAGCGTTATTGATTTCTAGAGCTTCCATTGGAGCATTTCCAAGATCATAACCAGATTTGATAAAGTCGATATAATCGTTTGGAAACGTAAAACCTAATTTCTGTTGAGCCTCAGAAATTTCTATATCGCTTGGTGGTTTAAACTCAAAACTTTCCATTTACACCGAATCCTTGATTACACATAACGCTTCATTAAGAGGCTAAAAATAGTTGGTTAAAATAAGCGACGAAGGAGCAAAAACCAACTGTTTTTTGTCCTGCTTTAATGACTTGTTATATTTCACAGTCTACCACCAAGAGCAATGTGAATTTGTATACCTGCAAGAATAACCAAAATGGAAATCAAAATACCATAGAGAGTTGTTGCTGCAACAGAATTAACTAAACGCCACATGAAACCATAATTACTTTGATGCTTCCAAGTAATAATAAAAAAACCAACCAAACCAATAATCGGAAGTATTAGATCAAATTTCAAAGTCCAACTATCTGGATTTTGACCGCCAAGAATATAAATAACATCTAGGGCTAGCCAAGTTAAAAAGGAAACTAATAAATATAAAAACGAAAGTTTTAAATACCTATTTGTGCTCAAAAAGTTATTCATAGCATCCATACTTTGAGTGAAATATAACGTTTATATTAAACGGCAAAGTAACATTGGCTATAATCGCGAAGCGATGGCCAACTGTTACGTGTCCGATTTG
>NZ_QXIO01000032.1 GCF_003545765.1 Colwellia sp. RSH04 | reverse complement strand
GGCAATGGGCCGTGCGGCCAACAGGGCCGGGGCGATGCAGGCCGTCAACTGCTCGTCGAACACTTTCAGATGGTCGGCGTCGGGCGCGTTACCCTCGCCGAAATAGATCATGGCGTCGAACCGCTCGGCACCGAAATCGATCGGCCTCACCCGTGAGAACGGCGGTGCAAAATTAGTCCACGGTAGCGGCTGGATTGTCCTGCTGCGGGCGGCTTAAAAGTCGTCCACCTATTTTCCTTCTGCAATTTGTGCGGGAGGGACGAGGGATCTACACCGTGGACTTATATTTGAAGGTTCGTCTGGCTTGCGATGGCGGCATGAGCCAGCGCGAAGCAGCCAGGCATTTCGGCATCTCGCGCGATACGGTTCGCAAGATGATGGCGTATTCTATTCCGCCGGGCTATCGGCGGCAGGCGCCGGTGCGACGCCCGAAGCTGGACGCGTTCATCGCGATCATTGATCGGTGGCTTGACGAGGACCGGGCGGTCCCGCGCAAGCAGCGTCATACGGCCAAACGCGTTTTTGATCGCCTTCGTGACGAACATGGGTTTGCCGGCGGCTACACGATCATCAAGGACTACATGCGCGAGCGGGACCGGCGCTGTCAGGAAGTATTTGTGCCGCTGGCCCATCCTGCCGGACATGGACAGGCCGATTTCGGGGAGGCTGTGGTTATCATCGGCGGGGTGGAACAGAAGGCGCACTTTTTCGTGCTCGATCTGCCCCACAGCGACGCCTGCTATGTCCGGGCTTATCCGGCAGCTGTGGCTGAAGCATGGGTGGACGGCCATATCCACGCGTTCGCCTTTCTGGGCGCAGTGCCGCAATCGATCGTCTACGACAACGACCGCTGCCTGGTGGCAAAAATTCTTCCTGACGGCACGCGCAAGCGGGCAACGCTGTTCAGCGGGTTTTTGTCCCACTACCTGATCCGGGACCGTTATGGCCGCCCCGGCAAGGGCAATGACAAGGGCAGTGTTGAAGGACTTGTGGGCTATGCCCGCCGCAACTTCATGGTGCCGATCCCCCGGTTTGCAACCTGGGACGCGTTCAACCTGTGGCTCGAGGAGCAGTGCCGCAGGCGCCAGGGCGATCGGCTACGCGGGGAGAGCGAGACGATCGGCGAACGGCTGCAACGCGATCTGGCGGCGATGCGGCCGCTGCCGGCATCGCCCTTCGAGGCCTGCGACCAGGCCAGCGGCCGGGTCTCCTCCCAGGCGCTGGTGCGCTACAGAACCAACGACTATTCCGTCCCTGTTGCCTATGGCCATCAGGACGCCTGGATCCGTGGCTATGTCGATGAGGTGGTGATCGGCTGCGGCGGGGAGACCATCGCCCGTCATCCGCGCAGTTATGGGCGCGAAGACATCGTCTTTGACCCACTGCATTACCTGCCGCTGATCGAGCACAAGATCAATGCGCTCGACCAGGCGGCCCCGCTCCAGGGCTGGGAACTTCCCGAGGCGTTCGCCACACTGCGTCGCCTGATGGAAGCGCGGATGGGCAAGCAGGGCCGGCGCGCCTATGTGCAAGTGTTGCGTCTTCTGGAAAGCTTCGATCTGGCCGACCTGCATGCGGCCATAAAGCAGGCGCTGCACCTGGGCGCCATAAGCTTCGATGCCATCAAGCATCTCGTCCTGTGCCGGGCCGAACGCCGGCCACCCAGGCTCGACCTTGCCATCTACCCCTATCTGCCCAGAGCCAGTGTCGAGACGACCTCGGCCAAGGCCTATATGGGTCTGCTGGACCGCGAGGAGGAACTGGCATGAGCAGCGATGCTCCCGAACTCCTGCTTGCCAGCCACCTCAAAGCGCTCAAGCTGCCGACCTTCCTGCGCGAGCACCACAAGCTTGCCCGCCAATGCGCGCTCGAGGACGTGGATCATGTCCGCTATCTTGCCCGACTTGTCGAACTCGAACTGATCGACCGGGAACGGCGCATGGTCGAGCGTCGCATCAAGGCCGCCCGGTTCCCGGCCGCCAAAAGCCTCGACAGCTTCGAGTTTGCCGCCATCCCCAAGCTTAACAAGATGCTGGTGCTGGAACTGGCGCGCTGCGAATGGATCGAAAGGCGCGAGAATGTTATCGCGCTCGGACCCAGTGGCACGGGCAAGACCCATGTTGCGATCGGTCTTGGCCTGGCAGCCTGCCAGAGGGGATTGTCCGTCGGCTTTACCACCGCAGCCGCCCTGGTCAGCGAGATGATGGAGGCGCGCGACGAACGTCGCCTTCTGCGCTTCCAGA
>NZ_QXIO01000031.1 GCF_003545765.1 Colwellia sp. RSH04 | reverse complement strand
CGGTAAAGTCATTAACTTTGTTCTAGCTTTCGTGTTTGGCTCAAAAATCACGGTTTGGTTAGTCGTGTTGCTGGGTGTTTTTTGCTTCTACGGTCGGGCTGCCAAATCAGTAAAAGCTCTTGTTTTCGTTGGTGGTTTTCCGCTACCATCAAATAACAAGATAATTCAAATCGGACACGTAACAATTGGCCATCGCTTCGCGATTATAGCCACTGTTACTTTGCCGTTTAATATAAACGTTATTTGGCAACACGAAATCGAGTTATTATTTTATTGTAAGAGCAGTGTTTTCAAAATTAGCTTGGTGGGTTACGCCTCAGTTTTCGCCTAACCGTTTTGGTGTTTGTCGTTAATAGACTTTACGCTTTTTAAGACAACTTGCGGTAAAGTCATTAACTTTGTTCTAGCTTTCGTGTTTGGCTCAAAAATCACGGTTTGGTTAGTCGTGTTGCTGGGTGCTTTTGGCTTCTACGGTCGGGCTGCCAAATCAGTAAAAGCTCTTGTTTTCGTTGGTGGTTTTCCGCTACCATCAAATAACAAGATAATTCAAATCGGACACGTAACAGTTGGCCATCGCTTCGCGATTATAGCCACTGTTACTTTGCCGTTTAATATAAACGTTAGGTGTCTTCGGTGATCAAGTTAGATTCAATCAAAAATCAAGCGGTGGAAATAGCTTTAGAGTTAAGAGGTCACGATTTACTTGAGCAAGCATTACTTTTAGAAGCTCAAATTGATTTACTTGATAAATCCGAATCTCTTTTAGAGGCTTTACGTGAAATTGAAGGTTTGTGTCATGTTAAAGCTTTTGGAGACCTATACCTCGAATCATTTGAGGGGTGGGATTGGCCAAGTAAAGTGAGTAAATTAGGCCAGACATGCAAAAAGTACAGCTTAAAAATCAGTAAAAACACCTAACAAGGGTTTTCAAGTCGGACAAATTACAGTTGGCTTTTTGTTCGTGCCTCACTTATTTTAGCCAACTGCAATTTGCCGCTTAAAACGGCGTTATTTGGCACCACGAAATCAAGCTAAAGTTTTATTGTAAAAGCAGTGTTTCCTAACTTGTTTTGGTGGGTTACGCTTCAGTTTTCGCCTAAGCGTTTTGGTTAAAGCCGCTAATAGGCTTTACTGTTTTAGACATTTTTTGCTGTAAAGCCATGAGCTAAATTCACTTTAGTGTTTGGCTCAAAAATCACGGTTTGGTTAGTCGTGGCGCTGGGCACTTTTTGGTTCTACGGTCGGGCTGCCAAAACCAGTAAAATTCTTGTTATCGTTAGCTTTAATCGCTACCATCAAATAACAAGGTAATTCAAGCGGACACGTAACAGTTGGCCATCGCTTCGCGATTATATCCAACGTTACTTAGCCGCTTAATATAAACGTTAGTTTGCTCTCAAGGATTGGTGCAATATGAATTATTTCGATGGACTTATTGCACTTGTTATATGTGGCTCATTCGGGTTTTGGTTAACTTTTTGGCCGCAAGGCTTTCAGAAGTTACTTTTCATTTTACAAAGCGCAATGAGAAATTTCGGGCTAAATGTAGGTGTTCGTAAAACTGAATTTTCTATACGTTCCAATTTAGTCAGGTTGTTTGGTAGTATCTTTCTACTAATATTTTGTTGGGTCGTCTATATGGTGTTAACTGACACATTACCTAATCAAAACTAGCAGGTACGTCAGCAAACTAACAAGGCAATAAAGCAGGACTGCTAACAGTTTGCCCGGTTCCGCTTCGCTTCACATTATGGCAAACTATTATCAGCCTCTTATTGGGGCGTTAGTTTCCGCAACTTGTTCGAGTAAACTTAGTTTTAATCGTGCGGCATTTCACATCAAAGGATTGGTGTTTGTTTCCTTCCTTTTGTATGGCAATATTTAGCTTTTAAAATGAGTTTTGTGTTTTGGGTTACACAGTTTTCGCCTAAGTTTGGTTAGTGAAAATAACTAGCGAAAGCGTAAACGGCTCAAATTCACGGTAAGTGGCAAAGTTGAGGTGGGTGTTTTTTAATTCTCACTTCCATTAATTAATTTTTAGTGTTGTTGGTAAGTTAAATATGTTTAACTATCAGCAACTAACAAGGCAATCAAACGGACTCGTAACAGTTGGCTCGGTTCCGCTTCGCTTCACATTTTAGCCAACCATTACAAGCCGCTTATTGTGGCGTTATTTGGCAACACGAAATCGAGTTATTATTTTATTGTAAGAACAGTGTTTTCAAGGTTAGCTTGGTGGGTTACG
>NZ_QXIO01000030.1 GCF_003545765.1 Colwellia sp. RSH04 | reverse complement strand
CAAATCGGACACGTAACAGTTGGCCATCGCTTCGCGATTATAGCCAATGTTACTTTGCCGTTTAATATAAACGTTATGTGTCTAGGAGAATTGGGCATTTTTGAAATCTTTATGTTGGCGTATTTGCCCATTGGTACACTTTTCTTAAATAAGTGGCGAAAACGTATTTATGAAGCAAATATTAAGCGAAGAGGCCTATATCTATTAGTCTCACTTGCTATGGCTGCATTGCCATTTATTTACGTTAGTAGCATTCAAGTAGAGCGTTCAGCTTTAGGTGTTGTACTTGTTGGTATTGGCCTTTTCTGGTTTGCTATTGTTGGCTCTCGTAGTTCAGCCACATAACAAGCCAATCAAGCGGGAAAATTTACAGTTGGCTTTTTTCGCTTCGCTCAATATTTTAGCCAACTAATAAATTTCCCCTTATTGGGGCGTTATGTGCCCATGAGATAATTGATGAACCTGCTTGTAAAAATAACTGCTGCTATTTTGTTTCTTGTAATAGCTTTTTATTATCTTTATTTCTATATTACACCTAGTGTTACTGTAATAAATAAATCTGATTACGTTATAACAAGGGTAAATGTTACCTTGCCTGAGAGTAATTTAAATTTTGGTTCTATTGAACTTGAGCAAGCAAATACCATTCACTATTCACTCTCACAACATGATGGTAGTTATAAGTATTCATTTAATATAGGCGGTAAATTAATAGCAGGGGCTTGTGGTTATTTAACAAACAATGAACTTAACAAACGGTTTGTAATTACTGTTAATAATAAAAGTCTGGTAGATTGTAGCCAATAGGCACATAACAAGGGTTTTCAAGTCGGACTCGTAACAGTTTGCTCGGTTCCACTTCGTTTCACATTTTAGCAAACTATGACTCGCCGCTTAAAACGGCGTTAGTTGGTTTTCAAAATCGTGGTTGGTAATTCTTTCTGCGTAATTGAATTGAGTTCAATCTGTGTTTCGTAGTGTTCTAAGTTGTTGCCTTATGGGGGAATTGTAATTCACGCTCATTCCGCCAAAATATGCTGTCGTTAATAGTCGTCTGGTGCAATGTTTAATCTCGAAGTGCATTGATATCTTCGGCTCCATTAACTCTGCTTATTTTATAATGGCGTCATTCTGGTTTGCTAGTTTTCAAGTAGTAATCTTGAAAGTGCAATTAAGTTGAATTTGAGTCGTAGTTTTTGAATTGCTCACTGGATAAAATTTCCAATATTTATTATCGTGTTTGTTTGGTATTTAAATACCGCCAAACACAACTAACAAGTCATTTAAACGGAATAAAAACAGTTGGTTATCGCTTCGCGATTTTAACCAACCATTTTTATCCGCTTAATGAGGCGTTAGAAGCCTAAAGGAGTTTTGGCGAATATGACTGATAAAGTTGAATGTTCTGTTCATGGATTGCAAGACGAAACATTTGTTTGTACTCATCTAGCTGATTCATTACACACCGATAAACAAGTAGGCTTTTATTACTCCGGTGATGATAGAGGCGATGCTTGGTGTTCAGAATGTGAGGATGTCCGTATAAAAGAAGGCGGTGAATCTGGTGACTGGAACGATGAATCTGAAGCATTTGCACAAATAAAGTTATTATGTGGTTCATGTTACGACAAAATTAAGAGTTTAAACGGCTTCTAACAAGTCATTAAAGCAGGACAAAAAACAGTTGGTTTTTGCTCGTGCCTCGCTAATTTTAACCAACTATTTTTAGCCTCTTAATGAGGCGTTATTTGGCAACACGAAATCGAGTTATTATTTTATTGTAAGAACAGTGTTTTCAAGGTTAGCTTGGTGGGTTACGCCTCAGTTTTCGCCTAACCTTTTTGGTGTTTAACGCTAATAGACTTTACGCTTTTTTAAGACACTTTTGCGGTAAAGTCATTAACGTTGTTCTCGCTTTCGTGTTTGGCTCAAAAGTCACGGTTTGGTTAGTCGTGTTGCTGGGTATTTTTTGCTTCTACGGTTGGGCTTCCAAATCTTAAAAGTGCTTGTTTTCGTTGGTAGTTTTCCGCTACCATCAAATAACAAGATAATTCAAATCGGACACGTAACAGTTGGCCATCGCTTCGCGATTATAGCCAATGTTACTTTGCCGTTTAATATAAACGTTATTTGGCAACACGAAATCGAGTTATTATTTTATTGTAAGAACAGTGTTTTCAAGGTTAGCTTGGTGGGTTACGCCTCAGTTTTCGCCTAACCGTTTTGGTGTTTAACGCTAATAGACTTTACGCTTTTTTAAGACACTTTTGCGGTAAAGTCATTAACTTTGTTCTAGCTTTCGTGTTTGGCTCAAAAGTCACGGTTTGGTTAGTCGTGTTGCTGG
>NZ_QXIO01000003.1 GCF_003545765.1 Colwellia sp. RSH04 | reverse complement strand
TTTTGCTTAGCGACAATAGCGACATAGAACCACCTGATCCCATTCCGAACTCAGAAGTGAAATGTGTTAGCGCCGATGGTAGTGTGGGAGTTCCCATGTGAGAGTAGGACATTGCTAAGCTCCTAATTAAAGAAACCCGTAGCTAACGCTACGGTTTTTTTGCTTTTCAGATGTCAATATTTCTATTGACAGAAATTATTACACCTCTTCCCATTTATACCGCCTAAGATAAGTAGAAGTGACATTTGTTTGCGCCGAGGTTGATAGTGTGTGGGTGATCGTCTCTTTATGTGAGAATGCTATTGTGCATCCTGAACTCGCATTATTAGTGAATCCATTCACGACAGTAGGACATAACTAAGCTTCTAATAATTCAGTTCACCTTTGATTATTTAATCATTATAGGTTAAATAAAATAAGTTCGCGCTGATGGTAATGTAGCTTACGATACTAGAATCAATTTAAAAATTCGAAACACTCATTAGCGTCTTTGTAAACATTTCATTTGAGCATAAATGCACATGATAGAAAGCTGTAAACTCTGAAAAATCCATTACTAACCCATATTTTTTATTACTAATTTCTTATTTAATAGAGTCATCATCAATTATTGTTATCGACGTAAGATGAAAGATTCGTTAGTATCTGGTCATACCTCTAATACTAGGGAATAACATGAGTAAGGTAAGTTATTTAAATAGAGTCGATATTTCTATTATTAATAATATTGCGCACGTAAGATTTATACGTGGTGATAAACATAATGCACTTGATTTGAAAATGTTTTATGCAATTCGGAATGCTATACATTATTTAAAGTCTCAAAAAAACATTCGAGCAGTGGTAATTAGCGGTGAAGGTGATGATTTTTGTTCAGGTTTAGATGTTAAATCTGTTATGAATTCAAAAATAGCACCGTTGAAGCTTTTATTTAAGTGGCTACCTTGGCAATCTAATTTAGCGCAATATGTTTCAACAGGTTGGAGAGAAATCCCAGTCCCGGTTATTGCGATTATGCATGGTCGTAATTGGGGAGGAGGATTACAGATAGCACTAGGTGCTGATTTTAGGATTGCCACCCCAGATGCTTCTATTTCTATTATGGAAGCAAGATGGGGCTTAATACCTGATATGGGTGGAACTATCCCATTAAGAGAGCTTTGTCGTCTCGATCAAGTGAAAGAGCTTGCGATGACAGGAAAAAATATTTCTGGAGAACAAGCTTTAGATTATGGTCTGGTTACATATGTAAAAGAAGATGCGAAGGACTTTGCTTTAGAATTTGCTAAATCTTTTATTGATTTATCTCCCGATGCTATTGGTGCTGCCAAGCGCTTATATAATAAAAGCTGGTGGGGTAGTGCTGGGTTAGCGTTATTACGTGAAAGTGTTTATCAAATAAAAGTATTGTTGGGAAAGAATGCAAAAATAAAAGCATACAATCAAACTCATGATAAGGCTAAGCCTTTTAAAAATAGAATGCGCTGGTAAATTATAAGAAAAAGTGAAATCGATGTTCGGATCTTGGTAATGACAACGTCAACCAGTATGAAAGATAACCTCATGTGGTCTATGCTTTGTAAGCAGTAGGAAATTATAAATTATATTTATATAAACATAAGTATGAGTCGTTTGATGAAAAGTATTAAAGTCCCTGTGTTGTTCACCACTTTATTTATCTCTTTAGAAGTTATAGGCGATGTTAGTGTTAATACGACTATTACTTCAGATTATGTTTTTCGAGGGATAAGCCAAACAAATAGCTCCCCCGCAATACAGGTAGGTTTGAATTATCAACATGATAGTGGTCTATTCCTAGGAACTTGGGCCTCAAATGTTGATTTCGATGATGATGCTAATGCTGAGGTTGACTATTATGTCGGTTACACAAGTGAGATAAATGAAATATTCTCGTATGATATTACTTATGCACATTATACATACTTAGGCTATAGCAGTGCAGTTGATGCAAACTATGGAGAATTAGTAATTAATGCCTACCTCAATGCCTTCACACTTAATCTAGCTTACACAGCAGATTATGCAAATGCAGGAGATACAGCGCAATATATCGGTGGTAGTTATGATCTATCATTACCAAATGAATATGTGATGACATTACAAGCAGGCTACTCACTTGGCAATGCATTTAAAGACAATGAATATGTTGACTATAGTGTAACGCTAGCAAAAACTTTATATAAGTTTGACTTTAGTGCTGCTGTCATTAATACCGATCTATCAAATGTTGATAATGCAGATTTACGTTTTGTTATTGGAGTGTCACGTAGCTTTTAACTCACTATAAATGTCAGTATCAATAACCCATAAAAATGTTTTCGTGAGATTCATATGCACTATGCACAGCATTTAGAAATACAAGACAAGCAATTATTGAAAACGTTATCTTACGTTAATGGCCAGTGGCTTGATTCAGACAAAAAAGTATCTGTGATAAACCCAGCTAATGGGTGCGAGATAGCAAAAGTATCCAATTTAGGCGATCATGAAACAGCAATAGCAATCAAATATGCTAAAGCTGCCTGGCCGATATGGTCATTAAAACCTGCACATGAACGTGCGCAGTTATTACGAGCTTGGTTTAACTTAATGATGGAACATCAAGATGATCTAGCGTGTTTATTAACAAAAGAACAAGGAAAGCCACTTAATGAGGCCAAAGGCGAGATTGCTTATGGCGCATCATATATTGAATGGTTTGCAGAAGAAGGGAAGCGTGTTTATGGTGATATTATTCCAGCCCCCTCAGATGAAAAACGTCTTATTGTCCTCAAAGAACCTGTTGGTGTTGTTACAGCTATTACACCATGGAACTTTCCTAATGCGATGATTGCTAGAAAAGCAGCTGCTGCGCTGGCAGCTGGTTGTACTTTTGTTGTTCGTCCTGCCATTCAAACGCCACTATCAGCATTGGCAATGGCTGAATTAGCTGATAGAGCAGGTATACCAGCAGGGGTATTTAATGTCATTGTTGGCGATGATGCACCCAGTATGGGTAAAGTGTTAACACAACACCCCGAAGTCGCTAAATTTACCTTTACAGGCTCAACCGAGATAGGCAAAAAATTAATTGCCCAATGTGCAACGACAGTAAAAAAAGTCTCTATGGAATTAGGTGGAGATGCCCCTTTTATTGTGTTTGATGATGCTGATGTTGAAGCTGCAGTTCAAGGAGCTATTCAATCTAAATATCGTAATGCAGGTCAAACGTGCGTATGCACTAATCGTATTTATGTTCAGCAAAATATCTTACAAGAATTTACAGACAAATACTTATTGGCGGTAAAGGAATTAACCATTGGTAATGGCATGGAGGAAGGCGTAACAATTGGTCCGCTTATTTCAGCAGAAGCGGTTAGTAAAGTTGATAAGCTAGTTAAAGATTCAATCGATATGGGGGCAACATTATTAGTAGGTGGACAAGTAGATAAGGCGGGAGGTAATTTCTATCAACCAACAGTATTATCCGAGGTAACTAACGATATGCCTATTGTACAGAATGAAATATTTGGCCCTATTTCACCTATTATTGCCTTTGATTCTGAAGAAGACGCCATCTTAATGGCAAATGATACAGAGTATGGTTTAGCGGCATACTTTTACGCAAGAGATATAGGACGGGTTTGGCGAGTTGCTGCCAAATTAGCATATGGCATGATTGGTATTAATGAGGGGATTATCTCAAATGCAGCGGCACCTTTTGGCGGAGTTAAACAATCAGGTAATGGGCGAGAAGGCTCAAAATACGGTTTAGATGATTACTTAGAAACTAAATACTTATGTATGGGGGGATTAACGAGTTAACCATTGTGTTAGCTTTTCAAGAACACTTTGGGGCTCTATCGGTTTGGTTAGGTAATCATCCATGCCGGCACTGAGGCACTTCTCTCTGTCGCCTTGCATTGCATTGGCTGTCATTGCAATAATGGGTATGTGCTTGTTTTTATCACCAGCATCACCTGCTCTAATTTTTCTAGTTGTTTCATAACCATCCATTTCAGGCATTTGACAATCCATAATAATAACAGTAAAAGGTTTGGTAACTGAGGCTTCTTTTAATGCACTTAGTGCTTCAATACCATTTGCTGCAACATCTGCGGTTAACTTAATGTTTTTGAGTACGCTTAATGCAACCATTTGATTTATACGGTTGTCTTCTACGAGTAATACACGGGTTGACTCAGGCCAGCTTAACTTCTTCGTATTTGTACTCGCCTTGCTATGTTCTTGCTGTTTTTTATTTGGCCTTGGGCTGAAAGGCGCTTCATTTTTGTTGCTCAATAAAGCTAGTGAGTCAAATAAATCATCGGTCGTTGCTGGTTTGTAAAAAGATTTACTAACACCAATGTCGGAAAAGTGTTTAAACCCTGTCTGTTCATTCATCGTTGTCATCATTACAAGTTTCATCGTCTGAAGGTTTTTATTAGCTCGTATTTCTTTTACTAATGTATTTCCATCCACAGGTGTCATATTAAAATTGATGAATGCTATATCAAAAGGAGAGGGTGCTAAAGTCGGTGTTATAGTTTTACAGTAAGACAAGGCTTGCTGGCTATTTTTAGCTTCAGTAACTGTAAGCCCCCAGTGTTCTAATTGCCTATGTAATGCTCTTCTATTAGCTTCGTTTTCGTCAACGACTAACGCTTTAAGGTTTGAGCATTCTATTGGCGGCAAGACGGTTTTCGCCGAATGACTTTTTTCAACTAAGCAGGTGATTTCAAAGCAGCTTCCATGACCTACTTGGCTAGTAACGTTGACATCGCCATTCAGTAGTTTACATAGTTTCTTGGTGATGCTTAACCCTAAACCTGTACCGCCATATTTCCGAGTAGTAGAAGCGTCTACTTGACTAAAAGCGCCAAATAGAGAAGCAAGTTTGTCTTGTGGTATACCAATGCCGGTATCTTGGATTTTACAACTGAAAATATAACTGCCATCTTGCTCAGCAGGTATGAGCTTAGCCAATATTGCTATTTCACCTTGTTCGGTAAATTTGATCGCATTACTGACAATATTAGTGAGTATTTGGCGTATTCTGCCTGGGTCTGATTTAACTGATGATAAGTGAACATCAGTTAAATCGAGAATAATTTCAACACCTTTGGATTGTGCTGAAAGTGCAATTGACTCTGCAAGACTTCCGAGTAAATCTCGTAAATCAAAATCAATATATTCTAGCTCTAATCTGTTAGCTTCAATTTTAGAGAAATCTAGAATGTCGTTGATGATAATTAGTAACGCGTTAGCGCTAGAGTTAGCAACATTGATTCGGTGTTTTTGTTCGGCCGTTAATTCACTATTTTTTAACAAATTAAGCATGCCTAAAACACCGTTCATAGGAGTTCTAATTTCATGGCTCATATTAGCTAAAAATTCAGATTTTAACCGAGTGACTTCTTCAGATTTTTTTAATGCTTGAGTTAGTTCTGTCGCTTGTGCATTTAGTGAGGCTGTTTTCTCTGACACTTGTTCTTCTAGAGCGAGAACAAATTGTTTTTGTCGTTTTATTTCTAGTTGTTGAAAGCGTGTTTTTAAAAAGATTGCGCAGAAAATAAATATCACAATGATAAAACAGTAAAGTGTATATGCCCACCAAGTTTGCCATGGAGGAGGAGCTACATGTAAATTAATTGCAAGTACATTACTACTCCATACACCACTGCTATTTGTCGCTTTAACTACAAACCGATATGAACCACCGTCTAGGTTAGTAAAGGAGGCAGAATTTCTATTGCCAATTTCAATCCAATTGTCATCATAGCCTTCAAGTTTATAGGCATATTGATTTTTATTAGGTGAAATGAAGTCAAGCACTGAGAATTCAAATGAAAAGAAGTAATCAAGGTAAGATAATTCTATTTCGGTTACGTATGAGTAAGGTCTATTCAGTTTAACTGGCTGTCCCATTTTACTAAAGCCGGTTAATACTATATTGGGTTCACTCTGTTTTGTTTCTAAAGAAGCGAGGTTAAAAAACTCAATGCCCCTTTGACTACTGGTAAATAGCGTGTCATTTACACCTCTTACTAAACTATTTGGGTAATAGTTTAAGCCTAAAGAGCCATTTTCATTTCCATAATTAGTGATCTTTCCAGTGTGCCGTTCTAATTTTGATACACCTTTGTTGGTGGTTAGCCAAATATCCCCATTACTATCATCTGCAACCGCACGTATTAAAGAGGTAGGTAAACCATTTTTCATATTAAAATGTTTAAAGGTTTGAGACTCTGGCTGAAATAAATTCAGTCCTTTTTGCGTAGCAATCCAAATATCACCATTACTCGCTTGGTGTATATCTTGAATTATACTTCCTAGTAAATGGCCTGTATTTTCTCCATCACTTTTAAATGACAGTAACTGTTGCTTATTTTCTTGCCAAAGGTGTACCCCGTCACCTGTGCCAATCCACATGTTATTTTCATTATCTTCAAATATTTCTAAAATTTCAGGATGAGGCAATTTAATGATGTCATCTAAATGAGTAAAAGTTTTGGTTGTTATGTCGTAGATATACACGCCATTTTTATACGTACCAATCCATAACCTATTTTTTTGATCTAAACAGAGAGTGCGAAACTCTTTAAATTTTTTATGGTTCTGATCTGTTTTAGGGTAAGTGATTAATTCAAGATTCTTGGTTTCGATATTAAATTTTGCCAATCCCTCATCTTGTGCAACCCAAAGGTTATTTTTATCGTCAGGCAATATTATTGGGCTTTCAGTAATGCCATTATCAGTGTAGCCATTCCCTGTGCTAAAAATAGCATCAGAAAGCTTTTCTAATGTTTGTGATGCAATCTTCCAAGTAAATAACTCTGATGAGGAGGATATAATTAATATATCGTCATTTTTATCAGTCGCTATGCCGTTGGGGGCAATAAGGTCTGCACTATTAATTGATTTAAATCGACCACGTGGTATCAGCTTATAAATGCCATGTACTTCATTCGTTATCCATTTAGTTCTTGAGTTATCTTCGAATATTATTCTTAGGCCATTATTATGTTCAAAATCTAATTTTTCTATATGAGAAGTTGAAGTAGTTTTTTGATAGACCCCTTTTGAAGTGACAAACCAAATATCACCACCTTGATCTTCTATCATTGAGTTAACTTGGCCTAAGTTTTTTTCTTGGCTTGTATTTAACTGCGTAAAACCACCCGTTTTCACGTCAAACAAGTATGGTCCTTGTTGAGTTCCGATATAAAATAGCCCAGCAGAAGTTATTAAAATACTGCGTATTTCATTTGCGCCGGTAGAGGTTTTGTTTTCTGGATCAGGAAAAAAATGAGTAAAAGTTTGAGTGTTTTTATCAAATAAATTTAGTCCATAACTAGTTGCAACCCAGAGACTATTACTATCATTATCCTCAATATCCCATATTCTGTTATGAGACAAACTTGTAGAAGAACCTTCAATTTTTTCTATACGTTCGAAACGATTATTACCAAGGTACTTACTTAAGCCCTTATCGTAGGAGCCAAGCCAAATATTACCTTCTTTA
Source organism: Colwellia sp. RSH04 (assembly GCF_003545765.1). Classification (GTDB taxonomy): domain Bacteria; phylum Pseudomonadota; class Gammaproteobacteria; order Enterobacterales; family Alteromonadaceae; genus Colwellia. The sequence goes on along the minus strand of NZ_QXIO01000003.1, from coordinate 459,189 downwards.
TCATGAAATAAAGATTGTATGCGGTTTGAAGCAATAGAATCATTGCGCAGTGGATCATGGATAAAACTTTCAAATTTTCCAGTCTCAGGATTATATAAATTAGCACCTCCTCCCCAAGTTCCAATCCATATTTTACCGTTTCGATCTAACATGAGGTTGCCTGCATCGTTATGCGATAAACCACCAGAGTTCATACTGTCGAATTCAAATAGCGTTACTTTTCTTCCATCGTATCTCATTACACCGTTTTCGGCAGTTCCAAACCAAAGCAACCCTTGTTTATCTTGAATTATTGAGTAGATCTCTGAAGATACAAAACCATCTTCAGCGGTGAGCTTTTTAATTGAATATTTATTGTTTAATGCTGAGAAGTTTTCATTACTATAAGCGGGGGTAGCAGCCACTAAAAATAAGGCGACTATACAAGCAAGACGAAAAAGCAATAGTAATTTAATTAGCATACAACCTGTAGAATATTGGACTCTTTAGCATATAGGGAAAGCTAAACAATATTAACTTTAGTTTATTTAATAAACTATATCCACTTTTTAGTTACGTGATAAATGTAGTTTAAATTGAAAAGTGGAATGTAAATTAATAATACTGTTCCGCATAAAAAAGTGATCACTTACAACGGTATTAGAACAAATAAAATTTGTGCGAGTATAGGTATTATTTTCAATAAAAGAACGTTAATACTCTCTTGTCGCGTTTTCCTATACGCAAATCAGCAACTAATAACCCATCAAAATTAACTATAAGTAGCTCCAACACAGCTTTAGTAAAGACGCATAGCTTTTGATTAATATCATATAACAATGTGTTCACAACATGCTAAATTACATTATAAGGATATTTTTATTAGTATGGATGATAAATACAACTTATATGAGTATTGAATATGAAGTCAGGTACCGAACAAGTTTTTGATAAATCAAAAGTACTGCTGTCAATTACCGATCTAGAAAGTAAAGTTAAGTATGCAAACCCTGAATTTTGTAAAATTGCGGGTTACACGAATGAAGAATTAAATGGTCAACCTCACAACATTGTTAGACACCCTGACATGCCTAAAGCTGCATTTAAAGATTTATGGTCTTATGTGCAAAGAGGGCAATCATGGATGGGACCAGTAAAGAACAAGTGTAAAAATGGTGATTACTATTGGGTCAATGCATACGTTACACCAATTAAAGATAAATCGGGCAAAAACATAGAATACCAATCTGTTCGCACAAAGTTGGATGAACATGTTAAGAAGCGAGCTGATAATTTATATTCAAAATTGAATAAAGGTGAAACGCCTATAAGAATAAAATATGAAATAGACCAAACTTTATGGTTTCAATCAGTATTATTGTTACTAACTCTTGCAAGTCTTGCGTTCGCTATACACTCTGAATTAAATGTGTTGATAACACTTCCTTTCTTTATTGTAGCCTTTTTGACTTCATTTATTTTTATTCGGTGGCGAAAAAAATACAAAAGGGTACTCAAAGAAGCAAAAGATACTTTTGATAACCCCTTAATGAGCTACTTATATTCTGGCAATAATGATGCGATTGGTAAAGTGCAGCTTGCTTTAGCAATGCGAAGAGCTGAGGTTAATGCGGTTGTCGGAAGAGTGACAGATGTATCTATTCAAGCTAGTAAAAATGGCAACTTAGCCTCTGAGCAAAGCATATTAGTCTCTCAAAAATTAAGTGACCAAAAAAATGAATCAGAACAAATTGCCACTGCCATCAATGAAATGTCAGCAACGATTCAAGATTTAGCAAGAACGGTAGTTGAAACGGCTCAATCAGCAGAAGAAGGTCAAGAAATGACAACTTCAGGTCAGGAAACTATAGCGATCTCTGTAAATGCTATTAATGATTTGTCTAAACAGTTAACAGAAGTGGATAGTATGATAGGTAAACTATCTGATGGTAGTAATTCAATAAATACTGTTTTATCTGAAATTAGTAGTATAGCAGATCAAACAAATTTACTTGCGCTTAATGCTGCAATAGAAGCTGCAAGAGCGGGAGAGCAAGGCAGAGGTTTTGCTGTTGTTGCTGAAGAAGTTAGAGCGCTAGCAATGAGAACGCAGCAATCCACAGAAGAGATTAGAACCCTACTGACTCAGCTACAGTCAGATTCTGATAATGCTGTAGATGCAATGAATAAAGGTAATGAGTTATCAGCTAACTGTGTGTCACTTTCAAATGAAGCGGGAATAGCACTTAAGAGTATACACAAAGAAGTCTCTTTAATCTCAGATGCCACTGCACAAGTCGCTACAGCAATAGAAGAACAGTCTGTTGTGTCAGAGCAAATGAGTCAAAATATTGTGCGTATAAATGATTTAGCTATATCTTGTGAAGAAAGTAGTCAAGAGTCTAGTTTGTTATCTTCTGAACTTCTTGAAAAATTATCAAGTCAAGAAGCGTTAATTACACAATTTAAACGTTAACGTTTAAAGTTACATTACCTTTAGCATTGAACCGTTGCATTAAGAAATAGAAGAGTTAAAAGTTTTGTTAGCTATTAATTATTTTTTACAGGTATAAAAGATGGGGTGGCTAAAGGGACTTGAACCCTCGACAACCGGAATCACAATCCGGGGCTCTACCAACTGAGCTATAGCCACCACTGAGGTGTACTGATGTACGAGTGCGCTGTCAATTAACAGCGCGGGGATTGTATTGCATTTCACTTACATTTGACAAGGAAAAGTTATGCTTTTTCATTGAAAGATGCAAAATCTTTTTAAAAGACCCTCAACATTATTAAAAGTCTGACTGAATTACAGTTAACTTTTAATATATTACAGCTGATTGATCATTAAATTTTTATTACGTTGCTCATTAAAGTACTCAGTAAAATGGTTCAATTTAACGAAGACTGACTTATACCTTTAAAACGTAATTATTTTTTCTTTGCGAACCTTTACTTTATACTGACATGATAGTTCTCTTATTTTGGTCGCTTATGTCACTTGAAAAATTTTCTGCTGAATTAAATAAATATCAACAGTCATTACCGCCAGTAGAGTCTTGGAATCCTAGCCATTGCGGTGATATTGATATTGAAATAAAGCGAAATGGCGATTGGTTTCATGAAGGTAGTGCCTTTAAGCGCATGCCGTTAGTTAAACTGTTGTCCTCAGTATTAATAAGAGAGCAAACTTCTGATAATGATGATTATTTTCTTATTACGCCCGTTGAGAAAATGCGAATACGTGTTGAAGATGCACCTTTTGTGTTAACACACTGGCAATGGCAAGAGAATGAACAAGCTATGCTAGTTGAAACAAATGTAGGTGATAGTTTTATCTTGAACGGCGAGCACCCAATAGAGTGTGGTGAAGATGGTAGTTTATACGTGATTGTAAGACGCAATTTAAAAGCTAAGGTGCATCGTAATGTTTATTATCAGTGGGTAGATTTAGCGACCGAAGAAAAAACTTCACAAGGCACTGAATTGGTATTTACTAGTGCAAAGTGCCAGTTTTCGTTGGGTAAAATATCTTAACTAAACTTGTGAGTTAGCTGAACAAACAGGGCAGTTAGTTTGTTTTTTCATGGAAAATTGTTGCCATTGGTTTGATAGGCCATCAATCATATTTAATTGATTTACTTGAACTTTATTACCGGTTAATAATTTGATTGTTTGTAGTGCTTGCATGCCAGCGATCATAGCCAATATTGGGCCAATAATACCAATGGTTTGACAATTATTCGCTGGCGCTTTTTCACTGGCTGGAAATAAACATTGATAACAAGCGCTATCCTCATCACGAGGGTCTATAGTGAGTTGTTGACCGTCAAACCCAGTTGCTGCGCCAACAATGAGTGGAGTTTTGTGCTGAATACAGGCTTGATTAATCATATAACGCGTTTGAATATTGTCAGAGCAATCGAGCACTACATCTACCATAGGTAAATAGTAATCACATAACTCTTCATCAAGCATGTCATCTATCGCTTCAATGGTAGTCTCGGGGAATTGTTCACTGAGTTTTTCTGCTGCGCATTCTGCTTTATTTGCTTCAACATCGCTTTCAGAAAACAGAATTTGCCTTGGTAAGTTTGAAGACTCTATGGTGTCGCCGTCAGCAATATATAGCGTGCCTATACCTGAAGCCGCTAAATATAAACTGGCAGGGTTACCCAATCCGCCAACGCCTAAAATAAGTACTTTGGCATTACGTAAAGCTATTTGACCCGATTCACCAATTTTATTCATCATGATCTGGCGTGAATATTTGAGCTGTTCTTGCGTTGTTAGCACGGGGTTAATTACCTTAGTTATATTCTGACATCAAAGAGGTCGTTAAGACCATTGCTGAGCTTTGGTTTCATCGCTGTCTTTAGCATCTAACCATTGTTCGCCTTTATCGCTTTGCTCTTTTTTCCAAAAGGGCGCTTGCACTTTAAGGTAATCCATTATGAACTCGTTGGCAGCGAAGGCATCTTTTCGGTGTTTACTAGTAACACCAACAAAAACAATTTGCTCGCCAACTTGCAATGCACCGATACGGTGAATGACTTTAACGCGGCCAATATTCCAGCGCTCTTTTGCCGTGGTAATTATTTTCGCGAGCGATTTTTCTGTCATACCAGGGTAGTGCTCTAACGTTAAGGTACTAACTTCAGTCTCGTTATTATTATTACGAACGCGACCAGTGAAAGTAACCACTGCGCCATCAGTCGCATTATCTTGTTCAAGTAATGCCACTTCGTCTGCTAATGAGAAGTCATGCTGTTGGATAGAAATTTCACTTGTCATGGTTAACTCAGTTTTTTGTATCTATATTGGCTTATGTTTGTACTTTATAAGGTTGAATAATTAACCGCTTAACGTGTCGACTATCCGCCAGTAACTGGAGGGAAGAATGCCACTTCGTCACCTGCTTTTACAGGATGAGATTGATCAACCATGTCGTGATTAACGGCAGAAAGTAATGATGCATTATTAAGCGTTTGTTGCCATTGTTCACTTCTAGCACTTAATTGCTTGATGATATCAGCGACAGTGGCTAGATCATTACTTTCTAAAGTCAGTGATGCACAATCAAGCTGCTCTCGTAAAGCGGCAAAAAATACAATGTTAATCATAGGAACTCCTTCGTGGTTATCGGTCATTTAGCTATTTGCTTGCCATTGACCTGACTTGCCGCCTTCTTTAGTTAATACTTTAATGCCATGAATTTCCATGGCAGGGTCAGCAGCTTTACACATGTCGAATAATGTTAGGCATGCAACACTTACGGCGGTTAATGCTTCCATTTCAACACCCGTTTGACCTGTTAAACGACATAAGCTAGTTACTTTAACCTGCTTACTTCCTGCATCAGTCGTGAAATCTACTTGCACTTTGCTTAGCATAAGTGGGTGACATAAAGGAATTAAGTCACTACATTTTTTAGCCGCTTGAATACCTGCGATACGAGCGACGGCAAAAACATCGCCTTTTTTGTGTTTGCCTGTGGTGATCAGCTCAAAGGTTTCATCATTCATACTGATAAAGCCTTGTGCAGTTGCTGTGCGAGAAGTCATTGCCTTTTCAGTCACATCAACCATATTCGCTTCACCATGTTGATTTAAATGGCTAAGTTCAGCAGTTTGGTTTGGAGTTGTCATTAGCTTCTGCTCTCACATTGTTCAGCAGTTATGTTTAGATGCGGTACAAAGTTACAAGGCCTATGGCTTGCATCTAATTGTTCTTTAATGACTTTATCCCATGCCGTTTTACAAGCATTGGTTGAACCGGGAACACAAAGTACAACGGTTTTGTTGGCAATGCCGCCAAAAGCACGTGACTGTATCGTTGAAGTGCCAATTTCGCCAAGAGAAACATGACGAAAAACTTCGCCAAAGCCTTCAACTGCTTTGTCAAATAATGGCATCAATGCTTCAGGTGTATTATCACGAGCGGTGAACCCTGTACCACCTGTTGATATAATGGCATGAATGCCATCATCAGCAATCCATTTAGATACCATCGCGCGCAGTTGATATACGTCATCAATAACAATGGCTTTGTCTGCTAAATTATGGCCTGCACGGGTTAAGCGCTCAACCAATGCCTGGCCTGAAGTGTCATTTGCTTCGGTACGTGTGTCTGACACCGTAAGCACGGCAATATTTAAAGGGATGAATGATTTACCGCCATGTGCTGACATAAGTTTTTCCTTTGATTATAACTTGCCCATACCGGTAAACTGCTGTTGTGCTAGCTGCCAATCTTGGGGAGTATTACTGTTAAATAAAATGTTAGTTGCTTCACCTGTTTCGGTGAGCGCGATACTTTGATGCGGCATGTTTTTTAATAATGCACGAATAGAAGGTGCTTGTTTATTATGGTTTTTAGCTTGATTACTGGCAGGTTTTACTGTTTTTGTAATTAAGCTATCGCCTTTAAAGTTCTTTTCAATAAACATCGTTAAAAAGGCATTGTTTGGTAAAAACAGTGGAATGTTGTGCTGTTTATTCTGCGTGTCAGTAAAAAAAGTCGCTTTTTGCTTTAGTTCGCCAGCAAGTCGAAGTGAGGTTAAAGCGGATGCCGTCATTAACGGTAAATCAACAGGGAGTATTAAGAAGCTATCAGGTTGCTTTATTTGCTGTTGTCTTAAGTAATAAAGCACACTGTAAATACCACCAACAGGACCAGAGTGTTTAATAGCATCGGGGATTTGATATTCATCTCCACTGATAACGACCTCAGAAAGTCCAGAGTCATGAAGCAGCTGGCGAGAGAAATTGAGCATGCTCTCTTGGTTTTTACGTAAAAGCTTGGATTTATCTTTACCCATGCGAGAAGACAAACCACCTGCTAATACAACTCCTAAACATGATGTCATCGATTTAACCGCCCAACATTGCCAAATGCTTAGTTGCACCGGTTAATTTTTCGTGTAGAAAGTGGGTCGCTTTTTTGTCAGTTAGCAGTGAAAGGATTTGTGCTTGTAATGGTGCTAGATCATCACTTTGTAACTGTTCTCTTATAGATAAACCTTCTTCGCCAAACAAACATAAATGTAATTTACCACTAGAACTCACTCTTAATCGGTTGCAGCTATTACAAAAATCTTTTGAGTAGGGCATGATCAAACCAATTTTTCCTTGGTAATCAGGATGATAAAATTCTTGAGCAGGGCCCGCAGATTTTTTCTGGATAACAGGAAGCCAGCCGTCTAGAATTAAATTTTGTTTGATTCTTGAGCCTTGTACATGCTGTGCATCGAAAAACTCTTGATTATCACCTGTTTGCATTAATTCAATAAAACGTAATGTCACAGGCGTATCTTTTAGCCAATCTAAGTAAGACTGTATGTCTTTGCCGCTGTATTGACGCATTAATACCGTGTTTACTTTGATATCAGTGCTACCGTCTGCCAAAGCCATATCAATCCCTTTTAGGATAGTGGCTAACTTATCATGACCTGTTATGGCAAGAAACTGTCTTGGATCTAAACTATCAATACTGATATTGATAGCATCAATTCCTGCATCAAGCCATTGTGGCAGATGCTCAGGTAATTTAAAGCCGTTTGACGTTATCGCAACTTTTTTAATACCTTGAGTATTTTTACAAATTGAGATTATTTCAGGCAAATCTTTACGAAGAGCAGGCTCTCCACCGGTAATGCGTATTTTTTCTGTGCCTAACTGAGCGAAACCTTGAGTGATTCGTTTAATTTCAGCAAGAGATAGAAAATCGCGCGGCTGGTTACATTCATAACCATCAGGCAAGCAATAGTTGCAACGAAAATTGCAAACATCGGTAATTGAGAGGCGAAGGTAACTAAACCTACGGCCATAATTGTCTGTTAACATGTCACCTTTCCAAATAACGGGAGGCTAACGTGTTTCCTTGTTAACCCTGGTAAACAAAAACTTGTTTACGGCTTATATGGCATGCTAATAAAACTGCTAAGTTCTAACTAGGTTAGCGATAAAAGCTCGGTGTAAAATTCTATTCGTTAAGTATATATTAGTTTTATTAAAAAAGGTTATTTGTTTTGCCGTTAAAAACCTTGATCTTTATCAAATTTTATAAGCTTTTGCACTATGCAATAACAAGGCAATTAAGCATACTAGCGCCAATTAATGAAATTAAGAGAATAAGTGAGTATTTTTATGACTGATTGTTGTTCAGCACCCGGTTTACTACCTTTTGAGCAAGCGTTAACTAAAATGTTAGCCCAAATAACTCCTGTGACTGAGGTATTAGATTTACCTGTTGAGCAGGCATTAGGTTATGTATTGGCCAGTGACGTACTCAGCCCTATTAATGTGCCACCACATGATAATTCTGCTATGGATGGTTATGCTTTTTCTCTGTCTAGTTTTGAGCATTCTAAAACCCTAACCTTAGTTGGACGTTCTATGGCAGGTGCACCTTTTAGCGGTGAATGTAAAAAAGGTGAGTGTATCCGCATTATGACTGGGGCAAAAATGCCTGACTGTTGTGATAGCGTAGAAATGCAAGAAAACTGTCAAGCAGACGGTGAGCAAATCACTTTTCTACAAGATAAAAAATTAGGCTCGCATGTTAGAAAAGCGGGTGAAGATATTCAACAAAATCAACAAGTACTTAAGCAAGGGCACCGCGTAACCCCAGTAGATATTGGTGTGTTAGCCTCATTAGGTGTGCCTACGGTTAAAGTGTTTCGTAAACTTAATATCGCCTTGATAGCAACGGGTGATGAACTTAAATTACCGGGGCAAACGTTAACCGAAGGTGATATATACGAAAGCAATAGTTTTGTTTTATCAGCGATGTTAGAGAAGTTACATGTCAATGTGATTAACTTCGGCATTATTAAAGATAATCTTGAGGCGATTAAGTCTGCTTTTATTGCGGCAGATGAACAAGCGGATGCAGTGATATCTTCAGGTGGAGTTTCGGTCGGCGATGCTGACTATACAAAAACGGTATTAGATGAATTAGGTGAGATTGGTTTCTGGAAAATTGCCATGAAGCCGGGTAAACCGTTTGCTTTTGGTAAGTTAGCAAATAGTGTTTTTTTTGGTTTACCAGGAAACCCAGTTTCAGCATTAGTAACCTTTCACCAATTAGCGTTAGTCGCATTAACGAAAATGCAGAATGCGGAACCACTCAAACGTACTACCTTACGTGTTAAAACAACCACCGATTTACGAAAGTCGGCAGGTAGAATGGATTTTCAGCGTGGTGTTTTATCAGTTAATGAGCAAGGCGAAACGGTTGTGGCTTCAACGGGATCACAAGGCTCAGGCATTTTATCCAGTTTAGCACAAGCTAATTGCTTTATTGTGCTTGATAGCGAACAAGGTAGTGTTACCAAAAATGAGTTTGTTACTGTACAAATGTTCGATAATTATTTGTAGAATTTTTATCGTGGTCTATAGTTCAACAATAAAAAAGTAAATGTTGTACTTGGAGAGTTGTGCTAATGGAACATCGATTAAGTTTTGCTTCTGTAAAATTAATTAACCCTAATATTGCGGAAGTTATTGTAGATGCTGGCGTTAATATTTCTATTGAAATGGTGGAAGAATACGAAGCTTTATTAGGTCAATTATTTCATGATGAATTTGCGTTGATCGTCAATCAAATCAACTCATATGATTATTCATTTGAAGCTAAATTATTAATCGGCTCACATGAGAAGTTAAAAGCCATAGCTGTAATATTCTATAATAAGAACGCAGAAAAAATAGCCTCTGAAATTGCTAATTTAAGACGAGTAGATGACTTTAATGTACGTTTATATCCAGGTCTTGAATTAGGTAGGCAAGAATGTATGACTTGGCTTGAAGAAGAGTTAAAACAGGCAAGTTAATTAGGGTTAAGAAACAAGTAAAATAAAAGCCGTTTACTCATTTGAGTGAACGGCTTTTTTGTCTAGTTTAAATACACCGACCTAAATATGTCATGCTGTAATTGGTTACAACTGTGCGAAACATCTATCAGCAGCAGCTAATGTTTTTTCAATAATATCATCAGTATGTGCTGTTGATAAGAAGCCTGCTTCAAATGCTGATGGCGCTAAATAAACACCTTCATCTAACATCAAATGGAAGAATTTCTGAAACTTCTCTGTATCACAGGCTGTTGCTTGAGCGTAAGTGGTAATAGGCTGTTGTTCTTCAGTGAAGAAAATACCGTACATTGCACCCACGTAATTAATGTTTAAGCTAACGCCATTTCTTTCTGCAGCAGCTTTTAAGCCCATTGCTAGCTTTTCTGTAGCATCGCTTAATTGTGCGTGTTTGTCACCTTGTGATAGTTCATTCAATGCTGCTAAGCCAGCTGCCATGGCAATTGGGTTACCTGATAATGTCCCTGCTTGATATACTGGGCCAACAGGAGCAATGAAATCCATAATCTCTTGTTTACCACCAAAAGCACCTACTGGCATACCGCCGCCAATGACTTTACCTAGCGTGGTTAAATCAGGCGTAATATTGTAATGAGCTTGTGCGCCACCTAGTGCCACACGAAAACCTGTCATTACCTCATCTAAAATTAACACGCTTTTGTATTCATCACATATTGCGCGTAAACCTTCAAGGAACCCTTCAACAGGTGGAATACAGTTCATGTTACCTGCAACAGGTTCAACAATAATACAGGCAATTTCATCGGCATATTTAGTAAAGATTTCTTTGACTTCATCTAAGTTATTGTAACTTACCGTGAGCGTATGCTTGGCAAAATCAGCTGGAATACCTGGTGAATTAGGTACGCCCATAGTCAATGCACCTGAGCCTGCTTTAACAAGTAAAGAATCAGCATGGCCGTGGTAGCAGCCTTCAAATTTTAAAATTTTATCTCGGCCTGTATAACCACGCGCCAAGCGAATAGCACTCATGGTGGCTTCAGTGCCTGAACTAACCATACGCAGTGATTCCATTGATGGAACAAGTTCTTTTACTTTTTCTGCCATAGTAATTTCTAATTCAGTAGGAGCACCGAAACTTAAACCGTTTTGCGCTGTTTTCATTACAGCATCAAGAATCGCTGGATGGTTATGCCCTAAAATCATAGGCCCCCATGAACCTACGTAATCGATGTAGGCTTTATCGTCTGCATCATAAACATAGGCGCCTTCAGCACGTTTAATAAAGCAAGGACTACCGCCTACACCATTAAATGCACGTACTGGTGAGTTAACACCACCTGGGATAGTCTTTTGCGCTTGGGCAAATAATTGTTCAGATTTGTTCATAATTAGCTTCTTGATTACCTAAATGTAAAATGAGTTATATGGTTCGTAATTTCATTAACCATTTTTATTTGTGTACCAGTTTACTGGCATTTCATATTGAGTTAGTTGATCTTCAACACCTAAAGTTAAAGCAAATAATGCCATCCTAACTAAGACCCCATTTTGGGCTTGTCTGAAAATGGCTAAATTATCGAGTTCATTTAAATCGGCATCTAATTCATTTGCTTCTGGGCGAGAGTCTCGCGGAAGCGGATGCATGATCACGGTGTTGTCTTTGCAATATTGTTGGTAAACACTTTTATTTAAACTAAAGTGCCCACGATATAGGTCCGCTTCGTCTTTACTAGCAAAGCGTTCTTGTTGAATGCGTGTTTGGTAAATAACATCTGCTTGTAAGTTGCCAGCCATTTTATCGGTGATTATAACTTCATGACCTGCATCTGATAACGTTGAGATAACGCTATCTGGCATTTGTAATGCGTTGGGTGAAACCATCGTTACCTTAATGTTATTGTATAAACTTAATAGTTTAGATAATGAGTGTACGGTTCTTCCGTGTTTTAAATCACCCATCAGCACAATATTTAAGTCATCAAGGCCTTTATTGTAATGCATCATTTCTGATTGAATGGTAAACAAGTCGAGCAGGGCTTGTGTTGGATGTTCATTAGCACCATCACCGCCGTTTATTACCGGAACGGTACTGCCTTGAGCAAACTCACCCACAGAGTGCATTTTAGGATGACGCATCGCAATGACGTCAGAATAACCACTAATCACCTGCGCGGTATCAAATAAAGATTCACCTTTACTTAATGATGAATTTTCTTGGCCTACGGTTTCTCTAACAAAGCCACCTAACAAATTAAACGCGGTGCCAAAGCTAACTCGGGTTCGAGTGCTTGGCTCGAAAAATAGGTTACTTAATATAGCGCCTTCAAGTACATTACAGCGCTTTTGACGAGAGGCATAAGGTGCCATCTGAGCTGATACTTGTAGAATCTTTGCAATCGCTTCGCGATCAAATTGAGATACTGACAGGATATGACTGCCTTGGAATTTCATCATCTTTTCTGGCCTAAGAGAAGGTATATCATCCTAAAAAATTTGCCAGAATATAGCATAAATGGTGAAAATTGAGAACGCCTATACAAGTTTGTTTACATATTTTAGTGAGCGTGACTTAGCTATTTATTGAATGAGAATGCTTAGGAGCACCATTTCTCTTCGGCAGGGTAATGAAAGCCGCTAAGAAAAATAAAATAAAAACAATAAAGGTACTGAGATTACTTTGCTCTCTGATAGATATATTGAAGTAGAACCAGGCTTGTTCGATAAAGCCGATAATCAAGCCAGTAAAAAACAATACTTTCGTTGATGGAGCAACATAGTCGGGTTTTTTATGTAAAAACCACTTTGCTACGGTATAGCCTAAGGTAGGTATAAATGTCCAAACAATGAAAACAATAATCGAGAAAAATACCGCAGAAGCTGAGATATTTACTTTGTAAAACAAGCCAAAAACTAATGACAGTTGAAAAATTAGGTATCCACAATAAAGAGGCAGCATAGTGTTATTTATAAAGTTAAGGCTTTACATAAGCGAGAATGATAACAGCGAATAATATTAATACCGGTATTTCATTAAAAATGCGGTAGAACTTACCTGAACGATTATTTTTATCTTGCTTAAAGGTGCTCACCAGTTTGAAGCAATATCCATGGTAGACAAATAAAATAATCACTAACGTTAATTTTATATGTAACCAACTTGCCGCAGCAAACCATGCACTACCATAAGCGACTATAATGGCGATACCTAGAATCAATGTGAACAAAGCAAAAGGGGTTACAAATAAAAGTAAACGTCTTTCCATTCCTTTTAATTGCTCAGACACTTCTTTAGAGCTGGTTTCAGCATGGTTAACAAATAAACGCGGTAAATAAAAAATACCGGCGAACCATGCCACCATAAAAATCACATGAAATGCCTTTAACCATAAAACATTACTAAGTAAAAAACTGCTCATTAAATTAACTTTCCTTCAACAAGGTAATATCGAATTTGTTCAAACGTTACCACACCCATAAAATCATCGGTATGGGTTTCATATATATATACACCACCTTTACGTTGCTCAACTAACAACAAGTAAGCTTCTGCCAAAGTAGCCTGGCAAGAGAGCGCAAGTAATGGTTGTAACTGCATTTTTTCCGCCACCTGATATTCTGCATGCTCAGCAGGAGCTAGGTCTTTTAGTGGTATTTCTGAGTTTTTTTGTTGCTCTAAAATACTGACCAAAGGTATTTCGGCGTTAAATTCGGCCCAATAATAAGTAACATTTTGCTCTTTTTCTTTGTTTGATATCACTTTATTGATTATTAACGTGTCTTGAGATGTACTCGTTATTTCACCAGCAAGGCTTCTTGGTGTTGCGTTATCAAACATTTTAAACTGGTCTTTCATTATGGCCAATACGCCAATTTTCTGAAGTGCTTCTTCTATTGGTGGTTTATGATAAATAAGCCCTTGAACATCTAATTGCATTGTGAAGATTGAACGATTGTCAAAAGCTTGCTTTGAAATAACACTGGCAACTGTGATAACAATCATAGCTGGAACAATTATCTCTAATTGGCTGGTGAGTTCTACAACAGCCAATAATGCCGCCAATGGTGCATTTAATGTTGCTGCCATAAAGCCAGCCATACCCATTAAAATATAATCACTTGCGACATTGTCTCCAGGAATTATTTGCATCGCGATAGCCCCTGCGCATGCACCAGTGATTGCGCCTATCCCAATAACAGGGCCAACTATTCCACCCGGTATACCTAAACCAAGAGCTGAAACTGTCATTAATAGCTTTGCCAAAAGAAGGCTTAGCAACAAGCTAATTTGCCAATGATTTTCTAAAGAAAAGTCTATAGCAGTGGTGCCTGTCCCCATCGCACCGGGCACTAAATATCCTAATGTCCCTGTGATAAAGGCTGCTAGCATTAAACGTGGAATAATATGTATGGTTTCACTGCGTTTAATCAAGGTGACCAACGATTTATTAAATAGTGCTGCAAGTACACCAAGAAATAAACCTAATACGATTAAAAAGAAGTATTGACCATGGCCTAAGGTGATTGTTGAGAAATATTCAAAATGATGGGAGGTACCAAAAATGGTTTGTGTAATTAATGAACCGACAATTGCGGCTAACATCACAGGAATGAATATATGAATTTTATATTCACGCATGATCACTTCCATGACAAAGATTACTGCGGCTATTGGTGTATTAAATGTTGCTGCAATACCCGCTGCGATACCACAGGCACAAAGAGTTCTAATACTGTTGTAAGGTAGTTTTAATAAATGACCTAAATAACTACTACAGGCCGCACCTAAATGAACGGCAGGTCCTTCTCGACCAACGGAAAAACCAGAGGCTAAAGCGACCGCACTACCAAAGAATTGATTTAAAGTATTCTTGAATGGCATTACACCATGAGCCACTTTTAGGCGATGTAGAACAAATGCAATGCCGGTTCTAAGGTATTTGTACCCTGTAAGCCATGCGATGAAGAGAATGATTATTGAGCCGATTATCGGTAAATCAAAACGACTTATGGAGTCTAAACTGTTATAGTTGTCGCGTTTTACTAGGTATAACTGCTGAATTTCTTCAATTGTTAAGATAAATAACACCACCAGTAATGCAGAAGCGGCTCCTCCAATAATGGCTAATAAGCAAATTTGCCACGATGTTTTGGGTAAGGCTAAGTGCTTTCTAATTGCTGGAATTGAAATCATGAATTGGCCTAGTTAAGTCAAAATAAAATATCAGGGCATCAGCATTATACTTGCTAACAGCAATGTATTTGCATGTTTTACTATGAACGACTTTATTTTCAGAGGTGGAAAATAAAGTGAAATAGCCCTTAGTATTTCTTATATAAGGTTATTGTACGTTACAAATGAATTGGTTAGCAAAAATAAATCTTAAAGTAGTCAGCCAACGACTAGGCTCTTTTAAGTCTGCTTTGTTCTTATTTATCTTAATAAGTTTATGTGTGTTTGTCGGGTATCGATTAGGTAATTACTACCAACAACAACAATTGATGACGCTGGCGCAGCAAAAAGAACGTTTAGAGCAGCTTTATACAGAACAATCACAACAGCTTGCGCGTATTCATACGCTGGAAGTTGAGCTTGCGGTAGAACAGTTAGCAAATCAAGAAGCACAAGCTATATTGAAAGAGTCAGAGCAAGAGCATTTTGAAGTAAAAAAGCAGCTCGCTTTTTATGAAAAAGTGATGGCACCTGAAAAAGATGCGGGTGGGTTAGTGATAGATAATGTGAAAATTGTCGCCACCCGAAGCGCAGAGCATTATCAATTTCAAGTCGCGTTAGTTCAGCAACAGCTCAAAAGAAGGTATAGCAAAGGCAGTATTGAATTGACGGTTTCTGGTAGTTTAGCGGGTAAACCTAAGCAGTTAAAACTTAATGATATCGCGAAAATGTCTAAGAAAGAATTATCGTTCAATTTTCAATATTTTCAGGTGATTAACGGGGAAGTCACTTTACCAAAAGGTTTTATTGCCGAAGAGATCCATATAACCGCAACTCTACCCAAAGCCCGCTGGCAAAAATATTATAAACTTGAGAAAAGTTTTCCTTGGAAAATTGATGAGCAATTATAATACTTGATTAAATTGGTCAGGTTTAAGATAATTAGCGGCCTTAAATTAAGCTTAGTAAAGTGAGTTTATTTTTTCTGTCATTTTTGTAATAAGTAGAGTGCCATGTCAAACCTTGAATTACCGATTAAATTTACCGATGCTGCGGCTAATAAAGTTCTATCCTTAATCACTGAGGAAGAAAACCCAGCACTAAAATTACGTGTTTATGTAACCGGTGGTGGTTGTTCTGGTTTCCAATACGGTTTTACTTTCGATGAGAAGGTAAATGAGGGTGATATGACGATTGAAAAACAAGGCGTTACTATGGTTATTGATCCTATGAGCCTTCAGTACCTTGTTGATGGCGAAGTTGATTATCTTGAAAGCTTAGAAGGTAGTCGTTTTGTGGTGAATAATCCTAATGCATCAACTACGTGTGGTTGTGGATCTTCTTTCTCAATTTAATTCACTATATATACTAAATTTACACGCCGACTTTCATGTCGGCGTTTTTGTTTCTTGATTTCGTTAACATCAATTTGGGTTAAGAGTTCACTTTCTTGTACGGATTAGTATTATGCGAAATAGCATTAGGTTTGTTATAAAGTAAGTTATAGCCATGATAGTTTATTTTATTGTGTAGCTATATTATTACGATATGGATAGTTTTGTGATTACTTGAACAAAGTGAAAAGCTGGACTGTAATGATTCGCACACACATAATACCTTCAACTTTTGAAGGTATTATTTTATAAGTTGTCCTTTCAAAGCTAAAACTTCTTATAGCAAGTTTATTCATATTTTCATGCTAAGTAAGTAATGAATTAATTTACTTGCAATCAAATATAAATAAGAGAGATTTATGATTTATTCTTTTATCAAACATACGCTCGTTTTGGGCGCATTCTTAAATGTAAGTATTGCTATTGCAGCATCAAATAACGTGTTATCAACAGCGCAAGAAACAGAGTTGATGGCATTAAAGCAGACAGCGCTAACCTCTGATTTATCTTATGAAGTCGTTGAGTCTTTAACGACGGAAGTAGGGCCTCGCATGATGGGCACTCCAGGTGATGCAAAAGCAATTACTTGGGCTGTTGATAAGATGAATGCGCTAGGCTTTGATAAGGTGTGGACAGAAGAAGTCACTACCACACAATGGTATCGCGGTGAGGCAAAAGCGCAGATCTTAGCACCGTACCCTCATAATGTAGTTGCTATTGCATTAGGTGGAAGTGTCGGAACTGGTGATAAAGGTATCACTGGCGATATTGTACACTTTGAAAATTTTGATGCGTTAAAAGCTGCCAAAAAAGGAAGCTTAACCGGTAAAATTGCTTTTGTTTCTTATCAAATGACTCGCCATATTGCAGGTAAAGGCTATGGTGCTGCGGTTGGTACTCGCGTAAATGGTGCTGCGGTTGCCGCTGAAAAAGGCGCTATTGCATTAATTATGCGTTCAGTTGGCACTGATAATGATCGCGTCGCGCATACCGGTGTGATGCGTTATAAAGAAGGTGTAACTAAAATTCCTGCCGCAGCCATATCAAACCCCGATGCAGATTTACTCGTAAACCAACTTAAGCGCAAAAAGCCGGTGAGTTTTTATTTAAAACTAACCGCCAGTATTAAAGACAAAGAAGTGATTACCTCTGCGAATGTTATCGGTGAAATTACGGGTAGCGAATTACCTAACGACATTGTTGCCATTGGCGCGCACTTAGATAGTTGGGATGTGGGAACAGGTGCACTTGATGATGGTATTGGCGTAGCAATGGTCATGGCATCAGCACATCATATTGCACAATTACCCAAACGACCTAAACGTACGATTCGTGTTATTTTATTCGCCGCAGAAGAAATAGGTTTGCTTGGCGCAAAGCAATACATGAAACTACGTAACGGTAAGGTAAATGATCATATTATTGGCGCTGAATGGGATTTTGGTACCGGCAGAATTTACAAAATGACACCAGGGGTGGGTGCGAGCAGTCTAAATGTTGTGCGCGAACTCGCTCAGTATCTAACACCATTAGGCGTGGCATTATCTGACAGTAATGACGGTAAAGGTCAATCAGATCTTAGCTTATTAACCAAAGCTGGTATGCCAGCGATGAACTTCTCTGCTGATGGTACGGATTATTTTGATTATCACCACACTGAAAATGATACGCTAGACAAAGTAGACGTAGAAGATTTAAAGCAAAATACCGCGGTTTATACGATGTTCGCTTATTTTTCAGCGCAAGTAACCACTGATTTTAGAAAATAAATCTTGTCATAAGATCTATAATGAAAAAGCCCCATGAACAAGTTGCTCATGGGGCTTTTTTGTAAGCGAAAAGTCAGTATGCCCTAGCTTACGGGGATTTTTTTGTGTAAATATAACTGCTGATCTGCTTGTTTTAATAATTCGCTCATTGTTTTTTCACCATCGCTAACTGCAGCGCCACAACTTATTGTTACGGGCAATGATTCGTTGTTATAAGGCATTGGCGTACTTTGAAAATATTGAGTTAAACGTTTAGCAACTTCTAAAGCTTGTTTATAGCCTTGGCCAGCAAGGGTAACGACAAATTCATCACCCGCATAACGAAAACATTTATCATTTTCTCGAATTAAATGTTCAATTGTTTTTGCTACATAACTTAATACTTCATCGCCGCAATCATGGCCATAGGTGTCATTAATTTGTTTGAACTTATTACAGTCAATAAATAGCACTGAAAAAGGAATGTTATAACGTTTTTGTCGCGTGATTTCTTCGGTAATTGTTACTTCCATTAACCGCCTATTAGCAACACCTGTTAATCTGTCGTAATTAGCCATGTACTCAAGTTGTTCGCGAATTAATACATTTGATAAACACAGGCTTATTTTTACGGCTAACTGTTCTAAGTGAAAAGTCCCCAGTTTGGGATGAAACCTTTCTTGATCGTTATCTGCTAAGTATAAACTAGCAAAATGTTTTCCTTCTAGTGTTAAAGGAATTAATGCTGCCGAGCCTGTTTGTGCTAACAGAGCTTTAGGAATGATATGGTTAAGTTGCTCTTTTTTGTTAGTGAGTAATGGCTTTAAAGAGTGTTGATGTAATGATTGAAGGTGTTCTTCTGTGATATTGAAACAGTTTTCTTTATGCCAATGTGAGGCTAAGTTGTCACTTAGAAGATAAGAGATAGGTGTCGGCTGAACAATTAAAAGAGCGATGTCTGATAATGCAAACTTTTCTTTGATAAGTACTAATAAACGTTGTAATAGTTCATTGCTGGTATGGCAGGCTAGTATCTCAGTTTCAATATCAAAAAGTTTTTGTGCTATGGCTTCGTTGGTGCGCGAGTTTTCTAATAAACGTTCTAGTTGCTCAGCAGAGTTGTCCATAATTAACCATCCATAAGTAGCATTTCGATAATTTTATTCATATCTAAATTAAAATCTTCAGCTCTAACACCTTTGACAATAGCGTCATTACTATCGTTAAGATCTATTTCTTGGGCATTTAAAAAATGGTTAAGTTTTACACTGTAAAAAGAGTGTACTTTGGGATTGATTGGGTTAGTGTTATTACGCTCTTTAACTACCGCGAGTTTTTTCGATTCTAACTGTACTAAGGTGCCCACAGGGAATACACCAACACAACGAATAAAATGGTCGACTAACTTGGCATCTAAATGATTTTTTTGCCCTAACTCTCGAAGAATAGCAAAAGCTTTATTATGAGAAAAGCCTTTCTTGTACACACGCGTTGCTGTTAAGGCATCAAAAATATCACAAATAGCAATCATTCGACCATACTTGCTAATTTTGTCTCCGGGCACTTTAAAAGGATATCCATTACCGTCTAACTTCTCATGGTGTAATGCGGCAACTTCTAAAGCAAGTTTACTGATACCCGGTGTTTTTTTAATGATATCGATAGAATGATTAGCGTGGGTCTTCATTACTGTAAACTCTTCATCAGTTAACTTCCCTGGTTTATTTAATATTTCGTCAGGTATTTTTATTTTACCAATGTCGTGCAAAAAAGCGCCGATAGCGAGTTGCTCAATAATTTTACGATTGAGTTTTAAATAACGAGCAAAAAGCGTGATATATACTGAAACCGCGACAGAATGCTCTAATAGGTATTCATCTTTTTGTCTAATGTTAACCATACAAGCTAATGAATCTGGATTAGTAAACACTGCTTCAATTGATTTGTTGGTTATATCAACTACAGGCCCTAACTCAATGATGCTACCTGTTAGGGCATCGGAGAATAGTTGCTTTTGAATATTTTTAGATTCATCAAAGATGACTTTTGCTTCTTGTATTTGCTCTTTGAATACGGCTTCAGAACTTTCAGGTGAAGGGGAGGTAATCGTTTTGCTTTCATCAATGATGACTGAGTATACTTTTTTATTTTTTAAATTATTAATCACAGCAAGGCTTTTGATATGACCTGGGGAAGTCAGTGAAAACTGTCCTTCTTGCTCGGCAATTTTAACCACATAATGGCCAACAGCTACTTCTGAAATTTTCTTTTCTGTTAGCATTCAACCACGCCAAAATAGTTAATAAATGAAAAAAGATTTAGCCTACTCTAAAATTCATATTAGCTATTAATTCGTTAAGGTACAATATAATTGAAAACAAACAGGAATATAGGGCATTGTTTTTTTAGTGGCTTAATTTATGCTTAATATTGTTTATCTTTAGATTAAATATTGGCTGTTATCGGCCGATATAGATATGTCTATTTTATTATGTCGTGGTAAATCGTTAGTAATAAATGATGCGTTACTAAATACAGTGATATATAACGGCAATTGATTGGATTTTTGAATATGCGAATTTTGTTAATTTTTCTCCTAAGTCTTTGTTATGTCTGTTCTGCACAGGCATTTCAAAGTAATTTACAAGCTGTGCAAATTTACACTGATGATCAACTTCTTGATTTAATAAAAGAAAACAAACATTTAAGCCAAGTTGTTCTTGATGAATGTCAATTAGTTCAAGATATTGAAGCGAGAGCAATTAAGGCAAGCATGCCTTCATATCAATTTTTGTGGGGAGATATGCTTGCTTATGGCGTTTGTGTCAAAAAAGATATTTCCCTTGGTTTGCACTATATGAAGTTAGCTGCTGATCAAGGTTTAGCTGAAGGTCTTGAGCAGATGGGGCGTTATTACCATATTGGTAAGTTCATGCAAATTGATATCGATAAGGCAATTGTTTACCTTAAAACAGCGGCATCCTTGAATAATCTTGCCGCTCAAATGCGTTTAGCCAAAATTTATCAAAAAGGTTATGGAAGTCCATTAGATTACCCTGCGCTTTATTCTCAGTTACACCATGCAGTTACCGATGATAAAAAATTACATAAAGAAATTAGTCTTTTACTCAAGGAGTTAGCGACTAAAATGCCTGAAAAAGTGGTTATTGCGGCTAAAAGAACAGATTACACCAATTAATTATTTCAAAGGCTTACACATTAATTGCTTAATTGGTTGTGATATACTAAAGGTAGATTACCTATATCACTGATCAAATATTATTGTGACCATAAACGACCCTCATGCTAAACGTGAAGCTAATAAATACCAAAAACCTATCGCCAGTAGAGAGTTACTACTTTCTCTCATAGAAAAGTCTTCACCACCACCCACGTTTTCAACGCTATCTAAACTTTTAAAATATAAAGATGATGAACAGCTAGTTGGTTTAAAGCGTCGCCTTAGAGCAATGGAGAATGCGGGACAGTTAATCTTTAATAAATTTAAACAATACGCTATTCCAGCTAAAAATAGCTTGGTCACAGGTAAAATCATTGGCCACCGTGACGGCTTTGGTTTTTTCGCACCAGAAGATGAAGGCTTAGCAGATAAACGCGGCAAAGATTTTTATGTCTCATCTCATGAAATGCAACGTGTATTTCATGGTGATATTGTGCAAGCGATTTTAGTTGACAGAACTGATCGCAAAGGCCGTAAAGAAGTTAAAATTATTGATGTTGTAGAAGGGCGAAAAGCACCGATTGTAGGGCGATTTCATGTTGACCATCATATCTGTGTTGTTGTACCTGAAGACAGTAAAATCAAGCAAGAAATCTTAATTGACCCTAAAGCTAAATTAGGGGCAAGACATGGTCAAATGGTTGTTGTAGAACTAGTGCAGCGACCTACAAAACGTTCAAATGCGATAGGTAAAGTCATTGAAGTACTTGGTGATCACTTAGCCCCTGGTATGGAGATTGAAATAGCGCTTCGTGCTCACGATTTACCTCATCAATTCTCGCATCAAATTCAAGCCGAACTGGCATTGATCAGTGATGAAGTGATAGAGAGTGACAAGTTACCCCGTAAAGATTTACGTGAACTTCCGCTTGTTACTATAGATGGCGAAGATGCCCGTGATTTTGATGATGCGGTATATTGTCAGCCAAAAAAATCTGGTGGTTGGCGTTTATGGGTAGCAATTGCCGATGTAAGTCATTATGTGAAACATGGTAGTGCTCTTGATGAGGAAGCCATTTCACGAGGAAACTCGGTGTATTTTCCTAGCCAAGTCATCCCGATGCTACCTGAGAAATTGTCAAATGGGTTGTGCTCACTAAACCCTGAAGTAGATAGGCTGTGTATGGTATGCGAAATGACCGTAAGTGCTGCAGGTAAATTATCGGGTAGCCAGTTTTACCCTGCTGTTATGCGCTCTCATGCTCGATTTACTTACACTAAAGTTGCCGCCATTCTTGATGGCGATGAAGCATTAATTGAGCAATATCAACCACGAGTTAATGATTTAAAAAATCTTGAGCAAATGTATTTAGCATTAAGTGATGCTAGAGCTAAACGTGGCGCAATCGCCTTTGAAACACAAGAGTCTATTTTTATATTTAATGAGGATAAAAAGATAGATAGCATTGAGCCTTTACTTCGAAATGATGCCCATAAAATCATTGAAGAGTGTATGATTTTGGCGAATGTGGCTACAGCTAAGTTTATTGAAAAGCATAATAAAGCAGGGCTTTTTCGTGTGCACGATAAGCCTAGTGAAGATAAATATAATAATTTTGTTAGCTATTTAAGTGAATTAGGTATTTTCTTACCTGCTAAAGAACAGCCTGAGCCACAAGACTACTGTGATATTTTAGCGAAAGTTGCCAATAGACCCGATCAAGAATTAATCCAAACGATGTTATTGCGCTCAATGCGTCAAGCTGTATATCAAAGTGATAACTTAGGGCATTTTGGTTTAGCTCTGACTTCATATAGTCACTTTACCTCTCCTATTAGGCGTTATCCTGATTTAGTGGTTCATCGAGTCATTAAAGCCATTTTGCAGCAGCAACAGCAAGAAGATGAGTTAGTCAAAAAGGCAACGTCTGGCGCTTATGATTATCAATTAGCCGAAGTTATCGAATTAGGTGAGCATTGCTCAATGACGGAAAGGCGTGCTGATGAAGCGACCCGCGATGTTTCTGATTGGCTTAAATGTGAATTTATGCAGGATCACGTTGGTGATACTTTTACAGGGGTTATTTCAACGGTCACTAACTTTGGTATGTTTGTGCGCCTACAAGATCTTCATATTGAAGGTTTAGTTCATATTACTTCCCTTGGCAGAGATTTTTATCATTATGATGATGTTCGTATGTGTCTTACCGGTGAAAACACAGGGGTTAAGTATCGTGTAGGTGATGTAGTTACGGTGCAGGTTGCAGCCGTAAATCTTGATGAGAAAAAGATAGATCTATCATTAGGGAATAAGCTTGCTAGTGCTAAGCGCGTAAGCGATAAAAAAGAACCCTCGAAGCGAAATAAATCAGGGAAAGCAAAAGCTAAACCTTCTCAAAGCAGTTTTAAAAAAACGGACGCTAACAAAGGTAAAGTAAAGAAAGAAAAAAGCAAAGCGAAGAAAAGAACCGCGCGGAAAAAACGTCCAGGTAAAAATGCAAGAAAACAAATAAAACAGTAGTTGTTGATAAATAATAGAAAAAGTTGATGACAATTGGTGTTGTCACAGGAAGTTAACATGGCAAAAAATGAAGAAATAGTTTTTGGAATTCATGCGATTAATGCATTAATTCAAAGTGCACCAGAGCGTTTTATTGAAATGTGGTTATTAAAAGGACGCGAAGATGAGCGTTTGATGCCAATTATTAATCTAGCAAGGAAGTATGGTATTTCTGCTCAAATGGTGCAGCGTAAAGTGTTAGATGACAAAAGCAAAGGTGAACAGCATCAAGGTATAGTAGCCCGAGTAAAACCAGGTAAAACACTGTCAGAAAACGACTTAGATGACATCATTGCGTCAGCTGAAAAGCAAAAAAAATCTCCCTTTTTTCTTATCCTTGATGGTGTAACTGATCCACATAACTTAGGTGCTTGCTTAAGAAATGCCGATGCGGCGGGTGTACAAGCGATTATTGTTCCCAAAGATAATGCCGCTAAAATTACCGGTACAGTAAGAAAAGTTGCTGTTGGCGCTGCTGAAAGCGTTCCATTAGTGCAAGTAACAAACTTAGCAAGAACAATGAAACAACTGCAAAAAGCAGGTGTGTGGATAGTAGGTACCGCTGGAGAAACAGATACTTGTTTATATGATGTTAAACTATCAGGCTCAATTGCTTTAGTCATGGGTGCTGAAGGTAAAGGAATGCGTCGCTTAACACGTGAAAACTGTGATCAATTAGTTAAACTACCTATGGCTGGCAGCGTTTCAAGTCTAAATGTCTCTGTGGCAACGGGGATTTGTTTATTTGAAATGGTGCGACAACGCGGGCTATAATCCACCGCTTTTATATTTTAATGTATGAAATATGCAATTGTTAATATGTCATATTTAATGCATTTCCAACGGATTAACCTACAAGGAAAGGACTCCAATGAAAAAACTCTTTATTACCCTAATGCTGGTGGTAGCTTTGTGCTTAATTTTACCAAAAATATTTGGTGGCATTGTCAAAGAGGAATACCACAATACAATTGCTCAACTGAATGAGCACCCTGCGATAAACGCGAAAATAACTGATTTTACCCTAAGTTGGTTTAGTGGCACTGCTCGTAGTGAAATTACCTTCATTATTGCGGAAGATGACATTGAAGAAGTATCAATTATTATTGAAGATACGTTAGATTTTGGCCCCATTATTCTAGCTAATGAAAAAGTTCACTTTGGCATGAGTCATATTAATTCTTCCGTTAAGCTAAATACTGATGTAGGTGAATTTAATCAATTAATAACTGACTTTATCAGTAAAAATGTAAAAATGACCAGTTTATTTACGTTCAGTAAAGACATTATCTCAACAATTGAAGTTGCAAGTATAAATGAAACTATTGACGGTGAAACTATTAGTTCAAAGCCTGCCTACGGCGAGTTTACATTAGCGAATATGCGTTCTTTTGAGGGCGTATTTAATTGGGGAGGATTAACTATTAGTCAAGAAAATGCTCAGGTGGAAATTGGTGCATTATCTTTTGAATCTCAGCAACAAGCGATCTCGGGTAATTACTTTCAAGGCGATACTTTATCTACTGGTTTTTTTAAACTTCATCTAGATAGTTTGGTTGTAAATGAAGAGAAAGATGCAGCAGTGTTAACTATGAATGGTCTTTCATTAATTGCTGATACCCGTGTCGATGATGACTTGATGGAAGTAAGTGTGGTTTATCATGTTGATAAGCTTACTTCAGCAAGTGAAGAGTTTACTAATGCCGACTTTGATTTAAAAATAACACGCTTAGATGTAGAGACAATGCAAGAAGTGAATAGTACTTTTGCAGATTTAACCAATAATATTGAGCAATTATCTGCGCAAAATAACATGATGCAACTTACCGCATTAGCGGAAAAGCTCATTGTAAAAGAGCCGCAAATTATCGTTGAAAACTTAAGTGTTGAGACACCTGAAGGTAAAGTAAAGTCAGACTTAATTGTAAGTATTGATAAAGATATTTTTGATGCTAAAAATATCATGAGTTTGATGACTGCAATTAGCGCTAAAGCAAATGGTTCTTCACCAGAAGCGTTATTAAGCAAATATGGTTTAGATGCCGCAGTTAATCAATATATACAGCAAGGGTTATTGATGAGAGACAAAACAGAGTTGCGTTTCAATGCGCTTTTTACTAAAGGGCAATTAGAAGTCAACGGTAAATCAGTGCCGTTGTTCTAGCTTACCGATAGTTTATCTATACTTTAGCGCTATATTCATAATAACCAGTAAAAGTTGATTATAAAAATAGCGCTAAAGAATGAGCGTGATAAGTTATCAACTCATGTCTATTTTTTGTGCTTGTTATTATCATCACTTTTCTCTATACTACGCGTCCTTAATTCAGCCTGAACTTTTTGTTCCTTGCCTCTACACTGGTGTTGGCTGAGCCAGATTCTGAGGCTACAACCCATAAGGAGCTCGTAATGCGTCATTACGAAATCGTATTTATGGTTCACCCTGATCAGAGTGAACAAGTGTCTGGTATGATCCAGCGCTACACAGACTTGATCAATGCTGCTGAAGGCAAAATCCACCGTCTAGAAGACTGGGGTCGTCGTCAATTAGCATACCCAATCAATAAACTACACAAAGCACACTATGTTCTTATGAACATTGAAGCGCCTCAAACAGTTATTGATGAATTAGAAACTTCTTTCCGTTATAACGATGTTGTTATTCGTAACATGATCATGCGTACTAAAGACGCGGTAACTGAAGCATCACCTATGGCTGCTGCTAAAGATGACCGTCGCGAAGCTAAGAAAGAGGTTGCTGCTGAGCCAGCTAAAACTGAAGAAGTCTCAACTGAAGAGAAGTCTGAAGAAGCTGCTAGCGAAGAATAAGCATCCTGTGAACTTTCTTTATTAGAGTGAATGCAATGCAAGAAGCTCTACCAGAGAATAGCCTGACGTTGACCGGCGAAGTGGTGAAAACCCCTAAACAGTCAACAAGCCCAGCGGGTATTACTCATAGCCAGTTTTCAATAGACCATAAGTCTATACAAAATGAAGCCGGTATGAATAGACAAGCATTTGTCAGAATACAAGTTGTAGCAACAGGTGAATTATCACACTTAACTCGTGAATTAGTTGCTGGATGTCATGTAAAAGTGGTGGGATTTATAAACCGTCACGAATCTAGAAACGGAAATCCGCTTTTAGTATTACATGCTCAGCAAATTCAAATGATTAATTAAGATTTAGCTAACATTTGCTAGTTAAATCAAATGAGGAGAACTCCATGTCTCGTTTTTTTAGACGTCGTAAGTTTTGCCGTTTCACAGCGGAAGGCGCAACATCTATCGATTATAAAGATATTGCTACTTTAAAAAACTATATCACTGAAAGTGGTAAAATCGTTCCTAGCCGTATCACTGGTACTGCTGCAAAATACCAACGCCAATTAACTCGTGCGATCAAACGCGCTCGTTACTTGTCATTGTTACCATACACCGACTTACACAAGTAAGCTAATAAGGGGTTTATAATGGAAGTAATTCTTCTAGACAAAATCGCCAAATTAGGCGGCCTTGGTGACAAGGTAACTGTTAAATCAGGTTATGCACGTAACTACTTATTACCTAAAGGTAAAGCAGTTTTCGCATCTCAAGCAAACGTTGAGCACTTTGAAGCTCGTCGCGCTGAACTTGAAGCTAAATTAGCTGAAGTTTTAGCTGCTGCAGAAGCTCGTGCTGCTAAATTAACTGAATTAGCAGAAGTTACAATCGCATCAAAAGCTGGTGACGAAGGTAAATTATTTGGTTCTATTGGTACTCGTGATATTGCTGATGCAATTACTGAGGCTGGCGTTGAAGTTGCTAAGTCTGAAGTACGTTTACCATTAGGTGCTATCCGTGAAACAGGTGAATTCGATATCGTTATTCACTTACACAACGATGTTGATACTAGCATCAAAGTGGCTGTTATCGCTGAAGCATAATCGATAATCAGTATTTACTGATTTCGATATAAAACGCTGTTTTGTTATTTTAAATAACAACAGCGTTTTTTTTCGTCCATAATATAGTTAAATAAATGTTTTCATATCAATTAATCAGTATAAGAAAGTGCTCTATTAGCGAGAATTTAAAATCAATGACTATGTATATACACCTTTAAAAGTAGTCCTTCGGGAACACATGGACACTATGATAGCTTGATAAAATTTGTTTGATGTAGAATAACGATACTCACACAAAGTTTATTTGTTCTTATGTCACCCATGTCGTTCTAAGTGGTCACTTTTTTATGCACAATGGTGGAAGTGTAAAACAAGTTAGGTATAGTCATAAATGCTTAGCAGTATTATGACTAGCTATAAATATAAATGATAGGCAACTTTAACCTAAAAATAGAAATGGAATAACTAATAGCTTAATTAAAGGAAAAAGCTTGCACCTAAGATGCATTAAAGGATAATGTTAGTTAAGTGTTTCTTTTAGATACCTCTTTTAGATAAATAAAATAATACTAATACATGTCAATACTTACGCGGATAAAGAATTTACTTTCCAAAAAACATGCTACTCAACGTGTGGGTATCGCATTGCGACAAAACGTGATTTCCGTTTGTTCAATACCTCCTAAAGATGACGATAGCAATTCTGGAAACGTGTACTTCAAAGAGCAAGCTATTAATGATGATGATATTTGTAGCGCTATTGAAGGTTTGCAAGATCAATATAATTTTTCAGGACAAGTCTACTTAGTATTGAATGAACAACAAGCGCAAGTTGTTCAAGTAGATAAACCAAGTCTTGCTGAAGAAGAAATTAAAGGTGCTTTAAAGTGGCAGGTTAAAGATCTTGTCACCATTGCTCCTGACAATATGGTGTTGGATTACTATGATGCACCGATGATGATGTCAGGCAAAGAGAAAATTAATGTTGTTTGTGCACCTTTAACTGAGTTAAAAAAATTAGTTCATACAATTAATGAACAAGAACTTGAAGTAACACGAATAATTACTCAAGAGTTTGCTTTTGCTAACTTAGTACCAGTAAAAAATGAAGCGACATTAATTGTATGCCAACAGCCCGACCAAGAAATTGTAATTATCATTGTGAAGCAAGGGCAGCTTTATTTTCACCGTCGTTTACGTGGTTTTGCTCAATTAGCGAGTAAAACTGAAGAAGAGTTAAGTTTAGGTGTTATTGATAGTTTAAGTCTAGAAATACAGCGCTCTACGGATTATTTTGAAAGACAATTAAAACAAGCGCCAATTAAAGAAATTCAAGTATTATTACCTATTGAACTCGAAGGTTTTTTTGCACGTAAATTGTCAGAAAACACCAATGTTCCTGTTACCTTGTTACCATTGCCTAGTCCGTATCATGAACAAAGAGAGTTTGCTGTCGCACTGGGAGCCAGTTTATTAGACGCAAGCGAATTAGCATCAGGTGAAATAAAAGCTTCTTCTGAGGTGCAACATGCAGGCTAAGCATACTATTAATTTATTGCAGGCAGAGTTGCTGCCTGAAAAAATGTTTATAACCTTGCCCCGTGTTGTATTGCTGTGGATTACGTTATTGTTAGTTATGATCGTATGGGCTGTAATTACACAAACTTCAAATCAACAGCTAAAATCTACCTATAGTGTTTTGCAAAAGAAAAATAACAAACAAAGTCAACAAGTAAGCTTATTAGAAAAAAAGATAGCTGATAGAGCACCAGACAGACAACTGCAAGAGAAGCTCGCAACATTAAATTTATTGATGCGACACAAACAAAGCCTACATGCAAAACTAACCGATACTAAACGTACATTCGTTGTTGGTTTTGCCAAAGCGATGGAAGAGTTATCTCAAATGCATCACCCTGATATAAGACTACAAACGATCAATATAAGTTTAGATGATATGACTTTTTCAGGTGTTGCTAAAAAACCTGAAGCGGTACCTGCTTGGTTAGCAGGTTTCGAGAACTCTACCTTGTTGTCAGGTAAATCGTTTGTGCAGTTTGAACTATCTCGCAATGATAACAATATTACTGAATTTACTGTCAGCTCAAAACGAGCATCAGGAGATGCAGAATGAAGCAGCAGTGGCAATTATTAACAGAAAAGTATTTGCAGCTATCAGCTAGAGAGCAGTACCTGATTTTATTAACAGGCGTTGTTGCTGTTTACTTTACGATATATTTTTTATTCATTGAGGTAAAAGCTCAAGAGAATAACAAGTTCAGCCAGCAAATCTCTCAGCTTAAACATGAAAATAAAACACAAACTGTGGCAATAAAAGAATATCAAGAAGCGCTTAAACTCGATCCAAACAAGGTTATTAAAGACAGAATTATGCGCCTTGAACAAAAGATGGCAAAAGTAGACCAGAAACTACTAGCGCTTACTTCTGAGTTAATAAATCCGATACAAATGCGTCATGCGTTATTAAAGTTGTTAAAGCTTGAGCCTAATGTTTCGTTGTTATCATTTGAGCTCATTGGTGCAGTACCACTAATTTCGCCACAATCTATCCAAGAGACTGATAATGCTTCACAAGCTAAAACCTTAGATTCTGTTATGCTTGAAGAATCAGGGTTAAACCTTTATCGCCATGGTATTCGTATAAAACTTGCTGGCAGTTATTTTGAATTACTGTCTTATTTACAAAAGTTAGAGCAGTTGTCTTGGACATTTTTCTGGCAGGAATTTGATTTTACCATGAAAGAATATCCAACCAATGAAGTTGAAATTGAGATATATAGCCTAGGTACCAAGGAGGACTTTATTGGTGTTTAAGATATTCATTATCATTTCGCTGGTATTTACCTTCAAGGTGTTGGCAGTGGACGTGGATCCAACAAGGCCTTTTGGAAAAGGTCTTTCACAGTCATACGTAAAAGAAGAGGATAAACTTGTACTTGAATCAATAGTTCATGGTGAAGGGATTCATACCGCTGTTATTAACGGGAAGGTGTTGCAGGTAAATCAATCTATTGGGCAGTACCATCTAGTTGCTGTAAATGATGACAGTGTAGTCTTACGCAGTGAAACCGAGCGCCTTAAGTTGTATGTACATAAAGCATCAGTGTTAAAAAACATCAAGTAAGGTTTGGCAAATATCAATGATAGAAACAAAGATTAATATGAAAAATATTCCAATATCCATAATTATTTCTAGCTTGGTTCTTGCACTTGCTGGTTGCCAGTCTGTGCCTTTGCAACCAACAGATTTTAAAGAAGGTCTATCTGAAGCCATTGAAGATACTAAAGCGGTTAATGCACCTAAACCTTTAACACAAGTGCCAAACGCTGTTCAGCAAGAAGTAATGCAGCAAAGTATGGCTCAGGCTAAGCAAAGTTTATTATCAGAGAAACGATTAGAAGTGTCGGCTACGGCAGTCGAAGCAAAAGATTTCTTTAATGCAATTGTTGAAGGCTCTGCTTATAGCATCGCTATTCACCCAGACGTAACTGGGCAAATATCACTTAATCTAACTGATGTGACTTTAGCTGAAACGTTAGGTGTTATTGAAGAGATTTACGGTTACGAGATACAGCAGAGTAATAATATCATCAAGGTTTATCCTTCAGGTATGCGCAGTGAAACTATTGCATTGAATTATCTGTTTTTAAAACGTTTTGGTACCTCCAGTACGAGTATCAACTCTGGTGGTGTTTCTGAAAATGATCCTAACTCTGGTGGAAACAATAATAACAATAACAACGGTGGAAACAGCAGTAATAATAATCGTAGCAATAATAACAATAACTCTACCAGTCAAAGTACTACTAGCGGCATCAACATTTATACAGAGAATGAATCTGATTTCTGGCTTGAATTAAAAGAGACCCTAACAGCCTTTGTTGGTACAGAGGGCGGTCGTTCAGTTATTGTTTCACCTCAAGCGGGTTTAGTTACTGTGCGTGGTATGCCAGATGAAATTAGTGCGGTTAAGAAGTTTATTTCAGATACCGAGACGCATTTACACCGACAAGTGATTATCGAAGCTAAAATCATGGAAGTCACCTTGAATGATGATTACCAACAGGGCGTTCATTGGGATGAAGTGCTTGGTAGTATTGGTGATACTAATTTAACCTTCCAAACTAATGGTAGCATTTCAGGTAATGTGATTTCGTCGGCTATTGGTGGCGCGACTTCATTGAGTTTTTCAGGCCCTGACTTTAGTGGTGTAATAGATTTATTGCAAACCCAAGGTAACGTACAAGTTTTATCAAGCCCGAGAATTACAGCAACTAATAACCAAAAAGCGGTCATTAAAGTCGGCGAAGATGAATACTTTGTCACAGAGGTTTCTAGTACTACCACAACAGGCACGGCAACAACCACGACTCCTGAGGTAACCCTAACACCTTTCTTCTCTGGTATTGCGCTTGATGTCACACCACAAATAGATAAAAGTGGTGACGTTGTACTTCATGTTCATCCATCGGTAACTCTTACTGATGAACAAAATAAAAGTATTCAACTAGGCAGTGAAGAACTGATTTTACCATTAGCACAAAGCAGCGTTCGTGAATCAGATACTATAATTCGCGCAAAGTCAGGCGAAATTGTTGTTATTGGTGGTTTAATCGAAACCTACACTATTGATAAAGAATCGAAAACACCTTTATTAGGTGATATCCCATTTGTTGGTGAATTATTCAAAAGTAAGAGTGAAACTACACAAAAAAGAGAGTTAGTGATTCTACTAAAACCTATTGTGGTAGGTGTTGATACCTGGCAAAACCAACTTCAAGACGCTCGACAACTATTAGATAAGTGGTTCCCAGGCGAAAGTGAGTTTAATGACAATAATAATAACCAAGCTCAATAAGTAATCTCATTATCGTAGTTTGATGGTTGATTGAGGGTAAATGTAACATATGTATTTGTACCATTTTGGTTTGCAAGAACTGCCGTTTACGCTCACACCCAACACCAATTTCTTTTTAGGGTTATCGCCTCACCATGAAGCATTAGCCGTTTTAATGACAGCATTAAAAACAGGTGAAGGTTTCATTAAAGTTGTCGGGGAAGTTGGCACCGGTAAAACGTTGCTGTGTCGTAAATTGTTAAATGAAATACCTGAACACTTTGTTACGGCTTATATTCCAAATCCATATTTAAATCCAAATGAGTTAAGGCGAGCTGTAGCTGTGGAGCTTGGCGTTAAGCAAGCTCAGCGCATGTCGGTACAATTATTAACGCAGCGCATACAAGATAGATTACTAGATTTACATAAAAAAGGTCATTCTGTTGTATTGATTTTAGATGAGGCTCAAGCACTGCCAGAAGAAAGTCTAGAAGCACTGAGGCTATTTACTAACTTAGAGACAGAAACACGTAAATTATTGCAAGTTGTTTTGTTTGCTCAGCCAGAACTTGACCAGCGTTTAGCTCAAAATGACTTTAGACAGCTTAGGCAACGAATCACTTTCTCTTATCAATTAAGAGCGATGAATGCAGCTGAAGTTCAGCATTACATTCAACACAGAATGAAGGTCGCAGGCTATAAAGGGGCTGAACTCTTTCCAAAAGAGGTGTGTAAGAAAATGACTAAAGTGAGTCAAGGCATTCCCAGAATAGTGAACATTTTATGCCACAAAATGTTAATGCTTGCTTATGGTCAAGGACAGTATCAAATGACTCAAAAGCACTTGCAGGCAGCAATTAAAGATACGGAAGGAGTAGACAATAATACAATGAGTCTTAAGCTAACGTTAACTGTGCTGATTGTTGTTGCAAGTGTGGCATATATAATTTATCAGGCAGGAATATCTTCATGAGTGTTATTAATCAAATGTTAAAAGATTTGGAAGATAGAGCACCTGAGCAAAATCAGTCAGGCTCTGTACCTGTTTCTGTTCCAGTAAAAAAATCACCAGTGAAACTCATTGTTGTTATTGTTTTTATCCTTGTCGCGATTAATGCTGTTGGCTTATATATTTGGCAATTAACACAAGAAAATAATGTGCTAAAAGGTCAACAATTAACACGCGTTGAGAATGTCGCTGACCCTAAGGTTATTGTCAGCAATAGCGAAGAAGCGATAGGTGATGAGATAGTAAATAAACAAGCGAGTGAGCCAAAAAATAGCGCTGATACGATCAAAGCAAATAAGTTTACCAAAAGACAACAGCAACCTATGGCTGAGTTACATACCTCGAATAATGCTGAAATAGAGCTTGAAACTGTCAGTAAGCCAAACTCACTAAGTACCGTTGCCACTACAAATAACAATAATACAGGTGAGTCAGAAGTCATTGTTAATCCTGCGACTAAGGTTATTGAAAGTACTAAAAAAAAAGCTCAAAACAATAATGAAGTAGCGAACGCAAACGAACAGGTCACGCCTGAAGAGATACTGAATGCTGAAAAGCCAAAGAAAGCATCAAGCATGACGGTTTCAAGGAGGCAATTAACCTCACAAGAATTAATAGAGCAAAAATTACAGCAAGCTGAAAAACTTCTTGCGACACGTAATGTAGCCAAAGCAGAAGAATTACTTCAAGATATACTCATCATTGAGCCTAAACATCTTGAAGCGCGAAAAAAGCTTGCTGCATTATGGTATGGCAGAAAAGCATATAACAAAGCAGGTAATTTATTATCTCAGGGAATTGCACTAGCACCAAAGAATAAAGAATTACGACAAATGAAAGCGCAGATTCTTGTTAAGCAACAAAAGTTTCGCTTAGCCTATAATGTATTAGAGCCCCTCGCTGATATTGAAAACGAAGAATATCAGGTGCTGTTAGCTAGTGTTGCGCAAGAAACTGGCCACTTAACGATGGCAATACAAAGTTATCAGCGATTGATCAATATGCAACCGAACGTTGGGCGATGGTATTTAGGTCAAGCGATTGTATACGACAAAGACAGTCAGTTTAACTTAGCAGGGCAAGCTTATAAATTAGCACTTGCAAGAAATGACTTAACAAATGCTTCGGCTCAATTTGCTCAACAACGATTAATCGCCCTAGGGCAATAAACGAGACAAGGTTTAGGAGAAAGTAATGGCGGCACCCAAGTTAAAGATGCGACTAGGTGACTTATTGGTACATGAACATATCATTACCAATGATCAGCTAATGCAAGCACTAAACAGTCAAAAAACGTCAGGTCGTAAATTGGGTGACACGCTAATTGAGCTAGGTTACTTATCAGAAAAACAATTACTACAATTTTTAGCTCAGCAGTTAAATGTTCCTTTTTTAGATATCAGCCAGCGACAAATTCCAACGTCAATAGCTAACCTTTTACCTGAAGTTCATGCCCGCCGTTTAAGAGCACTGATTATTGAAGACAGGGGTGATTCAGTTCTTCTTGGTATGAGTGATCCTGCCGATTTAAGTGGTTTAGATCAATTAGAGAATATGCTTTCGCCAAAGCGAATAGAACTTGCGGTTGTGATGGAATCTCAACTGTATGATGCCTTCGATAGTTTATATCGTCGTACTGCTGATATTGAATCGTTTGCTAGTCAGCTAGAAGAAGAATATCAAGAAACATCAGATTTTGATTTATCCACCTCATTTGTTGATGAAACGGGTGATGCAACGGTAGGCAAATTATTACAGTCTGTTTTTGAAGATGCAGTGCAAATGCGTGCATCAGATATTCATATTGAACCTGATGAAAGCCAGTTACGTATCAGACAACGTATCGATGGCGTATTGCAAGAAAATATTCTCAAAGAAAATAAAATTGCAGCGGCAATGGTACTTCGTTTGAAGCTCATGGCAGGGCTTGATATTTCAGAAAAACGTATACCTCAAGATGGACGTTTTAATATTCAAATTAGTGGTCACAGTATTGATGTCCGTATATCCACCATGCCTGTGCAATATGGTGAATCGGTAGTTATGCGTTTGCTTGATCAGTCTGCAGGCTTGCTATCGTTTGATCAAACCGGTATGCCAGCAGATTTAGTTAAACGTGTACGCCATCAGATTACACGCCCTCATGGTATGGTACTGGTTACTGGGCCAACAGGTAGTGGTAAAACAACGACGTTATATGCTGCGCTGAGTGAGTTAAATGAAGCTAGCAAGAAAATAATTACCGTTGAAGACCCAGTCGAGTATCGGTTACCGCGGGTTAATCAGGTACAAGTTAATACTAAAATAGAATTAACTTTCTCAAGTGTATTACGTACCGCATTACGTCAAGATCCCGACATAATGATGGTGGGTGAGATGCGTGATCAAGAAACGGTTGAGATAGGCCTTAGAGGCGCATTAACAGGTCACTTAGTTTTATCAACGTTACATACAAACGACGCTATCACCAGTGCTTTACGTTTAATCGATATGGGCGCAGCAGGCTTTTTAGTGGGTAGCTCACTGCGAGCTATTATCGCACAACGTTTAGTACGCAGAGTGTGTGATAATTGTGCTCAAGAATATATACCTGAAGCGCAAGAGCTGCTTTGGCTAACTAATTTAGCAGGAGAGCAGGCAAAGCAAGCAAAATTCACGCAAGGCTCAGGATGTCAAACATGTAAGTATACGGGGTATCGTGGTCGTATAGGTGTTTTTGAATTATTAGAAATGAATGAAGGAATGATGGCTGCGTTAAAAAGAGATGACAGTGAGGCATTTACAGAGTTATCTAAAGCAAACCCAACCTTTACGCCTTTAGCAAAAGCTGCTTTCGATTATGCAGTTCAGGGTATTACTTCAGTCGAAGAAGTGCTAAGACTCGTTGAAACAGTTGATGTAAGTTAATAAAGGTTAATATTGCACTATGGCATCATATAATTATACAGGTCGTAATATTAGCGGTAGTCAAGTTAAGGGCACGCTCGAAGCCGTTAGCTCTACTGCCGCGGCTGAACAATTATTTAGGCAAAATATAACACCAATTGATATTAATGAAGCCAAGCACAGTAATGATGGCAGCCTGGCAAGTGCTGATATTAAAGAACTGTTAGGTTTTGCCAGTGTCTCATTAGATGAGATGATTATTTTCTGTCGTCAAATGTATGCGTTAATGCGTTCTGGTGTGCCTATACTTCGTGCAATAAACGGTATGGCTGAGTCAAGTAACTCAATTAGTTTGCAAAAGGCATTACATGACATAGGTAAGCAATTAGAAGGTGGCTACACGTTATCTTCAGCACTCAATCAGCACACTAATATTTTTAGTTCATTATTTATTTCGTTAATTCATGTGGGTGAAAATACAGGGCAACTCGATCAATCCTTCGCAAAATTAACAACATATCTTGAGCGTGAACAAGCGACAAAAAAACGTATTAAAACGGCATTACGGTATCCTACTATGGTTGTAATGGCTTTGTCTGCTGCATTAGTTATCTTAAATATTTGGGTAATACCCACCTTTGCCAGCATGTTTTCAAAACTAGGAGCCGATCTACCACTAGCGACTAAATTTATTATCGCTAGTTCAAATTTTTTCATAAATTTTTGGCCATATATGCTAATAGGCGTGTTGATTCTTTTTGTCACCTTACGCCAATCACTTAAAACCAAACAAGGTCGATTTGTTTGGGATAGACGAAAAATTAAAATTCCCATTATTGGTAGTATTATTGAACGCTCAATATTGGCACGATTTTCTCATAGCTTTGGTATAGTTTTGACGGCAGGAGTACCGATGACATCGGGGCTCAATTTAGTTGCCGATGCCGTTGATAATAGTTTCATGAAAGAGAAAATTATTGCTATGCGTGTGGCAATAGAAAGTGGTGAAAGTTTATTGCGAGCAGCAATTGCTAGTACATTATTTACGCCGCTGGTATTGCAAATGATTGCCGTAGGTGAAGAAACAGGACGTGTCGACGACCTATTAAAAGAAGTGGGCGATTACTATGAACGTGAGGTTGATTACGATCTAAGTACGCTAACAGCGAGAATAGAGCCGTTATTACTTATTGTTGTAGCGGCGATGGTTTTAGTACTTGCCTTAGGTATATTTACACCAATGTGGGATATGGCGTCTGCGATGCAGGGTAAGTAACGTTGTGTTATGTGCGCTAGGATAAGGCTATGATTGATAAAGTCGAGAAACGAGAAAAATCTCTGACTGAGTTTATTATCACGGTTGTCCTACTCGCGTTGTTGATGAAAGTGTTTATTAGTTATTATTTTGACCAGCAAGAACAAATAACCACGACGGGCTTTAACCGTTTAGCGCAAAGTTTTAATAGCACTGTCATTGCAGTACATGCCCAGTGGTTGATGGAAAATAAGCCTAGCGTTGTAACACTTAAACAACTTAATAGTGAAGCTAAGCAAAGGTTTTCAGTAAATAAAAATGGCTGGTTAGATATCACAAAGAATAATTTTTCTTGTGAGAAAATATGGCAAGCAGCTGTTGCGGTGCCGATGTCATTAATGAAACTTTCTATAGCAACAATAGAGTTAAAAGAACAAGGTAAAAACTTTCATCATTGTCGATATATTTTGCCTTCAGGGCAATTTTTTGATTATCACAGTGAAACGGGCAAAGTGACTGAAGTAATACCAAAAAGCAAGTGAACAAATAATTTGTATTTACAATAGACTAAATTACGCATCTATAAAAATACGCTACACTATGACTATAAAATAAGAATTTATGATTTCGATTTAGATTTAGTAATAATTTGTTCTCAAAGAGGTTTTTGTCGATTAATTAAGTGACTTATTTAATTAATCGTTGTTACAATGATTTTAATATCTGTACATCAAGGTTTGTGAGGTTCATATGAATAAAGTGTTTTCTCAATACAATGTGAAAAACTTAAATAACCAGCGCGGTTTTACATTAATTGAATTAGTGATTGTTGTCGTTATTTTAGGTTTTTTAGCGGTAACGGCTATTCCAAAATTTTTGGATCTAACCGATAAAGCTAAACAAGCAAATATTGAAGGTATGGCGGGTGGCTTTGCCACAGGCGTATCTTTAGTTCGTGCGCAGTGGGAAGCAGAAGGTCGCCCAACGGCTGCTAATGTGAACCGTGTAGATTATGAAGGAAGCTTCTTTGCATTAACGACTCCGCCAACACCAAATAATACTAAAAGTATCCGTCCTGGTTATCCAGTTGGCCTTGTTAACGGTAATGCCAGTACAGCAGACATGACAAATGCCCGTTGTATTGAATTGTGGCAAGGGGTGTTTGCTCAGCCACCTAGTGTGTCTTCAGCGGTTGCAGACTTAAATACCGTGGGATTAAATATTGATTATTTAGCCGACACTACCAGTGTAGAATTAATCGATTCAGCGGGTGCTACTCAAACATTTACAGGTTGTGTGTTTTATTTAAAAGAAACTTTAGATAAGAATGCAGCAGGTAATTTTGTTTCACCTGGTGGTAATATCGATATTGGTAATAACTTTACTTACAATGCAGCGAATAGTGAAGTGGTTGTTAACGTTAATACGCCATAAGTACTTGACGATTAGTGTTAATTTATAGATAGTATTTGTAATGATTTTTTAAGTGGTAAAGGGTTTAATATGAAATATTCAATGAAAAATAAAGCGCAACAAGGTTTTACGCTAATCGAATTAGTTGTAGTAATTGTCATTTTAGGTATTTTAGCAGTAACTGCAGCACCTAAGTTTATTAACTTACAAGCTGATGCACGTACTGCAACATTAGAAGCAGTAAAAGCTTCTATGCAAAGTGCATATACCTTAGTTCACAGTAAATCATTGATTCAAGGTAATGAATCAGCTGTAGCAGCTGACGGTGAAACTGTTGTGGTTAATAGTCAAGGTGATGTAGTAAATTTAGATTTGGGTTACCCTATTTCAACAGCAGGTGCTGCAACAGTACCTGCAGACGATTGGGCCTTATTGTTAGAGGTAAATGCTGATGAATTTATTATTTCAGACGATTCAATTGCCGGATATGTAGTTGTTTATCCTGAGGGTGGAACTGAACCTACTGCTTTGCCAGCAGATAACGATGCTCCAACAGCCGCAGAATCGAGTTGTTTTGCATATTATCAAGAGTCTCAAGCATTAGGTACTTCACCTGTTACTGATGTTGTGATTTGTTTATAGTTAGACTGCTATCTTAATATATAAAGGAGAGCTTCGGCTCTCCTTTTTTGCTTTAAGCGCTTTATTTTGTTAAAAATATAATTCTATTTAGGTGATATAATTAACCATATGAAGTATCAATCTGGTTTTACTATAATTGAATTGGTCACCGTAATTATCTTAGTGGGTATTTTAGCGGTCAATGTGCTGCCAAAATTTGATGGTACAAGTGCTTATGAGGCACATAGTCACCGTGCACAACTCATATCAGCTTTACGGTTAACGCAACAACGTGCCATGCAGCAAACTCGTCAAGATAACGCTTCAGGTGAGACTTATTGTCATCACCTAGTCATTGAAAATAAGCGCTATGGCGTACCTGACCGTCTGGATTGTACTGATTTAACCCTAAATGATGATTGGGATGAAGCGTCTGATATAACAGGGCATGTTGTGGACAGCCGATATAATATTACCTTTAACAATTCGTTTGCAGTCAATGCTGTTATTGCCTTTGATTGGTTAGGCCGTCCAATAGGGGGTTGTGCCAGTGGTTGTATTATAAATGTTAACAGTAATGTCGAAACGTTATCGATTCAAATAGAACCTGAGGGCTATATTCATGGCCTGTAAACTAAATAAATATGCTTTACTCAATGTTAAAGCAAAAATGCAAGGTTTTACCTTAATAGAAATTATCTTATCGATTGTCGTGTTATCAATTTCCCTGTCTATTATCTCTTCTTTAATTGCCCCAACCGAAGAGCAAAGTGCCGATGCAATTTTACAAATTAAAGCGGCAGAGTTAGGTCAAAGCTTAATGAATGATATTAATAGCCGTGCTTTTGATGATAATTCAGATATGACAGGTGGTCGATTGCGCTGTGATGATGGTACTCAACCTGATTGTACTGATGAAGTTAATTTTGGCGTTGAAGCGGGTGAAAATGCGAACGATATAAATACCTTTGATGATGTGGATGATTTTCATGGTTTTACTCAGCAGGTGAACGCGATAAATGCGGGATTAGATTCGGGCTACACTAATTTTGTTTTGAATGTTGAAGTGACTTATGACGGAGACAGTTTAAGTCTAGCTAATAACAGGTTAGCTAAAAAAATAACTGTTTCGGTAGAAACACCGCTTGGTACTGTTATTGAATTTGCTAGCCATAAGGCAAATTTATAATGGCTAAATTATTCAATAGTCGAGTTAATAGACACTATACATCGAGTAAGCGAACAGCAGGTTTTACTTTGATGGAGTTGATCATTGTTATTATTTTACTTGGGGTAATGGCTGTTGGTATTTCAGGCTTTATTAAATTAACGACTCAAACCTATTTAAACGTGAGTGAGCGAGATGAGCTTATTTCTAGTGCCCGATTTGTTGTTGAAAGGCTTAATCGTGAACTTCGAAATGCAGTTCCTAACAGTATTCGCCAGAAAAGCTCAGCCACTGAGCAATGCCTTGAATTTACACCAATATTGGCAAGTACTGTATATACTGATATCCCTGTTAACCCTGACAATAGTAATACCTTAGAGGTTATTCCTTTCATTGATATTGATGGTAATGACTATGTGTGCGCTAATTGCTCTGATGCTATCGTGGTTTATCCAACGAATACCAATGGCGAAGATATTTACACTGCAGCAAATAATAAACGTTATTCGCTCGAAGATTATACCTTGCCGATAGCGCCAGCACAGGTTGCAACATTAACATTAGAAGCAGCGGAAAGCTTTGCCGAACATTCACCAACAAATCGAGCCTATATTATTAATTCGCCTGTATCGTATTGTGTTATTGCGCAATCGGGAGAGGCAAAGGTGGTACGTTACAGTAACTATAATTTTCAGCAAAATCAGCAAAGTTCGAGTGACTTAATTGCTTCAGGCGCTAATTTAAGCTTAATGGCAGAAAACGTAGTTTATTCTCAAGCTGAAATACCTTTTATTGTGTTAAATGCAACGCTACAGCGTAATGCTGTTGTACAAACAAAGTTGGTATTTTTACGTGATAACGAACGCGTAGTTTTCGACAATGCAGTACATATAAATAATGTTCCTTAGTATGAACCTGATATTACGAAGGTCTATTGCTAAGTTAGGCATATCGCGTTACCTTTTTATAGATAAGGTTTTTTCTTGATACAAAAATGTAGTAGTCGCTAATTATGGCGCTAAGATTAAGAGACCAATCATGAAGCAGTATATTTATCCTTTAAAGCGAAGATATTTTACTAAAGTTGACTCTCAACAAGGGAGTGCGCTTATGCTGTCATTATTTATTATTATTGTATTGTTATTGTTAGGTAGTGCTTTAATTAAGGTACTTTCAACCAGCAGCGAAACTATTGCACAAGAAGTGATAGGTACTCGCGCATTGATGGCGGCAAATTCAGGCATGCAGGCACATTTACAGCGCACTTTTCCCTTAGATAATTCCAATTCATGCCCTGCTGATGACACCTATGATCTATCAGATATCGATGGTTTAAAGCACTGTAATGCTTCAGTAAGTTGTGCCATCTATAATACGCATAATCTAGTTAATTATTATCGTTTAACCAGCACAGGTGAATGCGGTAGCGGTGCTATTAGTGACCAGTCTAAAGGCGTAGTGCGTAGTAGCAGAACAATACAAGTTGAAGCGAGGAGTTTATGATGTTGATGAACTTGCTGCAAAGAACCTGTATTCACTTAGGCGTAATTATTTGCCTAGTATTTTCAACATCAAGTTACAGTGCGAATTGTATTGATATTTTTCCCGGTGCAACTAATGACGGCTTATTGGGAAATGGCTTTATTAATGTGCCTCCTTTTACTGGGGCAAATGGATATTTAAGTAATCCTCAAAACTTATTGTTAGGCGATCAACATTATTTAGCGAATGCATCATCTCAAACTATTACAGTTGACTCTTTACCAACATCTGAAACAACCTCTCGTTTATATATTGCTGGGGGCGCAAGTTGGATAAATGCTAAAATTAATGTCAGTGGTAACCCCGAAGATCTTATTATAATTGTTAGTGGTAGTTTAGCTATAGATGGCGGTAATACTGAAATCAATGCCATTATTTACAGTATGGGGTCTGTTACTATTACCGGTAAAGTCGATATTAATGGTGCTATTGCGGCTGAAGGTAATATCAGTGCCACACCCAGTGCTGACATTAATTATGATAGTGATGCTATTTTAAATGCAGATTTCAATGGAATGTGTAACAACGGTGTTACGCCAGCTATTGCGATATTAGAGTATCGGTTTGATGAGTGTCGCTATCAGGGCGTTAGTGGCGAAGTGGTTGATAGTGTCGGAGCAAGTAACGGTATAGCCGTCGGTGGGTTTACGACTGATGTTAATGGTCAAATAGAGTATTCTGCTAATATAGATGACGCGCAGCATTATATTGAAACGTCTGTTGCCTTGCCGGCAAGCTATAGTGTTTCAACGTGGTTTAAAAAACCAACAGCAGCTAATGGAAATCAATATTTTGTTTTAGGTGCTATGGCGACGGGCGGAGATTTATTGTACTTAGACGGTCAAAATAACTGGCGTTGGGGGGTATATGACGGTGCAGGATCAACGAATGGTACCTATGAGTTTGGTAATTTAAATAGTGATTGGCATCACTTAACATTGGTATATAGCGCAGGCAATACTCAATTATTTATTGATGGCGTTTTTGTTGATTCTGTCAGTAGAATGCCAAGTGGTACATTAAGATACATAGGTACTTCATTTGATGATATAGGTAGTGGTTCCCCCCAAGGGTTCAGAGCCCCATTAGATGAATTTATCGTATTTGATAACGCTTTATCATTAACACAAATCCAAGAGATTTTTGCCAATCAATCTGTTAAAAATAACTATGATGGAACAACTCGAACTCCAGTATTTTGTTCTCCCTTGGTGGCGGAATATAAATTTGAGCAACCAGATTTTAATACGCAAATAGATGACACTAGTGGTTATGATAACCATGCGGATAATATTTTGGGTGGTTTGTCGACACCTGATGGTAAGTATTGCCGAGGCTTTGAAAGTGAAAGTTGGAATGATTATAACGGTATCACCGATGCTTTTAGAGCAGGGCCAACTATTAATGAAGTAGGGGTTCAAGGGACAATTAGCTTTTGGTTTAATAGTTCAATTGATTGGGACCAAGGGCAAGAGCGTGTTCTTTTTGATGCGAGTAAACAATCAGCGACAGATAAGTATTTTGTCTTAGAAATTCAACAAAACGGACGATTAAAGTTTGCGTTTGAAGACTCTGCTGATGCTGATTTTACTATCATTGAAGGGAGTAATAACCGAGTTAAAGATACTTGGTATTATGTCACCACTACTTGGGATTTTACCAATAATAGCTTTGCTATTTATGTTGATGGCGTCTTGAGAGTTCAAGAAACACGCAATACTAACGGTGCACTAGGTGAGTTTAATCGAATTGTTTTCGGTGATAATTCATCAAACTATACCCAAGCGGGTAACTCTGTAATTGCTTCGCCTTATTCATCTCGGGGTGATTATGATGAAGTCAGAATTTATAACAAAGTCTTAACACCGACAGAAATTCAAACCGATATGGATGACGACAATGGATGTGCTAAGTCAATCATTGCCGAGTGGCGTATGGATGAGCTGCTTTGGAATGGCTCTGCGGGTGAAGTATTGGATGAAATAAACGCTTTACATGGCCAAGCGCTGGGCGGTGCATTGACATCAAATAGTGATCCTGCTCGTGCAGGCAACCCCGGAACGTGTGGCTTTGGGACTTTTGATGGTGTAAATGATTACGTACAAATAGCCGACAATGACCTTTTAGACTTGTCTGAGGCATTAAGTGTGTCTACTTGGATTTATCCCGAATCTATTCCAGGTTCTGGTTTAAAGTCGATAGTATCAAAAGATACTAATTATGAATTTCACTTAAACCCGCAAGGGGAAATATTTTGGTGGTGGGGAGACAATAGTTTCAGTACCTCAGGCGCTAATATTGCCGCAAACAATTGG
Source organism: Colwellia sp. RSH04 (assembly GCF_003545765.1). Taxonomy (GTDB): domain Bacteria; phylum Pseudomonadota; class Gammaproteobacteria; order Enterobacterales; family Alteromonadaceae; genus Colwellia. Next base: position 414,365 of record NZ_QXIO01000003.1, on the reverse strand, counting down.
TATCATGTTGTTATAACGTATCGTGATGGCAAGCAGAATATTTATATTAATGGCGTAAATAGAGGGTCGTTAAGTCACGCTGGCACGTTACCTGTCAATAGCAACCCATTGCAGATAGGTCAAGATCAAGGTATTAGTTCTCGCTTTTTTCATGGTCGTATCGATGAAGTGCGCATTTATGATTATGCTTTAAGCAGTACTGAAGTTAATGATGTCTATCAAGCAACTCATCCTTGTGATATTTATTTAGATCATTTTGAAATTGATACCTTAGACGGAGAAGGGCTCACTTGTCAGGCAGATAATATTACCATTCGCGCTTGCGCGGACGTTGACTGTAATACTTTAAATATAGACAATTTTACTGTTGACTTATTGATAAATGGTATACCAAATAAGAGCATCAATTTTTCAGGCGGTAGTGTCAATACCGACTATAGCTACACTGTTGCAGGTAATGCCGAGTTAAGTTTAGCTCAAGGGTACGAATGTCGAAACAGCAATGGTACGCCATGTGATGTTGATTTTAAGACGGCTGGTTTCATTATTGATAATGCATTAAATGACGGTATTCCAACGCAGTTATCGGGAAAATCTTCCGATGTTGAATACAACGCACGTAATTTATTTATTCAAGCCGTTAAAACAGATGATAACAGTGGTGCTTGCGTAGGGCTGTTTCCCGATGGCGGTGATGTACCAATCAACTTGTCATATACTTGTCATGGTGACAGCAGTGCTTGCACTAATGCGTTAATGTTAACCAATAATGGTACTTCTCATGCTATTTCTACTGCGGTATCTGCTCCTAGCCTACGTTTTAATACCGATTCAAAAGCCTTTTTTGATATTAATTATCCTGACGCGGGTAAATTAATACTTAATGCACAAAAGACGGTGCAAGTGAGTGATGCTGATGGCAATACAGAAGATTTAGACTTGTCTGTTTCTTCTAATGCTTTTGTCGTGCGCCCTTTTGCTTTTAAGTTATTTTTTGATGAAAATGTAGATAGTGATAATGCTGAGGCTTTGGCAGAGATTGTCTCTGGTTCTCGGGCAAATGGCACTAAGTTTAAAGTGGCAGGCGATAATTTTATTATTACGACAACGGCTGTTCAATGGGCGAGTGGTCAAGATGGTAATAGTGATGGTTACCCTGATGATTTAACATCAGTATCTGCAAATACTACTGCATTACATTTTGCCAATGAGCAAGTAACGTTAACAGGTGCCCTTCAATTACCAACACCTGGCAATGCAGGTATATTTGAGCAAATTTCAGATAATTTCTTTATAGAAGCTAATAATAGTTCGGTGAATAATACGCTCACTTATAGTGAAGTCGGTATTATTACCATTGACGCAGAATTGAAGAATGCGGACTACCTTGGCAGTGGTTTAGGGAAGATTCAAGGAAAAATTGCTAACGTAGGTCGTTTTTATCCTGCTTACTTCATACAAACAGTCAATAATACGGGAAGCTTATCGGCTAATCATGACATAGATGGCACGCAGCTGTTATGTGAAAATAAAGATTGGGCCTATGCAGGGCAAACGATTACTCAAGGTGGCAATACAACAGGTGCTATCTCTTATGCCGCCGCTGATGAACCTGAAATTAAGATTACCGCGTATAATATAAATAATGTCGTCACACAGAATTATACCGAGGCAGGGTTTACTAAATTAGCTGCCTCAGGTATCACCATACTTGAACCGACTATGGATGATGTTAAAGAGAGAAAGCCCATTGTTCCACCTGTTGTTGATGATAGAGTGAGAATTTCCTCGGTGATGAGTGCAGGTAGTAATCCTGTAGTAGGTGATAATAATGGCGAATTGATTTACACCTTTAATAGCACCGACCATTTTATTTATGAGCACAATAATCGCTCTGAATTAGCACCATTTCAGGCGCGCATTCCTTTTATCGTTGATACCATTATTGATGACGATGGTGTTGCTTTGTATGCTGGTTCTGCTGCTTCAATTACCCCTAAAGAGAACGTGATTACCGAAGGGGTTGAAATACGTTTTGGGCGTTGGTTAATGCAAAATAGTTTTGCACCAGAAACACAAGACTTGCCTATGCCAATGTTTATTCAATATTTTAATGGTGTTGAGTATATTAATAACCCTGATGAAAGCTGTATGATTCCACAAATTGCAACTAAGTCTATATCAGGCACCCTAGGTAGTGGCGGATTAGCCTTATGGGATTATCGATTAGTTGATGCAGATAATACAGATAATCTTACGCCTGCACACACAGATGCCAGTGTTGATGGTGAAAGCTTTACTGTAGGTGTTTATAGAGAGAGTGGGCTTTCTCCTGCGTTGAAGTTTTCAGCGCCACCACCAAGTAATCGTCAAGGTCCTCTGAGGGTCGAATATGAAGTACCACCGTGGTTACAGTTTGACTGGACTGGTAATGATGCTTTTGATGATAACCCAAGAGCAACCTTAACTTTTGGCTTATACCGCGGCAACGATCGTATTATTTATCAGCGTGAAGTCGATAGATAACCAAAGACGCATTAAGCGCCAAAATGAGTAATATAATTAAAAAAGTAACAGGCTCTAATATTCTGTTACTTTTTTTATGATATTTCTCTTGGTATCGTTTGTTTTCTCTCAAAAAAAGCAACACATTCACTTCATACTAAGGTATGATTGTTCGATCTGTGATTTAAAGATCACGCGCACTAGTTAATTGACCATTTTAATAGGATATTTCGACCCTATGTTTAAAAAATTACGCGGCATGTTTTCTAACGACTTATCCATCGATTTAGGAACAGCAAACACCCTTATTTATGTCAAAGATCAAGGCATAGTATTAAATGAACCTTCTGTAGTTGCTATTCGACAAGACCGCGCAGGTGGCTCGAAAAGTGTTGCTGCCGTTGGGGTAGCTGCCAAACAAATGTTAGGTCGTACACCTGGAAATATTGAAGCGATTCGCCCAATGAAAGATGGCGTAATCGCTAACTTTTTTGTTACTGAAAAAATGTTACAGCACTTTATCAAACAAGTGCATAGCAATAACTTTCTTCGCCCAAGCCCTCGTGTCTTAGTATGTGTTCCATGTGGTTCTACCCAAGTTGAGCGTCGAGCTATACGTGAATCAGCTATGGGCGCTGGCGCTCGTGAAGTTTACTTAATTGATGAGCCTATGGCGGCGGCAATTGGTGCAGGAATGCCGGTATCAGAAGCAACAGGCTCTATGGTTGTTGATATTGGTGGTACTACAGAGGTTGGTATCATCTCATTAAATGGTGTTGTTTATTCATCGTCTGTGCGTATTGGTGGTGATAAATTTGATGAAGCCATTATTAATTATGTACGTCGTAACTTTGGTAGCTTAATTGGTGAAGCGACGGCTGAACGCATTAAACATGAGATTGGCTCAGCTTATCCAGGCGAAGAGTTAATTGAAATTGAAGTTCGTGGCCGTAATTTAGCCGAAGGTGTTCCACGCAGCTTTACCTTAAACAGCAACGAAATTTTAGAAGCATTGCAAGAACCTTTAACTGGTATTGTTAGCGCTATTATGGTTGCCTTAGAACAATCACCACCAGAACTTGCCTCAGATATTTCTGAGCGTGGTATGGTGCTTACCGGTGGTGGAGCATTACTTAAAGATTTAGACCGTTTATTGATGGAAGAAACAGGGATACCGGTTGTTGTGGCTGAAGATCCTCTAACTTGTGTTGCACGTGGCGGTGGTAAAGCATTAGAGATGATTGATATGCACGGTGGAGATTTATTCTCCTACGAATAAACCATTGCTCACAAGGATTTAATGTTTTTAACTTTTTAAATACGCAAAACTTGTAGCTTTTCTATGAACCCAATTTTTAAACATGGACCATCCCCACAGCACCGACTTATCTTGGTGCTGTTCTGTTCTGCAGTGTTGATATTTTTTGATCATAAGATGTCAAGCTTTGATGTAGTAAGAGGTTATTTGCAATCGATTGTTAGTCCATTGCAGTATATGGCGAATGCCCCTAAACAATTGATGACATGGGGGGCTGAGAACTTAGTCACTCGTCAGCGATTAATGACTGAAAATGAAGTGTATCGTAAAAATGAACTTTCATTTCATGAACAGTCCATGCAATTGAACATCATAAAACAAGAAAATGAAAGACTACGCTCATTACTTGCCTCACCTGTAAGACCTGATATAAAAAAAATGTTTGCTGAGATTCTGTCAGTAGATAGTGACCCCTATACGCATCAAGTTTTGATTAATCGTGGTACTAGCGATGGTGTCTATGAAGGGCAACCTGTACTTGATGAAAAAGGTATTGTAGGTCAAATCCTACATGTTGGCGCAAGAAGCTCACGTGTCATATTAATCACTGATGTGACTCATGCAGTTCCAGTACGAATTCAACGAAATGGCTTGCGGTTAACAGCTTCAGGTACCGGTAGAATTGACTTACTTATACATAATTTTGTTCCACACAGTGCAGATATTCAAGAAGGTGATTTAATTGTTACTTCTGGTTTAGGCGGTAAATACCCTGAAGGTTACCCTGTGGCTAGAGTGACTAGAGTAAGCAATGATGAAACACGCGAGTTTTTACGTGTTTACAGTCAACCCATTGCCGAAATAGATCGCTTAAGATATGTGTTATTACTCTCTAAAGAAGAGCCTGTCAGCATTTTTGCACCCAAAGGTGCGAGTGAAAAAATAAAAGAAGCAGCTAGCGTAACGGAGAGTAACTAATGTTTTCTCATAATGGCATTATTATTGTTTTTACTCTGTTGATAGCACTGATGGCGAGCATTATGCCAATGCCACTTAGTGTTGATGCTTTTCGCCCTGATTGGGTACTCATTGTATTAGTCTATTGGTGTTTAGCTTTGCCGAGTAAAGTTAATATTATTACCGCTTGGTTTATGGGGTTTATACTTGATGTATTGCTAGGCTCGGTATTGGGCGTGCATGCGGCTGCTATGGCATTATCAGTATATATTGTTGTGGTAAACTTTCAAAAAATACGAAATTTTTCCGTTTGGCAACAAGCGTTAATCATAGGTATTTTAGCTGCTTTATATCATTTATTAGTTTTCTGGATGCAGCGCTTCCTTACTGATGCTGTTTTTCTTACCAGTTATTTATACCCGGTTATTACCAGTGTCGTGTTGTGGCCTTGGGTCTTTTTATTACTGCGCCGAGTTCGTCGCCATTTCAAGATTATGTAATTATGAGTAAGCAATTAATTCTGGCTTCACAGTCGCCAAGACGCAAAAGTTTATTGAATCAACTAGGATACAAATTTGAAACGGTAGTTGCTGATATAAACGAAGATCAATATAGCAATGAAGACCCTGAGCATTATGTTGTTAGGTTAGCTAAAGAAAAAGCTCAACATGTTTTTGATTTATTAGCAAATCAAGACAATAGTTTAGTATTAGGGTCTGATACTTGTGTTGTTTGTGATGGGCGTATTTTTGGCAAACCTAACGATTTAGCTGATAGTATTTCGATGTTAACTTCACTTTCAGGTAAAGAGCATCAAGTATTGACAGCTATTGCGTTAGTGAGCAACAACACGGTTACTTTTGATGTTGTTACCACTCGTGTTTTTTTCAAAACATTAACTCTTGATGAAATTGAACAATACTGGCAAACCAAAGAGCCACAAGATAAAGCAGGCTCTTATGCTATTCAGGGTATTGCAGGGCAATTTGTTAAGTCAATTCAAGGGAGTTTTTCTGCTGTTGTCGGCTTACCATTATTTGAATGTGGTCAATTGTTAAAGCAAGCTGGCTTAACAAGTGTATTACCTATGTCTTCAGAATAAAGGCTGATTTGATGACATTTTTTTCATTATCTGACTTCAATTAAGGCAACGAACATGACCGCAGAATTATTAATAAATGTAACGCCAAGTGAAACACGTGTCGCTGTTATTGAAAATGGCTCATTGCAAGAAGTTCATATTGAGCGTGAAGCAAAACGCGGTATCGTAGGTAATATTTATTTAGGTAAAATCATCCGAGTCTTACCAGGTATGCAAGCCGCTTTTGTTGATATTAATTTAGAAAAAGCGGCATTTTTGCATGCGTCAGATATCAATTCTAAATTACTGTTAAAAGAAGAAAATGATCAAACTGCCGATATACGCTCATTGGTTCATGAAGGGCAGTACATTATGGTGCAAGTGGTTAAAGATCCACTTGGCTCTAAAGGCGCTAGATTAACAACAGATATTACCATTGCTTCTCGTTATTTAGTGTTAATGCCTCATGCAACCCATGCAGGTATTTCTCAACGCATTGAAGATGATAAAGAACGTAAACGATTAAAGAGTATCGTTAGTCCCTATTGCGATGAGCACCAAGGTTTTATTGTTAGAACAGCGGGTGAAGGAGCAGGAGAAATAGAGCTTAAACATGATGCGGAGTTTTTACGTCGTGTTTGGCAAAAAGTATTAGAGCGTAAATTACGCAAACAAGTAAAGTTACCTTTATATCAAGACTTACCGTTATCTTCTCGAGTATTAAGAGACTTTGTTGGTATTGAACTTGAGCGAATAAGAGTTGATTCTAAATTAACTTATGATCAATTAGCGGAGTTTACTCAAGAGTTTGTTCCTGAACTTACGCCTGTACTTGAGTATTACCCTGGTGAACGTCCGATCTTTGACTTGTTTTCTGTTGAAAGAGAAATACAACGCGCATTACACAGAAAAATAGAATTGAAATCAGGTGGCTATTTAATTATTGATCAAACGGAAGCCATGACAACAATTGACATTAACACGGGGGCTTTTGTCGGACATCGTAACTTAGAAGACACCATTTTTAGTACTAATGTTGAAGCCACTCAAGCGATTGCTAGACAACTAAGGCTGCGAAATTTAGGTGGCATTATCATTGTTGATTTTATTGATATGCACAACGAAGATCATAAACGCAGAGTATTACATAGTCTTGATATGGCAATGAGTAAAGATAAGGTAAAATATTCAATTCAGGGTTTTTCATCGCTTGGTCTTGTCGAAATGACACGAAAACGAACGCGAGAAAGTTTAGAGCACGTTTTATGTGATGAATGCCCAGTTTGTACAGGTCGTGGTAATTTAAAAACCGTTGAAACCGTATGTTTTGAGATATTACGGGAAATTGTAAGAGTAAATCGTGCTCATGATGCAGACAAATTTATTGTCTATGCCTCACCTGCGGTCAGCGAGTTTCTAGTGAATGATGAGTATCATAACCTAGGGGAAGTAGAAGTCTTTATCGGTAAGTTAATTAAAGTACAAGTAGAACCAATGTATAATCAAGAACAGTTCGATGTTGTGATGATGTAGATTAAAATAAGTCACGATATAAAATTAACTTTCAACGAAATAAAGCATCTAAGCAATAAGAGTCATTAGGAATAAATCGTTTTTACATGAGTATAACCACTATTTCGAACCGTTGGCTGAATCGCCTGTATAAAACTATTGCCATTTTTCTGGTGATAGTGGCAGTGCTGCTTAGCGCTTTTCGATTGCTGCTACCTTACGTTGGACATTACCGTGCTGATTTACAAGATTACCTAAACGAAAAAAACCAAACTCAAATAACACTCGGCTCATTAAGCATGGCATGGCATCGCTTTGGACCTGTTCTTGTTTCAACTGATGTCTCCTTACTTGATACTGATCAAGCGTCTGTTTACATAAAGCAAATGGAGTTGAAATTAGATTTTTGGGCCTCTTTAAGCCAGCAAACATTAGTATCAAGTAATTTAGTGATTAAAGGCGCTAAAGTTCATATTGAACAGAGCTTGTGGTCTAATCAAACACCTATTAATAACGAGGTGAATCAATCGCCTGTATCAGCACAAGAAGAAAATGCTGATAACTTTTCTATGATCACCAATATATTCCTCAACCGCTTAAATCGCTTTTCAATAATCGATAGTGAAATTGTTATCAAGAATGACGCTCTTGAGCGAGATGTCCATATTAATAACCTGCATTGGTTAAATACAGATGAATTACATCAAGCACAAGGCAGTGTCGTTATCAATGATTTAAGTTCTAATAATATTCAACTCTCTTTAAATTTAACGGGAGAAAGTAGTAATGAGCTAAATGGACAAATTTATGTTGAAGCAAACAATTTAGATATAACCCCATGGCTTGACTCTGTTTTAGCTGTTGAAAACGACAAAACAAAATCAGATATTAGCTTTTCGGCTTGGTTAAATGTTAAAAATAGTGCCATAGAACGACTACAAGCAAAACTCGATGAAAATAATATTCATTGGTTTATCAAGGAGTCAAAGCAAAAACTAAGCTTAGGAGAAGGGCAGCTTCTTTTAGTGAAAGGGAAGAAACCAAATAGCTTTAGAATGTTTAGTACTCCTTTGTTGTTGCAATTTAACCAGCAAGAAAAACAAGAGTTTACTGTTTCGATTAATCAAGAAAGTGAATACTTCTCCGCCTTTATCTCTGCTTTAGATCTATCCTTACTAGGTCAACTTGGGCCATTAGTTGTGGAAGAGCAAGCAACGCGAGACCTTTTTTCACAACTGTCCCTTTCAGGTCAAGTCACCGATATACATATTGCAAAGCAACAAGAAAGCTTTCAACTCGTTACAGACTTTTCACAACTAAGTAATAAATTTAGTCATGGTATTCCTGGGCTTACCAATATTTCTGGGAATATCAGTTATGTTAATAATGAATTATTTATAAAGATTAATGCAAATGACGGCGCTTTAGATTTTGAACAGCACTTTATCACCCCAATTGACTATCAAACGCTTAATGCCGAACTTAATCTATCTTTATTAGCGTCAGGTTGGCGTTTAGCCGTTAATTCATTAGATTTTGTCTCGCCTAAACTTAACCTTTCAGCACAGGTTGAGGTGGATTCACCTTCTGGTGGTGAAACAACTATGGCGCTGATGGCTGATATTCATCAAGGCGATGCCGCTTTAGCAGGTCATTTTTATCCATTATCTTTGATGAGTGATAATTTAGTCGGCTACTTAAACTCTGCAATAGTTGATGGCACTATTGAACAAGCTCAGGTATTAGTGAATGGTCCTTTATCTCATTTCCCTTTTACTGATGGCAGCGGTATTTTCGTCGTTGATGCTGAATTGACCGAGAGTACGTTTAAGTTTGCCAATGATTGGCCTGAAATAACTGATTTCTCAGCAAACTTGAATTTTACTAATAATTCAATGCTAATAACTGGACGAAAAGGATTCTTATCAGGGCTTGATGTCACTGGTGTTCGTGCTGAAATTGAAGAATTGAAAGGTGAACAGCTGTTAAAAGTTGAAACGAAAATAAAGCCTTCACAAGCCGAACTTGTCGCAAACTTAATGAATCACAGCCCATTAAAAGACACCGTGGGCGCGACACTCGAACAATTACAAGTGTCGGGTGAAATAAGTGGTAATTTTTCATTAGATTTACCGTTACATGACGTATCACAGAGTTTGGCAAGGGGGGTGATCAATTTTGCTGATAATAACGTGGCACTGCAAACTCCGCGCATGGATTTTAGTGAGGTAAATGGCCAGTTAACTTTTGCAAACGATAGAATTAAAACAAAGAATTTATCTCTATTGTGGCAAGGCTTACCAATCAAGCTTGATATAAATGGCGAAAATAAAGAGAGTTATTATAATACAGATATTGCAATGCAGGCGATTTGGCAAGAAGATGTCTATCAGCAACATGTGCCTGATTTATTAAAAAAATATAGTGCAGGTGAATTACCTTGGTCTGGTACTTTATCCCTGCATCAACATCATCAAGACGGTTTTTCCTATAATTTAGCGATATCTTCAGACTTAACGGGTAGCATTCTGAATTTGCCTCAACCTTATGGTAAAAAAGCAGCACAAACAAATGGCTTTTCTGTAATCGCAACGGGGCAAAAGGCACGGTCAACGATTAATGCGCAGCTTGGTGAGGAGATGAGTTTTTATGGCGTTTTACATCATAAAAACACTAGTTTTGCTCAAGCCCATTTAGTATTAGGTAATGAAAAAATGTTATTACCCATGAACGGTTTTCACATTACGACTAAACTAAAGCAAGCAGAATTCTCTCATTGGCAACCATTAATTAGTGACATTATTGACACTGTTAATGACAAAGAACAACTCAAAAATAATGAAATCGCAGCAGATAGCACCCCTTTATTTGCTGTGCCAGAGCGTATCCGTGGCACTATTGGTGAGTTAGCCGTTTTAGGACAAACACTAAACAATGTCTCGTTTAACTTACTAGATAAAGAGCATTGGTGGTTACTACAGCTAAATGCTAAAGAGACTCGAAGTCAGATAAAGTTCTACCCTGATTGGTACGAGCAAGGTGTTGATATAAATGCTGAGTTTGTACACCTTGTTCCGACTGACTCAGAGCCTGAAAAATCTAATGAAGCGGCATTAGCGCTTGAATCTTCAGTGTCTGAAATTGTTACCAATGATATGGTCTTTGCGAATATTCCCAAAATGAACTTTCATTGTGATCGCTGTCAGGTTGGTCTTTTAAATTTAGGCGAAGTTAATTTTACTGTTGAACGTAGCCATGATGACATCATTTCTGTAAATCAGTTTAGTGCTAAGCGTGACAAAACTATGTTGTCTCTTTCAGGTGACTGGCGCCATAATCAGCAAGAGTCAATCAGTCAGTTTACCGGCGACCTTGTTGTCGATAGTATTGAACATGAAATGAACCAATTGGGTTATGACTCAATAATTCGTGATAGTGGTGCTGAGTTGGACTTTAAGCTTAATTGGTCAGGTGGCCCTCATGATTTTGAAATGTCTCAAAGTAATGGACAGTTTAGTGCTGAAATTGATGATGGCTATTTAGCGGATGTGAGTGATAAAGCGCGTATATTTTCAGTGTTAAGCTTGCAGTCACTCGTGAGAAAGTTAACGTTAGATTTTCGAGATATTTTCAGTGACGGGATGTTCTATAGTACCATTAAAGGTGAATACCAGTTAAAACAAGGCGTATTATATACTGACAGTACTAAAATGAATGGTACTGCGGGTGATTTATTCATGACAGGAAATACTAACTTAGCAACGGGGATGCTTGATTATAAAATGTCATATAAGCCAAACTTAACATCGAGTTTACCCGTGCTAGCTTGGATTGCGACCTTAAACCCAGTGACTTTTTTAGCCGGAGTTGCAATCGATCAGGTGATAAAATCTCAGGTAGTCTCCGAGTTTACCTTTGAATTAACGGGTAACGTTTCAGACCCTAACTTTCGAGAAGTTGATCGTAAGAGTAAAGATGTTAGTGTCGGTAGAAAATCACCGCCAGAGGTTGTTGATAACCTGAATAATGAGGTTGATAATAGTAAATCTAAAGCACCCGAAAAGGGGATGAGGCAATACAAAAAGTCAAACCCTAGCAATGAATTACCAGAAAAACTAAAAGATGATTCATAGCGAATGACAATAGTGATTTAGCAAAAGGCAATTAACCAACTCAATAAGTAACTGATGATAAAACTTACCGCAATTCAACTATGTTCAAAACCCGATGTAGGTGAAAACTTACAGGCGATAGCAAATCAAATCAATAATATGAAAAGTCAGCAAAGTGCTGAGGTAACCGATAATATCGTTGTGTTGCCAGAATGTTGTCTATATTTTGGTGGTCGTGATAGTGAACAGCTTGAACTGGCAAAATCATCGCAATCAACTAACAAGTTGGTGAGTAGTTTAGCTGAGATAGCACAGCGATTTAATATATATTTAGTAGCTGGCTCTATTCCAGTTTTAGTGCCTAATCAAGACAAATTTACCAACCAGTGTTGTGTTTTTAGTCCTGAAGGTGAGTTGCTTTCTGCTTACGATAAAATTCATTTATTTGATGTTGATGTGGCAGATAGTGAGGCTAATTATCGAGAATCGCGTTATACACAAGCGGGTCAGCAAGCAAAAGTGGTTCAAACACCTTTTGCTAATATCGGCTTATCTATATGCTTTGATTTACGTTTTCCTGTATTGTTTCAACAGTTATCAAAATTAGGTGCCAATATCATTACTATTCCCAGTGCATTTACTCGAGTTACTGGTGAGGCGCATTGGGAAACCTTATTAAAGGCACGCGCCATTGAAAATCAAGCGTTTGTTATAGCTGCAGCGCAGGAAGGGGTTCATGCTAATGGTAGAGAGACATGGGGTCACTCTATGATTATTAGTCCGTGGGGTGATGTACTAAATTGCCTGCCAGAGGGCGAAGGCTATGTTAGTGCCACATTTGAATTAAACAAAGTAAAACAGATCCGCCAAAGTATGCCTTTGGTGTCGAATTTAATAGTAAAGTAAAGTTGAGTAAGTCTTAAATGAATAGTGTAGAGCAGTCATTGTTAGCTGATAGTAATATTGATGAAGAGGTCTTATCAACCACTTTAAAACGCATGCAAGACAGAAGAGTCGATTATGCAGATTTGTACTTTCAATCAAGTTTACATGAGTCTTGGGTGTTAGAAGACGGTATTGTCAAAGAAGGTTCATATAATATTGAACGTGGGGTTGGCGTACGTGCTATTTCAGGAGAAAAAACAGGTTTTGCATACTCTGATGATATTTCGGTAGAGGCGTTACAAAAAGCTACCGATGCTGCTAAAGGCATTGCTGATCCAATCAGTGGCGTAAAAGTAAAAGCCTTTACCAAACAATCACCGATAGAAGTATATCAATCGGTAGAGCCATTAGGCAGCTTAACTCAAGAACAAAAAATTGATTTACTTCATCAAGTAGAGGCTCATGCAAGACAGGTAGATAGTAGAGTATCTCAAGTTATTGTTAGCTTGTCTGGTGTCTATGAAAAGGTGTTAGTTGCGGCAACTGATGGAACGTATGGCACTGATATTCGTCCATTAGTACGCTTAAATTGTTCTGTTCTAGTCGAAGATAAAGGTAAGCGCGAACGAGCGAGTGCTGGCGGCGGTGCTCGTACAGACTACAGTTACTTCTTTGAAGTTGAACAAGGTAAAGCACGTTATTTAGCTTTTGCTGAAGAAGCCGTTCGACAAGCACTTGTTAATTTAGTGGCTATTGAAGCACCTGCAGGTACTTTTCCTGTTGTGTTAGGTGCAGGTTGGCCAGGCGTCTTATTACATGAAGCTGTTGGCCATGGCTTAGAAGGTGATTTCAACCGTAAAGGTTCATCTGCTTTCTCGGGTAAGGTCGGTGAACAAGTGACCTCTGATCTTTGTACTATTGTTGATGATGGTACATTGGCGAATAAACGAGGTTCTATTTCTATCGATGATGAAGGTACACCAGGCCAATATAATGTGCTCATTGAAAAGGGCATCTTAAAAGGTTACATGCAAGACAAGCATAATGCTGCTTTGATGGGAGTAAACCCTACTGGTAATGGTCGACGTGAATCATATGCACATTTACCTATGCCTCGTATGACAAATACTTATATGCTTGCAGGAGAGTCTGATCCTAAAGATATTATTAAATCCGTGAAAAAGGGCATTTATGCGCCAAACTTTGCTGGTGGTCAAGTGGATATAACATCGGGTAAATTTGTATTTACCAGCTCTGAAGCTTACCTAATTGAGAATGGTGAAATTACCTCGCCAGTCAAAGGTGCCACACTTATTGGCAGTGGGCCAGAGGCAATGAAAAAGGTTAGTATGGTCGGTAATGATCTTAAACTTGATGCTGGTGTTGGGGTGTGTGGTAAAGACGGTCAAAGTGTCCCTGTTGGCGTAGGTCAACCTACGCTGAAAGTTGACGAAATGACGGTAGGCGGTACTCAATAATCGTCTCAAGAGTGAAATAATGATGAAAGCTCTAAGTTACTGAAATACCATATTAAGTTATTTTTATAATAATTTATGGGCTTTTATTTTATTGATCTAGATCAATAAAAGCTATTCAATCGTTCAAAATATCGGTATGATGCGCGTCTTTTTTATACTCATAGTGAGTATGTAGTTGAGGAATTAAAAGATGTCACATAACGAAGATTTTAAAGATAGCTCATCAAAGCGTCACTTATTTATGGTTGTAACTGCTCTTGTTGCCTTGCCTTTATTACCTATGTTAATGGGTTGGATTACGTTACTGTCGTAGCATGTAAACGAAAATTATATTCTATAAAAAACGGTAATTAGTATAACTAATTACCGTTTTCTTTATATGTGGTTAACTATGCTCTTTTAGATAAGCAAATAAGTTTTGATAATGTTTACCTAACTTTTCAGCTTTCTTTTCTTTTGCTGCGTGGCGTACTAGTTGTCTTAATTTTTGCCTTTCCATAGTCGGCTTTTCAATCAGTGCTGCTTCGATGGCATTATTACCTTGCTCAATTAATTCATCGCGTAAATTCTCTAGACGAACAAATTTTGCTGTCTCTTGCTGATGCTTATTATTCATTACATCAATGGCTTGATGAATAGGGGCTAAATCGGTTTCTAATAATATCTTCGCAATATGGCGAATATGGCGACGCAAGGCTTCATGCTTATTTGTTATTTTGTCTGCGACAATCATAGCATCAAGTAACTCATCGGTTAGTGGCAGTCTACTTCGTTGATGTTTAGACATCTCCACTAATTTTTGCGCAAAATCTTGTAGGTCATGCATTTCGCGCTTTATTTCTGTTTTACTTTTTAATTCTTGCTCTAAATCGTCGATATCGTTAGCTGAGTGGGGCATAATAATAGTTATCAATAGTGGATTGCATTTATAGTGTTAGCCAATTATATCATTAATATACTCACAAGCTAAATTTGAAGCTGAGTAAATAACCGTAGAAACAAAATATGACCGTCACCAGTAAAGCAAATGATCAATTAATTAAACAACTTGATGAAGTAAAAGCAAGAGTTGCAACTGTATTAGATTTAGCAAAAACTTTAGGAGCCGATGGTGCTGAAGTGGCTATGAGTCGTCAACAAGGTTTAAGTGTTGGCACACGTATGGGCGAAGTTGAAAATGTTGAATTTACTAATGATGGCGCATTAGGTATTACGGTTTATCAAGAAGGTAGAAAAGGTAGTGCTTCAACAGCAGATTTATCTGATAGTGCCTTAAAGCAAGCAGTTCAAGCGGCAGTCAACATCGCTAAATATACTTCAGTTGATGAATGTTCAGGTCTCGCTGATAAAGCTTTACTTGAGATGAACCCTAAGGATCTTGATTTATACCATCCGCAGGAGCTAACTACTGAACAAGCAATAGAAATCGCGAAAGAGTGTGAGCAAAGTGCTTTAGGTGCTGATAAACGTATCAATAATTCTGACGGTGCAAACCTAGATAGTTTTGCTGGCTTTAAAGTGTATGGTAATAGTCATGGGCAACTAGTGGGTTACCCTAGCACTCGCCATAGTTTGAGTTGTGTCATGATCGCCAGTGAAGGTGATGATATGCAACGTGACTATGCTTATACTGTCAATCGAGACTTCAATTTGCTAGATGGCGCAAAAGAGGTAGGTCTTCAAGCTTCCAACGAAGTATTATCACGCTTAAATGCTCAAAAATTATCTACGGGTAAAGTGCCAGTACTTTTTCGTGCAGATATAGCTAACTCAATTTGGGGTCACTTTATTGCGGCGATAAGTGGTGGAAATTTATATCGTAAATCATCATTTTTATTGGATCAGCTTGGTAACGATATCTTTCCTAACTTTTTAAATATAACTGAGCAACCACATATTAAGAAAGCATTAGCAAGTAGTTCATTTGATAATGAAGGTGTGGTGACAGTTGATAGAAATATTATTACTCAAGGCGCATTAGAAACATATTTGTTAACTAGTTATTCTGCAAGAAAGTTAGGACTTACTACAACGGGACATGCTGGAGGAATACATAACTGGCTTGTTGAAGCGAGTGGACATTCTGGTGACTTTGACGCCATGTTAAAGACGTTAGGCACGGGGTTGTTAGTGACTGAATTAATGGGTCAAGGTGTCAATGTGGTTAACGGAGACTATTCTCGTGGTGCCGCAGGTTTTTGGGTAGAGAATGGCGAGATAAAATATCCTGTAAGTGAAATCACCATCGCAGGTAACTTAGTAGAAATGTTTAAAGGTATTGTGGCGGTTGGATCAGATGTTGATTTGCGAGGTAGTATTCGAACAGGTTCAATTTTAATTGATGAAATGCAAGTCGCAGGGCATTAATAAATAAATCGTTACTGCTGAAATAATTGACCTTAACTCGGGATAATTAAGTTAGCAGTAACGTTGCCGTACCAAGAAAGGCAAAAATACCAACCACATCTGTAACGGTGGTAATTATTACACTACCCGCTAACGCAGGGTCAATATTCATTTTTTTCAGTAGTAAAGGTATACCTACACCAGCAAGGCCTGCTGCAGTCATGTTCATTAGCATGGCAAAAGCGATAATACCGCCAAGCATTAAATCTTGTTTCCAAATAGCAACGACACTGGCAATAAGCACAGCCCAAATAACTCCATTTAAAAAGCCTATGGCTGCTTCTTTAAATAATAATGCTTTGGCATTACTCTCACCAACGTGACCTAAGGCAATACCGCGAATGACAAGCGTTAATGTTTGATTGCCTGCAACTCCACCCATACTTGGCACAAGCGAGTTTAATACCGCAAGTATGGCAAGTTGAGAAAATATTCCTTCAAACATGCTAGTAACCGCAACTGCCATTAACGCGGTAATCAAATTAACACCCAGCCATAATGAACGCTGTTTTGTACTCTTTAAAACAGGAGCAAATGTATCAGCTTCATCGTCTAAACCAGCCATACTCATCATGGAGTGTTCAGCTTCTTCACGAATGACATCAATAATGTCATCTATAGTGATACGACCAAGTAAGTGACCCATTTGATCAATAACAGGGGCAGAAAACCAATCATGGCGTTCAAATAGCTGAGCGACATCTTGTTCTGTCATTTCGGCTAAAACGGCTTCTACTTCATCATTAATTAACGTGGAAACGATGACTTCAGGTTTCGCGGTTACAATAGAAGCAAGTGAAACGGCACCAATAAAACGGTTGTTTCTATCAACCACGTAAAACGAATCGGTTGATTCAGGCAGTTCACCCTTTAATCTTAAATAACGCAGTACTACATCAACGCTTACATCAGGGCGAAGTGTAATAGTGTCGGTATTCATGATACCACCAGCAGTATCTTCCTCATAAGATAATGCCGTTTCTACTCGGCTTCTATCTTGTGAGTCCATGGAATTAAGAACTTCTTTGTAGATACTATCGGGTAGTGTTCTCAATACCTCAGCTAAATCATCAACATCCATGCCTTCAGCAACAGCAGCCAGTTTCTCTGGTCGCATGCTTTTCAAAATGCCTTTTCGAACTTCTTCGTTAAGCTCTTCTAGCACTTCACCATGAAAATCAGGATCAATAAGCTGCCATAATACGGGACGGCTTTTTGCAGGGGAAGACTCAAGGATTAATGCAAGATCGTATGCAGGCATGTGTTGTAATAACTTACGCACATAGACAAACATACCACTACCAAGTGCTTCATTAACTTGCTGTAAGCGTTGTTGGTTGTATTCTTGCTCTGTAATTTCAGGCATAGCGACTCTGTTTATTTATAAATACACACCTTGATGTGATTGTTGCTAACAAAGAGAAACAGGTTGAGTGTAAAGCTTGGGAGAAAGCTATGTTTTTCAAACCGCTAGATGATCTATGAACTAAGTTTATCGTAAGTCTGTGGTTTTATCAGCTATTTTATGATGAAATGAATAAGAATATTTACTTCAAAGGTATGCTGTTACTCGCTTTCATCGAACTTATCGCTGATAAGTTGGCAGATTTCAGATAATGCCTGTTGAGCATCTTCACCTTCGGCTTTTATATTGACGGTTTTACCTTGAGCACCTGCAAGTAACATCAGTGCCATAATACTTCCAGCATCAGCATGTTTCCCTTCTAATTCTAGAGAAACTTTAGCATCAAATTTTTGGCTTAATTGGGCCAGTTTAGTTGCCGCTCGCGCATGCAGGCCAAGTTTATTACAAATCATTACTTCTTGAGAAAGCATGCAAAAACGCCTTATCTGGTTAATGGAGTGAAGTTAAGTTGATTTTACGTCGATATCACGATGGTGAGTTTGAATATCTTCACGCTCTTTTCTAAAGTTTTTTGCCAGCAATTCAGCGATATACACAGATCTGTGTTTTCCGCCAGTACAGCCTATAGCAATAGTGATATAACTGCGGTTGTTACGTTCTAAGTGTGGTAACCAAGTCATCATAAAGCTATTTATTTGCCAAACAAATTTGGTTACGATGGGTTGAGAGGCTAAGAAGTCTTTTACCCCTTGATCTAATCCCGTTTGACCTTTTAATGACTTTTCCCAAAATGGGTTAGGCAAAAATCGTGCGTCAAATACATAATCAGCATCAACAGGAATACCGTGCTTAAAGCCAAAAGATTGGAATACTAAAACCATAGAACCTGTTTTTTTACCGAGTATTCTTTCTCGCACCAAATCGGCAAGTTGGTGAGGTGATAATTGGCTTGTATTAATATATAAGTCAGCACTTGTTGAAATGGGCTCAAGCAGCTTTTTTTCTAAAGCGATAGCTTGATCAAGCGCGATATTTTCTTTGATGAGCGGATGTAAACGACGTGTTTCGCTAAAGCGTCTAATTAAGTCGTTATCATCAGCATCTAAATATAAGGTGGTTACTTCAACTGCATTGGGCAGATAGCCGATTATTTCAGGGATATCTTGCGGATCATTTGGTAAATTTCGAACGTCTAAGCTAACCGCAACAGTTTCATAATCATTAATAACGGTATGTGTTAGAGCGGGTAATAAATTGACGGGGATATTATCTACGCAATAATAACCAAGATCTTCTAAAACACGAAGCGCAACAGATTTACCAGAGCCGGAGCGGCCACTAACAATAATTAATTTCATTTTAATACCTAAGCAGTTGAGAAATGCTTTTTAACAGCATATTTTAGTGTTGAATGCTTCAACTTGCTTGTTGAATTAGATCAAATAGCTGCTGATCACTTGTACACTTTCTTACTTGCTTTAATGTTTGTTTGTCACTAAAAAGTTTAGCGATACTTTGCAGTGTTTCTAAATGCTCTGAACAGCGATCTTCAGGAACAAATAAGCTAATGAATATATCAACATCACGGTTATCGATAGCATCAAAATCAATAGCTTCTTCAGTTGTTAGTAGCACAGCAACTGCTTTTTCAGTTTTGGTTAAGCGTCCATGGGGTATTGCGATACCATTACCTATACCGGTACTGCCCATTTTCTCTCGATCAAGCAGGCTATCGAGCAAGTCACTCGGATCTACATTACCGATTGAGCTAGCGGCTATTTCGCAAATATGTTCAAGGAGGCGTTTTTTGCTTGTCGCTTGAACTGCACACGAGGTGCAGTCTAGCGTTAATATATCTTGTAATTTCATAGTTCAGGTAAAGCAAAGCTTTAATGATGGGCGATTTTGCCTTTATATTTGAGGATTTGGCGGTCTAACTTATCAACTAGCGTATCTATTGATGAGTACATGTCAGTATTGACAGCAGAAGCAAAAACTTCATTACCACTCATATGTACCGTTGCTTCAGCTTTTTGATCTAATTTTTCGACAGTGAGTACTACATGTACATTGTTTATATGATCAAAATGCCTTTCAAGTTTTGCAAACTTAGTATTTACGTATTCTTTTAATGAGCTTGTAACTTCAACGTGATGACCAGAAAGATTAATTTGCATAAGCGATATCCTTTTTTTGTACTATAGTAGACTTTTTCGTTGATTAGACGGAGGTATAGCTAATGATTCTCTATACTTAGCTATGGTTCGTCTGGCGACTTTAATACCTTGTTCTGCTAATAAATCTGCCATTTTACTATCACTTAACGGTTTGGCAGGAGTTTCCGCTAAGATTAATTTTTTAATAAGTGAACGAATAGCTGTTGAAGAACATTCTCCACCATTTTCAGTACTTACATGACTCGAGAAAAAGTATTTCAATTCAAAAATACCACGAGGAGTATGCATATATTTTTGTGTGGTCACTCGGGATATAGTTGATTCATGCATATCGACTGCTTCGGCAATATCATTGAGTACCATAGGGCGCATTGCTTCAGCACCATGTTCTAAAAAGCCTTGTTGGCGTTGTACAATACAGTTAGACACTTTGAGTAAAGTATCATTTCGCGATTCTAAACTTTTAATAAACCACTTAGCTTCTTGTAAGTTTGCGCGAATAAATTGTCCATCTGTTGATGACTTCATTGTTTTTGTCATCGCCGCATACTGTTGATTAATTGACAGTTTCGGTGCAGTGTCCGAATTTAATTCAACCACCCAGCGCCCATTCTTTTTCTCAACAGTTACATCAGGAATTACGTATTGATCATCGCCTTTAATAACCGCATCACCAGGGCGTGGGTTTAAGCTTTGAATTAAGCGCATTACTTCACGCAACTGATCTTCTTTAAGCTTAGTTTTGCGCATTAATTGACGGTAGTCTCTATTGCCGAGTAAATCGATATACTCGTTTATAATATGCTTACTTTCTTCTAGATAAGGAGTACTTTTATCAAACTGATTTAATTGAATCAGTAAACACTCGGGAATAGAACGAGCGGCAACACCAATGGGATCAAACATGTTAATACGTTTTAAAACCGCTTCTACTTCATCAAGCTCTAGACCTTCAATTCCAACACTTTCTAATATTTCTTCAGCTGAAACGGTTAAATAGCCAGCATCATCAACAGCTTCAATAATCGCAGTAGCTACTGTTTTGTCTGTCTCTGAAAAAGGCGTTAATTCCATTTGCCATAACAAATGATCTTGAATTGAGTCAGTCGTTTCACCTTGATAAGTAAAGTCATCAGCTGGGCTACTTACTGCGCCCGTATTAGAGACACCTGCGCTATAGCTTTCTTCCCAAGTGGTATCAATATTAAGCTCTTCTGGAATATCGCTTTTTTCCATTGCTTCTGTCGTGCTAATTTCATCGATACTAGCACTAACATCAGCTTCTACATTATCAGTTCGCTCAGTAGTGACTTCTGCTGAATAGGCTTCTTCTAAATTGTTTTGTTCAGACGTTGTCTCACTTGTTGATCCTTCCTCAACTTCAAGCAGTGGGTTACTTTCTAGTGCTTCTTGAATTTCTTGTTGTAGCTCTAACGTTGAAAGCTGCAACAGCTTAATAGCTTGTTGCAGTTGTGGCGTCATGGTTAATTGTTGGCCAATTCTTAGTTGAAGTGTAGGGCGCATTTAGGTGTTACTATTTCCTGTTCTTATTAATACGGCTGCGTTTACTATTATTTAATTTAACTATAGCGTGAATTGCTCGCCAAGGTATACATCTCTGACTTTTTGATTCGCAAGAATTTGATCTGCATTGCCTTCTGCGATAATTTCCCCGTGGCTGACAATATAAGCGTGCTCACAAACGTCAAGAGTTTCTCGTACATTGTGGTCAGTAATTAAGATGCCAATTCCTCTCTGCTTTAAGTGTATGATTATTTTTTTAATGTCGCCAACTGAAATTGGGTCTACACCAGCAAAAGGTTCATCTAAAAGTATAAATGCAGGGTCTGCTGCAAGGGCTCTTGCTATCTCAACACGGCGTCTCTCGCCACCAGATAAACTCATACCTAAATTATCTTTTATGTGGCAAATATTAAACTCTTCAAGTAAATGTTCTAACTTTTCAGCGCGTTGCTGCTCTGATAATTCTTTTTGAGTTTGTAAAATTGCCATAATATTTTCAGTTACGGTTAGTTTTCTGAAAATAGAGGCTTCTTGAGGTAAATAGCCTATGCCTTGTCGGGCTCTTTCATGCATTGGCGCCAATGTAAGGTCTTGTTCATTTAATATGATATGACCATGGTCATTGGGGACTAAGCCGACAATCATATAGAATGAGGTCGTTTTACCAGCACCATTTGGACCTAATAAACCAACAATCTGTCCTGATTCAACTTGTAAGCTAACACGTTTAACGACTTGTCTTCCTTTGTAGGATTTCGCTAGCGAGTCTGCAACTAAAATTGAAGGTACTTGCGATGATGTACTAGTTGTTGTCACGGTTATCGCCTTGTTTCTTTTTGTCTTTATTTTCTTTTTGATTCTTTAAGATAGTAGGCTGTAAAACGGTGGTCACAGTTTCATTGGTATTACTTTCTGCTTCTAATTTTTCATTTAGTGTATTGTAAGTAATTTTACTGCCACTAACTTCGCTGCCTGCTTGTTTAACAATGGCATTACCTGACACTGTTATGAGGTTGATATTAGGTTGGTATTTAATTTCATTAGCTTGTAAGCTGATTAAGCTACCATCTTCTAATTGTTGTTGAAAAATGGCAGGTTTACCTTTAGCAAGGTATACATCGGCTTTCTCAACAGTACTTTCTTCTTTATTACTAAATACTTGCACAATATCAGCGGTAATAGAGATTGAACCTTGTTGAATATTTACATTGTCTAGATAGCTGGCAATTTTATTTTTTAAATCTGCCGACTGTCGTTGTGACTTTATCGTAATTTCTTGTTCCAAGTCTTTTTTAGCAGCCAGCGTTGAGTGACTAAAAAGTATTGTGCTTGCAAGAATTAATATTCCTACTGTGAATTGTTTTGGCAAGAACAAGGCCTTTTCTAAATGGTATGGTTTAATCATCATTCTTCTTTTTATAAATGGTGCGAACATGTTCGGTTAATGTCATTTGCTTGGTATTTAGGTCAATAATTAACCCTGAGCCGTACATAGTAAAATCTTTACCTATTACCATGACTGTTTGTTCCGAACTGATAATATTTGTTGTCAGATCGAGCTCTAAATACTTACAATGAATTTCTTCAATTAAACTGTATTGGTCGGTCGATTTTAACCGTACCCGATGGTTTAATACTACTCTATTATCTTTATACAGTGTTGCTTCTTTTGCCGTTAACTTCCATGGCTGATCACTATTTTTAGGATGCAGGGTATAATTTGGTAACTCAAAGTGCGTCATCGCTAAGGTAGAATAGTGCTCCATACGATCGGCTTCAATGGTATGAGATAACTTTCCTTCATCAGTAAAAATATCACTCTTTAATGTTTCGGCAATGAAATCAGGGGATAGTTCATCATCGATTATATTTTCTTCTTTATTTAACGCACTGCGCCATTCAATAATGCCATAAACCATAGCACTTAGCAGCAGAGTAAAAAGCGCTAAACTATTCAGTCGACTCATAGACTAGCGCCTGTTGCATCCGCTAACGTATTTTGACTGAGCATAAGTAGATCACACACTTCTCTAACGGCACCAAATCCTCCGTGAGTGAAGGTGACATAATTAGCACCGTTAATCACTGCCGGGTGAGCATCGGCAACACTGACTCCTAGACCTACTGTTTTTATACAGGGCAAGTCAGGCATGTCATCACCAATATAGGCAACGTTTGCTAGCTCAATATTTAAGGCGTTAGCTAAATCAACTAAAGCAGGTAGTTTATCTTCTTGTCCTTGAATTATATGAGCAACATTAAGCGCTTTCATACGATTTTCAACAATAGCAGAAGTGCGTCCTGTAATAATGGCAACTTGAACGCCACTTTTTCCTAGCGCTTTTATACCGAAGCCGTCTTTTGTGTGAAATGCTTTAAGTTCTTCTCCTTGATTACCAAGATAAATTCTACCGTCCGAAAAGACGCCGTCTACATCACAAACGAGTAATTTAATCTCTTTAGCTTTATCAAAGGTATCAGCTGATACCTCACCGTACAGGGTATTCATTTTATAATACTCCAGAACTGAGTAAATCGTGCATATTCATAGCCCCGACAGGTTGATTGCTGTCATTAACGATAATGAGGCCGTTGATTTTTTTATCTTCCATAATTTTTAATGCTTGTGCTGCTAACATCTCTTCTTGTGCTGTGCTGGGCGATTGTGTCATAACAGAGCTAATTTTGTCTTGATGAATATCTATTTTCTCATCAAGTATTCTTCGTAAGTCACCATCGGTGAATACACCCTGTAAGACACTTTCTTCATTAATAATTGCTGTCATACCTAAGCCTTTCAATGACATTTCAACAAGGGCGTCTTTTATTAAGGCGTGCTCTGAAACAACAGGCAAACGCTCACCTTTATGCATTATGTCACTTAAACGTAACAGTAGTCGTTTTCCTAAGCTACCGCCAGGGTGAGACAACGCAAAATCATCGGCGGTAAAGCCACGCGCATTGAGTAATGAAACAGCTAAAGCGTCACCCATCACAAGCGTTGCAGTCGTGCTAGAGGTTGGTGCTAAGCCTAATGGACAAGCTTCTTCAGTTACTTTTATGCAAACATGAGTATCAGCTTCTTGGGCTAATGTTGAGGTTTCATTGCCAGTCATAGAAATAAGTTTTGCACCTATTCGCTTAATCACAGGGATAATTGCTAATACTTCGTGTGTTTCACCTGAATTAGAAATGGTTAGCACGACATCATCACTAGTTATCATACCTAAATCACCGTGACTGGCCTCGCCGGGGTGTACAAAGAAAGCTGGGGTGCCGGTGCTTGCAAGGGTAGCGGCTATTTTTCCGCCGATATGGCCAGATTTACCCATGCCAATAACGATTACTCTTCCTTTACAGTGATACATAAGTTGACACGCTTGCTCAAACTTATCATCAATATATTGTAATAATTCGGCGATCGCTTGTTGCTCGATATGAATAACATTTTTTGCTAATTGTTTAAAATCTTTCATAAAAGCGGTTCTTTTTTAGTTATTAACTTGGTTAAAAAGTAATACTTGATAAGCAATGAAGGTGAGCAATAATAATGCGCCTTTTGCTCTTGTTATTCTAAAGTAACCGAACTTTCGACTAAAACATAATACAAACAGTAATAAGGTTACGCCTAACATATAGGGAGCGTCGCGAGTAGCGGCGAGTGCATCAATGTTTCCTGGTGCAATCAAACCTGCTAATGATAATACTGCCAATATATTGAATATATTTGAGCCAATAATATTACCTAGGGCGAGATCATCTTCTTTTTTGATAATACTCATTAGGCAAGCCGCCAACTCTGGTAAGCTTGTACCAATTGCGACAATGGTTAACCCTATCACTAAGTCACTAATGCCAAAGCTTTTGGCAATGAAAACTGATGAATCAACAAGGTAACTTGCACTTGTGGGTAATACGATGAGTCCAATAATAAGCCACATAATAGAAAACTTTAATTCGACGGGCTCTGCCACATCTTGCTCTGCTTCTATAATTAAGGGGTCGTCACTTTTCTTACCTTTGGTTCTTTTTATTGTGATGATAAGTAAGGTAGCGATGTAGATAAAAAAGCCAATGATTAACGCTAACCCTTCACTGAAACTGAAAAATTGGTCGAAAAGAATCCAGTAAGCAATCGCAGAAATAATTAGAATTAAGGGGATTTCCCGTTTAACTGTTTGAGAAGAAACGGTTAACGGTTGCAATAATGCGGTTATACCAAGCACTAAAGCAATGTTGGTTATATTTGAGCCTATAGCGTTACCTATCGCTAAATCAGGAGTGCCTTGCAAAGAGGCTGTTGCCGCAGTCATCATTTCAGGCGCAGAAGACCCCATGGCAACAATAGTTAAGCCAATTATCATTGGCGATACACCTAAATTTCTGGCTAGCGAAGAAGCGCCAAAGACGAACTTGTCAGCACTCCATACCAGAGCAACTAAAGACATCGCTAATATAAAAACTTGTAGTAACATTTAAAACTCCACGGGTGATACCAATTAGCATTGGTATAAGGGGTAAATTGTCGCTGGTTGCGCAGCAAAAAAAAAGTAAATAATGCCTATTAGCCGTAAAAAATTGTAATTGTGCCTTACTTTTAAGCAATTAGATTGGAAAAATGATCATTTACTTACAAATAAGATGACTTTTCTTACATTAAATCTTCGTTAATTGCGTTATTTCTAATGAACAATTGTTACTGCTCAGGTAAAATCAACAACCATAATGCTTGTACTACTCCTTTTTAATAACATTGATGTTAAATAAATGACAAACCCATTGCCTTCAATAAATTTAGTTAAAATTGAAAATCTTACTTTTAGCCGCGGTGAACGGATTATCTATAATGATATAAGCCTGTCTATTCCAAAGGGGAAAGTGACAGCTATCATGGGTCCAAGTGGTATAGGCAAAACAACGTTGTTGAGGTTGATTGGTGGTCAATTAACACCAGACAGCGGTAACATATTTTTTGAAGAAAAAAATATACCGAAACTTTCTCGAAGTGATCTGTACGAAACTCGAAAACGTATGAGTATGCTGTTTCAAAGCGGTGCCTTGTTTACGGATATGAGTGTTTACGACAACATTGCATTTCCAATCAGAGAGCATACGCAATTACCTGAAAATATTATTGAAAAAATTGTATTGATGAAGTTAGAAGCTGTAGGGCTTCGTGGAGCTAGGCACTTACAGCCTAGTGAGCTTTCAGGGGGAATGGCTAGGCGTGTCGCATTAGCGAGAGCTATTGCATTAGATCCAGAGCTAATATTGTACGATGAGCCTTTTGCAGGGCAAGATCCGATTTCAATGGGAGTGATTGTACGATTGATACGTTCATTAAATGATGCTTTAGGTTTAACGTCTGTGGTTGTTTCTCATGATGTACCTGAAGTGATGAGTATTGCCGATTATATTTATATCGTGGCTGAGCAGCGAGTCATTGGTCAAGGGACACCTGAGCAGATTCGCGCAGATCAATCTGCTTTAGTTCAGCAATTTGTGCGAGGAGAATCTGATGGGCCCGTTCCTTTTCACTTTCCTGCATCTAACTATCAAAGCGAATTAGTTAAATCGAATGACCCAAAGCAGTTAGGCAGTAATTCACAATGATAAAGAAACTAGAACAGCTTGGTCGAAATACCATTGCACAAGTCAGTGGGCTTGGTAGGGCGGTAATTACGTTGTATTCAGCTTTAATGCACGTACCAAACCCAAGAAAAGGTTTACCTTTATTATTACAGCAACTTTATAGTGTTGGTGTTATGTCGCTGGTTATCATTGTGGTATCAGGTGCTTTTATCGGTATGGTTTTAGCTTTACAAGGGTATACCATTTTAGTGGGTTATGGTGCTGAGGCTAGCCTTGGTCCTATGGTTGCTTTGTCTTTATTAAGGGAATTAGGGCCGGTGGTTGCGGCATTATTATTTGCTGGCCGAGCAGGTTCTGCTTTAACAGCAGAGATAGGGCTAATGAAAGCGACCGAACAATTATCTAGCCTTGAAATGATGGCCGTTGACCCGTTAAGACGTGTTATTGCGCCAAGGTTTTGGGCTGGCTTTATTAGCCTACCTTTATTAGCCGCAATATTTTCTATGGTAGGTATTTTGGGTGCGCACTTAGTAGGGGTTGACTGGCTAGGTGTTGACTCAGGGACATTTTGGTCAGTCATGCAGGATCAAGTCGATTTTAATAAAGATATAATGAACGGCGTTATTAAAAGTTTAGTTTTTGCCTTTGTTGTAACCTGGATAGCGGTTTATAAGGGATATGACTGTGAACCAACATCAGAAGGTATAAGTAAAGCAACCACAGCGACTGTGGTACATTCATCCCTACTCGTTCTGGGATTAGATTTTATTTTAACAGCGCTTATGTTTACTAAATAAGTGTTTATATAGTTAGCAGTCACGTTAACTGATGATTTTAAAAAGAGTATTGGTGAAGACATGGTGTCTAAAAAAGTTGAATTATTGGTAGGTTTTTTTGTTGCATTAGGTATTGCCGCACTATTGGCATTATCTTTAAAAGTTGCAAATTCTGGAATTGCGGGAAGCGGTGCAAGTTATAACTTATTTGCAAAATTTGATAATATTGGTGGTTTAAAAGTACGTTCACCGATAAAAGTTGGTGGCGTAGTGGTTGGTCGAGTGAGTGATATATCACTTGATGATGAAGATTATACCCCAGTGGTCACTTTAGAAATTTACACTGATTACAATAATTTCTCCGAAGCAACCTCTGTCGCAATACTAACATCAGGTTTGCTCGGTGAACAATATGTTGGCTTACAACCAGGCTTTATTGATGAATCACTAGATACACTTCAACCGGGTGATTTTATTGAAGATACTAAACCCGCTTTAGTACTAGAAGAATTAATTGGACAGTTTTTATTTAGCCAAGGAAGTGGTGACGAATAATGAGTAACAAGAGAAAGGCAATGAATATTTTTTCAAAACGCATCGTAATTAAAAAAGCAGCGCACTGGTTTACAAGTGTTGTTACTAGCTTTTTTTTACTCGTAAGCATTAATAATAGTTGGGCAAGTGAAGAGTTAGCTGATCAGTCAAATCCGTATAATATGATCAAAGAAGTTGCCGGCATAACCTTTCAACGCTTTGCTGATGAACAGCAAGCCATTCAAGAAAACCCAAATTTACTAAAAAATATTGTCCGTGAGGAATTAATGCCTTACGTAAACTATAAATATTCAGCATTTAAAGTTATAGGTAAGCATCTTAGAAAAACCACAGACGAAGAGCGACGTGCTTTCGTACCCGTTTTTAAAGAGTACTTAGTCACATCATATGCGCAAGTTTTTACTTTATATGAGAATCAAGAAGTTAAGTTTGCCCCCGCGCGTGATTTTTCAGATAAAAGAATTGTTGCTGTAAGTACCGTCGTCGTGATGCCTGGAAGAGATAATATTGATGTTGCCTTCAAAGTAAGAAAAAGTAAAAAATCACAAAAATGGTCCGCATACGATATGGTAGCAGAAGGTATAAGTCTACTTGACTCGAAGCAAGCTGAGCTTGGCAGCCTTATCAGACAAAAAGGTTTACCTTATGTTACCGAGATGCTGAAAAAGAAAAGTGAGCGAGATATTGTCTTTAAAGACAGTAAATCTACAGCTCTCAAAAAAAGCCGCGAAGCCTTAAAAAAGGGATAACATTTGTTAGAGATTAACTTACAAATTAGCGACCATAATGCTAAGTTTTATGGTGATCTTACTCGTCATACCTTATTGAGCATTTCAAGCGATGAGTTAGATTTACTATGGGCGAATGACTACACTTTAATTGACTTGTCAGCATTAAACACGGTAGATACAGCAGGACTTGCTTGGTTATTATATTTACTTGAACAAGCACAGGCTCGTTCAAGTCGTATTGAGTTCACCCAATTACCAGCTAAATTAATTAATTTGATACAGCTTAGTGGTGTTAATGGGTTGTTACCCATAAAATAATGCTAAAGAAATATATTGAGTATAAGTAAAGAGTGCTTATACTGATTTGAGTAAAAAATTTTAGGAGAAAACCTTGGAAATAAATGAAGTAGAAGCGCTAGTAAAGCAATTAATCAGTGATGCACTAGAACTTGATGAATTGAATGTAAACTTTGATGGTTCACAATGTAGTATTGTTGCTGTAAGTGATGTATTTGATTCGTTGAGCCGTGTGAAGCGTCAACAAGCTGTATTAGCCCCTTTAGCTGATATTATTCAAGAAGGTAAAATTCACGCTGTTTCAGTGAAAACGTTTAACAAGCAACAATGGCAACGTGATAAATTATTTAACAGTTAATTTATATCTCATTGTGTATACTAATTCTGGTTTTTAATTTTTAAGTAAGTAGTAAGTTATTTTGGACGCATTTAAAGTTATTGGTGGAAATCCACTACGCGGCGACGTTGTTATATCTGGGGCAAAGAATGCAGCCCTGCCTATTTTAATGTCAGCATTATTATCAAAAACACCCGTAGTTTTCTCTAATGTTCCACGGTTGAACGATATATTAACAACGGTAAAATTGCTAACTCAGCTAGGTGCGAAAACTGAATGGCTTTCAGAAGATCAGTTATCTATCGATGCTTCAACAATCGATTTATGTCGTGCCCCTTATGATTTAGTTAAAACGATGCGTGCTTCTATATTGGTCCTTGGGCCTTTACTTGCTCGTATGGGGCATGCTGAAGTGTCATTACCTGGTGGTTGTGCTATTGGTGCAAGACCGGTAGATTTGCATATTCAAGGCCTAAAACTAATGGGCGCTGATATTGACGTTGAAAATGGCTATATTGTGGCTAAAAAAGAAGGTCGCTTAGCAGGTGCTAACATCTTCATGGATACAGTTAGTGTTACGGGTACTGAAAATTTAATGATGGCTGCTGCCTTAGCTGAAGGGACAACCGTTATTGAGAACGCAGCAAGAGAACCTGAAATTGTCGATTTAGCAGAATGTCTAATCAGCATGGGAGCGAAAGTTTCAGGTGCAGGTTCAGACACTTTAGTTATTGAAGGCGTAAGTGAACTCAATGGTTCTCAATATCGAGTCATGCCTGATCGCATTGAAACAGGTACTTTTCTTGTCGCAGCTGCAGTGACACAAGGTCATATCAAATGTTTAAATACCGACCCAAGTTCAATGGAAGCGGTATTGAGTAAACTACAAGAAGCAGGTGCAGAAATTACGACCGGTGAAGACTGGATAGAATTAAATATGCCTGTACCATCAAAAGCGGTCAATGTAAGAACGGCTCCACATCCTGCCTTTCCTACCGATATGCAAGCCCAATTTATGACGCTAAATGTACTTGCTCAAGGAACCGCCACGGTTATTGAAACTATTTTCGAAAATCGATTTATGCATGTTCCTGAATTGCAACGCATGGGTGCTGATATATCCCTAGAAGGCAATACCGCTATTGTGAAAGGTGTTGAAGAATTACATGGTGCTCAAGTGATGGCAACAGACTTAAGAGCGTCAGCAAGCCTTGTTATTGCAGGCTTAGTGGCTAAATCGCCCACTCAAGTTGATAGAATTTATCATATAGATCGTGGTTATTTACGCATTGAAGATAAACTACAAAAATTAGGTGCTGATATTACTCGCATACAAGCTTAGTATGTGATGTGTTATCACCGTTTAAAAGCTGCCAAATGGCAGCTTTTTTTGTGGGCTTCTATTTTATCTTGGGTTATAACGTCCTACGCTAAGAATGTCGTTAGGATCAAGCGCTTTTTTGAGCTTATTTACTGTTTGCCAAAAATCAGTTTTTTCATCGAGCAACCATTGTTGTTGATCTATATTGAGTCTATAAGGAACAAAGCCTTTAGTGAGACCGATGGTCACTAACTCTTTTAAACACGCATGTGCATCTTTAACCGCCTGAGGGTTGGATGAGTCGAAAACGATAGGTACTGTGCTATCGACACAGTCATGTCTTAAATTTGTGAAAGTGATAAAAGGTTCAATAGAGTATTTTGGGCAAACGTCGCGAACAAAACAGACAAATTCACGCATATGGCTTGCTTTCATCGTTATTAAAGGAGCATACCATAATAAACCACAGCTATCTTCACTAGGTGACAAGCTGCTTTTATCAAACGATGCAGCGTTATTATGGCGCCAATAGGCAAGCTTTAAAGCAACAGTATTCGGCTTACCAAGCATTATTTCTTTGCCCTTATCAAAAGAATCTAGCTGTTCGGCTGCCATCGATAGCAAATTAACTCGTTTAATTAGCCATCGAGGTATTAAATTAATGATTTTTTTAGGCAGAGTAATCAAAAGGCTATTTGAAAAAATGCGCTTACACGGTATTTGTTTGAATATTGTATCAACCTCTTTTTGAACGACCTTAACAACACCTTTACTACCATAGATACTACCAATAACAGTCCAGCAAGGGGCATTTTGTTGTTTTGCTAACATGTTCACTTCATTAGACGTTAAATTATATTGCTTACTTGCATGAGGGTTTTTAGCGAACATTGAAAGAATACGCCGTTGATCAAGGAGATTAATTGAACCTACTATGCCTTCATAATCTTGTAATGTTTGACGAATTAATGGAATCACTTTTTCAAGCAATGCATCATCTTCAATTTGAATAAAGAATGAAGTAAATTCGGGTTTTAATTTAGCTAACCGAATAGTCATTTGAGTCGCTATAGCAAAATTTGATTGGGTAAATAAACCATCTAAATAAGGTCCTAAGCCCCATTTAAAGGTTTTATCAACAAATTTGTCCGTTGATTTATCAAGTTCACAAATCGCTGATTGAAAAGGGGTGCCATCAGCCCAGTAACCATGAATGCTGATTACCGCACCAAAATGATCGGTATAAGGTGTAATGCCATAACCTCTTTCTAAGGCATTAGCTAATATTGAACAGTTAGGGCCAGCGCCTGTCACTGGAACCATATAATCATAGTTATGTTGCAGTAAATAATCGCTGAGTTGCTGCTGGGTTACCCCTGGCTCAAGTGTCACTAATCCTAATGTATGATCAAATTCGCTAATCGTGGTTAACGCACTTAAATCTACTAAAATAATATTTTTTTCTAAACTAGCAGGCTGACTAGTGCCATAACCCCAATTATTTCCTGTACTAATCGGATAAAGAGTAAATTTTTCTTTAGGATTCGTTGCTAATTTATTCGCTAAATCTAACAGTAATTTGATATCGTTCGCTTCTGCTACTTTCACTACAGCAATAAGTTCACGATTTTTTCCGTTTAACTTTTCTAATCCCTCTGTGCCTTGAAGGTAGATATTTAATACAGCTTTGTCATTAGAGATTATGGTTGAATTTGATAAGTTTTCTTCAAGAGTTTTCAGTAGTGTTGCTGACATTCATAAGCTCCATAATTATGTCTAATGCAGTAGAGGGCGAGTTAATAGTCCGTATTAGTTACTTCTAGTTAACTTGTTCGAGTTGCTGGCAAATATCTAATTCGATAGTTTGATATAAGCTTCTAAATCCCGGTGATAAATTTTTCATAAAAATATCGGGGCTAATATAATAGGGAGCTCGTAAACCGTGATACTCAACCGGCGCTCCTAATTGTTGAAAAGTAATCCCTATAAATTTCATACTTCGAGCTAATCTAGGCTCCATCATCACGTAAACATGTCGAATGCCTGTATTCATCCCCATGGTAGCAGCTGCCATATATAAGCCAATGGCTATAAAAGGAAAGCAACGTAATTCAGTTTCAGAATAGGTAATTTCGCTAATGACACCAGTGCTAGAGCCTTTAAATTGATCTGCTTGGCGTCGTCTAAAGTCAGCTTTTACTGCAAGACGTGATATTTCGGCTATTTCTGCGCGATTAAAGCGTTCTGGACTTAAGTTAGTATTAGTGATTGAATCTAAGCAATACTTCTCAATGGGTAGTTTTTCCCCAGGGCCGCTAGCTTTTACTAAGCGTACACAGCTGGTGTAAGTATCTGTAGGTTTATGTTTAATGAGTGAGAAAATTGATTGGTCATCAAACTCGTCTTTTTCTTCACCATTTGCTTGAATCTTTTCAAAGGCAAGTTCTTCACAATAGACGTTGTGTCTAATTTTGAATACCTCACTTCTTAATTGTTCGCTAGTGGCAATTTGCGGTTGCAGAAATTGGGTAAAGTGATCAGCAATGCTGTGCGCTTCTCTGCTTGCTTTAATTGAAACAATTTTCTTGGTGATATCACCAAGGACGGGAGTTTTTAATAGGCGCTTGTTCCAATTCATTATTATTCCATAGAATATTATTTACACAGGTTTATCCTGTACCTAAATTAGGTTACAACCAAAATAAAAACTACTGACAAAATTAACTAATATAAGTATAGCTGCTTCCTTGCAGATAGCCGTATTATAAGCTCAAAAAATACACCTATTTAACCTTGTTATAATAAAATTTCTTTTAAAGCAGGCTGACTTAAAAAGTTAACTGGACTCGCTGATGCACCATAAGCACCTGATTGAAAAATAATAAAGTAGTCTCCTATGTTGGCTGTAGGTAGTGTTACCTTTTCTGCCAAAATATCAAGAGGAGTGCATAAAGGGCCAACTACCGAGACGGTTTCGGTCGAGTCATCAATGGGAGTGTGCTGTTGCTCAAGCCTTACAGGATAGTTTTTTCTAATCACTTGCCCAAAGTTTCCTGAATTAGCTAAATGATGATGTAACCCCCCATCACAGACAAGATATTGCTGCCCGCGCGATTCTTTTTTGTCGATAACCTTAGTGACATATAACCCAGCTTCAGCGACTAAGTGTCGCCCAAGTTCGATAACAATTTCGATGTTAGCTAAGTTACTTTGGTATTGGGTCAATGCTGAAGTTAAATGCTGAAAAACCTTGTCTACTGCTAAAGGTTTTTCATGACTAAAATATGGTACGCCTAGGCCGCCACCTATGTTGATGTAAATTAACTGTTTATGATTGTGTTGCTGTGCTAAAGAAACCAGATTATTGGCTAACGAAAGCGTTTGCTTTTGGCACTCAATAAGCGCATCGGCATTGAGGTTTTGCGAGCCTGAATAAATATGAAAGCCGCAAAGTTTGATGACCGTGTGATCTATCTCTTGAAGAATGGTGTCAATATGCTCTTCATCAATGCCGAAAGGTTTCGAGCCTCCAGACATTTTCATTCCTGAAGCTTTTAATTCAAACAATGGATTTACGCGAATAGCGATGTTGGCTTTTTTATTCAAGCTACTCGCAATTGTTTGAATAGATGATAATTCGTTTGTTGATTCTACATGCAAAGTCACATTAGCTATGATAGCTGAACGTAAGTCTTGCTCTGTTTTACCAGGACCTGCAAAACTAATGTCTGTTGCAGAAATATTGGTTTGTAATGCTAGTAGCATTTCTTGAGTTGACGCAACATCAAAACCAGAAACATGCTGTGCAATCATGTGTACTAGGCTTGGCAGTGGGTTTGCTTTTATTGCATAGTGCAACTTGACTTGAGGAGGTAATAAGACTTTTAAAGCGTCGATTCTATCGATAATTTGTTGTTTATCATAAACATAAAATGGCGTACCACCTAGCATTTGGGCAATATGATCAATTGAATGGTCAGCCACTGAAATAGCGTTATTTTGTATAGTAAAATTGTGTTGATGTGCCATAGTTTTATTATCTGTTTTCATTGTCAAAATGTTACTCACTCATCTTAGCTGCTTACAAGTTGGCTAGGTAGTTTAATCGCACTTTATTTCTATCAATTTTACCATTAGCATTGATTGGAAATTCATCAATAAAATAGAGCTCATGGGGTTGCATATAGTTAGCAAGCTGTTTTTTGCATGTTTGATTAATTTCTTGCTTTAGTGCCGTTAACTCATGAGCTGATTTATGTTGTTCTGCTAATTGAACTTGCGCAATAATTAATTGGCCTAAATGACTATCAGGCTTGCCAAAGACAACGGCAGTTGATACTACGCTTAAGCTAGATAAGCATTCTTCAATTTCGCTAGGGCTTACACGATAACCTGATGTTTTTATCATTTCATCGTGTCTGCCAACAAAATATAAGAAGCCATCGCTATCTTTTTTGACATAATCACCCGAGAACACGGCAATGTTATTGGCATTGCCATAGGGCTTAAAACGCTCTTTCGTTTTAGCAGGGTTCTGCCAATAACCTAAAGTGACTAATGGGCCAATATGAACGAGTTGACCTTCTTCGCCTACATCGCATTCTGATCCATCTGAGCGTAATACTTTAATCTCTGCATTGGGAATCGCTTTACCTATAGAGCCGACTCTCTTATCTATTTCATCAGGCGAAAGGTATGTTGAGCGAAATGCCTCCGTTAAGCCATACATAAGGAATGGTTTTGCCTTTGGCATTCTAGTTCGTAATATGTCAAGGTGCTGCTGTGCTAATACACCACCAGAATTAGTAAAGTAACGTATAGACTTTACTTGTTGCTGCTGCCAATTAATTTGACATAATTGTGACCAGAGAGCAGGAACAGCTGCTAAGCCTGTAATATCATACTTTTCAATTGCGTTTATGACATCTTTAGCAAATAAATAATCAAGTAAAATACACTGTGCCCCGACTAAAAAACTGCAGGTTAGTTGGTTTAAACCGTAATCAAAGCTTAATGGCAGTACGGCAAGAATTTTATCTTTGGCAGTGTTTTGTAAATACTGACTTACTGACTCCGCACCCAAAATTAAATTGTGATGACTGATCATAATCCCCTTAGGGTTACCAGTACTTCCTGAGGTGTAAAGAATACAAGCTAGATCATGAGAAGAGCGATCTCTACCCTTTGGTAGACTCGACTCTATAGCCGTTACGTTTTTTGGCCATTCGGTGAAATTAATGATTGGAAAATTATCAGAAAATTCTTCAATGTCTGTTGAATTAGCATCAATGATGATTATATTTTCTATTGAGCTTAGTGATGGCAGTACCTTAGCTAAACCTGCCAACCTTGCTTTGTTTGTTACTAAGGTCTGAATTTGGCAGTCATCAACAATATGTTGAACTTGAGCAGACTTTAACACGGGGTTTATTGGCACAAAAATGAGTTCAGCGACTGAACAAGCGAACATAGTGACAACATTTTCTATATTTTTATTAAGATAGATACCAATACGTTGTTCAGGTTTAGAAAAACGAGCTAGATAGCAAGAGAATTCTTGAACTTGAAGATGTAATTGCTGATAACTAAGCCTGTTTTCTTTGACTTGCAATGCTGTTGAACGTGGTGTTAACTCAGCACGTTGACTGATCAGTTCATGAATATAGTTAAGCATTTATCATCCTGATGACTTAGATCGAAAGGCCCTAAATCGTAGAAAATTATCCTACAGGTATTATGGCAATGATTTTGCGTATCAAGCAAGTAATTGTTTGAGTAAAAACTTTAAAGAGAAGCTTAAGTTGGCTCGTGATTAGGTGTGTTTATAGGCAAGTTTAATCGGTACTATTTCTAGGGCTGTTTGTAATCCTACTTTGTATAAATCATGTTTTTGTTCTTTATTCATTTTAAAGTCAACCGCAGAGTACTCACCTATATTGATTACAATAGTATTATGCCAAAAAGTATCATTTATGTATTCGCGTGAAATAGTAGTCATGAATGTTCTAATAAGCAAAGTTACGTAATTAAATATTGGAAAGAAACCATTCACATTTAAACTGTCGTATTCATGTTCACCGCGTAATCGAAAACATAGAACGGGTGTACCCTGATGATCCCAATCTCGATGCAAGGCATCTTCTGAAAGAATACTTCCATCAACCATAATACGTTTGCCAAAGGGTTTAAAACTAAAAACTAGTGGAATTGACATAGAAAAGCGCACTGCTTGAGAGACTTTCATATCGGGTGTACGTTCTGCATCGAATATAACGGGTTTACCATTAGTGACATCGGTAGCAACTACATGAAGTTTCATTGATAATTGGCTAAATGTTTTACCTTGTAAATGGTGATCTACCCATTTTTCGAAAGCATCCCCAGAACTCAAGCCCCCATGTCGAATTAATTTAACCAGAGAAAACTCTCTAAATTCATTGTAGTTTGTTTGCAAGGCTATTTTTTTGATGTCATTAATTGATAATCCAGCGGCATAAAAGCTAGCGATAATACTACCACCTGAAACACCGACCAGATCGGTAAAAGGAACATCAAGAATCTCTAATGCTTTGAGCACCCCTAAATGCGCAGGCAGCCTTGTGCCTCCACCAGCAAAAATAGGGACAATGCTTTTTTTCATTTAGTCTCCTTAATCCATTAACTAAGCAGCGCATGACCTTTATCATATGCTTTAGTGCTAAAATGAGTTAACAGTGAAGTCATCGATAATTAACAAGTAACCTATGGGTATCTTGGTATTAATTATGGACAATCTTGGTAATTTTGCGAAACTGAACATAAGAAAAGTGAATACAACGAGATCGTTAGGTCTAAGGGTGGAGAAACATGGAACGTTTAGTTCAATGGATAGTACTAGTTGCTATGCTAGTAAGCTTTCAATGTCAGGCTGATTTAGTGACGGTTGTTGCTAAAGTGAAACCGTCTGTTGTCGGTATTGGTACTCATACACCTACTAGCAGGCCGCAGAATGTATTACGAGGCACAGGGTTTGTTATTGGTGATGGAAGTTATATTGTCACGAATGCACATGTATTACCTGAAATGCTTGATGATGCCTTATTGCAAAAAATGGCCGTTTTTATTGGCTCAGGTAGAGAAGCTAAAGTTAGGCAAGCAGAGACTATTGCAACATCTCAGCGTTATGATTTGGCGCTACTTAAATTAGAAGGAGCGCGATTACCTGCGCTAACGTTAGCTCAAGGTGCCTTTATTCCAGATGGCACTTCTATTGCTTTTACTGGTTTTCCTATCGGTGCTGTTCTAGGGCTATATCCTGTAACTCATCGAGGGATTATTGCTAGTACTACACCTACTATTGTGCCCGTGCCATCAGCAGGGCAAATTAGTATTAAAATGCTAAAGAGTTTACGAAACCCATATTTAGTTTACCAGTTAGATGCAACGGCTTATCCGGGTAATAGTGGTAGTGCTATGTATGATCAAAAAACAGGTGAAGTGGTTGGCGTTATTAATAAAGTCTTTGTGCAAGAGACTAAGGAAGCCGTTATCGAAAAGCCGAGCGGTATTACTTATGCTATACCTGTTAAGTATTTACATCAATTATTACAAGAGCATGATATTTCTTTGTAATGAGGAAGTCATTAACAATACAACCCCTATAAGGTTATTGCCAATATCAGAAAAATCACCTCTTACTCACTAACCATTCCACTGTGTTTTGCTAGTGAGTTTGTAGGGTATAAGCGTGAAAGTGGCACTAGCTCAATATTATATTGCGCTAAGGTAGGGATGAGTTGCTGTAAATTCTCAATAGTTTCTGGGTGAGGGTGTGCAATAGCAATGGCAATTTGACGCTTATTTGCCAATTGAATCAACTCTAAAAACTGCCCTTTGATATATTCACTGTCTAATTGGTTGTCTAGAAAAACATGACGAGCTTTAACGGGTACACCGAAGTCTTTTGCTGCTTGCTCTGCTTGAGATTTAGGGCTTGTTTTACTATCTAGAAAAAACAAATCATTTTGTTTTAAAAATAACATCGTCCAAGCCATTGGCTCATATAACTCAGTTAGCCGACTTCCCATATGGTTATTAATACCTATGGCAAATGGAATTTCCTCAAATGACTTTTGTAAACTTTGATAAATAGCCCTTTCATCCATATCAATGGTTAAAGCGCCAGGGCCTAATTTTTTGCCATTGGTTGCTTCCATCGGAATATGCAAAAGCACTTCATGATGATTTTCATTGGCCGCAACAGCTAATTTTTTGCCAAAAGTGGTATGGGGCAATATTGAATAGGTAATATCTCCCGGTAGGCTTAATGCATGTTTGTCGGTATAGCGGTATCCCATATCATCGATAATAATGGCGACTCTAGCAGGTGAATTCGCTAGGGTAGAACAAGACAAAAGGCAATAGCAGAGCAGGGCAGAAAGTATTTTTTTCATATTGATAAATAGCTCTTATATAAGAAGATAGGGAAACAGATAAACGGTAACATTAAAACGACCTATTTACACCATAGCTTAGGATTAACCGCTTTACCGCGATGACGAATTTCAAAATAGAGCCCCGATTGTTCTTGGCCACCACTTTGTCCAACTAACGCAATTGGCTCTCCGGTTTCTACTCGATCACCAACAGATTTTAAAAGTGTTTGATTATGAGCATATAAGCTCATATAGCCATTGCCATGGTCAATTACCGTTAATAAACCATAACCTTTAAGCCAATCTGAAAATAAAATTGTACCGTTATGAATTGATTGCACTTGTCTGCCAATAGGGGCTGATATCATCATCCCTTTCCAGGTTAAATAGCCTTGCTTTCGGCTACCAAAACGATGGAGCATTCGCCCTTTTACTGGCCAAGATAATTTTCGTTTTAATTTACTTAACCCGGTGAGGCTTATTTCAGCTTGTATTAATTGACTTAGCTTTTGTAACGCAGCGTTTAAGTTATTTTCTTCAGATTTTAGTTTAGTTAATTGCTGTTGACTAGATAGTAACTGCTTACTTAAGTTGGCTAAGGTTTTACTACGTTTAGCTTTAGTGCTTTTGAGTAGTTTCGCTTGTTGATTTTGGCTGACTTTTAGTTGCTCAAGTTGTTCAATTTTTTCTTGATGTGCAGTAGTGACTTCTAATAACTGCGCTATGGTTGTTTGATACGTCTCTATTTCTTCAATGCGCGCTTTATTTAAATAATGATAGTAACTTACGGTACGTTGAATTTTTTCGCTTTGCTCTTGATTAAGTAATAGCTTTAAATAATCGTGTTGGCCAGTGGTGTAGGCAGAACGTAACTGTTTGGCTAATAAGGATTCTTGTTTAATTTTTTCTTGGGTGAGTTGTTGTTTTTCTTTTGCCAATACACTGATTTGTTGCTGGCGCTCTACTAGCTGATTCTCTATATTGTTAATGGCTCTTGCGACTTTAGCAATGGCCATATCATCACGTTTAAGCTCTTTTTCTAAGGCGCTTCGCTTTTTATTAGTATCAAAAATATTTGATTCTTGTTTAGCAATCGCCTTTTGTATGTTTTCGAGTTTCGCTTTGTTTTCTTGTTGTGCCTTTTCGTTAGCGTCAATTTTCTCTGCAGCGAACGGCATAGCATTAGCAAAGAATAAGCTTACGCAAAGCAAGCTTATTCTCGTTATTGAGCTTTTTTTAGGTTTTCGCCAAAACTTGGATATACAACAATTTTTTCTCATGGTTACCGAGTGTAATGATTTAAACCTTACTTGGCTAGCTTCATTAAAACAGAACCGGTCATTTCTTGTGGTTGCTCCATC
This sequence comes from Colwellia sp. RSH04, assembly GCF_003545765.1. Classification (GTDB taxonomy): domain Bacteria; phylum Pseudomonadota; class Gammaproteobacteria; order Enterobacterales; family Alteromonadaceae; genus Colwellia. The sequence continues at coordinate 373,720 of NZ_QXIO01000003.1, read as the reverse complement.
CCTAAAAGGTGCAGTAACGTAGGTGAAATGTCGCTTAACGTACCTGATTCTGCAGGTATCGCCTGACGACCTACATAAATGAGTGGTACTGGTTCACAGGTATGTGCAGTGTGTGCTTGACCTGTTGTATCGTCAAGCATTTGCTCGGCATTGCCGTGATCAGCGGTAATTAAACATTCGCCGCCTGTTTTCTTCAGTGCAGCAACAACTCTTCCTACCGAATAATCTACCGCTTCACAGGCTTTTACCGCAGCGTCAAAGTCACCCGTATGACCGACCATATCGCCATTGGGGTAATTACAAATAATCACATCATGTTCACCACTCTCGATGGCTGCGACTAATTTATCGGTTAACAAGTTTGAATTCATTTCAGGTTGTAAATCATAAGTGGCTACCTCTGGTGAAGGCACTAAAATACGTTCTTCACCTTGGAAGGTGTCTTCTTTGCCACCACTAAAGAAAAATGTAACGTGCGCATATTTTTCAGTTTCTGAAATGCGTAATTGTGTTTTTTGATGTTTCGCTAACCACTCACCTAGCACATTGTTTAATGCTTCTGGCGCAAATGCGCAGCTAGTATCAATGTCAGCAGAGTATTGAGTTAACATAACAAAATCAGCAATGTTTGGTACTTTGTTACGATTAAAACCATCGAATGCTTGTTCAGTAAAACAGCGGGTAAATTGACGTGCTCTATCGGCTCTAAAGTTCATGAATATCATGGCATCGTTATCATTCACTTCAATGGTATTGTTTTGTTGATCAGTAATTGCGCTGGCACTGACAAACTCATCGTTCTCATCACGATCATAAGCCGCTTTTAAAGCGGATACCGCATCAGGAAATTGGTAATCTGCTTTGCCCTCAACCATCAGGTTGTATGCTTTTTCAACACGATCCCAACGTTGATCTCTATCCATGGCGAAGTAACGACCGATAACTGAAGCAATTTGTGCTTCAATACCATTTTCTTCACTTATGTTAGCTAACACTTGTTGTGCTTTTTCTAATGAAGCTTGAGCACTGCGTGGTGGTGTATCTCGACCATCAAGAAATGCGTGTAAGTAGATTTTTTTCGCACCACGCTGTTTTGCTAATTCTAATGTAGCGAACAGGTGTTCTTCGTGGCTATGCACCCCACCAGGAGATAATAAGCCAAAAACATGAACTGCGCTGTTATTTGCTACCGCTTTGTCTATTGCTTGGCAAAGTACAGTGTTTGTTTGAAAGTCGCCATCAGCAATGGCTTTAGTTATGCGGGTAAAATCTTGATAAACCACTCGGCCTGCGCCTAAATTTACATGACCTACTTCTGAGTTACCCATTTGACCTTCAGGTAATCCAACAGCCATGCCAGAGGTGTTAATTAACATGTTTGGGTAATTAGCGGTTAAATCATCAAGCACTGGGGTGTTTGCTTGTAAAATGGCATTAGCTTTACTGTCTTTTCTATAGCCCCAGCCATCTAATATCATTAGTACCATTGATTTTTTATTCGCCATAAGAGTTTCCTGCAGTGTCGTTAATTGCGAGTGAGTGATTAAATTGGCGACATTGTACACGCTCGAAAAGTCTTATTCACCAAAGAAATGTTCCAAGGCTATTTACTAAAAGGGATATCGGCAGCGTTAAGCTCGCATTTTTAAGAGACTTGGGTATAATGTGCCGATTCAAAATTTAAGATAATTACGGTTGAGATTAATGGAAGAGTTACTTACATTTGCGGGTAATAATGCAGTATTGAGTGCTGTTTGGGTTGCACTAGTTGTGATGATCATCGTCACAACCATTAAAATGAAAATGTCACCTATTAAACAAATTAGCCCTCAAGATTTAACATTTTTAGTGAATCGTGAAGAAGGTGTGACATTAGATATTCGCGCAGAAAAAGAATTTAAAACTAGCCATATTTTAGATGCGGTTAATTTATCTAATGAAAAAATAAGCCAAAATGGCTTTACTAGCCTTGAAAAGCATAAAGATAAACCCATCATTGTAGTGTGTAGTGCAGGAATTACTGCTGCAAAAGTGGCAAATGATTTATTCAAAGCGGGTTTTGGAAAAGTAAGTATCCTTAAAGGGGGTATGAGTGCTTGGATTAACGCTGGCTTACCTGTAACTAAAAACTAAAAACTAAAAACTAAAGAACACAATTGAGGTAGTTATTAATGGCAACAGTTGATATTTATACCAAAGCGTATTGTCCTTATTGTACGCGAGCTCTGGCATTATTAACGCATAAGTCAGTTCAATATAATGAAATTAAAATTGACGCTAACCCTGAACAGCGTGAAAAAATGATAGAACGTAGTCAAGGTGGTTATACCGTACCTCAGATTTTTATAAATAATAAACATGTTGGTGGTTGCGATGACCTTATGGCTTTAGAGTACAACCAACAGTTAGACCCATTACTAAATGAACAAGCAAAAGCTTGATTTGATATATAAATATTAGGAGCCCATCATGGCTGAAGAAAACCAAACAGAACAAGCTGCCGCTGCTGCAGGTCCACAATTTGCGATTCAACGTGTATATACAAAAGATGTTTCTTTTGAAACACCTAACTCACCAGCTATTTTTCAAAAAGATTGGCAGCCAGAAATTAAGTTAGATTTAGATACGCGTTCTAACAAGTTAGCTGAAGATACTTTTGAAGTTGTTTTAGCGGTTACTGTAACGGCGACAGTTGAAGGTCAAACTGCATTTTTAGCAGAAGTTCAACAAGCGGGTATTTTTACTATTGCTAATATGGAAGATACTCAAATTGCTCAAACAATTGGAGCATTCTGTCCAACAACGTTATTCCCATATGCGCGTGAAAGTGTTGCAAACTTAGTTAACCGTGGTTCATTCCCGCAATTTAACTTGGCACCGGTGAATTTTGATGCATTATATGCTTCATACGTGCAACAACAAGCAGCTCAAGCGCAAGCTAATGTACCAGAGAGTACTGAAACACATTAATTTTTAGCCTAACATTTCACAGGTTGTCGATGAGTTTATCTGCAAAAATTACGGTTCTAGGGGCTGGCTCTTATGGCACTGCCTTAGCTATTTGTTTAGCGAGAAATGGTCATCAGACTTTGCTTTGGGGACGAGACGCAACTCAAGTAGAGCAAATGACTGCCACTAGAGAGAACGCTAAATACTTACCGGGATATACATTTCCAGAAAGTTTACATTTAGTGCAAGATCTAACTGAAGCCGTTCAAGCCAGTGATAAAATATTATTAGTGGTACCAAGCCATGTGTTTGGCGATATGCTAAAGCAAATAAAGCCACTGTTAAGGGCTGATACTAAAATTGCTTGGGCAACAAAAGGTTTAGATCCGCAATCAGGTGATTTGTTGCAAACGGTTGCTCAAAAAGAACTCGGTGAAGATATTTCATTAGCTGTGTTATCAGGGCCAACTTTCGCGAAGGAAATGGCAGCAGGTTTACCAACTGCTATTTCACTGTCGTCTAATGATGAAACGTTTGTTGCTGAAATTTCTGATTTACTGCATTGTGAAAAGCGCTTTCGCGTCTACTCAAACACTGACTTTATTGGTGTTCAACTTGGCGGTGCGGTAAAAAATGTTATTGCCATTGCGGCTGGTATTGCTGATGGTATAGGTTTCGGCGCTAATGCTAGAACAGCACTGATTACCCGTGGTTTAGCAGAGATGACTCGCTTAGGGTTAGCATTAAATGCTCAACCAGCAACCTTTATGGGTATGGCAGGCTTGGGTGATTTAGTGTTAACGTGTACCGATAACCAATCTCGTAATCGACGTTTTGGTTTAGCATTAGGCCAAGGGCTTGAAGTTGAACAAGCGATGACTGATATTGGTCAGGTTGTTGAAGGTTATCGAAACACTAAAGAAGTGTATATGCTGGCTCAACGTCATCGTGTTGAGATGCCTATTATTGAGCAAGTCTATCAAGTACTTTATCAAGGAAAAAATGCTAAATTAGCTGCAGCTGATTTGCTTTCTAGAGATAAGAAATTTGAATAGCGATAAATATAAATTATGAGAAAGCCCTGTATTAAAATGATGCAGGGCTTTTTTTGTGCTTTTTACGCGCTATACCATTGTCTGCAATTAATGCCTTGCCTGAATGGGCGTAGGCACTTAACCTCAGTTCAGGTTAAAAGATAAATTATTGTTTGAAGTTGTTAGACTTGTGTCTCTGAGCCTTTAGCCTCTTGCTAAGAGATAGCTTTCTTATACGGATTGGTCTTAATTCGTACACTAAACAGCATTAGGAAAACCAAGTTGGCGCCATGCATCATACACAATAACGGCAGTAGCATTTGATAAATTCATACTGCGGCTATCTTTAAGCATTGGAATACGTATTTTATCTTCATCAGGGATTTGTTGGCGAACATCTTCAGGTAAACCACTGGTTTCAGAGCCAAATAATAAGTAATCACCTTTCTTGAAAGAAACATCATGGTAAAAATTAGTTGTTTTGGTGGTGATAGCCAAAACACGCTCAGGTTGTTCGTGTTCTAAGAACGCAGTATAGTTTTTATGGCGCTGAATAGCGGCAAACTCATGGTAATCTAAACCGGCTCTTTTTAGCTTTTTATCATCTAAATCAAAACCTAATGGTTCAATTAAATGTAATCTAAAGCCTGAATTAGCGCAAAGGCGAATGATATTACCGGTATTAGGTGGTATTTGTGGTTGAAAAAGAACAACGTCGAGCATGAGTGTCATCACGTAAATTAATAATTTCGCTAGTATAACCAAAGAACATGTATTTTAGAATGTTAGCTATTGTTTGGTGGTTAATTTATGGTTTTTTTAACGCTATACTGCATATAAATATAGCCATTAAGCTACATTGTAATTTTTAATGATTTAGGGACTATGTATCTTGGATAATAACAACCTTTCCTCAGAAGATTATGCATTTTGGGTGCGGTTAGCCGCTATCTTTTCCTCCAGTGTCGCATTGCTACTTGTTGTTATTAAGCTCTACGCATGGTTAGTTACTGATTCTAGTGCGATGTTAGCGTCAACGACTGACTCTATTCTTGATTTATTTGCGTCGGTTATGAATATCGTTATTCTACGTTTTGCTTTAGCTCCTGCAGATAAAGAGCATAGTTTCGGGCATGGTAAAGCAGAAAGTTTAGCGGGGCTTGTACAGGCTGCCTTTGTACTTGGTTCTGCCATTATTTTAATTTTTAGTGGTATGTCTCGTTTAATTAATCCTCAGTTTATTGTAAAAAGCGAAGTGGCTATTTGGGTTACTGTTGCCGCGATAGTACTAACGTTATTATTAGTCGTTTTTCAGCGCTTTGTTATTAAAAAAACAGGTTCGATTATTATCAGTGGTGATGCATTACATTATCAATCTGACTTATTTTTAAACTTAGGCGTATTGGCTGCAATATTTCTCAGCCAAGGGATCTGGTTGCAAGCAGATGGTGCCTTTACTATCGCTGTGGCAATTTATCTATTAATAGGTGCAGGAAAAATAATCTTCCAAAGTGTTGGTCAACTAATGGATCGTGAATTAGTTGATGAAGATTTAATGAAAATAAAAGATATTGTTATGAAGAATAACCAGGCTAGGGGTATACATGAACTGCGAACAAGACAATCAGGAGCACAACGGTTTATTCAGTTTCATTTAGAGTTAGATGATGATTTATCTTTATATGAAGCCCATGCAATTGGCGACCAAATTGAAGCTAGGCTACTTGAAGCATTTGAGCCATGTGAAATATTTATTCATCATGACCCAAGCTCCGTTGTTAAGAACGAGTTAGAACAACAAGTAAGTTAAAACGCTACCTTGATTGATGAAGTGAAAACCACGCTAAACAATGGTTAATCGCTTGGTTTCTAATGGTGTCTGTCTCGAAAAATAACTCATGATAAGCCCCTTCAATAATAACAGGCTCAGTTGATGTGCAATATTGTGGCTTAATATTGTTTAATTGCTGGCAAAATATATGCTGAGCTTGGTTATTTATCACAGTATCTTCTTTCGCTTGTAAAACTAAAAGAGGTGTTGTGATTTGTTCTAGGTTGTCCAGTATCGCTTTTTGTGCCTCAATACCTTCAATAAGCCATTGTAAAGTAACGCCACCTAACTGAAGGTCAGGAGTTGTCTGATATAAGTTTGCAAAGGCACTGTAGCGTTGCTTTGAATGAGTTAGATGGTTTTCTTCAAAGGTAATTACATTGTAATTTTTCTGGCCAAAAAAGTACCAAGCATGCTCACTGACTTTCTTATTAATAAAATTGGCTACTTGAATCAGTTTTTGCGTGAAATATTTTGGAAGGCTTCCTGTATTGAAACCAAACATAGGCGAAGCAAGTAACGCAGCGTTTATCGAAATCGTTTTTTCTTGTAAATATCGTGTTGCAATGGCTGCTCCCATCGAATGGGCAAGAATAAAGGTGGGTGTCTTATCTACTTTGACTGAAATTTCTTCAATAAAATATTTTAAATCAGTAATATAGTCTTGAAAGTGAGTAACATAACCTTTATGTAAATTCTTCTGTAAACGCTGCGATAAACCTTGACCACGATGGTCAATGATAAAAATATTATATCCTTGTAAAAATAAATCGTAGCTTAATTCTTGATATTTTAGATAGCTTTCACACCTGCCAGGTACAATGATAATCTTTTTAGAATGTGCTGCATTAATGAAATAGACATAATTAATACGTACTTGATCAACACCTTTAAAATGAGAAAAGTGACCTGTTTGCCAAAAATCAGCAATAACGGTAGCAAGGTTTTCAGTTAATTGTTGCTCACTACTGAAGCTAATTTCAATAGCCATAAAATATCCTATACAGTGTTAATGAGGGTATCTTACTGTTTAGCTTGTTTTTTAGGAAGCTTAATTGTAACAGCAAGACCACTTTGCCTTGTGTCACTTGGTGTAATGTTATTTGCAAAAATACTTCCTTGATGAGCATTGATAGCTTGTTTGGCAATGGCTAAGCCTAAGCCTGTACCTCCACTTTCTCTATCTCTAGCACTATTTACCCGATAAAACGCGGTGAATATTTTTGTTAAAGCGCTTTGAGGAACCCCCTGCCCAGAATCTGTAATAATTAATGAGACGTGATCATGGTTTTGCGTTAATGATATTGAGATGATCGAATTGGCAGGGCTGTGTTTAATAGCGTTAATCAGTACATTGGTAATGGCGCCATGAATTAAATGGCTATCGCCTTCAATGAGGATGTTTTTCTCGGCATGATATGACATGACTACTTGCTTATCTTCTGCGAGTAATTGCTCATTTGAGATAATGTCCTCTATTAAAAGTGATAAGTTTAAAGAGGTAATATTCAATGGTTGAAAGGTGTTTTCTAAACGCGATAATGTCAGAACATGGGCTATCATTTCATCTAGTTGATTGATTTCATGCTGACACCTTTCAAAGTACTTCTCTTGATCGGTTCCCTCTTGTTGTGCAAGCGCTAAAGCCATTTGTAGTCGAGTTAAAGGAGAGCGAAGCTCGTGGGAAACATCACCAAGTAATCGCTGTTGCGCACTAATGTTTGTTTCAAGTTTACTCGCCATTTGATTGAAGCAATGTGCTAACTCGCCTATTTCATCACGCCTGTTATCAAGACCTGTAACACGTGTAGTTAAATTGCCTTGAGCAACTTGCAGTGTCGCGTTTTTCATCTTTAGGATGGGGTTACTTAACGAGCGAGCTAATATCCAACACAAGATGAAACTAACCAATAAAGGAATGGCTAATTTGAGCCAAATTGGCATTTTTTTAATGAAGTGCTGAAAACTTTTACGGGGTAATTTTTTTGCAACGAATAACAATACATCTTGATTATTATAATGGATGCTGATGGGGCCTGTCACTCTGGTATGATGGAATATAATCGATTGTAAGGTGTTATCTTCTCGAGTTTGAATGTACTTTTTAATGATGTCATTAAAGCGATCTTTTTGCTTAGATAACTTGTTAACAATTAATTTATCATCTCGATGCTGTGTCCATAAGCTGAAACCTTTTCTAAGATGTTCAGGCCGTTCTAAGTTTTCTTTTAATGGCATGAAAGGGCGTTTAAGTAGTTTTATTTTTGCTCTATTTAATAAGCGAAGGTCGCCTTTATCGACTTGTTGAGCAATGATGCTGAGATTATCTTCATTAAGCAATTGGCTGCTGACAAATCGAGTGGTAATAATTGAAATTAAGGTAATAAACCAAAACCAAAGAAAAAGTTTAATATTGAAAGATGAAAGTAATCGTCTAATTAGCGTTAAATTCATGTTTGTTCGCCTAATAAAAAGATGTATCCGGCACCACGAATAGTTTTAATTTTATCAACCTCACAGTAAGGTAATAATTTTCGTCTGATATTGCTAACATGAACATCGATACTTCTATCAAATGGGGCAAGCTTTCTTCCAAGTACCTGCTCAGATAATTGTGACTTGCTAACAATCTCTCCTTGCCTATTCATCAAGATGTTGAGAACTTGATATTCAGTACTGGTTAATTCAAGAGGGTTGTCATAGCAATGAACTTGATGCGTTGCATGGTTTAATTCAACACCATTAACTTGTAGAGTTTTCTCACTATTTGGCTGGTTATGTAACTCTTGTGTAATGGCTATTCGTCTTAATATTGCCTTAATGCGAGCAAGCAGCTCTTGGTGATGAAAAGGTTTAGCAAGGTAGTCATCTGCACCCAGTTCTAACCCTAATACTCTGTCGTTATCATCGCCTTTTGCGGTTAGCATTAATACAGGTGTTTTATGTTGGTCGCCAAGCGCTTTTAGAACTTCAAATCCATTAAGTTTAGGCATCATAACATCAAGTAAAATAATGTCGTATGAGTGACCTAATGCTTGCTTTAATCCCGCCTGCCCATCATAGCAGCAATCTACAGTATACTGATGCATACCTAAAAATGCCGTGAGTAATTCTGCAAGCTCAAAATCATCATCAATTAGGAGTAAACGTTTGTTATTCAAAACCACCTCTCATGTTAAGTCTAGTTTACCTTAGCTAACAATCTACGCCCACAGTGAAAGTAAACTTTACGTAATCTTTACATTTGCTTTGCGTTTCTTTTCATTCCCTTAAATATAATAGGGCTTGTTGACCTTTTGAGTTTTTATCAAACAAGCTTAGAGCACGAAAGTTCAGCGAAACCTAGATATCGAATATTAGTTAATTGAGGAAAGATGATGAAACAAAGATTTAAAATGAACTTTAAACCCGTAGCGTTAATGGTCACGTTATTATTTAGCCAAATTTCAGTAGCTCAAACTTTTGATGATAACGCAGTGTTGAGTAGTGATAATCAAACAAAACACAAGTATGAAATGCAGCAGAGAGATCATGGAAAGCAGTTAAGAAGAATGGCTAAAGCGCTTGATTTAACAGATTTTCAAAAAGAACAAATTAAAGCGATTAAGCTTTCAGCAAAAGAGCAGAACCAAGAACTACAGGCATCTTTAAAGCAAATGAAAGCAGAACAAAAAGCCTTAACCCATGCTGATGTATTTGATGAACATGCTTTTACTGCTTTATTTAATGCATATCAACCTACTGCAGCACAGTGGGCACTTAGCAAAGCAAAAACAAAACATGCAATCTACAGTGTGTTAACAGCAGAGCAAAAAGAGAAGTGGCAAAAGATTAAGCAGAATAACACGCGAGGCAGAAAGTAGTCTTAACCTTTTAAACTAAACGAGAATATCTTAGACATTTGGCTTTCTACTGGTTTATCACCGATTTTTGCTGGTAGAAATCGCCATTTTTTTATCGCAGAACGGATAGAGTTTTTAAAGTAATTTACTTTGTTTTGCTGAACAAACTGAATATTTTTCACACTCCCTTGTGCGTCTATAGTAAAGTTAACCTTCACTTCAACTTCAATACCTTTGCGCTTGGCAAGACTAGGGTAGACAGGATCAGCTGTTTTAACTTGTTCAGCTTCGTACCAAACAGGTTGCTTTATTTGTTCAACTGATAAGCTAGATGTCGACGCAGGAATTTTATCAAATTTAGCTAACCCTTCAAAAATATCATTGCCCTTTGTTGCAACGGGCTCAGAACCCAGTTCGTTAAGTTGATCTTGATAAGGGTTTTCAAAGGTATTACGCGTTGTTAATGCACTACTTGAATCTAAAGCAACCTCGATAGCAGAAGGTGCGCTATCACTTAAGTTAATTGATTTACTCGTTTGAGAGGTTAACAGTGCATGATGTTTAGAGCTATCTTCATTTGAAGTTGTTATAGCTGATTTAGAAGGCTCTTTTAATAACGTATTGCTAAGTAGCTGATCGTTATCTTTATTAATTATCGAATCTTGCTTGGCAACATCGTTGTTTTTAGAAGGTGATGTTTTTAAAGCGAGTGTTGTTTTAGCTGCATTACTCTTAGTGCGTATAATAGGTTGCTCAATAACTGTGTTACTTTGCAAGCTAGTATTATCCTCAAATTGTTTCTCTACAATACCTAAATTTTCAGTATTATTTTCTATGCCGCGAGAAATATCGCGAGAAAAGGTATCTTGGTTTTTATTGGTTGTTGTTACTGAAGTTTCTGAAAACGTGTCAACAATTAAGGGATCAGTTTTTACTTGTAAAGGCTCTTCACGGGTATCGACGTTATATTGGTTTGCTAAACCTGATGTAGTTTGCTCTACCGTTTGATTGCTTAATAATTGCTGGGCAATACTATCATCAGCTAGTGCAGTTGTTCCTGACTTTAAGTGATTAGCCTTATCTTTATTTGGCTTGTTTGAAGCTGTTGCTAGTTTAGTGCTTGGCTTGCTCCAAGGAAATTCATTACTCCATTTTTGCGCGTATGGAAAAGTGAGTAATTTATTACTCATAACGAACAAAATAACAAAAAAGATACTGATACCAGCAAACCATTTGCTTACATCATTAGTCGGTGCACAATGATGGTCAACAAGGCGCAGTACACGTTGTTTTAAATCACCACCAGAAGCGGCCATTGCCATGCTAGGAATAGTGTGATGATGTCTATTTGCACATAGTGAAGCCGTGTCTGCTAAGGTGTGTGCATAAGCAATGGGGTCGCCACAATGTTGTACTGCAATGTCGTCGCTACAGTATTCACGTTCATTACGCATTTGTTTCGCTATCCAGCTAACACCAGGATGGAAGAAGAATAATAACTCGATAACTGTTTGTATGAAGTTAACAAGATAGTCGTGTCGACGAATATGAGCTAATTCATGTAACATAAGCATTTCAAGCTGAGCAGCATTTAAGCCAGTTACCATGCCAGCAGGTATAAGCACAACGGGCTTAAACCAACCAATTGCCATTGGCACATCTATCTTTATTGAGATAAGTAGTCTTGGGGTTTTCTTTAAACTTATTTGCTGAGCAAGTTCATTAAATCGAGCTAATAACGCCTGCTCAGGAACTATACTACCCTGAGTGGGCAATTTATTTACATTGCGCATTTCTATTAGTAACTTACCCGCTAGTGATAATACACAGACCATCCACAATAATGAAATAAAGGGTAAAGAATGCGCAACAAGTGAAGGTATTAATTCTTGATAGTTTAGTAAGGTATTATCTTGTGTTAACTCGTTAACTAAGGTTGTTAATGCGATAGGCGTATTACTTGATGCTTGCATTACTGCATCGTCAGGGAAAACGATAATAAAAGTGACAATCGCGAGTACTAAGTTGGCAAACATAGCCGTTGCAGAGAGTGCGTATCGTAATTGTGATTTATTTTTGTCAATTATTAACAAAGCTGCTTTTAAAGCAAAAGCCACCAATACCCCTTGCCACAAAAAGTGCAATAAGGTTAGTGCTAAGCTATAAAAATAGGGCGTTGCTAATAAATGTTCAAGCATGTGTTAATTTAGTTACTTCTATTTTTCAAGTGAATTTAAAAGTTGGCGAATATCGTCTATATCCTGAGCGCTGGTTGATTCATCAATCGCTCTCATGACTAACTTAGATGTTGAACCACCAAAAGCCTTACTTATAAGATCTTTTATCAGTGAAGATTGCGTATGCATTTCACTGTTTGCTGCAGCATAAACATGAGCTCGGTTACTCTCATCTCTAATCACTAGAGATTTTTCATGCATTATTTGCAATATTTTAAGTACAGTCGTATAACCTGTTTTTTGTGTTGTACTAACTGTTTCGTGGATTTGTCTTACTGTTGCTGGACCAATTTGCCATAGTACATTAAGTAATGTTAATTCAGCCTCGGTAGGCTTTACTGCAGAATTATCACGCGCCATTTACATTTCCTTTCGAGCTTACTCGCTTATTGATAAAATCATGTTTTACAAAGGTGAAAATTTGTAGAACATTGTAACAAGATACGAACTTAATCGTATCTTGTGGAGAATAAATGAGCAACCTTTTTATTTTATTAACGTTAACTTCTTGTTTTAATTTTATTTCTAATGCTGTTTTTCGTTGACGGTAGCATAAAGCTCACCTAAACGAGTGACCGTACCTGGTCCTGCATTGGCCTCAAATTCAACCATGTTTGGTGAAAATGCACTGACTACGGTCGAACCAAGTTTGAATCGACCCATTTCATCACCTTTTTCAAAAGTGATGGCATCAACGCCTGAAGTAGGGTACTTCCAACGGAATACATCTTTTCCTGCTGGCGGTGTAATTGTACCTGCCCATTTTGTTTCAATACTGGCAACGATTGTTGCACCAACTAATACCATGGCTAACTGACCAAATTGAGTATCGAATATCGCAACAACGCGTTCATTACGTGAAAATAACCCGGGAACATTTCGTGCCGTTAAAGGATTCACAGAAAATAGCTCGCCAGGTACGTAAATCATTTCACGCAGTGTGGCCGCCATTGGCATGTGAATTCTATGATAATCTTTGGGAGCTAGGTAGATACAAGAGAATTTACCATCTTGAAATGGTTCTGCTGTTTGAGCATCACCACCAAGCAATGAGGTTAAACTGTAATCAAACCCTTTGGCTTGTATCAGTTGGCCATCTACAATATCACCTTGCTGGCTAATTGCACCATCAACGGGGTAACATAGTGTGCTTTCATCTTTGTCTATGGTACGAGCACCCTCTTCAAGTTCACGGGTAAAGAAGTCATTAAAGGTTTCAAAATCACTAGCATTTTTTAGTTTTGCTTCACCCATATTAATGCCATAGGCTTTGATAAATTGGCTAATTGCTTTAGTTGTTAGCCACCCCATTTTGGCTGCGGCAAATTTGCCTACTAAACGTGATAAAAAATGCTTTGGCATAATATATTGCAATGCAATTTTTACTTTGTCTGAAAATGAATTTTGTGAAGACACTTGGTTTCCTTAATCGTTAAATCGAGATGTTAATTTGTTATCACCTAAGCTTGCTAGAATTCGTTGAAAACTCGCTAAACGTTTGGCAGTAATTTCATTGTTTTCTTGTGCATTAATCAGTGCACAGCCGGGATCTTTTTGATGTTTACAGTCTCTAAATTTGCACATTCCTATAAAGGGAGAAAACTCTATAAAACCATGATAAACCTGTTCTGGTGTTAAATGCCAAAGGCCAAACTCCCGTATACCAGGGGAATCGATTAAATCTCCACCATCATTAAAGTGGTATAGGCGAGCAACAGTTGTAGTATGTTGACCTAAACCTGAGTTTTCTGAAACTTCTTGTGTTAACAATCCTAAGTCAGGCATTAAAGCATTCACTAAAGTTGACTTTCCAACACCTGATTGACCCACAAAGATACTAGTATGTTCTGCCAATTGCTCCTTTACTACGTCAATCCCGTGATTTGACTTGCTACTGGCATACAATACTTGATACCCAATATCACGGTAGATTTGTAGTTGTTTTTCTATAACAGCCTGCTCTTCTTCAGAAACTTCATCTAGTAAATCAATTTTGTTTAATACGATCACAGGTGTGATTTTTGTTTGTTCGGCAGCGACTAAATAGCGGTCAATAATATCACTATTAAAAACAGGCAATACTGATGAAACAATTAAAATTTGACTAATGTTGGCTGCTATAGGTTTTAATCCATCATAGACATCAGGGCGAGAGAGCATTGAGTCTCTTTCATGTACTGCTTCGATAATACCATTGATGCTGTGCTCAGTTTCTTTACCTTGGCGCCATTGTACTTTATCGCCACAAACGAGTGATTCGATAGAGCGCCTAAGATTACATCTGAACACTTCACCATGCTCACTTTCTACGTCAGCATGTTGACCAAAGCGACTAATGATAGTGCCTGATTGAGGTTCACTTAATTCATTATCTTGCCAATGAATTTGCTCGTTGTTTTTAGTCTTTTTACTTTGACCATGAAGTTTTTTGTCATGGTTAGCTCTAATTCTTCGAAGTTGACCTTTAGTTAATTTTTTTACTTTAGCCATAATTAGATATTCATATTGCCATTCACCTTGAAACAAATTCAGCCAAAAAGAGATGGCCATACATTGTAATTTTATTTAAGTATTATACCTTACTCACGAAAGAAATATCATCGTGATAATATCTGACGTATTATACTTACAATTGTCTACCAATGCTTGTGCATTTTTTTAAGGGAAATTTATGACTTGTAGTGACTCAAATTTAATCTGGCTTGATCTAGAAATGACAGGATTAGAGCCTGAAACTGATGTGATATTAGAAATTGCGACCATAGTAACAGACAGCCAATTAAATATAATTGCCCAAGGGCCAGTCTTTGCTATAAGCCAGCCTGACAACGTATTAGATAACATGAGTGAATGGTGTATTGAGCATCATGGAAAATCTGGGTTAACTCAGCGTTGTCGTGATAGTGAAATAACGTTAAGTGAAGCGACTAAGCAAACACTTTCATTTGTGAAGCAACATGTAACTGAAGGAAAGTCTCCAATGTGTGGAAATAGCATCGGGCAAGATAGACGATTCATCAATAAATACATGCCAGACTTTGAGGACTTTTTTCACTATAGAAACTTAGATGTTAGTACGGTAAAAGAGTTAGCCCGCCGTTGGAAGCCAGAAGTACTTGATAAAGTTGTTAAAACTGGGGCTCATTTAGCGCTTGATGATATTAAAGAGTCTATTGCTGAGCTTAAAGTTTATCGCCAGTATTTCTTTAAAGAATAATAGATATTCTAAGGTAGTTTATTTCTAAGATGAGTTGTAATCACAGATAGCGACTCACTTAAACTAATATTATCAATAGCATAATCAATGGTGATTTGAGGTAAAGTCACCTTTGATTTAGCACTTACAAATCTGAGCTTTTCTACGCCAAGTGATATTTTTTTACTGATTTCATTCGCTGTATCTATGCTGATTTTTGGGACGAATAAGAGAAATTCATCAAAGCTAATGCGTGAAGATAAGCCACTTTCATCAACATAGCTAGCCACCTTATTTGCTACTTTATTTAAAATGACATCAGATAATAGTAAGCCATATTCTTGAGAAAATTTCTCAAAATCATTGACCTTAACGAGTATTGCAATCATGACAGGTTGACTGTCTTGTTTTAGCCAAGCGTTAATATGTCTAATAATGGCTTCTTTATTAAATAAACCGGTAACAGGATCTAAATCGACACTCTGCTTTGCAATGGTTAATTCATCATTAAGTTTTTGATTCACTCTTTGAGCTATTTGTAATTGCTTATTAAGTTGCTCTTGTTGTTTTTTAAAAGCTTGTGTTGCCGCTTCTAACGCCTCGACAGCTTGAATAACTTCTGCTTTATCTTGGGAAAGTAGTTGTGGAATACTGGTATCAAAGTCTGAGATAAGCTTGTCTGCAGAATGACTGCTTTGCTGTGAATTCTTTTGCGTTGTACTGAGTAGCTTATGTAAGTCTGAGATAATATCAAAGCGGAACTTACTTTGCTCAAGTACATGACTTTTATAAAGAGATTCCATAAAAAAGCCATTGAGACTACTGGAGATAAGTAATTGGTCATTGATACACTTACTTAGCTTAGGGGTATTTTGTTTACTGTACTCATAACCAACAGCATAATTGATAGGGTTAACAGGTAACCCCCATTGGTTAAGTTGTTCTATGGTGCGAGCCATGATTTGCTCTGCTTCATGTATAGAGTCGTGATACTTCATGGGTCTATTTATTCACATCTATAAGGCAGGAGTATTCTCTCGAAAATGTTAGGAAAAATCTAGTGGTATTATGTAACTTATTTTGCACTTTATATTGTATTTAGTTCTTTGTCTTTTCTTTTTGTTGAAGTTTGTTAGAGTAACTATGTCTTTAAAACAGAGTAAACTTCATGAAAAAAATTTATACCTTCATACTGTGCTTCTTTCTGGTCTCTTGTTCAGTTTCAACTTTAGATAAAAGTACAAAAAAGGATGCTAATGAGCAGTTGGCAAAAATTATTGAACAACATGAAGTTTTCTATCAACAAAGTAGCCCTTTTAATAAACCTTTAGCTGGTGATAATAACGCCAAATTACCTGATTTATCGGCTGAAAATTTAGAAAACCTGCATCAGCAAAGACTGACAATTTTTCAAGCGTTAAATGCCTTAGATAAAAATAAACTCAGTAAAGAAAATCAAATTAACTGGTCAGTTTTAACATACAGTTTAAAAAACCAACTTGACAGTTACATTAACAAAGAACACTACATGCCGTTAACGGCTGAATCGGGTTTTCATGTTTGGATAGCAAATATTGCAAGTCGAGTAAATTTTAAATCGGTACAAGATTATCAAGATTATATTTCGAGGTTGAAAGCGATCCCTCATTATTTTCAGCAGCAAACTCGTTGGATGGAAAAGGGAATTCAAGTGGGTATTACTCAACCTAAAGTAGTATTAAAGGGGTTTGAAGAGTCAATAGCAGCTTATATTAAGGAAAACGTTGAAGACAGTGGTTATTACAAACCCTTTAAAAATATGTCGAATCAGGTTTCATCTGAGCAAAAAAAGAAGCTAACAGAAGAAGCTAAACAAGTATTAGTGAATAAGGTAATGCCAGCATATCAAGACTTTTATGACTTTATGGTGGATACATACCAAGTAAAGGCTCGAGAAAATATTGCTGCTGCAAGCCTGCCTAATGGTGAAATTTATTATCAAAATAGAGTAGAGCACTACACCACGTTACCTTTAACTGCAGCAGAAGTGCATCAAAAAGGTTTGTTGGAAGTTAAACGTATAAAAGCTGAGATGAATGATATTATCAAGGCGGTTGAGTTTGATGGTAGCTTCAAAGAATTTGTGACCTTCTTACGAACCGACTCTCAGTTTTACGCAAAAACACCTGAAGGATTGATTAAGGAAGCTTCATATATTGCTAAGCAAATGGATGCAAAGTTACCTGCATTATTTAAAACCTTACCTAGAACGCCATATGGTGTTATACCCGTGCCAGCGAATATAGCACCTAAGTACACAACAGGTCGTTACTCTGGCCCCTCTAGAGATGATCAACCAGGGAATTACTGGGTAAATACCTATCGACTAGATAGAAGGCCACTATACGTACTTACAGCGTTAACATTACATGAAGCGGTACCTGGACATCATTTGCAAATCGCATTAGCAAAAGAAATGAAAGATGTACCAAAGTTTAGAAATCGTACTTATATTTCTGCTTTTGGTGAGGGGTGGGGGTTATATTCTGAATATTTGGGTATTGAAGCTGGGATGTATGAAAACCCCTATCATGATTTTGGTCGGTTAACTTATGAAATGTGGAGAGCCTGCAGGTTAGTGGTTGATACGGGCATGCACACTCAAGGGTGGAGCCGCCAAAAAGCGATGGATTTCTTAGCGGACAATACGGCTTTGTCATTACATAATGTCAAGACTGAAATTGATCGATACATCTCATGGCCAGGTCAGGCATTATCTTACAAAATTGGGGAGCTAACGATTAAGCGCTTACGCAAAGATGCGGAAAAGGCTTTGGGTGAACATTTTGATGTACGAGAGTTTCATGATGAAATATTAAAGAATGGTTCTATGCCGTTATCAATGCTTGAAAAAGTCATTAAGGAATACATTGATCACAAGGAATCATCAATGGAGCAGAAAGAATAACAAGAGGAAGGCACGCAAAGATATCGGAAGAAACTTTCAATAGAAGCTGCTAAATAAGATAAGCCCCCACTATATCTAATCTGGCAGTCCCGCTATCATAGGTTTCCCATTAGACCGGTAACTTTGCGTCTCTAGTTTTCACTAGGTTTGCCCTTGTCGAGTATTAGAACTCACCCTCATTATAGAATAAGTATTCTCGATGTAAACACCACGAAGGTTTACACAAAGTTAATGTTGTTAATTTGTCGTGAACAAAAAGGTTAAGTTATTGTTTTTATTGTTGTTAAAAATATAGGGATTTGGTGGTTTTTTTGAGAAAAAAGATTGTTTTAATGAAGGTTTTGCTCACTTTCTTGTTGAGTTCATCGGTTTTTGCTGCGCAAGATAAAGTAAATGAACAAATGCTATTAATTGATCAGGTTGCTTTATATTTGGCCAAAGATAAAGAAGATCTCAAAGCGGAACAAATCACCTCACTTTCAAAAAAAATAATCCCAAACAAACACGAGTATCCAAGTGATGTTATTGCAAAATTATTTCTGTTATTAGCAGATGTTGCGACGAATAAGGGGGATATTGATAAAGCGTACCAGTTTACTTTGGATGGTCTTGCTGTAAACACTTCTCATAAAAAAATAAGATTATGTCTAACATTAAAGTTAGCAGAAATTTATGTGACTAAAAAGCAGTTCTCATTACTACTCTCTGCTGCTGAGCAAGCAGTAGTTCAGAGTGAAATGACCAACAATGTTAAATATAAACTCTTTGCTTTAGGTTATCGTAGCGTAGCGTTTGCAATGCTAGGCAAACATCAAAAAACGTTAATGGATTTAGAACAAGTAGAGTTAAGCATTTCATCAAATAAAGTTTTTTCTGAACACATTGAATTGTTAACTATTTTAGCGAAAGCTTACCAAGCATTAGGCGATTATCAAACCGCTCTTACCATTCATAATAAAGTTTTGACGCTAAGGTTTGAATTATCTCGATTGGCTAATTTAGATCAAACATATATCCAAATGGCGCATGCCTATTTAGCCTTAAGACGATTTGATGACGCTTACAACAGTTATTGGGAGGCCAAAAAATATGCTCAGAAGAAGAGTGCTGATATAAATGTCGCTAACGCACAGCAAGGAATTGGTATTGTTTATTATAAACAAAATGATTTAGACAATGCCTTATTAGAGCTGTCGAGCGCGAATGACATTTATAAAAAAAGAAACATGATATTACCTTATGTTGAGACCGCTATTTACATTGCTGAAATTAAATTAAAAAGAAAGGAGTTTGAGCATTCTTATATCCTGTTAAATGAGATACAGACGTTAATCGTTGAAAGTGAAATGAATATAGATGTTTTGAGCTTTTATAACATGGTTAGCCAAATGCATTTCAACAAGCAGGAATATCAAAAAGCCTTCTTATGGCAAGAAAAATATAGTCAAGCGCTTCAAAACAAGAATAAACAACAAAAAAGGCTAGATTTGATACCAAGTTATTTTTCTTCTGTTATTTCTGAAGATGAAAAAGAAACAATTGAACCGTTAGATTTAGCTAGAGAATTAACGATAAAAATGGCTGAAAAAAGTGAATTAAGCAGCAGTTTTGATGCTAAATTCAAAAAGCAAAATGCGATCATCTTTATTTTGTCTTTGGTTAGCTTATTACTTTTGGCTCTTTTATTATTTTTCTTTTTTAGAATTAGGGCTAAGCGTCTTTCTTTGGTGTATCAAGAGGCAGAAACCCCAGCTAATTTTTTTCTAAAGTCTATGCACACAAAGCACAATTACCAATTACTTTATAAAAAAGCAAGGCAATATCAATATCCTCTAACTGTTGTGTCTTTAACTATAGATAATTGGCAAGAATTAACGTTTAGGTTTAATAAAAAATCAATTATTAATGAAGTGTGTAATGATATTGCAAAAGTGATTTCTGAGCACCTTGATGAGTATGATTGTGCAGGTATATTAAATGAAGGTGAATATCTATTGTTATTCGAGTATCAAAATGAAGATGAAATTGTACAAAAAGTTGATAAACTATCTGAAGCTTTACAAGTAAGGTTTATTGCAAGTATTGGTGACTTTTCTATTTTAAGTAAATATGCAATTAAAACACCTAATTTTAAAGATATAGACCCTTATATCTTTTTAGCTAAATTAACAGAATCTAAAGATCTATAAAGGTGACATGATGTTTTTTGTCCTCGCAATAACGGCTTTATTCGTTATTATTAGTGTGTACTTTTTTTTAAGAGCTGAAAAGCTGCAACGAATTATCATTACTCAAAAAAGAGAAACGCAAACGACAATAAAAGAAAATAAAAACTTGGTCGACTCTATGGCACTTCTAGCATCAAAGAATGAAGAGTTTGCGAAAAGTCGGTTAATACGGCTTAAAGAAAAAGCACAAGAGCAGCAAAATGATCAATTAATTCATTACTATGACATTATCTCTCCTTTAGTGAATAACTATGCAGCAATATTTAGAGATTGTTTGAAAGGTAAGGGTAGATTGCAGAGCATTACAAAAAAATGTTTTGCTAGTGGTGATGAGCAAGCTTTTAAAGCGTTTATTAAGGTTCTACAAAGTGAAAAGCATACTAAACGTTTTTGGTCTGTTAATAATTTAAATGGTTTTATTTCGTTAGTAGAGGCTTTATTGATCCTTAATGATGATTTAAATAAGTCCTTAATTTCTGCGAATGATTTAGCTGATAAGCAGTTATTAATAAGAAAAGCAGCTAACAGTAAATAGTTTTATCTACTCTATAATCAATTGATTCAATAACCCCCATTGAAAAAGAGGCTAATACATGACTACTTTTTTACCCAAAGTGTTAAACGCGCTGCTAATAGCAGCGCTATCCCTTCACCTTAATGCCGCAGAAACAAGCTCGCCTCCAACTACAAAAGATGAAAAAGATAATAAGGCTTGGTCAGTAAATGAGCCGCAAGGCGTCTTCAAATCAGCAACTATTGATGTGAGCTCAGGCACATGGATGAATGTAGATGTTAGTCCTGATGGCAAACAAATTGTGTTCGATTTATTGGGAGATATATACTTGCTTCCTATCGAAGGTGGTGAAGCACGGCCGCTAATGACAGATATTGCATGGCAAATGCAGCCTAAATTTAGCCCTGATGGTCAATACATTGCCTTTACTTCTGATCAAGATGGCGGCGATAACTTATGGATTATGAACCGTGATGGTAGTAATGCAAAAGCGGTTACCAATGAGACATTTCGCTTATTGAATAGCCCTTCTTGGTCACCTGATAGCGAATACCTTGTTGGGCGTAAGCATTTTACAGGAACACGATCACTAGGGGCTGGTGAAGTGTGGCTTTACCATAAAACAGGTGGTAAAGGTGTGAAACTAACCACAAGAGAGAATGAGCAAAAAGATCTTGGTGAAGCGAGTTTTTCACATGATGGTAAATTTGTATACTTTTCTCAAGATGCAACTCCAGGTAAGACTTTTCATTATTCAAAAGACTCAATTAAAGGTATTTATAAGATTAAACGCTTAGCCTTAGATAACGGTGAAATAACCACTGTTATTTCAGGAAAAGGTGGCGCTATTAGACCGACTCCGTCACCTGATGGGCGTTATTTAGCATTTATTAGCCGCGATGACTTTCAATCTAATCTTTATTTATATGATCTGAAAAGCGGTGAAGAAACATTAGTCTATGCTGATTTAGAGCGTGACATGCAAGAAACATGGGCAATACATGGCGTATATCCAACGATTGCATGGTTACCTGATAGTAATGGGTTAGTTTTTTGGGATAACGGCAAGATAAAACGTTTATCATTAGCTAATAAAAAAGCAACAAAAATTGATTTTCATGTAAAAACCACCAAGAAGATCCAAACAGCATTACAATTCGAGCAACAAATAGAACAACAGCGTTTCACGACTAAAATGTTGAGAGATGTTGTCGTTTCCCCTGACGGGAAATATGTTGTGTTTGAGTCTATGGGTTATATCTATAAGCGCAAAATTTCAGGCGGTAAAGCTAAACGTTTAACGAAACAAAACAGTCACTTTGAACTGAATCCAAGTTTTTCTCGTGATGGTAAAAAAATAGTTTATGTGACTTGGAATGATAAAGAGCAAGGGCAAGTAAAAGTTATTTCTAGTAAGGGCGGTAAAAGTAAATCACTATTACAAGAGCCTGGAAAGTATATCGAGCCAAGTTTTTCTCCTGATGGAAAGTCGGTTGTATATCGCAAAATAAGAGGTGGCTATATAACCGATCCTAAATGGGGGTTACGCCAAGGTATTTATATTGTGTCGGCTAAAGGCGAGTCTAAGAAAGCAAAAGCTAAATTAATTACAGAGCAGGGTGTTAAACCCCATTTCGGAAATGCTAATGACAAGGTTTATGTACTGCGTTCGGGGAAAAAGCCTCATTTATCTAGCGTCGATATAAATACACGTAAAGAACAGGCGCTGTATCAAGGGAAGTTTGCTACGGAATACCGTGTTTCACCAAACGGTGAATATTTGGCATTTGCAGAACGCTTTAATGTTTATGTTACACCGATGATTGAGCGTGGAAACGTTATTGATATTGGACCAAAAGCAGTTAACTTACCGGTGAAAAAATTATCAAACAGAGCAGGGGAAGGCATAAGCTGGGGTGCTGGTTCAGATCAGTTGTATTGGAATTTAGGCGCAACCCTATATCAAAGCGATATTAGTGGTTTATTTGAAATTAAAGACAGTGAAAGCGAAGAAAGTAATCAAGGTGATACTGTTAAATCGACTGATTTAGCTTATGAGAAAAAAGTTGATAGGCCAGAAGGCGTTGTGGCTTTTGTTGGCGGTAAAGTGATAACCATGGAAGATGATAATATCATTGAGAATGGCGTGGTTGTCGTTGATGGAAATGAAATTGTTGCCGTAGGACAACAAGGTGACATTAATATCCCAAGTTCAGCAAAGATTATTGATATCAAGGGTAAAAGTATTGTACCAGGCTTCATTGATGCACATGCACATGGCTCGCAAGGACAAAGTGAAATTATCCCTCAACAAAACTGGAAGAATTACGCTAGTTTAGCATTTGGTGTCACAACAATTCATGATCCCTCTAATGATACTACGGAGTTTTTTGCCGCCAGTGAAATGCAAAAAGCAGGCAAAATAGTGGCTCCACGACTATTTTCTACGGGGACAATTTTATACGGTGCAACTCTGCCTGGTTATACATCACATGTTGATAGTCTAGATGATGCAAGTTTTCACGTTGAGCGATTAAAGGCTGCTGGCGCATTTAGTGTTAAAAGTTATAACCAACCACGTCGCAATCAAAGACAGCAGTTTATTCAAGCCGCTCGTGATTTAAACATGTTAGTCGTTCCTGAAGGCGGTTCTTTATTGCAGCACAACCTAACAATGATTGTTGATGGTCATACAACGTTAGAACATTCTATTCCTGTTGCTAAAATCTATGAAGACATTAAGCAGCTATGGACACAATCAGAGATGGCCTATACGCCAACTCTGGGTGTTGCTTACGGAGGAATATCAGGTGAACATTACTGGTATGACACCACAGACGTATGGTTGCACCCTCGATTAAGCAAGTTTGTACCAAGCGAGTTTTTAGAACCTCGCTCAATGCGACGTACTAAAGCGCCACATCACCATTACAATCATATTAACGTGGCTAAAGGAGCAAAAGAGCTTCAAGATCTTGGGATTAAAGTTAACTCAGGTGGTCACGGGCAACGTGAAGGTTTAGCGATGCATTGGGAAATGTGGATGATGGCTCAAGGTGGCATGTCGCCATTAGAGGCGTTGAAAACAGCAACCATATCACCAGCTAAAACACTTGGTTTGGCTAAGCAACTCGGTTCTATAAAAGCAGGTAAATTGGCTGACCTAGTTGTGATTGATGGTGATGTTAGCCAAGATATTCGCGCAACAGATAAAGTGATTTTTACTATGGTTAACGGCCGTTTATATAATGCTGATACCATGAATGAAATCGGTAATTATGATCGTAAACGTAAGGCCTTTTACTTTGAATAATTTTACTGTTTAGATCAATAAAGCGATAAGTTTTTTAAATGTAAGAACAAAAGCTATATAAAATAAAGTAGGCTAAAGGTCTCAGGATAGAGAAAAACAACCAATGTCTGAATTTTTATTTGGTTGAACACGGGGGTTTTATGTTGTTGCAATTGTCGTTAGTTAAAAAAATAAATTTAGCATTCACGCTAATTGGTCTGGTCTTTTTAAGTACCACTATCTTCTTTTTTTATGATGATGAGAAGAAGCTCGCTGAGCACTTTGTTGAGCGAAACTTAGAAAGTTTAGCATTAAATTATTTTGACTCTGTTAATACCATGATGTTAACAGGCACTATTGCTAATCGAAAATTAATACAAGATAAAATCCTTAGCCAAGACGATATTGTTGAAGCGAGAATAATACGTTCAGCGTCAATAAATAAAACGTTTGGCGCTGGCCATGCCGATCAAAGTGCGAACAGTCAATTTGAGCAACAAGGTGTAGCAGGAGAAAAAGCGTTTGAGCAGTTTTCTTTAGATGGAAAACGTATGATGAGTTTTATTATGCCAATTAAGGCGAGTAAAGATTATCGAGGCACCAATTGTTTAACTTGTCATCAAGTTGAAGAAAATGAAGTGCTTGGTGCAGTGAAGCTAACATATGATTTATCTCGTGTTGATAGTGATATTGCAAGTTCAATTACCAAAGCCGCAATTCTGCAATTTATTATCACTCTAATATGTTTTGCTGTTTTAAGCCTTATCTTAAAGAAATTAATTTTTAACCGCTTAGAAAGATTAAGTAAAACTATTCAAACCGTTGAAAATGATTTAGATCTTAACAAACAAATTACAGTCAATCATAAGGATGAGTTGGGTGCTGTCAGCATCGCACTTAATAATATGATGGCGAAATTTAAACAAAGCTTTATTTCAATTTCTGGTGCAACTGAGCAATTAATGGAGTCAGCTAAACATGTTGATGAAATATCATCGTTAACTCGAACTGCTGTACTCGAGCAGAAAAATGGTACTGATTCAGTTGCTACTGCCATTAATGAACTTGATGCATCGGCTCATGAAGTTCAACATAATACACAAAGTGCTGCTGACAAATCAGTAACGGCAAATGAGCGGGCTTCACAAGGGTTAGCATTGGTGGAGCAAGCGAAGAAAGGCATTAATGAACTACGTGATAAAGTAAATGAAAACACAGAAATGATCACAGAGTTAAGTAGTAAAACCAATGAAGTAGGCTCTGTATTAGAAGTTATTACCGCGATAGCTGAGCAAACAAACCTATTAGCTTTGAATGCGGCAATAGAAGCAGCACGCGCTGGTGAACAAGGACGTGGTTTCGCTGTTGTTGCAGATGAGGTTCGCTCTTTAGCGACTAGAACGCGAGAGTCAATAGAACAAATTAATGCCACCATTAGCACTTTACAAGTAGGTGCTAAGGGCGCTGTTGACTCTATGAATGAAGTTAGTCAACAAGCGAATGAAAAGGCTGAAGATGTAGCCAATGTTGCCAGTTTACTAGTGAATATCAGTGAAGAGATTCAAGAGCTTGATGAGTTAAATTGTCAGATATCTAGTGCAGCGAAACAGCAAAACTTAGCGGCTGATGAAATCAATATCAACGTGGTTTCTATCAGTAATGTTGCTGAAAAATCAAGTGAAGACGCTATTCGAGGGAAAGAAATTAGCGAGCAACTACTAGCGTTAGCTTATGAGTTAAATGTGCAACTAGCGAAGTTTAAGCTTTAGTTTGCTTGCAATCTAAGACAAAACAGCTGATATTTATAATCTACTTACGAGATTAACTAATGATTGAATATGAGCTGTTTTCACATTTTTAAGCGTCACGTTAGACCTACTCAACCTTATATTTATAGCATTTTCGCTTTGCTATATATGTTCAGCTTTTCTTCTTTTGCATCAACATCCGTCAGTTTTTCATATATTGAATTTAACATTGCTTTTATTTTAGGTATTAGCTTACCTGTAATACTTTTTGCAGTATTAATGAGAAAGGTTGCTTCAATTAAATGGCAATATTTAGCGGGTATCACTTTAGCTATTTTTGTATTTTTCTTTGGTCAAATACTGGAGCATTCTTACCAACTGCAAGTGAGTTTGACAGCAGCTAGTGTATATCTTGCCCTAGTATGTTTATGGCCATTAGCCAGTGAAAGAGATGATAGTTTAGCATTAGGTTGTGTATGTCAGCGCAAACAGCTAGTAACTTTGAGCTTGAAGCTTGTAATGCTATTCCTGGCAGCTTTTGTGTTATTTTTATGGTTTGTTGATGATGAAAATATCAATGTTTCCTATCGTTTTGGTATATACGCTAGCGCCGTATTATTGATAAGTTTTACTCAGGCTGTATCGTTAAAAAACCTTTCTGAAAAAGATTACACGGTCTTTTCTCGCTTAATTATTCAATTTATTTTACATAGTGCCTTTTCTGTAGCATTGGTTATGTATATACAGGGAGCCTCTCACTACTATTGGGTTGTAATCGCGTTATTATTAAGCTTTGTCATTACGTTAACTAATGGTTGCTGGCTTTTAATGCAAAATGTTTTGTTGTCATTTAAAACACCTGAAAACCAAGAAAAACTAAGTAGTGAAGAACTATTTCATTACAGTTTAGATCCTGCTACTAACTTACCAATGGCCCAGCAAGCATTACAAATCTTTGAGGATACCCTAGCTAAAGATCATAATAAGCGATATGCAGTTGTTATTTTCAACCCAATGAACTTCCAGCAGGTCAATAATGTATTAGGGCATAGAAATTCCGATATTTTACTTTCACAACTAGCCTATTGCTTACAGCAACAAGCTTCAGGCAACAAAAATTTGCTACGTTTTGGCTTTAATCCTGAAGCAATTAGAATTGCTCGATTACAGGGGCTAAATTTCTTAGTTGTCTTTGATATTTCAGAGACTACCCATGAAGCTCATCATGCTATTAATGAATTATGCCAATACTTAGCGAGTAGTGTGCCAAGAGCGATGTCATTTAAAAGCTTTTCATTGAATTTCAAGCTTGCTTTTGGGGTTTCTATTTCTGGTGAAGATAGCAGTAATGTTAATGATTTAATTTCCTATGCAGAAGATGCATTACTAACAAGTATCAATAAACAACGCATGGTCAGTTACTTTGATAGTACAAGTTTGTTATATACGCAGCAGCAACTTTCGAGAATGGATGCACTGAATACGGATATACAAGATGAGAATTTATTTTGGTATTTGCAGCCTCAAATCAATATAAATGATACAGAAATCTATGGCCTACAGCTCAAAGTTCATTGGTATGAAGATGACAATAAGCCGTTAGAGCTTGAAGATTTTGTTTTGGTGGCCGAGCATAGCGGTGATGCATATTTATTAACAAAGCAAATGCTATCCCAAGCATTCAAAGTATTGCATCTTTTGCATCAACATGGTCATTATCTAAAAGTTGCGGTCACACTGACAAGTGACTCAATACTTGAAGTTGATTTAGTAGAATATATTGAATCATTAATGAGTAAGTATCACATATTAGGTAAATACTTAATTGTAGAATTGGCTGAAGACGCGATTCTTGATGCAACTGAGCAAGCAAAAGCGATTATTTCACAATTAAGAGCCTTAGAAGTTTCAATAGCCATCTCTAATTTTTCAGGCAGTTACGAATCATTGCGTTACTTACGCAAAATGGCTATCCAACAAGTTAAAATTAATTGTCAGTCTCTTACAGAAAGTGATGATAATCGCGTAGATAAAGCCATTATAAATTCATTAGTAAATCTGAGTAGAGCGATGAAGTTACCACTTATAGGTACAGAACTTTCAGATGCAATTGCGCTAGAGGCTTATAAAAATATGGGCGGAAGTATCGCACAAGGCAGCGAAATATTTGAAGGGATAGTACCTGATGAATTACTTATATGGTTGAAAACATGGCAGGAACAAAAAGCAAAGAAGCATTAAGTTAACCAATTTATACAAGCTCTATGATAATGAACTTTATATGAGCTTGTAAATTTAATAATAGGCTTTTAGGTTATTCAATATCTAGCGCTTCAGGAGACAAAATCATTCCTGTATTATCAGCGTATAAATGATCATCAGGTAAAATGGTTACACCAGCAAAATTAATTGCAATGTCGCATTCACCTATCACTTGATCGTCTGCCCCTACAGGGATTGAAACAAGTGCCTGAATACCAATGTCGACATCTTCAATGGCATCAACATCACGAACACTACCAAAGCATACAATACCTTCCCAAGCATTACTTTCAGCGAGTTGTGCAATATCAATATCAATCAATGCTCTGCGAGTTGAACCGCCACCATCAATGACTAATATTTTGCCTTCGCCATCATCTTGTAAAACTTGCTGAATTAACCCTACATTTTCAAAGCATTTTATCGTGACAACTTTCCCGCCAAAAGAGCTTCTCCCCCCATAATTACTGAAAATAGGGTCAACAACATCAATTAAATCAGCATAAATATTACAAAGTTCAGAAGTATTGTACTGCATAATAATCCTCATAGGCAGTTGTCTGATATTTATACTCAGTATATCTGGTTATGATTAAAATAAAACTACTATTTACTGTTGTATTACTTGAATTTAAAGGTAAAAGACTCTTTAATAGCTTAATTAAGCTATTAAAAAATTTTTGTTGTTAAATATGCCATTACCGATAGAACCACAAGCACTACTTTACTTGATGCAAACGTTGGTGTTTATAGTTTTGGTATTTGTATTTTTCATGTATTTACGGACATTTTCCCGTCAATATACTAAATACTGGTTGGTTAGTTTATTAATAATAACGGCCTCTTATGGCGTTCGCATCGTTGCTCCTAACATTCAAAGCTTCACCGTTGCAAACAGCCACTTACTTACTTTACCTACGCTATTAATGATAGCTAACTATACAGCATTGCTTTATTTGGTTGCGGGGGTATATAACGCTAAAACTAACGTAAAACTTGCTAAACCTATAGCTGTTATTACTTTCAGTAGCATCGTTGTCTTTTCTATTATTACCAATAGTTTCTTTGCTTTTGATAATGAAAACACTTTTAATCATTTTTATTTAACCGTTAGTTTGCCTAACTTTGTGTCTAGTGGCTGTTTCTTTGCGCTATCATTTTATTTATTTGTTGATAAAAAACCGCATTTTTCAAGTAATGTCTTAATGTATTTCTCTTTTATTCTGGGCTTAAGGTATTTGTTTTATTCTTTTGTTTCTATCTTAGCGATTACTGAGCCATGGTTTAAACAACTTACCTTTGCTATAAAATACTTTGACGTTGGTGCAACCACGATTCTTGGATTTATATTATTAGTATGGATGCAAGGTGCAGAACGTTTTGCCGCCTTAAATGCGATTAGCCGAGCACAATATTTAGGAAAACATGACTCATTAACAGGAGCGTTAAATCGTGAGCAAGTGATGGCTCGACTCTCTGAAGTGATGGTTAATACAAAAAATAGTAATAATTCACTAGCCATTTTTTTAATTGATATAAAGCAGTTCAAGTTTATTAATGATACTTATGGCTTGAAGGTAGGTGATTATTTATTAGGAGAAATTGCTAATCGATTAAACAATAGCGTATTTTTACCTCAAGCTGTTGGTCGGTTAAGTGGCGATTCTTTCATGTTCGTTCTTGAATTTGAGCATATGTCTCACGTAGAACGCGCTGTATCTCATATACATGAAATGATTAATAAGCCCTTTTATTGTAACCAACAAGAAATACATATACAGGCCAGCTTAGGTTTCTGCTTTTATCCTGAACATGCTAATAAGGCTGAAGACTTATTGCAAAAGGCTAATTTAGCGTTACATCATGCTGAAACCAACAACTTACCATCAGTTGCTTTTCAAGAGGGAATGCAAGCCCATGGTCGTCATTTGTTAATTATGGAAAAACAATTAAAGAATGCGATTGCTAATGACGAGTTTATTCTTTATTTTCAACCACAATTAAACTTATTGACCAATAAACTGGAGGGTGTCGAGGCATTAGTTCGATGGCAGCACCCTGAAAAAGGGTTATTATTGCCAGTAGATTTCCTAGCTGATCTTGAAGAGTTAGGAATGCATAATCATTTTGACCAATATATTTTGGCAAAAGCGTGTCAATTACATGCAAATTGGTATGAGAAATATCATCGTCGAGTAGCTATAGCTGTTAACATTACTGCTATTGAGTTTCAGGATGAAAAAATTGTTTCCTCAATTCAAGCTATTCTGACAGAGCATCAAATTCCACCTAAATATATTGAATTAGAAATAACAGAAAATGTAGTCATGACTGATATTACTCAAGGGATGGAAACCATAGTCAAATTGCAGAACATGGGGATTAAAGTATCTATTGACGATTTTGGAACAGGGTACTCATCGTTGTCTTATTTACGTGAACTGCCGATTGATAAAATTAAAATCGATAGAAGCTTTATAAATGAAGTTGCCAGTAATGATTCCGATTTAACCATTGTTAAATCGATGGTTGAGTTATCACATGGTCTTGGTAAGCGAGTACTTGCAGAAGGTGTAGAAACAGAAGAACAGCTTAACGTATTACGCCACTTAGGTTGTGATGCAGTTCAAGGGTACTTTATTAGCAAGCCGTTACCTGAAAAAAAATTATTGGCATACTTTAAGCCAAAGTCATGATTTAGCTTATTTTGCCTCTTAGTTTGATTTTTATAAAAAGATAAACCACCCACTAGATTATATTTTTCATAAAGTTCAACACGCCCTTTAATCACATCAATGATTTACTTAATTTTTTTTAGTTCTTGCCGTTACAAATGGTTAAAGTTAACTATAATTAGAATTACATGGCTAACTAACGCATTTTTTGTGCGAAGCTATTGTACTCGTTAAGCTTAAAAGTTAAAGGTATGGGTGCAATAAAAGAAACTTTGTTATTTGAAAGGTAATGTTTTTATGTTGATTAAACACAAATTAATAGCCAACACAGCGGTGTTGATACTTGCTATGGTTCTAATGCTTTTATTATTAAATTATTCAAGCAGTTCTTTTCAGCATGATATTAATGTTGCAAAAAGTATAGGTAATGTTAAAAGCTCTGTATTGCAGCTGAGACGTAATGAAAAAGATTTTTTAGCACGAAAAGATCTTAAATACTCAACGCAATTTAATGACAATATGCAGTCGCTAATGCAGCAAATAACTATGTTGGAAAAAGATTTTGATGCTATTGGTGTTGAAACAAATGATACTGGCGCAATGAAGTCTATTCTCAACGAATATGTAAAACACTTTAACAGCCTAGTTAAGTTACAACAGAAAATTGGTTTAAATCCAAAAGAGGGCTTATATGGCAACTTACGAAGCGCTGTCCATGATGTAGAAGAGCTTATCGGCTCTGACGACTATCAACTATTAAGTCAAATGCTACAACTGCGTCGAAATGAGAAAGATTTCATGTTGCGCCTCGATGAAAAGTATATTGCTCGTTTAACCGGTAATGTTGATAACCTTTTAACATCATTGGCAAACACCTCTTTGGATGATAATAAAAAAGAGCAAATCGCTTCGCTGATAGGTAATTATAAAACTGCTTTTCTTCAGTTGACCAGTGCGCAAAAAGAATTAGGGTTAGATTCAAAATCTGGTTTGTTAGGCAAGGTAAGAGCTACTGTTCATAAAGTTGACAATAACCTTGCTTCTTTAGTCTCTGTTAGTAAAGAAGCAGTTGATGAAAATATCCAGTTTACTAATACACTAGCCTTTAGTTTATTTACCATTGTATTAATCATTTCTTTGGCGAGCGGCATATTGATTAGTAAAAGTATATTATCGCGTATTGATAATTTACGAAGCTCAATGAACCAAATAGCTGAAAATAATGACTTAACTATTGATGTTAGTTTAGAAGGAAATGATGAATTAGCGGATATGTCAGACGCGTTTAAGAAAATGTTAGACAGTTTTAGAGCGCTTATTCATGAGGTTACTCATTCTGTTGAAACGTTAAACTCAGCAACGGGTAGTTTGGCAGAAAACATCTATAACTCTAATGAAGGTGTAGAAACTCAGATGCAACAAACAGATCTTGTTGCTACCGCTGTTACCGAAATGGTTGCTACGGTTGAAGAGATTGCTTCGAACACCCAAGAAGCTGCTCATAAAGCTGAAGTCACTAATAATAATGCTGATAAAGGTAAGGCAGGGGTTGAGCAAACCATTGAGCAAATTGGTCAATTGTCGAATAAATTATTAGATTCTGAGAACGTAGTAAAAGAACTTGAGAAAGAAAGTATCACTATAGCCTCAGTGCTTGATGTTATTCGTGGAATCGCTGAGCAAACTAATTTACTTGCTTTAAATGCAGCAATTGAAGCAGCTCGTGCAGGTGAGCAAGGGCGAGGTTTTGCGGTTGTTGCTGATGAAGTGAGAACATTAGCGAGTAGAACCCAAGATTCAACACAAGAAATTGAGACAATCATAGGCTTATTGCAAAATAGAACACAAGAAATCGTTACCTTGATGGCTGCTTGTCGTACTCAAGGTGAAGAGAGTGCGACGCAAGCAAGCTCTACTGGCGCAATGTTAGATGAAATAACACAAGATGTAGCATTAATAATGGATATGAATAGCGCCATTGCAACGGCAATTCAAGAACAAACATCCGTTGCCACAGAGGTAAACCAACATGTTGTTGCGATACGTGATGTTACCGAGCAGTCTGCTGAAGCTTCTAAACAAAATGAACATATGAGTGAAGAGTTGTCACAACAAGCAGGTGTATTACAAAACGAAGTTAGTCGTTTTACTGTGTAATTCTTAAATTAGATAAAAGCAAAATTATAGCAATCAAAAAAACGCCTGAAAATTCAGGCGTTTTTTATGAAGTGTACTTGAGAGTAAAGTGCATTTTAGAGCTGTTTGAAATCTATCATCGCTTCACGAGTATGACCACTTGCTTTAAGCTTTGTTAAGTACTCTTGCCAATATAGCTGATGATTTTTTGCTATATCAAGCAAGAATTCGTGGCTATAGATGGTTGAATCGCCATCATCAAAGATAAATCTTGAACCGTGCTTTGCAACACTTTCAATCGCAATAAGCTCAACAAGTTTCTTATGGGTTATCAGTGCAATTTCATTGCCTTTAGCTTTTGGCTGGTTTGGTGAAAATACTCTTATAAATTCATAAGGCAGAGTGGCAGTAAATTCACTTTGATCAGGCGTTAAAAAAAGTATAGTTAACGATTTTTGATGTTTATTCAAAGTGAAACTGAGTACTGCCATGATTTACCTTTGTTGTTTACTGTTAAGATATATGCGTTAGTTAAAGAATAAAGCGACTTAAGTCTTCATCTTTGACGACATTATTTAAGGTGCTATCCACGTATGCTTTATCAATAGTGATTGTTTCACCGCTACGTTGATCTGCATTAAATGATAAATCTTCAACTAAACGCTCCATCATTGTATGTAAGCGACGAGCACCAATATTTTCGGTAGTCTCATTTACTTGCCATGCCGCTTCAGCAATAGCGTTAATACCATCGTCACTAAACTGTACGTTAACACCTTCAGTCGCCAGTAAAGCACTATATTGCTCTGTTAACGAAGCGAAAGGCTCGGTTAAAATTCTAACAAAGTCATCAGAGCTTAATGCTTGTAATTCAACTCTTATAGGAAGTCGACCCTGTAATTCAGGAATTAGATCTGAAGGCTTAGCCATTTGAAAGGCACCAGAAGCAACAAATAATATATGGTCTGTTTTGATCATACCGTGTTTTGTGCTTACTGTTGAACCTTCAACTAAAGGTAATAAATCACGTTGTACACCTTCACGAGATACATCGGGGCCTGAGCTATCACCACGTTTACAAATTTTATCAATTTCATCAATGAAAACAATACCATTTTGTTCAACAGCATCAATAGCTTGTTGCTTGATATCGTCTTGGTTGACCATTTTAGCGGCTTCTTCTTCGCGTAACGCTTTTAATGCATCTTTGATTTTAAGTTTACGCTTTTTAGTTTTCTCACTCGACATGCTTTGAAACATATTTTGCAACTGAGAAGTCATGTCTTCCATACCAGGAGGAGCCATAATTTCAACACCCATTGGCGGCGCTGTTAAATCCAATTCTATTTCTTTATCATCAAGCTTTCCTTCGCGTAACTTCTTACGAAAAACCTGACGAGTGTTGCTATTTTCACTGGTTTCATCATTACCGAAACCATCTCTAGCGGGTGGTAATAAAATATCAAGAATTCGCTCCTCTGCTGCTTCTTCAGCAAGGTGCGTAACACGTGCCATCTCATCTTCTTTGACCATTTTAATGGCCATATCAGCAAGATCACGAATGATTGTTTCTACTTCTTTACCGACATAACCTACTTCAGTGAATTTTGTTGCTTCTACTTTAATAAAAGGAGCACGGGCAAGTTTAGCTAAGCGACGAGCGATTTCTGTTTTACCGACACCTGTTGGGCCGATCATTAAAATGTTTTTAGGTGTCACTTCTGTGCGTAAGTCTTGATTTAATTGCATTCTGCGCCAGCGGTTACGAAGTGCAATAGCAACTGCACGCTTAGCGTCACTTTGACCAATGATGTGACTATCTAATTCGTGAACAATTTCACGAGGAGTCATACTAGACATGTTTAAATTCCTCTTTGTTTATTTAAGCGCTGCTTAAACAAGATATTCTTTTCTATTATTGTGGCTTGTTTTGAACCGTTTTATAGTTCGTCAATAGTGTGCTCTAGGTTTGTGAATACACAAATATTGCCCGCAATAGTTAATGATTTTTCAACGATTTCTTTAGCGCTCAGCTCAGTGTTTTCTAATAGAGCTGTGGCAGCAGATTGTGCAAAGTTACCACCACTACCAATAGCTATTAAATCATGTTCAGGTTGAACAACGTCGCCATTACCAGTAATAATTAATGATGCGGTTTCATCTGCAACAGCAAGCAATGCTTCTAATTTACGTAAAGCCCTATCACTGCGCCAGTCTTTAGCTAATTCAACAGCAGCTTTGGTTAAGTGACCTTGATGTTGTTCTAACTTACTTTCAAAGCGCTCAAATAAAGTAAATGCATCCGCAGTACCGCCAGCGAAACCTGCTAACACTTTGTTGTTATATAAACGTCGTACTTTTTTAGCATTACCTTTCATGACAGTATTGCCAAGTGACACTTGGCCATCTCCACCAATGGCGACTTTGCCATTACGTCTAACTGATACAATCGTAGTCACAATAAACCTCAAATTAATAGTATTTTTGCAATCATGCCTAAAGTGTTTAAGCATGATTGAAGATTCTAATGATATTTAAGTTGGGATCTTTATGATAATTTCAAGGAAGGAGGTAAATTATTTCCATAACCAAATTTGGCAATAATTTATATTATTTCGCTTTAATTTGTTTTTATCTTTTTCAGCCATACGCTTTCGTGGATAAGGACCTAAAGCAACTTTATACCAAGTACCATTTTTGCCTGTAGAGGATTGAATAATCGCTTCTAAACCAGCAAAGGCAATATTCGCTTTTAATACTTCAGCCTGTTTTCGTGTTTTAAAAGAGCCACATTGCATTTTGTATGGGCCGCCTTGCTCAACCTCATATTCACCGACTTCCACTTGTTTATTTTCCAAGTCTTTTACATAAGTCCATTTCTCTTGAGGTGGCTCAGGTAGTGCATTGGCTTCTTCATCATTAGTCATTTCAGTGTTAGATGTTTTTTTCGGCTCTGTTTGAATTGGAGTTTTAGTTTCTGGGCTATTTTTAAGCGCCCAAAGACCATAAGCAAAAGCACTTAATAACAGAATAGCTAATATGCCAACTATTTTGGTTTTTATGCTCGCAACAGGTTGAACCTGTTTACTTTTCTTTTGCGGCTTTTTTTTCTTTTTAGCTGGAGAGCGGGAAATATAATCTTGGTTTGACATGGAAAACTTTAATAGCGTAATACAAGGATAAGTTGATTATTTTAACTGAGTCATTTTAAAAGAACAGGGCTAGATCATTTTATTTACAATAAAGTTTAAAGGTAAGCGCTATTTAGGAAAAATATAGTTAACCTCAGCTCGGGTTAAGAGATAGGTTAACCGTTTGAAAATTTTAGACTTGTATTTGTAGCAACTCACTAGCTTGATAGTTTTTCTTACTTCAAGGCAAATACATTAAGAATAGTTATTCTATTGTTTATGAGTTTATCACAGAAGTAAGGAAAAATAGCTGCTAGGGAGCCATTTATTGTCCCGAGCTGAGGTTAGTTACCAACTCAACTCTATGGGGTCTATATCAATGCTCCAACGAACCTTGTTTTGCCATTCATTTGTGGCGACATTGGCTAATATTTCTAATATCGCCTGATGCAATGATTTTCTGCTTGTTGATTGAATAATCAAATGATAGCGAAATTTCCCTGCTTTTTTCTCCATAGCTGCAGGTACAGGGCCAGCAAACTCACAGTCGTTAAAAGTCAGCATTGTTATTTGACGAAGGAATTTTTCGGGATAGGAAGGGTAATTGGCATCTGCTCTGATTAATGCTTGAAAGCTAAAGGGAGGCAGAATAGCTTGTTGGCGCTCTGTTATACCTTGCTGTGCAAAATGATGATAACCATTATGCACAAGATCTTGTAATAACGGATGATCAGGGTAGTTAGTTTGTATTAACACTTTCCCTGGTTTACTTGCTCGTCCTGCGCGTCCTGCTACCTGAATAAGTAATTGCGCCATTTGCTCGCTGGCACGAAAATCAAAACTAAACAGTGCGCCATCGGCATCTAACACTGCGACAAGTGTCACATCCGGAAAATGATGACCCTTAGCTAACATTTGGGTACCAACTAAGATGTTGTGTTTTTTATCGCTTACCTCTTGCAATAGCTTTGTTAATTCGCCTTTTCGTCGAGTACTATCTCTATCGACACGCACAATGTTAGCGTCAGGAAATATACTTTCTAGTTTCTCTTCTAACTGCTCGGTTCCTTGGCCTACGGGAGCAATTCGTACACTACCACAGCTTGGGCATTGTGGTGGTATGCGTTTTTGACTGCCACAATGATGACATATCAATAATTGTTGTTTTTGATGCAAGGTATATGATTTATCACAACGAGCGCAATCAGCCATCCAGTGACATTCTTTACAATTAATCGCTGGCGCATAGCCTCGACGGTTTAAAAAGAGTAATACTTGTTCACCACGGTTTATGGTGTTCTTAATTTGCTGTTTTAATGTGCCAGATAAGCCAAACTCCATTTGTTGTTGATTAACATCGATTAATGCCATACCTGCTTGGTGGCTTTTTCCTGCACGCTGAGTTAATCGATGATGGCTGAATTTACCCGAAAGTGCATTTTGCAATGTCTCAAAACTTGGTGTTGCACTACCCAATACAATCGGGATATTAAGTTGTTTGGCTCGTAAAATAGCCATGTCTCTACCATGATAGCGAAAACTGTCTTGTTGCTTTAATGAATTGTCATGCTCTTCATCAATTATAATTAGACCTAGATTATGCAAAGGAGAAAAGATCGCTGAGCGCGTGCCTATCACGATTGCTGCATGATTTTGTTGGGCATTAAACCAAGTATTTAAACGTTCTTGATCGTTCAAGCCTGAATGATGCAAGCAAATAGGTACATTAAAACGCTGTTCAAATCGGCTCAGTGTTTGGGGTGTTAATCCTATTTCAGGCACTATCACTAATACCTGCTTACTGTGTTGCAGTGCTTTTTCCATCGCTTGTAAGTAAACTTCGGTTTTACCGCTACCTGTTACCCCATCAACCAAGTGGCAAGCATATTTAGCATAAGTGTCATTAATGGCACTAACAATAATGGCTTGTTCTGAAGATAACCTAAGCTTATCCTCAGTATTTAATGCGCTTTCTTGCCATGTAAATGTTCGACTTTCTTGCTGCTTTTCGCAAATAAATGCCTTAGTCTCCAAGGCGTTTAATTGGCTTTTGCTATAACCTAATGTGCGTAACTCAGACCAACTGATACCTTGTTGTTTTGCAATAATGTCATAAAGGGCAGCTTGCTTTGGCGCTTTTTTTATGAGCTTTTCAAGGTCTGATTCTGCTATTGCCATTGAGGCATGCCACACCATTGGGGGCTTTAAATTGACTTTTTCAATTTGCCTCAAAATAACGGGTAAAGCTTGCTGAAATACATCGCCAATAGGATGATGATAATAATGTGCGCAGAGTTGGAGAAAACTTACTAGTGACTGACTTAAGTGAAAATTATCATTTAATCTTTCTGAGATGGCCTTGATTTTATTCTCTTCAAAAGAGTTCTCAACATTAACACTTGTGACAATACCGATCACTTTTCGATGACCGAAAGGCACCACAATACGTTCACCCAGTTTCATAACGGGATGCTGAAGGTTTTCAGGAACACTGTAGGTGAATAGTTGCCTCATTGGAACAGGAATAGCAACTTGTATGTATTGTTTGGTCACGATGGTCTGTATTGATTTTGAATGAGGTTATTTTGACTCTTTGCTGACAAGGTGCAAGCACCAATCGTATTTTTTTATGAATTAGTGATAAAACCACTTTTTTGCGATGTTATCGCGTAATTTTTGTTGAAGTTGATTAGATGATCATTTATTATTCGCCCCCATTAATTTTAACTCCGTATGGTGCTTAGGGTTTATTGATTGGAATGATTGATAAATGACTAGGTGGCGATACGCCCATTTCTCGAAAGAGATAGAGGTTCCTATGAAAGAAGGCATTCACCCTAAATACGTTGAAATCAAGGCACATTGTTCTTGTGGTAACGTAATTAACACTCGTTCAACTCGTTCAGCAGACATCCATTTAGATGTATGTTCAGAATGTCACCCATTCTACACTGGCAAGCAAAAAGCTGCTGAGACTGGTGGTCGTGTTGACAAGTTCAACAAGCGTTTTGGTGCTCTTTCTAAGAAGTAATTCTTGGTTAAAGACCTTAAACGAAAAAGCGCCTAAGGGCGCTTTTTTTGTATCTGGAATTCCATAAAATTATTGGAAATAAAAAGCCCAGTAATCTACTGGGCTTGATATGTGCGACTATTTTAAGTGTAATTTATCGCAATACTATACTTTTAATGCTTTGTTGATCATCAAGCTTAAGTAAGCATCGTGTGCTTTTTGGTTATCGCTTTTACCAAAACCCATTGATGATGACTTATCTAGAATGTTGGTTAACTGACCTAAAGCCGCTGTTTTTGATAAATTATCATAGCTAGATTTACCTTTAACACCAACAATCGCAATTAATCGCTTAACGTATTCAATCTGTACGTTTTGGCTTAAAGAGTTTGTCGTTTTCTTATCAACAAAAATGGCCTTGGTGAGATCATTCATCACACTAGTTAATGAATATTCATTGCCATA
Source organism: Colwellia sp. RSH04 (assembly GCF_003545765.1). Taxonomy (GTDB): domain Bacteria; phylum Pseudomonadota; class Gammaproteobacteria; order Enterobacterales; family Alteromonadaceae; genus Colwellia. The sequence continues at coordinate 334,223 of NZ_QXIO01000003.1, read as the reverse complement.
AAGGCTGGTGTCTGAAATACGCTTTAAGACATTTTTGTGCAATAACTGGTCTAAAACCGCTTTTTGCATGTTTAATATCATATCGTGAGCTTTCGGATCTTCATTTTGTCCATAATGATTAAAGCCACGGCGTTGATGTTGCATATAGCTATAGAGCGGTTGCATAGCTGATAAAGTATCGCTAGCAAAAACATGTTTAGTCAGTGCTTGCATTGCCTCTTGCTGTCTAGCAGCTGGCACAGGCGTATAAGGTTGGGTTTGAGTATCATTTTTAACAAAGCTACGCTCAACGTATACACCACCTATTTGCCTTGAAATAACTTCTGCTTGACGACGGTATTGGCCAAAGAGTGAGTTAGCTGAGGTTAATAATTGCTGATATGAGTTATCTTCCTTGAGAGTTTTGTCTTTTAAATCGACCAATAGGCTCTCAATTAGCGCCATACGGTCAACACCATAAGCAACAGGGTTTGATGATAAATCCCCAGTCATGATACGCGGGTCAATATGACGACCTGGTGATCTCATATCATCAGCATCATTACCAAAGGCTAATGCAGCTTCAGAAGAACGGCTTAAAAGTTTGCTTAGTCTTGCTTTTTCATCAGCAACAGAGGCTAAGGCAACAGAATAACCGAACTCAATAGCCCAATCATCATAAGGGCCAGGCTCGGTTTGGAAGTAATCACCTTGTTCTTTACCAATAGGTGCAACGTTAATCGGTGCATAATCCATCACAGAACCGGTTAAAATACCTTGAGTAACTGATTTATCATGAATTTTATTTTCATCCCATAATATAGAAGCTTTCATATTATGATTTAAACCTAAAGTATGACCAACTTCGTGTAACACTAATGAACGTAACGCTTCTTTGATTAACGCTTTCTTTTCTAAGTCAGCTGAAGCTAGACCCGCATTATCGACAGCGATTTGATCAAACATGACTTGACCTAGAATCATATTCTGCTGCATTTCATGGCCAGCACTACAATGCAATGCATCATTGTCTTTCGAGCCTGTAAACTCAGTCTCATTTTCTTGTTCAGCTTGATGACTTAAACTGCTTACACCTTGGCTATATAAACTATTATAAATCCAGCGGTTTTTCATAAAGACATATTCAAGCATGATATCTGCACCCAGCATCTCGCCCGTTAACGGGTTAGCAAGAGAAGGGCCATAACCACCAAATCGAGGCTGTGGAGATGAAGTCCAGCGCAATACATTGTAATTTATATCAGCGGCATCCCATGTAGCATCATCAGGTTGAACTTTTACTTGTAAGGCATTTTTAAAGCCTGCTTTTTCAAAGGAAGAATTCCACGCTAAAACACCTTCTTTAATAGTTTCTCGCCATTCATGAGGCGTAGTATTTTCTATCCACCAAACAATTGGCTCTACTGGCTCAGAAACTTCAGCTGATTTATTTTGCTTTTCTAGGTTCCAGCGTTTAATAACATCACGATAAGGTGCCCAGTCACTTGAAGTCATTTTATCGTATTGATGTGTGAAATAACCTACACGAGGATCATCGTAACGTGGTGCAAATTTTTCTTTTGGTAATTCAACAAACGAATGTTGAAGCTTTATTGATACGGAACGTGGGTCTGAAACTGCGTTTGAACCATAAACACTTGGGTTGGCATTGTTAAACACATAATCAACAACAACATCAACATTATCTTCATAGGCTCTTTTATGAAGAATGCGAGATTTTTTATCGTTCATTTTACCTAGTTTAAAGCGCTTTTTAGCATTTTTGTCGTTAACTCGAGCCCAAGGAGAAACCTTATGTAAAGCTTCGCTTAAAAAGAGTTTATTGACTTTTAAAGCGATTTGCCCGTCTTCTTCTTTTTCAATTTTTAAGCTTGCTAATACGGCTTCACTGATGTTGGCATCTTTAGCTCGGCTAATAGGGTTGTTTTCATCAAACAAGTATCTAGGTGTTTTAGTGACAATATCAATACGATCAAAATAGCGTCTAAACTCAATGATTTTAACACCTCTATAACCACCTCTGAAGTGACCTGCATCAGCTAAACCGTCAACGGTTTGTGCAAAGTGTAATAAAGGTGTATCAAGTTGCTCTTCTTTGATGAGCATCAGGGTATCACCGGTTTTTTTGTCTTGATAGAAATTAAAGAGACCTTCTGTTGCAGTTCTCTTCTCAATCATTTGCGCAATGGTTTTTTCTTCTTTCTTATCTTTTTTATCTGACTTTTTTGAATCATCAGCATAAGCCATTTGACTTGATGCTAAGGCAACGGCAACTGCCATCGTAAGGCTGGTAAGTTTCATTTAGGTTCCCTGTAGTTTTTCTTATAGTTATAGTACTTATCTTATCGAACAAGAATCATAGTACCAGAATGCTAATAAATCAGTTTAGGTAAAAGCGACACACAGGTTAAGATACAAAAAGTAACAAGATGTTAACAACGAAAAAGTTAAATATTTTCATTATGCTTTAAACCTTTTTGTTTAACTTAGCATCTCACTAATTAACAAAGTAAAAGCAACCTAATTTATTAAGAGAATTTTACGCTTGGACACAAAAAAAATAATTGATGCCCAACCACTGTTTGCTAAAAGTCAAAAGAAGCAAGAACAAGATTGGCAAGAGCTTGAGTGGATAACACAAGCCAAACATGGCTCGCAAGTGGCATTTCATCACCTGTATGAAAAATATCATCAGCAAATTTATGCTTTGTGTTGGCGTATGCTTGCAGATAAGGATAGTGCTGAAGATGTCTGCCAAGAAGTGTTTGTTGTTTTGTGGCAAAAAATAGATAACTTTCGCGGTGATAGTAAATTCAGTACTTGGTTACACAGTGTTGCAACCAACGTTGTTTTGGGTCACTTGCGTAAACATAAAACTTGGTTGCAAAAGATTTTTAGTATAGAAGATCAAAGTGATACCACCAAAGAAGAATCAGTACCAATGCATGATGACTCTGGTTTAGATGCATTAGATAAACAAATAGCAAGATTACCTGAACGTGCTCGGATTGTGTTCGTCTTGTTTGCGGTTGAAGGTTATCGTCATGAAGAAATTGCAAAAATGTTAAAAATGGCTGTTGGTTCAAGTAAATCACAATATCACCGTGCTAAAGCGTTACTTAAACAGTGGTTAGTTGAAGCAGAACAAGAGGAATTTTGTCATGAATAAAGAAATATCAGACAAGGCATTACAAGAAAAAATTGACAATTTACCTAGAGAAATTACGCCAGAACGAGATTTATGGGCAGGTATTGAAAAAGCGACACAAAGTAAAAAGCAACAAGCAGCGAATGATAGTAAATTTTTTACTCCCACTACTTGGGCTGCTTCTATTATTGCAGCAGTACTTGTAACTTGGATAGGCTTTTCTTCACAACAAATTGGGGGGGAGTCTCCTCAGTTAGTTCAGCAGAAAGTAAAAAATATCGACCAAGATGACATGGCAACAAAACAAGAAATAGAAATTGTTGGCTTCATGGAAGAAAGTTTTAACCAGCAAAAGCAAGCCATGTTAGTGAGTTTTGGTCAGCCTGATTTAGCTCAGTTACCTCAGGAAATGCAAACTCAGTTAACGAAACTTGCTTCAGCAAGAAAGTCGATTAAACAAGCATTAATTAATGATGAGCATAATGTTGATTTATTGAATTTATTAGACTTTACCCAGCAACAAGAATTGAAATTATTACAGCAACTATATCGTCCACAATTACAAAGTATTTAACGCGTTATTAGAGAATACTTGTAAAGAAAATATAGTTATTAACCAGTAATTTAATATTACTACTTGAATAAATTATCGAATAGGTGGCTGATCATTAGCGATCAGCAATATAAAAATAGAGGTTATTATGAATCGTTTTATCAGTGCATTATCTCATTCCCTCCTACTCTCAGGGCTTTTGATAGGTAGCCAAGTATTGGCGAATGAAAAAATTTCTCAACAACTTCCCGCGGATGAAGTGAGCAGCATTAGTATCGAAAACCAAAGTGGAACAATCAACCTTATAGGCTGGAATAAAGATACCGTGGCTATATCAGGGCAACTTGATGAAAAAGCTGAAGAATTAATATTTGAACAACGTGGCGCACAAATTATTATTAAAGTGGAATACCCCAATATGGAGCGCTGGACATCAAGTGGTACAAATCTTGTAATTAAGGCACCTAAAGGTCTAAGGTTCGATTTAGGGTCAATTTCGAGTGATTTTTCTTTAACAAACCTTCATGGAGGTGTTGAGGCTAAGACTGTTAGTGGTGATATTGATGGCGATGAGTTAACTGAGCAAATAGAGCTATCCACGATTAGTGGAAACGTAACAACTAAAAATCTTGCAGGAAAAGTGTCTTTGTCGTCAGTGAGTGGTGACATTCTTGATAACAACTCGAATGGTCGCCTGCAACTACAGTCAGTCAGTGGTGAGGTTGATGTGAATTCTAAAGCCACAGAAGTTTTTGTTAATAACGTTTCAGGTAGAACAAAGCTTAAATTAGATGAGGTTTTAGAGCTTAGAATGTCAACGGTTAGTGGTGATGTTGATGCAAAACTTCACTTAAAAGACAAAGGTTTATTAAAGGCATCAAGTGTTAGTGGCGATGTTGAGTTAACCTTTCAAAAAAACGTTGATGCTAATTTTCGTCTGAAATCGAATGTAGGCGGTGATTTAATTAATAAGCTTACTGACGATGAAGCTAAGGAAGCTAAATATGGCCCAGGTGCAAAGTTATACTTTCAAACAGGGCAGGGCAGCGCTAGTGTCAGCGCAAATAGTGTCAGTGGTAATATCGTTGTAAAAGATTAACAAATCGATGTAAGTGACATGATTTAGTCATGTCACTTTTTACTAATTTCTGCTACATTAACTGTCCTTTTTTCAAGTCTCTTTTAAAGAGCAATAGTTAGGTAGGATTCAGCTAATGGCAGATAAAAAGCCAGGTAAATTTGCTAAAGAAAGGCAATTTATCAAAGATAAACAAATTGATGAGTTAAAAGTTCCACCGCACTCATTAGAAGCTGAACAATCTGTCCTTGGTGGTTTACTACTTGATAATGAAACATGGGACAGAGTGGCAGAAAAAACTGTCGCAGAAGACTTTTACAGTCGCTCTCACCGATTAATTTTTGAGACCATAGGCGCGTTAATTGAACTTGGCGAACCTGTTGACCTTATCACGCTCTCTGAAGCATTAGAAAATGATCAAAAACTAGATGATGCTGGCGGTTTTGTTTATCTCGCCGAGATGATGAAAAACACCCCAAGTGCCGCGAACATCACCGCTTATGCTGATATCGTACGTGAACGTGCGGTAACGCGTGAAATGATCAGTGTTGCCAATGAAATTGCTGAAGCAGGCTACGATACTCAAGGTCGAAGTAGCGCCGATTTACTTGATTTAGCAGAGACCAAAGTCTTTGCAATCGCAGAAAAACGCGCCAATAAATCTGAAGGCCCTGAAAGTATTCATTCTGTTTTAGAAAAAACCGTCGACAGAATTGAGAAACTTTGTTCAACACCATCAGGTGGTGTTACCGGTGTTTCAAGCGGTTTTTCTGATTTAGATAAAATGACAGCTGGCTTACAAAAATCAGATTTAATTATTGTTGCAGCACGTCCATCGATGGGTAAAACGACTTTTGCAATGAACTTGGCAGAACATGCAGCAATGACCGAAGATAAACCTGCTTTAATCTTTAGTTTAGAGATGCCTTCAGATCAAATTATGATGAGGATGTTAGCCTCATTAGGTCGTATTGATCAAACTAAAATCCGTACCGGTCAACTTAATGACGAAGATTGGGCTCGTCTATCTTCAACCATGGGGCTATTGATAGAAAATGGTAAGATGTTTATTGATGATGCTGCTGGTCTAACACCAACAGAAGTCCGTTCTAGAGCGCGTCGTATTCATCGTGATCATGGCGGTATTAGTATGATCATGATTGATTACCTGCAATTAATGCGTGCACCACAATTTTCAGATAATCGTACTTTAGAAATTGCAGAAATCTCACGCTCACTCAAAGCATTAGCCAAAGAGTTGCAAGTGCCTGTTGTGGCACTTTCTCAGCTAAACCGTAGTTTGGAGCAACGTGCAGACAAACGTCCTGTTAACTCAGACCTTCGTGAATCAGGCTCTATTGAGCAAGATGCCGATTTAATTATGTTTATTTATCGTGATGAAGTTTATCATGATGATAGTGAGTTCAAAGGTATGGCGGAGATAATCATTGGTAAACAACGTAACGGGCCAATTGGCCGTGTACCACTTACTTTCCAAGGTCAATTTTCACGTTTTGATAATTATGCTGGGCCGCATGTATTAGAAGAAGATTAGTTACACACACTAGTAATTTTGTTAATGGTTTAAAGGTGCTATCCGTGCCAATAAACCATTAATATCACCTGATATTGAACTTTGTGCTGCATTCCTCATTCCTTGACCCGTGGTTAAAAATATTTACTTCGAATAAAATTTAATCAAGAAAGTTTAATCAAGAAAGTTTATCACGACTAAATAAGTTGTATAATCCCATTTACTTGCTTTAGCCATAGCCGCACCTCTGATAATGAACCTTAAACCTTTCACTCATTTTTTTTCAAACACGTTGTTTTATTGTGTTATTTTTTTGTTCACTATGCAACTTCATGGGTGTGGTTCTATTCCAGATAACAGCAAAATGTCGATTGCTATGGCGATAGAGAATAAAGGGGATACAGTGCTTGATAAAATTGTTGAGCGAGAAAGGCTAGAGCACCCAGATAAGTCTGGAGTCATTATGTTAAGTGATGGGCTAGATGCTTTTGTTGCTCGAGCTTCTTTAGCTATAGCAGCCGAGAAAAGTTTAGATATTCAATATTATCTTTTTCATGATGACACCATTGGTGGTTTGATGGTTGATCAAATACTCAAAGCAGCAGATCGCGGTGTAAAAGTACGCATATTACTTGATGATTTTGATTTGGGTGGTAAAGATAAAAATTTATTAATTTTAAACTCTCACGCTAATATTCAAGTCCGTTTATTTAATCCATTTAACAGGGATTTCAGCCGTACTGGACAGTTAGCAACTCGCCTAGGCGATGTAACGCGGCGCATGCATAATAAGATGTTTATTGCTGATAATAGCATGGTGATTTTAGGTGGCAGAAATATTGGTGATGAGTATTTTGATATTGATCCTAGCAGAGCTTTTAGTGATTTAGACGTTTTACTGACAGGGAAAGTGGTCTCAGAAGCTTCTAAGGGCTTTGATTTATATTGGAATAGTGAAGTCGTATATCCAATTGATTTACTAGCAAATGATGACTTTAATGAGCAAGACTTAGCAAAAGGAAGAGAAGTGCTTTTTTCTTTGACGAAAGAGCAATCTACTTCGGCATACGCACAAGCGTTAATGTCTTCAGATTTGGCAATAAAAATTAAAGCGGATAACTTATCTTTTACTTGGCTTGATGCAAGTATTTATTATGACCACCCTATCAAAGTTAGACGAGCTAGAGATGAGCGTGAATATCAACTAATTACAGCATTAGAGCCTTATTTTAAAACACTTAATCAAGAACTTTTTATAATTACCCCTTACTTTGTTCCAGGAGAAGAAGGTACTCTTTTTCTAACTGATTTAGCAAAGCAAGGTATTAATGTCACAATTTTAACTAACTCTCTTGCCTCAAATGATGTACTTGCAGTCCATTCTGGGTACTCACGTTATCGAAAGCAGCTATTAAAGGCAGGCGTATCTTTACATGAAATGAAACCAAAAATTAATGTAATCACTGGCAAGGGCAGTAGTAATAAGTCTGCATTTGGCTCGTCTAAGACCAGTCTTCATACCAAATCTTTTGTGTTAGATAAAAAATACATTTTTATTGGTTCTTTGAATTTGGATCCTCGTTCAACATATGAAAACACCGAGGTGGGCACCATACTTACTTCACCTGATATAGGTGAAGGTATGATTTCTATTATTAGAAAAAGTCTTCAATCAAGTACATTTGAAGTTCAATTAAATAATGATGATATTATTTGGGTAGAAAAAAGGCAAGATGAGGTCGTTATTCATAACAAAGAGCCGTATACATCGTGGTGGCAAAGATTGTCTGTTAAGCTTTTGCAATGCTTACCAATAGAGTCTCAATTATAATTTACGGTAAGTGTTTGGTTTTATTCACCGTGCAAGGTTGCAACGAGTGTTCGTTGACTTGCATGGTTTCTATGCTCACCTAAGTAGATTCCTTGCCAAATACCTAAATTTAGGCGCCCTTTAGTGATAGGTATCGTTAAGTTATTTCCTAATGTACTGGCTTTAATATGAGCTGGCATATCATCATTGCCTTCATAAATATGCTGATAATAAGGCGCATTTTCAGGAATAAATTGATTAAAGTGTGCTTCCAAATCGTCCCTAACGGTAGGATCTGCATTCTCATTAATGGTTAATGAAGCAGAGCTATGTTTGATAAATAAATGCAATAGACCGCATTCTACACAGGAGATTTTTGGCAGTTGTTGTTCTATTTCATCTGTAATTAAATGAAAGCCTCGCGTTTTTGCCGATAATGAAAACTCAGTTTGTGCCCACATGAAAAAACCTCATTTTTTAGCTATTTTTTTATCAGGAACCTTTAATTGTGTAAAAGCGGCGATTACATCAGGAATCAGCTGTTCTATAGCATCTTTCAAGGGGTTATGTTTATCGTAACGTGCATAAAGCGTTTTAAATACCCCTTTTATTCCTAATCGTTTTCTTGTCACGAGTGATTGTAAGCTGATGCTATTCACTAACCAATCAGGTAGTACAGCAACACCCATATTTGCCGCCGCCATTTGTAACATAACATGGCTATTTTTAATTTGCTTAATTGCTTTAGGTTGTATGTTTTCTGCATTTAAGAATAAAGTGAAAATGTCGAGTTTTTCAACGGGTAAAGGGTAAGTTAATAAAGTTAGATGTTGAAAGTCATTCGCTTGTATCATCGCTTCATTTTCAGTGCTTTCAGTGCTTTCATTTGGTTGTTGCACTTTTGTCTGTTGCTCTTTAGCCATCACCGCAATGACTTCAAAACGGCCAATTTCAATATAGGTGTAGTCACTGTCATCTACTTTGTAATCAGTAAATAAAATATCAACCAGACTTTGGTTGCTCTTATCAAGAAAATTATTATCGACGTATTCAATATTTAAAGCGTTATGTCGTTCGCTAAACGTAGAAGTGATGGGCAACAACCATTGAAAACATGCATGACACGCTATGGCTAGTTTTAATTGGCTTATGATTGTTTTCGGCGCTGTTAACTTTTTAGCCGTTTTTTCTATTTCTGGTAATACCGTACTTGCCAGAGTTAACAAAATCTCACCAGCGGTTGTAAATTCAATTGGCGAAGTATTTCTAATGAATAATGGCTGATCTATTTTTTGCTCTAAATCTTTAATTTGATGAGATAACGCCGATTGGCTGGTAAAAAGCTGTTCGGCAGATTTTTTGATATTCCCTGTAGCATTGAGTGCTTGTATTGTTTTTAAGTGCTTGATCTCAAACATAATGAAATTCATTCATATCCTTATTGAATTATTTGCGCTTGTTTAATTCTGTCAGTTTTTTAAAGTATAACCATTCAAACGTCTAGACGTCTATATATTTTTTAATGACATCTTGGCACGCAACCTAAAAACAGGCTATGCCCAATTCTCTTGCTAGATAAATAGCAAAGACGATAAGGGAAACATAATGAACAGGAGCAACACTTATGCATATTCATAATCTAGGTTTTCCGCGTATTGGCGCGAAACGAGAGTTAAAATTTTCTTTAGAACAGTATTGGCGTGGCGATATAACCCAGTCAGCGTTTTTAACGCAATGTCAGCAGTTACGTGAACATAATTGGCAATTGCAACATCAAGCGGGAATTGAATGGCTACCTGTGGGAGATTTTGCGCATTATGATCACGTACTGAATACTACGTTAATACTGGGATTAGCACCGGAACGTTTTACTGCCCACAACAGTAATGCTTTAGATCTCGAGTTTAGAGTAGGACGAGGGCAAGCGCCTAGCGGCTGTCAATGTGCAGCAAGTGATATGACGAAATGGTTTAATACCAATTATCATTATATTGTTCCTGAGCTAAGTGAACAGTTGCTCGCATCATCTGAAAAAGTGAATGCTGAATCATTAATTTTACAATGTAAAGAAGCGAGCAAAATTTCTGATAAAACTAAAGTCGTGCTATTAGGCCCGATAAGTTATTTACATTTAAGTGTAAGCAAAAATGCAGATAAATTGTCATTGTTACCAGCATTGCTTAAGCGTTATCAAACCTTAGTTACGCAATTATCTAATGCAGGCGTATCTTGGGTGCAACTTGATGAACCTATACTTGGTTTAGAGTTAGAACAACAATGGCAAGATGCTTTTAGTAAGGCTTATCAACAGTTAAATAAAGGCAAATTAAAATTGCTGCTGACAAGTTATTTTTCTTCTATTGATCATCATATTGATTTAATTAAAACACTTGATTTTGATGGCCTACATATTGATACCGTGGCACAAGAAACTGATGTTTCAGCGATTATAGATACACTGCCTCAGCACTGGGTTATTTCATTAGGTGTTATTAACGGTCGTAATATTTGGAAAACAGATTTAGTCTCTGTTTACCAAAAATTATTACCTTTATATCGTCACTTAAAAAACCGACTATGGATTGCGCCATCTTGTTCGTTATTACATTCACCTGTCGATTTACAACAAGAAAGTAAACTTGATGCAGAATTTAAATCATGGCTCGCTTTTGCAAAACAAAAATGTGAAGAGCTCGCGTTATTAAAGTATGCCCTTGTGCATGAAAACAGTGATGAGATCACTCTTTATTCAAGCTCTGCTTTAGCCCGCTGCGTATCAAAGCGCATTCATAATGATTCAGTAAAATCGAGAGTAAATGGGTTATCAAAAGAAGACTTTCATCGTAAACAAAGCTTTCTTGAGCGTAAAGTAGTGCAACAAAAAACCTTGAATCTACCTGTGTTACCTACCACGACCATAGGTTCATTTCCGCAAACGGGTGATATACGTGAAGTACGTGCGAAATGGCGACGTAATGAAATCACCCAAGCGCAATATCAATCACTCATAGAAGAAGAAATCCGCAATACAATTACTAAGCAAGAAGATATTGGTCTTGATGTACTGGTTCACGGTGAAGCCGAGCGCAATGACATGGTTGAATATTTTGGAGAGTTACTTGAAGGTGTTGCATTTACTCAGTTTGCTTGGGTACAAAGTTATGGTTCTCGTTGTGTTAAACCGCCGATTATCTTCGGAGATGTAAGTCGTAAACAAGCAATGACGTTGTCTTGGATTAATTATGCTCAATCATTAACTGACAGGCCAGTTAAAGCGATGCTAACAGGTCCAATTACTATTTTGTGCTGGTCTTTTGTTAGGGACGATTTAAGCAGGGAAGAGGTAGCAAACCAAATAGGTTTAGCGATTAGTGATGAAGTCGTTGATTTAGTGGAAAATGGTACGCAGATAATTCAAATAGATGAACCTGCTATTAGAGAAGGGATGCCGATAAAGCAAAGTGAATGGCAAGGTTATTTGAATTGGGCTACGGCAGCATTTTGTTTATCTGCAGCAAAAGCACCTGCAAAAACACAAATTCATAGCCATATGTGTTACTCAGAATTTAATGATATTTTACCTGCTATTATTGCGTTAGATGCTGATGTGCTAACCGTTGAAACCTCCCGTTCAAATATGGCGCTACTCGATGCATTTGATCAACAAGCATACCCTAACGATCTTGGCCCTGGAGTTTATGATATCCATACCCCTAATGTGCCAGAGGTTGATTGGATGGTTGCTTTAATAGAAAAAGCACAAAAGTATATTCCTATAGAAAGGCTATGGGTTAACCCTGATTGTGGCTTAAAAACACGAGGCTGGACAGAAACTAAACTGGCATTAGATAATATGGTAACCGCAGTGAAAAAATTGCGTGCGGCTTATAGTAACTAAAGTAAGATAGCTCCCTGTAAAATTTATAGGGAGCTAAACAACAAACGATTAATCTTGCTCATGGAGCCACGCGGCATGACGAGGTGCTTTTTTAGTTTCTGCCCACTCATTTATCATATCGTGAGCTACTTCATTAAGTTGTTTATATTGCTCTTTAGTACCGGTATTAGCAGCTAGTTCAAGGCGATGACCATTTGGATCAAAGAAATATATAGACTTGAAAACACCATGGTTTGTTGGCCCTAGTACATCAACCCCCTTGCTCACTAACTCTTCTTTTGCCGCAATTAAGGCATCGACACTGGCAACACGCATAGCAATATGTTGAACCCACTCAGGTGTATTAGTATCACGCCCCATGGTTGGTGAATTTGGTAATTCAAAGAACGCTAAAACGTTTTCATCGCCAGCATCTAAAAAAATATGCATGTATGGATCAGGTGCTTTCGTTGATGGAACTTGATCTTCAGCGATTGCTAACACCAAATTCATATTAAGTTTATCTTTATACCATTGGGTTGTTTCTTTAGCATCGTTACAGCGATAGGCAACGTGATGAATTTTTTCAATATTAATCATAAGTGGGCTTCTTTATTTGAACTAATTATTGGCTTGTGATTGGCTCATTATTGGCTTGTAGCCATTGTGCCATTGTATAGTTTTATTCTAATCATAAAGTCGCGTTAGGTACTAATTTAGAGGCCACTTTCTCTTTACGCGAGCGTCAGCATGTGTTGACGCCTGTAAAAGATTAATTACATGCATTGAGATTTGGTTAAACCAGAATAACGGTTTTGCTGCCATTTAAACAAACCCGCTGTTCTGCATGAAAGCGCACAGCATGGCTTAATGCGGTTGCTTCAATGTCGTGACCCATATGCACCATTTGCTCAATAGTAAAGGTATGGTTGATGGGTTTCACTTCTTGCACAATAATAGGTCCTTCATCAAGATCTGCAGTAACATAATGAGCTGTGGCGCCTATCACTTTAACACCTCGCTTATGCGCTTGATGATAGGGCTTTGCCCCTTTAAAGCTCGGCAAAAACGAGTGGTGAATATTAATCGCTCTCCCTTGCAATTGTTGACATAAATTATCTGATAAAATTTGCATATATCGCGCTAATACTAACAAATCAGCATGATATTTTTTCATTATGGCAAGCATTTTTTCTTCTTGCTGGCTTTTAGTATCCTTTGATATAGGAAGGTGATAGAAAGGAATTTCATGCCAATTAGCTAGAGATTTACAGTCATTATGATTCGATACAATAGCAACAATATTTACAGGTAAAGCACCTGATTTCCATTTTGTTAATAGCGATACTAAACAATGATCATCTTTTGAAACCGCGATGACAATATTGGGGACTTGGTTTTTTCTTCTGAATTGATAAGTCATATTTAATGGCTTAGCTAATTCATCTAACGCTGTTATAAATTCATCTTCAGCTACGGTTAGGTTTCTATCATCAAAGGCGATACGAGAGAAAAAAGTATCAGTATAAGGGTCACTATATTGAGATGTTTCCATAATAAATGCGCCATGTAAAAACAAGCTTTGTGAGACTTTAGCTAACACACCTGAGTTATCAGGACATTGCCACGTTAGAATATATTCGTTCGTTGTTGTCATTGAAGTTATTCAGTCATAGTAAAAAATATAGTTCATCATTCTATATTTTTACTTAAAGCACTAACGATTTAATAGCTCTTATTGATATAGGTATGCATATAAAGGTTATATTTATCCATTTATTTGTGGACTTTGTGCATATTTTTAATAAATAGCTGTTCAACCTTTTCTCTAGCCCAAGGTGTTTTTCGCAAAAATTTTAAACTGGATTGAATACTGGGATCATGGGTAAAACATTTTATTTTAATTTCTTTGCCTAGCGTCTCGAAGCCAAAATAAGCTTCAAGTTCAGTCACAATCGTTTTTAGGGTGATGCCATGTAGCGGATTATATGGTTGGTTATCCATTAGTATTCGTATGTATGGTAAGTTGTGACACTAATATAACATGTTTGCTGTGTCGTGTTAGAACCTTAGTGTTCAGAAGTTATAACAAGAGAAAACACTTTGTGCAGACAGCAAATTGTACAAAGTGTTTTCAATATTAGGTGTTTAAGAAAAGTACTGTGTTAATTCATCATTTCCACCGATGTGTTTACCATCGATAAATATTTGTGGTGTGGTCTCAGCATTGCTCACTGCACGTAAACCAGAGATAGAGATATCTTTACCGACTTCAATTTCATCATAGCTCAAACCTTTCTCAGCTAATAATGCTTTTGCTTTAGTACAATGACTACAACCTGGCTTACCAAATAGAGTAATCTCAGTTGTTTGACACGCATTAGGGTTTATGTAATTTAGCATGGTATCAGCATCAGATACTTCGAATGGGTCGCCTGGTAAGTCAGGTTCAATAAACATTTTCTCAATAACGCCATCTTTTACCAACATCGCATAACGCCAGCTACGCTTGCCAAAACCAATTTCTTTTTTATCAACAAGTAATCCCATACCTTCAGTAAATTCACCATTACCATCGGGAATTAGGCTGATGTTCTCGGCTTGTTGGTCTTTAGCCCAAGCATTCATAACAAAGGTATCATTAACAGAAATACAAATAATTTCATCAACACCATTTTCAGAAAATTTACTTGCTAGTTCATTGTAGCGAGGTAAATGTGTAGATGAGCATGTTGGAGTGAAGGCTCCGGGTAATGAGAAAACAACAACCGTTTTATTGGAGAAAATTTCTTGGGTATCACGTTTACTCCATCCTGATTCTGTAATGATTGGAAACGTAACATTTGGAACGGTTTGACCTGAAATATCTGTAAACATATTGCTCTCCTGGCTTTATTTTAAATACTTGGTGTGATTAATTTGTGGACTGTGGCTATTGTGACGCTACCTTAATGTTTAGTAAATTTTAAAAAATCGAATTTTGCTATCTAAAAAATAGATTGTCGTTTGTATTCTTCTTTGTGCTTTATACCAACAAAGATCAACAGCCCCTAATTAAGCTTAAATAACTTTTCTAGGATGTGATGAATTATAGAGTACAAATTTTACGCTCGAAAGTTCAACACCCCATTGCATTCCTCACTTGCATTAAGCACTATTTACATGATAAATTCTCGTACATAAGTTGTATATACAATTAGGGTGGTGACATGAATTCAAGCTTTCAGCTAAGTGAAGGGCATATAGGCATGTTAATCAGTATGCCGCATAATGGACAGGAAATTCCTAGTGATATTGCTGACAATATGACGGAGAAAGCCACTCAAGTACCTGACACAGATTGGTACATGGATAAACTCTATGATTTTGCCCAAGACATGGGTATTTCAATTATTTCACCTAAGTACAGCCGATATGTAATAGATTTAAATCGTGATATTTCAGGTGAAAATTTATACCCCGGTGCCAATAGTACAGAACTATGTCCAACAACAGCATTTGATTTATCCCCGTTATACAAAGAAGGTAAGGAGCCTTGTGCTGAAGAAATAGCTAGAAGGGTAGAGATGTATTGGCAACCTTACCATCAATGTATCAATGAGTTACTTGAAAAGATGTTATGCAAATACAAAAAAGTTGTATTGCTTGATGCTCACTCTATTTTATCTGAAGTTCCTCGATTTTTTAATGGTAAATTGCCAGACTTTAATTTCGGGAGTGCTAATGGAACATCGTGCAGTGTTGCACTAACAGAAAAAATTTCAGCGTTAGACCTTTCACCGTATACAAGTGTAGTCAATGGTCGTTTTAAAGGCGGTTATATTACTAGAGCTTATGGAAAACCAAATAGAAATATACACGCGATCCAATTAGAGCTTTCTCAACATACATATATGAAAGAGCCAAGTAATGTGTTTGATAAAGACAAAGCCGAAAAAGTAAAAGCCAAGCTAAAAGATTTCGTCGCTTGTTTAGCTGAATTCGCTCAAGAATAACGAACCTATATATTACTTATTTGCGAGTTAAATAAGTTTTTAAAGATAACTAAAGTAGATTAAAGATGAAATTATACGCAGAAAGAATCTTATTAGCTGATGGCTGGACGGCAGATAAAACCATCATTATTGAACAAGGGATCATTACCGACATAGTTTCAGGTAAACAAGATGATGCACAAATGGTTAATGGTCCAGTCATTCCAGGCATGGTAAATTGTCATTCTCATGCGTTTCAACGGGCTTTTGCCGGTTTTAGTGAGCAAGGGAGTGAAGGACAAGATAGTTTTTGGACTTGGCGTAAAATCATGTATCAGTTTTTAGCCCAACTGACTGATAAAGATGCCAAAGTGATCGCTAAGCAATTGTATATTGAAATGTTGAAAATGGGCTATACTCGCGTCGCTGAATTTCATTACTTGCATCATGACATTGATGGTTCCCCTTATAGTGAAGTTGAAAATACCAATGGTTTAGCCTCAATGGCTCAAGCGATATTTGATGCTGCAAAAGAGTCGGGTATTGGTTTGACGATGTTACCTGTGCTCTATCAGTACAGTGGCTTTGGTGAGCAAGCCCCAACAGTCGGACAAAAGCGGTTTATAAATACCGTATCGCAATTTAATGACTTGGTGACTGATTGTCATAAACTGAGTAAATCATACCGCAACACTAATGTTGGTATTGCGCCACATTCATTAAGAGCGGTTGATAAGAGCTCTCTGCAAGCTGCGGTAAAACACGTTAGAAATTTAGATAAAAACGCACCTATTCACATTCATATTAGTGAACAACAAAAAGAAGTTGATGATTGTCTTGCTTACTATGGCAAAAGACCAGTGCAATGGTTACTTGATAATATAGAAGTAGATGAGCACTGGTGCTTTATACATGCTACACATATTGATGATAATGAACGTGAAGAAATGGTCGCTAAAAAGGTCATTGCGGGAATTTGCCCAACAACGGAAGCAAATCTAGGAGATGGTATTTTTCCAACGACTGAATTTATGGCTCAAAATGGTACCATTGCCATTGGTTCAGATAGTCATATTTCTGTAAACCCCGTTGAAGAATTGCGTTGGTTAGAATACGTGCAAAGGTTAATAAAACAGCAAAGAGCTATTTTAGCTAATAATCAACAAGTTTCAGTTGGGTTGAACTTATGGCAACAAGCAGCTCAAGGCGGAGCGCAAAGCACTAATGCTAATACAGGAATATTGGCCGTGGGTAAGCAAGCCGATTTATTAGTGTTATCAGCTGAGCAAAGTCATGTGTTTGCTCATTCAGACCAGCACCTAATGGACAGTTTTGTCTTTGCTAGCCAGCAGAATTCTATTAAAGATGTTATGGTCAATGGTGATTGGGTTATTCAATCATCTAGACATAAAGAACAGCAAGAGAGCGAACAACATTTTGCTAAGTTGCTAAAAAGGCTCTCTAAATAGTATTAATTCTTTGCTAGGGCGTGTAAAGGTAAGTTAATTATGCTTGATGCAAGTGGAAGATAATTAACATGAGATAGTCGTTAATTTATTAAAATAAAGAACGATATTTATCAATTACTGAACATGTTTTTTGTTGATTTAAAAGATGGAAAACATGATCACGCTCACTTTTTGAGCAGTAAGCAAAATAAAACTCTTTTACCGTTTCTCTTGATGAAGTAATTTGTTTTAAATGCTCAACCTCTTGTTCAGAAAAAGTCTTAAACTCAGGTTTTAACTCATCAAAAATTTTGTCTGATTTTAAGCGTACTTTTGTATCGCTAAATTCGTTGAAAGCTTCTTTGACAGTAGCCATCTGTTCGTTATAAAACTTAGTTACTTCGGGTTGTGGGTAGAAGTGTAAATAGACTGCAATGGCCACGATTAAGATCAATAAATTCTTCATAGTATGTCGTATTATCTTTAATAGTTATTGTGTTATATTGAACAGCTAATAAGTTAGTTATTAACTCTCTCATAAAACGAATTAAGCGCGATCATATCAGAAAATGAACATAGTGTGATACTTGTTCATTATTATTCGCGAAGTAAGGAATAATCGTGGAACCATCAAACGTCAAACCAGAACGTTCGAAATCACCTCAAGAACGCATTCCTGTGAAAAATGTTAAAATTCACGGGCAAAAGAATAGCGGTAAAGAAAGATATAAACCTGGTGATCAAATTTATGTAAGAAAAGTGTCAGGCTTTTTTCAGAAATTAAGACAACGCATGAACCTGGTCTATTTTGCCTTTTTCTTACTTTTGCCATGGCTTCAATTTAATGGTCATCAAGCGGTATTATTCGATATTGCTGAGCAGCGATTCACCTTATGGAATTTAACATTATGGCCGCAAGATCTTACTTTGCTCGCTTGGTTTTTTATACTTGGCGCGTTTTTACTGTTTTTTGTGACGACTTTCTTAGGTCGTGTTTGGTGTGGCTATATGTGTCCACAAACCGTATGGACATTCATTTTTATTTGGTTTGAAGAAAGAATAGAAGGCACCGCAAACCAACGTCGAAAACTTGATGAAAAACCACTTAGTGTCAATAAATTCACACGAAAATTTTTAAAGCATGCTGCTTGGCTATTGTTCTCTTTGTTTACTGCAATGACATTCGCTGGCTATTTCTCGCCAATGCAAGAACTATTTATAAACGTATTTACCTTTAATACCACTGCCACAATGGCTGGGGTTTTATTGTTTTTCACGTTGGCCACATATGGTAATGCTGGTTGGATGCGTGAAACGGTTTGTTTACACATGTGTCCTTATGCGCGTTTTCAATCGGCAATGTTTGATAAAGATACGTTAACGGTTGCTTACGATAAAGAGCGTGGCGAGAATCGCGGCGCAAGAGGAAGAAAACAAGATCATAAGTCTCTGGGCTTAGGCGATTGTATCGACTGTAATTTATGTGTAGAGGTTTGCCCAACCGGTATTGATATACGTAATGGCTTACAATACGAATGTATTAATTGTGGTTCTTGCGTTGATGCCTGTTCAGGGGTTATGACACGAATGAACTACCCTCAAGGGTTAATTCGATACACAACAGAGCATGAATTAGATGGAAAGAAAGTGCATCTGGTTCGTTCTAAATTAATTGGTTATGCAGTACTCTTGGTCATTATGACAACCATGTTAGTGCTTGAAATTGTCAATAGAGTTCCTTTGTCTCTTGATATTATTCGTGATAGAACGGAGCTTGCTAAAGAAAACTTTAACGGTGAAATTGAAAATGTTTACACCTTAAAAATTCTTAATATGTCACAAACCGATAATGTCTATAAACTCTCTGTGAAAGGTATAGAAAATACTCAATGGCATGGTAAACAAGAAGTAATGGTTGAAGCCGCTTCAGTTTATACCTTACCTATTAGTATCTCGGTCGACCCCTATGAGCTTAAATCATTAATGACAGACATCACCTTTGTTGTTGAACAAAAAACAGATGAAGAGGTAAGGATTGAACAAGAAAGTCGATTCTTTAATAAACGTTAATGGCTGCTTTTGACTTTTCCTCATTGTCACCTGATGTCATCATTGATGGACTGGAAAGTGTTGGCTTTGTTGTTGATAGTGGTTTATTACCATTAAACAGCTTTGAAAACCGTGTTTATCAATTTCATGATGATAATTTAGTTAAATACGTTACCAAGTTTTATCGACCTCAACGATGGCAGCTTCAGCAAATAAGAGAAGAACATGACTTTTCTTTTGAATTAGAAGAGCAAGAGTTACCCATTGTTGCCCCATTAAAAATACATGGTGAAAGTCTTTTTGAGCATCAAGGTTATCATTTCGCCGTGTTCCCATGTCGCGGCGGCCGTATTTTTGAAGTAGATAACTTAGATCAACTTGAATGGATGGGACGTTTTATAGGTCGTATTCATGCTGTATCAGCAAAACATAGCTTTAAGTATCGCCCAGCGTTTACAAGCCAAGAGTTACTTTATCAAGCTAAAGAAACGATAAAGAATTCACAATTCGTACCTGTACATCTTCAGTTGCCTTTTTTTACTATTCTTGAGCAAGTTATTGCGATAGCAGGTGAGCAATATAAAGCGATTGACTCGGTAACGCAGATTCGACTTCATGGTGATTGTCATGCTGGAAATATTTTGTGGCGTGATGAAGGGCCACACTTTGTTGACCTTGATGATTGTCGAACGGGTCCTGCTATTCAAGACTTATGGATGATGCTCTCTGGCGATAGACAACAGCAATTATTGCAACTAGATACATTATTGATGGGTTATGAAGAGTTCTATAGTTTTGATAACAAAGAGTTACGGCTAATTGAAGCATTACGCACCATGCGGGTTGTGAATTATATGGCTTGGCTTTGCAAGCGCTGGCAAGATCCCGCCTTTCCAAGGAATTTTCCTTGGTTCAATACAGAAAAATATTGGGAGCAACAAATACTGATGCTAAAAGAACAGTTTTCAGCGCTTCAACAACCAACGTTAAGTTTACAACATTTTTAATCGCTACCCCGTTAAAAATAAGGTAAATTTAGCGAGATAATTACTATTTAACCCCTTAGGAAACATTATGAAAAAGATATTTCGACCTTTTTTGGTCTTTTTAATGCCGTTGTTTGCTCTATCAATGTCAGCTTGTGCGGAACAATATACTGAAGGTAAGCAATACACTACGGTGAGTGATCAGGCATCAACTAAGAAAGAAGTGAGAGAATATTTTTCTGTCTATTGTGGGCACTGTTTTAAGTTCGAACCTTTTATGGCTTCAGTGAAAAAATCATTGCCTGAAGGCGTAGCTTTTGAAAGAAATCATGTTGACTTTTTACGTGCAGCAAGCCCTAAAATACAACAAATGGTAAGCAAAGCGGTCGTGGTTGCCGAGCAACTCGAAATGGAAGATAAGCTAGTTGGCGCACTGTTTAATTATATTCATATTCAGCGTGCGGTAATCACCTCTGAAAAAGATATACGTAATATCTTTGTTCTAAATGGTGCTGATGGAGATAAGTTTGATAAATTAATGAAGAGTTTTTCAGTGAATGGTAAAGCGAAAGCAATGAAGAAGAATCAAGTAACCATGACTAAAAACAAAGCACTGACCGGTGTACCAACCGTGATCGTTAATGGAAAATATAAAATCAATGGTGATAAATTAGATAAAAATAATTTTGAGCAAGATTATAAAAATTTAGTTAAATATCTAAGTGAATTAGACTAATCAATTAACATTTAACAAGGCTGCATTGGCAGCCTTTTTTATTCTCTAAAAACTATTGAAACCTTTAACCGTTTAATTCAACAATAGTTACTATTGTTTCAATGGGTTGCCCTTTACGATACATTTTCACGCTAACCTGTGTGTTTGGTTTGGTTTCAGCAATAATATCTAGTGCTTGAGTAATGCTTGCAATTGGCTGATCGCCTATCTGGTAAACAATATCACCCACTTGAATCCCTGCTAATTTTGCTGGGCTATTATCTGCGACCCCACCGATAACGAAGCCTTTTGCATCGTCGTAATACTCACTCGCTGTAATACCAAACCAACCACGAACCACTTTGCCGTTTTCAATGATTTGTCGCATCACTTTATGCGCGAGCTGATAAGGCACAGCAAAAAAGATTCCTTGAATCTCTAAATTATTTTTTGAAGTAAAATTGGGATTAGTTTCAGTGAATTTTCTAGAATTAATACCAACAAGCGTACCGTTACTGTTAATAAGTGCACCACCAGAATTACCTTCATTGATGGCTGCGTCCATTTGTAAAAACTCTAAATAACTGGTGTTACTTAGGCCATTTCTTCCCGTCGCACTAATAATACCTTGAGTTACTGTTTGCCCTAAATTTAACGGGTTACCAATAGCTAGCACAATATCACCAGCAAGTGATTGTTGATTAATTTTTTGCGGTATAACGGGAAGGTTACTGGCATTAATTTTGATTACTGCTAAATCGGTATAGCGATCAAAACCAATTAACTCTCCAGGGTAACGTTGACCATTTTGCAGTAAAACAAGAATCAAATCGGCCTGCTGAATTACGTGCATGTTAGTTAAAATATAGCCATTACTGTCCATAATGACACCAGAGCCTAACCTTGTGCTTGCTCGTGCTTTACTGCCATATCTCGGGTTGTTTTCAATTTTCTCTGAGTAAATATTTACTACGGCAGGACTGGCTAAACTGACAGCTTTAGCAAAAGATAATGCTTGAGGCTCTTTCGGCGTTTGTGAAAATAATGGACTAGACTGCAACCCTGGAAATAGTTCAGGTTTGAGTAATATTAGTGCTACAGCGAATAAAACACCATAACTTACGGCATTGAGAATGTATTTAACGATATCGAATATTTTCACGGGCTTTTATTAACTTGTTTTTTTTCAGTGTAACATAAAAAAAACCAATGACATGAGCAATCAGTCATTGGTTTTTCGTTAGAAAAGTTGTTGTTTATACTTAGCGAATCATTAAATACTGTGCTTGTTTATCACGAACAATATTTAAGGCAACAACGCCTTTTTTATCTTTTAAGAACTCTCTTAATTGAATTATGTTTTTAGTGCGAGTGCGGTTAACGCCTGTAATGATATCTCCATCGCGTAACCCTGCTACTTGTGCAGGTGATTGCGGTGCAACTTCTTCTATTATAATGCCGACATTATCTGGGCTGTTTTTAAGCTTAGCACCTTCTAGCATTCTATGAATTGAAGCTGCGGCTACGTTACTACTTTGCGATTGCTTTAACTTAACAGTAAACGTTTCGTCATCACCGTCACGAATAACCGTTAACTTAACTTTATTACCGGCACCAATAGAACCAATTTTACCTCTTAACTCACTGAATGAACGGATAGACTTACCATTAATTTTAACAATAACGTCACCCGCTTTTAAGCCAGCTTCATCAGCAGCAGAATCAGCGGCAACCATTTCGATAAAGGCACCTTGGCTTGTTTCTAATTCCATGGCTTTAGCAATGCCGCTATCAACACTTCTACCTGAAACCCCTAAAACACCACGTCGTACTTCACCAAATTCAATAATTTGCTTAACTAGGTTATGCATCATGTTACTGGGTATAGCAAAGCCTATACCGACATTTCCACCATTTGGCCCAAGGATGGCAGTATTGATACCAATTAACTCACCGCGCAAATTCACTAAGGCTCCACCAGAATTCCCACTGTTAATTGCAGCGTCAGTTTGAATAAAGTCTTCAAAGTTCTCAATATTTAAGTTACTTCGACCTAAAGCACTGACAATACCTGATGTCACCGTTTGACCTAAGCCAAAAGGGCTACCAATAGCTACAGTAAAATCACCAACACGTAAGGTATCAGAGTCTGAAATTTTAATTTCAGTTAAGTTGTCACTATCAACTTGCAATAAAGCAATATCACTTTCTTCATCAGCGCCAAGCTTTGTTGCCTCAAGTTGTCGACCATCTTTTAAGGTGATTATAATTTCATCGGCATTATTAATTACGTGGTTATTGGTAACAATATAGCCCGCATCACTATCAATGATGACACCTGAACCTAGCCCTCTGAAAGGGCGCTCTTGGGGTTGAGCTTGATTTCTATTGCCAAAGAAAAACTTGAAAGCATCAGGCACGTTTTGTTGAACTTTCTGTGTTCCTTTAACTGAGATACTTACCACTGCAGGTGTCGCCTTTTCTAGCATAGGCGCTAAACTAGGCATCGTTTGGCCATCAACCGATGAAGGCCAGCTTGCATAAGCAGGTGCTTGAGATAAAGCCAATGAAGAGGATAATAAGGCGGCGGTGATTAAAAAGGATAATTTTTTCATACTTAAGAGTTCTCCGAATAACAGTATAATAAATATCAATAGATGGGATAACTTTATCTAAGTGACGAAGTTATCCACAAAAAATGTTTACGTTACGTTTTAAGGATAGACTTTTGAATACAGCTTTTAGTTCCTTAAAGCTTAGTTGCTATTTGTAACAGATTGTTTCTTATCAACAAATAAACCGCTTGGATTGGCGGAATAATCTAATGGCGCTTCGGTAATGTCTGAAGAGTTATCCTCAACTCTTTTCTGATGTCTAAGTGTTGCCGTTTGCGCTAACTGATCTTGTGTTTCTTGAGAAAAGAAAGGCATGTCAGCTTCTTCTATGTGAGAGGCTTTTTGCAACAACTGCGTACTTTCTTCCATTTGTTTCATTGCAGTTTGGCAAGTGCTATTCATTTGTTCTAATAATTTGGCTGAACTTGCTAAATGATCTGCAACATCAAGTTTGTATTGATTAAGAGCCGCTTCACTTTGATTGGCTTGTTCGGCAAGTTTTCGCTGTGCTTGGCTAGAGGTAGAAAAAAAACGATTAGCAAAAAAACCAATAATGCCGCCAACGATTAATAAAGCAAGAGCTAAAACTACATTCATAGGTGTACCTTTCATAGTAATTGGAAATATAATAAGTCGTTCAATAGTTGAATAACTTAACCATAACTATACTCTGTGTAACGTGGTATAAATAGAGATATAGAGTATATTTTTACAAATTTTCTTTTTTCA
The DNA here is from genome assembly GCF_003545765.1 of Colwellia sp. RSH04. Taxonomy (GTDB): domain Bacteria; phylum Pseudomonadota; class Gammaproteobacteria; order Enterobacterales; family Alteromonadaceae; genus Colwellia. The sequence continues at coordinate 309,707 of NZ_QXIO01000003.1, read as the reverse complement.
AGCGTGATGCTAATAAATATTTTAAATGGCCAGTAAATGATTAAGCTTTCTCCTTTAGCTAAGTATAAACAAGATTTACAACATGAAGACTTTCTTTTTGATGCAGCACAAGAACAGGCTGTTAAGCATTTACAGCGACTTTATGATGATTTGTTAAGTCAACCTATTGCTGTTTCTGGCTTTAAGAAAGTGCTTAACCGATGGAAGAAAATTTATGTTAAGCAAGAGATACAACCCGTTAAGGGCTTATACTTTTGGGGAGGTGTTGGGCGAGGTAAAACGTACCTAGTTGACACCTTTTATGATTGTCTGCCGTTTGACGATAAAATGAGAGTACACTTTCATCGTTTTATGCATAGGGTACATCAAGAATTAAAAGGCTTATCAGGGCAATCTGATCCGTTAAAGATTATCGCCAAAAAGTTTGCTCAAGAAACACGCATTATTTGTTTTGATGAGTTTTTTGTTTCGGACATTACCGATGCCATGATCTTAGGTACCTTGTTTGAAGAGCTATTTGCTCATAATGTCACTCTTGTTGCTACGTCAAATATTATCCCTGACGAATTGTATCGTAATGGCTTACAAAGAGAACGATTTTTACCTGCGATAAAGTTAATTAATGAACATACCGAGATTGTTAATGTTGATAGCGGTGTTGACTATCGATTAAGAACCTTAGAGCAAGCAGAAATATTTCATTATCCCCTTGATGATAAAGCGAATGAAAATTTAGCTCATTACTTTAAACAATTGGCTTGTGAGGTTGGTGAAAATAATATTGATATCGAAATTAACAACCGACAGTTAAGAACTATATCTGTTGCTCAAGGCGTTGTGTATTTTGATTTTTCAGTGTTATGTGAAAGTGCAAGAAGCCAAGGTGACTACATGGAAATAAGTCAACTTTATCATACGGTATTAATGGCCAACGTTAAACAAATGGGCGTTGATACTGATGATGCAACAAGACGATTTATTGCATTAGTCGATGAGTTTTATGAGCGTAATGTAAAGCTTATTATGTCTGCTGAGTTTCCTCTTGAAGAGCTATATAGTGGCGGTCGACTAGCCTTTGAATTTAAGCGCTGCTTAAGTCGACTGCAAGAAATGCAATCACATGATTATTTAGCCAGCGAACATTTACCTTAAGATTAACTGGTTTGGGGCAAACAGATATAGGTGTGTTTCCCCAAACATCTCGATTAACTAGTTGTCGAGTTTTGTAAAATAAAGCAACACGTTAGCTTAGTACATTAAGGTATAAAGCTTTCGGCGATACTGGTTAGCTAAAGGTTCACCATCAGGTAACGATTTAAGGATATCAAGCAGTAGCTCTTTGCTTTTGGCTTTTGCCTCAGCTTCATCGCTACTTGCTTGTTGAACATGCCTAAACAGTAGTGCGAGGGCTTCTTCATTTCTATTTACTTGATTGTATTGTGCTGCTAGTTGCTGAATTACATTCGCATCTTGCGCATTTTCTTGTAGCTTTACTTCTAACGCTTGAATTTCAGGTGAGTTAGCCGCTTGTGAGGCTAATTCAAGTTTTGCGACTAAACTCTTGTAATAAGCATCTTGGTCAACCATTTTAATGCTATTAAGTAAATCTTGTGCCTCATTAGTTTTGCCAAGCTGGATGTAAACATCAATTAAAACAAGTTTAATATCTGCACGATCACCACCTTGCTCAGTGTCTATTGAAAAGGCTTGATTAATAGCGGTGCTAGCATCGTTTAGATTATTTTCAGCCAAAGCTTCAACCGCTTGATTTAGCAGTAAGTCTTGTGGCTTAGGTAAATGCTTATCTAAAAATGCGGCAATAGTTTCATCGGTTTGAGGTCCAGAAAGGCCATCTAAAGGTTGGCTATCTTTGATTAGTACGGCCGTTGGTAAACCTTGAATACCAAACTGCTGCGCAATTTGTCCTTGAGTCTGACAATCGACAGTCGCTAAAGTGACATAATCACTAAAGGTTGATGTCTTTGCTGCTAATTTATCTCTTAATTCAATACTCTCTGGTACTTGCTCTGCCCAGAACGAGACAAGGATTAATTTCTCTTTTGATTGCTCAACAATCACTTGTTGAAAGTTATCTAAAGTTATGTCAATTATATTTGAGTTCACATGAATGCCCATATTGATAAATTAAGATGAATAATAATGTTTGTTAGTATTATAGCTGAACGATATTCAGATTAAGCCATGATAAACCAAAGCAGGCCGACACCTAAAATTAAACGATATATTACAAAAGGCATCATGCCTAATTTTTCCAGAATAATCAGAAAATAGTGAATACATGCATAGGCACTGATAAAAGCCAGTAAGCTACCTAAGCCCATCGTCATCCAGTTTACAGTTTCAGTAGAAGTCATTAATTTTACTGCTAAATAACCACCTGTCATTATAATCGCAGGGATCGACAACAAAAATGAAAATCGAGCAGCATTATCTCGGCTTAAACCAAGTAGTAGGCCTATAGTCATGGTAATACCTGAACGAGAGGTGCCAGGTATTAACGCAATAGCTTGGGCAATACCAATAAGCATCGCCCCTTTAAAGCCAATTTTTTCAAGAGAAGCATTTTCTTTTGCTTTAATATCAGCAAAACCCAGTAAAAAGCCAAATAGTAAAGTAGTTGCAGCAATGACTAGTGCTGAACGCAAGTGTTCTTCAATAAAGTTAGCCGCAAATAACCCCACTAAGCCTAGTGGAATAGAGGCAAATAAAATCCACCACGCTAACTTACCATCGAAGCTATTACTATGTTTACTTGGCCCAAAACCTATAGTGCCAATCCAAGCAACAATCATAGACCCAACTTCTTTTCGAAAATATAACATAACCGCTATGAGTGTGCCGACATGCACTGCCACATCAAATGCTTGCCCTTGGTCTTGCCAGCCAAGTAATTGAGACGGCAATATTAAATGTGCAGAACTTGAAATAGGTAAAAACTCGGTAAGCCCTTGTAATAGGGCTAAAATAATAATCTCTAACGTGCTCATTGAGGTGGTGATTCCTTGTGTTGACCTAAATGTTTTCTGGGTGAAGCTAAAATGTCTGGGTACTTACTACCAGCAATTGTTAACGATATTCAGTTGCTGACTTTCTTTATCATATTGCTGCCATAATTCTTGATAGCTTTGCTTTAAAATGGGGTGATAAAGTGTTGGCGCTATTTCGCTTAATGGCCATAAAACAAAAGCGTTTGTGCAAATTTCATGTCGTGGTATTTGGGCTGGTGTTTCTATAATGAGATCGTCATAAAGTAAAATATCAAGATCCAAAGTACGCGGACTATATTTCTGTGCATCTTTTTTTCGTCCGTGAGAAAATTCAATATCACGTAATATTTCAGTAACTTGCTCAATTGAATGTGAACACTGTAGGCCGACAACCATGTTATAAAAGGGGGCACCAGCAAAGCCTACTGCTTCACTTTCGAATAACGACGATAATATTAACTGAGAAAAGTTAATATTAAAGGCATCGGCAATAGCTTGTAATCCTAGGTTGATATAATGTTCTCTGTTGATATTACTACCTACTGAGATATAGATATGTGCCATTAGCCAGCTTGGCCTCTCTCGATTTCTACACCTACCGTGTCAGTATTATGTACCGCGCCCGGTTTACCGATTGATAGCTTCAACCAAGGAATATGATATTGATTAATTAAGAAGCTGGCTAACCTTTCTGCTAGTGTTTCAATAAGATCTACGGGGTTAGCATTAGCAAACTTTTCAATTTCTAATGAAATGTCCGCATAGTCAAGCGTTTTAGCAAGCTCATCATTTTCTGCTGCTGCCGCTGTATTCCACCCCATGGCTAAATCAATCACTAACGTTTGTTTGATTTCTTTTTCCCATGGGTAAAACCCTATGGTGGTCTGAATACGCAAACCTTTTATAAATACCTTATCCATTTCACTTATGACCTTGGTAACTAACTTACATCGAAAAGTTACAAAATAAAGGCGAGTTTACCTTTCTGGGTGTAGAAAAACTAGCGCATAACAAGATAGAATACCAATTAACCTACTTTTTGAACTAGATAATGGATGTTTTCTCAAAAATGTTGCTTGTAACCTTTGCTATGATAATCGTTGCTTATTTAATAGGCTCGATCTCTAGTGCTATTTTAATATGCAGATTTTTGCGATTACCTGATCCTAGAACCACGGGCTCAAAAAACCCAGGTGCGACTAACGTATTACGAATCAGTAACAAATTTACCGCGTTAACGGTTTTATTCTTAGATATTTTAAAAGGAACTATACCTGTTTGGGGCGCTTATTTTTTAAAGGTTGAACCCATTTATCTTGGTGTTATTGGTGTTGCTGCCTGTTTAGGGCATATGTACCCGATTTTTTTCAACTTTAAAGGCGGTAAAGCCGTTGCAACAGCATTAGGTACACTATTACCAATTGGTTTTACTCTTGGTGGTTTATTAGTGCTAACTTGGTTGAGCGTAGTTAAGCTAAGTAAATATTCCAGTTTAGGGGCCATTGTAACTGTGGCACTAGCCCCTTTATACGTTTATTGGCTAAAGCCGCTATATGTTTATCCAACACTCATGCTAAGTGTATTAATTATCTTAAGACACCGCGCTAATATTATTCGCTTAGTCAAAGGAACTGAAAGTAAAATCAGTCATAAAATATAGCGATTGAATACTCGTACTATGGTTTTTGATTTATAGATGGCAACGTATCAAGGGACCACCTTGGGTTTGCTTTAAAGGTTAACTCTTCTAATTGCCCTGTTTGTAAGCGTTGTAAGCCAGCATAAGCAATCATAGCACCATTATCAGTACAAAATTCTGGGCGAGGATAAAAGACTTCTCCACCTAGTTTTTGTGTTGTTATAGCAAGCTTTGCACGTAAACTGGTATTCGCGCTAACCCCGCCTGCAATGACTAGTCGTTTTAAGCCTTCCTGTTGAAGTGCGCGTTTACACTTAATAGCCAACGTATCGACAACTGCTTGTTGAAAAGCGTTAGCAATATCCGCAAAGGTTTGAGCCTTATCAATTTCACCTAAATTTTCTGTTTCCTTTCTTACCAAAGTACCAGCGGCAGTTTTTAAGCCACTAAAACTAAAATCAAGGCCAGGTCTATCTGTCATTGGTCTTGGTAATTTAAATCGACCAGCAACACCTTGCTCGGCCATTTTGGCAAGTACAGGTCCGCCAGGATAATCAAGGCCGAGTAGTTTAGCTGTTTTATCAAAGGCTTCACCCGCGGCATCATCTACGGATTCACCTAAAAGCTTATATTCCCCAATGCCGTCAACGCGAACAAGCATAGTGTGACCACCAGATACAAGTAACGCCACAAACGGGAACTCAGGTATATTATCTTCAAGCATCGGTGCAAGCAGGTGTCCTTCCATATGATGCACAGGTATTGCAGGAAGGTTCCACCCATAAGCTAAGCTTCTGCCAATAGAACAACCTACCAGAAGTGCGCCTATCAAGCCAGGACCTGCAGTATAAGCAACGCCATCGAGATCTTGAGGGGTTAAGTTTGCCTCAGCTAATACTTCTTTTATTAATGGAATTGTTTTTCTAACATGATCACGCGAAGCGAGTTCTGGCACAACACCACCATAATCGGCATGAACTGCAATTTGGCTATAGAGGCGATGCGACATAATCCCTAACTTGTCGTCATAGATAGCTATACCGGTTTCATCACACGATGTTTCAATGCCTAAAATGCGCATAAATTTGCTCTCTGGGTGAAAATTAAACGCGGCGATTTTACCTTGTTCATCTATTTTTAACCAGTACAAAGAAGAGAAAAGTAAAATTGATCTTTACACCAATGCACGGTTAGCAGTAGAATACGTCACCCATTTTTAATAGAGCGGGTGAAGTTAAGGTTTTTTAATGTAAGAAAAGCCGAAGACGTTCATCGATTTATATAGATTTTATACTAAGGTAATAAAGTACATGCCAGTAATTAAAGTAAGAGAAAACGAACCATTTGACGTAGCTTTACGTCGTTTTAAACGTTCATGTGAGAAAGCAGGTATCCTTTCAGAAGTTCGTCGTCGCGAATGTTATGAAAAGCCAACTTGGGAACGTAAGCGTAAGAAAGCAGCTGCTGTTAAACGTGCTGCTAAGAAAGTTTCTCGTGAGAACGCTCGTCGCGTTCGCATGTACTAAGATTAACTTAGTAATTTTTGAAGACAGAGCTTATAGATGAGTCTCTTAATTCAATTAAAAGATGAAATGAAAAATGCCATGCGTGCCAAAGACAAACTTCGTCTTGGCGTTATACGCATGGCATTGTCGGCTGTTAAGCAAGCTGAAATTGATCATGACACTGAAGCAACAGATGAAAATATAATTGCCGTATTAACCAAAATGGTTAAACAACGCAAAGAATCTATTGTGATGTATAAAGACGGTGGTCGTGATGAACTTGCAGATAAAGAAGCTGCTGAAGTGAAAGCTTTAGAAGATTTCTTACCTCAACCGCTTAGCAATGATGAAATTGCACTCTTAATAAAACAAGCTATCGCTGATTCAGAAGCTGCATCAATGGCAGATATGAGTAAAGTCATGGCAATATTAAAGCCGAAAATGCAAGGTAAAGCAGACATGGGCGCAGTTAGCGGTCAAGTTAGGGCAGCCTTAAACGCATAGCTTTTAATAACGTTATAAAAACCGTAATCATATTGTGATTACGGTTTTTTATTGCCTGTAATTTGTGTAGAATATTGTCTCTTCATTCTCTTGAGTTTTTACCTTAATGGCTGGACGTATTTCTCGACAATTTATTGATGATTTGCTCTCAAGAGCTGATATTGTCGAGCTAGTAGACAGTCGTGTACCGCTGAAAAAAGCGGGTAAAAACTACCAAGCCTGTTGTCCCTTTCATAGCGAAAAATCTCCTTCATTCACCGTGAGTCAAGATAAGCAGTTTTATCACTGTTTTGGTTGTGGTGAACACGGTAATGCTATTTCATTTTTAATGGAGTTTGATCGACTAGACTTTGTTGATGCCATTGAAGAACTCGCTTCGCATTGTGGTATGGAAGTCGTAAGAGAAGAGAATCATGCCAGCCCTGTTGAACAACGAAGGCAGCAGCAAGTTTATCAACAAAAACAAGATGACTATGAGCTATTAACGCAAGTGAGTCGCTTTTACCAACAACAACTGAAACAAGCACAAGACAAAGATGTTGCCATCAACTATTTAAAAGGCCGAGGTTTAAGTGGCGAAGTCGTTAAACGTTTTGCTATGGGTTATATCAGTGATGCTTGGGACGGCATGATGAAGGTTTTTGCTCAAAACCCTCAAGTAAGCAAGCAGTTAGTCGATTTAGGCATGGCAATTGAAGGCGATAAAAATCGACCGTATGATCGTTTTCGTGGCCGTATTATGTTCCCTATTCGTGATAAACGCGGTCGTGTTATTGGCTTTGGTGGCCGAGTGCTGGGTGATGAAAAACCAAAGTATTTGAACTCTCCAGAAACGCGTATTTATCATAAAGGACAAGAACTTTATGGTCTTTACGAAGCTAAGCAAGCAAATAAGCAGCTGAAACGTTTGGTTGTTGTTGAAGGCTATATGGATGTTGTGGCCTTGGCACAACATGGTGTTGATTATGCTGTTGCGTCATTGGGCACCTCAACTACCCCCGAACAATTACAAACGTTATTTCGAACGGTAACTGAAGTTATTTGTTGCTATGATGGTGATAGAGCAGGGCGCGATGCAGCATGGCGAGCCATGGAAAATGCATTGCCATTGATTAGGGATGGTTTTTCATTAAAGTTTGTTTTTGTTCCTGATGGTGAAGACCCTGATTCATTAATACGTAAGCAAGGTCAGCAGGCGTTTGAAGCGATTCTCGACTCAGCCATGCCTTTGTCAAAGTTTCTCTTTGATCATTTAATGAATCAGGTCGACATGAACTCTTTAGAAGGTCGTGCGGCGTTGGTTGAATCTTTTCAACCTTACTTAGCTAAGCTACCAGCCAGTGTGTTAAAAGATGCCATATTAAATGATATTGCTAATAAGTTTGGTACAGGTAGTGAACAGTTTTTAGCGAAATTAAATAAAAATATAAAACCTAATCAAGAAGTTAAGAAACAAAAAGCCTCATCTAAAGTAACTCCCGTTAGATTAGCTATTGCATTATTGTTAGAGAATCCCCATATCGTCACAGCACTACCTGATATTTCAGTATTACAACCACTCGATATGCCAGGTATTCCTCTATTAATTGAATTGTTACAGGTTTGTCAGCAAAGACCTGACATAAAAACAGCTCAAATACTTGAAGGATATAGAGATACATCGCAGGGTAAACAGCTAGCAAAATTAATGTGCTGGCAACACCATGTTGAATCTGAAGCGGTAGAAGAAGTTTTTTTAGACAGCATCGAAAAACTTCTTAATGATTTTGTTGAACAGCGTGCAGAATTTTTATTACAAAAAGCACGTGCTGGACAAATGACAAACGAAGAAAAACAAGAGCTTCAAGCAATATTAAATGCTTAACAATATTTGTATTGCTAACTGCTATACTTACTAGCAGTTATTGCTGTGACAATTTGAATTAGAAAGTATGTAAAGGCAATATAATTACTAGAAATAGTACAAAAAATTCGCTATAATTTGCGGCTTTATTGTGCACGCTAGCGTTTAAATGCGCATACTTTGCTATCCTATTTTTAATATACAGGTGGACACTCGTCAATGGATCAAGCCCCTCAATCTAGACTTAAAGACTTAATAACCAAAGGTAAAGAACAAGGTTATTTAACGTTTGCGCAAGTTAACGACCATCTTCCACAAGACATTATCGACTCAGACCAAGTTGAAGACATTGTAAGAATGATCAACGACATGGGTATTCAAGTATTTGAAAACGCACCAGATACTGACACCTTAATGATGAGCGAAGCGAATACTGATGAAGATGCGGCAGAAGCTGCAGCTCAGGCGCTTGCTACAGTAGAAAGTGAAATTGGTAGAACAACTGACCCAGTACGTATGTATATGCGTGAAATGGGTACTGTAGAACTATTAACCCGTAAAGGTGAAATAGTTATTGCCAAGCGTATTGAAGAAGGCATTAAAGAAGTTCAGCGCAGTGTTTCTGAATATCCACCTGCAATTAATTACTTACTTGAAATGTGGGATAACTTTGAAGCAGAAGAAATACGTTTAACAGATATTATTTCTGGCTTTTTAGACCCTGATGCCGAAGATGATGATGTAGCAGCAGCGGCAACGCATGTTGGTTCTGAGCTGTCAAAAGAAGATCTTGCTGATGAAGATCAAGAAAACTCTGATACAGACAGTGATGATGACGAAGAGGAAGAGGACACTGGTCCTGATCCTGAATTAGCACGTGAGAAATTTAATGCCTTAAGGGATGCTCACGAGCATGCAAATAAAGTAATAGAAAAAAATGGTCGAGGCCATAAAGACTCTATTGCTGCGATTGATGCTGTTGCTGAAGTCTTTAAAGAATTCCGTTTAATTCCTAAGTTATTTGATAAGTTAGTGAAGAATATGCGCAGTATGATGGATCGTTTACGTGTTCAAGAACGTTTAATCATGAAGCACTGTGTTGTTGGTGCAGGCATGCCTAAAACAACTTTCATTAAAATTTTCCCAGGTAACGAAACATCTAAAGAGTGGTTTGAAGCTGAAAAAGCAGCAGGTCACCCTTACTCAGCCCGTTTAAGTGATATTGAACTTGATGTAGAGCGTTGTATTTACAAGCTAAACCAAGTTGAAGAAGAAACCTTCTTAAACATTCATGGTATTAAAGATATAAACCGTAGAATGTCAATTGGTGAAGCGAAAGCTCGCCGTGCTAAAAAAGAAATGGTTGAAGCTAACTTACGTTTAGTTATTTCAATTGCTAAAAAATATACTAACCGTGGTTTACAGTTCTTGGATCTTATTCAAGAAGGTAACATTGGCTTAATGAAAGCGGTAGATAAGTTCGAATATCGTCGTGGTTATAAGTTCTCAACTTATGCGACATGGTGGATACGTCAAGCAATCACTCGTTCAATAGCTGACCAAGCACGTACAATTCGTATTCCGGTACATATGATAGAAACGATCAATAAATTGAACCGTGTTTCTCGTCAAATGCTACAAGAGATGGGACGTGAGCCAACACCTGAAGAATTAGCTGAGCGCATGATAATGCCTGAAGATAAAATTCGTAAGGTGTTAAAGATAGCGAAAGAGCCTATTTCAATGGAAACACCAATTGGTGATGATGAAGATTCACACTTAGGTGACTTCATTGAAGATGGCAGTGGTGAACTTCCTGTTGACTCTGCAACGTCTGAGAACCTTAAAGGTGCGACTCATGAAGTATTAGCAGGTTTAACAGCTCGTGAAGCCAAAGTACTAAGAATGCGTTTTGGTATTGATATGAATACTGACCATACGTTAGAAGAGGTTGGTAAACAGTTTGATGTTACCCGTGAGCGTATTCGTCAAATTGAAGCAAAAGCATTACGTAAATTACGTCACCCATCACGTTCTGAGCAATTAAAGAGTTTCTTAGACGGTGAGTAAGCTTACTGTTAGACAGTAAAAGAAAACATCACAAAAGAGCAATTTAGCGTTAGTTAACTTGCTCTTTTTTATTATAAAAGAAAAATATTAATCAACTGTTCTACTTACTTGTTAAACAGGATAATATTTAGTTAGTATAAAATTAATAATAAAGGGATCTACATGCGTAAGTTAAGCATCGTTTGCCTGTCGGCCTTAATGGCTTTGCCTACTGTGGCTGAAGAAACAAAAAACTTCGAGCTTACTCCATTTGCAGGATATCGCTTTGGTGGCGATTTTGATTATGGTGAAGAAGATTCAACCACTCGTTTGAAGTTAGAAGAAACAACGAGTTTTGGTTTGTTAACTTCTTGGAAGTATGATCTTAATAGGCAAGGAGAGCTGTTAATTAGTCATTATTCGACAAATTTTTCTGAGCACAGTGATTTTATTCCGACTAAAGATGAACTTGCCATCACTTATGCCCATGTTGGTGGCAATGTCACCGTATCAAAATCAAGCTTTGCTACGTGGCATGTTGCTGGAGGAATCGGCTTTACTCATATGTCGCCTCAAGATAATAAGTTAGACAATGAAACGCGATTCTCTATGAATTTAGGTCTTATTGGTAAGGTACCTGTCTCTGAAAATATTAGTTTACATTTGTCTGGACGACTCTATGGTACTTTTTTTAACTCAGACAGCAGCATCTTTTGTAATGAAGCTAACTGTTTAATATCAATATCGAGTGATTTATGGGTTCAACAAGAATTAGCCGCAGGGATTAGCGTAGCCTTTTAATTATTAATTAAGGTTTAGCATGCTTTGGGTTATTCAGGAACTTTTCATCTGTTAGCGATATTAAGAAAGCTAATAAATCTTGCTTGTCTTGTTCAGTCATATCAAAGCCCTTAACAAAAGGGCTTTTTAATGGGTTTTTTCTACCATCGCCAAGCAGCTTTCCTGAAGAAATATCTCTGCCACCTTGCGCGTAAAAATCTAACACTTCCTCTAAAGTAGCAATACTGCCATCATGCATATAGGGGGCTGACACTTCGATATTTCTTAAAGTTGGCGCTCTAAAGCGACCATTATCTCGGGCTAAAGTACTAATTTCAGCTAAACCAATATCTTTTTCAGGATAACTCCCATTAACATTATATAAACCAGTGTTATGAAAAGGTCGTCTATCTAGTAGCTGCTTTTCATGGCTAGTTGATTGGGTAAAATTAAAACCACCATGACAGTGATGGCATTCAAGTTTTTCTGAAAAAAATAAATTCATACCGCGTAAAGCGGAAGCAGAAAGAGCGTTGTCATCATTTGCGTAGGCATAGCGATCAAAAGGTGAATTGAGTGAGATCAAGCTACGGACAAAACTTGCAAGTGCTTTATTGATTTGATCAAAGCTTATCTCTTGTGGTGATTTTATTGCAAATGCTTGGGTGAACAAGGTGACATAGTGATCTGTTTGAAAACGTTGTAGCACCTCAGCTTCATGGTGAGTTATACCCAGCTCAATAGGATCTTCACCAAACATGGGTAGTATTATTTGCTGCTCAATTGAGGTTAGGCCATCGTGAGCCCAAGTGAGTGTTTTATTATAGGCAATATTAACGAGTGCCGGTGAGTTGCGTCTATGCTGCTCCCCAGTTGAACCGACTGAGGTTGGTAAAGACTCGGCAAAAGCGTTTTGTTGTAAATGACAAGAGGCGCATGATTGCTGCTGATTAGCTGAAAGCGCTTTATCATAAAATATAGTACGACCTAGCAATACTTTTGCTTCTGACATTGGGTTGTCTGAAGGTAGCTGTGGCTTTGGAAAACCATCAATTATATCCCATTGATAGGGCTGACTTTTCTCGACTTTAGAGCAAGAAACTATGCTTATCGTTAGTAATAGGGTAATTGCTATGTTGAAGGCTCTACTCATTATTGAGGCTCAATGCTTTTTCTAGTAATGGTTGAAAATAATCCATTCTCACCAGTTAAATTTTTAAGTAGCTGCTGACAGTGTTTATTCTCAGGAGAAGATTGACAGCTTGTTTCAGATGATAGCTTTAAACCGTTAAGTAAAGATGATAATTCAAATGAAACCTTATCATTTGGGTTTGAAAGCGATATTTGATAGCTATATCTATTAGGGTACATACATTCTTGCTTTGGTGCACGAAGAGGGCTGCTAGCTTTACAACCTACTGACCCTAAATGAAATAACCAATTATCATTTGTAGAAGCCATTTCTAATCGTAAAAACTTATGCCCTTTTTGCCACCCCCAAAACATTGATGGAATATTTAATGGGCTTTCTTGGGTAAGGGGGTTTAAATGATTGATTGCAAATGGCAGCCCTAAGGTGAAACGAATTTCAGTAGCTTTTTCGCCAACATTGGTTAAGTTTAGCTGCCAATTTTTTTGAGTGATATCTGCACAATATTCACCAAGTAAAGCGATTGACTCGGTTTGATAAGGTGATTTTTCTAATTTGGTTTTGCGCCACTGCTTATTTTCTTTAATTTCAATAGAGCTGATGAAAAATTGTAATTGTTCTATACGCCATTGTGTTCCATCAACAATAAAATTTTGATTACACGTTAGCACTTCGCCATTAAAGTGCGGTACGAACTCAATAGCGTTTAAATTCTGTACATTTGATTGTTTGGCATTATCACATGCGACAAGGAGAATAATTAAAGCTAATATTAAGAAGCGATAAAGTAAAGAAAAGAACATCAAATTGCTTACCATCAGTGAGTAATAGCAAGTACTATGGTATTGCTATATACATTATAAATTAACATTATTGTAACATCTACAATGTGATATTATAATAGTTTATTATCCAAACACAGGTGCATTACTTTTTTGCGCTACTATCTTATAAACTCAAATAGAAAAATAATGGAATATTATGCTTAATTTGCACCGTAAATTATCTACTCTGGCAATAACTGCAGGGCTTGTTTCTAGCTTTTTATCACCTAGCATATTAGCTCATTCAGAGCATGATAAAGCAAGGTTTGTTGCTGTAGAAGGACAAGATTCAGGTAAGTGTGACAATGTACTTCGCCCTTGTCAGTCTATTGCATACGCCGTGCAACAAGCTAACAAAGGAGATAAAGTTTTAATTTCAGCGGGTAAATATAAAATTAATTCGAGCGAAGAATTGTTTTATTTAAAAAGTGAAATAGTGCCAGTATTGGGCGGCTATAACCGGTTTGATCACTTTCAAAGCCAAAGTCCTAATAGCAATGTCACCACCTTGATGGGTGTACCAAATGAGCTTGTATCTGGCTTACGTAAGAAAGGTTTTTCAGTGATTGCTGATGGTAAAACCCATGACTTTCATGAAGCAGCTCAAGCGAAATTAGCTGCCTACAGTATGCTGAATCAGAGTCAAAAAAATCAAAGCTGTGTGAATAATATGGCTGGAGCTTTTGAGTGTAAAAATATAGATCTGCTATCTCATCTTGCTTTAAGCGACTTTTCATCTTCACCCAGTGCAGCCAATGATATTTGGGGACATGTAGATCTAAATGATGGCAGTGAGTACGCAATTATTGGTGTAAGTAATGGTGTCGCAGTAGTCAATGTAACTGACCCAAGTAACCCCGTTGAAGTGGGTACTATATCAGGTAAAACTGATATTTGGCGTGATGTAAAAGTATACCAATTTTTTGATGACACAATAAACCTATGGCGTGCCTATGCCTATGCAACAATTGATGGATCAAGTGATTACGTGACGGTTATTGATTTAAATCACTTACCAAACTCAATTAGCTTAGTAAAACGCAGTAAGGTTGTTGCACAAGCACACAATGTTTATATTTCAAATGTTGATCACAGCTTAAATACCGCATTACCAGGAAAAACTCCAAGCTTACAATTAACAGGGGCAAACACCTTTTCAGGTGCATTTCATAGCTACTCTTTAGAAGACCCTGAAAATATTAATCTATTAACGAATAACTCAGCAGGTAGTGGTTATACACATGATGGTGCGTCTCTTGTGATTACGGACGATCGAGTGAAGAATAACTGCCAATCTGATGCTGAATCTTGCATTGTTTTTATCGATTTTAATGAAAAAGAAATGAAACTGTGGGATATTACCAATGCGAAAAATGCCAAACTCTTGGGGAGTGCCGAATATAATGACGTAGCAAAAGCTAACCAATATGTGCATTCGGGCTGGGGTACTGAAGATCAACAGTTTATTTTTGTTCACGATGAATTTGATGAATACCGAGGTGGGTTAAACTCAACCGTACGGGTATTTGAAATTAGCGACTTAGCTAACCCACAACAAGTTGGTCAGTGGACAGGTAGTACAAGAGCTATTGATCATAACGGTTTTGTTCGAGGAAACCGTTACTACATGTCTAACTACGAACGTGGTTTAACCGTTTTAGATATTACAGACCCTGCCACACCAACAGAAATTGGATTTTTTGATACATTCACGCCTTCAGATAATGCCAGCTTTAATGGCGCTTGGGGAGCTTACCCTTATTTACCTTCGGGCAATATTCTTATAAGCGATATTAATAGCGGCTTATATGTAGTAAAAGATAACACGTTAGCTACATCGCAGGGCACTCTTTCATTTGAGGCGGCAACGGTTACAACAGAACAAAACCAAACCCTTATACTAAATGTAAACCGTGTAGGCAGTAATAATAGCGCCACCACTGTTTCTGTTGATTACGAAGTCTTTGAAGGAAGCGCCAAAGTAGGTAATGACTTTGCAGTAAGTAATGGCAAACTAACATGGCAAGCTAATGATAATGCAGCTAAAACTATTACTATTGATATTGCAGCCGAAGATGCCACGACAGAGTTTAAAGAATCATTTTACGTGCGTCTATTTAACCCAACAAATGGCGCAACGATTGCCTCGCCGACATATGCTACGGTGAATATTGCGGGTGAGATCGATACCGGTGCTGCTAGCTTTATTCAAAGTGAACAAACCTTTGCAGAAAATCAGCAAAATATCATCATTGAAGTTTCAAGAGACGGTAGCAGTTTAGGGGAATTATCAGTGAACTATTCTCTACAAGGAGATAGTGCAACAATTAATAACGATGTTGAGGGGGCAGCAGGAACACTCACATGGTTAGACGGTGATAATGCAAATAAAAACATTAGTATTGTATTAATAAATGATGACGTTGAAGAAGAAACAGAGAGTTTTTCAATCGTATTAGAGTCAACCGATAGCAGTAATTTAGGTGCTAATAGTAGCATCATTATTAACATTGCTGATGATGACAGCAATACTGCACCTGTTGTCGTTGCAGCTGAAGATTTCGAAGTAAATACAGGGCAAACAGTCAGTCTTTTAATATCATCAGCAACAGATGCTGAAAATGACGAATTAACTTACTTATGGGAACAATCAAGTGGGACTGATGTGACAATATCAGACAGCGATAAGCAATCAGCAAGTTTTGTTGCCCCTTCTCAAGCGGATGAATTAATTTTTACCGTTACAGCAACCGATGCAAAAGGTGCACAAAGTAGTGATAGTGTTACGGTTACCGTAGTTGATGCACCTGTTACTTTGCTACCAACGCCAACTAAATCAAGCAGTGGTGGTAGTATGAGTTACTTGCTTATTTGTATTCTCAGTATGACTTTAATTATGCGCCGAAGAGGAAAGGCCATTAAGTAACAACCTAAATCAATCTAGCAAAGTAATAGCATTGAGCAATTCACACTTAAGCTTTTACTTTGCTAATCGTAACTAAGCTTTTGTTTAATAATACGCCAATCAAACACAAATTAAGAAAAAATTATAATTCTGATAGTGACAATAAAAATAAAAATGCTTATACTGCACGCGCTTTAATGAAGAGCTTTACCCAAAAGCGATTGATTAAAGTTTTATTTATTCTACATAAGTAAATTTGGCCCCTTAGCTCAGTTGGTTAGAGCGCCCGACTCATAATCGGTAGGTCCAGTGTTCAAGTCACTGAGGGGCCACCACTTCTTTATATTTATATATCAATTAGTTACTTCAAGATTTTTCACGGGTCACATATAGGAAAATGTTTTTTGGACGCCTATTGGACGCTTTAGTGCTTCATCAACTGTTAATGCTTTTTAATCAATTATTGTCTATTATTTCTTAAACCAACAGGTGTTAATACTTACTGCTTCGCTCTGGTAAATATAAGGAAATGTATGCTGATAATTGAAATTGCTTTAGGGATTGTTCTTGCAGTAATAATAATAAATTATTGGCGAGATATTATTAACTTTGGTGTTGTAGCTATTATCGGCTTAGTTATTCTTTCAGTTTTATTTGGTATTGGTTATTTTATCTATGACGGCTGGGATTCAATTGCTCCTTTTCTACCCTTACTATTTACCATTATTTGCTTTGTAATCGGTATGCCATTGCTTTTTAAGGTAAGTGAATTTATTGAAAATGGACTATCAAAATATACAATTAAAGCGTGGAACTTAACTGGTGGTGAATGTATAGCAATATTACTCATAACTATCATGCTATCTGTAGGGTTATCTTTTCTATTTAGAGCCGTTATTATGAAGAACCCTCCTCACAATGAGCTTCCCATAGGTTTATGGCTAGTTTTTTTTGGTGGTCTCATTTATAAGAAAAACATGAAAACCATTAATAAAACTAGAGGACAAAGAATTATTAAAAGCACCTATGAAAAATAAATGAGTTAACGCCATTCGTTCTTGGTTTTTCCTATGTACTCTACCCCATGGTTATTGCCTAATAAGTAGCTCAGTTTTGCTAATTACTTATATATCACGTATACCTGACCTAAATGGTTTTATAGATAAATATTGATGACCTACAAGCATGAGTAAAATGCCAATCCCAAATGATAAATACCAAATATCCCAATAGTAATAAGAAGCTAGTCCTGCTAAAAAACCAATGTGTCCCCAATATCTTTCCTCTAGTTCTTCATACATTAATTTAGCTTCACATAAACGACGGTCTAATTCATCATTAGATAATTCCTCTTCACTTTCATAATCTTGATTAGCACATTTCTTTATCTCAGATCGGGTCTTTCTAGCTTTCCTAGCAAAATATAAAAAAGTAACAAGTATTATAAGAACGAGTAAAACATCAGCAATTATATTCATTTTTTGGATTCCTTTTCCATTTGAATAAAGACGTTAACAGTTTTGGTATAGTTAGGAGAATATAGGAAGGTGGTGCAAAAACCAACTGTAAACAATAAAATATTAGAGCCCTTAAACAGCCCGTATTTTTGCCGTATTTACGGTTAAATGCCTTATTAATGCCGTATTTTAGATGAAAACCTCTCACGCGTACTTGTGCTGAAATGCCCTTTTTATGGACTATAGAAATGCCCGCTTAAATAGCTTTGAGCTAAGTTATTGCGCTGATATTTCTGGAGTCCCCATAACCCACTATAACCGCTTCTTTGAAGCATTCTATAAATACTTCTTTCAGTCCATATATTGCCTACGCTACTAGTTAATTCATTTTTGTTTAATAATCGACATACTGTTTTGTAACTCGGTCGCCTATATGAACAGGTCAGCATACGTTCAATGCGAGCAATTATTATCTGATTGTGCTTTATTTGATTGGTACGTTTCATTGCAACTTGGCTTATCCATACTAAAGCATCATTAATTGGTTATATTGAGAGGCTATTTTCAATAACACCCTATGGTATATATAAGACTCTCCAATATGGGACAAGTCCAAAGACTAAAACAACCTGTTAGTACTCCAGTATGGTTAACTATTCAAAGTTTAAAACTATCTCCTACTCATATTTGAAGTACTAATAAGCATTAGCCGCTCATATTTGGTACTGATTATTTATGGTGGTTTGATATTTGGCTCGATGCTCCACGTTGATTTATCAGTTTTCCAATAGGACAAAGGAACAGGACTAGGCCTTACATTAATATCAAATTTACACTTAATAGGGGCGTCAATTCCGTTCCAAGTAATTGCAACTAATGTAGGATACCCTCTAACTTTAATTCCCTGTCTTGTAACAACTACAAAGCCAGAATGGACCAATGAAGCATAGGCTCTGTACAGTGAGCTTTTAGCCCAGTTTCGATCACGCATCAAGGCATAACAAGGAGATAGCATACCGTTATTACTTCCGTTGTATTGAATTAAAAGATCTAGTAAAAGTTTAACGGCTGGCGCTTTCAAATTAGCAAATTCATTACTAGTTGCTACATGATATGGAATACCAATAAAACGGCTTTTCCGCTTTTTCCTATCGACACTAGCCATTAATCACCACCAATATATTTTGCATTAATTTGTTCTACTTCTGGCGGCATTGCTTCGCTTAAACTGCTGTCTTGTTTTACGGCTAGTTCTATAGCTTCACTTGTGTTTTCAGCTTCTACAGTAAAATAGAAGGTTTGTTTTTGAGTTACTTCGATTAGATAATGGTTTCTCATTGTGATACCTTGACGATGTGGGCTAGTGGTTTAGCCGTCAAACTTCATCCACTAGCCGTTAAAAGAATGCTGCGTTGAATTAAGACTTCTTCGCAGTATTTTTTTGCTCATCATTTGCCGCAACACCTAAAGATAAAAAGAATTCTCTTTGTGCCTCAGTTAGCTCTTTAAAGGCTTTTGGCTCTCGAATACGCCCTTGTTTAGCTTGCTTGTGAGAGCGATCTTTAAGAATCCGTTTACGCTCTGTTCTTGCATCAGCATCTAGTTGTTTGTCGCCTGAGAAGTGTCGTTCATCTAGCTTTCTGGCGACGATTACACCTTGTTCATTCTCTATGGGTTTAATCAACCAATTGCAGTATCTATCAGCGCCTAAGTCCTGAATAGGTGATCGCTGATTACCATTAAAGAGTAACATTGCTTCACTTTCTTTAACTTCACCTAAAGCTAATAAATCTAGGTATTTTCTAGCGTTAGTTCCTAGTGGTGGGATTGCTTCATTTGGTGCTATAAATAATAGAATGCTCATATTAAGATTCCTCACTTACAGTGCAACGCTCAATATAAGCTTCAACATCTGCAAGTTTATATCTAATGCTTTTGTTTAGCTTCACCCAAGGCAGGTTTTTACATCCGCGCCAGCGTTGTTGTGCCAATGTTGATTCTTTTAATCCTAAAAGGGTTGCTGTCTCGCCTGCGGTAAGCAGTTTATTGTGATAGATATTAGTAGCCATAGTCTTATCTTCTGTAGTTGAGTTAAAATCTACAAAACATTATAAGAGCATGAAATATAATAAAAATTCTAAGGGATATGTTTTTATGAATTAGATCTAATTAAAAGGTCAATTTAAATTAGAGGGTTTCGCTCACCAACAAGAACATGTAGAACTTTCATAAGTGATTGTCCTTTTAGGACCGCATCTTTTCCTTTGATCTCCTGATACATATCTTCATCTTGAGAGGACCATTTTTCCATTTCCTTGATAGCATTTCTATATGTGACTTGAAGAGAGTTTATATTCTTATAATGTTTATAATAAGAGGATTTTTCGAAAAGCAATTCTAATGCTCCTTGCGCACCTTTACAGCCATTATTATTATATAGAAAATTAACATCGCTAATTAATCGTATTTTTTCAATTTTAGTTTTAGCACTTAGTTCACCTCTAACTGAGCTTATCCCCATAGCTTTTCTAGGGTTTTCATAGTTAGCGTTTTTTAGTCTCTCTAACAACTTTCCTATAAAAAACACTGTTTCAGGATCTACATCTTTAGGGCTATTAATTGCCTTATCGATAAACCACTCCAGCGTCATTTTTCTTAAGACATCCTGATTATCACCTTCCAAGAGATTCATTATATTTTCAAGTTTATCACTGTCTAATTGATTCATTTTTGATCTTCCTTAACTTGAGAAAGTTGAAATATTAATTCACGTTTTTGTTCTTCGCTAACACTCTGTAATAAGTCTTGAAGTGTCGCGTCTACACCTTGTTTTTTCTCTATTAAGCCAGCGTGTTCAAGTATTGATTGCTCAACACGTTTTGCAGGTTCCTGGAGTTCATCAGCCGATAAAACCACATAACCTGCGGTAACGTCATTGGTTCGCTTAATACGGTGATTTAACAGCCTTTTAAGCGTGTAACCACCAACACCGATAGATTCGGCAAGCGTGGCATAAGTACGCCTTAAATCGTGCCAATGGGCGATCAATTCGCTTTCATTATTTTGTTTAGTGGCGATGCAAATTTTTTCCAATACATACTTAGGTTCTTTAATCGCTTGCCCGTCTGCTTTGCCAACAAATACATAACGCGCCGATTCATCACGCTCAGACCAACAACGGATTAATATTTTTCTTAATGTATCTGTAATGGGTAACTCTAGCGGATCACCGTTTTTAGTTTCATCAATCCAAAAGTAACCATCTTTTAAGTTAACTCTCTGCCATTCAATGTTTAATACTTCTTGTTTTCTCAATCCTGTAAATAACGCAAACTCCACCGCGTCACAAACTGAACGGGTAAAGCGATCATATTCAGGATTATTGCGAACTTCATTTACTGCGGTTAAGTATTGTTTTAATTCAGTGGGCCTTATGCGAGTTTGTTTTCTTGGAACATGATTCCATTGACGTTTATGGGATAGGATTTTTACGGGGTTTTCGTTGAAGATAAATACATCATCAGTGCCGCGATATTCATATTTAGCAAAGTTAAAGATTGCACGTAATACCCTAGCCATTAAATCAGCCTGTGCTTT
Source organism: Colwellia sp. RSH04 (assembly GCF_003545765.1). Classification (GTDB taxonomy): domain Bacteria; phylum Pseudomonadota; class Gammaproteobacteria; order Enterobacterales; family Alteromonadaceae; genus Colwellia. Next base: position 288,446 of record NZ_QXIO01000003.1, on the reverse strand, counting down.
ACTGCGCTTGCTTACTTGCTGGTGAATATAAGTGACCTCATCTTCATTCAGTTTTATCAGTGGCTTGTTCTGCCACTCTTTAAGGTAACAAGTGATGGTCTGTTTATAGCCTAATACCGTTTTATCTTTTAATGACTTGCTGGCGAGATAAGCATTAAATACAAAATCCAACGTTACCGCTTGGTTCTCATGTTCTTTGCGTTGCTCATTAGGGTTTATACCATTCTCAATATCAGACAGCACTTTGTAAGCTTTGTCTTTTGCCTGCTTTAAATTCATGGCTGGGTACTCGCCAATTTTAACGCGAATATCTTTACCGTTACGCTTGCGCCTAACTTGAAAAGTTTTTTTACTCTTAGTTATGCGTAGGCCAAAACCAGACAATGAAGAATCTTTATATTCTCCAAGCTCGGTTAAAGCTTTTATACGGTCATCTCTGAAAGGTAGTGAATTACTATTGCCCATATGCGATCCCCTGTTCAAGTCACATACAGGCATTATTCATGGCAAAATCTGGACGCTTCATGGACGCCTATGTTTTTGTGGACGCCTTATGGACGCCTTAAAAATAGATTTAACCTAAAAACAACAATAGCCCATAGATATTGATTTAATTGAGTTGTAGCGATATAGAGATAATAATATATTTAAAAAGAAAGAGCAAAAAAAGAACTCATAATCGGTAGGTCCAGTGTTCAAGTCACTGAGGGGCCACCACTTCTTTCTCCATACTTTTTCTATTTTACTCTTTATCTTCTTGTACCTTTGAGCATATAGTATTTACTTTTCTAATTAACTATTAAGCCGTAGGGTTTTTCATGATTGATTTTCGTTCAGACACGGTAACAATTCCTTGCGCTAAAATGCGTGCAGCCATGGCGAATGCGACGGTCGGTGACGATGTTTATGGTGATGATCCAAGTGTTAATGCTTTAGAAGCTTGGTCAGCAAAAAGACATGGCTTTGAAGCTGCCTTATTTTGCAGTTCAGGTACACAAGCAAATTTACTGGCATTAATGTCACATTGTGAGCGGGGTGATGAATACCTTTGCGGGCAGCAAGCGCATAATTATCAGTTTGAGGGCGGTGGTGCAGCCGTATTGGGTTCTATTCAACCCCAGCCTATTGCAAACGAACCTGATGGCACACTTTGTTTGAAAAAATTGAGCCAGGCGATTAAACCTGACGATTTTCATTTCGCGCGTACTAAATTAATCAGTATTGAAAACACTATTAGTGGCAAGGTACTACCTTTAGCGTATTTAGCGCAGGTAAGAGCGCTAGCTGATAATAAAGCCTTGGCATTACATTTAGATGGTGCTCGCGTTTATAATGCCGCTGTAGCACTTGATGTTGATATTACTGATATTGCTCAGTACTTTGACAGCATGACAGTTTGTTTATCTAAAGGGTTGGGTGCGCCAATTGGTTCTTTGCTATTTGGGAGTAAAGCTTTTATTTCTAAAGCAAGACGCTGGCGAAAAATGCTTGGTGGTGGCATGCGACAAGTGGGTATTTTAGCAGCCGCAGCTGAAATTGCCTTAAAAGAAAATGTAGAACGATTACACGAAGATCATTGCAACGCCAAATACCTTGCTGAACAATTAAATACAATAAATGGCATTAAGGTTGATTTAAGTTTTGTGGAAACTAATATGGTTTTTGCTAGCTTTGATACTTCACTCAATGTTGATGAAATTGCCAAAAAGCTATTGAGCAAAAGCATACTCATTAGTGCAGGGAATCCATTAAGGTTGGTAACACATTTAAATATATCTAAAGCTAATATAGATATGTTCATCAATGAGCTAAAGCAATTAATAAAATAATTCATAAAGTAACTGATTTTAAAAAGTGACTACTTTAAACGGCCACGTGTACCGCGAGTTTGATTAATTGCCATTTTTTGTGAAATAGCTTCTTCAATATTAATACCTTGCCAATGAGCAATATCGAGCACCCTTAAAATGATGTCGGCCAGTTCTTCTTGAAAAGCTGGCGTTGGCTCTTCGTGTCTGCATTCATTAATCGCCTCACCCACTTCAGAAGCAACTAACGCTAAAGCCTCTAACACAGATTTGTTATGCCATCCCATCGACTCAACCCATTGGTAATTTTCTTCCGCGATTTGATTAATTTTCATAGCAACTCTTTTGATTAATTATGAACAATAAATATTTGTTTAGCTTAAGATCGCTAATCATAAAAATAAAGCAATATCATCATCTATACTTGTTCTAATACCAATAATGGCAAATTATCTTAAAGGTTGAGTTATGGCTGAATGGATTAGAAATATGAAAATTCGCGATGCGCTAGTTGCAATTATTGCTGTAGCGCTTTTTAGTTTAACTATTACAACAATTTTATTGAATAATCAGATATTTACAACTGTATCAGAAACAAGTATTGAAGAAGATATTTTACCTAACCAGTTAGCTAAAGTAGAAGCGAGAGTTCGTGCTCAATTAGGCCCGCCTTTATCTTTATCTAAATCAATGACTCAAAATCAATATTTATTAGACTGGGCAAAAAATAACGAACCTGAAGATGAACGACCTCAAGTCTTTAATTATTTAAAAACAATGCAAGAGAAAAATGATGCCTTGGTTGTGTTTTGGGTATCGAACATTAGTCAAAATTATTTCAATAATGGCGGCTTACTTAAACAAGTTACCCGAACAGGTGATGCATGGTTTTATGATTTTTTAGCCAGTAATAAACCTTTTGAAATTGCATTTGATTATGAAGAAGGCACTCAACAATTAACAGCATTTGTAAATTATAGGGTTAATGAGGCAGGGCAAGATATAGCGGTTGCTGGTTTAGGGTATTCTGTTAATAAAATCAGTGAAGATATCTTAAATAATAAGGTCGGCAAAACAGGCTTTGTGTTTGTTACTGATAAACAAGGTAACGTTATTATTCATCCTGAATTATCTAATTTGAAACAACGCCAGTTAAATGAGTTTGATGGTTTTGCCAGTGTTGCAAATAAGTTGCTGCAAACAAGTGACAGTTATGTTTTTGATCGCGTGATTAAAGACAATATTGAATATTATGTCGCCAGTGTTGGTATAACCGAGTTGGACTGGAAAATTATTGCGATGTTACCTGTTGAAGAGCCAATGTCGAAAATACATTCAGCACTTACCACCACAGCAACTGTTAATGTTGTTATCGCAGTTATTTTTATCTTCTTAATGATTTTTATGGCAAAACGCATTACTAAACCTGTTATCGATATTGGTGATAGATTACTCGAAATGGCTAATCAAGGGGGCGATTTAACACAGCGTTTAGATGAGAGCAGGAAAGATGAGGTCGGCCTATTGGCTAAGGGCTTTAATGCTATTTTAGAAAAGGTTAGTCAGATCATAAATGATATCAAAGAGACTGAAAGGGTAATGGAAGCTTCATTTTCACAATTAACGGGGACTTCTGATGAAATCAATAAAAGTGTCGGTTTACAGCAAGTAGAAACAGATTCTGTCGCTTCTGCAACAACCGAAATGAACCATAGTATTAACGAAGTGAGTAAGTTAGCACATACTACGGCAGACAAAACTGAATCTACACAAAACCTTGTGATGAATGCAGATGGTCAAGTTCATAATACTAATGAGGTGATGGTAGAGTTGCATGCCAGTAATGTCAGTACTCAAGAGGTTATTAGTCAATTAGCTGAGCAAACTCAAACGATTAATTCTGTTGTTGAAACCATAAATAGCATTTCAGAGCAAACTAACTTATTGGCACTTAATGCGGCTATTGAAGCCGCGCGTGCTGGTGAGCAAGGCAGAGGATTTGCGGTTGTGGCTGATGAAGTAAGAACTTTAGCGGCAAGAACACAAGACTCTACCGCTGAGATTAAACAAGTTATTGAAAACCTACAAAACCAAGCGAAAGAAGCGGTTGAGTCAATGAGCCGAAACACTTATTTAGCTAACCAAGGGCAAGATCGAACGAATGAAGCGAGTGATGGTTTGAAAGTTGTCGTTAGTGAAATAAATGAAATTACTGAGATGAATACTCAAGTAGCAACAGCAACCCAAGAGCAAGCCAATGTTATCGGTGAATTAAATGTTAATATTTCTAAAATAGCGGATATGGCGATTAATATTGCTAGCCTGTCTGATAACACAAAAGAAATTATAGAAAATTTAAATGTGCAGTCTCAGCAGTTAGATGAACTCGTATCACAGTTTAAAACGTCTTAATTAGAGTTAAGGGCGGCGTTATTTCTATTGTGCAGTGATGTTAATCGATGAATTACCAACACAGCACGATGACTTTATTTGTTACCTTTCACTGATTTAAGTAGTATGTGATTAAATTTATTATAAAAATGGAAATACTCAATGAAATTATTCTCTACAATAGTGGTTGCTGGTTTACTGACTGTTACTGCCGCAAATGCACAGCCTGCTCAATCAATGAAGCATGCTAAGAAATCAACAGAGCTGCGCCAAGCAATTTTCCAGTTAATGGCAAGTAATATGGGGCCAATGGGAGCTATGGCCAAAGGAAGAATTCCTGTTGATGCCGAAAGAGTTGCAACTAACGCACTTCGTTTAGAGCAGTTTTCATACATGTTAAATGACTACTTTAAAACCGATACGCGCAAATTTGATGTTAAAACAGAAGCATTACCTAAAGCATGGGAAGATAAAGCAACGTTTGAAGAGAAAGTAAACGCATTAACAAAAGCCTCTAAAAACCTGCAAGCGGCAGCAAAGTCAGGAGATGAAGGTAAAATTAAAAAAGCGATTGGCGGTGTAGGTAAAACATGTGGCGGTTGTCATGATGTTTTCAAGAAAGACTAAACTAAGTAGTTCTACTTAATTGCAACATAAAAAACAGCTGAAAAGCTGTTTTTTTATGCCTGAAATCTTATTGTTAATAATAGAACTCTTCCAATGGCGGTGGGTTTATTACCACAAGCCAGTAAATAAAAGCACAGGCTAGAATAGCAACAATAAAAGCTACAAATAATTTTGAATGAGGTATTTCATCGCTTTCTTTTAAACCTTGAGAGGACTTCTGACCAGTGACCATTGCCTTAGTCAGGTTTTGTTTTTTGATGATTTTATAAAATGCTATTGCGGCAATATGCAAAGCAATTGCTGCTAATATAAAATCAAAGGTATTGAAATGAAGCGTTCTCATCAGTGAATCTATTTCAGCGCCAGCACTATTAAAGTATGGGCCAGAAGTAAACACTTCATCATCAACAAATAAGCCACTTACTCCTTGTACTAAGACAAGTAACAACATGGCAAATACCATTAAGCTGCCAACAGGGTTGTGACCTGCGTATACTTGATCTTTATTTTTCAAGTAGGATATAACCTTTCTAGGGGTAGGAAAAAAACTAAAAAATCGAGCATGTTGAGGCCCGACAAAGCCCCATACAAGTCTAAAACTCACTAAGGTTAAAACGAAATAGCCAAGCTTTAAATGCCAATCTATATAATCGGTCCCTAATTCAGAGGTTAGCCATAGCAGCATAATGCTCGCGGCAAAACTCCAGTGGAAAAGTCGTAAGGGTAAATCCCAAATAAGAAAATTTTTCTTCATGTAATACCTAAGATGTAATGATGTTCACTATTTTATTTGAATGGCAACGGCTTATATTAAGTGCGTATGACCCAATAATAATACAATAATTTACAACGAAAAAAGAGGCTGATTATCATTTGAATTTACTAATGATTTTTCATTTGCCAAATAAAGGCAACTAAATCAGGTTGCTTATTTTTATAGACAGTAAAACGAGTACCAAGTTCATCTGATAATATTCCCTTTATTTTTTCTTGAGGTACCAAGGAGAAACCATGCTTTTGATAAAAATTAGCTAATTGTTTTGAAGCAAATAATACAATTGAGTGATGGTGTGTTTTGCATGTGTTGAGTAGAAGCTTTGCCAAGCCTTGCTTTTGGTGGTTGAAATCAACAAATAGTGCATGTAACAAGCTTTGGGGGTTACTTAGCGTGATTTGAGAAACAATAACGCAGGCAATAATTTGAGCTCCATCTTTGATAAAGTATGTGTTATCAAAGCCCTTAAAGCGGGCAGTAAAAAGGTGTTCTTTATAAAACCGTAATACTGCCTTTTTATCTTTTTTATCTGCATGAACGACTGTTTGAGGTTCGCACCGCTTAACGTTAGACAATTTATTGTTGCTTATCAATTCTGACCGTTCCATCGGTTAGGTAGATCATTCTTACCTTATCATTTGCTTGAAATAGCATGCTTCGATCAAGATCTTGAATGACCATATAAGATTCTTTGTCTGTTATGATCATTAGCTCGACAAGTTGTATAACTTTGCGTTGCTGCTTGTTGTTTTTATTATTCGCCACAGACGCGCCAATTAATGCCCCTAAAACGGTAGCAATATCTTGACCACTGCCTCCACCAAATTGATGGCCAATTGCACCACCAATTAACGCACCACCAAATACATGCCAACCGTTATGCTTGTCTTTAACCAACTCTTCTTGAGTAATATGCCTGACAGTTTCAACGTAACCAAAAAGTACCTTTTTAACAGGTACAGCTTTATTACGGTCATAATCAGCAAACGCATTGACACTAAAAAGCATTATAAGAATATACAGTACTTTTTTCATAAGTAAGACCTTCTAATAGTGTCAGTTTTTACCAACTTACGAACTCTTTTTCTTTAGTTTTTCGTATTTCTGTTTCATCAGCCCACTCAACAAGGCCACTTTGTAAATCCATCAAACGTAGGGTAAATTTGTAATAAACATCTGATTTGTCTTTGTTTGATTTTACAATACTCGCTAGGTTACCGTATAGCATGTATTGAGCACCAACTTGTTGACCAAATTGAACCGCTTTATTGGTATCTACCATACCGCCGGCCTGTTGAAACTGTATTTGTTCTCTTGCGGCTGCAACTCTGCCCATATCAACAAAGCGAAACTTTCCTGAACGTAATAGTTTAGTAGAAATAGAATCTGTAATGGATTCAGTATCAATATGCTCGCTGGTTTTGTTTTTTAAACTTTCAACAAAAATTACCGGGCGAGTATTTGCAGTTAACGTCCCTACAACTGGCGAAACGAGTAACGAGTCGGTCATTTGACTAGCGACTTTTTGTAAGTCAGTTGAACCAAAGTTAATATCTGTGGTTTCAACGGCCGTTGCATCACCATAGCGCACAACTGATTTATTTGTACAGGCCGTGGTAACCGTTAAAGCAAGTGCTATTGCACTGAAGGCAAGTAATTTATTCATAATATGATCCTTGTATTTCAAAATATTCTGTTTGTATTTTAAAGGTTAAAACTTAAAGGCTTTTTCAGGCACTTCTCGCACATAAATGCTAAAAGAAGTAACCTCTTGTGTTGGTGCCAACCCTTTAACACTGGTTGTTTGCATGCCATGAAGCTCAAGCGGCTGCCAAGGGCTTTTTCTTGCTTCTACCGCAAAACCGTCTTTATCAAACCAATTGAAGTGGTATTGCAATTGTAATGACTTTTCATATCGACTGCTTAGTTGTAAATTGACTTCAAGTAATTCATTTCGTGTTCTATTTTTAACATCACTGATATATAGCTGTGTTGATAATTTTTTGTTATCTACTTTTAAATGCTGACTATATTTTTGCGAAGAAGAAAGCGTGCCAGTACCTATGCCTGATGTGATCGGAGGAACATTTTTACAGCTTACAATGAGCAAAGCGAATGTTATTGAAATGATTAGGTAAGAATTTGGCTTTAACATGTTTATTCCTTAATGTTATAAATTTATCGATTGATAATCGGTGTTTTGGCCGATTGCTGACATAGTTATCAATGTTTTTCTGTTTTCATTCACCAATACTGAGATTTCTTTCACAATGCCGTTGATATTAACGGTAAGGGTTTGCTGGCCTTTAGGCAGGGAAAATTGGCATATAGATATGCTATCAGGCAGTGTACTCCAGCTACGAGTATCAGCATGTTCTGTGGCTATGTTATAAAGGCTGGCAAGTATATTACCAATATCTCCATTTTTTCGACTTAGCTGTTGTCGGATCTCTTCTTTTGTAATAAGTCGTGCAATTTGGCGTGAAACAATCATAGGCATATCCTCTTTTAATTGCTTAGCAGCAAGTGATTGCAGGCGCACCAGATCTTGTGCGTAAAAACTTTCTTCTTGAAAAGATACTCGAGCAGGTGAGTATTCAGTTAAATAGTTAGCATAGGAAGGTATGGCAACACTATAAAAGCGCATGTCATTATGGCTAGTATAAATAGGTAAATTCAGTGAATATTCACTCTTACTTTTAACAATGCCTTGTTCAAAAATTAAGACAACTTGCCCTGTTTCGGCTGATGTATAATTAGCTTCTGTAAGAGATTCAATTGAGAACCGTTCTTTCATTAACGTGATATCATTTAACATATTAAGCTGGTTGGCCAAACGCCAAACATCATGTTGAATGAACTGATTTTCTGGTGCAATTTCTAGTGCTTTTTTATAATCAATATAAGCGTCATTGCTTTGACCTGCTGCTTCATAAAGCAGTGCTGACAAATAGAAAGTAAACGCATTTTGAAAGCCATTTTTAATTTCACCAATAGTATTGTCCATTGAAGGAAGGTTATTTGTCCAGTTTTGTTCACTAACGCCTTGTTGTAATAACTGTTGCTGATATTGATAAAGTACGTTTTTATTATCATTTAAGGCACTTTCTTGTACTAAATTTGCACGTCGAACTTCTACTAAGGCAGCGGAAAGGTTTTGCTGATACAAGTAATTCAATGACTGGTAACTATGCAGCATACTTTGCTCGTAAGCTGGTACATCATAGCGAGTGGCATTGTCGTTACTCATAATAGCCTTTGCATTTTCTACACCTTTACTAAGCTGTATTTTTGCTTTGTTATTCTCTTCTTGAACTAATTGATAAGCATGTTCAAAAGCGTTTTCGCTCTTTTGGTATTGGTTAACTAAATAATGTAAACGCCCTTGTTCGAGTAAATATAAGTTGTAGCTAGCATCAAATTCACTTTTTTCAGGTAAAAGCTTTAATGCTTGATTGAAGTTGCCTTGTTGCTGGGCATGTTTAGCATCTCGAACTTGTTGGTAGTAACTAGAAAATAAATCTGTCAATTGGCTGGAAGAACAACCAGAAAATAGTAAGGAAAAACACAGTATTGTCAGGGGGAGGCGAAGTTTATAAATCATTTAGTAAGCTTATTCTTTTACTCGAAATTCTCAAGATTAACTTTGTGTAAAAAGTGTAATAAAGTCGTGTAAGGTGGGTTGATTTTTTATTTTTCAGAGAAGACTGATCTAGATTAAAACACTTTATACGATTGTTGATTACAATTTCAACTATCAATTATTTTTTTTAGACTTTTATGTCGCTTCAATTTACAAGAATTAGCAGTAAAATAGCCTTTTTTGCCTTGTTTTTACTGGCACCAGTATTAAATATCTTTCGATATGATGTCGATTTAGGGCATATCATCCTGTTTGGTCACGCTTGGACAATTAGCATTGATTCTATTTTGTATGGTGGTGGAGACAGTGTTGATGCTGCGATAAAAATATTTTCACGAGTACTATTTCCTGGCATGGCCTTTGTGGCAATTAGTGGTTATTTAATATGGAAGTTTGGCAGAATTTATTGTGGTTGGTTATGCCCACATTTTTCAGTCGTTGAATTAGTTAATGATTTGATGCTTAAACAGTTAAACAGAGTCACTATCTGGGAAAAAGCATCTATAGCGAATAAAGAGCTACTGCCAAGGGTGATTGTAGGTATTGTCGCAGTTGCCATGGCTTTTCTTTGGGCGGTAGCGTTGGTGACTTATTTAGTTAACCCATCAGAAGTACTATCAGGTATCGCAAATTTTAATTTAGGGTTTGGTACCTCATTGTTTATTTGTGTAGCCACACTTGTTTTCAGTGCAGATTTTATTTTTGCTCGACATTTGTTCTGTAAGTACGGTTGTGCTTTAGGTTTATTTCAAAGTTTAATTTGGATGGCCAATAATAAAGCTATGGTGATTAAATTTGATCGAGCGCGTGCTAAAGCCTGTCGAGATTGCATTAATTATCATGAACACAAGCCTTGTGATCAAGCATGCCCAATGCGATTACCGACACGAAATATGAAACGGGCAAAATTTACTTGTACTCAATGTGTGCAATGTGTTTCAGCGTGCAATGAAGTACAAAAGAATAATCCTGATGGTGGCCTATTATCATGGGTAAGTGGAAATGAAGCGCAAGAGGTTGACCGCCCAGCAAGTAAATTCAAAACTGATGAAATCGAAGTAAAAGAAATTAAATAGTCGTGTTGTAAAAAGTTACTCATTATCTATTATGGTAACTGTTTTATTTTTCTAAAAGGAATGTCTATGAAAGTTACAGGTGTAATGCTAACGGCAAGTTTGTTGTTTTCAATGCCATGTTTTGCGAAAGAAGTGGTTGTAGAAATTTACAAAAAAAAGTTTATTCCACAAGAGATTACTATTGAAGCGGGTGATACAGTTATTTGGAAGAATATTGAGAAACGTCAATATCACAATGTTTGGTTTAAAGTGCTTGGCGAAGAAGAACCTGGATATTTCTTTCCTGATGAAACATACCAACGAACTTTTAATGATGCAGGGGATTTTCCCTATGAATGTGGTCCTCACCCAAAAATGACAGGAAAAGTAACTGTCAAACCCGCGATATAATTCCAACAACTGCTGCAAACGTGATACGTCAGCATATTCTGATTATGATTGTTTGATAGCAACCTTAGGATATTTAGATTGATTTATAGTCTAAATATCCTTATAAATTGAGTGGTTAAGGCTGCTTGCCCCTCTTTATTAATGATGCTTTGTTTGATGTAGCGCAAGGAACGGTATTATTAAGCAACATTTTTTTACATATTTTAACAAACTTGATTTCAGTCAAAGTGCCCCACCCAATAAGCAAGCTATTATCAGTTTGCTTTTTAATAATTAACGCATGAATTATTTCATTAAGGAAAAACACCATGTCAGAGAGCTTTACTAAAGGCATGGCAAGGAATATTTATTATGGGGGAGCTGTTTTCTTCTTCCTGATATTCCTAGCTTTGACTTTTCATACTACAAAAGAGATGCCCAAAAGGGATAATCGACACAACATTACTGAAGCTGTAGAACGCGGAAAAGAGCTTTGGGAAGTGAACAACTGTGTAGGTTGTCATTCTTTAATTGGTGAAGGTGCTTACTTTGCGCCAGAACTTGCAAACGTTTATGACCGCCGCGGCGGTAAAGATGGTTTTAAAGCCTTCTTTTCAGGTTGGATGAAATCTCAACCGTTAAACATTCCTGGTCGTCGTCAAATGCCTAACTTCCACTTAACAGATCAAGAAATTGATGATCTGGCTGAGTTCTTAAAGTGGACGTCAGAGCTTGATGATAATAACTGGCCACCAAACATAGAGGGTTAATGGCGTGAGTACTTTAAAATATCAATCGCAAGCCGTAGCAAAACCTTATTTTGTTTTCGCTCTGATCTTGTTTGTCGGCCAAATCTTATTTGGTTTATTAATGGGTTTGCAATATGTTGTAGGTGACATTGTTGGTGGTTTAATTCCATTTAACGTTGCTCGCATGGTGCATACTAACTTACTAATTGTTTGGTTATTATTTGGCTTTATGGGTGCTGCATATTACTTAGTACCTGAAGAAGCTGAAACCGAACTTCATAGCCCTAAACTCGCTATTGCCTTATTCTGGATATTTGCCGGTGCAGGTGTAGCAACTATTTTAGGCTACTTATTAGTTCCTTATTCAACGCTTGCGCATTATACGCTTAATGAATTGTGGCCAACCATGGGACGTGAGTTCCTTGAGCAACCTACAATCACTAAAATCGGTATTGTTGTTGTTGCTTTAGGCTTCTTATACAACTTAGGTATGACTATTTTGAAAGGCCGTAAAACAGCTATCAACATGGTTTTACTAACAGGTTTAATTGGTTTAGCGGTATTCTTCTTATTCGCTTTCTACAACCCAACTAACTTAGCATTAGATAAGTATTTCTGGTGGTTTGTTGTACATCTATGGGTAGAAGGTGTTTGGGAATTAATCATGGGTGCTATCTTAGCTTATGTATTAATCAAAATTACTGGTGTTGACCGTGAAGTTATCGAAAAATGGTTATATGTTGTTATTGCAATGGCATTAATCACAGGTATCTTAGGTACGGGTCATCATTTCTACTGGTTAATGACGCCTGAGTACTGGCAGTGGGTTGGTTCTATCTTTTCTGCATTAGAGCCGTTACCATTCTTTGCTATGGTACTTTACGCATTTAATATGGTTAACCGTCGTCGTCGCGAACATCCTAACAAAGCTGCTACATTATGGGCATTAGGTACTGCGGTAATGGCTTTCTTAGGTGCAGGTGTATGGGGTTTCTTACATACATTGTCGTTTGTAAACTACTATACGCATGGTTCTCAAATTACAGCAGCTCACGGTCATATGGCTTTCTACGGAGCATACGCAATGATTGTGATGACAATCATCTCTTATGCAATGCCTAAGATTCGTGGTATCGGTGAAGCAATGCCAAACCGTGCACAAGTAGTTGAAATGTGGGGCTTCTGGTTAATGACAGTATCAATGGTATTTATTACCTTGTTCTTAACTGGCGCTGGTATCTTGCAAGTATGGTTACAACGTTTACCTGAATCAGGTGAAGCGTTAAGCTTTATGGCAACTCAAGACAAATTAGCGATATTCTACTGGTTACGTGAAATTGCTGGTGTATTCTTCCTATTCGGATTAATCGCATACTTAGCAAGCTTCTTCGTAAAAGAAAAAGTAGCTGAAGCTTAATAGTTAATAAAACGTTAACTATAAAAACCGTAAGCATTGCTTACGGTTTTTTTTTGCCTGTAATTTAAGTCAGTTTGTCTATACTAATAAGATGTGGTGGTAATTTATCTTTTGGCTGAACATTATGTTATAAGTGAACACTAAGTATACACAGACAAGTACTATTAACTTTAGGAGAATGATATGGTGTTGAAAATTTCACATAAGGTAGCTTTTGGCTTTAGTGTGATATTGTTATTACTGTTCTTTTCCAGCATTAGCTCTTTTGGTATTTTAACCAATATTGAAACAGCGACAGCCAAAGTAGATAATTATGCCTTACCGATTCAGAATCATGGTAATACGGTTCAAAAGCAACTATTAAAACAAGCAAAGTCTACCGCGTTAATTAGATCATTACCGACAACTACATCAATAAAAAATCTTGAACAAGAATTTGCAGAGTATGATGCTATTTTACAACTTAATAAGTTGAAAATATCATCGCTTTTGAGTGCCTTTCCCAATATTAATAATCTAGACATTTTTACCCAGTCATATGACGCTTATAGCCAATCTGTAAAAGCAATGCTCGAGCACCGAGAAGGTGAATTAAGTGAAACAATTAAGCTCTATGAACAACAGCAAAGTTTGTATGATATTTTAGATGAAGCTAGTGCTATTTTAATTGATTTATCTTTTTTAGAAGACGCTGAAAACCAGCGTAAAATTGATACTATTATAGGTTCGGCAAGCCAGATAGAAGGTTACTTGTTTAATTTAACTGATGCGAGTAAATCTATTTTAACGCTAACAGATATTGCAGAAGTTGAAGCTGCACAGCAAACTATGAATATTGGCATTGACAATATTGAGCAATTATTAATTTATTTAGTACGATTGGGTGAAGAATATAATACTGATGGGTTAATCGCACAATTTGTGGATGAATTTGAACGTACAAAGCAAGCATTAACGTCTGATAATAACCTGTTTTCGTTAAAAATAGCACAAATAAAGCAGCGTGAAGCACTGCAAATAGCCCTTGAAGAGTCAGATAAACAAATAGAATTAGCAATTCAAGCAATTGATGAGTTTTTGCAAGCAGTTGATCAAAATTTAATGGCACTGCAATTAAATACTTTAGACAATGTTAAACGTGGCAATTTAGAGACGATAATTGTGTTTGTCGTGTTGTTTGTGGTTGGTATTGTTATTGCTTTTGTTACCATTAGAACATTAACAGGGGCTTTGAAGGAGATTAACTTAGCATTAGCTAAAATAGCAAAAGGTGACCTATCTGAGGAGTTAAAAGTTACTTCGCAAGATGAATACGGTGAATTGGCTAAAAATGTTAACCTCGTTGTTGCAGATCTTAGAAGTTTGATAGGTAATATCACAGAAAATAGCCACTTATTGCACCAAGCTGCAGATAAGTCGAGTGAGCAAATTCTTTTAGTGAGTGACTCACTGACACTGCAAGGAGAAACTATTCAACAAGCTAACTCACAAACAGATGAGCTGGCTAAAAGTGCGGAGCAAATTCAACAAAGTGCCAATAGTGCTGAACAACAGATGGACAGCGCACTATCGCAAAGTCATGAATTAGAATTAACGGCAACAAAAACAAGTCAAGGAATGCAGCGTTTAACAAGCATGTTAGATGATACAACTGACGTGATGACGGCGCTTGAACAAGAGTCGAATAATATTTCTGGTATTTTAGATACTATAGGTGGAATATCAGAACAAACAAACCTACTCGCATTGAACGCGGCAATAGAAGCCGCGAGAGCTGGCGATGTTGGTAGAGGGTTTGCCGTAGTCGCTGATGAAGTTCGCTTGTTAGCAAGTAGAACGCAAGATTCTGCTGGTGAAATCCAACACATGATCGAATCATTACAGAAGCAAACTAAAAAAGCAGTGAGCGATATTAAAGTAGGAAAAGATGAAGCGATTAACTGTCAAAAAGAAACTGAGCAGCTCCAACAAACACAGTTAATGATTAGCAATGCAATAAAAGAGATTCATCAAGTGAGTAGTCAAATTGCTAATTCAGCTCATATGCAAAGTGACTTAACGAACAATATTAATGAAAGTATTGAAACCGTGGTAGATTTGAGCCGTGAAACTAGCGAGAAGTCTACTACAACGATGAGTTATAGCGAGCAAGTAGCTAAATTAGCAGCTCAATTAGACGAGTCTATAGGTACGTTTAAAGTGACTTAACGTATCTAAAACACAGCAACCATTAATTGAGATAACAAGGATGTTATGCTGCTAGTACAAATATTAGCCCCCTTTCATCTTAATTATTCTTCAATTCATCGTTTAACTATTTTAACGGCTTATCCAAGCAAGTAGTTTGTACTAACCTACATAAGGTCGTATTGAACTTTGTTGAACAAAATTTAACCTCGAAAGTTCATGCACTGTAGTGTTTATAATAATTTTGAATAACTGTCTAAAGGAATGTAGATGTCTTCTGTCAAAATGATTGGTTCTATCGTTGGTTTTTATTTACTTGCGGGCTTAGCTATTGCGCACAGCATGCAAGCAGAACAACCGCTGCGATCACAACAAGATATAGCTCGAGATAAGGTGAGTAAAGGAAGCCAAGTTATTGACATGGTGGACATTAACCAAGGTATGACAGTGCTTGACGTATTGGGAGGTGGTGGTTATTACAGCGAGTTGTTAAGCGAGAAGGTGGGTAATCAAGGTAAAGTCTATTTGCATAACAATCAGGCTTATATGCCCTATGTTGAAAAAGAACTTACAATCAGGCTGGCTGATAATCGATTGAGCAATGTTATTCGCTGGGATAAAGAAGCGGAAAATTTAGCGCTAAATGAAGAACAGTTTGATGCGGTTTTCTTTATTTTGGGCTATCACGACTTGTATCACAAAACAAAAGATTGGGACATTGATAAAGACAGGTTTCTAGCTCAATTGTACAAAGCTTTAAAGGTCGGTGGTAAACTTTTAATAGTAGATCATTCTGCTAAGCATGGCAGTGGAACAAAGTATTCACAACAAGGACATAGAATTGATGTGGAATATGTTAAAAAAGAATTAGAACAAAAAGGCTTTAAATTAATAAGGCAGAGCAACTTATTAGCAAACTTAAAAGATGACAGGTTGATGTCTCCGTTTGCTAAGGAAATCCGTCGTAAAACGGATCGATTTATTTTGTTATTTGAAAAGAAATAACGTGTTTTTAATTATTAGGGTTATACATGAAATATAGAGCAAGACAATTAATTGCCGTGGTGTGTGCTGTAAGTATCTCATTCTTTACACTGGCAGAAGAAAACGATGAACGCAAACCGGTGATTGATAGCAAACAAACATCTGAACATAGCACCAAAATTAATGGTAAACGTATTAAGTATAAAGCGACAACAGGTACGCAGCCCGTTTGGAATGAAGAAGGCTTACCAACAGCAAGTTTATTTTATACTTATTATCAACGAACTGATATAGATAGTAATACTAAGCGGCCTTTACTTATTTCGTTTAATGGTGGCCCAGGCTCTGCCTCTGTGTGGATGCATGTTGCCTATACTGGCCCTAAGGTATTGAATGTTGATGATGAAGGGTATCCTTTGCAGCCATATGGCGTGAAAACAAATCCATACTCTGTTTTAGATGTAGCAGATATTGTTTTTGTTAACCCAGTGAATACAGGATATTCCAGAGTACTTCCTAACAAAGAAGGTAAAATGCCCAGTAAAGAAGAGCAGAAAAAAATGTTCTTTGGTGTTAATGCCGATGTTAAATATTTAGCTGATTGGATTTCTACTTTTGTCACGCGTAATAACCGCTGGCGCTCGCCAAAATACTTAATTGGTGAAAGCTATGGCACAACCAGGGTATCAGGTTTAGCTCTTGAACTTCAGCGCAGGCAATGGATGTATGTAAATGGTGTTATCTTAGTATCACCAACAGATATTGGTATTAAGCGTGATGGCCCGGTAAAAGCAGCAAATAGATTACCTTACTTTGCCGCTACTGCTTGGTATCACAAGGCTCTATCAGAAGAATTACAACAATTAACCCTACAAGATTTACTCGCGAAAGTTGAGCCTTTTACCGTTAATGATTACTTACCAGCATTAGCAAAAGGTGGCTTTATTAGTGATGAAGAAAAACAAGTTATTGCTGAGCGGGTTGCTAAATACTCGGGCTTATCTATTGATGAAGTACTTAATAATAATTTAGATATTGAAAATAGTTACTTTTGGAAAGAGCTCTTAAGAAATAGAAAATACACAGTAGGGCGTTTAGATTCTCGTTATTTAGGTATTGATGAGAAAGTTGCTGGCTCAAGACCTGACTATAATGCTGAATTAACCTCTTGGTTACACAGCTTTACTCCAGCAATTAATTACTATCTTCGAGAAGAATTAAATTACGTAACTGATTTAAAATACAATATGTTTGGTAATGTGCACCCATGGGATAGAACTAAGAATAAAACAGGTGAAAATTTACGTTTAGCAATGGCGCAAAATCCTTACCTAAATGTCATGCTTCAATCAGGGTATTTTGATGGTGCCACTAATTATTTTGATGCCAAATACACTATGTGGCAACTTGATCCGAGTGGTTTAATGAAAGAGCGCTTATCGTTTAAAGGTTATGAAAGTGGTCATATGATGTATCTCCGCCGTCAAGATTTGAAAGACGCTAATCAAGATATCCGAGACTTTATTAAGCAAAGCCTACCTACTGAAGGTGAAGCGGCAAAATACTAAATAAAGCTATCAAAGATGGTGAGTTTTATTCATCATCTTTCTTTTCTAAATATTTTAAAAACCGCTAAAAATCTTTAGTGATTTATTTATAAGCTAACTTCCTGTATAATGCGCGCCCAATTATAGCCCTATTCATATCTTGCTACTGGTGTAGCGCATATATGATAGTAACAGCGAGTAACGCCTGTGTTAGATAAGTTAAGAAATATTGCCATCATTGCCCATGTTGACCATGGTAAAACGACTTTAGTAGATAAACTACTAGAGCAATCAGGTACGCTGGGTGAGCGTTCAGATCATGACGAACGTGTTATGGATTCAAACGATATCGAGAAAGAGCGTGGTATAACCATACTTGCTAAAAATACAGCAATTAACTGGAATGACTATCGAGTTAATATTGTAGATACTCCAGGTCATGCCGATTTTGGTGGTGAAGTTGAGCGTGTAATGTCTATGGTTGATTGTGTATTGCTTATTGTTGATGCACAAGAAGGCCCAATGCCACAAACGCGTTTTGTTACTCAAAAAGCATTTGCTCAAGGCTTAAAACCAATTGTTGTTATTAACAAAATTGACAAACCAGGTTCTCGTCCTGACTGGGTAATGGATCAAGTTTTTGAATTATTCGATAACCTTGGTGCTACTGATGAACAATTAGACTTTAAAGTCGTTTATGCTTCAGCAATTAACGGTTGGGCAACACTGGATGAAAATGAGTCTGGTGGAGACATGACGCCATTATTCGAAACGATTGTTAATGAAGTACCTGCACCGGATGCCGATCCTGAAGGCTCGTTCCAAATGCAAATATCTCAACTTGATTATAGCTCTTATTTGGGTGTTATAGGTGTTGGCCGAATTACTCGTGGTAGTGTTAAACCAAACCAACAAGTCACTGTTCAGTGTGCAGCGGGTAATGTACATAACGGTAAAGTGGGTAAAGTATTTGGTTACTTAGGCCTAGACCGTCATGAAGTTGAAGAGGCGCATGCTGGCGATATCATCGCTATTACAGGTTTAGGTGAATTAAAGATTTCTGATACCATTTGTTGTCCAAATGAAGTAGAAAGCTTACCAGCATTATCGATTGATGAACCAACGATTAACATGACTTTCCAAGTAAACACTTCACCGTTTTGTGGTAAAGAAGGTAAGTTTGTCACCTCTCGTAACATCAAAGACCGCTTAGAGAAAGAATTAGTTCATAACGTTGCGTTACGTGTTGAGCAACTAGACGATCCAGATAAGTTTAAAGTATCTGGTCGTGGTGAGCTTCACTTAGGTATATTAATTGAAAATATGCGTCGTGAAGGTTTCGAATTAGCAGTGTCTCGTCCAGAAGTTATTGAACGTGAAATTGATGGCGTTTTACAAGAACCTTATGAAACCGTGACCATTGATGTTGAAGAGCAGCATCAAGGTACTATCATGGAGAAAATGGGTCTTCGTAAAGCTGAATTAACTGATATGGCACCTGACGGTACTGGTCGTATTCGTATGGACTTTATTATGCCAAGCCGTGGTTTAATTGGTTTCCAAACTGAATTTATGACAATCACTTCAGGCTCAGGTCTGATTTACCATACCTTCTATGAATATGGTCCGCATAAAGGTGGCGATATTGGTCAACGTTTAAACGGTGTAATGATCGCTAATGCAACAGGTAAAGCATTAACTAATGCTATCTTTAATTTACAATCTCGTGGCCGTATGATGATAGGTCATGGTGTTGAGGTATATGAAGGGCAAGTTGTTGGTATTCATAGTCGCGATAACGATTTAACTGTTAACGTACTAAAAGGTAAGCAGTTAACCAACGTTCGTTCTTCAGGAACTGATGAAGCTCAAGTACTAACACCAGCAATCAATATGACGTTAGAGCAAGCGCTAGAGTTTATTGATAACGATGAATTAGTAGAAGTAACACCTGAGAATATTCGTATTCGTAAAAAATCGTTAAAAGAAAGTGATCGTAAGCGCGAAAGTAGAGCGCCTAAATAAGCGAGTATCTTTTTTATAAGAAAGCTAAAAACGGTAATGCACGCATTACCGTTTTTTTATATCTGAAAAAAATGATTGCTCAAATAGCAGGCTACCTTTTTTTGCGATACCTTTCATTTTTCAAGAGCAGTACTTTTTGTAAGACATATCTGCAATTTCTATCAGATATATGAGAGTAAATAAAAAATTGACCAATAAGGCAGGTTTCAAGTCTTTGTTTTATTATGATAAATAAAATCAGGCTCAAAAATAAATATTTTGTTACTTTTGTAGGTGAATATTATTTAAGCAAGATAATTTATTTTCATCTATTATCTTAATACATAGAAGCTACCTACGTAGCACAATTTATCTAACCTAGTGGTTTACAGTATAAAACTAGGTTAAAGAAAAGGATTTATATTATGTCGCCAGCACAACTGAAAAAACTTCAAGAATTGAGTCAAGTCTTTAGTCAAGGAAAAGCCAATCCTAAGCAGATTGAGCAACTGTCTACATTATTAGCGCAGATTAATCACTTTGAGGAAGAACCTCAGCAGACAACAAATGATGTAACTTTTGTTGCCGCGCCAAGGTTTGTATAGTTTTTATTACTGTATTTTAGCCGGTGTTTTTATAAGTAGCGGCATCAATAATTGCCCAAAGATGAAAAATGCCAGCTATGATCGCAGGTACAATTAGATACCAAAGCGCATAACCACCAAAACATACTATTGCGAATATTAACGCTGCAATAATTCTCCCTTGAACGAGTTGTCCTAATCCAGGAAAAAACACCGTACACAATGCGGCAATAACATTGCCAGCAGAGCCTTGACTTGCCATATAAAACTTCTCCCTGCTCACTGCTATAGATTACAGCGAAGCTAGTAAATTGATAACCTTTATCATAATATAAACTGATACTGTCTAGAATATTAAATTTGTTAACAAATATGAGTTTATCAAGGGATATGTCGAATAAGGAGTTATTTCTTAGTTGGCAACGAAAAATTATGGTGTTTGTAAGTTTTTTTTTGCAACGCCTAAAGCAAGAGCAACTTCCCGTTGTTGCTGGTTATTTATCTTATGTTTCGTTAATGTCACTAGTACCTCTGTTAGTGGTAATGCTTTCAGTGATGACCGCTTTCCCTCTTTTTGCTGAACTGCAATTAACCGTAGAAGCTTTTGTTTACCAGAACTTCGTGCCTGCTGCGGGGGATGTTGTACAAACATATTTATCTGGGTTTGTTGATAATGCTTCAAAAATGTCTGCGGTGGCTATTTTCTTTCTCTTCATTGTCGCTTTATTATTAATTTCAGCGATAGATAAAACGCTAAATAAGATTTGGCGAGTATCACAGAAAAGAAGAACAATTACTTCCTTGGCGCTCTATTGGATGGTCTTAACACTAGGGCCTATTTTTGTCGGTGCCAGTATCGCATTAACTTCCTACATTATTTCGCTTGTATCTCTTGGTGATTATGATGTCTTTGGTTTGACGAACATTGTAATTAGGATGTTGCCGCTTTTAGCTTCAATTTCAGCTTTTGTCATTTTATACATGGCGGTACCCAATAAAGATGTGCCATTTAAATTTGCAGTAGGTGGTGCATTTATCGCTGCATTGTTGTTTGAGTTCGCAAAGAAATCATTTGCTTTATATTTAACAGCCTTTCCTTCTTATCAAGCTATATACGGGGCATTAGCGACAATACCTATACTGTTCCTTTGGATATATTTGTCATGGCTCATTGTTTTAGCTGGGGCAATTTTTAGTGTTACTTTACAAGATTTTTCTTCAAAATTGACACAAAAGAGTGATGAAAAAAATGTAAAGCCAGACATAGAAAATAATGTTTAAGCAAATCAGTATATCTGCTCACTAAGCGTGAAAATTACTTTATTAATTTTTGTCGATTTGGTTAGAATAGCTGTTTTACCAAAATGAGTAACCCATTCAATGATAGCGTTAATTCAGCGAGTTTCTCAGGCACGTGTCAAAGTAGATGAAAAAACTATAGGTCAGATAGAGAAAGGCTTATTAGTACTACTTGCAATAGAACCTGATGATGATGAAACTAAAGCGAAAAGATTAGCACAAAGAGTATCAGGGTATCGTGTCTTTAATGATAAAAATGGCAAGATGAATTTAAATGTAGAACAAGCTGGTGGTGATTTATTGGTTGTTTCACAATTCACTTTAGCGGCAGACACTTCAAGTGGGATGAGACCAAGCTTTACTACTGCTGCAAAACCAGAACTTAGTAATCATTTATATCAATTCTTTACTCAGCAGTTAAGAGAAAAAGGATTTAAAGCACCAACAGGTGTGTTTGGTGCGGATATGAAAGTCGAACTTATTAATGATGGACCAGTAACCTTTCAATTAACCATATAATGCTCTTCTTGCACTGTTTAATTTTTAGCTAATTAAACTACCACTTTTCATTTAGTGGTGTTATAATCTCGCGCCCATTAAGTTTGAGTGCTGGCTTTGTTGCCTAAATTCTAAACATAATGGCGGTCTTGTAAAGGCAGTGACGGGTCAAATTTCTGGCCTTGAATTTAAATTTACCTTTTTGATTTTGTTCACTTTTAAAGTGAAAATAAAAAGGTTTAGCGGAGCAAATATTAATGATCCAAATGCAATCACAGCTGAATGTTGCTGACAACAGTGGCGCTAAGCGTGTTCAATGTATAAAGGTTCTTGGTGGCTCGCACCGTCGCTACGCACGTATTGGTGACATCATTAAAGTTGCCGTGAAGGAATCAAGTCCTCGCGGTAAAGTAAAAAAAGGTGATGTTGTTACTGCGGTAGTGGTGCGCACTAAGAAAGGTGTTCGTCGTACAGATGGTTCTGCCATCCGTTTTGATGAAAACGCGGCTGTAATTTTGAATGCAAACTTACAACCAATTGGTACTCGTATTTTCGGGCCAGTGACACGTGAACTTCGTAATGAGAAATTTATGAAGATCGTATCATTAGCACCAGAAGTACTATAAGGAGTCACGATAATGGCATCTAAGATTCGTCGTGATGATGAAGTAATCGTACTTGCAGGTAAAGACAAGGGCAAAACTGGTAAAGTTACCAAAGTTCTTGTTGAAGACAGCAAAGTATACGTAGAAGGCGTTAACTTAATCAAGAAACACACTAAGCCTGTACCTCAGTTACAGCAACCTGGTGGAATTGTTGAGAAAGAAGCACCTTTGCATGTTTCTAACGTAGCTATCCTTAACCCTAAAACGGGTAAGGCTGACCGCGTTGGTTTTAGATTTGAAGACGGCAAAAAAGTACGTTTTTTCAAATCTGATAACGAATTAGTTTAATAATTGGAGTAAACGATGGCGAAACTGCATGATTTATATAAAGATACAGTTGCAGCTGAACTTCAGAAGAAGTTTGGTTACAAAAGTGTCATGCAAGTCCCTCGGATTGAAAAGATCACCCTTAATATGGGTGTTGGCGAAGCAATTTCTGATAAGAAAGTATTAGAACACGCCACAAATGATCTTACTGCAATCTCAGGTCAAAAGCCGGTCACGACAGTAGCACGCAAATCAGTTGCGGGCTTCAAAATTCGTGAAGGCTATCCTATAGGTACAAAAGTAACTCTACGCGGCGAGCGTATGTGGGAATTCTTAGAGCGTTTAATCTCTATTTCAATTCCTCGTATCCGTGACTTCCGTGGCTTAAACCCTAAGTCATTCGATGGTCGTGGTAATTACAGCATGGGCGTTCGTGAGCAAATCATCTTCCCTGAAATCGATTACGATAAAATCGATAAAATTCGCGGATTAGATATCACTATTACTACTAGCGCGAAAGATAACGAAGAAGGACACGCATTATTGTCTGCCTTCAATTTCCCGTTTAAGAAGAAGGTGTAGAGTTATGGCTAAAGCGTCAATGAAAGCTCGTGAAGCAAAACGTACTAAACTAGTAGCTCAGTATGCTGAAAAGCGTCGTGCGTTAAAAGAAATCATCTCAAGTCCAGAGTCTTCTGAAGAAGAACGTTGGGATGCAGTATTGAAACTTCAAAGTTTACCACGTGATTCATCAAGTAGCCGTCAACGTAATCGTTGTAATGTTACTGGTCGTCCACATGGTTACTTGCGTAAATTCGGCTTAAGCCGTATTAAGTTGCGTGAAGCAACTATGCGCGGTGAAGTTCCAGGTCTTAAGAAAGCTAGTTGGTAATTCACGGGAGTAAATGGTTATGATGACTGATCCTATCGCGGACATGTTTACACGCATCCGCAACGGTCAATCTGCAGCAAAAGTTGCAGTACAAATGCCATCTTCAAAAGTTAAAGTTGCAATTGCTAACTTGCTTAAAGAAGAAGGTTATATTTCAGATTTCGCAGTAGCTGAAGGTGTTAAGCCTGAGTTATCTGTAACTTTGAAGTATTTTGAAGGTAAAGAAGTAATTGAAAAGATCAAACGTGTTTCACGTCCAGGTCTTCGCGTATACAAAAGCTGTGATGAACTTCCACAAGTTCTTGCAGGTATGGGTATCGCAATCATATCTACTTCTAAAGGTTTGATGACTGATCGCGCCGCTCGTTCTGCGGGTATTGGCGGTGAAGTTCTTGGTTTCGTAGAGTAAGGAGTATACTATGTCTCGTGTTGCAAAAGCACCTGTCGTTGTTCCTGCTGGCGTTACCGTTACGTTATCAGGTCAAGACATTACAGTTAAAGGTCCAGTAGGTGAATTATCACGTACGATTCACAGTTTTGTTGCTGTTTCTCATGAAGAGAACGAAATCAAAACGACAATCGCTTGTGATGATAGAAATGCATGGGCTCAAGCCGGTACTGCACGCGCTTTAATCAATAATATGGTTGAAGGTGTTAGTAAAGGTTTTGAAAAGAAATTAGTTTTACAAGGTGTTGGTTACCGTGCAAAAGCTGCAGGTAAATCATTAGATTTATCTTTAGGTTTTTCACACCCAATCAAACATGCTATTCCTGAAGGAATTAAATGTGAAACTCCTAGCCAAACTGAAATTACACTTTCAGGTGCTGATAAGCATTTAATTGGTCAAACCGCTGCGAACATTCGTGCATACCGTAAGCCAGAGCCTTATAAAGGTAAAGGTGTACGTTACGCTGATGAATACGTTCGTCGTAAAGAAGCTAAGAAGAAGTAGGGTAATACTATGGATAAGAAAACATCTCGTTTGCGCCGCGCTAAACGCGCTCGTGCAAAAATCAGCGAGTTGGGTGCGAATCGTTTAGTTGTATTCCGTACTCCTCGTCACATTTACGCTCAATTAATTGCTCCTACTGGTTCTGAAGTAATCGCTGCGGCGTCTACTGTAGATAAAGAAGTTCGTGGTTCAATTGAAAAAACCGGTAATGTTGCCGCTGCTGCCGCAGTGGGTAAAGCAATTGCTGAACGTGCAAAAGCAAAAGGCGTTGAGTCTGTAGCATTTGATCGTTCAGGTTTCCGTTACCACGGTCGCGTTAAAGCATTAGCAGAAGCAGCTCGCGAAGCTGGTCTTCAGTTCTAGGGGTTTGATAATGGCTAATCATAATCAAGAAAACTCACAACAAAGTGATATGGCTGAAAAGCTAATCGCCGTTAACCGCGTATCAAAAGTGGTTAAAGGTGGTCGTATTTTCAGTTTCACCGCATTAACAGTAGTTGGTGACGGTAATGGTCGTGTTGGTTTTGGTTACGGTAAAGCACGTGAAGTGCCTGCTGCAATCCAAAAAGCAATGGAAAAAGCACGTCGTAACATAGTAACCGTTGACTTGAAGGGTACTACTCTTCAACACGCTATCAAAGGCCGTCATTCTGGTTCTAAAGTTTACATGCAACCAGCTTCTGAAGGTACAGGTATCATCGCCGGTGGCGCGATGCGTGCAGTACTTGAAGTTGCAGGCGTTCAGAACGTATTGTCAAAAGCATACGGTTCTACTAACCCAATCAACGTAGTTCGCGCTACTGTTTCTGCCCTAGCGAATATGCATTCGCCAGAAGGCATGGCAGCTAAACGTGGCAAAAGCGTTGAAGACATTTTGGGGTAATTGAGCATGTCTAAAACAGTAAAAGTAACTCAAGTAAAAAGTTCTATCGGTCGTTTACCGAAGCATAGAGCTACATTAAGAGGCCTTGGTCTACGTCGTATCAACCATACAGTAGAGTTAGAAGATACTCCGTCTGTACGTGGTATGATTAACAAGGTTTATTACATGGTTAAGGTGGAGGATTAATAATGCATTTAAATACTTTATCCCCTGCACCGGGATCTAAAAAAGCTAAGAAACGCTGCGGTCGTGGTATTGGTTCTGGCATCGGTAAAACTGGTGGTCGTGGTCACAAAGGTCAGAAGTCTCGTTCTGGCGGTAGTGTACGTCCTGGTTTTGAAGGTGGTCAAATGCCTTTAAAACAACGTTTACCTAAGTTTGGTTTTACTTCACGTAAATCTTTAGTTCGCGCTGAAGTTCGTTTACATGAATTAAACCTTATTAAAGGCGATGTTGTAGATATCCACGCACTTAAAGACGCTGGTCTTATCAGCCGTAACATTGAAACAGCAAAAATTATGCTGTCTGGCGAAATTACTCGCAAGATCACTGTTCGTGGCTTAGGCGTAACTAAAGGTGCTCGTGCAGCTATTGAAGCTGCCGGTGGTAAAATCGAGGAATAATACAGAATGGCTACACCAGGAATGGATAACAAAGGCGCAGGCGGTTTGTCTGAGCTAAAACAAAGATTATGGTTCGTATTCGTTGCACTTGTAGTGCTTCGTTTAGGGTCATTTGTGCCAATCCCTGGTATTGACGCCGCTGTATTAGCTCAGTTCTTTGAACAACAAAAGGGTACCGTTGTAGAGATGTTTAACATGTTCTCTGGCGGTGCACTTGAGCGAGCCTCAGTATTGGCGCTTGGTATTATGCCGTACATCACAGCTTCTATCATTATGCAATTGCTTACGGTCATGCACCCGGCAATGGCAGAATTGAAAAAAGAAGGTGAAGCTGGACGTCGTAAAATCAGCCAATACACACGCTACGGCACTTTAGTTCTAGCAACAGTTCAGTCTATTGCGATTGCGAGAAGTTTACCGGAAATGATGCAAGGTTTAGTTATTAATGCTGGCTTTGGTTTCTATTTCACCGCGGTAGTAAGTTTGGTTACTGGTACCATGTTTTTAATGTGGTTAGGTGAGCAAATTACAGAGCGTGGTATAGGTAATGGTATTTCAATCATTATATTCGCTGGTATTGTTGCTGGCATGCCTTCAGCTGTTGGTCAAACAGCTGAGATGGCGCGTCAAGGTGAAATGCACCCATTAGTATTATTGCTTATTGGCGTTGTGGTATTTGCAGTAACTTTCTTGGTAGTCTTTGTAGAGCGTGGTCAACGACGTATTGTTGTCAATTACGCAAAACGTCAGCAAGGCCGTAAGGTATTTGCTGCACAAAGTACACATTTACCATTGAAAGTGAATATGGCTGGTGTAATACCAGCGATCTTTGCCTCAAGTCTTATCTTGTTCCCCGGCACTATTGCGAGCTGGTTTGGACAAGGAGACGGCCCCGTTGCAGATTTCTTACAAGGACTTTCTGGTGCAATGTCTCCAGGTCAACCTTTGTATGTAATGATGCTAGCGGCAGCAATTATATTTTTCTGTTTCTTTTATACGGCATTGGTTTTCAATCCGCGTGAAACAGCAGATAACTTGAAAAAGTCAGGTGCGTTCATTCCAGGGATTCGTCCAGGTGAACAAACATCCAAATACATTGATAAAGTAATGACTAGGTTGACCCTTGCGGGCGCTATGTATATTACCTTTGTCTGTTTGGTTCCTGAATTTATGATGATGGCATGGGACGTTCAGTTCTATTTTGGTGGTACTTCACTACTAATAATTGTTGTTGTTATCATGGATTTTATGGCACAAGTACAAACGCATATGATGTCTCATCAATATGATAGTGTGCTTAAAAAAGCTAACCTTAAAGGCTACGGCCGTTAGGCTAAAGCTAGGTAAACGGAGTATAAAATGAAAGTACGTGCATCCGTAAAAAAGATTTGTCGTAACTGTAAAGTGGTAAAGCGTAAGGGCGTAATTCGCGTTCTTTGTGCAGAGCCAAAGCACAAGCAACGTCAAGGTTAATTTAACCTAAGCGAAAGCTAAATCTTTTAGAACTGGCATTATGCAGATTTTTCTGTATAATGCCGCTTCGATTTGCGAAAAAAGAGTCTGGTTGAGTATCCTAACGGGCTTTTCAACCAATTAATTTTAAATTTTTATAGGAGATGTGTTAGTGGCCCGTATCGCTGGCATTAACATCCCTGATCGTAAGCATGCAGTAATCGCCATTACTGCGATTTACGGTATCGGTGCAACCCGTGCAAAAGCTATTTGTGCGGCAACTGGTATCGCTGAATCAACGAAGATCAGTGAATTAGACGAAGCTCAAATTGATTTGCTTCGTGCAGAAGTGGATAAATTCACCGTAGAAGGTGATTTACGCCGTGAAGTTTCAATGAACATTAAACGTCTTATGGATTTAGGTTGTTTCCGTGGCATTCGTCACCGTCGCAGTCTTCCTCTACGTGGTCAACGCACTAAAACAAATGCGCGTACACGTAAAGGTCCTCGTAAGCCAATTAAGAAGTAAGAGGAACTAGACAATGGCTAAAACCCCAGTTCGTACGCGTAAACGCGTAAAAAAACAAGTTGCTGATGGCATGGCTCATATCCATGCTTCTTTCAACAACACAATCGTGACTCTTACAGATCGTCAAGGTAATGCTTTATCTTGGGCGACTGCAGGTGGTTCAGGTTTCCGTGGTTCACGTAAATCTACACCTTTTGCTGCGCAAGTAGCTGCAGACCGCGCTGGCGCTGCTGCAAAAGAGTTTGGCTTGAAGAATATTGAAGTGTTCGTTAAAGGTCCAGGTCCAGGTCGTGAATCTGCTATCCGTGCCTTAAATGCTGCTGGTTTTAAAATCACCAACATTACAGACGTTACACCTATTCCTCATAATGGTTGTCGTCCTCCTAAGAAACGTCGCGTTTAATCGCTCTTTTTAGGATAGTTGGAGAAAGAAAATGGCAAGATATTTAGGTCCTAAGTTAAAGCTTAGCCGTCGTGAAGGTACAGATTTGTTCCTTAAAAGCGGTGTTAGAGCTATTGACACTAAATGTAAAATCGAAACAATTCCTGGTCAGCATGGCGCCCGTCGCGGTCGTTTATCTGATTACGGTGTTCAACTTCGTGAAAAACAAAAAGTTCGTCGTATGTATGGCGTACTTGAAAAACAATTTAGTAATTACTACAAAGAAGCGGCACGTTTAAAAGGTAATACAGGTGAAAACTTGTTACAACTTTTAGAAAAACGCTTAGATAACGTTGTTTACCGTATGGGCTATGCAAGCACTCGTGCTGAAGCTCGTCAATTAGTTAGCCATAAGGCTATCGTTGTAAACGGTGTTGTAGTTAATATTCCATCTTTCACTGTTAAAGCTGAAGATGTGGTTTCTGTTCGTGAGAAGTCTAAAACTCAAGCGCGTATCATTGCTGCTTTAGAATTGGCTGAACAACGCGAGAAGCCTGTCTGGGTAGAAGTAGATAACAAGAAACTTGAAGGCGTGTTCAAACGTGTTCCAGATCGTGCTGATTTATCTGCGGAAATTAATGAACAGTTGATTGTTGAACTTTACTCTAAATAGTAAAGTTGCACTTTAAGAGAGGACATATATGCAGGGTTCTGTAACCGAATTCCTTAGACCACGCTTAGTAGGCATTGAAACCGTTAGTGCTCGTCGTGCTAAGGTAACTTTAGAGCCATTAGAACGTGGTTTTGGTCACACTTTAGGTAATGCTTTACGCCGTATACTTTTATCTTCAATGCCAGGTTGTGCTGTAACTGAAGTTGAAATTGATGGTGTATTACACGAGTACAGTAGTAAAGAAGGTGTTCAAGAGGACATCATCGAAATATTGTTAAACCTTAAAGGGCTTGCAGTTATTTTAGAAGGCAAAGATGAAGCCGTTCTGACCTTAACTAAGTCTGGTGAAGGCCCTGTAACGGCAGCTGATATTCAGCATGATGGCGATGTAACTATTGCTAATCCAGATCATGTTATCTGCACCTTAACAGGTGATGGCTCTATCAGCATGCGTATTAAAGTTGAAATGGGACGTGGTTATGTTCCAGCTTCTACGCGCCGTGATGCCGAGGAAGAAGATCGTGCTATTGGTCGTTTGTTGGTTGATGCCTCATTCAGTCCTGTAGTAAGAATTGCTTATGATGTTGATTCTGCACGTGTTGAACAACGTACAGATTTAGACAAATTAGTATTAGACATGGAAACTAACGGAACGTTAGATCCAGAAGAAGCTATCCGTCGTGCTTCAACTATTCTAGCTGAACAGTTAGATGCGTTTGTTGAACTACGTGATATTAAAGAAGTTGAGCAAGTGGAAGAAAAACCATTGTTTGACCCTATTTTGCTTCGTCCTGTTGATGACTTAGAGTTAACTGTTCGTTCAGCTAACTGTCTAAAAGCAGAAGCAATTCAATATATTGGTGATTTAGTACAACGTGCTGAAGTTGAACTTCTTAAAACGCCTAATTTAGGTAAGAAGTCTTTAACTGAAATCAAAGACGTTTTAGCGTCTCGTGGTTTATCATTGGGTATGCGCCTAGAAAATTGGCCACCTGAAAGCATCGTTGACAACGACTAGTTCGATCATCGTTTTTTTAATAGTTTGAGAGAAGGATTAACTTATGCGTCATCGTCACAGCGGCCGCCAGTTAAACCGTAATAGCAGTCATCGTAAAGCGATGTTCCGCAATATGGCAAGCTCTTTAGTTAAGCACGGCGTTATCAAAACGACTGTAGCTAAAGCTAAAGAACTACGTATGGTAGTTGAGCCATTGATTACATTGGCTAAAACCGACAGTGTTGCAAATCGCCGTTTAGCGTTTGCTCGTACACAAGACAAAGAAGTAGTAGGTATTTTATTCAGCGAACTTGGTGCTCGTTACCAAGATCGTCCAGGTGGTTACACTCGCATTTTAAAATGTGGTTTCCGTACTGGTGATAAAGCGCCTATGGCTTACATTGAGTTAGTAGACCGCCCAGTAGTAGAAGATGCTCCTGAAGTAGTTGAAGAGTCAGCTGAAGCTTAAGCAATCGCTTAAACTTCATTATTAAAAAACCGAGCTATAGGCTCGGTTTTTTATTGTCATAAATTTAAGCCGTTATTACAGACTTAATTAATTCAACGTAATGTTGTCTTTAGCTACTTGACCTATGTGTCAATTCCCCGTATAAATTTAACTCCTGTATTTTTCCTCGCTAGCGAAACCGATTATGTCATCAAGAAACCCAATTATTGCTGTAACTGGTTCATCAGGGGCAGGTACATCAACTACCACATCGTCCTTCGAGCATATTTTTAGAACGTTAGGAATTAGTTCCGTTAATGTTGAGGGGGATAGTTTTCACCGTTTTTCTCGTCCAGAAATGGATATGGAAAAAAGAAAAGCAAAAGAGTCAGGTGCTAATATCAGTTATTTTGGAGACAAAGCGAATGACTTTGAAGCACTAGAGCGTCTTTTTCGTGATTATGGTGAACATGGCAAAGGGCAGACAAGGCGTTACTTACACACCTTTGACGAAGCTGTACCCTATAATCAAATGCCAGGTACATTTACCCCATGGGAAGACTTAGGGGAAGGTACAGACTTATTATATTACGAAGGCCTTCATGGTGGTGTTGTTACCGATACAATAGATGTGGCAAAGCATGTCGATTTGCTAATTGGTATGGTGCCCATTGTTAACTTAGAATGGATACAAAAAATTATTCGCGATACCAATAAACGCGGTCATAGTAGAGAAGCTGTCACGGCTAGTATCGTTAGAAGTATGGAAGATTATATTTCTTTTATAACCCCTCAATTTTCACGTACACATATAAACTTTCAACGTGTTCCTACCGTTGATACCTCAAACCCATTTAGTGCTAAAGCAATCCCATCGCTGGATGAGAGTTTTGTGGTGATACGATTTAGAGAAGTTAAAAATGTCGATTTTCAATACTATCTCCGGATGATTGATGGTTCATTTATGTCAAGGGTCAGTACGTTAGTCGTGCCAGGAGGTAAAATGGGCTTGGCAATGGAACTTATTTTAACACCGTTGATACGAGATTTAATTGAAAGAAAAACACAAGCTAATAAACAGCTTGATTGGATGAGCGACCTTTAAGCACAAATAAGAGACTCTATAATTACAAAATTAGTAATAATTAGCACCTGAAATTTTAGCTAATCAATCCAAAGCATTTCCTTAGATTTATTATTAAATAAGGTCTCGTCAAATATTACTTTTGTTATTTTAAGAGCCCTTAAAATTTAAATATTTATAATAGTAATATTTTACGCATTGCTCTTATATTATTTAAATAATTGTTACGCCTTTAGGCTTTATTTATGATCTCGAAGTCATGGGTGATATTGACTTTTTCTGCCAGCATTAAGGCGACAGAACAGTATTTATCTGCTGATAAACTGACTGCTCGCTCTACATGCTTTGCTTCTACATCAGTTCCTGTGATAATAAATTTAAGGTGAATGTCACTAAACAGTTTAGGCACTGAATCGACACGAGTACCAGAAATCTCCACCTTACAATCACTGACTTGTTGACGCGTTTTTTGCAAAATACTGACAACATCAACCGAAGAGCATCCACCGAGTGAGATAAGAACATTTTCTAAAGGACTTGGTGCAAGGTTGCCTCCGTTTGCATCAAGAACTATTGTGTGACCACTTTCTGAAGTACCTAAAAAAAGCTCGTCACCGAGCCATTTAACTTGTGCTTTCATTTTGTTTTTCTCTTATAACTAGAATGAGGAATGGTAAGTATTATATCGAGTTTTATCGCAATAATATTACCATTTTTTTTGCATGGCTTGCTATTGTGGGTTATTCATTTTGTTCTTTGGGGAGAGCGTTAATAACACTATCAAATAAATTTTTGATAAGTCCTGCAAACTCTTTAATGAAGGTTTTCTGTTCCGCTGTGACAGGGTTATTAACTACACCACTTAGGATCTCTTCTAAATCGTACACTATAGCATCGACTTCACGGATTATTGCATTGCGTTGATTGAAGGATAATTTAGTGTTTTGACTGCAAACGGAAATTATTTGTTCACTTAGTTCAATTTCGATGACTTCCATTACTGATTCTGTATTTTCAGCGCTTGCAGAGTTTTCAAATAAACTTAAATGTTCAGTGAGGTATTCGATAATGTGAATATAGCCTTCAGTGTCTGTAACCATAATACTAATTGTTACCTTTGAGAAAATTCAAACTACGATGGTTTGATTATAGCAGCTTAAAATTTTTTGTAGTTTCTACTTTTTATTTTATAGCATAGATGAAGAAGAAATGAATGGTAAAAGAAAAAAGATCAACTTGGGCAAAGGAGTTAGAAAAAAGCACTTTGTTCAATGTTAAGTAAACAAAGTGCTTTAAATAAATAGTTAAAAGATATTTTTCAGAAGTTAATTACAAACTAATTCGTGTACCTTTATCACCATTGCCAAGCGCAACATCGAGAAATGCGCCCTTTATTTGAGGACCAACAATAGCAATGTTTTTAACGCCATCAGCCAACACTGAAAGAGCCTCTTCTACTTTAGGTATCATACCGCCTTGTATTACACCTTCGTTAATGAGTGCCCGAGCTTCTTGCTCATTAACATGCGCAATACGAGTACCTTCATCACCGAGTTCACGGTATATAGCACCAACAGCAGTTGTTAGTAACAATAAGTCAGCCTTGAGCGCTCTAGCAATTTGCACCACTGTAGTATCTGCATTGATATTGAAAATACGACCAGAGTCTTGTTCAACACCAAGGGTTGCGATAACCGGTATTAAGCCTAGTTCAGTTAACTGTGTTAATAACTCTGCATTTACAGACGTTACATCACCGACTTCACCAAAATCAATAGGTTGATCGCCAGCACCTGACATAACGCGAGGTGGACGTTTAGTTGCGGTAACAAGTTTGCCTGACGCACCGTTACAGGCAAAAGCATTAACACCTACTTGTTGCAGCTCTTGTGCTAAGCTCACGTTAACTTCACCACAAATAGCTTGTTTTACTACCAATAAATCTGCTTCGCTAGTAATACGTCTACCAGCGACTTTATTGGGCACTAGGCCATGCTTTTCTTGCAAGGCGTTTACTTGTGGGCCACCGCCATGCAATAACACAACACGCCAGCCGGCATCGACAAGATCTTTAACGTTTGCAGCAATGCCACTACGTTCGACTTCACCTTGCAGTACATCGCCGCCGACTTTTACAACAGCGATAGGTTGATGACTTTGATTAATGGTCATGCTAAAGCCTTACTTATGGCCAAATGCCAGGTTGATCAAGACCAAATGATGCATCTTTACCTGTCATTAAGTTAAAGCTTTGAATGGCTTGACCAGCACCACCTTTGACTAGGTTATCGATAGCTGTAATACAAGCTAATGTACGCTGGCCAGTTACTTCATCGATACGAACGCTAATACCTACTTCAACTCGAATAGTATTTTTAACAGCAACCACTTCAGGACTTTGACCTAATGGCATAACAATAACGCTGCGGTGTTCGGCATAGTATTCTTCATAAAGCTTTTGAATGTCTGCTTCAGAAAAGTCTTCAGGTAAATCTAATTGCGAAATAGCTAAAATACCACGAACAAGCGGTGCTGAAACAGGAATAAAGTCAAGCGAAGTATTATTAGCACCTGCTTTACCTAACGTCTGTAAAATCTCAGCTCTGTGTTGATGTTGCAATGTTTTATAAGCTTTTAAGTTGTTAGTACGAACAGGGTGATGTGTACCTTCAATTGGGCGTACACCAGAACCTGATGAACCTGTCATGGCAACGGTTCTTACGTTGCTATCGACTAAAATACCTGCTTTAGCAAGGGGTAATAAACCTACCGCAATACCAGTAGCAAAACAACCAGGGCTTGCAACATATTGTGCATCTTTAATGGCTTCAGCATTTAATTCAGGCATACCGTATGTAAATGTGCCTAAACGATCAGCACAAGGGTGCTCAGGAGCATAATCGCGAATATAATCGTCTAAGCTGTCTAATCTGAAGTCACCTGATAAATCAATAATACGAACACCCGTATCAAATAATTCCATTGCTACTCGAGCAGTGATGATGTGTGGCATTGCTAAGAAAACAATATCAGCACCTTCAACACAGGCTTGCGGTGTAATATCTTCAATAACAAGGTCAGTTTTATCTAAACCAAATAGTGAGCGGTGTACTTGACCAATTGTTTTTCCAACGTAGTCTTTACTTGAAACACGTAATACTTCTACATCATCACGGACAATTAAGTGACGAAGTAATTCTGCAGCGCCATAGCCTGCGCCGCCAATAATCGATACTTTAGTTTTGCTCATGAGTTTCCTCTTTTTTCAGTGATTAATCGCATATAATTTGTAGCAATTAATTAATGACTGGTCATTAAGCGGACCAGTATGACGCTTTAATATTAAGTTTTTATAATTCGCAAGGAATTACCATCAAGGCAGCGCGTTGACCAATACCAACATTAGCATTTGGAAAAACGATACTTTCACCTTCATGTGAGGTTTGATAATTTTGCTCATCTTCAGCCAGTAAGGTACCTGCTGGATAACCAGTGAAATTGCTGACATCATCAGCGATATTTAGCTTAAACTCTTCTGTATATTTAGTGATGTCACCTAACACTTTAAATAAATTAAAGTCGGCATTATCAAATGGCTTGAGTTCTATCGCTTCATTACTAACAAACGCTGATAGGGTGTTATAAGCGGCAGCAAATTTTGACATGTCATTCTCACCAAAACCTCTCACTTTCCCAAGCTCTACTGTGAAGGCATGTGCGGAAAAGTTAGCGCTACTGTAGTATGAGAAAGTGCCACTTGGTGCATGACCAAATAAAATGGTGTTTACACCACAGGCTCTCATAAAGGCTAACTGCTCTTTATCCCATGGCTTATCACCTTGATAAGGATAAATGGCGAATTTTTCATGCTGAGAAGGTCTTATTGCTGTGTGTAGATCATAGTGATACGTGGTAGCATCATTTTTTGCGAAGTTACTGCCGACATGATTAAAGAAGTTACTTACGTAAGTTTCTAATTTTTCTGCGCGTTCTTTTTCATAGCACTGGGCGATATCTTTATATTTACCGCAGAATAAACGGTTTAAGTTTTCTACGGCAAAACGTTTACTAATGTTCATTGAAACAGGGTTACCAATAATGAACAAGGTACGGTGAGCAACTTGGCGTCGACCTTGTACAATGTCTTGCAGTATTTGATTTACAATTTCAATTGGCGCTGTTTCATTGCCATGAATACCTGAAGAAATAACAATGTTTTTTAATGGCTGAGCAAGTTCATTTGGCTCTATAACCAAGACACCGATATCAAGTAACTTAGCCGTTGCTTGAGCAAGAGGAAACGTTAATGATGCATTCTCTTGATTTTCTAACCCTCGTTCAAAAGGCTGAGTTAGCGCAAGAAAGTCACCTGTTTCTTTAAAGGTATTAAATGCCTGAATAAACTCAGCTGAAGCGGCATTAATTAATGATGTTTGGGTAGTCATTAGAACGATAATCCTGGGCTAAGTGATTCTGGCAGTGCAACTTTTTCTACTTCAACAGAAGAAATAGGGAATGCACAGTAGTCAGCAGCGTAATAAGCACCTGCTCTGTGGTTACCACTCGCACCGATACCACCAAATGGTGCAGCACTGTTAGCGCCTGTTGTTGGACGGTTTCGGTTAACAATTCCTGCACGAATACGACTTAAAAATTGCTGCCATAAGGCTTCGCTGTCACTTAATAAACCAGCAGAAAGACCAAAGCTTGTTGCGTTTGCTTGGTCAATTGCTTGTTCAAAGGTATCGTAACGATACACTTTTAATAACGGACCAAAATGCTCTTCATCTGGGATGTTAGCAACGTTAGTTACCTCAACAATTGCTGGTGTAACAAAGCCTGTGTTTGGTGTATGTTTCATTTCAACCAACACATTACCACCTAAATCGATAAGCTCTTGCTGGGCTGCCATCATACCTAGGGCTGCTTTTTCAGAGATAAGTGAACTAACAAAAGCGTTTTCATCATCATAAGCACCACTTTTTATCTGTTTAGTTACTTCAACTAAACGGGCTAAAATAGCATCGCCTGTTTCATTGTTCTCAAGGAATAAGCGCCTTGCACAAGTGCAGCGCTGGCCAGTGGTAACAAAAGCCGATTGAATAATGTCATGTACAACCGCATCGACATCAATCACATCTTTAACGATTAATGGATTATTGCCACCCATTTCTAAAGCTAAAATTTTACCTGGTTGTCCCGCAAATTGTTGGTGCAATAGATGTCCTGTGGCTGAGCTACCGGTAAAGAATAAACCGTCAATACCTGCATGGCTTGCTAATGCTTTGCCTGTTTCTACTTCACCTTGAACCATGTTAATAACACCTTCAGGTAAGCCTGCTTTTTGCCATAACTTCATGGTGATTTGAGCAACAAGCGGTGTAAGTTCACTGGGTTTGAAAACCACTGTGTTACCTGCTAATAAGGCTGGTACAATGTGGCTGTTAGGTAAATGAGCAGGAAAGTTGTATGGGCCAAATACAGCAACAACGCCATGTGGTCTATGTCTAATGTAGGCTTTTGCACCAGGCATAGGGTTTTCAACGGTACCTGTACGTTCGTTAAACGCACGAACAGAGATCCCTACTTTACCGACCATGGCACCAATTTCGGTACGAGTTTCCCAAAGCAAACGACCTGTTTCTTGGGCGATAGCTGTCGCTAACTCTTCTTTGTGTTCAGCTAAGACCTCAGCAAATTTTTCAACAATAGCTAACCGTTGTTCAAATGACTTATCAGCCCATTGGTAAAATGCTTGGCGTGATGAAGCGATAGCTTGATCAACTTGCTCTGGCGTTGCTGATTCACCTTGCCATAATTGTTCATTATTCGCCGGGTTAGTGGACACAAACGAGTCACCTTGACCCGCATGCCAGTTACCTTGAATGAAATGTGTATGAGTTGACATATTTATTCCTAAAAATCTTTTAAAGGGTTAGTTAGAAACTAGGCGGACCCAGTCTCCTTCTTTCACTAATAATGCATCAGCAACTTCTTGGCTGATCACAACTTGTTCGGCAGTTGATCTAAGTGAAAGGGGAGCTTGTGTCGCTCTAAAATTTGCTACGTCACTGTTACAAATAATATAGTTATCTGTTGATTGCACATCGCCAATAATCACTTGGCAACGCTTGCTTTTATTGATTGTTTTAATGTTTTTAACATTAGCTTCAACGGTTGGGCCACCATCAAAAATATCAACATAGCCACGTCTTGAAAAACCTTCAGCCTCTAATAAACGCACTGCTGGTACTGTATGTGGATGCACTTGGTTTATTACCGCTTGAGCATCTTTACTTAGCAAGTTGACATAAATAGGGTATTTCGGCATTAACTCAGCAATAAACACTTTTTTGCCTATACCAGTTAAGTAATCTGCTGTTGGAAAGTCGATAGAGAAGAAATGTTCTTCCAACCATGCCCAAAACGGTGAACGACCTTCATCGTCAGAAACACCACGCATTTCAGCAATAACCGTATCATCGAAACGCTCTGGGTGTTCTGCAATAAATAGGAAGCGAAAACGTGATAAAAACCGACCGTTATTATTTTTTCTGTGGGTCTCACTTAAAAATAAGGTACAAATTTCTGTTGCGCCGGTGTAGTCATTACATAAAGACAATGTTTCTACGGTGTTATAAATATTGAGTTCACGAGAGTTATGAACCACCTTGCCTAAATGATAGTGATAGAATGCATCTTCCAACCCTACAGCCGCTTCTATACCACTGGTACCAACTACTTGACCCGTGTCAGTATCTTCCATAACAAAAAGGTAGCCTTCATCTCCTGGCTGGCTTACTTTTTTAGTAAACGATGCTTCAGTGCGAGCTATTTTGTTTTGCAGTAACTCTTCGTTGACGGGTAGTGAAGTAAATCCATGGCCTGATTCCACGGCAATTCGATGCAGTGCTTCATAGTCATTCTTTTGAATAGGGCGTACGATGATCATAAAATGCTCTCAATGATTACGTTGAAGAAAATGGCATAAGAATCGTTCTTATGCCATATGAAGGGGGAGATTAATTAACCTGCAATTTTAGCAACGGCTTTTTCAAAACGCGCTAAACCTTCAACGATATCTTCATTAGGAATCACTAATGATGGAGCAAAACGTACAATGTTTGCGCCAGCCACTAAAGTCATTACGCCTTCAGCCATTGCTGCAACTAAGAAGTCTTTTGCTTTACCTTGGTAGTTTTCATTTAACACAGCGCCAATTAGTAAACCTTTACCACGAATTTCAGTGAAAACATTGTATTTTGCGTTGATAGCATTTAAACCATCAACATAAAGTTGATGTTTAGCTTTAACGCCTTCGAATACTTCAGCTGTGTTTACAGTGTCTATAACGGCTTCACCAACAGCACAAGCTAGTGGGTTACCACCATAAGTACTACCGTGAGTACCAATCTTCAAGTGTTTAGCAATGTCTGTAGTGGTTAGCATAGCGCCAATAGGGAAACCGCCACCTAGACCTTTTGCTGAGGTAAGAATATCTGGAGTAACACCTAGATCTTGGTAGGCATATAATGTACCTAAACGGCCAATACCCGTTTGTACTTCATCAAAAATTAATAAAGCATTGTGTTGATCACATAAATCGCGAACACCTTGAATGAACTCAGGCGTTGGTGAAACAATACCACCTTCACCTTGCAATGGTTCAATCATTACAGCGCAGGTTTTATCTGAGATAAGGGCTTTTAAACTATCTAAATTGTTATATTCAGCATGATCAATCGCGCCAGGCTTAGGACCAAAACCATCAGAGTAAGCAGCTTGACCACCTACTGTTACTGTGAAGAATGTACGACCGTGGAAACCTTGTTTAAAGGCAATGATTTGCGATTTATCTTCACCGTAAACATCTAATGCCCAGCGACGTGCAAGCTTTAACGCTGCTTCATTTGATTCAGCACCAGAGTTTGAGAAATACACTTTGTCAGCGAAAGTATTGTCAACAAGCTTTTTAGCTAAACGTAATGCAGGTTCATTTGTCATTACATTTGATAAATGCCAAATCTTTTCACCTTGCTCTTTTAATGCATTGACTAATGCAGGGTGACAGTGACCTAAACTATTTACCGCGATACCGCCAGCAAAGTCGATTAGTTCATTATCTTGTTGATCCCACACTCGAGAGCCTTGACCGCGCACTGGAATAACCGCTGAAGGTGCGTAATTTGGCACCATAACATCATCAAATAATTCGCGACCAACAGGAAAATGTTCTGACATTTTAAAATCCTCAATATAAAGTGGGTAAAGTTTTCAAATACAAATAGTAGTAGCAGTAAAGCTTACTTTATTTTGCTTACTTTAGTTAATCTCCAAAGCAAATAATGCACAACTATTTAAAAAATAGGCGCATATTATGGCAGATTATAGGTGGATTGTCTTGTGTTGTTGCGCTGAAAGCCTTATAAAACAAGGCTTCTGAGGGTTTTATTCAGTTTGGGTGAATATTTATAGTGCTGATAATAAATGTACAGGAGGTGATCATCAGTTAAACGCTATGAGCTTGCTTTTAAGATTCATCAATAGCTGACTTCTCATAATTAATCAGAAAAAAATTCACGAAAAAACACTAAAATGACGTTTTATTAACTGAAATTGAGCTTAATGTGGTCAATATCACTCTTTTTAAGTAGTGATATTTCACTCGTGCTTAAATTAACACTTTGCAAAAACGCTTTGGTTTCATCAGCATTAATTAATTCTTCTTTCGCTAAACTACGAAAAGCAATAAAGGCTTTTGCTTTGGCCACTATTTGAGCGATAGGGCACATTTTTTTCGCGTCTTGCGCGTAAGCCAAATCAAATATTGCTTCAGTAATACGTAAGTGTTCAAAGTTCATTTGCTCTACTAAATCGGCAGATAACTTCGCACTGCGTAATACTATTTGTTCTAAGAGAATATCGGGCGAAGTATTGATTTTAACTAGAATGTTATGTAAACGCTTGTCTTTATTATTATAAGCATCTTTTAATTGTTCACTATGCATTTCATTAAACGTTGTTAAAAAGCAACGTGTAACAGCGAGTTGGCCAATATTTGAAAGCATACCTGCAGTAAATGCACTGAATGAATCAAGGGATTGGTGTTCTGCAAGGGTTTTTGCTGCCAGCGCTACTGATAAACTGTCGTTCCACAGTTTTCTTTTCATTAAACCATAAGGTGCAGTACTTGTTGGTAACCAATGTTTTAGAATGAATGTTGGCATAACAAGCTTTAGGTTATCAAGACCTATGTAACTTAATGCAAGTTTGCCATCAGTTACTTGTACGTCAGCACGCTTGCGATATTGGGGTTTATTTACAAGGTTGATTAAATCGTTATTTAACCAAGATAATGAGGCTGCTAGTGGATAAATTCGATTAACGGATGCGGCTCTTTTAGACAAAATTTCTAATATGTCTGGTGCTGCATCTTCTATACCCAAAATTGTATGGTATAAATGCTCTTTACTGTCAAAGTCTTCATTAATCTTACTACGAACTTGATCAAAAAAACGTTGTGTGATTTGTTGCCTGAAATGCGCTTCACCATGATCAGCAATAATTTTATTTTGTTGGGCTTCTAATTCAACATCCAATAACTCTCTACGTCTATTTTCTTGCTCACTATCTTGGTGTTCTACCGTTGCAACTTTGCCATTGCGTTGCTCAGCATAATCTTTACCAATAGATAAACTAATAGCGCGTTGGTAAATCGAAGAAGTAAGGTCTTGGTTGTCAAAAAGTTGCATAGAGTTTGTTTTTATAATCCGTCTATCGAATTGCTAGATTTTATTTTATAAGTTTATCGTTTAAAAAAAAGAAAGCACGTACATAATGAAAAAAACATCATAATATAATAGTGCACAGTGTAAATTAAC
Source organism: Colwellia sp. RSH04 (assembly GCF_003545765.1). Classification (GTDB taxonomy): domain Bacteria; phylum Pseudomonadota; class Gammaproteobacteria; order Enterobacterales; family Alteromonadaceae; genus Colwellia. Next base: position 246,759 of record NZ_QXIO01000003.1, on the reverse strand, counting down.
TTATCGGATAATGTTGGTAATCCTTGATAAAGTTTTCTAAAAGTTGCTGTCCTTGCTCTGTTAAAATCGATTCAGGGTGAAATTGCACACTGGCAATAGGGTAATGCTTATGCTTTAACGCCATTATTTCACCATCAACAGTTAAAGCTGTTATTTCAAGTTCAGTGGGTAAACTTTGTTTTTCAACAATAAGAGAGTGGTATCGTGTGACTGCAAGTGGTTGTGGTAAGTTTGCGAAAAGCCCTTGTTTATTATGCTCAATACGACTTACTTTACCATGCATAACTTGTTTCGCTTTGACCACTTGTCCCCCAAAATGTTGTGCAATACATTGATGTCCTAAACAAACACCGAGTATGGGGGTTTTGTCGGCAAAATGTGCAATTGCATTAAGTGATATGCCCGCCGCATTAGGATCGCATGGCCCTGGTGATATTACGATATATTGAGGTGAAAGTATTTCAATCTCTGCAATTGTTACTTCATTATTACGCTTTACCAATACTTCTTCTCCAAGTGCTTGAAAATAATGCACTAAATTAAAGGTAAATGAATCGTAATTATCGATCATTAATATCAAAGGGTAAGCCTACTATTGAGAAGTTTAAAATAAGGGAGAATGAAAATCGCCGCTATTCTAATGCTTTTGTGCAGAGGTGGCAATGCTATAAGTAAGTTTGGCGAGAAGGTTACAAACAGTAGAAACCGAAAAAAAAAGTAAGAAACTAGTAGAGCTAGTTTCTTACTTTTTGTTATATTTTACTACTAACTATGAAAAATCAGTCATTAAAATTTAGCAGTTAACTGTACCCATAATTTGTCAGTATCTGATGCAATATCTTCAGCACTAAAATTAGCGTATTTTACTAAAACACCGTAATTTTTATTGAATGCGTAGGTACCGACTAAGTTTAATTCGTTACCAAAATCTAAACCACCAACATCAGAAGAGAATTCATGGTAAGTCGCAGCAAGCTTAACACCAGCAAATTTACCTTTAGCTGTTAAATAAATGTCTTCTAAACCTTGACCTGGAGTGCCTAAAAACTTATCAGCCCAACCATTAAATTTATGTTTAGTTGCAAGTGGCGTGTTAAAACCAACACCGTTATCACTACCAAGTAACTCATAGCCACCCAATACAGTAACAGGGCCAAATTTTGAGCCTACTTCAGCATTAATGTATGTAGCTGTGTAGCTTGCAGGGTTATCGCCATTGTCACTTTGTGAAGCAAGACTTGCATTAACAAAAACTGGGCCAAACTTACCGTTATATAGTGCACCATAAGTGCTAGTAGAGTTAGCTACAGCGGTATCGTAATCTAAAATGTAAGCAAAGCCAGCAATTTTATGCTGTTTGTTGAACTTATAGTTAACATTTGCTAAATGGAAATCACCTTTTACATTACCACCTAAAATACTGTTAATGTTATGAATGTAACCGTAATCTACTGATAAAGCACCTGCTTTATATTGTGCACGAACACCATCATAGGTTTGTTCGTTTTGACGCCAGCCAACACCACCAACAAAACGTTGATTGTTATGTAAAACACGTTGACGACCTACAACGGCACTAAAACCATTGTTGGCGTACTTTATAAAAGCTTGGTTTACATCAGTGCCTTGCGGATCCGCTACTACTGGGTATTCTGTTTGACCATTTGTCTTACTATTATAGTCATCAACTAAGGCATCAACCTTATCGACTTCAAGACCTAATGAAAAATTTTGGTATGAACCAGTATCTAGTGTAATACGGCTTTTTAGTGTTAACGCGTCAGCACTTTTTTCTACACCGTCTTGATCAACACCTTCATAACGTGCGCGAAAGTTTACTTTTACTTTGCTATCAGCTAATGCTGCAGAAATGTCTTTACCGTGTGCAGTTTCGCCTGCGAATGCTGTAGGGGCAGCTATAATTGATGCTGCTACTATAGATAAAGCAAATTTACCTGTTTTCATAATAATATCCTAATTTCATGTTTTATAAAAAATATGTTATTCGGCTTTAATTGTTGTTTTTTGTAACCGTTTTACTGTATGGGTGAATTTTTGCACTCAGCTTGTTTTTAATGTTTGATTTAAATCAAGTTGTGAAAGTAAGTTATTTAATAGATTGCAAATCTTGATTTGCATCAACTTTATTACGACTTTGGTCTATATTCTTCTATCGTTTAAGCGTAAATAATGAAATGATTAGAGGCTCAGCTTGCGTTTTTATTTATTGCTCACGTCTATTTTTAAACGAGAACATGGTTTATTGATGAACTTTCAGGGTTGAATAGTGAAACATCAAGCTCTGCTAAGCTATTTTACCTATAGTTTTTTATAAGTTAATGTTATGGTTAACGGTAATTAAGTAGGCAACTATTCATGGATGATACAGTCATTGTTTAAAATATTTTATCAGTATATTTATTGCTTAATTATTTCAATATTTTTGTATCTGTTTGTCCCGTTAGCTATTGCTGAAGAAATAAATATTAATGACATTTCTTTGACTGACTATAATGAGCAAATATATGTACAACCTTATGAGGCTTATCAAGACTTATTAGCTATAGCACCACAATTTGATGAAATGTCGCATGAAGATAAATTATGGTGGTTAATTAGGAAGATAGAAGCTGAACACTTATTATTTTTTTATGATGATTTTAAGCAAAGCTTACATAGCGCAGAAGAATTACTTTCTTCAATGCCTCAACAAGACCTACCTGCAGAAATTACCATCACAATTAATTTGTTTTCGGGAATTTTTAAACAAAAAGAAAGTCTGTATACACAAGCCATTACTACGTTAGAACTAGCGCTAAAACAGGCTAAAGAAAATAACAACATTCGTTTAGCCATTAGAGCAAAGCAAGAGCTTGCTTATACGTTAAGCCTGACAGAACACTTTGAAAGCTCTTTAGCTGATTTACAACTAGCGTATATAGATGCTTTTGCCTTAAAAAATGATTTTCTTATTGCCACAATTAATGAAGTTTATGGCGCTATTTACGGTTATATGCATGATTATGAAAAATCAATCAACTACTATGAGAAAGCATTAGCTAGTTATCTAATTTTAGGGTATCCAACTTATACTGCCGAAGCACTTAATGGTTTGGCTGCCACGTATCGTTATTGGAATAAATATGAGCTCGCTGTTGAGCATTATGAACGCTATAGAGAAGTTGTTTTAGGCTTTAATAACCCTCAGATAATTTTCTTTGCTGACTATGGTTTAGGTATGACCTTGGCAGAGCAAGGTGAATGTAAAAGGGCGCTAGTGGTTATTGAACGTGCTTTAGTATTAAAAGGTCATGATGACTATAAAGCGGAACTATATAAACGAAAAGCAGAGTGTTTAATTGCCTTCTCAAAACTAGCAGAAGCGGAAATTGCAGTAAATAAAGCAAACAGTATTTTAGAATCGATACCTGAGTTAGTTGGTACAAGGTGGCAAAATGAAGTCATACTTATTGCTGCTAAAGTGGCTTATGCACAAAATAATCTTCAAAAAGCATATCAGTTATTAGACCAATATCATCAAGCAAATACGGCGTTAGTGTTAGCAAACTCTTCTGAGCGTTTAGCTAAACTAAAAAGCACCTTGGAACTTGAAAGGCAGGGCGTTGAATCGGCTTTATTGCAACAAAGAGCTAAAGTACTTGAGTTGCAAGTCAATCAGCAAATGCAACGTAATGAATTGCAAACCTACATTATCTTTTTCTCTGTCGTTTTTTTGTTACTCATTATTGTTGTATTGTTTTTGCAACAGCGAAGTGCAAAAAAGATTAATGCACTATCTGTAATTGAACCCTTAACAGGGTTGTTTAATCGTCGTTATAGTTTTAGTTATTTAGATAAATTACTTACCTCATCTCAATGGAACAAAAACCATGTAGCTGTGTTGTTGGTTGATATCGCTGATTTGAAAAGTATTAACATGTTATATGGTGAAGCTTTTGGCGATACGGTTATCAAAAGTGTTGCCACTATTATTCAAAACACACTAAGAGGTGAAGACGTTGTTGGAAGAATATCGGGTGGCGAATTCTTATGTATTTTGTCTCGTTTAGGTGGCGAACAAGAAATTCAAGTCTCTGAGCGAATTGTTGATAATGTCGCTAAACAAGACTTTCGCTGTAATGCTAAATCAATCGATGTTGCTGTGAATATTGGTATAGCTATTCGAAATGCTGAAACACATGATAGTGTTACATTATATAGTCAAGCTGATGAAGCATTGGTAGAGGCTAAAAAATTAGGCACAGGTCAAGTATTTCGTTATCGTCGATACTTGGTTCACCCTCAACATGAGCATGAGATGTCATGAGAGAGACCTTAAGAGCAAAAATAATAGCCGTTTGTGATAAGAAAATAGCAAGCAAAGGAGATAATGTTGGTTTATCTTTCTATGCTTTTTTTGCTAACAAGAATGATGACCCTGAATTGTTAATGGAAGCCGCAACATGGTGGATTCAAACACATCAACTTGATCATTTCGTCAAGGCTCACAAAATCAAAGCGATGATTCAAGCAGGTAGGTGAACTTTGTAGCGTTATAAAGAATATATGCAATTTGCTTATATTGATAAATAATCGTTTTTTACTTTTTCCAACTATTATTTCCTCGTAGCTTGGTATTCTGTATTAAGGAGTTCTAATTGAGTTTGATTAAAAATTTCAGGATGCTGTCGCGCTACAATAAGCGAGTGAATGCACAGTTAATGGCTTGTTGTTTATCTTTACCACTTGATGTTATTGAGCAAGAAACCCATTCTTTTTTTCCTAATATAATTAGTTACTGGAATCATATTCTTTTTGACGATCTCATTTTATTAGGGCGTTTAGCTTCAAATGAAATTGGCCAACTCAAACTTAAAGACCTTGCTAAATTACCATCACCTAAATCACCTCATGATATTTATCACAACAATTTGTCTGAACTTGCGAGTTTAAGACTGCAGGTAGATGAGTTAATAGATTATTATTGCATTCATTTAACTGAAAACGATTGTGAAAAATTTATTACTTACACAACAACTGAAGGTGACTCTATCACTAAAGCAGTTGCAGATGTTATGCAACATATGTTTAACCACCAAACGCATCATCGAGGTCAATTAACTTGTGTGTTAAGTCAGTTTGGTGTCGACTATGGTTGTATGGATTAACCTGTTATAGTTTCAGCAGGCAGCCGCACATCACGAGTTGTTTAATTAGGTTGATATAAAATTTGCTATGTTTTCTCAAAAATTTAGCTAATATATCACGTGCTTTTTAACGAAGTATTATAAATACAAAGGATGGTTCATGAAAATTTTCAGTATAGTTTTATTGCTCATGTCGTTTCACGTCTTCGCTAATCAGCAACAAGGAGTTGCGGTACAAATTCTTCCTGATAAATTGCTTCTATCAGATAGTTGTGTAGCAAGAGCAGATTTAAAGGCTAAAGAGTTCTCTGTGATATATGCCTGCTATGACTCACAAAGTAGAATGTACTTTTATAACTTTCGACTAAATAATATTGACTTAGTTGCTGACTTTAAAAAAAACCAAACAGATGTTGTTGTTAATAAAAGTCAGTTTAACTCTTACACACTCTATGAGTTAACAGCTAAAAATTCAGATAATAAACCGATAAGGTTTGTTTCTTATTGCACAGAAAGTTTGTGTCTTGATTTAGTTAGCGATAACGAATATGACAAATCAATTCAAGATGCTATAACGTCACAGTTAGGTGGCTAATATTTTCAGGTCAATAATCAGGGTTAATAATCGTTACTTTTGCTTTGATAATTGCATTCACTTTAAAAAGAGAGATTAACATGAATTATTTATCACTATTTGTTGAGACAAGATCAACCCTCCTCTAATTTGAATGCCATGCACTTACCTCTTTGAAGCTCATTAGCAACTTAACTGTTGATACTCAAACCCTCTGCACCACGTTCTGTCAATCTTAAATTTAGATGCACTCTTTTGGTGCCTTAAACTTCTATTAATAACATGGTAATTGCTTTAGTTGCTGATTTTTATCATTTTTATTATCTGGCATGTGAATTGTATTGTGATAGTTAGTGCTCATAATGCTAAAAAATAAGAGGTAATAATGAAATTAATTAGCGCAATAATTAAGCCGTTCAAACTAGATGATGTGCGAGAGGCTATTTCAGAAGTTGGTGTTGAAGGGATAACGGTGAGTGAAGTTAAAGGGTTTGGTCGCCAAAAAGGTCATACTGAACTTTATCGTGGTGCTGAGTATCAGGTAGATTTCTTACCGAAAGTTAAATTAGAAATTGCTGTTAACGACGATCTAGTGGAGCGTTTAGTAGAGACTATTACGAAAGCGGCCTATACCGGAAAAATCGGTGATGGAAAAATATTTGTGTATGACTTAGAGCAAGCTGTGCGTATTCGTACCGGCGAACAAAACTCTGAAGCAATTTAATCAATCTAAGGGCTGATCATGGAACAAAATATTTTTCATTTACAATATGCACTCGATACATTTTATTTCTTAATTTGTGGTGCACTGGTTATGTGGATGGCTGCTGGCTTTTCAATGTTAGAAGCTGGCTTAGTAAGAGCTAAAAATACCACTGAAATTTTAACTAAAAACGTGGCCTTGTATGCAATCTCTTGTATTGCTTATTTAACTATTGGTTACGACATTATGTATGGTGGCGGTGTTTTTCTTTCAGGCATTGAAACTGTTGATCCTAGTAAAGTATTAGAAGACTTTTCAAAACGTGAAGATGGCTTCACTGGTGGCGCAATTTATTCTGCAGCCTCTGACTTTTTCTTCCAGGTTGTTTTTGTTGCAACAGCTATGTCAATTGTTTCTGGTGCGGTAGCAGAGCGCATGAAACTTTGGGCATTCTTAGCATTTACTGTGGTGTTAACTGCGCTTATTTATCCTATGGAAGGAAGTTGGACTTGGGGTGGTAATGCTGTATTTGGTCTGTTTACTTTATCTGATTTAGGTTTTTCTGACTTTGCTGGCTCAGGCATTGTACATATGGCAGGCGCTTCAGCTGCATTAGCAGGTGTATTGTTACTTGGCGCTCGTAAAGGTAAATACACAAAAGATGGCCGTATTAATGCGATTCCAGGCGCGAACTTACCATTAGCAACGCTAGGTACTTTTATTCTATGGATGGGGTGGTTTGGTTTTAATGGTGGTTCAGTATTGAAATTAGGCGATATTGCTAATTCTCATGCCGTTGCCATGGTCTTCTTAAATACTAACGCAGCCGCTGCAGCAGGTGCAGTATCAGCATTAGTTTTTGCTAAATTATTGTTTAAAAAGGCTGATTTAACCATGACGCTCAATGGTGCATTAGCAGGTTTGGTCGCCATTACTGCTGAACCTTCAACACCAACTGCATTGCAAGCAACATTATTCGGTGCTATTGCTGGGGTAATCGTTGTCGTATCAATTATTGGTTTAGATAAACTGCGTATTGATGATCCTGTAGGTGCAATATCGGTACACGGTGTTGTGGGGTTATTTGGTTTATTACTAGTACCAGTTACTAATAGTGGCTCTACGTTTACTGGTCAACTTATCGGTGCTGCAACAATTTTTGTTTGGGTATTTGCGACAAGTTTTGTTGTGTGGTTTATTCTTAAAAAAATCATCGGTATTCGTGTTACCGCTGAAGAAGAATACGAAGGTGTTGATAAAGCTGATTGTGGTATGGAAGCATATCCAGAGTTTACTCGAGGCTAAACATAGCCTTTGGTTATGTTGATAAAAAACGCAGCGAATTCGCTGCGTTTTTGTTTTTAAAATAAGTTGTTTATTTTAATAATTTTTTACTAAATACGGGTAGTAAACAGAACATTAACCAAGCAATAGTACCGCCGCTGCTGTCATTATTTTCAGGCTCTTTTGTGATTAAGGTATTTTTTGCTGGTGATAAGTTAGCATCTGTTACTGAAGAAGAGTCAATAACTGTGATTTGCTCAACAACAACAAAATTTTCGATACCAGGAACATCTTTGTTTGTGCAGTTTTCAGCAGTGTAATTAACCATCGGAATACCTTGTAAGTTGCCATTGTTACATAAGCCAAGTTTGGCTATTGCTTCCAAAACAGTCATGCCATCCCCAGTGATTTGTCCAAACACGGTAAAGCCACCATTTTGTAGATCTAAGTTACTACTATTATTCGCTAAGTTAAAAAACCATTGATCAGTAGCGCTGTCTTTACTCGTTCCAAGCTTTGCCATAGCAATGGTGCCTTTAACATTTGAATAGACAGGTTCATTTATAATGGCAGCATTGGCAGGAATATCTGTTAATGGCCAATTCCCGGTGAAATTAAACCCGCCACCTTGCACAACAAAACCAGGAGCAACACGGTGAATAATTGAATCGACATAATGTGAATCGTTTACATAAGAGAGAAAGTTTTCCACGGTTTTTGGTGTGGTTGTATCAAAAAGGTTAACTTGAAAGTTTCCATGAGATGTTTGAAATTCAACAATGGTTGCATTAGCTTTAAGTGGAGTAATTAAAGATAAAGCGAAAAGACAAGTTGCGAGTAATTTTGTTGGGTTCATTGTTAACCTTTACGTTGTCATTTAAAAAAAGACCAGCATAGTAAAAGTTATTTCGTTAACTCTCAAGTCGGGAGTGTAAGTGAATTGTACAAAAAGAGCTCGGTAGTCGTATTTTCGTATTCAAAGGCATGAAATGTATCACGATGGTTTTTCTTGATTTGCTACCTGAATAGTAAAATCACATTATCAGTTGTAATTTTTCTGAACAGTTTTTTTTCTCTTTAATTAATGCTATAAGTAGCTAACTCATTACTCTCTCATCCTTATTTATTTACTAATGTTGAAGCTCTTGAAATAAAAGAGAAATTCAGTCATGGATTGTTACCGATGGAACGCTATAAACTAATTATCCTTCTTTTATTCTCAGTTATGCTCTATTGCCAAACTGGCGCTGTTTTTGCCGCGCAATCGAGTCATATTGAGCAACAACTTACAGATATTAAAAATAATGAAAATAAAAATGAAGCTATTAATGAATTAGATAAGCTGCTGTTAAAAAAGTCTTTTTCTTCTAGTGACCGCTTGTTACTTTTATCTCTTCAAAGTAATACCTATTACCAAATGGGTAAATATGAACTGGCAATTTCTCCTGCTAAAGACGCTTTAAAAATTGCTTATCATCAAAATTTAATAAGCGAACAGGCTGAATTAAATAAATTACTCGGTGTTTGTTATTATTTTCTTGGTGAGTACGCAAATGCAGTAGACTACTATCAAAACTCATACGATTTTTATCAGGGAGAAGCATCTCAATTCTCACTTAAGAGTGAAAAATATCAACAGAATGCGGTTAAACAAGCTAATTTACTTAACAATATTGCGCTCGCTTATGTTTTGTTAGGTAAAAGCAACTTTGCATTGCAGAGCTATAAAAAGGCAGAAGCTTTATATCAACAGTTTGGTTCAGAAAATGACAAAGTCGATGTACGTTATAACATCGCAACCATGCTGATTAATTTAAAGCGCTTTGATATTGCCATAACAATGTTAAAAGAGATTATTCCTAAGCTTGAAAAGTTAGGTGACAATGTTGGTATCGCTAAAGCTAGGGCCGATTTAGGGGTCGCTTTTAAATATTCAGGTCAATTTGAACTAGCTTTACAACACACTTTAGTCTCTCTTGATTATTTTCAATCTGAGAATATTACATTTGAAATAGCATCTCAATTACATAATGTTGCTGAGATATATAACCATATGCAACAGCCTGAAAAAGCGATGGATTATGCAAAGGAAGGTGCTGAATTAAGCCGTAAAATTAGCCATAAAAAAGCGTATGCGGGTACTTTGCAAAGTATGGCAAAAGCTTCACTTGCGATGGGGGATGTAACAGCGGCCGCTGATTACATAGCGCAGTCAACCGCTATTGCGAAAAAAGAAGATTATTCCGCACTTTTATTGAGTAACTTATTGGTGTCTTCTTTGATCAATATGAAATTGGATAATTACCAATTAGCCATTGAGCAAATGCATCAATATGAGTATAAAAAGTATCAAAAAGCGAATGCAAAATTAAATGAACAGTTAGCAAAGTTTGAATCAGAACAATTAGCACAGCAAGTGATTCGCTTAGAGCAAAACAAAAAGCTTCAGCAACTTCAAATGATAAAACTAGAGCAGCAACGAGGGCTTATTTTATTAGCGATTATCTTGATTTTATTCATCGCATTTTTAATTTACAGAAGACGCTTAGAAAGTAGACTAACCAAAGAATTAGAAAGTAGAGTGCAGCAGAGAACTCAAGCGCTTGAGTTTATCACGCAAGAGTTAAAGCAAGCTAACCAAGTAAAAAGTCAATTTTTAGCCAACATGAGCCATGAAATTAGAACGCCGCTTACTTCAATTGTTGGTCAGTCTGAGGCAATCATTAATGGAGATATAGAAGAGACAGAGTTGCCCCATGAAGTGAAGGTAATTCATGGCAATAGTTTACATTTATTGCAGTTAATTAATGAAATATTGGATCTAAGTAAAATTGAGGCAAACAAATTAGATTTGGAGCTACGTGAGTACGATCTTCATCAGATTATTGACGCAATTAGCGATATTTTTTCAGAACAAGCTAAAAAGAAACAGTTAGCATTTAACGTTAAACATGAAATACCATCACCATTTTTTGTCACCATTGATAGTTTTCGATTAAAACAAATTTTAATTAATTTATGCTCTAATGCTATTAAGTTTACAGAAAGAGGTGGCGTAACATTAACCATTACTTGCGATGGTCAGGCATTATCGTTTTCAGTATCTGACACTGGTATAGGAATGTCTGAAAAACATTTATCGACAATTTTTGAATTATTTACTCAAGCAGATAACAGCATAAGTCGTCGATTTGGTGGCTCAGGCTTAGGCCTTTATTTATCAAGTCAGTTAGCATTATTGATGTCAGGTAAAATTGAAGTTGAAAGTGTCGTCGGTAAAGGTAGTACTTTTTGTTTTAGTATGCCTTATCAGCAAAATGTTGCTGCTAACCTCGATCAAAAGGATATTCAAGAGCAAGAACTTAAAAATAACCAATATAAAGGGAAAATTGTACTTGCAGATGATCATGATGATAATCGTCGTTTGATTGCAAGAATGCTTGAAGGAATAGGTTTAGAAGTGTTGTGTGCTAATAATGGAAAGCAAGCGGTAGAGCTTTGTATGGAGCATGAACCTAACTTAGCTTTATTAGATATTCAAATGCCCATAATGGATGGTGTAGAGGCTTTTAGAAAGCTAAGAAATACAGGTTATAAAAAACCATTATTCGCGTTAACCGCTAACGCAATGTCACATGAAATAAGTTACTTTATTGCATTGGGGTTTGATGGGCATTTAAAAAAACCGATAGAGAGAAAACAGTTTTTACTCACTATCGATAAATATTATCAACATACTGCGGCTGACTCACCTAACGCCTTATCTTTAACTAATGCTATAGATAATATAGATTTTTCTGATCTTAAAGCCTCATTTGTTGTTAATCTAGCACAAGATAAGCATGAGCTAAGCACTATGATGACAAATAAAGAGTATGCTGACCTTGAGCGTTTTGTTCACCGTTTAGCTGGTGCAGCTCAAATGTTTGGTTATATTGAGTTAGGACAAAGCGCGCAAGAGCTAGAACAGTTTTTGAAAAAAACACCTTTATCGCAAAGTAACAGAGATGATGTTATTGAAGATTTGGCTGACTGTTTACTTGATGAATTAAGTCTTATACTCAATAAATAGCGTCACATTTTAAGTAAACAAACGATGAAAAACTTTTCAATATCTCTGGTGATTTTAGTCATAACTTAACTATTTAACTCGTGCTGAAGAAACTCTTCAAGAGCACCTTATTAGTTTGTTAGATAATAAAGATGAAAAGCATATTCTTTTGAGTAATATCGACAGTAGAAATTCTGGGTTTATTACTGAAATATCTTTTAAGAAACATCAAGAAAAACCATGTGTTCAGGTTGAGTTTATCAACTCATTTAATAAACAGAAAGAAACGTTAGAACAGCTTATGTGTCCTAATAAAGAAGGTTTATGGCAAGTAATGTAATCAAGCTCATGATAAAAGAAAATTATTTGTGTACAATCGACTTAGATATAAAATATTTTTGTAATGAGAATTCAAATGGCTAGAGAACAATTTGGTATTTGCGCAGAGCCTAATTTACATGGCAGCTATCTGCTTTTTAATGCATTGGATGATAAAAACGCGTTTATTCGTGCCGCAATTTCCCGTCTGCCTGCCTTATTTGACGTATACGCAGAAGAATTTTCTGAATCGAATTTAATTGGTGTGGTGGCTATTGGAGCAAATTATTGGGATGAATTCTACCCTGATGCAAGACCAAAATTATTAAAGCCTTTCATCGCAATGGATAGTGATGACAGAGTTGCACCAGCGAGCAGTTACGATATATATGTAGAAATTCGAAGTGATCGCGCTGATGTAAATCATATTGTCAGCTCTAAAGTTTGCCAGTTATTAGGTGATAGCGTAGAGCTGATTGAGCAAATACAAGCATTTCGTTTCTTAGATGGACGAGATTTAACAGGCTTTGTTGATGGCACTGAAAATCCGCAAGGTATTCACCGCAGAGAAGTCGCGTTAGTAAAAGAAGCTGATGATACTGAATTTGCTTCAGGGAGCTATTTGCACGTGCAACGATATCAGCATAATTTAGCGTTATGGAACTCAATCACTGAACGTGAACAAGAAGATGTTTACGGTAGAACTAAAGTCGATAATATTGAATATAACAGTGAAGATAAGCCATTAACGGCACATACTAAGCGAACAAGTTTAAAAGATGAAACGGGTAATAGTCTTGAGATTTTAAGGCAAAGCATGCCTTATGGTGATATGAAAAGAAAAGGATTGTTCTTTGTTTCTTATTGTCATTCGCCTGAACCATTTGAAATGATGCTAAACAGTATGATTCATGGCGATAGTGAAGGGCATGTAGATCATTTATTAAAATATACTCAAGCAGAATCGGGTGCGGCTTTTTTTGCACCGAGTCTTGATTTCATCGCTAGTCTATATACTGAATAGTTGTTTGTATTATTCTTGTGATATTTGCCTCGCATAGTAACTCTCTGCGACATATTGCCCCTGCGTTATCGCCAATTCAGATTCAGGGGCTAACTTTCCTAAAGGAAGTAGTGCGGGCCCAGTGGGATCTGCCAGCAGATACTCTATTCCTTCATGATTAATTGTTAACTCGCCTGCTTTTGCAGGTATAGCAATGCCAATAAAAGCATGTTGTTCAATATATATTAATACCATTTCAATACGTGGCATTAACGATCTTAATAGCGCTACGGCTAGGGTCATCTTGCTATCGCAATCACCTTGGTTTTCCCAGAGCAGCTTTAAAGGAGGATTAAAGCCAGCACCCGAAGACGTCATTCTATCTTCTAACGTTGCGTAGGGAATGCTTTGTATAAAACCCAGTACATAATTTGTGACCTTACGAATATTTTTAATCGACACTTGATCTAAAATGAGTGGTTTTAATGGCTTTAGATCTAAAACAGAGTCATCGGCTATACTGCGATGATCGACTTTAATACCTGTTGATTGATCGTAATTAGTAAAGGCTTGATAGTAATTTTTTTTGTAGTAAAGCTCTCTTTGCTGTTGTTCTATTTTGTTTATTTTGGCGTAAGCTAATGCAACCTGCTTCTCATCTTGTCCGCGCACCTCAATGCTTGTTTCTCCCTGACTTTGTTGATAATTAATATTTACACCGGGCAATTTCTCTTTACGTAACTGTTTTTTAATATTTCTCAAAATTGACTTTTGAGCGAACTTGGGTTGGTATATTTTGAGGTGTCTGAAGCGTTCAAAAATATTTTCATTCTGTAAACTAAACGCCATAGATTGTTCGGTATTATTATGATCTTTCCAACGATAATTAAAGGTAACCTGTTGCTCTTGTTGTACTTTAGAAAAGGTTATTTGTTCAGCTCTTGCTGGTACCAAAGCACAAAAGACTATACTTGCGCTTATCAAGCTACCTATTAATTGCGTTGGTAAAGTGTTTCGTATATTCATTCAGTACTATTTCCTAGTAATCTCTAACTTAATACCGTTATTGGACTTTGAAGAAAAATTTACCTATACCTTTGATTATTCACTATAACACACACTAAAAAAAATTCCGCTTTGCGCGTTCAAAGTGCTTTCATAATGTTGAGTCAACATTTTTTAGCTTTACATTTACTATTGATAAGGTATATTCAAACAACTGTTTTAAATGTTCGTTTGGTTTTGTTAAGGGGTCTAAAATGGCTGAGTATAAAGTTCCACTAGAAGATATGAATTTCTTATTGTTTGAGGTATTCAAGGCTGATGAAATGTGGCAGAAACTGCCTAAACTAGCGGAGCAAGTTGATAAAGATACAGCTCAAGCCATTTTGCAAGAATGTGCCAAAATTGCAGAGCAAGAGATTGACCCTATAGCGAGAGAAGGTGATGAAACCGGCGTTAGTTATGACAATGGTAAAGTTAAAACTGCACCAGGATATAAAGAAGCGTTTGCTACTTACGCAGAAGGTGGGTGGGCAGCTCTTGGTGGGGATGTTGAGTATGGTGGCATGGGTATGCCAAAAATGCTAACCGCATTGCATGAAGAAATGCTCTGTAGTGCAGACATTTCATTCGCCCTATATCCGTCATTAACCGCTGGTGCTGCATTATCTTTAGCTAAACATGGTAATGAAGCATTAAAAGAGCGTTACTTAACCAAAATGTACTCAGGCGAATGGGCTGCTTCAATGTGTTTAACAGAAGCTCATGCGGGCTCTGACCTGGGTATAATTCGCACTAAAGCTATTCCTCAAGACGATGGCAGTTATGAAATTACCGGTAATAAGATTTTTATTACTGGTGGCGAACATGATTTAACAGACAATATTATTCATTTAGTGTTAGCTAAGTTACCTGATGCACCTAAAGGTCCTAGAGGGATCTCTTTATTTTTAGTACCAAAAATTCAAGTCAATGAAGATGAAAGCTTAGGTGAGAGCAATAATGTCTCGTGTGGCTCTATTGAACACAAAATGGGCATTCACGCCTCAGCAACCTGTGTAATGAATTTTGATGGCGCTAAAGGATATTTAATTGGTGAATTGAATAAAGGCCTAGCTTGTATGTTCACTATGATGAATTTTGAACGCATAGGTGTTGGTATTCAAGGTTTAGGTGCTGCTGTTCGTTCTTATCAAAATGCTTTAGAGTATGCAAAAGATCGTGGTCAAGGCCGTGCATTATCAGGCGCTAAAAATCCTGATCAGCAAACAGACTCTATTATGGTGCATGGCGATGTGCGTCGTATGCTGCTTAATATGAAGGCACTTAATGAAGGATCTCGCGCTTTATCAAGCTATATTGCTATGCAATTAGACTACGCGACTTACGGTGAAGGAGATATTCAAAAACAAGGCGATACTTTGTCAGCATTGTTGACACCTATCGCTAAAGCATTCTTTACTGATCTGGGTTTTGAAAATACGGTTGCTGGCCAACAAGTTTTTGGTGGACATGGTTATATTCGTGAGTGGGGTCAAGAGCAATTAGTTCGTGATGCACGTATTACACAAATCTACGAAGGAACTAATGGTATTCAAGCAATGGATCTATTGATGCGTAAAGTTATTGGCTCAAAAGGTGCCATGTATCATGTTTTCAAAGAAGAGGTGATGAGCTTTATTGAGCAGAATAAAGATAACGCGCTAATGTCTGAATTCATTTCACCACTATCAGAATCATTAAATGATCTCACCACCATAACGCAAGAGTTACTTGAAAAGTCGACGCTTGATGTTGAAGAAATAGGTGCTGCGGCTAATGACTATTTACATGTATTTGGGTATACCGCAATGGCATTTACTTGGGCAAAAATGGCTCAAGTTTCATTTGCGAGTGAAGAAACCCAGAGTGATTTTTACCAGAGTAAATTACTAACAGCGAGATATTACTTTGCACGCTTATTACCTAGAAGACTTTCCTTACTAGCGAGTATTCGTTCTGGTAGCCAACCTCTTTTTGCTATTGATGATAACTTATTCTAGTGCTTACTATAGCGAGCACTAGGTTAGCTAAGATATAATACCACTAATATAATAAGCCTGATTTTATCAATCAGGCTTATTTTTTTGATTGTGCAAATGTTTTGGGTGGCAGAACACTTATGGCTACAGCCTATTTCTTTGGTCATATCACTCCATAAGGAAATTTTAGATAAGCTAAATTCTAATTAATAATTTGTTTTGAAAACGACCATTTTAATAAGTAATGAGTTTTTTTTATTTTTTTATTTTTAAATTTTTATTTTAGCCAAACCCTTTTCCCTGACAAATAAGCCTACCCAAATACCAACCAACATTCCTAAAACTGCAACTATTCCTGCTGGTGAAAAGGTTGGTAATGCTAGTAATAATTGAGTGTCGTTCCCTCCGAGTGCCAGTGAGGCTCCTATACCCATGAACGTGCCTGCCATAATATGTAATGACCACTCTTTCAAATTAGACCCTATGACTTCAAATGTTTTGGTGTATAAAGCAGCAGAAAACATTCCAATGAGTAGAGCAATAAATAAAAAGTAGCTCTCTTTGGGAGGCCATAAGCTGCTGTCAGGATTTACTATTGCATTACTGATTTTAAGGAGAAGGCCACTTGGCGGCCACTTAGGATCAAAGAGAAAAACAAAACCGCCAATAAGCCCAATCAACATCATAGTAGACCATAACTTTCTTCTTTCTTTATTACCAAGAAATGCCCAAACAACTAAAATAATGGATAAAATACCCAACAATCCTATTGTGATATCAGACGAAATTATAAACTTATTATGACTAATTGATGGATTCCATTTAGCTAAAATAGACCAGTCGATTAACCAACCAAGAATAGTGAAGATCATTTTTGAATCTCCTCTAGATAGCTTACCTAAAGTTGAAACCCCACACCCTTGATTAAACGCGGTTCCAAAACCAAACAACAGTCCGCCAATAGCAAACCATATATTGATTTCAAATGTTTTAAAGTTTGTTGGAATATCAGCAAAAGAAGTAAAAAGCATCGCAACCCAGGATAAAACACCACTGCACAATATAGCGATAAGAAACTCAGGTTTACCTTTTTTTAACTCGTTTACGCCTCTGACCATGCACAACCCAATAAACTGTGCCAAGTAGCCAATAATACAAACTAATGATAACGTCACCGATAACGGCATAGCCACTCGCCTCTTTTTTTATATGTGTTTATTATGGACCATAACGCCTGAATTTATTGAATCGCGCAAATAAATCCTCACCCACTCTCTTTGTTTAAGATCATGATGCAGGCCATAAGTGCAATTTGTTACAGACATTCGATTAGAACTATAGCATTATACATATATGTACAATTGAGGTTTTCCTACTTATTAATCATTGAGTTATAGGGCTATCTTTATAAGGAGATAAAGTGAATTTACAAGATGCGTTAGGCGTATTATCAAGAGCTTCAAAATACTCTGTATCAACATTACGAACAGACAATACTGTAGATGAGTTCCAAAAACTAAAAGATCACCTTTATATTATTCCCGATATTCAGATCGAATTTGAAGGTGAATTAGAAAATGCCTTGAAGCGACCACATACTAATAGTCTTATTTGCTTATGCGGAAGCTCTGGCGATGGAAAGTCTGAAATCCTGACTCAGTTATATAAAAAATTCAGTCACTCGATTGATTTCCATTTAGATGCTACCCACAGTAATAGCCAACATAAATCAGCTATAGATTGTTTAGATGAAAAATTTGATGAGTTTAAGTTAAGCAACAAACCTTTAGCGATCGGCATAAACATAGGGATGCTTCAAAAGTTTATTAAACAAGGAAGTGAGCGGCATGATGATATTAAAGAGTCTTTTGAAGAATATTTTGAAAATAGGCATGTAAAAGGCTTTACAGCTAAAGCTGTTAGCTTTTATGATTTCGAATGTTATCCAAGATTGAATTTCTCATCTTCCCAAGTTACCTCTGATTTTATATCTAAATTTTTAACAAAACTCACAGAAGAAACACCAAATAATTCCTTTTATAAATATTACCAATTAGAAAATAAAACTAGCTCTTACGTGGCGAAAAATTTTGAAGTTTTATCGTTAGCTTCATTCCAAAATAAGTTAATTGAATTATTTGGATTAGCGAGACTAATGGAAGAGCAATTCCTTATCCCTCGAATTTTTGTAGATTTTATCTATCAAATATTAACAATGAAAAATGAAGATGGAATTATTGGGAATGTTTTTACTAAATTTGATAATGAATTTAGTCGGTGTTTTACGAAAGTAGATCCTATTAATGTACGTAGTCAAGCGTTAGATAGCTTTTACCTTGAATATACTACTCAAACTTTATCTTCTGAAGTGCAAGATGATATTAATATACTGTCATCTTTAACTAACTTCATATTAACCCCTGAAGGGATTGTGCGAGCCGCATATCTCTTGGGGGAAGAAACACTAAAATCATCATTAGCTGATTTCTCGAAAGAGTCATTTTTACAAGAATCACTCACCAATTACCTAGGTTTAATTGATATATTTCAAAAAAGTGAACTAACGAGTGAAGACGAAGATTTATGTTTAAACATTGTCGAGGAGTTAATAGTTAATTCAGCATTGGAATACTCTAATAGACTTTTACCTTCAAAGGTTGATGGCTTTATCGTTAGTCGAAAACTAAAAGATTATTCAATCTGCAACAAGGTAAATATCCAGGCTGACTTAGAATGGATAGAAAACCATAAATTAACATCAATCGACAAAATCCCTATTCCGCTAGTCATAAACAATGAACCTGTCTATATATTTAATATTGATCTCAACACTATGATTCAAGCTGTTTATATCTCGAATGGTTTTAGACCTAACCGTCAAAACTTGGAAACTATTGCTAAGTTTGATGAGCTTATTTCACATATTGTAGACCGAACCATAAAAACCGAATCAATGAAATTGATAAGCAATAATAGAACTATATCTGTGAGTAAAAACAGACGCAGATATACAGTTGAGGTATAGAAATGGAACATTTTAGTATTATCGAATCTTCTATATCAGATGTTGAAAAACTTATAGAAAACAATAATGGTTCAGCATATAGCAATGTTGCAGATAAGTTCTTACCTATCGGGCCTCAAACACTTAAAGATCATAAGCTAGATTGGGATCGAGTTTATCAATCACTTATAGAAGATTTATTTCAATTATCATTAGGAAAAAGAGACCGAGAGCAGCTTAAAGAAGAAGTACTAGAGTCTTTTCGAAATAGTAGAGATACCCGTGAATTAGTCGATGTTTTTGATGAACTTTACCTATCCTCCAACGCTATAAATAATATCACGCCTTTGGCATATTTGGTGAGTAACAAAGAAACGTTAACGTCTAGAACCAAAACAATGATCAATATTGTTCAGGGATTGTTAACATCACCTTTAAGTGACAAGTTAATATCTAGTGGAAATAACCCGCTTGAGTCATTATTGATAGAAAAAATTCAACAGCTTTGCAAAACTAAAGCTTTCAATGAAGGAAGTGTTACCTATTTACCATTTTTAGCTGAAGCATTTTCAAAAGACATTAAAACACTAACAAAAAATTCCAGTTATTTCTTAAGTGAGTTAGAAGGTTTTATAAATATTTATACATTCTTATATTTAACCCAACTAACCAAGCACCTTTGCATTCCTGGTAATAGATATCAAACGCCTACAGCTAAACCCCTTTATTTCATATTAGAAACAGAGAGGGCAAGTAAAGAAAGGCATGAATGTAATCAATATGGGTACGATCATTTATTTAGTAAAACAAATGGCATTGCTTTGTATCTTTTCCCTTATTTAGGTTATTTGAGTCAACTATCAAAAGAGCCAAGTTGGATGTTAATTAATAATAGTAATTTGTCTCCTAAAGTAAATCAGTTCAATCAATGTATAGGGCAACTATTTGATGAGGGTTATAGGCATGAAGATTCACTTCAGGCAGCAGTTAACTCCGGCCTTAATTTACAAAAACAAATATTCGACAAAACATCAAGAAAAGATGCAAATAAGAAAGTCGTTGAAATATTTGAAAAAAAATTCGCAGCAGAGTTTATTACTGATAGAAAGGCTGCTGGTAAATATTTTGTTTTAAATTCTAACATGTTATTGCTGCTTACCAATCTAGTAATAAGCGGTTCATCAGAAAGTCAGCTTCTTATTGATGATGTAATTGAAGGCTTTAAAGAACGTGGCATTTGGTTGGATATAATGTCCAAGAAAGCCTTATTAAAATTCTACGAAAATGTAGGAAATATCGAAAAATTAAGTGACAGCGGGGATGCAGTCTATGTCAAAACTACCATTTGAAGAATTTTTAGCTGGGTTGTTTTGTCAATTTATAACAACGTCAAATTCAATAGATACTAAATATCATTTTATCAGCTCTAACCCGGCACAATCACTTCAGTTGTATAACGGGTTTAAAAATTTAAACTTTAAACCTCTTGTCGTTGGTAACTCTACGTTGAATTATGTAGAGGCTGAAAATGGTAAAAAAATTATTGTCATGTTGCACCATCTAGGTGATCAAGATAGTAACACTAATCATGAAGATTATATTGCTGGCATTAGGGATGCGCTGAACGACATTAAAGATGCCATCTTATTTGTAATAAACAATAGCTCATTAGAAACACTAACATCTACATTTACAGATGTAAGTGTAAACAATAGTGTATTTACACCTAAATATGTAAATAAAGCGTTAGTTGAGCATGGTTCAGGCATTAAAGATGAATTGATTTTTAATTATTTGGTCGCTCGCGAAGAGAACAGAATCAAGGAACAAAACCTTAGTATATTTGGGTATGAATCACTATACAAATCGATTCACAAAGAAAAAATAGACCTTAGAGAGCATGGCCTTTTCTCTGAACCAAGACTATCAGGTATAGACGATGTAAAGGCTCTTAAGAAAGAGTTAGATAGGAATGCTCGATTATCCCAAATAATTAATTCTAGGGTGCATGATTTTGGTGACGAACCCGCAGAGCTTCAAAGGCAGCTTGAAGAGATAGGACTTAGTGAACGCTATATCAGAGATAAAGTTATCAAAGGCAATATAAAAGATGAGACTTTTTCAGAAATAGAAACAGAAATTGAGCGAAATAAAGATAGGAACCTAGAACTACGTGATATTGAAATTAACGGACAGAAACTTGAGGAATGGAAAGAAGGCACGTCCAAGAAGTATATTTCTTTAGTTGGAGAAGTAACTTCTAATGTTATTGAATTAAAAATAAGGATGACAAGGGGGGAACCATTACTTAAACCAGAACAGATTATTCCATATGGCGACTTAAAAAAGAACCAAGTCATAATATCTACCTCTAATCATGACCAACATTCAACGCTCAATGTAAAATTGCCATTTGACGGTAAACCAACCTTCTTACAATTAAAGCTTAAAAGACCTTCTCAAAGAGAATGTTTTCAATTTAACTGTTGCTTTGTAGAAAAGGATATTTTCTATTTACATAACTTTTTTGAAAAGTTAGAAGTTGAAATAAAAAGAAACAAAGGCAAACTCATACTGGAAAATGTTCAAGATAAAATAGTCCTCAATCCAGAAAACCTGAATATTCATAATTTTACTGGTTTAGAAAGTGAGATTAATTGTGAGGGTATAAAAGAAATTGATTTCAGGCAAAGCGGTGAAGAAGATGTCTTAGGTGATTTTGAGTTAGTTTTAAACGACTACCACTTACCTATTACCATTACAGGCACAAAAGTTATTGAAAGTGTCAAACTACCTAGTTTATTTGATACACAACGAAGCATAGATATATTCGATAAAGACAGAATACCGAAATACAAGCCTTCAAACTCAAGAGTTATTATCAGTGGAAGAGAAAAGGAACTTTCCGTAAAGGCGAAAGAGCTGTGTATCGATGAATATAAAATTATCAATGGAGGTGTTTTATATTTTGATGATAAAGCTTCCAACTCTCTGTATCTAAAAGATATAGAAAACGACTACCCTAAAGTAGCCCAAGCCTATAAAGCACTATTTTCATGGTTAACAGAAAATGAGACTTTATTATCTATTACTAATTGGCCTCCTGAACTGCTTAACTTAATTGAAATAGCGCTTCTTAGTATTAAATCTGAATTAGAAAATATTCCTCAAGAAGCACTAAGTCAAAGAAGTCGTAATTTATTAAAAATAGGAATGATTAAAAAGGGAGATGAAGAACTTTTCAGTCCTTTCCACCCTATTTGTTTGTCATATGCCCTAGAGTTTGCCAAATTAAGAAGTGTGGATAAGACAAACTCTTTTAGTCAGGTTCCACCTACAACTGTTGATAAATTTAATGCAGCGGGTCTACTACCTGTATTATTTGATGAAAGTGAAGGATTTGTTAGAACGCAAGCATTGGGTAATAATAAACTTTGGTTAGAAGTTGTCCCACAAAAAGACTCCGGAAATAGCTACATATCATCTTTAGTACACGAGAAAATTCAAGACTTTGTAACATGCTTTGATATGTTATTTCAGCAAAGCAAAGATGCTCCTTTGATTATAAACTCAATAAATAATCAAAGAAACTCGCACGTTTTTAAGGGAATTTTAAATTACTATAAAAAAACAAAAGGTAAGGCGAAGAAGATACAAGTTAATGTGTACGATGAGCAATATCATTTTACTGCATTTGAAGAGTTTTCTGAAGCAAGAAAAATTGAAGAACTACGTGAGTTAGTTCGCTTAAACAGTTCTGATAAAGAAGCGATTTTAGATGACCTAATATTCAAAATAAGAAAAAATGTCACTATTCATAAAGTAAGAGAGTTTACTGATTATGATTATGCACATTTAAGTTTTTTCAAAAATAATGAAGAAGTTACTCTACGACCAAACAACGTAAATGAAGGTAAGTCAGGCATTGTATGTAATGGTGTTTTATCGGGTGAAGCTTCTTATTTAGAAAATGAAGTATTCTATACTGGTTTTGGCTTGAAGAATGTAAAAGCAGAAAACATATCCGTTAGTTTAGCCTCCCTATATAACCAATTACTTTTTGCGTATCGAGACAAGTCGGCTAAATACATAAAAGGCAATGTGCCAGTACTTGCAGTTAAAGATACGTTTAGAGATAAATTATCTAAGTCATATGATTCAAGTTTATGGACTTGCATTATTGACCCTAAGGTTACTCTAGAGTTTTTCGATACTAAAGATACAATATTAATCCACTATGCTGACCAATACACCAACTCGGTAGCCTATGACGCAATAACGGTGTCCTCTCGTGTCGGCCTTTATAAAGATTTATTACAAAGCCAATCTGATGAGTTAATTAATTCTTTTAATGCATTAAATGGGCAATGGTTATTAAGCATTGTTAAAGAATCTGGTAAGCAGAAAACAGAAAACACCAAGAAACAAATAAAGGAAAAGCAAGGGATTGTTGCAGCGTATAAGTTTTTATCTAGTTTACTCATCACGAGCGATGTTACCTGGATTCCTTTATCTGTAGGAGAAATGCTAAGAGTCACAGGCAATCTTGGCTTAGAAATTAAAGATAATGATTTTTCTGCTCGACTACATAATAAAACTACAGGCGCATTATCTGACGATATTTTGTTTGTGGGAATTAAAAACGACCAACTTGTATTATTACCTCTAGAAGTAAAAACTAGAAAGAAAGGAACTGATTTTACCAAGGCTGTAAAGCAAGCTAAAGCATTAGCAGATCATATGAAGCGCTTACTTGAGCCAAAAACATTTAAAGGAAAAGTGTATCGTTCTCTCTTTATCCAGCAAGTTTTAACTCAAATTGATAAGTTTGAATTGTATAATGTTTTCCCGGAAAGTTATTTTTCAGATATACGTAATAATCCTGACTCTTTATTACAAGGTGATTATGAGATTTGTGACCTATCTAACTATCCGGAAGGAATAGCGTTAGCTGTAAATGAAGGTATGGAACGCTCTCGAATTGAGAGTGATTTAGATGAAGAGGTAAATGTTCTAAAACTTCGCTTACCTCAAGAGTTTGTCAAAATGATCCATGAAAACTCTATTGAGGAGTTAGCTAAAAAATACCAAAAACAATCTGATTATCCAGAAATAAGTAAATTAAGTTTACTTAAAAGCGAACTTACTACTTTTATCAATCAGCCCATCGAAGATAAAGGTGCTACTGTAATAACTTCTCCTGTAGATAATACCGATAAAGCATCTCTAGGTGATTTAGGTACAGAAGATGAACAAAAGAAAGTGGCAAAATTTGATTATCCAAATCAGCTAGAAAATTTTGTAGAAAAGTTACTAAACCTTTATCAAAAAGATATAAGTATTACAGATGTATTATCACTAACCGAAAGTGATTTAGAACGTATTGAAAATTTTGAACCCTCAGATATTTTATCTTTTTACCGTTTAAAAGAAGCTTTAACAAGCGACAAAACTGAAACGAATGTAAAGCAACCAGTGACAGATGACGATTCAGCTAAGCTGAGTACCATCAACGTAACTGATGAATATAGAGCTTTAGTTAATACTTTGCTTAAAGAGTTTGGTGCTGACTTAACTGTAAATCAAGTAAATGAAATTACGATACCATCACTGGAAGAAATAAACGGTTTCGGTAAAGGTAAAGTTAAGAAGTTTTTCGAGTTTACTGAGCAGTTAAAACAAAATGCATTTTCAATAAGCCACCAAGAAGAAACCTCAAAACAAATAGAAAATTTTGACTTGCCATTAGATGAGCTTGAAGAGCACTTAATTAGCGATCTCGAAAATTATTTCTTACAAGAAAAGACAAGAGAGAATGACATTCTGTCTAGACGATTAGGTATTAATTGTAATAGTGAAACTCTTGAGGAAATTGGAAAAAGTTACGATATAACTAGGGAAAGAATTAGGCAAATTGAATCAAAAGCTAAAAAGAACTTTATCGCAAAATTAAGTATCTCACCAAAAGTTATTTGGGCAGTTACCAAAACAAACCTAAGTGAGTTGAGAGCACCTTTATTTCCTTCGCTTCGAGTTTATTTCAATAACAATAAAAATTTTTATGCTTTCTTAGAAGTTTGTTGTGCATTAAAAGAAAATGAAATTAGGAAAGTTACATCTCCAAACTTGAATAAAGCAGTATTTGAAGAGTTTTGGGTATGGAATAAGTCTCCTGCCAATGTTGAAGACTTATCTTGGTATTTACATGAAAATATGAATATTGAGCTAGCTGTAGCTGAAAACCAAATTTCTATTTGGGTTCAAGAAGGTATTCTTGAGAAAAATGATGAAGAAATTAAGCCTCTGGCGTTACCAAAAGTACCAGGAATAACTAATGCGTTATTAGATTTCCCAAATGGAGGTACATGGCAAAGCATTCAAAATCATGCAACAGAGAAAAATATTATTTCAGGTGATTTTTATTCAGATAGACCTGAAAATAGTTACGGTTACGCGGCTGATAAGGAGTATTTATACCAGAGTGGACGTGGCACTTATAGACACATATCTTACCTAAATGTTAGTGAAGATGATAAACAACAAATTTTAAATAAAGTTCACTCTAAATTAAGTGAACATAAGCACTCTGGAAGAAACTCAGTTAACCTTCATGCTGACATATTTAAGCCTGTTGGTTTCTCTGATGAATACTTTACTGTAAGGCATATTGTAAGAGCTTTTGGTGAGCCTTTTGGCATATATTTTAATGGCAAGTCTGGAGCCGATACAGTTAGTCTTGATAGTGAGTTTAGTTTAGCCTCTCAAAAGACAGTTTTAATCGATTTATTTAAAGCGTCATTGAAACCTCTTTCTAAAAAGGATGTGGCATCTAAAATTAGAAGTCAGTCGCTTGGTCATGCTTCTTTCTATCTAGATAAGCTATTAACTGATGGCGACATCGTTCGTATCGATGAAACACATTATGCTCATATAGATAATGCATTTATTAATGTGGATATAGAAGGTACATTGAGTTTGGCTATCGACTACATAGATAGAGAATCTCGAATTATTGAAGGTGAAAAAGTTCAATCACATCTTAATAAGCATCTTGATAAAGAATATAACAAATACTTCTATATCTCATTGTTGAAAGCTCATGCGAGTAGCTTTGATAAAAAGTATTACTTCATTCAAAATCTTATTTCTAGCACTGAAATTGATTATACAGGGCTATCTGATATTTGTAGGGAGGCATTAGATAAATCATCTACTCGCGATGGAGCTTTTACCTTTGTTAATGAGCGCGTATGTGTTCATAAACACGTTTTATCTCGATGCTTTAATCAGTCATCATTATGGGGCGTTAGTAATAGTGTTACCACCACAATAGCCAACGAAAGCGAACCAACTATTTCTACAGAACATGTCCAAGTAGTCGCTCCTTCAATTAGTAAAGAAATTAAAACAACAGAAGCCTCACCAAAGCTTCCAACGGCAAAGAATATTGAAAGTTGCAGGGTTCTAATTGGGCAAGCTATAGATAACTTAAAACCTGTTTATTGGGAGTATGGCAATAAAGAGTTAGCCAATAGGCATTTAATTGTTTTTGGCCGATCAGGTCAGGGTAAAACCTATTGTATTCAAGGGTTATTGATGGAATTAGCTAAGCATCAACTTAATTCGATGGTAATAGATTACACCAATGGTTTCTTACCAGAACAATTAGAGCCTGAATTTAAAAATAAAGTACAACCTAGAACAGACTTGGTGGTCCATAAACCATTAGAGTTAAATCCTTTTAGTAAACAAACCCAAGAAGTTGCAGGCTTTAAAATTTCGGATAAAGCACATGACGTTGCTTCTAGGGTGGCATCTGTATTTAATGCCGTTTACTCAGATATAGGTAGTCAGCAGTTACCCACTTTAATAAAAGTAATTGAAGAAGGGATTGATTTATATGGAGCAGATTACCGCTTCGATAAAATGTTAAAAGACTTACAAGAAGAAGGAAAGCATGGCGAAGCGCTAGCTAATAAGCTTCACCCTATGGTAAGAGCCAACCTTTTCTCTTGTGAAGAATCGTCACAGGGCTGGGAAGGTATTTTTAAATCTCAACATCCGACTACAAGGTTAATTCAACTAGCTAGGTTATCCAGAGATATTTGGAGATTAGCGACAGAATTTATTCTTTGGGATCTATATTCGTATGCATGCACTAATGGAAATAAGAATAACCCTTTACCTGTAGTACTAGATGAAGTTCAAAATTTAGATCAAAAGCTAGATAGTCCCCTAGGTAAAATGTTAACGGAAGGCCGTAAATATGGTTTGTCGTTAATTCTTGCTACTCAAACATTAAGTAACTTGAAAAAAGATGAACAAGATCGCCTGTTCCAAGCCGCACACAAATTGTTTTTTGCTCCTGCTGAAACTGAAATTGAAAGCTACGCTAAATTATTAGAGCAGGCAGTACCTGCCTCAAACAAGAAAGCTTGGTTGCAAGAGTTGGCTAAGTTGAAAAAAGGTGAGTGTATCTCAGTTGGTTTACATATGAATGAATATGGCATTGTTGAACAAGGCGCGAGAGTAGTTAAGGTTTCT
This sequence comes from Colwellia sp. RSH04, assembly GCF_003545765.1. Lineage (GTDB taxonomy): Bacteria > Pseudomonadota > Gammaproteobacteria > Enterobacterales > Alteromonadaceae > Colwellia. Next base: position 219,108 of record NZ_QXIO01000003.1, on the reverse strand, counting down.
TCGTTAGGTGAACGTATATGATTATTTTCAATAGCAGAGTGATGAGGTGGGCGAGCTATGAATTCTGATGAAATATTTACTACCGAGTATTTGGTTGTAATAGATCAGAAAACCTCAAAAGCTCTTTATAATTTAGTTGATTCGAGCAGTATGCTTAATAAGATGCTGCAAAATGAATCTCCTATTAAAATTCAAAACAATCAAGTCATCTTTAACAAAGATAAATTTAAATACCATGTGATTCATGGTGTGGTGCCTGAGAAAACTCAGCGTTACTTTTATGTAACAATAAAAGCTAAAACAACGGAGTTAGTTTCTTACTCGAAAGCACTAAAGGAAATGAGAACTGTATTTAAAAACCAAGGCTTCATTGTGGAAACACTTCAAGATGACATTTCCTTTTTTTACTCTAAAAGAGCTTATTCCATGATTCATGAAATAGAAAGTTTGATGAGGAAATTCATTACTTTTTTCATGATCACCAAAGTAGGTAAAGATTGGGTTTCAAACAATCTACCTAAAAATGTAAAAGACTCTATCGCTAAAGCCAAAAATAGAAACTATGCTTCAGAGCTTCAGAAAATAGATTTCAAAGACTTAGGCCCAATTCTTTTTGATGATTATCAAAATGACAGTAACGCCAGACTCCATAAAGAAATAGAAAGCTATAAAGATAATGAAAATGTTCCAATTAAACAGCTTAAAGCCTTAATGCCTAAGTCTAATTGGACACGGTTCTTTAATAAACATGTAAATATTGAAGGGCCATCATTAAAAAAGAAATGGGAGAGGTTGTATGAACTAAGAAATGTAGTTGCTCACACTTCTAGTCTTAATAGTACCCAATTCGAAGAAATACATGAGTTAGTTGAAGAGTTAAAGCCTGAACTCGAAAAAGCTTTTGCTAATTTAGAAGAAGTAAAACTTAATAATTCTGACCGGTTAGCTATATCTGAAAAGATTGCCACTACTTTAGATGTAAAAGTTGGAGACTATTTTAATGAAATAGCTTTGCTACAAGAGGAAATAAAAGCAATAGATCCGAGTCAAAAGGAGTTACCATTAACAGAGCTAGTTAAGAGTTTAATTGATTCAAATAGAATAGAAAAATCAACAGGCCTCAAAGTTCAAAAGTTAATTCAATTGAAGGATAGTGTTTCATTTGAAGGTATTCCCTCAAATGAAAATATTGTGGAGTTAGCTAACAGAATAAATGATGTGCAAAAACAGATTCAAAAGACTTGGAGTAAAGAGGTCTTTTTAGCGATCGAAGAGCTAGGTGGTTACAGTACATTGGAAGATGTTTATAAACAAGTTGAGTCACAGACTCAAAGACATCTATTTGGATCATGGAAAACTAGTGTAAGAAGAGCTATCTATTCCAATTCGTCAGATGTGGAATTATTTAATGGTAAGTATGATATTTACAAGCAGGTATCGAAAGGTGTTTGGATGATAAGAAAAAATATTGCCCCTAAAATGCTAGATGAATTTTTAGGGAGCAAGAATGCTGAAAGTTAGAAAAAATTCATGGAGTGGGATTTTATCCGAAATTTTTACAAGGCTAGGAAACGCTTTAAAAAGCATTATGTTCATAGCTTACTTTATAGTTGGAGTTTTATTTATTGGCGGTATCGGTATTTGGCTTCCCCCATTAATAGAAAACACGTCCGCTGTATGGTTTGAGAGCCAAAGTATGTTCACTTTTTCTGTTGCCATATTGGGAACTTTGTTTGTTGAGGGCTTCTTAGGAAGAGGTAATAAACAAAACTTTGCAGCTTTAGGGCTAATTGTGGGGTTTATCGCGTTTCTTTTATGTAGTGTTGGTTATTTTTATACCCAGTCCGGTATTTCTTTGGCAGTAAATTGGGGGGCTGGACTTTCCTTACTTATATTTTTAATGGCAAATGTTAATGACCCGCGATTTGATGATGAAGAAGATGAACCTACCGCTGACTCTACGGGCTTTCCTAAAGCTGATGCTAACAAAATAACGGACAAAAAAGATGATTGAATTTCCTATAAAAATACCCGCTATTAAAGTTGAACAGCCTTTAGGTGAGTTTTATGTTGCAACACTAACGGCCAGAGAATTGTTGCAAACTTGCTACACGATCAAAGCTGAGATTTTACAAGATTATGATGACGAAACGACAAGTTATCTAGGAACGTTTGTAAACAAGCTTAAAGGAAACCAGAGGGTTAGAACGACAAAAAGATTAAATGAAATAAAAAGGTACACTGAAACCGTAGATGCTTGCTTTCCTAATTCGATAATTTTAGGAGCAAATTATGATGAAAATGGAAACTTAATAACAAATATTAATGATCGTTGGGAAGTTGAAGAGGTGGGAGACGGGTTTTATAACTTGATTATTCCTACAGGTAAAAAGTTAGCTTCAATTATCGATGGTCAACATAGAGTATTCGGATTTCAAAACTCCGAAGCTAAAGACATGTCATTACTCTGCTCCGTATTTATTGATTTGCCACTTCCATATCATGCTAGTATTTTTACGAATATAAACATGAATCAAAAAAGAGTAGATAAGAATCTTGCTTATAATTTATTTCAATTTGATATGGAGCAAGGGGAGCCAAGTTCATGGACACCCGAAACATTAGCTGTGTATTTTGCACGAGTGTTAGCAGAAGATGAATCATCACCATTAAGAGGCATGATCAAGCTTGGTCTAGCTAATACGAAAGCTGACTCAACCATATCGATGGCTTCAATCATAGATGGGATTTTATCTTTAATTACAAGTAATCCGAAAAATGATAGAGAGCTGATGCATACTATCTCCATTAAAGATGGACGAAATAGGGGGACAGTAAAAGATGTCACTACAAGTGCACCTCTAAGGGAATATTTCATCAACAATAAGGATAAGACCATTTTTGATATTGTTCTTAACTTCTTTAAGGCTTTAGAGTCAACGCTATGGAATCACGGTGTGTTTACAAAAACACTTGGTGTGCATGCATGCTTTGATTTTTTGAAATTCATATGTAAGAGCTATGATGGTAAGCAAGATTATAATGAAGATTTTTTCCTTGATCTATTTCAGCCTGTAGTATCAATTAACTTTGAAAGTGATTTTTTTGGTATACAAACGAAGCTCAGAAGTAGAATCAGAAACATTCTTTTTATTAAAAGTGGCCTAAAGACTATTGAAGAGGTAAACATAAAAGGTGAAGAACTAGAGTCTTATATAATTGTCCTGAAGGGTAAAAATTAAAATCGAAGCTAAAACTATCTCCCCCTTGATTTAAATATTTATCAAGGGGAAGAGAAGTTAAACTAAGTAATATAATTCACAGTCGAAAGTAAGCTTTTTGTATTACGAAAAGCGGATATACCATGCTCTACGTGAGAGGCCCAAGCAACTTGTAACTCTTTGCTTTCCAATTCAGGGTATTTTTTCTTAAGTAACAACTCAGTTACTAACTGAGTTTTACCAAGCCAGGTAAATTTATCCAATGTAAGGCTGCCATCGAGCTTGTATTCAACATTTGGCTGATAAGTATAATCAGACTCAATTGACCGGAAAAAGGCAATACGAGCTGATACGTTAGGCGTAATACCAGTATTAGCTTTTAGCTTTTTTAGTTGTTCCTCGACAGTTCGGTTTAGCTGCATTCGGTTGGGTAACATTATACTGCCTCCTTTTGAGCAACAACTGGGTTGATTTTCCAGAAGTAACCTTCATTTAATGTTGAGCATTTAGTTTTCTCATCAAATTCAATTTCAAAAGCATGTGAAATTTCGTGAGCCATTGTGCTAAAGAAGTCTTCATCAACCTCTGTATCTGTTGATAGTAAAATGACTTGTTCACCGGCTTCAGGGAAATAATGTTTAACCAGTTTGTCTCTGTGTTTTGAGTCTAATCTACCCAACGGTGTATCAACAACAACAGGTAATATTTTACCTGACAGCTTGCCAAGAGCTTCTAATATGGCAAAGGCAAAAATTTGTTTTTCACCAGCAGACATAGATCTTCTGTTAATCGCAACATCATCAGCATCAACGAGTGTTACATCAAACGTACTAGGATTAATCTTCGCTGAAAGCTTGAGATCTTCCTTTCGTGCTAACTTACGATAAGATTGGGCAAACAACTCTTCTAATTGGCTGACACGCATTTCCGTAAGCTGTGCTGCAAACTCATGTAATATTTTTGTAGTTGCATCAACACGACTAACCGCTTTTGAAATAGACGCTTCCGTTTTTTGACTGGTATAAAGCTTTTCTAATTTCTTAGCTAATTCTAGGGCTTTAGTGATAAAAGATTTAGCTTTAACCAAATGATGACCGTATTGAGTCTTAAGTTTATGCTTTTCTGTGTCTAACTTACGTAAATTGTCATAAAGACTTGTAAGCTCTTCTTCATCTGGTGCTCGTTGAATGTTTATAGAGACAGATTCTAAAGCTTGCTCAGTTTCCATTAACTCTTGGGTTAGTTCAGTGCAGTGCGCTTTAGCTTCTGATGCATCTTTTATTTGAGCTTGAATCAAATTAAAGTCAGTATTTGATATATCAAGTTCTATTTTATCAGTTGATTCCTCAGTAACCGAGCTAAAATACTCGTTGATTGTCGCTAATAACTCATCTGAATCACTTTTAAACTGGGATTTTATTACTGCTTCTAATCCCGTTAAGTTTTCATTTAATTTCTTCGAAAAAGCTTGTGACTCTTTTACTTCTTGCTCTTTCGATAGTGTCTTTATTAATTCAGCCATTGCATTAGGTGCTAATGATAATGGAAGTGAACCATCTAACTCACCAAGTAATTTAGTTTCTAATATCGCTTTATGCTTAATTAAGTCACTTGCTTTATCTTTTTCATCGTTCTTAGTTTTAGCCCAGGCACCACCACGATCTTGAATTTTTTGTTCGGCCTCACGAACTTGTAATTCAAGATCAGCTAATTTTCTTTTAACTTGATCTTCGCTTTCACGCTCTTTATTGGCTTGTAATAATAGCTCTTTCTTTTCTAGCTCAAGATCACTGATGATTTTAACCGTTTTAGCATCAGCCGCTTTTTGACTGACCTGTTTTATGTAAATGTCTAAATCATCAGAAAGACGATTGATTACATCAATCCCCAATAATTTCTGAACTGCTTCTTTGAGGTATGAGCCAGTATCATCTTCTGCAAGCTCAGCAATTTTTTCACCATCAAAAAAGAATAAATCGCCAATACCGGGAGGCACTAATTCATGAAGAAAACTTTGAACTTGTTCTGTGGTAAGTGATTCTTCACAAACATCATTCTTGAATAGAATAAGGGACTCATCCGCATCTAATGACCAGTTGCGTACAACACGATATGTGCTGTGCTTGCCTTGATGTGTATGAGTAAACTCTAGACTTACTTTAGCAACAGGATCAGTATTATCCTTTACTGCCTTTTTATTAATTTGTTCGGCTAGGTACTCATTAAAATCTTTTTTAGATACAGCATTACCAATGGCCTTCCTACCTAATAACGCTAAACGAATAGCCGTTAAAATTGAGGTTTTACCTGCACCATTTAAACCACCAAACAAAACAACTGGCTTAGATAGTAATCCATCTCGTCTAGGTGCTAATTCAATGTTGTGGAGTCCGTTAAAAACACGGAAATTCTCTAAGGAAAGTGTTTTAAAAATCATTACAAACCTTCCTTTTCAATTAATTTATTCAATTGTTCTAATTCTTCCGCGATAGAAATAACTTCTTTTGACTGGCGCATTTGATTCTGTCTGCTTTCTAGGTTTTTCTCGATAATTTCTTCTGCTGATTCCCAGTCTTGCTGAACAATTCTGCCAATTTTTGTAAAAATACCTGTTCTACGAGATAAACCACTCATTGATGTTTCTAAATCAATAAGTTTTTTAATCATTTGCGGAGCAACATCATATTTAGGTGATAACTCATTAATTAACTTAGCTTCTTCATGACTAAATTGATTAGTGTCATCAATAGTCCAATCCAGGTCATATCCAAAGATATCATTGAAGATCTTTGGTAATGAGTCTTCCCAATCAGGTTCGTTAGGATCATTTAGCCATTCGTGACGAACTGCGTGAAGTTCAGGTATTGTAATTAACTCTACATCTTTATTTATTTTACTTAATTGATGTTGGGTTTCTAACAACTCCCTCAGAAATTGTTGTCTAAAACTCAGCAAATATGGGCCAAAAGTATAACCTTCGGTCATTTCTTTTTTGCCATCAATAGTCAGAGTTTTAAAAGCCATTCGACCATCTCTACGAATGTGGCTGCGGTATTTGCCTTTGTCTTCAATAATAGTAGTGTCAGCGAGCTTGTTACGTAAATCAAGCAATGGCTTCATCCACTCTTCGCCATTTTGAATCAAGCTTTCCATTGCTCTATCTTTAGTTACAACAGTGCAAGTCCAGCAACCAAAACGAGAGTTACCGCAAGATGGTGTGGTTTCATCAATAACCATAGGGCATTCACCTTGCCCTGAAGAATCTTTGTAAAGGTTCCAAAGAATAAGGTTCTTACCTCCCCATGGGTTTTCCCATTCGAGATCGTATTTATCAGACCACTTGTTTCTAATTCCGTTAGGAGTTTCTTCGCTCACAAGGTGGCATAAACGCAAAATTTTCCATACATCATCAACATGCCACGTATCAATTGGCGTATAAATAAAGGCATTAGATAATGTGGTATGTTTAGCTAGTACTGTTCCATTAATTTTATGTTTAGCAATAACCTGCGCACGAGATGCACTTTCTTGAGAACGCGAACCTAAAACAACGATTACTTCATCATACTGACTTACTTTGTCGGTAATAAATGTACTTACGGGATCTATTTTCATCCGTTCTGTACACCACCTAAAGCTTCTTGTGGGTGCAGGGTAGCCTTTACCTAATAAATTAGCCCAGAAGGTTTCATTCGTTTTAGGTACAACCTTGTGTGAAGTTATAGGTAAGTTATCTCTTTTAGCTCCACGCTCTATTGCTTCTAATGAGTTATTGACGTGATTAACAACAATAGGTGTTTCTACTAAGGTGTCTGAAGCAACAACAAACACAGGCTTATGACGTTCTTCTGGCTTTAAACCAAGTAATGCCATATAAATAAGAGCCATTACTGCGGAGGAGTCTTTACCACCACTATATCCAAGCACCCAAGGGCGATTATCAGCTAAATAAACACGCTGTGTATCGGCAATATATTCACTCAGGTATCTGCCTGAGAACTGTTCATTTTCGATGAAATCAATATATTCTTCATCTAGGTCATGCTTATTTAATAAATTCATGCGTTAAGTAATTCTTTTTCTTTTGTTAGGTCTTCACTTGAGATAGGGAGACCGATTTGTCGTTTAATTTCGGTGGCAGTTAAGAAAATATTCGAGACCGCTTTGGATAATCGTCCATGTTGCATAGCCCTATTTGACCAATCTGAATTAGATTTAAGCCAGTTAAGATGCTTTAAGGATTCAAATTTTTCAGCTTGCTCTGATTCACTAAGTAAGCAAATTTCTTTGCCAACAATAGCTAACGCTTGAAGGCCAATGCCGTGAGCGGTTATAAATTCTTGTCTGAATTCTGCGGCAGATAGTGTTTTAGCCTGCACTTGTTGCCACTCAATCATATGCTTATTTAATTTGTTCCAAAAATCTTCTGCTAATTTTTGCTCTTCATCATTAAAACCATCTTTGGCACCTTTTCCAAAAAGTGCTCTGGTTGCTTGTTTTATACCACTTAATGTGAATATTTTATGGCTTCTGACTGAAATAGTAGAGCGTTCAAACTCTGTATAACCAACAAATGGTTTTGCATTCATTGATAAATAACGAGCAAGCTCAGATGCCTGATCTCTATGATCATAAAGAGTACCTAATGAAGAGCTTGGTCTAACAGCGTACTTATTTAAATCTGCAAACATTTGCTGGCTACGCTCTATACCTTCAGAAACAAAAAACAAAACGGCAATATTGTCTTGGCCTAGTTCTGGATTTTCTTTAATTGCCTCTTCAATCGCAGCTCTACGATGCTGACCATCGTTTATTAACATTTGAGAATCCATAGGAACACTTAAAGTCCCCATGTTATTGATACCATCAGCTTCTATAAATTTAAAATCTGATTCAGATTCCACAGATGCCGTTAATGCTGAAAATACGTATTCTTTGGGGGAGTCTACAAGGTAACGAGTCATTTCAGGAATGCGGCTTTTATTTAATGTGCGCTGTGCTCTTAACTCCGCAGGTACTTCTTCTTCATTATAACTGAATATTTTAGGGATTATACGTAGCGGACATGTTGCTATGTAAAATGGTTTTCCGGCTTGCACTGCTCTAATAGCAGGGAAGGAGTAGCAATAGTTGTTGTCGAAAGAGTCCATGATGTAAAGTCTTTATTACGTATTGTACGTAATAATATCACGTACAAATTGAGTTATGAACTGTAATATTGATTTTGTACGTGATTTTTAGAAAAATTAATCTTTTTTATTAATGGTTACTTCAATATTTTTGCTATCACCAGCAAACCATTTTTGAACATAGATACTACCAATAACTGGCGGCATTCCATCTTCTGGTACTTCTTTATATCGGACACTATTTTTATTGTGTTTTTCAAATTCGAACTTAACTTTTTTCTCAGTCATGTATGGATTCTTTACTATAAGTTTTGAAAGGAAGTTTATATATGAAAAGGCTCAAATGCTATAAATCCGATAACCTTTTATTTCTTTATTTAGAGCAGATAATTTTCCATTGAATTCATTGATAGACATATGTTGTTCTCCTGGCGATTGAACAGCACCTAATTGAATAAGCTTTCTGTCTAAACGCTCCTGATCTTTATATTGCTCATCCTTGTTATCCATGAACTCATGTTTATTTAATAGTGGTGGCCGCTTGATTTCATTAACGTAGTCAAAGTAATCAATGTCTTGCTGGGCAAGTTTTACCTTAACGCGTTCAGTAATTCTAGGGACTGCTTTATTATAAAAATCATCATAAACCATAAATGTTACTTTACCGGAAGTGAGGTGGATTTTTATTACATCCGCCTCATTCCAATCACCATACATAACGGCAGCCGCGCCAACATAAATTCTTAAAATAACTGGCAGTTCATTGATGTATTTTGCATGTAGAAGAAATGAGTGATTAACGTTATATATTGATGGGATATACTTTGATGCTTTCAACGCTGCGTTTTGAAGTAATTCGTTATTAGCAATCTTAAATAATAAATCTTTAGCTTCTTCACGTCCTGAGTTAATCGATACAAAGAATGCTTTGATATCACGTTTCTTTTCCTCTGACATGTTCTTATATGGTAATCGTTTAGAGAAAAGCCCTAATGCAAAATAAACAAGATAATCTTCCTGCCTTTGAACCTTTGCTTGTTCAAACTGCTCTTTTCTTTCACATGTCATTAATAGGTTAAATAATTTCTTGGCACTGCCAAAAATGTCTATCACGGTTTTAGTTTCATTAAATTCATCTGAAGCAGGTATGCGTCCATATGTTAGTACCGCATTCCAATAGCTTTCAACTAACTGATGATGCTCCTCAATTAGTAAAGTGTTTCTCTCTGACTTTGAAGGAGGCTTATTCAGCGTAGTCCACTGCCTACGTCTTCTTAATTTTGAGGAAAGGTACTTTTGTTCTTCTAACTCATCCTTAAAAATAATAAAAATACCAGGACCAACAGAAATAGCTGACTTATCTAAAGAGTCTTCAATAAACAGTTGTAGCTCACTTTGAAAGTAATATTTCTGAAAGGTATTTCGTGAAGTGATAACACCATCTTTATAGGGTGTCATTTGAGAAAGTTTAGATTCACTTGCTAACATACAAGATACAATTAATATTTTATCTGACAATGCAAAAGCATTGTGAAGTGCTTCTATTCTTTCAGCCACATCTTCAATAACATTTAAAATAAAGCCTAGGTTAACAATGTCAGCATTGTATAGTTCGGCATCTGGTTTAAAGTTTGGATCCCATCCGGATGCATCGATACCATTGGCTTGCAGTTCGGCAATATCGTCACCTAAACCGCATCCGTAATCAAAAACACTATAAGCGCCACTAAGGTAACCTTTCTTAAATAGTATTTTCAGAGGGCTGCTCAATCCATGGCGAACAATGGCGGTTTTATGTCTGTTGATTTGCTTATCATCAACACAAGTAAACGCACTATTTCTGAAAAGTCGGCCATCAACTAATTCATATCCAGCGTTATTTATAGTTGAAACCCAGCCCAGCTTAAAACCAATAGCCCTGGTATTTTCATAAAGCCCTGCTTGCTCTCCCTCTTGCGTTATGATCGAGAACTCTTCATAAGAAGGGTGATCTTTAGTAACCATTAATTCTTTTCTATGAAGTACTGGTGGGTTATCAGAATTTGCATAGTCATTAATACGATGATGCTTTTTTTCTAAATCTACAAATAAGCTATGATTTAATTCGGGGTATGATTTTTCTTCAAAATCAGGATAGCTTAAAAGTGAAAACTTAAAATCATTTTTCCAGAATTTGGCGATATTCCAATCATAGTCTTCTAGTTTTAATGCTGATTGAATTCTATTTAGGAAAGATGTTAACTGTTCATTTTGAAGTGCTGATTTGTGAATATAGATAGCTTGCGGTGTTAATTTTCCGCAAGGTAGATCTTTAACTAATAATTGAAATTGCTCAAAGTTCATCTGCTATACCGATAAGATTAGATAACTCTTTGCATGTACCTCGCTTTCCTGGAAACCTTCTGCCATCCATTCTCATATTCATTATTTGAATGAATCGACTGTTTTCTGGTCCGAAGCTTAAATGAACTGGACGCTCATTACCGTATAGATACATTCTATCAAGCTGTAGCTTATCAGCAGCCCATTTAGCTATTTCATACATGTTACTTTCAAATCCTGTGACAACAATATCGCAAGCAGCTCCACCTCTACCGCAAATAACCTTACCCCTAGAGTTCTTTTCATAAGAAGCGTGTTGATCAAGATTAGGGGCTATGTGGCTAGGATTTAGTTTTTGTATTTCTTTAAGGAGACTATGTGATGTGAAGCCGTAGGTGACAGATACTTCACCAAATTCATTTTGGATAGGGAGTAAAATATTAGAACACAAATCGCTTATTGCATTGATGCTTTGTTCATTAGGGATGTTATCAATAGTTGGATAGCGATATTGATGCCAATTAACTACTTTGTCCTTTAGTTCACTATTTGACATTCGGTTCACTAAACTTTTTAGGCAATTTATAAAAATATGCATTACCAATTTTTTTGAATTCCAGCTTACCTTTTTCGCGAAGGTGCATTAGTTCACAACCAGTTATCTTTAGATGTGTTCTAATTTCTTTAGAAGATAACCAGTCGTCTATATGAGCAATAGTTAATGACATAGTAATAAATAGTTATATATCGATGACATGTATATTAGCGGAAGAAGTAGATTTGTGCAGCCTGTAACAAATTCATATCAGGTACAGCGTATGCCTTCAGTTGTTAGGATTCCAAAAAATTCGTGTTAAGCCCTTTGTTTTAAAGTAAAATTAAAATTCTCTATCAGTTTCACCGTTCTGGGCATCCACTTCTGACACTAAAACCATCAAAAACCAGCAAAATTAACAGAAATTTATTTTATTTTACTGACAAATTACCACTAAAGATCCACAAAACTCCACAATATCATCTACTTCCCCGTAAGCCTTAATATTACTAGTATTGAAACTGGTTACAGCCAAGTTGTTTTCCTTATTATCTGCTTGACATAGCTTTGCATTGTTCACTAAACTGTATCAATGTGGAAAAAAGTGGGAAATTGTGGATCTTAATTACATAACCACTTTTACTTGGATATAAAAACAACAAATTAGATACAAAATAATCAGTTATGTTTAGAGGCGCTAGCTCAATTACATTAGATAGTAAAAATAGGATCACGGTACCTACTCGGTATCGCGAAGAGCTATTTGCTGATTGCCAAGGACAAATGATTTGTACCGTTGATATTCAACACCCGTGTTTATTGCTATACCCATTGCCAGAATGGGAAGAAATTGAGCTGAAGCTTTGTAATTTATCCAGCATGGATAAACAGGAGCGATTATTACAGCAAGTACTGCTGGGTAATGCGACTGATTGTGATATGGATAAAAATGGACGTTTATTACTTAATGGTCCGTTAAGACAACATGCAGGATTAGAGAAAAGCATTATGTTAGTGGGTCAGTTAAAGAAATTTGAAATATGGAGTGAGGCTGCATGGCAAGCTCAAATGCAGCAAGGCATAAATAAAATTCAATCTGGCGAAATTGAACTAACAGAACGATTACTTGATTTGTCGTTGTAAGCGAAAATCACGTGACTAATAATAAGTAACAAAGGTTATAAGAATAACAATATGGAATTTGATAAATCACATATTAGTGTCTTGCTAAGTGAAGCTGTTGATGGTTTAGACATTGATCCAGATGGCTGTTACATCGATTGCACCTTCGGTCGCGGTGGACACTCTGGTTTGATTTTATCAAAACTGTCTGACAATGGCAGGCTCATTGCCATTGATAGAGATCCTACGGCAATTAAAGCGGCGGAGAAATTTAGTGATGACCAGCGCTTTTTAATTGAGCATCAAGGTTTCGCCCATTTAGCTGAAATAGCAGATAAGCATAATTTAACCCGAAAAGTAGATGGTATTTTACTCGATCTTGGGGTGTCTTCACCGCAACTTGATGTTGCAGAGCGTGGCTTTAGCTTTATGAATGATGGCCCACTTGATATGCGTATGGATACAACAAAAGGTCAAACGGCAGCACAGTGGATAGCAGTTGCTGATGTCGAAGATATTACATGGGTTTTGCGTACTTTTGGTGAAGAAAAACATGCGTGGCGAATTGCCAATGCGATTGTAGAAGCTCGAGAAGAAGCGTTAATCGAAAGAACAGGGCAATTGGCGAGCATCATTAAAAAAGCTGCGCCACAAAGAGAAATAAAAAAACACCCTGCAACACGAAGTTTTCAAGCTATTCGCATGTATATCAATAGTGAACTTGAGCAAATTGAAAAGGCACTTGCTGCTTCACTATCTGTTTTGGCTGAGCATGGTCGTTTGGTCGTGATAAGTTTTCACTCGTTAGAAGACAGATTAGTGAAGCAATTTATGAAAAAACATTCACAGCCTAAAAAAGTACCGCGTGGATTACCTATCAGCGAAGAAGAATTACATAAAGGCAAGAAATTACAGTTAGTGGGGAAAAAACAAAAACCGAGCAAATCTGAAGTAACAGAAAATGTACGTTCAAGAAGCTCTGTTTTACGTGTTGCTGAACGATTAGCACATACAGAAGAATAAATTATGGCAGTAAGTCGAACTGCACTCGTTACTGATATTTGGCAAGACATTGTTCGTTATGCATTGAGTTATCTTTTACTTGTTGCTGTAGTGATTTCAGCTTTTTCAGTTATTTACTATACCCATGTGAATAGACAGACAACGAGTGAGTTAGAAGTACTATTAAGTCAAAGAGACGAATTGAATATTGAGTGGCGAAACTTACTGTTAGAGCAGAATAGCTTAGCAGAACATAGTGCGATTGAGAGTAAAGCAACGAAGCTTCTTAAGATGAAAAGACCCGATACAAAATCAGAAGTCATTATTAACTTACCATAAATGGTATTTTTAAAGAGATATAAGCAACAAAATGACCAAAGGCGATACCATAAAATCAGCCAAAAAATTAGGCAATAATGGCCAACCAAGTACTGCCGCATGGCGTTTTTACTTGGTTATGGTTGTCGTGGTCTTAATTTATGTTGGTCTGATGGTACGCAGTGCTTATATTCAGATTGTTGAACCTGAAATGCTGAAGAAGCAAGGTGATATGCGTTCGTTAAGAGTACATGCTGACAGAGTGCAACGAGGTTCAATTGTTGATAGAAACGGTACTGAATTAGCGATTAGTGTGCCGGTAGAAACAGTGTGGGCTGATCCTAAAATTATTATGGATAATAATGCCTTAGCCATGTCAGAACATTGGCAAGCACTCGCTGATGTCCTTGATCAAGATATTAATAAGTTAACATTACGTATTGTCAAAAATCCAAGAAAACGTTTTGTTTATTTAGAGCGTAAAATCTCTCCTGCCATGGCAAGTTATATTCGAGAATTAAAAATACCGGGTATTCACTTACGCAAAGAATCTAAACGATTTTACCCAACGGGAGAAATTAGTGCTCATCTTGTGGGGTTTACCAATGTTGATGATAAAGGCATTGAAGGTATTGAGCGACTTTATGATCAAATGCTTACGGGTAAAGGCGGAGAAAAACGTTTTAGAAAAGATGCTAAAGGCAGAAAAATAGAAATATTGTCTGTTGAAGAGTCAGAACAAGCGCAAGATATTACATTAAGCATTGACCAACGTATTCAAGCAATTGCATACAAAGAATTAAAAGGTGCAGTGCAAGCTTTTAAAGCAGCTTCTGGTTCAGTCGTAGTTGCTAATGCTCACACTGGAGAGATATTAGCTATTACGAATAGCCCATCTTATAACCCCAATAATAGAAGAAATACGGCGTTACACCGCTTTCGAAATCGCGCTATTACCGATATATATGAGCCTGGTTCAACAATGAAACCTCTTACGGCGCTTACTGCGCTTGAGTTCGGTTCTGCCCAAGTAAATACTGTAATCAATACTAGCCCTGGTTGGATGAGATTGGGCGGAAGAAGAGTAAGCGATCCCATTAATCGCGGTAAATTATCTATCGAAGAAATCTTAATTCATTCATCAAATATGGGGACAACAAAATTAGCCCTGTCAGTTCCTAAAAATTACTTGCTTGATAAATTTTTTGATGTGGGCTTTGCCGAAGATACGGGTACAGATTTAGTGGGTGAAAGTACCGGTATGATGCATGACAGACAACGTTGGTCTCAGTTTGAATTAGCGACGTTATCTTGGGGGTATGGGTTAGCTATCACCCCTTTACAATTAACAAGGTTTTATACTGCGCTTGCCAATGGTGGCGTAAAGCGTGAACTGTCCATTGTTAAAACAGATAAGCCTAGTGAAGGTGAGCGCATTTTTTCTGAGAAAAATAGTAATGCAATCGTAAACATGCTTGAAACCGTTGTTGATGAGCATGTACCTAAAGCAAAAGTTGAAGGGTATCGTGTTGGCGGAAAGACAGGTACATCGTTTAAAGCGGTTGCTGGTGGTTATGGTAATGATTATGTTGGATTATTTGCGGGTGTCGGTCCCATTTCAAATCCAGAGTTAGTCGTTGTAGTGGTTATAAATGATCCCGGTGGAGATTTATATCATGGCGGTGAAGTGGCTGCGCCAGTCTTTTCTCGCATAATGAAAGGTGCATTAAGGGTGCTAAATATTGCCCCTGATGCTTCAAGTAAAGTCGCTGAGTCAAATAAGAATACACAAAGCAATGCTGTAACTAAATCGTATCAAGATGATGGAGGTTTAGATGCATAAGCCTCAGTGTCAAAACATAATTGCAGCACTAAACCTTTTTAATATTAAGGTTAGTGAAGAGTTAAATTTGTCGGTTAAAACAGGTAATTTGCACAATGACAGTCGCAAAGTTCAGTTAGGTGATATTTTCTGTGCAATAAAAGGCACCGTAGAAAATGGTGACAAATATATAGAAAGTGCAATCAAAGCTGGTGCTTGTTTAATTATATCAGAATGCGCTGCATCGAATGAACATGGCCAATTAACGTGGTCTTCTCATAAAAAATCGGTAGCGATATTAAGCTTTTACCAACTAAATCAATCATTGTTTGAATTAGCAAAAAGTTATTATCATAACCCTCAAGATAAGATGCGCATGATAGGTATCACAGGGACAAATGGTAAAACAAGCACCACCCAGTTGGTTGCTCAATTATTGTCGTCTATCGAATGTGAAGCAAAATTAAATCAACAATGCGCGATAATAGGCACTAACGGTGCTGGCGTTTTTGATCAGTTAACTCCTCTTGCTAATACCACGCCAAGCGCAACGGAACTTCATCAATTATTTTATCGTTTTGAGCAGCAAAATATTGAGTATGTCGCTATGGAAGTGTCTTCTCATGCGCTTGAGCAACATCGAGTTAATGCAGAGCTATTTGATTCGGCAATATTTACTAATTTAAGTCGTGATCACCTTGACTATCATGGCTCAATGGAAAATTACGCTGCTGCTAAACGTAAATTATTTGTAGCGAATCACAAGCAAATTGCGATACTTAACGATGATGATGATTGTGTTCAACAGTGGTTAAAGACTTGGCCAGAAGATCAAGTGTTGTGGCTATATGGAAGAAATGAGCGTATAGCAAAAAATAAACATTACGTATTAGCTCAAGATATTCAACATCATTTAGCTGGTGTGACGTTTACTTTGAACACTCATCTTGGTTCAGTTGAAGTATCTAGCCGATTACTTGGCGACTTTAACATTGATAACCTTTTAGCTGCTATTGCCGTGACCATGGTTGAACTTAGCCAGAAACAAGCTTTGTTGTCTGAGTTTTTACAATCACTATCAAAAGCGATAGCAAAAATTAAACCAATAGCTGGCCGAATGGAAGCAATAAGTGGTGAAGGGCTAGCAACGACGGTAGTCGATTATGCACATACTCCAGATGCTTTAGAAAAAGCACTTATTGCCTGTAAAGAGCATTGTAAAGGTGAGCTATTTGTTATCTTTGGTTGTGGTGGCGATAGAGATAAAGGAAAAAGGCCTTTAATGGCTCAAGCGGCAGAAAAACATGCTGATCATCTAATCATTACCAATGATAACCCTCGAACTGAATCACCTGAAGCCATTGTTAATGACATGCTTACAGGCATTGCCAATATCGAACAAGCAAGACTTCAAATTGTACTTGATAGAAAAAAAGCGACTATTGAAACACTAGATCGTGCTAGTGCAAATGATATCGTATTGCTAGCGGGTAAGGGCCATGAAGATTACATTATTATAGGCAATGAAACACTATCGTATGATGAACGTAAAGTCGTTACTCAATACTACCAAGTTAATCAAACTGCAGATGAAATTAAAACCAAATCAAATCAACAACTGCATAACTGCGGGGTAAATAAATGATCCCTTTAACTATTGAAAATATAGCTGTTGCCGCAGAGGGAACTTTGTATGGCTCAGAAAAATTAGCGCAGTTTCAAATCACTAATATTGTTACTGACAGTCGAGTCTTTGAACAAGAGAACAAAGCCGATCAAACTGCATTCTTAGCGCTTAAAGGGGCTAACTTTGATGGGCATCGGTTTGTTAAAGCGGTTGTTGAAAATGATTGTATTGCAGTCATTGTCGAACAGCATCTACCAGAGTTTGATGAAAACCAGATTGCTCAAATTGTTGTACAAGATACCCGTGTCGCACTAGGTAAACTCGGAGCTTACGTTAAAAAAGTAGTCGCTCCTAAAACCGTTGCTATTACAGGCAGTAGCGGTAAAACCACAGTAAAAGAAATGGTTGCCGCTATTTTATCAAGACTAGGCAATGTATTAGCGACTTTAGGGAATTTTAATAATGAAATTGGCGTGCCTTTAACTTTATTACGCTTAGATAAAACGCATGAGTTTGCTGTTATTGAACTGGGCGCTAATCATATTGGTGAAATTGCCTATACCACTAATTTAGTAAAACCTGATGTAGCTGTTATCAATAACATTGCTGCGGCTCATTTGGAAGGATTTGGTGACTTGTGCGGAGTTGCAAGAGCTAAAGGTGAAATATTCTCAAGCTTAACTTCACAAGGCGTTGCTTTATATAACAAAGATACTCGCTATACCGATAAATGGCAGTGGCGTTTAATTGATAAAAATGTCCGTACTTTTTCATGTTTTAGCGAAGCCGATTGCTTTAGTAGTGATGTGCAATTAGATCAGCTGGGTTGTGCCAGTTTTCAATTGCATACTCGCCAAGGGCAATGCTTAGTTAAATTAAATATTCCAGGCAAGCATAATGTTTGTAACGCAGTAGCGGCAGCAAGCATCGCATTAGAGTTTGGCGCTAGTTTAGACGACATTTGTCATGGCCTAGCACAAATGAAGCCAGTAAAAGGGCGATTAAACCTATACCAACTTACCGACAAGGTAAAATTAATTGATGATAGTTACAATGCAAATTTAGAATCAGCAAAAGCTGCTGCTCAGTTGCTATCTTCATACCCTGGTAAGCAAATTCTTATTTTAGGTGATATGGGCGAATTAGGTGCTCAAGCACGCAGTTATCATCAACAAGTGGGCGAGTTTGCTGCAGAATTAGATATTAACACCTTATTAACTCTCGGGGTGCTAAGTCAAAGCGCTTGTGATGGTTTTTGTGCCAATAAGTCAATAAACGAGGCGAATAGTAGCCAACACTTTTCTCATAAAGATGATTTGTTAAACCATATTTATGAGGAGTTTAATCAATTACTTAGTGATAGTGAAGAACAGATAGCGATATTAATTAAAGGATCGCGCAGTGCTCATATGGAACATGTTGTAAAAGCCATTATTGAGTGGTTTGAGCAATATGAAGCTTTACAGAATAAAGAGGTAATATCTTAATGTTATTATGGTTAGGAGAGTATTTAACTCAATTTTATTCTGCCTTTAACGTTTTTTCGTACTTAACGTTTAGAGCAATTATTAGTACGCTAACTGCGTTACTCATTTCGTTGTATTTTGGTCCCAAGTTAATCCGATATTTGCAAGCAATGCAAATAGGACAAACGGTACGAGATGATGGCCCTGAAAGTCACTTATCTAAATCAGGTACTCCGACAATGGGGGGGATATTAATCTTAGCCTCAATTGTAACCAGCGTTTTGTTATGGGCAGATTTATCCAATCGTTATGTCTGGGTTGTATTGTTTGTCGTGGTCAGTTTTGGTGTCATAGGTTTTGTCGATGATTACCGCAAAGTTATTCGAAAAGATTCAAATGGATTAATTGCTAAGTGGAAGTATTTTTGGCAAACCGTAGCAGGCCTTGCTACCGCAATTTTTTTATATGCTTCAGCTCAAGCGCCAGAAGAAACATCATTACTGATCCCGTTTGTTAAAGATGTATTACCGCAGCTTGGCATCCTTTATTTAATTTTGACTTACTTTGTTATTGTTGGCACTTCTAATGCCGTTAACTTAACCGATGGTTTAGATGGCTTAGCTATTGTGCCAACCATTATGGTGGCGGGTGCATTTGCTGTGTTTGCTTATGTGACAGGCCATGTAAATTTCTCTAGTTATTTAAATATTCCATATATTCCTTTAACCAGTGAATTGGTTGTGGTTTGTACAGCCATTGTTGGAGCTGGCTTAGGCTTTTTATGGTTTAACACTTATCCTGCTCAAGTCTTTATGGGTGATGTCGGTTCATTAGCTTTAGGTGCTGCATTAGGTGTTATCGCCGTGTTAGTGAGGCAAGAGTTAGTATTATTCATTATGGGCGGTGTTTTTGTGATGGAAACTATGTCAGTAATATTGCAAGTCGGCTCATATAAAATGCGCGGTCAACGAATCTTTAGAATGGCTCCAATACATCATCATTATGAATTGAAAGGCTGGCCTGAGCCACGTGTTATTGTCAGGTTTTGGATTATTTCACTTATTTTAGTTTTAGTGGGTTTAGCCACACTAAAATTACGATAAAACAGTTAGATAGGCTTTTACATTAATGACGTTTTTAACAGAATTAAAAGATAAAAAACTACTGGTGTTAGGTGCTGGGGTAACAGGGCTTTCCTGTGCCAAGTATTTGCACAGGTTAGGTTTATCTTTTGTTGTTAATGACAGTCGTGACAATGCAATTGATTCACGCGAATTCTCTAAAGAATTTGAAGATACAAGATTAATTACTGGGTATTGGTGCCAAAAGACTATTAATAATGCAGATATAATTGTCACAAGCCCCGGCATAGATTTAATGGCTACTGGTATTCGCGATTGGATAAACGATTCATGTTTGGTGTTAGGTGACGTAGAGCTTTTCTGCCAAGTAAACAATGCTAAAGCTAAGCCTATTCCCATTTTGGCAGTAACAGGATCAAATGGTAAATCTACGGTTGTATCGCTATTAGCATACATAGCAAAAGAACTTGGGGTTAATGCTAAGCTAGGTGGAAATATTGGCTTGCCAGTACTTGAATTACTAGAACTTGAACATGACAAGTCTAATGAATCAGTAAACCAACCAGAAATGCTTATTTTTGAGCTTTCTAGCTTCCAATTAGAAACGCTTAATAGTATGAAAGCTATTGCCGCTTCTGTGTTGAATTTAAGTGATGATCATTTAGATCGTCATTTAACGATGAAAAACTACCAAGAGATTAAACAGAGAATATATCTTCAGGCGAATACCGCTGTGTTTAATCGAGATGATCAAGCAACTTTCCCAATTCACACTGTAGAACAAGCAATAAGTTTCGGCAGTGACGAACCCATTGAGGATCATTTTGGTATTAAATACCTTAACGACGAACCTTATTTAGCCTTTGGTCAGCAATCACTCGTTTCACTTACAGACTTACCACTTGCAGGTATGCATAACGCTTTGAATTATTTAGCGGCACTCGCCTTAGGTTATAGCGCAGGTTGGTCATTATCTGCTATGAGTGAAAGTTTAAGTGGCTTTATGGGATTAGCGCATCGTTGTCAGCGCATTGCCAACTATAAAGAAGTGCAATGGATTAACGATTCTAAAGCAACAAATGTTGGTGCTACGCTAGCAGCAATTGAAGGGTTAGCTAAAACAAAACTACCTAATAGCCGTATAGTCTTAATTGCAGGTGGTGAAGGTAAAGGAGCAGATTTCACGCCATTGCATTCAGTACTTGCTGCACACGTAGGTAGCTTAATAACCTTTGGTAAAGATGGCAGTCGTATAGCAAAACAAAGTGAGAATACTTCAGTCAAGTGCTATCAAGTTAGTTCATTGCAAGATGCAGTAGAGCAAGCAACTTCATTGGTAAGTTCAGGTGACATAGTGTTACTTTCTCCTGCCTGCGCTAGCTTAGATATGTTTAAGAATTATATTGAGCGTGGTGAACACTTTATTGCGTTAGTGAACAAAATCGCTGGGGAACGCATATGACCTCAGCTATAAAAACATTACCGATTGAGTTGCCAAAATGGATAACCAATATAACCATAGGTTCGGAACATAATACCGCAACTTTTGATCGCAGCTTTGTAGTGCTTGGTTTGATTATGTATATGGTTGGCTTGGTGATGGTGGCAACATCATCAATGCCTGTAGCTGAGAGATTATTCGATAATCCATTTCATTTTGTTATACGTCATGGCATTTATATTGTTCTCAGCCTCGGTATTGCGGCTATTGCCTTGCAAATACCTATGTCATGGTGGCAACAAAATAGTAGCTACCTATTGGGCTTTGCTATTTTATTGTTGATGGTGGTGTTAGTCGTAGGTAGGACCGTTAATGGCTCCACTCGATGGATAGTGCTAGGCCCTATTACGGTTCAAGCAGCAGAGCCCGCAAAATTATTTTTCTTTTGTTATTTAGCTGCTTACTTAGTCAGAAGAAGAGAGCAGGTAATGGAAAACATTAAGGGTTTTGTGAAACCTTTGGTGGTTTTCGGTGTGCTAGCAAGCTTGTTACTGATGCAGCCTGATTTAGGTACCATTATTGTTATGTTTGTTACGACATTTGGTTTGCTATTTTTAGCTGGCGCAAAATTGTGGCAGTTTATTGGTTTATCATCAGTGGGTGTTTTTTTACTGTCAATGTTAGCAATATTTGAACCTTATCGTTGGCGACGAATCACAAGTTTTTTAGACCCTTGGCAAGACCCTTTTGGTAGTGGTTATCAATTAACACAATCATTAATGGCATATGGCAGAGGTGAATTATTAGGTCAAGGCTTAGGTAATAGCATTCAAAAACTAGAATATTTGCCAGAAGCTCATACCGATTTTGTTATGGCAGTATTAGCAGAAGAGTTTGGTTTTATTGGCGTAACTTTTATTTTGTTACTGAGCATGGCTTTAGTATTTAAAGCGATGACCCTCGGTAAAAAAGCGTTAGCGAAAGAAAAATATTTTGAAGGGTTTCTCGCTTATGCTATTGGCATTTGGATGTGTTTTCAGGCAGCAGTAAATATAGGCGCCAGCGCAGGTATTGTGCCAACAAAAGGCTTAACCATGCCATTAATAAGTTATGGCGGTAGTTCTATGATTACCATGACCATAGCACTCGTTATTTTAATTCGAATAGATCATGAAATTCGATTGCAGAGCTTGCAAGCAACCAGTACCAACAGACGAGGGGCTAAAGCATGAATATGAATGCTTCTCCGACATTATTAGTTATGGCTGGTGGCACTGGAGGTCATATATTTCCTGGGCTGGCAGTTGCTCAAGCATTACAAGATAAAGGCTGGCATATTCATTGGCTTGGTACTGCTGAGCGTATGGAAGCACAAATAGTACCGAATCACGGTTTTGATATTTCGTTTATCGAGGTAAAAGGCGCGAGAAATAAAGGTATTAAAACATTATTAACGATGCCGTTTACTTTGCTTAAATCACTTTTTCAGGCGATTTGTGTGATACGTAAAATTAAACCAGATGTTGTACTGGGGATGGGCGGCTATGCCAGTGGGCCTGGTGGTATTGCTGCGTGGCTTTTAAGACGTCCCGTTATAGTTCATGAGCAAAATGCAGTTGCAGGCATGACAAATAGACTATTAGCTCGTGTTGCAACGACTGTTTGTAGTGCTTTTCCTGGTGCATTTAAGCAATCTGGGAACAATGTCCATGTGGTGGGCAATCCATTAAGAACAGCTATTGCTCAAGTAAACCAAGACCAAGAAAATAATGATGAGAACCAACATATATTAGTGATTGGTGGCAGTTTAGGGGCACAAGTTTTAAATAATACTGTGCCAGAGGCCTTTGTAAATATAATAGCGGCTGGACAGCAATGCAGTATTTGGCATCAAACAGGAAAAGGGAACGCAGAAGCTGTTCAGGCTAAGTATAGCAATGATTTAAATGATAACTGCGCAGTTAGCGACACTGTAAAAGTAACAGAGTTTATTGAGGATATGGCACAAGCCTATCAATGGGCAGATATTGTAATTTGTCGAGCAGGTGCTTTAACAGTGTCAGAGCTTGCAATGGCAGCTAAGCCAGCTATTTTTGTCCCGCTACCTCATGCGGTTGATGATCATCAAACCAAGAATGCGATGTTTTTGGTAAAAAGTGGTGGGGCACAATTGATTGCTCAGCGCGATTTTAGTGCTGAAAAATTAACGCAGGCGTTAACGTTGTTATTTAAAGATAAAACGATATTAAAAAAAATGGCTACTGCTGCTTACAAAGCAGCAGATATGCACTCAACAGAAAAAGTTGCTGAGTTATGTCAGCAACTAGCAAGTAAAAAGTAATATTAGAGAATTTATGACTCAGCAAGTAAACAGAACACAACAGCAGCGAAACCAATACGGAGCACATGTCCCTGAAATGCGCCGTGTAAAACGTATTCACTTTGTGGGTATTGGTGGCGCAGGCATGGGCGGTATTGCTGAAGTACTACTAAATGAAGGCTACCAAATTTCTGGTTCTGATATTGGCGAAAATCAAGTTGTAAAACGCTTAACCAAATTAGGCGCAAAAGTTTTTATTGGGCATGCCAAAGAAAACATTATTGATGCAAGTGTGATAGTCGTTTCAACAGCAATTAATCAAGAAAACCCTGAAATAAGCGCAGCGAAAGAACAACGTATTCCTATTGTAAGAAGAGCTGAAATGCTCGCTGAACTAATGCGCTTTCGT
This sequence comes from Colwellia sp. RSH04, assembly GCF_003545765.1. Classification (GTDB taxonomy): domain Bacteria; phylum Pseudomonadota; class Gammaproteobacteria; order Enterobacterales; family Alteromonadaceae; genus Colwellia. The sequence goes on along the minus strand of NZ_QXIO01000003.1, from coordinate 195,292 downwards.
CACGGTATTGCGATTGCGGGTACCCATGGAAAAACCACAACCACGAGCTTAATTGCAAGTATTTTTGCTCAAGGTCAATTAGATCCAACGTTTGTTATTGGTGGCTTGTTAAATAGCGCAGGCACAAATGCCCGCTTAGGCAGTAGTCGCTACTTAGTGGCAGAAGCCGATGAGAGCGATGCTTCATTTTTACACTTACAACCTATGGTGGCAGTCATCACTAATATTGATGCTGATCACATGGAAACGTATCAAGGTGATTTTGAAAAGCTCAAAGATACCTACATAGAGTTTCTTCATAACTTACCATTTTATGGCTTAGCGGTTGTGTGTATAGATAACCCAGTAGTTAGAGAGCTTTTGCCCCGAATTAGCAGACAAGTTATTACTTATGGTTTCTCTGATGATGCTGATGTTAAAGCTGTTAACTACCAGCAAAATGGTGGCGTAAGTCACTTCACAGTTGAAATTGAAGGTCAACCGCCATTAGATATGAGTGTAAACTTGCCAGGCCAACATAATGTATTAAATGCACTAGCGGGTGTTGCAGTAGCAAAAGATGAAGGTGTTGCAGATGAGGCAATATGTCAGGCTTTAGTTGATTTTGCTGGTATAGGTCGTCGATTTGAACAATTAGCCGACTTATCAACTTCAGCAGGAAACATGGTACTTGTTGATGACTATGGTCATCATCCGAGTGAAGTTAAAGCAACTATCTTAGCCATGAGAGCTGGTTGGCCAGATAAACGCTTAGTGATGGTGTTTCAGCCTCATCGCTATTCACGTACTCGCGATTTATATGAAGATTTTGTTGAAGTACTGTCAGAAGTTGACTGTTTATTTTTACTCGATGTTTATGCTGCAGGCGAGGCAAGTATACCTTCAGCAGACAGTAAAAGTTTAGCGCGCTCAATAAGACAGCGTGGCCAAGTTGAACCGATATATGTCAGTGATGTAAATAAACTCCCTGAGCTACTCGCCGCACAATTACAAGATAACGATATGGTTATTACCCAAGGTGCAGGAAATATTGGTGCAGTGTCACGAAGTTTATCAGAACATAGCTTACTGCAAGTTAAAGGCGGTTAGTGATGTTTAGTAAAGAAATAGAACAACTCAAAAAAGAAAGAATTGCTGTGCTATATGGCGGAAATTCAGCTGAACGCGATGTGTCGTTAAATTCAGGTAAAGCCGTTGCCAGTGCCATAGCGAACAAAGGCTATCAAGTTGAGTTGATTGATACCAAAGGCTTTGATTTATCAAACCTTTTGAAACATAAGATAGATCGTGTCTTTATTGCTTTGCATGGTAGAGGCGGAGAAGATGGCTGTTTGCAAGGTGCATTGGAGTATCTTGGTATTCCTTACACGGGCTCAAATGTATTAGGCTCAGCACTTTCTATGGATAAAGTGCGAAGCAAGCAAGTCTTCACGGCAAGCGACTTACCAACTGCACCTTATCGAGTGGTGAATAAGTCTGACTTTGAATCGTTGCAACAACGTCAGCCAGCTCTTTCTGAATTATTGCAACAGCTTGGCGGTAGGGTAATGGTTAAGCCAGCGAATGAAGGTTCAAGTATTGGTATGGCTCAAGCTAACAACGTTGCACAATTAACCAATGCCTTAGAAGAGGCCTTCGGTTTTGATCAACAAGTTTTGTTGGAAGCATGGATAGATGGGCCAGAATACACGGTAAGTATTCTAGGTGAACACGCGTTACCAGCAATACATATGGAAACACCGCGCGAGTTTTATGATTACGAGGCTAAATATCAATCAAACAGTACTCAGTATCATTGCCCGTGTGGTTTAAATGAGGAAGATGAAGCGGTCATTCAAACATTGGCATTAAGCGCTTTTAAAGCAACGGGTGCAAGTGGCTGGGGACGAGTTGACTTGATGAGAAATAGTGATGGTACATGGCAATTATTAGAAGTTAACACTGTCCCAGGTATGACTGAGACCTCTTTAGTGCCAAAGTCAGCAAAGCAGTTTGGATTAAGCTTTGAAGAGTTAGTTGAAAGAATTCTTGCGTTAAGCATTGTAGGTTAATAACTATGCCCAAAAAGCAAACAGTTGAGAAGACAGAAAGCAAAAAATTTAACCAAGCACCTGCGTGGAGCTTTGGTTTAGGGTTGTTTTTTTTCGTCTCAGTACTGTTTGGTTTGATTGCAGCTAGTTGGTGGTTAAGCCAACACTTTTTGGGGCAAGAAAATGTCCCTGTTAGTTCAGTGATTGTGGCAGGTGAAATGCCTTATAGTCAGCGCAATGATGTAATGCAAGCAATTGACGATGTTGATTTAGGAAATTTTTTTACAGTAGATGTAGATGAAGTTCAAGAAAAAGTGTTGGCTTTGCCTTGGGTATATTCGGTAGCTGTTAGGAAGCATTGGCCAGATGAATTAAAAATATATGTTGTTGATCAAACACCCGTAGCGTTATGGAATGGTGATTTTTTGTTAAATCAATTTGGTAAGGCTTTTCAGGCTGATATTGCTAGGGTTTATCATCCGTTACCTAAATTTTATGGTCCTGAAGGTTCTGAGCAGATGGCTCTTGATAATTATAGCAATTTAAATGCGTTATTAGATTACAAAGCCTTGTCAATTGATGAGTTGGTGCTAACAGAACGTTATTCATGGCAATTAACATTAAATGACGGAATTACCCTAAATTTAGGGCGCGAAGAGCGTGTAGAACGTATACAAAGATTCATGGATGTATATTCTTTAATCAAAGCGCAAATAAATACAGAAAAAGAGCAAAATCAGGCGGTTGATTACATTGATTTACGGTATGATACAGGATTGGCTGTTGGTTGGAAAAACATTGTTGAAACAACACAGCAAAGCAATATAAATGAGCAAGAGAAAAACCTAAATGTCTAAAGCAGCAGAAAGGAAATTAGTCGTCGGTCTGGATATTGGTACGTCCAAAATATCAGTGGCTGTTGGTGAAATTACCCCAGATAACCAACTTAGCATTGTTGGCGTAGGTAATCAGCCTGCACGTGGCATGGATAAAGGTGGTGTTAATGATTTGAATTTAGTAATTCAATCTATTCAACGCGCTATTAATGAAGCTGAATTAATGGCTGACTGTCAAATAAGCTCCATTTACTTAGGTATTTCAGGTAAACATATTAGTTGTCAAAATGAAAATGGCATGGTGCCCATTAATGACAAAGAAGTTATTCAAGACGATGTAGACAATGTTATTCATACAGCGCGTTCAGTACCTATCTCAGCAGAGCGCAGAATGCTACATGTGTTACCACAAGAATATAGCATTGATGTTCAAGAGGGCATTAAGAGCCCAATTGGTATGTCAGGTGTTCGTATGGAAGCAAAAGTTCATATTGTGACCTGTGCAAATGATATGGCAAAAAACTTGGTAAAGTGTGTTGAACGCTGTGAACTATCGGCCGATCAACTAATTTTTTCAGCACTTGCTTCAAGTTATGCCGTGTTAACTGATGACGAAAAAGAATTAGGTATCTGTGTCGTAGACATGGGAGCAGGAACGATGGATATTGCTGTTTTTGCTGGTGGTGCCTTACGCCATACGGCGGTTATTCCTGTTGCGGGCAATCAAGTAACCAGTGATATAGCCAAAATTTTTAGAACGCCTTTAAGTCATGCTGAAGATATTAAAGTGCAATATGCTTGTGCACTTAAACAATTAGTAAGTATGGAAGAAAATATCGACGTGCCAAGTGTCGGCGGCAGACCAGCGCGCTCAATGTCTCGCCATACACTTTCTGAAGTAGTAGAGCCTAGATACCATGAGTTATTTGAATTGATTCAAGAAGAACTTCGAGAATCTGGCCTAGAGGATCAGATCGCTGCAGGTTATGTATTAACTGGTGGTACAGCGAAGATGGAAGGTGTAGTTGAATTTGCCGAAGAAGTTTTCCAAATGCCAGTAAGGATTGCAAATCCACTGTCTGTTCAAGGACTTAAAGAGTATGTAAACGACCCAAGTTATGCAACGGTTGTTGGTTTATTGCATTACGGTATGCAAGCTAATAATCAAGAGGGTCATGAAAAGAATAAGAGTGAAGGCGTGACAGACTTGTGGTCACGAATTCATGCTTGGTTTAAAGGTGAGTTTTAAGCTCAGGCAAAAGTAATTTAATTAGTTAAACAATTTGTTAAGTAAAAACGGAGAGAGAAAATGTTTGAATTGATGGAAGATCATAACGAAGAGGCGGTAATTAAAGTTATCGGTGTCGGCGGAGGTGGCGGAAACGCCGTTGAGCATATGGTAACTCAAACCATTGAAGGTGTAGAGTTTATTACTGCGAACACCGACTCACAGGCATTAAGGAATTCATCTGCTGATGTAACTTTACAGCTAGGCGCTGACGTTACTAAAGGCTTAGGTGCTGGTGCAAATCCTGAAATTGGCCGCTGCGCTGCAGAAGAAGATAGAGAAACTATCAGACAAACCCTCGATGGTGCTGATATGATTTTTATCGCTGCAGGTATGGGAGGTGGTACTGGTACTGGCGCTGCACCTGTTGTTGCTGAAGTTGCTAAAGAAATGGGTATCTTAACCGTTGCAGTTGTCACTAAACCTTTCCCATTCGAAGGGAAAAAACGTATGAACTATGCCGATCAAGGTATTGAGTTCTTGAGTAAAAACGTTGATTCATTAATTACAATTCCAAATGAAAAATTATTGAAGGTTTTAGGGCCTGGTACCAGCCTGCTTGATGCTTTTAAAGCGGCAAATAATGTATTACTAGGTGCTGTTCAAGGTATCGCTGAGTTAATTACTCGCCCAGGCTTAATTAATGTCGATTTCGCCGATGTACGCACTGTTATGTCTGAAATGGGCACAGCAATGATGGGGTCGGGTATTTCTTCAGGCGAAGATAGAGCTGAAGAAGCAGCTGAAGCGGCAATTTCTAGCCCATTACTAGAAGATGTCGACCTAGCAGGAGCACGCGGTATTTTAGTTAACATTACCGCAGGTATGGATATCAGTATTGACGAGTTTGAAACGGTAGGTAATGCAGTTAAAGCGTTTGCTTCTGAAAATGCAACGGTTGTTGTTGGTGCAGTAATTGATCCTGAAATGACCGAAGAACTACGTGTAACTGTAGTTGCCACGGGTATTGGTGCAGAAGTTAAGCCTGATATTACTTTAGTTAACCCTATGCCTGCAGCAGAGCCTAAGGTTGTTGGTGCTGATTACACGCCAGCGGCAGCGCCTCAAGTTCAAGCAGCAGTATCTGCAGAGACTATTACTATGACTGATAGCAATGCACAAAAAGTTGCAGCGGCAGATCTAGATAACTATTTAGATATCCCCGCATTTTTACGTAAGCAGGCTGACTAAGAAATCAAGTTACAATTTTTCTACAATTTTGTTGTAGAAAATAACATGACAGTTAACGTATGTTATAGATGAAAGTGATTACAACTTTGGGATATAAGAGAACTAGTTAATTGATTAAATTTTGATTTTACTAGTAAACTTTGATATATTATGCGCCCGTCGAATTTGGCTATTACTATGTTTATTCGGCATATAAAGTTTAATGTCTTTTTGAACAGATTAAACTCAGCGCAAATGTTAAGAAGGCGAGGCTAATATGATTAAGCAACGTACAATAAAAAACAGTGTATCAACCGTCGGTGTTGGATTACATAAAGGTGAGAAAGTACAGGTCACTCTCCGTCCTGCACAAGCAAACACCGGTATTGTTTTCCGCCGTGTTGATTTAGATCCAGTTGTTGATATTAAAGCGACACCTGAAGCTGTGGGTGAAACAACCCTATGTACTTGTTTAGTTAACCCGCAAAATATCAAAATATCTACGGTTGAACATTTGTTATCCGCAATTGCTGGTTTGGGCATTGATAATCTTATTGTCGATGTTGATGCTCCAGAGATTCCAATAATGGATGGCAGCGCGTTACCTTTTGTATATCTCATTCAGTCAGTTGGCATCGAAACATTAAATGTTGCTAAGCGCTTCTTACGTATTAAAAAGACAATACGTGTTGAAGAGGGTGATAAATGGGCAGAATTGAAGCCTTATGAAGGTTTTAAAGTAAATTTTGCTATTGAATTTGAACACCCTGTTATTGCTTCTACATGTCAAACAATGAGTATGGACTTTTCAAGTACCTCTTTTATTAAAGAGATTAGTCGAGCTCGTACGTTTGGTTTTATGAAAGACATTGAGTTTTTACGCTCTCATAACTTAGCTTTAGGCGGAAGTTTAGAAAACGCGATAGTGTTGGATGAATACCGCATGCTTAACAAAAATGAACTTCGTTATGATGATGAGTTTGTAAAACATAAAATTCTTGATGCTATTGGTGATTTGTACATGGGTAGCGCTAGTATTTTAGGCGAGCTTAACGCGTTTAAATCAGGCCATGGCTTAAACAATATGTTACTTCGTGAAGTGTTTAAACAAGAAGATGCTTGGGAATGGGTCACTTATGAAGATGCACAATCTTCACCTATTGAATATCAGGAAATTAATGCAACAGCATTTTAATTTCAGTAGTTGATACCGTTTTAAGTAAACAAAAGCCGAACTTTCAGTTCGGCTTTTTTGTGATTATCTTTGTGTGGTCCGCTATTTTTTTCCTGCAACATTAGCTAACTTTTCAAGCTTTTCTTTTAAGCCTTTTGGGGCGTTTTGTGCAACATCAAGTAATAACTTTGCCGTAGCAGGGTTAGAAGGGGTTGCTCTGGTGGTGGCTTTGGTTGATTCAGCAGCTTTATATAACGCATTTAAATTTTCGCTTGTTTTTTTTGTGGTAAAACCTTGCGGATTGACTTTGATTTCAATTCTAGAACACTGTCCTTCGGTTTCAATAGCAAGTTGTTGACAAATTTTATTTCGCTCAAACTGCAATCTTTGACTCCAAACAGGAGATTTTAATTCAATTATCAGTGTGTCTTGACGAAAGTTTGCAATATGCCATACCTCTTCTGGTAAATCAGGGCATATTTGTCGTACAATGTCGGCCAATATTGCCAAAGAGTTGGTTTTTGACTGGATTTGTGCCAAAGTGCCTGTCGTTGATTGCAACAGTGTCGATAAGTTAAGTGGTTTTTTAGGCTTACGAGCCATAATGTCTACCTTTCATTCAACTCTTTATTCAAATTACATTAAACACAGAACGTATTATGAGTTTAACATTACTATATCGCGGAAAAAACGTTAGATTTTCAATGCAATTATCTAAGTTGCATTGGTTATCAGCGCTAACTGTGTTCGCGATAATTTCAGGTGTTTGTGTTCACCTTATGTTGCCATCAAAACAAACTCAATCATTAGAGCAATATTCACTAACTAAGTCGGAGTCGTCTAAATTACAGTATATCAGTAACGAAAACGATATTTTAGAAAATGATACGGTTAATTCACAACAACAAAAGCGACAAGTTACTGCACTTACAATAAAGCTTGCTGAATTACAAAGTCAGCTATTAAGACTCAATGCACTGGGTGAGCGTTTAGCCGATGATGCAAATATACCCGATAAAGAATTTAATTTTAGTCAACTACCCCCTAGTGGTGGCCCCTCAATATCAGTTAATGAAATTAATCAAAAGCCAATACCTACTTTACTTAAAGAGATAGAGCAATTAGAAAGTAGCATTAATCATGAAGAAAAGCAGTTACAACTGCTTGAATCTTTAACCTTTGGTCACCATATACAAAATAATCGCTATTTATCTGGTCGTCCAATTCAAAAGGGGTGGTTATCTTCTTACTTTGGTATGAGGAAAGATCCTTTTCACGGTCGACCAACTATGCATAAAGGTGTCGATTTTGCAGGTAAAGAGGGCACAGGTGTTATTGCAACGGGTGCTGGTGTTGTTAGCTGGGCAAATAAACGTTATGGCTATGGACAACTTATTGAGATAGATCATGGCGGCGGTTTTAAAACACGTTATGGTCATAATAAGACCTTACTTGTTGAAGTAGGAGATGTAGTCGATAAAGGGCAGGTCATTGCCAAAATGGGTAGTACAGGTCGCTCAACAGGGCCACATGTTCATTATGAAATACTAAAACACAATACACAGATAAACCCAGTAAAATATGTTTATCGTAAAGCAAAGAATAAAAAATAAAATTCACCAATAACAGATTGATTTCTGTCTATATTCAATAAATGGTTTAAAAAAGATGTTTGTAAACTTGTTAACTAAAATGTTTGGTAGCCGCAACGATAGACTACTAAAACAAATGCGCAAAGAAGTAAAAAAAATAAATGCACTAGAGCCGGTTATTGAAGCACTAAGTGACGATGAACTTAAAGCGAAAACTGCAGAGTTTAAAGAACGATTAGCGCAAGATGAGAAGTTAGAAGAAATACTTCCAGAGGCTTTTGCTGTAGTTCGAGAAGCAAGTAAACGTGTTTTTGGTATGCGCCATTTTGATGTGCAAATGATTGGTGGCATGGTATTAAACGAAGGCAAAATAGCGGAGATGCGTACCGGTGAAGGTAAAACATTAACCGCAACTTTACCCTCTTATTTAAATGCTTTAACAGGTAAGGGCGTTCACGTAATTACAGTAAATGATTACCTAGCTCAACGTGATGCTGATTGGAGTCGACCTCTTTTTGAATTTCTTGGTTTAACTGTTGGCTGTAATATTCCTGGCCTTTCAACGCAAGAAAAACAAGCAGCTTATCAATCTGATATTACTTACGGAACTAACAACGAGTTTGGTTTTGATTATTTGCGTGACAACATGGTATTTTCGCCACAAGAAAGAGCACAAAAACCACTGCACTTTGCTATTGTCGATGAAGTAGACTCAATATTAATAGATGAAGCCCGTACACCACTGATTATTTCAGGGCAAGCGGAAGATAGTTCAGAGCTTTACCGTACTATTAATACCATTGTACCAACACTTGAACAGCAAGAAGAAGAAGACAAAGAAGGTGAAGAAAGTACTGGTGATTTCACCATTGACGAAAAAGCTAAGCAAATTTACTTAACTGAGCGTGGCCAAATTCGTATCGAAGAAATCATGGCTGAAAAGGGCTTGTTACAGGAAGGGGATACTTTATTCTCTGCTGCAAATATAACCTTATTACATCATGTTATGGCGGCATTAAGAGCACATAAGCTCTTCCAAAAAGATGTTGACTATATTGTAAAAGATGGCGAAATTGTCATTGTAGATGAACATACAGGACGAACAATGGAAGGTCGTCGCTGGTCTGAAGGTTTACATCAAGCGGTGGAAGCTAAAGAAGGCGTGAATATACAAAATGAAAACCAAACGTTAGCCTCTATTACTTTCCAGAATTATTTTAGAATTTATGAAAAGCTGTCTGGTATGACAGGTACTGCAGATACTGAAGCATTTGAATTTAATCATATCTATGGCTTAGAAACCGTTATTATTCCAACCAATAGGGATATGGTTCGTGATGATATGGCTGATTTAATTTACTTAACCACAGAAGAAAAGTTTGAAGCCATTCTTGAAGATATTAAAGATTGTGTTGAACGTGGCCAGCCTGTATTAGTTGGTACCATTGCGATTGAAACGTCAGAGTTTTTATCGGATTACCTTAAAAAAGCTAAAATCAAGCACAAAGTTTTAAACGCTAAATTCCATCAGCAAGAAGCTGAAATTGTTGCTGATGCGGGTAAAGAAGGTGCCGTCACTATTGCAACTAATATGGCCGGCCGTGGTACAGATATTGTTTTGGGCGGTAATTTGGATGCAGCAATTGCTAAGCTGAAGAACCCTACAGAAGAGCAAATAGAAAAAACGAAAGCGAAATGGAAAGAAGATCACGAAAGAGTTAAATCTATCGGTGGTCTAAAAATTATCGCTACAGAGCGTCATGAATCACGTCGTATTGATAACCAGTTACGTGGTCGTTCAGGTCGTCAAGGTGACCCTGGTGCGACACGCTTTTATCTTTCAATGGAAGATTCTTTAATGCGAATTTTCGCGTCAGAGCGTATTTCAAACATGATGCGTAAATTGGGCATGGAACGCGGAGAAGCGATTGAGCATCCGTGGGTTACGCGAAGCATTGAAAATGCGCAAAGAAAAGTTGAAGGTCGTAACTTTGATATGCGTAAGCAACTATTAGAATATGATGATGTTGCCAATGATCAACGTGGTGTTATTTACGAGCAACGTAATGAATTACTTGATGAAGAAGATATCGCTGAAGTGGTACATGCAATTCGTAGTGATGTGATTAACTCTGTTATTGACCAACATATTCCGCCACAGTCACTTGCTGAAATGTGGGATATTACTGGGCTTGAAGAACAGCTTAAAGGTGAGTTCACTACAGATCTTCCTATTGCTAAATGGCTTGAAGAAGATGAGAAACTTCATGAAGAAAGCTTACGTGAGAAGATTATCACTGAGTTTGAACAAGTCTATAAAGATAAAGAAGAAGCTGTCGGTGCTGATGTATTGCGTCAATTTGAAAAAGCAGTAATGCTACAAAGTTTAGATTCGCACTGGAAAGAGCATTTATCAGCAATGGATCATTTACGTCAAGGTATTGGTCTTCGTGCTCATGCACAGAAAAACCCTAAGCAAGAGTATAAACGTGAGTCATTTGAGCTATTTACTACTATGCTCGACACCTTAAAATACGATGTCGTGGGTATTTTGTCTAAAGTACAAATTAGGGCAGAATCTGATGTAGAGGCGGTTGAAGAGCAACATAGAAAAGCAGAAGAAGTACCAATGGACTTCAAACATGAGTCTGCTTCTGGGGCTGAAGATACCCCTCAAATGCCACGTGTAGGTCGGAATGAACCGTGTCCATGTGGCTCAGGTAAGAAATATAAGCAGTGTCATGGTAAATTAAACTAGCTACATAGTTTTTACTATTAACATTTGAAGCTGACATACATGTCAGCTTTTTTATTTATAGGACTAAAATATGATAAGTACTGTTAATGTTGCAGTTGGTGTTATTGTGCAAAAGGCAACCTTTGGTTGTGAAGAGGTGCTTTTTTTCTTAACGAAGCGTCATGAACATGTTCACCAAGCAAACAAGTGGGAATTTCCTGGTGGAAAAATTGAGCAAGGTGAAACAGTAAGCGAGGCTTTAGCTAGAGAATTAAAAGAAGAAGTCGCCATTGATGTGCTTTCATGCGAGCATTTAAGCACAATTACACATGATTATGGCGATAAAAAGGTTTGTCTACAGGTTTACCTTGTTGATAACTTTGAAGGCCAACCTAAGGCACTTGAAGGACAAAAAGAAGGATGGTTTGCTTTATCAAAACTTGCAGAAATGAACTTTCCTAAAGCAAACTACCCTATTATTGAATTGTTAGTTAAACGTTTTGCTGTGTAATAATTATTCTGGCTCAACAAAAAATTTATTATTCATCAAAAATTCATCCTCAAGTGCATCAAGCATTTCTTCACTCATGGGTGAGTGGCTCTGAACGGGTTGGCTAATTTTATGTCCTTCTTCAGCCCACTCTCCCAAATCGATTAGTTGGCAGCGTTTACTACAAAAAGGTCTGAATTCACTTTGCTTTTCCCACTTTACCTGTTTTTGGCAAGTAGGACATGAAACTTCAAGAGTCATTGGTTATTCTTTATTAATATCGAGATGATAAAATTATAACTGAAATTCAGCGATGCGTTAACAGCGGGCAAGCTCAAATTGAGTTGCTTGATTAGAATATCGTCGCCCAGTATGCTCACAAGGTGACATGAAACGAATAGAATAGCGAAATTTATTACCACTTACCGTAGGGTAGTAGTTTACATTTTCATCGAGTTTAATTCTTAATAGTAAAAGACCTTCGCCATTGTCTTGATAAAAGCCACTGTCAGTTTTAATTTTTTCAAAATTAGCGCGTTGTCGGACAAACTTCAAAACCAAGCTTAAAGAGCATTGAATATTAGCCAATAATGCTAACCATGAATTAATGTCTTCTTGCAGCTTTTTTTGTGGTTGATATAGCCAATAATGCAATTGAGGAAGATCGAATAAAGAACTGCCCCCTTGTATTGCAAAACGCTGCTTTAAACTGGCAAGAAATTTGTCTTCCTTTAGTTTACACCAGATGGGGGATGAAAGTTTAAGTTGGCCGACAAGCTTTACGGTTTCTGAGAGATTGTTTTCAAGCGCACTAGTATCAATTTCAGGTGCTTTAGACCAAATAACAAGGTTTTGTTCGAGTTTCTCAAGATCTTTGATTAAATCGCCTCTAACATCGTTACGTTCTAATGTATCAATAATAGCGAATAAGGCATTGAAAAAAACTTGGTGATGTACTGTGATGTCTTGAGTGGAACAATGTTGTGCTTGAGCAAATAATTGCTCAAGTTTTAAATAGTTTCTAATTCGCTCATTAAGCGGATGTTCATATAAAACCGTTGACATCTATAGCTAAGTTTATGTTTCGTTTGATGGTTTAGCTATAGTAACCATAGAATAAATAAATGGCGAATGATTTTGCTGATTATTTTTCACTCAAATGTAAGTGGGTATTTAATTAAATGCATAAACAGTGTTGAATCGGCTTAGCTGACAAGGTTTAGATATCGCTGATGAAGATCGTCTATCTTCTTTTTAAGCTGCATTAAATCTATGTTTTCGTTCTGAATAATATCATTAGCATGGGATAATCGTTTTTGTCTTGGTGCTTGGCTAGCAATAATAGCTTTGACTTCTTTTTCATTACTACAATCCCGATCCAATACTCTCAATAGTTGTGTTGCTTCAGAGACATCGACGACTAACACCCTATTAACTATGTTAAGTAAATTATTTTCGATTAATAGTGGCGCAACTAAAATGCAGTACTTACTTGTTGCTTGTTGGCATTGCTCAAGTATTTGTTGACGAATAATAGGGTGGAGTAAGGAGTTTAACCACTGTTTATCTTTTTCGTTACTGAATATTTTTGTTCTCAATAAAGCTCTATTAAGGCTACCATCTTGATTTAAAATAGTATTGTCGAAGTGCTGGGCTATTTGCTTTAACGCGTGAGTATTAGGCTCAACAACTTCACGCGCTATAATATCAGCATCAATGATATTAACACCTAAGGATTCAAAGTAATCGCTAACGGTAGTTTTACCGCTACCAATACCACCAGTCAGACCTACAATAAATGAAGACATATGATTGAAGCTATTTAATTAACTGATTTGTTGAAGATACCAAGCCCAAATACCTTCACCCCAGAGTAAAGTTATCCAACCTGCAACCGCTAAATACGGACCAAAAGGAATTGCTTTTTCTCGTTGATGCTTTTTAACTATCATTAAGGTAATGCCAACCACAGCACCAACCACTGAAGCCATTAATATTAATATGGGTAACAACTGCCAGCCTGCCCAAGCACCGAAAACAGCTAATAGCTTAAAGTCGCCAAAGCCCATTCCTTCTTTACCTGTTAATAGTTTGAATAACCAGAACACTGAATACAGGCTCATGTAGCCAGCGGCAGCACCAATGACCGCATCTGAAAGTGGTACGATAAGCCCATTAATATTGATTAGTAAACCTAACCACATTAGAGGTAGCGTAATTTGGTCGGGTAATAGCATATGGTCAAAGTCAATGAGTGTTAAAGCAATTAACCCCCACGTCAAAAATAAGACAAAAAATGTTGTCGCTGTTACACCAAAGTGCTTAGCAACAATCAGACTTAAAATCGCTGTTGAAAGCTCAACTAGTGGGTAACGCTTCGAGATAGCTTGAGAACAATTGCCGCATTTTCCTTTAAGAAAGAGCCAACTTAGAACAGGAATATTTTCATAAAAGCGTATTTTATGTTGGCAGTTCGGACAAGTTGAATCAGGTGTAGATAGGGTGATTTCCTGGATTGGTTTAGGTTTAATATCTTTAACTTCATCAGCAAGAAATTCTCGGCATTCGTGATACCAAGTATATTCAAGCATTTTAGGAAAGCGAAAGACGACCACATTAAGGAAACTACCCACGCAAAGTGAAACAAGTATTACGCAAAGGTAGAAAAAGTTGGAAGATTGCTCAAATAATGAAGCAATATTTTGAAAAAGTGGAAAGTCTAACAAACTTGAACCTTGGAGCTAATCGTTGGGAAGAAAGCAGAGGCAACCTATTAATTAGGCTGCCTCAATTAAATTAAACAACCATACCAATTTGGAATATTGGTAGGTACATAGCGATGATTAAACCACCAATAACTACACCTAACACTGCCATGATCATAGGCTCTAGTAGACTAGTTAATGAATCGACAGCATTATCAACTTCAGCTTCATAGACATTTGCTACTTTAGAAAGCATATCATCTACTGCACCTGACTCTTCACCGATAGCAACCATTTGAATAACCATATCAGGGAATATTTTACAGTTTCTCATCGCCAAGTTCATTTGCATACCAGAGGATACTTCGGCTCGAATTTCAAGGATAGCATCTCTAAATACCGCATTGCCCGAAGCTCCAGCGGCAGACTCTAGAGCATCAATTAGCGGAACACCCGCCGCGAATGTCGTTGAAAGAGTTCGTGCATATCGAGCAACGGCTGCTTTTTCTAATAAATCACCTATAACGGGCAGCTTAATTATCTTTCTATCTACACTATCTCTAAATTTTTGACTACTACGATGAGCTCTTTTAAAGAGAAAACCAATAATAAATAAGATTGCTAACCCTAAATACCAATAAGCCTGCATAAATTCTGATATTGAAATCACTAATAAAGTAAAACCAGGTAATTCAGCACCGAAACTATTAAAAATATCTTGAAAAACAGGTACGACAAAGATAAGTAGTATTGCTGTAACAATAAATGCTATTACTAATACTGCTATAGGGTAGGTTAACGCTTTTTTGATTTTTGCCTTTAATGCTTCAGCTTTTTCTTTATAGGTTGCAATACGTCCATATATTGTTTCTAGCGCACCAGATTGCTCACCTGAAGCAACAAGATCACAATACAAATCATCAAAATAAAGCCGGTGTTCACGTAAACAATCAGATAATGGAATGCCTGATGCTAGTTTATGACCAACATCAGCTAAAAGTTTGCGCATATTACCATTGTTATGACCTTTACCAATCATTTCAATAGTTTGAACAAGCGGCACACCAGCACCTAACATAGTTGCAATTTGGCGTGTAATTACAGCGATATCTGCAGGAGTAATAGGCTTATCACCCCCCATACCAAAGAGCGGTTTAGGCTTCTTTTTGACTCGACTAGGGGTTATACCTTGTTTTCTAAGTTGAGCCTTTAATTCAATCACATTGTTTGCGGTTAATTCACCATTTATTTTTTTACCCTTGCGGTTTACACCACTCCAGATAAAAGTATCTAACTCTTTAGTTTTTTTTGTTTTTTTTGCTGTTGCCATAGATATACCCAGTCAATTCACAACTTCCTGTTAAACATAATAGTTAGCATGTGTGATTGTTTTATTTTAATTCTTTTAAGTAATGATGTTTGCTAGTAAATAAACTACCTTAATTTGCTATTAAGCGCTAGTGACACGGTTTACTTCTTCTAAACTTGTCATGCCATTCATGGCTTTTATTAAACCAGATTGCCTTAAATTATTGTAACCTTCTTTCTGGCACTGGCTTGCAATGTCTAAAGAGTTACCACCTTCCATAATAATACTTGCAATCGTTGGTGTAATTTCAATAACTTCATAAATACCGACTCGACCTTTGTAGCCACCAGTGCAATGAGTGCAACCAACGGGTTTAAAAAGCTGTATTTGGGAGAGCTTATCTTCTGGGAAGCCTTGCTCACGTAATTGGCTTTCTGATAATACTTCTTCTTCTTTACATTGAGGACACAGACGTCTTGCCAATCGCTGTGCAATGATAATAGTGACCGAGCTGGCGACATTGTATGAAGGGACACCCATATTAAGTAAACGTGTTAAGGTTTCGGCAGCTGAGTTGGTATGTAGCGTTGATAAAACTAGGTGACCTGTTTGTGCCGCTTTAATTGCGATTTCAGCGGTTTCAAGATCTCGAATTTCACCAACCATAACGATATCTGGATCTTGACGAAGAAATGATCGTAAAGCACTTGGAAAGGTTAATCCTGCTCTAGTATTGATTTGAACTTGATTGATACCTTCAAGGTTAATTTCTACAGGATCTTCTGCGGTTGAAATGTTTCGTTCAGCGGTATTAAGAATATTTAAGCCAGTATAAAGAGAAACTGTTTTACCAGAACCTGTTGGCCCAGTCACTAATATCATGCCTTGCGGTTGTGCTAATGCATTCATATAGATTTCTTTTTGCTCGGCTTCATAACCCAACATATCAATACCCAACATAGCACTAGAAGAGTCGAGTATACGCATAACTATTTTTTCACCCCACATTGTAGGGAGTGTACTAACACGAAAATCTATCGATTTTTTTTGTGATAAAGCCAGTTTTATACGACCATCTTGTGGAACACGCCTTTCTGCAATATCAAGCTTTGACATCACTTTTAAGCGAGCAGCCATTCTTGACGCTAAAGCTACAGGAGGTCTTGCTATTTCGGTCAAAATTCCATCGACCCTAAATCGAATACGAAAAGCTTTTTCATAAGGTTCAAAGTGTAAATCTGAAGCGCCTTTTTTAATCGCATCTAAAAGAATTTTATTAATAAAAACAACAATTGGCGCATCATCTTCACCTGATGCTTGTTCTTCTTTCTTCTCGGTATCATGAACATCAATACCAGATAATTCATCGGAATCAATATCTGATATATCAAGAGCGTCACTCTCATCTTCTAAAACTTTCTCAATACTGGCTTGTAAGCTTTTTTCATCACAAAGTATAAGTTCAGTACCATACCCCGTATTAAATTGAATTTCTTCTAAGGCATCTAAATTGGTCGGATCAGACATGGCAACAAACAAAACTTTACCACGTAAAAATAGTGGTAAAGCATTATGTTTTACAATGAGTTTTTCATTACGAACACCTTCAGGGACAAGGCTAGTATCGAAACTTGAAAGTTGTATTTGCGGGTAACCGTAACTTTTTGATAAAGCTTTGGCTATTTTTACACCATCTATATCTTTATCTTCGACTAAATATCTGACGAAAGGTTTAGTTTTGTTGGCAAAACCTTCCCAAATTTCATCAACTGACTCTTCAGGTATAAGATTTTGCTTTGAAAGCGCGGAAAGTACGCTTGATTGTTGATGACTTCCTTTCATAACTTTTAGTTATAGCCTCTTTGAAGTATTGTTAACTAGGTGAGTGTAACTTATTACGTGGTAAAAGCATAAATAGATTTCAGGCGATTCTTTGAGCATAGTATATATTACATAACTTTATTGAGAATAAATGAATATGTTAAGGGTAATAAAAAATCTTCTAAAACACTTTTTCTATTTTATATACAACAACTGATTCATTATAAACTTATTATATTGTCGGTATCTTAATTTTATTTTCATTGAGAGGAGCAATATCAATAATCTCCAATTCCTTACTTAGAATAATAACAGCGTTCATTCTTTTACCTATAAGTAGTTTAAAACGGTACTGTTCATTATATTGCTTTTGAATTTCGCGTGGTAAGTTACGATAAGGTATAGCTGTAGCTAATATATTGTTATTAATAGGATGATAACGCTCAGGCGAGTACATTAATGGTTTAGTGCTATTTTTACTTTGGCTATGCAAAAGCATCTCTGAATTTAATACCATGGCATAATATATTCCTTTAAATTTAGGTAACTCCTGTTCCATATTTTGATAATTTATCAATATTTCTTTTTTAGGCGCTAAATTAAAAACACCATCTAAGTGTACTATTGCCCAAACACGTTCTTGTTCTATTTTTATTAACCCGTAACTTAATGCTGAAACTTGAATAGTAATAATAACGACCATATCGAAAATTATTTCTTTAGATGATTTCTTTGATGACACCAATAAAAGAGTTAATAAAGGGCCAATAATAATATCAACTAAAGCTAAGGTTAATAGAGCTATCCAGGTTCCATCTAATAAAAGAAAAGGTGAAGGGAACCAGTAAAATTGGCAAATGCTACTAAGCAATATAACGGTTATTATACTTACAGATAAATGATAAATAAAAAATTTGCGTTTTAGTGAGTCCATACAGCTTTTACTAATATTGAAAATTATTATGCTTAAATATAATTAAGAGTTTCAATCTTTACATCAGAAATAAAAAAAGCTTCCGAAGAAGCTTTTATATTAGGAATAACTACTTATTAACAAAGTGGAGTAGTACCTTCACAAGTTTCATTCCATGCAGTAATTGCTGCACCTGCAGTTGCACCGCCAACTGGTTCAAGTTGGTAGATGTTATCAGTTTGAATACCACTAAACGCTTTTGGTGTTACACGAATTGTACCACCTGAAACCGCTACACTTGCTACAGCCTGTGATTCTGTTGTAGCCGGTACACCGTTTGTCCCAAGGTCACAATCAGCAATTGGGTTTTTAAGTGCACATACTTGAACGCCAGTTTTAAAAGTACCTGAGGCTAAAATAACTTCACTGTAAGCTGCTTTAGCAGTATAAGTTTGGTAAGCAGGTAAAGCTACTGCCGCAAGAATACCGATAATCGCAACAACGATCATTAATTCGATAAGCGTGAAACCCTGTTGGGCTGATTTTTTCATTGTTTGTAATTTTTTCATAGTTTATACATCCATTAATTTTCTACGGGGGCTGAATTTATATTGCGACACTTTTACTCAAATGTAAAATTTTGTAGCACTTTTTTTTAGTTTTTTTGTTGATTTAACAACAATCGGGTAATTTATAACTCATTCTTAACCTTAAGTTAACTTTTATTTGAAATATTTTACCTTCATCATATTCAATTGTATAAGTTGTAAGCAGAATGAAGTGCTTATTTTCAAGTATGCATTAAATGAAGATGTTCATTACAAATTTTGATAAATATGCTTTAAGCAATAGCTTTTAAGATGCAGTAGGTTTTAAGAGAATGTAGCGCTAAATAGCAATACCATTAAAATTACAAAGCTACCTTTATACCAACAAAGCTACCTTTATACCAACGTAATTAAATAGCTAAATATTACATGCTTTTAGTTAGATTAAATCTATTTTAGAGAAGTATAAATGAAACTTACTTTGTCTATACAAAGTTAAGCAATAACAGTTTCTGTGTGGTTACTTATATAGCCCACAATACCGACTACAGTTTTTTCAATATATTTAATAAGTAGTAGAACGTTAATAAATCGATAAAAAGATTAAAAATTAGACGTGATCTTTTTGAACAACTTCTGTATAATCCGCGCTCCCTACGTTACAAATGTCTATTATTTATGGCTTAGTTTACTAAGTAATATTATTGAACTGTCAGTAAATATGGGCGCTGGACTCGATGCTCGAAGGGGCAATAGCGTGGTCTTTTTAACCGACAAACTAACAATAGTTAGCTTGTTATTTAAGTAACATTTTTAAAATTGGGTTTTTTAATGAAAACTTTTGTAGCTAAACCAGAAAGCGTACAACGCGAATGGTTCTTAGTGGACGCCGAAGATAAAACTTTAGGTCGTATCGCTACTGAAATTGCTAGCCGTTTACGTGGTAAGCATAAAGCAGAATATACTCCTCATGTTGATACTGGCGATTATATCGTTGTTATTAATGCTGAGAAAGTAAAAGTAACTGGTAATAAAGCGAAAGGTAAAATTTACTACTCGCATACTGAATTCCCTGGTGGCCTTAAGCAAATTAGCTTTGAAAAGTTAATTGATAAAGCACCAGAACGTGTACTTGAATTTGCAGTTAAAGGCATGTTACCTAAAGGTCCTTTAGGTCGTGAAATGTTCCGCAAATTAAAAGTGTATGCTGGTGCTGAGCACAAGCATACTGCACAACAACCACAACTTTTGGAGCTTTAGACAATGGCTGATAATCAATATTACGGTACTGGTCGTCGCAAGAGCTCTACTGCTCGTGTGTTCATGAAAGCTGGTAACGGTGCAATCACAATTAATAATCGTGATATTTCTGTATACTTTGGTCGTGAAACGGCTCGTATGGTTGTTCGTCAACCATTAGAGTTAGTTGAAATGCTAGAGAAATTTGACCTTAACATCACTGTTGTTGGTGGTGGTATTTCTGGTCAAGCTGGTGCGATCCGTCACGGTATCACTCGTGCATTAATGGAGTTCGATGAAACTTTCCGTAGCGATCTACGTAAAGCTGGTTTCGTTACTCGTGATGCGCGTAAAGTTGAACGTAAGAAAGTTGGTTTACACAAAGCACGTAAACGTCCACAATTCTCAAAACGTTAATATTCATTCGAATATACTTCTTAAAAGCCGACTTTACGTCGGCTTTTTTATTGCCTTTATTTTATTGCCTATAATAGTGTCAACAAAAAACACGCTACCAAAATCAGTTCACACGAGCTCCCCTTGTTAACGAGTGCACTTCTCTTTGTTATTCGCGCAAATATCCTCAAGATGAAAATAGCAATTATTCCCAACAAAGCATTATTGAAATTGAATAAACAATAGTTTCACTTTTTTGCTATTTTTACTGTACTTACTCGGTTTTTACCTTGTAAAAAATAGGGTATTTCTTTATGATCATAAAAATTTTTTTATCGATATACCGCTTGGTATGAATTTGATCTAACAAAAACAAATTTAATGCGTACTTTGTATTTAGTTTTTTAAGGTAACGTATCAAGAATAATTGTTGGGTTAGTGTCTTAGTTGGAGAGTATGAATGAGCAATGTGCCTGTGAATAATGGCCGCCGTCGCTTCTTAACTGCTGCTACTGCAGTTGTTGGTGGTGCTGGTGTGGTCGGCGTGGCTGTGCCTTTCATTGGTTCCTGGAATCCAAGTGCTCGAGCGAAAGCTGCGGGTGCTCCAGTTGAAATCAATGTTGGGAAAATACAACCAGGTCAATTAATCCGTGCTGAATGGCGTGGTAAACCTGTTTATGTAGTTCGCCGAACAGAGAAAACCGTTAATGATTTAGCTAAAGTGGATGATCAATTACGTGACCCTAACTCTGATGAAGCACAGCAACCTGAATATGCTAAGAATGCCTATCGCTCAATTAAACCAGAGTTCTTGGTTGCATTAGGTGTTTGTACTCACTTAGGTTGTGCTCCTACACACCATAGCGGTGATTTTGATCAGTTCGTTGAAGGCGTTAGTGATGGTTTCTTCTGCCCATGTCATGGTAGTAAATTTGATATGGCTGGTCGTGTATTTCAAGGCGTTCCTGCACCATTAAATTTGATGGTTCCTGAGCATTCATTCACAAGTGAAGACACCTTATTAATCGGTGTTGGTCAAGGAGAGGCGTAATGTTCGCTAATTTTATGGCTTGGATTGACAAGCGCTTGCCAGTTACTGATTGTTGGAATAAACATTTAGCTCAGTACCCAGCACCTAAAAACTTTAACTTCTGGTACTTTTTTGGCTCTCTAGCCATGTTAGTGCTAGTTAACCAAATCCTTACAGGTGTTTGGTTAACAATGAGCTATGAGCCTTCTGGCGATGGAGCATTTGCTTCAATCGAATACATCATGCGTGATGTGGATTACGGTTGGTTATTACGTTACATGCATTCTACGGGTGCATCATTCTTCTTTATCGTGGTTTATTTACATATGTTCCGCGGCATGATGTATGGTTCTTACCAGAAGCCTCGTGAATTACTGTGGATCTTCGGTATGTTGATCTTCTTAGTATTAATGGCTGAAGCCTTCATGGGTTACTTATTACCTTGGGGGAATATGTCTTATTGGGGGGCACAAGTAATTATCTCCTTATTCGGTGCAATACCTGTTATTGGTGATGACTTAACACAGTGGATTCGTGGTGATTATGTTATTTCTGGTGCTACATTAAACCGTTTCTTCGCACTGCACGTTATCGCAATGCCTTTAGTGTTAGTTATTTTAGTTTTCTTACATATCCTTGCTTTGCATGAAGTGGGTTCAAATAACCCTGATGGTACAGAGATTAAGAAAAAGAAAGGCTCTGTTAAACCAGAAGAATTAAGTAAATTTAAGTTCCATAAGCATTACACTGACAAATACGATATTGTTGATGCAATCCCTTTCCACCCTTATTACTCTGTAAAAGATATTATGGGTGTGGCATTCTTCTTATTTATTTTCTGTTGGGTAATGTTCTTTGCTCCTGAAGGTGGAGGTTTCTTTATTGAAGCGCCAAACTTTGAACCAGCAAATGGCTTGAAAACACCTGAGCACATTGTACCTGTTTGGTATTTTGGTCCTTTCTACACCATTTTACGTGTTGTTCCTGATAAGTTATTAGGTGCAGTTGCCATGTTTGGTGCAATTATTATGCTATTCGCCTTACCATGGTTTGATCGCGGTACGGTTAAATCGATGAAATTCCGTTGTACTTGGCATAAAGTGAACTTATTCCAATTTACAGTTAGTTTTATTGTATTAGCTATTTTAGGAACTAAAGCTGCAACGCCATTAAATAATATGATTGGTACAGTCGCGAGCTTTGGTTACTTTGGTTTCTTTATTGCGCTGTGGTTCTACAGTAAAAATGAAACAACTAAACCAGTACCAGAGAGGGTGAGTAAATAATGAAAAAATTTATTTTAGCAGTGTTCGCTCTAGTACCTGTATTAGCTTTTGCCGCTGGCCCAAGCTTACCACTAGACAGTGCCAATAATGATTTAGCAGATAAAGAATCATTAAAACGTGGTTTCAAAACCTATATAAACTATTGTTTAGGTTGTCACCAATTACAGTATCAACGTTATAATCGTACCTTTACCGATTTAGGTATTGAAGAAGCAGACGGTATTGAAAACTATATGTATACCGGTGAAAAGGTTGGTGATCATATTACTAACACTATGCCGAAAAAAGAAGCGGCTGCTTGGTTCGGTACTGCGCCACCAGATTTAACCTTGGAAGCAAGGTTACGTAGCCCTGATTGGATTTACACCTACTTACGTTCTTTTTATATTGACGAGTCTCGCCCATTTGGTGTGAACAATACTTTATTTAAAGATGTTGGTATGCCACATGTGTTACAAGATCTTCAAGGCGTAAGCTCTATTGATGAAAATGGTAAATTAACACCAGCACAAGGCGGTAGTTTAACAGCCGAAGAATACGACGAAGTTGTTCGTGATCTAACTAACTTTTTAGAATATGTTGGTGAGCCGAATAAACTTGAGCGTAAAGCTTTAGGTGTTAAAGTGTTAATCTTTATCTTTATCTTCTTTATTTTTGCTTATTTACTTAAGAAAGAATATTGGAGAGATGTGCACTAAACTTAGTGTATAAAAAGACATTTATTAGGGCTATTTGATGAAGCATTATCAAATAGCCCTTTGTTAGTTTTAGAAATTGTTATTTAAAGAATTTTGGAATAGGAGGCTTTATGGCCGTAGCAGCAAACAAACGTTCAGTGATGACTTTATACTCACATGCTGATGATATGTATAGCCATCAAGCACGTATTGTGTTGGCAGAAAAAGGCGTAGGCGTTGATATTCACTTAGTTGATCTAGCAAACTTACCGGAAGATTTACTTGATTTAAACCCTTACGGTACAGTACCAACATTGATCGATCGTGAATTAGCATTGTATGAAGCTTCTATCATTATCGAATACTTAGATGAGCGTTTTCCTCATCCACCATTGATGCCTGTTTACCCTGTATCTCGTGGTCGTAGCCGATTAATGATGCATCGCATTGAGCATGATTGGTACAGCTTAGCTAAAACAATCATTTCAGGTACAGCTGAAGAAGCAGCAAAAGCACGTCAAGAACTTAAAGAAAGCTTATTAAGTGTTGCGCCAATATTAAATGAAGCGCCTTACTTTATGAGTGAAGAATACAGCCTAGTAGACTGTTACTTAGCACCATTATTGTGGCGCTTACCAGCTTTTGGTATTGAATTAACAGGCCAAGGTTCAAAAGAGTTGAAAACATACATGCTTCGTTTATTTGAACGTGAATCTTTCCAAGCCTCATTAACTGAAGCTGAGCGTGAATTACGCTTTGGTAACCCTGCATAATGTCTGGGCCAACACTTGCGTCGATGAGTTCAAACAAGCCTTATTTAGTGAAGGCTTTTTATGAATGGATCTCCGATAACGACTTAACACCTTATATTGTTGTAGATGTTAATGTATACGGTGTTTTAGTTCCTATGAACTATGTTGCAGATGGGCAAATTGTCTTAAACATTGCTTCATCAGCGGTAGGTAGTATTGTTTTAGGGCCAAAAGAAATTGAGTTCAGTGCTCGTTTTGGTGGCAAGTTAGAGCAGTTAACCATACCTTATGGTGCTATTGGTGCTATATATGCTAAAGAAAATGGAGCAGGAACGTCATTACCTATAGAACACCCAGATGAAGATGAATTAACGTCTGATGAGCTTATAGAAAGTGTTCCTGAAAAAACACTGACTAAGCCAAAAGCTAGTTTAAGTAGTGTTAGTTCAAGTGGTAATGAGAAGCCATCGAAGGAAGACAGCAAGAACAAAAAGAAAGGTAAGCCGAGTTTAAAAATAATCAAGTAAATCGATATACTGGTTTTTAAATTTTACCTTGCTACAAAAATACCTCTTTTAAAGAGGTATTTTTTTGCCTGAAAATATAGTGAAGTAAGATTATTGAAAAGAATAATTAAAGGTACTCAAAGGCCTTGAATACTCGGCTTACACCACTAATGTTTCGCGTTACGCTTACTGCAGCATCTGCTTCATTCTTAGAAACTAGACCCATTAAAAAGACTTCACCATTTTCAGTTACAACCTTAATATCTTTAACATTAACTTTGTCACTGGCAAATAAGGCTGATTTAACTTTAGACGTTAACCAAATATCATTGGTTTGCGTTGTGACTGCCGTGGTTGAGCTAATTCTTATTTGATTATGTATTTGTACTACACCCTCAACCTCAGTGACTGTTTTAATAGCTAGGTCTCTAAGGTATGTATTAGGTGCTTGACCAACAATTAGCACAGAACCGTTGACACTAACAACGTGCAAATTGGTATTATCGATTATCGATTTTTGCTTCGCTAATTCATTATGTACATTAAATTCTATTGTTTGATCATCAATTTGATTGCCAATACTACGCCTGTCACTAACCATGGTTGCACCAGCGGTAATTGCGACAACCGTAGCGACAGCACAGCCTTGTAATGTAAGCACCAGCATAATGATGCCAACTAATTTTATTTGTTTAATGTTGTTTAACATTAACTGTCTCCTTGTGGGAATAGCATGGTATCTATAATTTCGCATAAACAATGCAGTACCATTAAATGCACTTCTTGAATACGAGAGGTTCTATGAGAAGGCACTCTAATTTCTACGTCAGTTTCACCGAGTAAACCAGCAATATCACCCCCATCATTCCCTGTTAAGGCAATAATAGGCATATCGCGAGAAACAGCGCTTTCTATGGCTTTTATAACGTTTCTAGAGTTACCGCTAGTAGAAATAGCAATTAGCACATCACCGTTGTTACCTAGTGCTCTAATTTGCTTAGAAAATATTTCATCGTACTGATAGTCATTGGCAATTGACGTTAGGGTAGCAATATCGCTATTAAGAGATACTGCAGGTAAGCTAGGCCTTTCGGTTTCGTACTTGTTGAGTAATTGCGCACAAAAATGTTGAGCGTGTGCTGCAGAGCCACCATTACCACAGGTTACTATTTTGTTACCAGAGAGCAGGCCCTGTACAATTGTCATACCTGCATGCTCAATAGATTGCGCTAACATTTCACTGGCAGCAATTTGCGTTTGTATACTTTCAGTGAAGTTGTCTTTGATCTGCTCTAGCATAGCGATTTTTTTCTCCGCTTAACTTAAAAATTGTGATGAATTAACCCAAGAGAACAATTCATTATTTCAATGGGGTTTATTAGTGGATAGTTTGATTCTTATCTAAAAAGCATTCTTAATCCAAGTTATTTCAGGTTGCTCAATGCTCCCTTGAAGCGCAACGGCATCTATCCTACAAGCGGTATTATATTCATTTAAGCCTTGCTGTTGCAGATAAAATGTTACGCAATGTTTAATTTTTTTTTGCTTTGAAGGGGATATGGCTGAAATTGCACCACCAAATTGAGCTGACCGACGATACTTTACCTCTATGAACACCCAAGTATTGCCATCTTGCATGATCAAATCAAGCTCACCTTGTCGGCAGTGAAAGTTTTTAGCTACTAGGGTTAAACCTTGTTTTTCGAGAAAGCCAGCGGCAATATCTTCAGTGATGTCGCCTATATTTTTGGTGTTCTTCATCGATAATATTGCCTTAGTCCAAAGCAATGTTAACTACCTGATTCTGTTGGTAACGACCCCAAATAAGGCTTCTAGTCAGTATATTGCTGCTGTTTAACTGTAAAATACCTGTCTGACCGTAATGCCTAATGTAAGGGGCATCCTTCATCTGATTAACCTTATCAACTAAATGATAACTGTCATAACCCATAGCAAAAATTCTTAATAAACTATCACTGCGTTTAGACCATAACTGCTGACTAAGTTGCTTTAATTTTGTATTTTGCATGTCAGAATTAAGTAACCATGGCATTTCAGTAAAAGTTAATCCTTGTAAATCTCGGCTACTGCTATTGTCATGTTTGTTACTGTGGCTGCGTGAACTTGCATAAACAGGTATAACATTAGCAAAAGGGCTAATGTTTACATCAATATAGGGTTTGACTAAACGGGTTTGTTCAGCAGAGCCAACGACATATATCATATCAATATCTCGTCGGTTTCTTGTTTCAAATTTAAGTGTTTGTTGTAACCGACTTTTTAATTCATTAATTCTATTTTGGCTAGTGTCTACATCAAGGCTGGCTTTAAGATTCGCTTGCATCTTAGTGCCTTTCTCAAAATAGACAATATCAACCGTCTCACCTGTCATTATTTTCCATTGTTCAACAAAGGCATTAGCAATTCGTATACTGACTTTATCTTGGTGACTTAACACCACTGGCCTTTTATAGTTGCTATTACTTAATGTTGTCGCCGCTTGTATAGCTTCATCTTCAGGGCGCATAGATAAAGCCATTTGGTTTTCACTCAAGCTACTTTTTTCAGGTAAATTTAATAATAATGTGGGCAAACTAATGTTGCTTTGTTCGATACCATCGCTAACGTCACGCGTTGTTGCTAAATAATGCTCAACATTATTTTTAAGTAGAGGACCGATAACAAAATCTACCTCATCATCATTGAGTTGTGTCGGTAATGATTGCCAATTTAATTGGTGAGTATCATAAAAGTGCAGTCGCTTACTATCATCATTATTATAAGCAGCTAAAAGACCTTGTTGTGCAGCAATGCCTGCAGATGCTTGATTACCTGATAAAGGCAATAGAACCGCAATATTCTCTGATTCAGTATAGGCACTTTCTTGTTCTTGTAACGATACTACTATCACGGTAGCAGGGTGTGTAGGAAACTGACGTTGCCATTGGCTTAAGTAACGACCAAATTGCATAGGGTCGTGGCCAAATTTATTAGCATATCGCATTAACTGAACCCAACCTTTGCCGTAGGGTACAGTCTTTTTTGAAAACTGCGTTAACTGCCATGCCGATAAGGCTTGCAGCTTTTGCCAAAGCATATTAACAGCATCAATTGCTGCTTCATTAGTTAATGAGTCATTCAAAGCAAAAACATGAAAGTCAGCTTGTAAGGCAGCAATAGGTTGTGCCATTGCAGTCATAACGTTGCTGAACGTTTTATAATAATCAATAGATAAGGGAATATTGTTTTTTGCCGCGAGTTGATTGATGGCATAAAGTTCATCTTGACTAAGTTTTTCTTGGTTCAATGCATACAAACTACTGGCTTTTACTTGCATCAACGTTATTTGATTAGAGACTTGCTTGCTGTCATTGCCCAGCAAGCTCAGTGTTTTATCAGCAAGCCAAAGTGCTTTTGTATAATTTTTTTCTTGTAAAAAAAGCTCACTTGCCAAAACAAGTTTTGTGATGGCTTGTTGGCTTGATAAATCTGTTAATTGAGCTAAAACTTGCTCTGCTGTTATTGGCAATGCTTCAACGTTACTTGATTCAACTGGTTTTGTAGTGGGGATGCTAGTTGGTGTAGTTTTTTGGCTACTACAGCTAGATAAAACCAATAGCGATAATAATAACAACGAATATATAGCAGCTTTGTTGAAGCCAATGTTAAACCTTAAAGCATGTGTAAAGCGAGAAAAGGGGAATACGAAAAAATTTATTTGACCCACAATGAATAAATCCGTGCATTTTGCTATCAGTAGTGGTTTATAATAAACCGCATCAGTCAAGGTCTCAACTAATTCAACGAAGTAAAAGCAAATGAACAATACACTCGTCACACCAGGCACTTTATACATTGTCGCAACGCCAATTGGTAATCTGGCTGATATTACGCAAAGAGCAATCGATATTTTAACTCAAGTTGATATTATTGCTTGTGAAGATACGCGTCACACCGGTAAGTTATTATCAGCATTTGCGATTAAAAATAGAACCATGTCGATGCATGATCATAATGAGCGACAGAGACAAGAACAAATTGCTTCTCTGCTGCAAGAGGGTAAAAGTATCGCACTCGTTTCTGATGCGGGTACGCCACTTATTAGTGATCCTGGTTTTCATTTGGTGAGACATTGCAGAAGTCTCGATCTGCATGTATCACCTGTACCTGGTGCATGTGCAGCTATTTCTGCGTTATCTGTGGCAGGCTTACCCACTGATAGATTCAGTTTTGAAGGATTCTTACCGTCAAAATCAGGCGCTAGGCAAACAGTGCTTAAATCCTTAGAGCATGAAGAAAGAACTATGGTGTTTTATGATGCACCTCGTCGTGCAATTGATACATTAAAAGATATTGTTGAAACGCTTGGCGGCGATCGCTATGTCGTTATCGCTCGAGAATTAACTAAAACGTTTGAAACAATCCATTCTGACACTGCTGATAATTTTGTTAGTTGGCTCGAGCAAGACCCAAATCAATTAAAAGGTGAAATGGTACTAATTATTGAAGGTCATAAAGCCGATATGAATGCAATCTCACCGCAAGTGATCAAAACGCTGACTTTATTGTTAAGTGAAATGAAACCTAAAAAAGCCTGTGCTATTGCAGCAGAAATTCACGGTGTTAAAAAAAATGCGTTATATGACATAGCATTATCACTAAAATAGCTTATTATTTTATAGACGCGTGAATAATCGGGTAAGCCAATGGATTCTCATTTATTTAAAGGATTAAAGAAAGCTATTTTGTTAAGCCTGATATGTTGCTTGAACGTAAGCTCGGCTTTGGCTGAAGAGGAATTTTTTAAAATATCCGCTCCATTGATTGCTCAATTATTACCAGACGTTGAAGCTAAGCTTGTGTCAACTTACCATGAAATTGGCATTACGGCAGAGATTATCCACTTACCGACAAAGCGCTCTTTTGAAGCCGCCCGAAAATCACAATGGGTTGATGCAGAATTAGCAAGAGTCATTGAAGCTGGTGATTTATTATCAGACTACATAAGAGTGCCAGTACCACTGTTAAGCCTTAACATTGAGTGTATTAGTTTTAAAGCGTTACCGAAAACGATAACATGGTCTTCATTAAAGTCCTTTAAAGTGGTTACGCTTAGGGGCTTTATTTCTATTACAAATCGTTTAAAAGAGCATAATACTGAATACTATGAAACCGACTCTTTTGAACAAGCCGTTGCGATGCTTAAGGCGAAAAGGGTTGATATATTAATAACAGCTAAACAGTTATTGCCCCAACCGTTATTAACTACAATACTAGACTCCAGTGAATATCAGTCTTATGTTATTGATACTGTGAAACTTTTTCATTATATTCGTAATCGTCACAAAGCGATTCTTCCTCAATTAACACAAGCGATGCAAAAGAACTTTAGTATCAACTAAAGTTAATAGTTGGCGATAACTCCTTGATAAGATAGAATGCGCAGCGAGTTGACTAGACAATCGCTGCTTTATCGTTGTGCCTTAGGGTAAACAGATAAAGGGGAGGAAAGTCCGGGCTCCAATGAGCAGGGTGCCAGGTAACGCCTGGGCGGCGTAAGCCGACGACAAGTGCAGCAGAGAGAAGACCGCCGATGGCCGCTTTGCGGAACAGGTAAGGCTGAAAGGGTGCGGTAAGAGCGCACCGGATTACTGGTAACAGTAATTGCAGGGTAAACTCCACCCGGAGCAAGACCAAATAGGGTTTCATGATTAGTTTGACTAATATAAGCGTGGCTCGCGTGGAAACCGGGTAGGTTGCTTGAGCCTTAGAGCGATTTAAGGCCTAGACGAATGATTGTCACTTTTCTTTGAAAAGATACAAAACCCGGCTTATGTGTCAGCTCACATATACCATGAAAAAGCCTCTACATTTCTGTAGAGGCTTTTTTGTTTTTGTAATACTGCTTATCGTTTAACTCATTAATCTTAATATTGGGCGTTATATAGTGATCAATATGTTCCAATAATTCGTATTTACATCTTCAATAGTTATCCATCGAAAGTTAGCTGGCATTTATAAATTAGCCGCAAACTAAAGGTTAATATTAATGTCTGATAAATATGTTACGGTAAAAAAAATTGATACGTTTAAATCATCAGATTTATCGCGAATCATTGAAATGGCTTGGGAAGATCGCACGCCATTTGAGGCGATAGAACAATTATATGATTTAAATGAAACTCAAGTAATTCATTTAATGAGAACAGCGCTAAAGCGAAAGAGCTTTCAAAATTGGCGTCGAAGAGTCTCAGGTAGGAAAAGTAAACATCTACTATTGCGTTCATGTGATATAACCCGTGCTTATTGTCCTAGTCAATATAAAGTTAAATCAGCGACGAAAGTGAAGCGATGATAATGGTATAATTGGTGAAAAGGTTTATATTTTGTATTCTTATAAATTATTCAAGTCAGCTAAGTAGGTTTCTGCTTTAGCGAGGGTTTTTTCTTGTTGCGTTATGCTTTGCTTTTGCCAGTTTCGATAAACCATAGCTTGTCTTGGGTTTGCTTCAAACAAGGGGCGATTTTTTTCCATAAAGTACCAATATAAGCTATTTAACGGGCAAGCATTACTCGCTGTTTTTTCTTTAACGTTGTAATAGCAGTTGCTGCAATAATCACTCATCTTATTGACATAATTGCCGCTGGCGGCATAAGCTTTTGAAGCAATAAGCCCACCATCAGCAAATTGACTCATGCCTCGGGTGTTTGGTAGTTCAACCCATTCAATGGCATCGACATAAATACCTAAATACCATGCGTCGACTTGTTTAGGTTCAATACCTGCAATTAAGCAAAAATTGCCCGTAAGCATTAGTCTTTGAATATGATGGGCATAGCCAAATTCTAACGATTGCTTAATAGCATGATGCAAGCAGTTCATTTTGGTTTCACCGTCCCAAAACCATGTTGGTAGGTTGTTGTTGGCTTCTAAGCTATTTTTTTCTGCATAATGCGGCATGTTTGCCCAATACATACCGCGAATAAATTCACGCCATCCTAATATTTGTCTAATAAAACCTTCAACTTGAGCTAATGTAATTGAGTTGTTTGCATAATAGTATTTCAAAGCAGTATCAACCACCTGCATGGGACTTAATATTTTACTATTCAAAGAAAAAGAAAGCCTTGAGTGGTATAGACTCCATTGCTTTTTGCTAGTGATATCATCACCGCGACATGTCATCGCGTCTTGAAAAGTGCCAAAAAGGGGGAGTAAGTATCGACAGAAATAATTTAGCAGTTCAACACTTTGTTTTCGGTTAATTGGCCATAATAGTGAGTTGTCAGACTTACCCATGGTTTTAATGTTGTGGCGGGTAAGTCGTTCGTTAATACTGCTTACATCATTGTTAAAAGTTAATGGTGTGGGTATTACAGCAATGTCTTTCTTGGTTAATTTGTTTCTATTTTGTTTATCAAAATTCCATTGACCACCTGCAGGCTTGCTGTCTTCATCGAGTAAAATGTTAAAGCGTTTACGCATATAGCGATAGAAAAACTCCATTCGATGGCTCGTATCTTTCTTAAAGTGCTGTTTTAATTCCGTATGCGGTAGATAAAAATGCATAGAGTCTACACAGGCTGATGTAATATTTTTTGGGGTTAGTGTCTGGCAAAATGACGCTAATTGTTGAGAAAGCCGATACTCATCAGGCTGTTGATATTCAAAATGTTCTACCTTGTGACTGTTTATATCATTAGGATTTAATTCAGTTAATAACTCAGTGAGTAGTGAAGGGAGATCTTGGTATGCTTTTGTCTCATCTAGCGTTAGGTACAGCACTTTATGTCCTGCGGCTTTTAGAGCCTGCGCAAAAGCTTGCATAGCGGCAAAAAAGGCTTGAATTTTTTGCACGTGATGGGTTACATAATTCGTTTCTTGATGTAGTTCAGCTATTACATAAGTGCATTGTTCATCGATTTCTGTAAACCATGGATGTGATGCATTAAGTTGATCGCCTAGAATTAATCGTAACTTTTCTTGATTAGGCATTGTGGCTCTCTATTACTCAGTGTGAAGTTTTAGCGACTGGCTTGTATATTTTACTAGTACGTACTGAATAGCTCTTTTGATTACTCAAGTTAAAAATTTAATGAGGGAGTAGGCGGCTAAATTATGATAAATACGTTTAGGAGCAGTATTGCAGTGAAGCGACAAATAAGATTACTTAGTTGGGAATATAGCTTGTGTGTTATGTGAACTCTTTGGCCACTTGCAACGTACCTGTTATTAGATGACTTATTTGAGGATAACTTTATGCAGCTAGACAATAGGCAGTTAAATAATATGCAGCTTAAACCAACGA
Organism: Colwellia sp. RSH04; assembly: GCF_003545765.1. Taxonomy (GTDB): domain Bacteria; phylum Pseudomonadota; class Gammaproteobacteria; order Enterobacterales; family Alteromonadaceae; genus Colwellia. The sequence continues at coordinate 162,484 of NZ_QXIO01000003.1, read as the reverse complement.
TTATTGGTATTTCAGAAGGGATTCATTATTTAGTTGGCGTTACTGATGAAAATGAAAATTTTTCAGCATTGCCGTCTTTACGAGAAATTGAAGTATGCCATTCGTTGTCAGGAGCTAAGCAACTTTTACGCGACCATGATATCACCATCGCACAACTTTTATTACAAACAGCCTATGATGAAATGTGTGGACTTCCTGATTCTCCTGCAACAGTTCAAACTATTAACCTTTAAGCGGATTTTAATGGTTAATAAAAAGCTCTCATATTGTAATGAGAGCTCTAAAGATAACTTGTCCTCGTTTAATTTATGTCTTATTTATGTATTTTTAAACACAATCATTAACGGGGGGATTAAAACGTTGCGACTAACCAGTCTTTATTGTCACTAAAGTACAGAGTACGTACTTGCCCTTTACCTTCAATATTGACCATATTGATTTGTGTTGGCCAAAGATCTCTTAAAGAGCCGTTAAAGAGTTTGATACCTTTTAAATCGACAGGTTGAGTTGCTTCTTGGTATACCCAAAAGAACTTGCCTTCTACTTCATAGCCAACGTTATTTAATGCTATCTTTTCATCACTCAAATTGCGCGCTAAAAACTGCTTGGCAACATAGTCAGCAAAGTGTTGCTGAGTTTCACTTGAATCAAGAATATCGGCATGCTTATCAAACAATGATTGCACAGCATGCTCAGTGTCGTGCAAGTAAAAACGATGCATTACCTCTAATTTTCCAGAGCGTTTATTGAATAATACTGTTGTTTCAGCAGCTTTTTGTTGGTGAGCAACCACAGAGGTTGCTACCATCATCATCACAACAAAAGTACATAATAAGCGTTTAAGCATTAGTGATTCTTCTCTTCTTTGTCATCTTCTGTTTTAAGCTTTGTTTTAATGTCTTGCATAATATCGCGTTTTACTTTGTCACTACTTTTCTTCGCTTTATAAGCTTCCACGCGAGAAGGAATAATTTGACGTGGGTAGTGATTGTTCTCTACATCTACGTCAGCTGTTTCCCAGCCTGGATCTACTGCAACACTCAGTAATTCTTTGTTTTTATCAGTAACTATTAATTTACGTACTTGCTTAGGTGAACGACGCCAAATTTCAGCAGGAATATATTGGCTTTCATTGGTACCGTCCGTGTAAGTTAATTCAAGTAAAATAGGCATGACTAAGCCACCTAAATTTGAGAACTCTAGTACATAGTAGTTTTTATCTTCTTTTACGGCACGTTCTAAGGTTTTACGTTCCCAAGGCTTTAAATCTTTAAGGAATTTTTGATACTTATTACGCTCTTTATTCGTAACGGTGAAGCGATCGTTATCGTCATAAAAATCAGTGACGTCTGAGTTACGATCTACCCAAAGTTCTTTACCTTCGGCTTTGTTGCGCTCAACAAATCGAGATGGCGGCTTGTTATTTTCAATATCACGTAAGCGGGCATAATCAATGTCTGGGTTATGCGTATCTAAACGCATCTTATAAACTTTATCAATTGAGATATCTACGTGATCTGTTGAGTAGAACCAACCTCGCCAGAACCAATCTAGATCAACACCTGATGCTTCTTCCATGGTGCGGAAGAAATCTGAAGGAGTTGGGCGTTTAAACATCCAACGTTCTGCGTATTCTTTAAAAGCGAAATCGAACAATTCACGTCCTAGAATTACTTCACGCAAAATGTTTAATGCTGCAGCAGGTTTTGTGTATGCGTTAGGGCCTAAGCGCAATACGCTGTCTGACTGTGTCATGATAGGCACTTGATGTTGTGATTTCATGTAGCCAACAATATCGCGAGGTTCAACACCCCAAGGAATTGTCGGATCCCATTCACGACCCGCAACACCATCTAAAAAGCTGTTTAACCCTTCGTCCATCCATGTCCACTGACGCTCGTCTGAGTTAACGACCATTGGGAAGTAAATATGACCCACTTCATGAATAACCACGCCAATTAAAAAGCGCTTTTCTGCTTGCGAATAGGTGCGCGAGCCATCATCTTGTAACTCAGTACGTGGCCCGTTAAAGGTTATCATTGGGTATTCCATGCCGCCAACAGGTCCGTTGACTGATTGAGCGGTAGGGTATGGGTAATCAAATGAAAAACGAGAGTAGACTTCCATGGTGTGAATGACAGACTCTGTAGAGTACTTCTTCCATAAATCGCCACCTTCTTTTGGATAAAAAGACATGGCCATAACATGTGGCATTTCGTCACCACCTTGTTTGTAGCCTTTAGCATCCCACATAAATTTACGCGAAGAAGCCCAAGCAAAATCACGGACATTATCAGCCTTAAATACCCAAGTTTTACGTTTATCGGTACCTGCTTTTTCATTTTCAAGCGCTTCTTCTTCAGTAACGATGAATACAGGGCGTTTCGCTTTTTTCGCTTGCTCTAAACGTTTACGTTGTGTTTTGGTTAAAACGCTTTTCGGATTAGTTAATACACCGGTTGACGAGACAATATGATCAGCAGGTACGTCTATTTCTACTTCGTAATTACCAAACTCTAGCGTGAATTCACCACGACCTAAAAACTCTTTATTGTTCCAACCTTCATAATCAGTGTAGGCATGTAAGCGAGGGAACCACTGTGCAAGTAAGAAAATATCGTTACCATCGTCAAATTTTTCATAACCTGAACGCGCAGAGACAGCATTCTCTTCAACAATGTTGAAGGCAAAATCAATGGTGAAATCTACATCATCACCTGATTTTAACGGCTTAGGTAAGTCAACACGCATTTGCGTGCCAACAACAGTGAAAGTTAATTTATTACCACGGCTGTCTTTAACAGCTTTAATTTCATAACCTAATTCATTATCTGCTTTAAAGTGCATTGCACGTAATTCATTTAAGTTTAATTTGGTTGCTGTATTCGCATCACCCACTGTATTAACAGGGCCACGACGTCCCATTCCACCAAAATTGCTCGCCATATTAGCGATTGAGTCGTCTTTAAAACGGTTTTGATCTAATTGAACCCATAAATACTTTAATCGATATGGCGAGTTGTTTTGGTATCGAATATCTTCAGTTGCATTAATACGACGTTTTTTTTCATCAAGTGATACTTTAATTTTATAATCGACTTGTTGCTGCCAATAACGCTCACCTGGTTCGCCAGAAGCGTTACGATAAACGTTTGGTGTAGGGAGAACTTCTTCTAGTTGGCGAAACTTATCTTCAAAATCACCTTTTGTCTGCTTTATTGCAGACCCATAGGCAGTTGAAGCCAAAGCTACAGAAATTAGCAAGGCTGATACGATGGAGTTTTTCATATTTTTAAGCTACTTATTGAGTTTAATTGGTATTTTATTTTTCATAGAACATTAACAAATTATTCTATCGTTTAATATGTTTTGATTCGACGAAGTATCGTTGAAACTACAAAGTTAAGCGATGGATGCAAGGGGAAAGTCTGCAGTATTGGTTGTGTTATCTTTTTTGAGTATAAAGTAGTGCACAATGGCATACTCCAATACTGCTAAGTAAGTTACTGTCAACGTTGTGTTGCTTTAAATAGGTGAACATTACGGTGGGGTGGAGTTTCGTCATCGGCACGACCATCAATATAGTTTTAGTTATGGTTAGATAACCCTTGTTTAGTAAGCATACTAGGGTCTGTTGATCTTTCGCGATTAAATTTTGTTCGAGCTAAAAGCGTTTTATTCGCGGCGAGTAGTGTGTAGCTTAGTCATTCTAAGCAAATACTACTCAACAAAGCGTAAAATGCTTTTAGTCGAATCCTTCGGACAGTGTTTGTTGGTCATTTTTACGGCGTTATCACCTTTTTATGTGGAATAACCACATGACAAAGGCTCTGCCTTGTACAAATGCCCAACAAAAAGCTGCAAAAACAACCCCGAAAGATCAACAGCCCCTAACATCATGAAAGTTATAACATTGATTTAAGCGCATTGTTTATTATTCCTAGCGGTGATGGCCTTCAAAAATCTTAACTCATTTAAACTCAACAGCAAGAACAGTTTCTTTTATGCTTATCGGTTTGACCTACACCAGGGTTGAACCGATTGGTTGGATCTAATTGCTGATAAAAAGCTTTTACGCCATCTTCAGCTTTATAAAGGTGGCCGACATTGTGCTCAGCTGGGTATTTAGCTCCGCGTGAATCAAGCAAGGCGAGCATCTCTTTTTTAAGTTGCTTAGCATCGACACCTTTTTTTAGCACGTAATCTTGATGGAATACATAGCAGAAGAAGTGTCCATAATATAAAGACTTATCTATTTTATTTGCGATGGACTCTGGTAATTGTTCAACCCACAAAGGATCATTTCTTCTAAGGGCAATATCAAGTGTTAGCATTTCGCCAACTGTATTATCGTGTAATGTTTGATAGCGAATAGCAGCACCTGCGGCAGCAAAACGTTGTAGGTAGGCTTTAGTTGTTTCCTCTTCGTTACATATAAAGTAATTACCTGATGTTGAGTTTTGTGCGAAATAAGAAGATAAAAACTCTGTTGCTTCGTTAATACCGTCATCACTCATTTTTAAAATAAGGTGATGCTCGTATTTATCACGAAAATCTAGCATACGCTGAGGTAAATGTTGTTTGAAGCATTGGCTAACGCGCTGCATTACTCTGTCGGTAATATATTTAGGTAAGAAAGTCGCTTTATTTAAGGTCGCATCAATACGACCTTTTAAGGCAAACATTTTTGGTAATTTATCAGTACCTAAATGCTGAATGCTTAAAAAGGTATCTTTGCCATATTTATTCGCAATATCAAAAATATCTCTATGCATATATTCACCCACCTCTGGAATATGCTTGAAATGACTTAATATATGGCGGCGTAAGTTAGTTAGTGTCTCGGGATTATTCGTACCGATATAATACGTTTGCTCTTTTTTAGCGACATCGAAGGTATCTAGACGCACCGCAAATACAGCAAGTTTTCCCGCACAACCGCTTGATTCATAAAGCCGTGTTGTATCTGCATTAAAGCGACTTGGCGTTTTTGCATCTATATCCCTTAAGCGTTCTATGTAGTCATTGGCGCTTGCTTTTTCTTGGGTGGCGAGTGTTTCTAATGTGAAATTTTCTGATTCTAAATTAGTGAGGATTTGCTCAGGTGTATCGCCTAAATCAATACCTAAATGATTAACCAGTTTTAATTGGCCTTGTTCATCAACCCAAGCATATAAAGATAGTTCAGTATAAGCTGGCCCCCTTTTAACTAAAGCACCGCCAGAATTATTGGCAATGCCGCCAACGATTGAAGCGCCTAAACAGGATGAACCTATAACAGAATGAGGTGCTCTATTAAGTGGTTTGAGTGTTTTTTCTAAGGTATGTAATGTTGTGCCGGGAAAACTAACCACTTGCTCGCCATTGCCTAACACTATTAACTTATTCATTGCTAAGGTATTGATGATAATGATTTCACGGTCATACTCGTCACCGCTAGGGGTAGAGCCTTCTGTTAAACCCGTGTTTGCCGCTTGCATAATCATGATGCAGTCTGCTTCAACACAGCACGATAATACCTGCCAAAACTGGTATAAGCTTTCAGGAAATACAACAGCTAAAGCATTGCCACCACCAGAACGCCACCCTGTACGATAATGTTCAGTATTCTTCTTACCAACACGGAGCTTGGTTGCACCAAGGATACTCGTTAGCTTGGATAATAGCTGGGCATTGTTCATTTCATCTCCGGCATTAATTTAGCGGGTTCTTTTTATTAAAAGGCGAAATTAGCTGTTCTTGATTACAGATTACAGATTACTGTTTCGTTGAGAAGTGGTCATAATATCTTCATAAAGTTTGATTGTTTCTTTAGCAAGTGCTGCATATTCAGGGTGTTTATTAAGTAACCCCATAACTTGGTGTGAATCAGTAAGTACCTGTTCTAAGTAACTTAAATCAGCATCATCTAGCATATTACCCTCGTCGACTTTTGCTTTAAGAGCTTTTGCTTTTGGAAGACGTTCATGCTCAAATCGTTTTAATAGTACAGTAATAACACCTAAATCTTTATTCTCAACTTGCATAGATAACCTCGTTAAAAGTACTTAATGATAATTAACACACTATAGGTAAAAAATGGATATTAAGCTATTGTAATAATGGCTACTTTTCTGTTTTCATAAATGAATGTTTAAAACACTCATTTGTTATTTTAAATGTGCTTACAGTATTGTCATTGAACTAAATGGTACAACCAGTTATTCTTTTAAAAAATGACTGACACTAAAGATTATATTTATGAAGTTTAAAGGCACTGAAAAGTACGTTGCTACAGAAGACTTACAACTGGCGGTTAATGCCTCGGTAACATTGCAACGTCCTTTATTAATTAAAGGTGAGCCAGGTACGGGCAAAACACTGTTAGCTGAAGAGGTTGCAGCCTCATTGGGGATGCGCTTAATTCAATGGCATGTAAAGTCAACCACTAAAGCTCAGCAGGGCTTATATGAATACGATGCGGTATCAAGGCTTCGCGATTCGCAATTAGGTGACGATAAAGTTCATGACATTAACAATTACATTAGACAAGGTAAACTATGGGAAGCGTTTCAGTCTGATGAGCAAGTTGTATTATTGATCGACGAAGTCGATAAAGCCGACATTGAATTTCCTAACGATTTATTAGTCGAGCTCGATAAAATGGAGTTCTTTGTTTATGAAACAGGGGAAACCATTAAAGCTAATCACAGACCTATAATCATCATTACCAGTAACAATGAAAAAGAGCTACCAGATGCTTTTCTTCGTCGTTGTTTCTTTCACTTTATTAATTTTCCTGATCGCGACACCATGAAGCAGATCATTGATGTGCATTACCCTAACATTCAATTGAATTTGGTTAACGAAGCACTCGATGTGTTTTTTGAAGTGCGTGAAATAAATGGTTTACGAAAAAAACCGTCAACGTCTGAGTTAATCGATTGGTTAAAGCTATTGATGGCTGATGATATTCCTGATGAAATTTTAAAAAATAGAGATAACTCAAAAGCCATTCCTCCTTTATATGGCGCGCTTTTAAAGAATGAACAAGATGTTCATATGCTTGAACGATTAGCCTTTATGCACAGACGTGAGCAGCGTTAATGTTAATTAATTTCTTTCAAGGTTTAAAAAAGCATGAGATACCTGTAACGATAAAAGAGTTACTTGATTTAATTGCTGCCCTTGAAAAACATATTGTTTTTGCCAATATTGATGAGTTCTATTATTTAAGTCGAACCATTTTGGTGAAAGATGAAAAATACTTTGATCGTTTTGATCGAGCATTTTCGCTTTGCTTTAGTGAGCTAGATAATATTGATGACATTATTGAGGCGCTAATTCCAGAAGAGTGGTTACGCGCTGAATTAACAAAGCACCTGAGTGAAGAAGAGAAAGCAAAAATAGAGTCTTTAGGTGGTTTAGAGAAGTTACTTGAAACACTAAAAGAGCGCTTAGAAGAGCAAAAAGCCAAACACCAAGGCGGCAATAAATGGGTGGGCACAGGCGGTACATCACCTTTTGGACATAGCGGTTATAACCCAGAAGGTGTTCGAATTGGTGGTGAAAGCACCCATAAACGTGCAGTTAAAGTTTGGGAACGAAGAGATTTTAAAAATCTTGATGATAATATTGAACTTGGCACCCGTAATATAAAAGTTGCCTTACGAAGACTTCGCCAATTTGCTCGAACAGGTGCTGAAGATGAACTCGATATTGATGACACCATTCGCAGTACTGCTAATAATGCTGGTTATCTTGATTTAAAAATGGTGCCTGAACGCCATAATGCCGTAAAAGTTCTGTTGTTTTTTGATGTGGGCGGTTCGATGGACTCTTACATTGAAACCTGTGAAGAAATGTTCTCAGCAGCGCGTGCAGAATTCAAACATATGGAGTATTACTATTTCCATAACTTTATTTATGAATCGGTTTGGGATAACAACGTTCGAAGACATCAAGAGCGCATTCCATTACCTGATATTTTACATAAATACAGCAGTGACTATAAGGTGATTTTTATTGGCGATGCTTCAATGTCACCCTATGAGGTTGCCGTTCCTGGCGGTAGTGTCGAACATTGGAATAAAGAAGCTGGTGCTGTTTGGTTTAATCGACTTAGAGATAATTTTGAAAAAATTGTGTGGATTAACCCTGTACATGAAACCCATTGGGATTACACGCAAAGTATTCGTATGATTAATGAACTTGTTGAACAGCAGATGTTTCCTATGACTGTTAATGGCCTTGAACAGGCAATGTCATATTTATCAAAATAATTAATCATTCGCTATGGTACTAACTAACCTCAACTTGGGTTAAGAGATAAGTTAATCGTTTGAAATTGTTAGACTTGTGGTTTTAGCAACTTACTAGCTTGATAGTTTTTTCATTCAAGGCAAATACATTAATAATAGTCATTCTCTTGTTTATGAATTTAACACAGGCGTAAGGAAAAATAGCCGCTAGGGAGCTATTTATTATCCCGAGCTGAGGTTGACTAACGACACTAATTCACTTCTACTGTGAATATTAAGCTTGTCGTAAATTCGGTATAAATGATTAGACACCGTTGATGGCGATAAATTTAACTCTTTAGCAATTTGTTTAAACGTGCTGCCTTGACAGATACCTTCTACTACTTGTTTTTCTCTAGCAGACAGATCATCGGTTGGGTTTTTAACTCGCACAGAAATTCGATATAAATCACCAAATTTTTCTTTAATAAAGTGCAAGTTTTCGACACTTGTTTGGGCTGTACTGTCAAATATATTGATCGGAAATGCTTGTTGTTTAGTAAAGTGTTGATGTTGTTCTATGATATTTAGAAAGCTGGCTTCCACAGCATGATAAATGCCTTGGTTATCACAAAGCGCACAAGATAACTCCTTTTTAAGTCGGCTTTTGTTTTCAGACAGTGCCAATATCTGGCGGTGTGAAAAGGCTTTAATTAAATGAAATAATAAGCTGTTTTGTAATGTTTTTTCTTGTTCAGTAAAACCTTGCTCTCTATCGTATCGGTATAAAGTTAATAAAGTGAAAATACCACTTCTGTCATCAACATGAATCGAGCTTAATATCCGCTCTATAGCAAAGGGCTGAAAGCATTCTTTGTATAGAGTTGATTGATAAAAATGCTTATCACTGAGTACATCGGCCATGTCAACAGCTTTACCTGTTGTTGAGAGTAAGGTGTTGAAAATTGGGTTGATATCAACATGTTTTTTGAGTGCGGCAAATATGTCGGGTGAAACATCTACCGTTGTTTGGGTATGAAACTGTTCAGTAGAAGTGTGCCCTGTCCCCCAAATAGCCCCGTCAAAAGCAATCACTTGCTGTAATAAATCTAATGCCCAAGTAGCAAAGTCGGCCAGTGGAATGTCGTTTGCTTTGCAATATAGGTGAGAAATAAATTCATCTGCTGAGAGCTTTTGCGTCATATTTTATCTAGGTAGGGTGCTTTTAAATGATTAGGTAATTTTTACCATTTTCAATATGTTTTGGGTAGTACAAACTGTTGTTATTGATTTTAAATGCTAAGTGGTATGCCTTGATATGACCATTGAACATACAAACACGCATCAGCAAATAACCGAAAGCTCATTTGATACTGTGATTGCTGGCGGCGGTATTGCTGGTTTAGTTACTGCGTTAGAGCTGCTATTAAAAGGTCAGCGAATATGTATTGTTGACAGAGATACTCCTGAGCGATTAGGAGGCTTAGCTCGATGGGCTTTTGGCGGTATGGCCTTGTGTAATACTCATGAGCAAAAGCGCATGAATATCCCTGATTCGACTACAAAGTTACTAACCGATTGGCATAGCTTTGCTGAATTTAATGAACAAGATTACTGGCCTAAATTATGGGCAAACGAGTACGCTAAACATAATCATGACAAAGTATATTTATGGTTAAAAGCCTTAGGGCTTAAATTTTTACCTGCGGTAAACTGGGTAGAACGCGGGTTATACACACCAGGTAATTCAGTGCCTAGATACCATGTTTTATGGGGAACGGGTTGGGGCTTAGTTGAAAAAATTATTGAGCAGCTCACGCCTTATCTTGAAAGCAAACAGCTAACTATTTTACACCAACACAAAGTGGTGACTTTGATTCAACATGATGAGAAAGTTGCGGGCGTTAACGTGATAAAAGAATGCTCAGCAAAGCTATCATCGACAAAGCTATCATCAACCAAAAAGTCATCGACACCCTCATTGACAACAAGCCAATTGACATCCATGGCTAACACGAATGAATTTTCTATTTTAGCTGATAATACCGTCATTGCCTGTGGTGGTATCAATGGAAGTATTGAACGAGTGAAGCAAAACTGGCAATCACCATGGCCTGATCAGGCAGACAACATCCTCAATGGTGCCAATCCTATTTCTGATGGCGAACTACATGATGAAATAGCGAATCTAGGTGGCAATATTACCCGTGCTGAACATATGTGGAATTACGCCGCGGGTATAAAACATCCCCAAGCTGAATTTGAAGGACATGGTTTAAGTTTAATACCGAGTAAATCAGCGCTTTGGCTAAATCATCAAGGAGAACGCATTGGTCCTATGCCTTTGATTACCGGTTTTGATACTCATGATTTATGCCAGCAAGTAGCTAAGCAAGAGAAACCGTGGACATGGCAGGTTTTAACTTGGGATATGGCTATTAAAGAACTTGCCGTTTCTGGTTCACTACATAACCCTTCTATTAGAGATAAAAAGTACATGAGTTTTGCCAAAGAAATTTTATTAGGCAACACACGTTTAGTGCATCAGCTTATTGAAGAGTCTGATGATGTTTTAGTTGGTCAATCGCTTGAAGCGTTAACAAAAAAAATGAATGCCTCAACAAGTGAAAACTTTATTGCAGATGAGAAAATAGCTACAGAAGTCTCTAAATATAACGCACAATTTGCAGACAGTGCTGTCATTGAAAATGACGATCAAATAAGACGAATACACCATGCTAGGCAGTGGCGACCTGATAAATTAAGAACATGCAAACCTACGGCTATTAAAGCAAAAAGAAGCGATTATCCTTATAACTTCATCGCGATTAAATTGCGACTCATTAGCCGTAAAAGTTTAGGTGGTATACAAACTAACTTAGCTTCACAAGTCTTACACAATAAAGAGCAACCTATTCAAGGTTTGTATTGTGTAGGCGAAGCGGCTGGTTTTGGTGGCGGTGGAGCAAACGGTAAGCGTTCTTTAGAAGGTACGTTTTTATCGGCTTGTATTTTAACAGCCCGAAACGCTGCCCAATCAATTCAACCAACTTAATATTAGTGAATTTCACTTAACTTAACTTAATTTTAGTTAGGAAGTGATAAAAAAGCATGAGAATGCACGTCATAATAACGAGAAGAGACAACCATGAAAAAAACAGCCGCTTGGTTAGTACGATATGCCCTAGAGCAATTAAAAGTCACTCATACCTTTGGTATTCCGGGTGTACATAACACTGAAATTTATGATGAATTAGATAAGTCAGAGACGATTGAACCTGTGTTAGTGACTCATGAAGGTTATGGCGCTTTTATGGCAGATGCGATGAGTCGCTCTAGTGACTCAATTGGTACATTAGTGATTGTTCCAGCAGCGGGTGCAACCCATGCGGCAAGTGGTATTGGCGAGGCGTCTCTTGATGGTATTCCTATGTTGGTTATTAGTGGCGGGGTGAGAACTGACTCACAGTTTGCATATCAGCTTCATGATATGGACCAACATACGATGATGTCACCTATCACTAAAAAAACCTATAAAGTGCACAGTCATGACGAAGTGGTTAGCACTATTTTTGCTGCCTTTGATGAAGCAACGTCTGGTGAGCCTGGCCCTGTATTTGTCGAAATACCGGTTAATTTTCAATTAGATTTAGGTGAGGTAAGCTCGCTACCTGAATATCAGCCTAAAGAGGTGACACTCGCAGAAAAAGTGCAAGAGCAACTAAGCCAAGCTGCTGCAATATTAGCTAAATCCTCTAACCCTGGTATCTTTGTTGGCTGGGGTGGTGTTGAGGCTATTGAAAGTACAGAAAAAATAGCTGAGTTATTAAACGCACCGGTATCGACTACTCTGCAAGGATTAAGTAGCTTTAGTGCGAAGCATCCACTTCATACAGGTATGGGGTTTGGTCCTGCTGCGGTTCCGGCAGCAACCAATGCTTTTAAAGCGTGTGATTGCTTATTAGCGATTGGTACTCGTTTTGCTGAAATTGCGACAGGAAGTTTTGGTGTAACAGTGCCAGAAAACTTAATTCACATTGATATTAATCCACAAGTATTTAACGCTAATTACCCGGCAAAACTGGCTATTGAGGGTGATGCTAAATTAGTGCTTGAAGCACTCTATGGTGAGTTAATGAAGCAAACTATTATTGAAAGAAGTAATGATGTTTTGGTACAGATAAAAGAAGACAAAGCCAAATATCTTGAACAATGGTTTGCCCATGACAGTGGTGATAGAGTTAATCCCGCTCGATTTTTTCAATCATTGCGAGAGCAAATTCAAGATGATGCCTATGTGATTGCTGATGATGGTAACCATACCTTTTTAGTGGCCGAACTTATGCCGTGCTACCAAGCAAAACATTTTTTTAGCCCGACTGACTTTAATTGTATGGGCTATGCCATTCCAGCGGTTATTGGCACCAAATTAGCCAACCCTGATAATCAAGTCGTAGGCATTATTGGTGATGGCGCATTTTTAATGAGCCAAACAGAGTTGTTCACTGCCGCCGATAAGGGCTTAGGTGTTATTTTTACTATCTTTAACGATGGTGAGTTAGCGCAAATATCACAAGCTCAACAAACGCCTTACAACAGAAAAACGTGCACAACGTTGCCAAACCTTCGCTTTGAAGCAATTACCCGAGCTAGTGGTTGCCAATACATACGCATTAATACAGACGAAGAGGTACAGGCAAAAATAAAGCAAGCGCTTACTTATATCGAAGCTGGTCAACCTGTGGTGTTAGATGTAAATATTGATTACTCGAAAAAAACTCGCTTTACTCAAGGCATTATCAAAACGAACTTACAAAGAATGAAGCTGCCGACAAAAGTACGCATGATCAGTAGAGCATTGTGGCGCAGAGTTTAGTGGTGTTTAATTTTTCTTTTAGTACGCAGATAGGTAAGTTACATTAAGTTATTATATGCGTGTTTACGATTAAAGTAGGCACTAAGGCATTAACACAGCTAACCTTAGATTATATGGCGCAATCTAAATAACCTCAGCTCGGGATAATAAATAGCTCCCTAGCAGCTATTTTTCCTTACTTCTGTGTTAAATTCATAAACAATAGAATAACTATTCTTAATGAATTTGCCTTGAATTAAGAAAAACTATCAAGCTAGTGAGTTGCTAAAACCACAAGTCTAACAATTTCAAACGATTAACTTATCTCTTAACCCGAGCTGAGGTTAAATAAAACACTTAAAAAACTTGATGAGCTAACGAAGCGATAATATTTTATTTGTTAGCCCATCGCTGAAAATATCAATAAAGTTCAATACGCTCTAGTCCTTTTTCAGGTCACAGGTTATCTTGTTGTATACACGTGTTGTCGCAAAAGTTTTCTATTTTTTAAGGTTTGGTATAACGTTGGAGTAATAGGCTTAATTAATTGCTATTAGAGAGTCGATGAATCTACATACTACGCCAGAATATGCAAAAGAAGACAACTTGCTCGACATAGAGCCCCAAGCTTTTTCTAAGCAAAGTCATCAATTTTGGACGGTACAAATAACGGGGTGGCTTGGCTATTTTTTAGTTGTTTTTATCGCTATTATTAGACCGCAATTCGATGACCCAAATTTTGATTTAACCAGACAACTCATTAACTTATTTGCAGAAACTTTCAGTGGTTTTTGTTTGTCGTATATTCAATGGCAGCTTATCCAACGTGTTGTTCACTTACCGTTGAATAAAATGTTAATACTTAGTTTTTTTTCGTCGGCAATGTTGGGGCTACTTTATAACGTTATTAAATTAAGTTGCTATAAAGTTATTGTTTACCAGCAACACTGGAATGAAGCATGGGACATGCTGGAGTTTGGTGGTTGGTTGTTATTCTCTCTTTCTACTATGTTTGTCTGGACCTCTATTTTCTTTATTATGCTCTACAATCACAAGCTTCAAAAAGAGCATGCGCAATTACTTCGCGCGCAAACGTTAGCAACTGATGCCCAGTTACAAATGTTACGTTATCAGTTAAATCCTCACTTTATGTTTAATACCATGAACGCTATTTCAACGTTAATTTATAAGCATGAAAATGATAAAGCGAATGAAATGCTAGATAAGTTATGTGAATTTTTCCGCTATTCATTAGATTTTAAAGCAAAAAGTAAAACGGCGTTAAGAAAAGAGTTGGATTTACTTGAATTATACTTATCTATCGAGAAAGTGCGTTTTGGTGATAGGTTGAAAGTAGTGATGGATATAGCTGATGACGCGATGCACTGCCAAGTACCTAATATGCTACTTCAACCCTTGGTTGAAAATGCTATTAAATACGCTATTGAACCTCGAAAAGAAGGCGGTGAAATTACCATTAAGGCTTATTGCAATACTGAACGACTCAATGTGCAAGTGATTGATAATGGTCAAGGTATTCAGCAGTCAAAGCAAAAAGGGTTCGGTATAGGCATAAGTAACACAAAGGCAAGATTAGATGCTATGTTTAATGGTAATTATGAAATTACCTTATTAACCCAGCCAGATGAAGGGGTTAGTGTAGATATATCCATGCCAATAGAGAAGTAACCATGAGTAAACAACCGTTAACCGCTGTTATTGTTGATGATGAACCTCTAGCGTTAGAAGGGTTAAAGTTACGCCTTGAAAAAATTCCAGAGCTTAATGTTATCGCACAAGCGAGTGATGGAGACCAAGCAATTCAATTATGTCATGAGCTTTCTCCTGATGTTTTATTTCTCGATCTACAGCTACCGGGCTTAAATGGCATCGAAGTAGTACAGGCACTGCAATCTGATACTTTACCCATGATTGTTTTTGTCAGTGCGTATGGTGAGTTCGCTTTAGATGCCTTTGAACTTAATGCTATTGACTATGTGTTAAAGCCAGCAAATTTGGGTCGGCTCAAAAAAACGGTAGAAAGAATACTTGCCCGCAGAACCCCTGAAAATATTGATAAAGAACAGGCGAAAGAAAAGTATAAATTGCTTAAAGCGTTAGGGGAAAGCTCAGGTGTTGCTATTTCAGAGTTGGAAGAGTGGTTAAGCTCCGATAAGCCGCTACCTAGCGCATATTGTCAGGAGCTAGTTATTAAAAACAGCGACAATGAAAAAGTATTTTTACCCGTCAAAGATATTCGCTGGATAGATGCTGCAGGTGATTATATGTGTGTTCACACCGATAAAGAAACACACATAGTACGCATTACGATGAAAAAACTTGAAAACCAGCTTGATGACAAGGTCTTTAAACGTATTCATAAATCAACACTGGTGAATGTTAATTGCATTAAAAGTGTTAAAGCCTTACGAAATAGTGAAAGTGTTTTAGAGCTAGGAGATAATGTCCAGTTGAAAGTCAGTCGCAATTATAGCTCAACGATTCAACAGCTTGTTGAGTCAAAGCTATTTTAACGGGTTATCGTAAAAATAACTCGCTTTACCGTTATTTTCTTCAACAAATTAATAATACCTCGTTTGTCTCTCACTATAACGCATTTCAATTGTAAGCTTTTGTAATTTTTACCAAGATGATTGTAGGGGATAGCACATACAACAAAACCTTGTATCGCTGTTTTACATTCAATCACTCAGTTAACAAGCATAGAGAAAAAAAATTAAAACATTGTTAATTGGGTGACACAACAGAACTAGTCAGGTATTTGGAATACAAATTATGATTAAAGTTGCAAAAAGAATTTCACAATTATGCCTATTAGCTACAGCATCTACCTTAGTAGGCTGTGGAGGTAGTGCAGAAACGAATACAGACACCAGTCAAATAGATCCTCAGCAACCCGTCAGTGATTGGGAAATGGTATGGAGTGATGAATTTGATGGTGCCATGATTAATGAGAATAATTGGCAGCATGAAGTTAATTGTCAAGGTGGTGGCAACAATGAAAAACAATGTTACACCGACAGCCCTGAAAACTCTTATGTTAGCGATGGCACATTAAAAATAGTCGCATTACCAGCACCTGAAGATGCGGCATTACCATACACTTCAGCGCGCATTATTAGTAAAAATAAAGCTGACTTTAAATACGGGCGTTTTGAAGTAAAAGCAAAATTGCCAAGTGGTCAGGGCAGTTGGCCAGCATTTTGGATGTTGCCAACTGATGAAACTTACGGCGGCTGGCCTAAATCAGGTGAAATAGACATTCTTGAAGCGGTAAACTTAAAAACCGTTGATGCTGATGGCGTGGTAGAAAGCAACATTTATGGCACGTTACATTACGGTAAAGAGTGGCCTGATAATTCAAGTTCAGGTAAGTCTTATTCTTTACCTGATGGTGCTAACCCAGCTGACGATTTTCATACTTATGCCATAGAATGGCAAGAAGGCGAAATTCGTTGGTATGTTGATAATTACTTATATGCAACACAGCGTAAATCTGAAGTACGTTATAACAGTAAAGATGAACCCGTAGGTCTTGCGCATCAAGGTTGGTTTGCTGAGTATTATGATGCTGTATCTGGTGAGTTAACAACACATTGGGATAACGCGCCTTACGATCAAGATTTCTTCATGATCTTGAACTTTGCCGTCGGTGGTAACTGGCCTGAAAATGTTAATAATTTGGGCATAGATGCAGAAGCATTTGCTAACGGTCAAACCTTTGAAATAGATTACGTGCGTGTTTATCAATGTAATCAAAATCCTGATACTGGTAAAGGGTGTGAAACCGTGCGTGGTGGTTGGGATCAAGAAGCAACAGAAGAGAACCCCAATGGTGCCTTAGTGCTAGGGAAAGCGCCTATCCCTTCACCCCCTTCAAGTGGTATTCCACAAAATTTAACCATTTTCTCTGGCACTATTAATCCAAACTGGCCTGCATGGGACTGCTGTGGTGGTTCGACACCGTCAATTGTTGTTGATGATGAACAAGGTGAAGTGATGGAGTTTGTCGTGGGAGAAACGGCGACGGTTAACGGTTTTATTTCACGAGATGCGTTCATTACAGACCCTGAAGGTAAGCCAAGCCCGTTTGATGCATCACCTATTATTGATGCTGGCACCGTAAGCTTTGATTTAAACATTGTGACTTTTCCCAATACCGCTGATGCGCCTTGGATAGTTAAAATTGAAAGTACTGAAGGCGCTACTGCCGTAGAAGTATCTTTGACAGATAACCTAGCAGGAACTATTCCCGTTGTTGGTGAATGGCAAAACTATGAATTTTCTTTACAAGCATTAGCCGATGGCGGCCTTGATATCAGCGCAATTGATGTGGTGATGATATTCCCAGCATGGGGATCAGGTGAAGGTGCTCAATACCGTGTTAATAACCTTGAAATAGCGGCTGATATTTCAGCACCAAAATTAGTGGTGTTTACAGACGAAGAAAACCCAAGCTGGCCTTTATGGGATTGCTGTGGTGGTTCAATGCCAACGGTTGAATTAGACGATGAAGCACACGGAAATGTTGCTGAATTTATGATTGGTGCTGATCCAACAGTGATGGGCTTTATTTCTAGAGAAGGCAATATTGTCGACCCAGAAGCGCAACCTGCACCATTTGATGCTAGTGCTATTTTGTCTAACGGTGTTATTGAATTTGAAATGAAAGTGACATCAATGCCGAGCGACTCAAGTGCAGCTTGGTTGTTTAAAGTGGAGTCTAACGGTGGTGATAGCGCTGTTGAATTTCCACTTTCTGACAGTATTGAAGGTGCAGCTCCCGTTGCAGATCAATGGCAAACTTACACCTTTAATTTAGCTGATTTAGCGAACGCAGGTCTTGATGTCAGTGCCATTGATGTCTTAATGATTTTCCCTGCATGGGGTGCTGGTGACGGAGCCGTGTATCGTGTTGATAATGTCATGATTCATGACCCTAATGCGGCAAATGACTTTGCAGGACATGTGCTTTTTGCTGATGATGTGAAAGAACAGTGGAGTATTTGGGATTGTTGTGGCGGCTCTACGCCAACCCTAGAAAATGATGATACTGACCATGGTATGACCGCAGAATTTGTTATTGGTAGCACACCTACAGTTATGGGGCTGCTTGCTGATGATGATGTTTACTTAGATGCGTCAAATCTTCTTGCTAATGGTTTTGTACAGTTTGAAATGAAAGTGCTCAATATGCCTAATGATGCAAGCGCTGTTTGGTTATTCAAAATTGAATCTGGCGATACCAGTAGTGCAGTTGAACTAGCGTTAACCGCAAGTCAAGAAGGTGCTACCCCAGTGATAGACCAATGGCAAACCTATACGTTTTCTTTACAGAGTTTATTTGATGCTGGCTTAGATATTAGCTCAATTGACGTCTTAATGATTTTCCCTGCTTGGGGAACGGGTGAAGGTGCAGTGTATCGACTAGATAATGTCGTTATCAAAGCACCGTAATTACGCGTTAATAAAATAGTTGAGTGGCGAAAGCCACTCTTATTAAAAATTTTAAGAAAGTAGGGTTAACATGAAACATTTACAATTTTCTAAAAAACGATTAGCAGTATATATTTCAGCTATTTTAGCCACAGGTACAAGTGGCAGCTTATTGGCTGAAGAAGTAACACAAGTTAAAAAAGATGACGTAGAAGTTATTGAAGTGCAGGGCATTAAAGGCAGTTTAGTTCGTTCAATGAATGTTAAACGGGATATGTCAGGTGTTGTTGATGCCATTTCAGCAGAAGAAATGGGGAAATTTCCAGATACTAATTTAGCAGAGTCTTTACAGCGCATTACCGGCGTTTCTGTGAGTCGCAGTAACGGTGAAGGCAGTCAAATAACCGTTCGTGGTTTTGGTCCAGATTTTAACTTGGTAACATTAAACGGCCGTCAAATGCCAGGTACAGGTAATAGCCGTTCATATAGCTTTGAAAACTTATCTTCAGACGGGGTTTCAGCGCTTGAAGTTTACAAAACAGCGCGTGCTGAAAACCCAACGGGGGGGTTAGGTGCAACCGTTAACATTGTTACCAGCAAGCCATTATCTAGCCCTGGTGAAAAAATGTCATTATCTGCGAAAGCGATACATGACACGTCAAATGAAGAAGGTGAAGACATCACTCCTGAGTTCTCAGCGGTGTACTCAAACACCTTTGCTGATGATAGCTTTGGTATTGGTTTTTCATTTAATCATCAACGCAGAGACTTTCAGCAGCAAAGTGCCAGTATTCAAGGGTGGCAAGCAAACGTAGATTTACCTTCAAACCTTGATGACTCAAAAGTGATAGATCCTCGCCCCCTTGACGATGAAGGTAACCGTATTGGTAATCACTTTTTTCCACGTGATATGAACTATGGCATTGGTAATTTTCAACGCGAAAGAACCAATGGTCATGTAGTTGTTCAATACGCACCAATAGATGATTTAGTTATTTCTGTTGATTACACCGGGACTCAAGCCGTTACAGGTATGAACTCAATTGGCTGGGGTATGTGGAATGATTATGGTGGTAACATCAACGGTTATGAGCTTGATGAAAATGGTACTGTTATTTACGCAGACATCAGTGGTAATGATGGTTCTTATTCAGCCTCAAGAGCAACAACAGAAGTTGAAGAACAATCTTTTGGCTTAAATATTGATTGGCAAGTGACTGATACCATGTTCTTAACGCTAGATTATCATGATTCTAGCAGTGAAACTGATAATGGTAAGGACAAAGGTTTAGGGAGTAATGGCACCTTAGTTTTAGGTTCTGATCAGTTAAATACAAAAATATATGATTATCGAACAGGTGAAATTCCACACGGTGAAATTTTCTGGAAAAATGGCACTAACGAATTAGCGCCAAGTGAAATTGACTCGCATTTTAGTCAATTTATTCACTCTCCAGGCAAATCAACGGTAGAGCAATTACAAATTGATGGTGTTTGGGAAAATGATTTACTCGATGTTGGCTTAGTCGATGTGAAGTTTGGTGTTGCTCGAACAGAGCAAGAAATGGGCGGTTCTAATGCTTGGAGTGGTTTAATTGGTGGTTTCTTATTTAACCCTTCATGGCCTGAAATTTTTCCTGATGGCATGTTCACGCGAAATGGCACTGGTGATTTCTTAGATGCGTTTGATGGCGGTGGTAATGAGCTTAAGCCTCATTATTATTACACCTTTGATTTTGATGAAGCGGTTGCTCGCTCTGAAGCCTTCTTAACCAATGATGTTTTAGGTGGCAATGATTACTTCGCTACCACGGCCTATCACGACATGGGCACTTTTTCACAAGGCTCTGTACAAGAAGATACTACCAGTATTTACATTGATACCTCATGGGAATTTGATATTGCCGATTTCCCTGTGCAAATTAATGCCGGTGTACGCTATGAGCAAACAGACGTAACTAGCCAAGTACTGCAACCCGTGCCAACCAGTGTTTGGTGGAAAGGGGGGAGTGAATGGCATACACAATATTTACCGGGTGAAAATAACTTCTTAACCATGGAAGGTGAACACGACGTATTTTTACCAATGTTAGATTTACGCGTTGATTTAACTGATGACGTTGTTGGCCGTGTTTCATGGGGCAAAACGATTTCTCGTGCACCTTTAGGCTCGTTAGCTGGCGGTAGAAGTTTGTCTGGTAGCCCGAAAATTGGCTCTCGAAATGGTGGTGAAGGCAATACTAATCTACAACCGTTTGAGTCAACTAACTTTGATTTAAGCCTTGAATATTACTACGGGGAAGGGAGTTATGCTGCGGTTGGCTTCTTTAATAAAGATGTGGAAAACTTTATAGGTAGCCAAATTACTTCTAGCACCATTGAAGGTTTTAGAGATATTTATCAAGGCCCTCGTTGGCAGCAAGCAGTGTCTGATATTGAAGCGCGAGGCGATCAAGCAACCAACGATGCTATATTTGCACAAATGCAAGCCAATGGCTCAACCCTTAACGATGAAGGTTATATAGAGCCGACAGCTGAAGATCCGTTAATGGTGTGGGATATTACTCGTCCATTTAATGCCCCTGATACCAAAACGGTTAATGGTTTTGAAGTAGCATTACAGCACTTAATTGGTGATACCGGTTTTGGTGTTGGCGTGAATGCAACATTTGTTGATGGTGATGTTGAATTTGATGTTGATAGCTTAAGTCAGCAAACACCGCTAACGGGTCTAAGTGATTCAGCCAACTTCCAAGCGTTTTATGAAAAGCACGGCTTATCAGTGAAAGTGACTTATGCTTGGCGTGATGAATACCTCATTGGTGTTGGTCAAGGTCAAGGCTCTTCAGATAACCCACCACAATTTGCTAAAGAATTTGGTCAGTGGGATATGAGTGTTAACTATGATGTCACAGAGCGTTTCACGGTGTTTTTCGAAGGTATAAACCTTAATAACGAGACAGAGCAAGGTTTTGGTCGATATGAAGAGCAGTTTTTATTCGCTCGTGAGTATGGTCCGCGATACGCATTAGGTGTTCGCTATAGCTTTAACTAGCCCGTTTAGCAGAGAGGATATTACTCCTCTCTGCGTTTAACTTACACATCATTCTATCAATTATTAGTTTAGAAATTCTTTATATACGGTTAAAAATATTTAAAATGTAACCGCTTACATTTTTGTGTGGAATGATGGTATATTCAAAATATAAATCATCAAGATAAAAAAAGTCGCAAGGTTAATGTGTGATTTTATCTACCAACCGTGTGTTAAAGAGTAGGAGTATTTATGGCAGCCAGTACAGCAGGCCTATCACAAGCGCCGTTACAGCATAATGAAAGTGGAAGCTTTACTTTTGCACTAACATCGTTAACGTCTTTATTTTTTATGTGGGGCTTTATTACCTGCTTAAACGATATTTTAATTCCTTATTTGAAAGGTGCGTTTGACCTTTCTTATACCCAAGCCATGTTAGTGCAATTTTGCTTTTTTGGCGCCTATTTTATTGTTTCACTTCCTGCGGGGGCATTAGTGGGAAAAATAGGCTTTAAAAAGGGCATTGTCACTGGGTTAACCATTGCCAGTGTTGGTTGTTTATTGTTTTACCCTGCTGCGGCAATTGCAAATTATGCCGTGTTTTTATTTGCTCTATTTGTTTTAGCGTCAGGCATTACCGTACTTCAAGTCTCTGCCAATCCTTATGTTAGTGCTTTAGGCCCGAGTAAAACGGCATCATCACGTTTAACAATGACACAAGCTTTTAATGCATTAGGAACCACTGTAGCGCCATTTTTTGGTGCTTGGCTTATTTTTAGTGGCTCTGAACAAACCGAAGTTGCTGGTGCGACAGCGGTGCAATTACCTTATTTAATGTTGGCAGCTGCGTTGTTCGCTTTGGCGATAGTCTTTAGCTTTTTGAAATTACCTGATTTAGGAAAAACTGAACAAGCAGAGTTGTCTCCTGCTAAAGCGTGGCAATTTAGTCATTTAAGGTTCGGTGCAATAGCAATATTTCTTTATGTTGGTGCAGAAGTCGCTATAGGGAGCTTTCTCATTAACTTTTTGCATGAACCCACTATTGCAGGTATGAGTGAATCACAAGCGTCTCAGTTTATTGCCTATTATTGGGGCGGCGCGATGTTAGGCCGATTTATTGGTGCGGTGGTTATGCAAAAAGTAGCAGCCGGTAAGGTGCTTGCATTTAATGCCATGATGTCAATTACGCTAATTACCATTGCCATCACCACTGAGGGTAGTTTGGCAATGTGGTCTATTTTAGCCGTTGGTTTATTCAATTCGATCATGTTTCCAACCATCTTTAGCTTAGCGATTAATGACTTAAAAGAAGCAACCAGTAATGGTGCAGGTGTTTTGTGTTTAGCTATTGTTGGTGGCGCAATTGTGCCTTTATTTCAAGGAATGTTAGCAGATGCTATAGGTGTGCAATTAGCCTTTATCCTACCTGCTTTTTGTTATGCCTATATTGCGTATTACGGCGTTATAGGTTCTAAAATTAATATTGCTAACTCATAAGGTACATTTCGTGAATATTTCAAAAAATATATTATTGGCTGCAATGACAATGACGGGGTTATTTGCTTGTACTCATGATGCCACTGATACTGAGCTTGCACATGCAAAAGAACATAAAACAGATATTTGGCCTGTTATTGTTTCTGAAGTGCCACAAGATAAAGTGATTGAAGATAAAGTAAAGCAGTTACTTGCTTCGATGACTTTAGCGCAGAAAGTAGCACAAATGATTCAACCTGAGATCCGTGATATTACTCCTGAAGACATGCGTAAATACGGGTTTGGTTCATACTTGAATGGCGGTGGAGCTTTTCCAAACAACAATAAGCATTCAACACCTCAAGACTGGATTGATTTAGCTGAATCGATGTATCAGGCTTCAATTGATGACTCTGTTGATGGTAGTACCATTCCAACAATGTGGGGTACCGATGCCGTTCATGGGCATAATAATGTGATTGGTGCGACATTGTTTCCGCACAATATTGGCTTAGGGGCAGCAAATAATCCTGACTTAATTGAGAAAATAGCCAAAGTAACCGCGACTGAAGTGATGACCACAGGTATTGATTGGGTATTTGCGCCGACGGTTGCCACAGTTCGCGATGATCGCTGGGGAAGAACTTATGAAGGTTATTCTGAAGATCCAGAAATAGTGAAGCGTTATGCTGCGTCGATTGTTCATGGTTTACAAGGACATGCAGGAAAAGATTTTTTAGGTAATGATCGTGTAATCAGTACCGTAAAACATTTTATTGGTGATGGCGGTACGGTCGCAGGTGATGATCAAGGCGATAATATTGAGTCTGAACAAGCGCTTTTTGATATACATGCACAAGGGTATGTTGGTGGCTTAACCGCAGGTGCGCAATCTGTTATGGCATCATTTAATAGTTGGCATGGTAAAAAGGTGCATGGTAGCAAGCACTTACTTAATGATGTGCTGAAGGATAAAATGGGCTTTGATGGCTTTGTTGTTGGTGACTGGAATGGTCATGGTCAAATTGAAGGTTGCAGCAATGAGAGCTGTCCGCAAGCAGTAAATGCTGGATTAGACATTTTTATGGTGCCAACAGATGCATGGAAGCCATTACTTGAAAACACGATTGCGCAAGTGCAAGCGGGTGATATCGCTATGTCACGCATTGATGATGCGGTTTCACGTATTTTGCGTGTGAAATTTAGAGCGGGTTTATTTGATAAACCAAGCCCTGCTAAACGACAGTTTTCAGGAAAAACTGAATTAATTGGTCATCAAGAACATCGTGAAATTGCACAACAAGCCGTACGTGAATCGTTAGTCTTATTGAAAAATAATGACAATATTTTACCGCTGTCACCTAAGTTAAATATTCTTATGGCTGGTGATGCTGCTCATAATATCGGTAAGCAATCAGGTGGTTGGACGATTACATGGCAAGGCACTAATAATGAAAATACAGACTTCCCAGGAGGAAGCTCAATTTATGATGGTTTTGCTGCGCAAGTTAACTTAGCTGGCGGAAAAATTCAATTGAGTGAAGATGGTAGCTTTAGCGAAAAACCCGATGTTGCTATCGTCGTTTTCGGTGAAGAACCTTATGCTGAAGGTCATGGTGACCGAGCAAATCTAGTTTATCAGCGTGGCAATAAAAGTGATTTAGCATTACTTAAGCAACTTAAAGCACAAGGTATACCGGTTGTTTCTGTGTTTATTAGTGGCCGACCTATGTGGGTGAATGCAGAACTCAATGCCAGCGATGCCTTTGTTGCCGCATGGCTTCCTGGATCTGAAGGTAAAGCAATTGCTGATGTTTTGTTAAAGGGCATAAATGACAAGGTTCAACATGACTTTAAAGGACAATTATCATTTTCTTGGCCTAAAACACCAGAACAGATAGTGAACCGTTTTGACGCAGTGTACGATCCATTATTACCGTATGGTTTTGGTTTAAAGTATGGGGAAATATCAACATTATCTTCAGACTTACCTGAAACATATCAATTAACTGAAGACCTATCCGTAGGTACGCAAGTCTTTAATGCTAAAGTACAACAGCCATGGAAAATGAATTTATTTTCTGGTGATGAGCAAAGAACTATTACTTCTAGCACACAAGCTTTAACAGGTATAAAGTATCGAACCATTGATAAAGTGATTCAAGAAGATGCGTTCAAAATAACATTGATGGGTGATAACAATGCCGGTATACAGTTCATCAGTGGAAATGGTTTTCGTGAAGATTTATCTGCTGAGCAGGAAAAAAACGCTGCATTAGTTGTTAAGCTAAAAAGAGAAGACCCAATAAAATCGCCAGTTTATCTTTCAATGAGCTGTGAAAGTGAAGCAGATAAACTAGGTAGCTGTCGCGCTGCAGTTAACATAAGTGAAGCGCTTAATAAAGCAGCACAAAGTCAATGGGTTGATGTTTCAGTCGATGTAAACTGCTTTGCTAAACAAGGCGTATCGTTCGATAAAATTGTTGTACCTTTTGAATTAAGTAGTGCAGGAGCACTAAGCTTATCAATTAGCCAAATTCACTTTCAAGGCGAAGGGAGTGAGACCGCTGACGTGCAATGTAAATAGCAAAATTTGATTCCTTATCAATAACAAATTTATGCGGATATCAGAACAGATATCCGCATAAATAATAAACCTGCCATGCGCTTTTCAAGCGCTTCTTTTTATCTGCATACTTCTTTTGCAACGCGTTAAACTATATAAACAAAATATACAGGGTTGATTAACATAATGTTTGCTATGCTTAGTGTATTGTTTTCGTTATTTCTATTTGTATGTATAAATATCTGTTTTTACTATTAGTTCTTTGCTCAGGATGGGCTAAATCCTCGTCGAAAATCCCGATTAATGTTTATGTTTATCATATGCAACCGCCACTAATGATCAGCATAGAGGATAAAACCGGTCTATATTTTGATTTTACTCGATACCTAAACCAACAAAGTAAACGTTATAATTTTGAAGTTGTTTTTTTACCAAGAAAGCGACTTGATAAGATGTTAGCTGATAATACCATCAGCGGTATGGTATTAGGGGTGAGTCCTACGTGGTTTAAAGATAAAGCAGAAACAAAGTATTTATGGACGGGGGCATTTATGTACGATCGCGATGAGATTATTTCGTTGAGTTCAAACCCTGTTCAATATGCTAAGCCAGCATCGTTAGAAAATATGGTGATTGGTGGTGTTAGAGGCTTTTATTATTATGGCATTAATGAGTTAGTTAAGCAGGGTAAAGCTGTACGTGTTGATACGGTGAAAGAAGAAGATCTTTTTTCAATGTTACTTAAGCGGCGGGTTGATGTCGCTATTATTGGTCGTTCTGTTTATCGTTATATAATGAAAGATAAACAATGGCATGATGTATTTCATTTATCGACGATTCCCCACGATTCATTCGAGCGGCGTATTTTGATCACCAAAGATAGAAGTGCTTTACATCTAGAGTTATCAAAGCTAATTGATAAGTTGCCTGAAGATAAAAATTGGCAACAATCTTTGCTAAACTATCAATAGCGCAACGTAGCTTATTAAGATTGGATCAGGACAGTCTCCAAATTAGCTTATTTAAGAACAGCCTAAGCAAGTAAAGTATTCTTCCAAAAAGCGGTATACCTTTATGTTGTTAAAAAATGAAATATTACCAACAGAGCAAAGTTATTTAAATATTGTCAGTAGTTTTGCTATTGATTTACTTGGTATGAATACTATTGATGAAATTGTTTGGCATGCCGCCAAAAATGTTGTTGCTCAATTAGGTTTTGAAGACGTTGTCATCTATCTATTTAACGATAAAAGAAATACGCTAATTCAAGCGGCTACCTACGGTAATAAAAACCCTTTCGAAGAAGATATATTATCTCCTTTAGAGATAAGTCTTGGTCAAGGTATTGTTGGCCAAGTCGCGTTATCACAACAAGCTAAAATTATTGCTGATACCCGTCTTGAGGCTTCATATATTGTCGATGATGCATCAAGACTTTCAGAGCTTTCTGTACCTATGGTTATTGATGGTAAACTCATTGGTGTAATCGATTCTGAGCATAGCCAAGCCAACTTTTATAATGAAGAGCAGTTAAAAGTTGTGATGGCTATTGCCTCTATGATGGCGACCCAAATCAGTCATGTTGAAATGGTTGAACAGTTAGAGCGGGCGATTGATAAACTAGAATACAGTAGCAAAATTCAAGATAGTTTATTTGAAATTGCCGAACTTATTTTTACCACAGATAATATTCAAGAGTTTTATAAAGAGTTACATAAAGCAATCAGTCGCTTAACGTTTGCTAATAATTTTTATATTGCCTTACTTTCAGAAGATGAAAAGTCATTTATTATCCCCTACTGTGTTGATGAAAAAGATGGTCTTATTGAGAATGAACAACATTCATTAGAGGGCGAAATACCTAGTATTTCAGGTTATGTATTACAACAAAATGAACCTTTATTAATTGATAAAGGCGGTATTGAGCAGAAAATTACTGCCAATGAATTGCATATCATAGGTAGTATTCCTGAAGCGTGGCTAGGTGTTCCATTTGGCGATGAATCCCTCAGAGGCATTGTTGTTGTGCAAAGCTATGCTAGTGGCTATATTTTTACCGAGAAAGATAAACAGTTACTTTCATTTGTGGCCAAGCATATTCATAACGCTATTGAGCGTATGCAAACTAAATCTGATTTACAGTTTTTAGCATTACACGATCCGCTTACTCAATTACCTAATCGCTTATTATTTACTGACCGAGTTGAGCAAGCGATTGTTCGGACAAAACGCAATAACAAAGGTTTAATTGCGGTATTGTTTTTAGACTTAGACCGCTTTAAGCAAGTGAATGATACTTATGGTCATTATATTGGTGATCAACTACTGAAAACTATTGCTACTCGCATTCAAGAATGCATTCGTGCTTCTGATACGCTTTGTCGGCTAGGCGGAGATGAATTTGCTGTTTTACTAGAAAACATTCGTAGCAAACGCGACGTAGAAAAAATAGCTAATTATATTATCGAGTCAGTTCAGCAAAAAGTGAGCTTCGATAAGGGAATTATTAACACCTCAACCAGCATTGGTGTTACTTTTTTTGAACAAGGTGATATATCGACTAAAGATTTGTTGATACAAGCTGATGAGGCCATGTATAGAGCTAAGCTCAATGGTCGAAATCAGGCCTTTTATTATGACCAAAAAGAAAAAGAAAGCCGTTCTGGTAGTTATCGCTTAGAAAGAGATTTTCTATCTGCAATTGCAACAGAAGATCTTTATTTAGTCTTTCAACCCATTATTGATTTTACTATTGGTAAAATTTGTAGTGCCGAGGCGTTAATTCGTTGGCACCATCATGAGCATGGTTTATTAGCGCCTGACTTGTTCTTACCCGAACTGCACCGCAGTGGCTATTTACCTGAGCTTGATATTTATGTGTTTGAGAAAGCGATGGCTTTTATCTCAGCTCATGAAGCACAGCTTGATGATGACTTTTGCTTGAACATTAATATTTCTGGCCAAGGATTTTCAGAGCCAAAATTAATGGAAAAAATTCAGCAGGTTTATCATGATTCAAATAAATTACTGTCGCATTTATGTATTGAAATAACAGAACAAACCATCGTTGATAATGTTGAAGCAACTCAAAAAACCATCGAAAAATTACATACTATGGGCGTTAAAGTTGCTCTCGACGACTTTGGTACAGGGTATTCGTCGCTCAGTTATATTAATCACTTTACCTTTAACATATTAAAGATAGATAGAAGTTTTATTAACAACTTAGTTCAAGGCCCCAACAATACCATTATTTTAGAGACGATTATTCAGTTATCGAAATCTTTGGGTATTAAAACGGTCGCAGAAGGCATTGAAACACAAACGCAATTTAACTCATTGAAAGCGTTAAATTGCGATAAAGGACAAGGTTATTATATGGTTAAGCCCGTAACTTCTGAAGAATTAGAGCAGTTATTAATAGAAAAAAAGCAGTTTAATTAGCTAATTAATTTAGCAGTGATGACATAGCGCAGGCTTCCACCTGATACTAGTGGGTTAAATGGATAGCAGGTTATCAGTATTAAGCTTGGGTCTTGCTCAATAATTTGTAGTGTTTGCTCTTCGCTGTCAATAATTTCCATATGTTCAACTTGATAAAGTTGATTTTTCCCTTCTTTGTTGGTCAGAGAAATAATATCTTTCATGTGTAACTCCTGTAAAAAACTAAAATGCGAATCTTTATGACCTGCAATGACAAAAGGCTTACTGTGTGTCAGGTGACTGTATTGATGCATTGCCCCTGCCGAAAAGGCTAATGTAGTTGGATCTACACCTTGTAAAATAATCAGTTGCTTGTTTAATCGTGCAATAGTCATTTTTGCAACAGGGTGTGTATCAGCCCAAGGCCAAGGCATTATTTGTTGTGTTGAATGTTTACTTTGGTGCCAGCTATAACTAATAAGTTGCGAAGACAACCAGGCTTTAGTGGGTAACCATGCACTGTGAGCTATTAGCCCCAGTGCAAGTGTCGTAATTAAAGATGTTTTCACATCGAGCATGCGCAGTAACTTAAGCGCTAACACGTTGTGCACGCCTAAATTGCCAATAAAGCGAAAAAATAAGCAAAGCTAATCCTGAGAAGAATGGTGCTTGCCAACCTATGGCTGTTTTAGGAAATGGTGTTGAGTTACTGGCCCTTAATTGACTTTTCTTGTCTGATGACTCTTCGTTATGTAATGTTTGTTCTACTGCAATAAAGCTAGAGTATGGTGATATCACCTGATGCTGTAACGATGTTTCAAGTACGCTTTGCTTAACGGTATCAGGATCGTTTCCTGTGACTAAACCATCAAGTAAGTCGGTAATTTTAGCTTTTGCCCATACGGTTGATACACCGATATGTTGCTGATTTTTTTGCAAGAGAACTTCTTGATGCCAACCTTGGTTTGCTAACTCACCAAACACCTGAATACTGTCTGGCATCATTTTAGTTTTTATGGCGACTAATAACGGCTCTCCTAAATATAAGTCTGGAATTTTACTAGGGTATTGTTCAATTGTTCCAAGGTGAAGTGGCTGAAATTGTAATGTGATATTGCGAAGTGCTGGCTGACTAATTTGCGTTAAAAGCTCTGTCATCTTTGTTTGTACTTGGTTGACGTTTCCAATATGGGTAAATGTACCTCGACCAAACTGCGCGGCTTTGCGCATAAAATAACTATTAGGGGCATGGCCAATGCCGACGGTAAATAATCTCGGTATATTCACTGTTTGATGAATGAGTTTAAATAACGCTTGCTCGTTACTAACGGCACCGTCAGTTATAAAAATAACTTGGTTAATGGTAGTGTCTTCTTGTTGAGGAACCGTTAAGGCCCTCGCTAGCGGCTCATACATTTGCGTGCCACCATTGGCTTGCAATTGAGCAATAAAGCGCTTGGCTGTTTCAAGGTTCAGTGCGTTTACAGGTTGCGGTTGTGCGAAGGTCGTTGTATAGCTTGAATTAAAAGCAATAATATTAAATTTATCTTGTGAACTTAGGGTGCTTAAGGCGAACAATAAGCTTTGCTTAGCTTGTGTGATTGATGGGCCTTGCATAGACCCAGAAGTATCAATGATGAAGGTGATCTGACGGGTAAAGTGGCTTTCAAGTTCATCATTCAATAAGTTTTTTTTGCTTGCTGAAGGTGATGGTTGCGGTGGTAAAAGCATCGCTAAAGCATAAGTTTCTTGGTTAACTTCTTCCTTGAAAATTGCAAGTTGTGGGGTGGTTGAACTTGCCGCTTGCCACTCTAAAATAAAATCTTTATTCATTTTTGTTTGACCATGTCTTAACTTTACTGACATGGGGTGACTAACCACGGAATCTTTTGCAACCTGTTCGTGTTGATTAATAGGTGAGGTGAGAATGTCATGCGAAGGGCTTTTAATACTCGCTAATGGAACACCCGCATTTAATGCGATAGATAGTTGAATGTTTTGTTGATTATTTATACTACCTGCAAAAGCGAGTTGCTCTGCCATAGAGCGTAGTAAGTTTTGCTCATCAGTCGCCTTGTTAGGTTGAAATCGCGGCGTAATATTCATTGGGAAACGGAGACTAAAAACATTATGTTTAAATTCAACATGCTGATAATAGGTTAACGTCACGGTAATTTGTTCTTTACTGGCAATATTGGCTATTTTATTGGTAAATAAGTTAGGGCGATGTTGTTCAACTAAGCTGGCTTTTTTCCCTGTTTTTAACGCTTTTTGAAAAACTTTTTTAGCTTGTGCTTTTTCCATAATTTTGCCAATAATCTTTCTTTCACCTATTTGAACTTGTAGCTGATTGACGGCTGAATTTTCAGGTAGAGGGAAGGCATAGATAGCATTAATAATATTGTCACTTTGATTTAAAAAAGACTGCTCAACGGTGACTTTGGCAATAAGACCATTAATATCAAAACTGGCTCGAGAATTAATTAGTAAAGCTGATTTATTGTAAGCAGGTTGTTTTGACGTGTTACCCATTGCGCCTTGCTCGTTGAAGAATAGTTGCCCTGAACCTACCTCATTTGGTAATGAGGCATGTCTTGAAATTTCACCATTATTTAAGCGTTGAGCATAGCTTTTATTGAGAGTAAACAATGCCCCGATAAGGGCAGTTATGCACAATAGTACGATTGGCCAAATTCGACGTGGCTTTTTATATTGGTGAAAACTTTGGTAGTAAATCGATTTTTTTTCTTTCGGCATTGCTTTGATCACAGTAATTCTCCTTGAGATGTTAAGCCGAGTTAAGGCTAATCAGTATTAAAGCAATGAACCTAGGCGCCTTTTCGACATAAATGTGGCAATACACTGGGCAATTGTGTCGAAAATATGGCAATGATTTTTGATAGGGCTATCTATATTGCTGCGCTAATTTTATAATTGCGCCTTCTCAAGGTAATAACGGTAAGGAATTGTGATGTATAGCGAAGAAGAGTATCAAAATAACCCACTTCACGGTGTTAAATTAGAAGAGGTCTTAACTCAGTTGGTTGATCATTATGGTTGGGAAATATTATTCGCTTACCTTAATTTAAATTGCTTCAAAACCAACCCTAGCATTAAATCTAGCTTAAAGTTTTTGAAAAAAACCGATTGGGCAAAAGATAAAGTTGAAGCTTTTTATTTATATCAATATAAGAGCTTACCCAAAGCCGATGATGAACAGTTTGAAAAACCACCGCGTGATCGCATTGTACCAATGAGCCAAAAACCAGGTGAGCCTGCAGAATTAAGCCTAGAAGATGCTGAAAGATTAAGAATAAAAAGAGCTCAAAAGACTCGAGAAAGAGCGTCGGGCAACGCTAACCCTTGGGGCGATAAACCTGCGGATCCTTGGGGGAAAAAACAAAGCACTACGTCGGCGAAAAAGCCAAAAGCTAAACATAACCCTTGGGGTGAGTAAATCAATGAAACGACTGCAACATCATCTTTATATTGATACGTTATGAGAAGTTTAGCAATGAACTACTTAACGGTAGTAATCGTAATATGTTGCAGTTTTACCCTAACTATTCATGCTAAAGGGTTTGAGTCATATACACCTTTTGAAATTCCAAGAAGTCAGGTTATTGAAGTAAAAGACAGTCATATTCAACGCAGCTATCCATTATTTATTAAATTGCCAAAGTCTTATAGAAAGTCACCGCAAAAACATTACCCTGTTATTTATTTAACTGATGCATGGTATAGCTTTCAGATTGTGTCAGGTGCGACACGCTATCCAATGAATAGTGGTAAAATGGCTGAGGCAATAATTGTTGGTATCTCTTATGAAAAAGGCTCTAGAGGTGATTTAAGTCGTGTTTATGATTACACACCCGTTAAAAGCTCATTATGGCGAAAAGATACTGGTGGCGCTGATCAGTTTATTCGCTTTATTGAAACAGATGTTTTTAGTTATATTGAAAACAATTACCGAACAAACCCAGATAACAGAATATTTGTAGGTAACTCTTTAGGTGGTTTACTTGGCAGCTATATATTATTAACCAAGCCCGAGTTATTTCGTCATTATATTTTAGGTAGCCCGTCTTATTGGTTTCATAATAAAACTATATTTGCGTTAGCTCCGCCGTTATTAGCTAAAAATCAAAATGTTAAAGCGAATGTTTTTATTGCTATTGGCGAGCGCGAAACCAAAGCTTTAGAGAGCCAGTATACTATGGTTGAAGATGCTCAAGCATTTTCTAAGCTTTTGGCCAATTGGCAGAAAAAAACAGACAATAGTAATGTTAAGCAACGTTTATTTATTATTCCTCATGCAAACCATGAAACAGCTTTTCCAACGACAGTCACTCAAGGGTTATATTGGGTTTTAAGTAAAAATAAATAGAGCGTTTTGACTTTAGTATGCGTTTTAATCAGCAGTTTAATCAGTAGCATCGCAGCGACGCGATAGATAATATCATTTCCAGCTTTTCCTCATCGTTAACCATTGTTCAAATTTTTGAATAGAATAACTTGACTCAAGAAATATACGCTTTGCTTTACCGTCCCTAATAAGCGCATTTGTTGCTGGATCTAATTGCTTAGCAATACTTTTTGTACGCAGTGTCATCTATGGACTTTGACAAGGGAATATCCATTCTTTGCAATCCATTCTCTGCAATCAATGCTTTGCCTACATCGATGTAGATACTAGGTTATGTTTTGAACGTATCACCTGCCTCTATAAGCCTTTAAATTATCGCTAGAGATTATTTTATTATACTGATTGCTATTAGCTATTGTTTCAGCTGCTTAGTCACTTAAGTGTCATCTTTTATCAATATATTCTTAACCTTTTGGTCATATTACTTAAATCTACTTGTCACGTTAGCGTCATAGCATTTTGTGGTTCTTTTTAGCGACGCATGATTTCAGTATTTTCGTGGTGCTGATGTTGCTTTCTAAAAAGGTAAAACTCAAACATAAATTCAATTATATAAAGGAAGCGCTATGAACTCTTTATGGGTCTCAGTTTCAGCTATATCAACTATTTTGTTCTCGTCGGTAGCCACATCAAATGTGTTACCGACTGTTCAAAAAGAAAGTCAGTGGTTCATTAATGATGAACAAGCAATACAACAAAAAGTTAAGCAAAAAAATAAACACAAAGCTAAGAATGTTATTTTGTTTGTCGGTGACGGTATGGGGGTTTCTACCTTAACTGCTGCGAGAATTTTACAGGGACAAAACAACGGAAAAAGTGGTGAAGAAGGGTATCTAAGCTTTGAGGTTTTTCCGCATACCGCACAAGTTAAAACTTACAATGTTGACGCTCAGACACCTGATTCAGCAGGTACTATGACTGCCATGATGTCTGGTATAAAAACTGATATAGGTGTGCTCGGCGTGAGTGAAAAGGTGCAACGTGGAGATTGTAGTTCAGTGAAAGGTAACGAAGTGATTACCGCGTTAGAATTAGCTGAAATTAAAGGGCTTTCTACAGGCATAGTGTCTACTGCTCGAATTACTCATGCGACACCTGCTGCTGCCTATGCTAAATCTGCTGATCGTAACTGGGAAGACATTTCAGATATGAGTGACGAGGCTATTGCTAATGCATGTGAAGACATAGCCTCTCAACTGGTTAATTTTGAAGGTAATCTTGAAGCACGCTTTCCTGGTGTTGATGTTAATGGTATTGAAGTTGCGATGGGGGGCGGAAGACGTCATTTCTTGCCAAAAGATGAATCATTCAATAGCACAGATGCTGCAAGTGGCGTAGAGGGCGATCGTACCGATGGTCGTGACTTAACTGCTGAGTGGCAAGCAAAATATCCAACGGGTCAGTATGTTATTGATCAAGCGGGTTTTGATGCTTTAGATGCCAGCCAAACATCTCATGTGTTAGGACTTTTCAATGAGTCTCATATGCAATATGAGGTCGATCGTCACAATGATATTGCAGGCGAGCCTTCATTAACACAGTTAACGAGCAAAGCCATTGACGTATTAGATAATAACGATAAAGGCTTTATGTTAGTGGTTGAGTCTGGTCGAATTGATCACGGACATCATGCGGGGAGTGCATTTAATGCATTAACAGACACGATAGAGTTTTCAAAAGCTATTCAAGCAGCCGTTGATAATACTAACCCTGAAGAAACATTAATTTTAGTGACAGCAGATCATAGCCATGTTTTTACCATTGCTGGCTATCCAAAGCGAGGTAACCCTATTTTAGGTAAAGTGGTAGGAGTTGGTGAATCTGAGCCGAGCTTAGCCAGTGATGGCATGCCTTATACCACGCTAGGTTACACTAATGGTCGTGGCTTTAGAGACTTGGCAACAGAAACCAATGCCGATAAATCATATGACACTGACCCTGTTGTGGGTCGTCAAGATTTAACCTTAATTGATACCAATCAGCCAGGTTTTCATCAAGAAGCTAAAATACCAACCAGTTCAGAAACTCATGCCGGCGAAGATGTTGCATTACATGCTATAGGGCCAGGTGCTCACTTTAGTCAAGGTGTTATCGAGCAAAGTGTTATTTTCCATATCATTAACGAATCACTTGGCTTAATGGCTAAATAAGTAGGAGCATAAAATGAAAAAATTAAATGTACTCTCATTAACTGCTGTCATGATGCTTTGTGCATGTGGTGACGACGGTAAAAATGGTGACAACGGTGTTGATGGTCTTGTTGGAGCAAACGGAAGCAATAGCCTTGTTAATCAAACGTATGTGCCAGTAGGAAATGAAAACTGTTTAAATAGTGGTATTCAAGTTGATTCGGGTTTAGATAGTAATAACGATGGTGTACTTAGCGAGAGTGAGATCACATCAACGAACTACTTATGCTCACCAGCACTTACTACGGCCAATGGCACAACGGTAGAAAACACCAAAATGAATGAGTGGTTTGTTGGTGGTCAACAACATATTTCTCAAGCTTTAATAAATAGTAATGAACTTAACGATGCCGTTGGTAAAGCGAAAAATGTTATTTTATTCGTTGGTGATGGTATGGGTATATCAACAGTCACTGCTGCGCGTATTTTAGCAGGACAACAGCAAGGTGGAACCGGGGAAGAGTATCAATTAAGTTTTGACAAGTTCCCCTTTGCAGGCTTCGCAAAAACCTATAATGTTGATGCGCAAACGCCTGACTCTGCTGGCACTATGACGGCGATGGTTACGGGGGTTAAAACTGATATTGGTGTATTAGGTGTTGCTGAATCTGTTTCGCGCGGTAACTGTGAAAGTGTTGCTGGCAACGAGTTGGTGACTGCACTTGAGTTGGCTGAAATTGCGGGAAAATCTACTGGCATTATTTCCACCGCGCGTATTACCCATGCAACACCTGCTGCAACCTATGCAAAATCTGCGGATCGTAACTGGGAAGATATCTCTGACATGCCTAATACTGCCATTGCACAAGGCTGTGAAGATATAGCCTCTCAATTGATTAACTTTGAAGAAAATCTTGAGAGCCGTTTTGCAGGCATCGATATTGATGGTATCGAAGTTATGTTGGGGGGTGGACGCAGACACTTTTTGCCTAAAGATGCAGCGTTTAATAGTATTGATGCTTCAAGTGCTATAGAAGGCGATCGTACTGATGCAAGAGACTTAACTGCTGAATGGCAAGCGACATACCCTATGGGTAACTATGTTGTTGATAGAGCGGGTTTTTCAGCGCTAGATGCTGATAATACAGAACGAGTCTTGGGGTTGTTTAATGAATCACATATGCATTATGAAGCGGATCGTCATAATGATTTGGCAGGTGAGCCATCGTTAAGTGAAATGACATCTAAAGCGATTGATGTGCTTGATAACAATGATGAAGGATTCTTTTTAACGGTAGAGTCTGGCCGTATTGATCATGGTCATCATGCAGGAAGTGCTTATAGCGCGCTTACTGACACCATAGAATTTTCAAACGCCATCGAAGCAGCCGTTAAAAATACCAACCCAGAAGAAACATTAATTATTGTTACCGCAGATCATAGCCATGTATTTACTATTGCCGGCTATCCTAAGCGTGGCAACCCTATTCTGGGTAAGGTTGTTAGCGTAGGTGAAACCGAACCTACTTTAGCGAAAGATAACTTACCTTACACCACCTTAGGCTATACCAATGGTCGCGGTTTTAAAAATTTAGGGGAAGAAACTGATGCCGATGCAGGGTACGCTCATGACATTATCACAGCGAGGCAAGACCTTACTAGCATTGATACAAGCTCGCCTGGTTTTCATCAGGAAGCTTTAGTACCTAAAAGTTCAGAAACTCATGCAGGTGAAGATGTTGGTGTTTATGCTATCGGACCAGGAAGTCATTTAGTCGCGGGTACTAATGAACAAAGTATTATTTTTCATATTATGAACCGTGCTGCTTCATTGGCTAATAAAGCTGAAGCTGTGTTGAATTAATAAAAATTAATAAAGCAATGCTGGTACCCAAATAAAAGCGTATCAGCATTGCTGGGGATAATTATTATGAATATAAACCAATATCTAGCTCTACTTTTTTGTTGGCTATTCATGCTAAATGCTAAGGCAGATGATGCCAATAGCTGCCAGCTTGAACAACAACATGTTTTTGCGCAATATGATATTAATGATGTGACAAAACAAGGAAACAAAACACTTCAGCAATTAAATTTATATCGCTTGGATAACCAAGTTATACATCAATATGAGCACAATAATATTGGTCTGTGGTGGACTAAAACCAGCCACAATCGTTTAATGTTAAATCGATTTTTTGATCATGAAAAGCGCGTTATTGAATACCAAGCAGATGAGATAACAGGCTCCTTTGATTGGCATACGAAATATCAACTCATTAATGAGGAATTTTTAACTAAAATGAAGCTGGTAAAGAGTACAGGTGAAGCCTGTAATACAGAGCAAGTTCTAACTTATCAATCAGCAGAAACAACATATCAACTAGTTTGGTTACCTAATCTTAAGTTAATTAAGTCACTAAAAGTATCACAAGCAGAGCAAATAATATCTCAATGGTCACTGGTAAAGTACAGTCTTGCTAGCGATAAGGCTAAAGAGAAGTTTACTCAGTTACTCGATTATAAATCTACAGATTATGCAGATATTGGTGATAATGAAAATGATACTTTTTATCGTCGATGATTAATCAAGGGTTTGTTGAGCATCAACACGCTGGTTTAAATCATAATGAAGGGGATAACATCTCTTCAAATCATTCTCATTAATTGAACATCTATATTAAACAGTGAGAAAGTGTTTTTAATTGCTTACTCACTGTACCTAACAGTATCTAACTTGGTACTTATGTCTAATTGCACTCTTGCTTGCTTTCTCGCAATACTCAGGTTTACTTCATATACTTTGTAAAAGGATTTACTCGATAAAATTATACTTTTTAGGATATGTCATGCTTGTAGACCAGTACCTTTTTCATGATTAAATTGACTGTTTTCCTTTTATTATTTGTTATTAGCATTAGCTTTACGGCTACTGTCATGGCAAATAAATCAATAATTTCTATTCCTTTAAACCAATGGACTAGTCAGCGAGTTATTTCGTTAGCTATTGGTGAACTACTGAGTAAGCAAGGTGAACAAGTCGAATTTATTGATATTAGTGTCGATGAACAATGGGGGGCATTGCAGCGCGGAACAGTTCATTTTCAGTTAGAGGTTTGGCAACCTTCTATGGCGAAGGTTTTTACTAAACTGGTCGAGAAAGCATCATTACTTGATATGGGAGTACATGATGCAATAGTTACTGAAGATTGGTGGTATCCAAAATACCTAGAAAAGTTGTGTCCAGAGCTGCCTGATTGGCGAGCATTAATAACGTGTAAATCGCTTTTTGTAACAGAGAACTCTCGTGGTCAAGGTGTATATTACACAGGTGTATGGGATTATGACGATGCAGACATAATTAGGGCATTAAGGTTGGATTATAAAATTGATCGATCATCGAATGAAGCGGCGTTATGGCAGAAGTTATCTAATGCTATCAAACAACAACAACCTATTCTTATCTTAAATTGGAGCCCTAATTGGACTGATGAGCATTTAACTGGCCAATTTATTGAGTTTCCACCTTATTCACCCGAATGTGAAACAGTTCCTGAATGGGGAATTAATAAGCAGTTAACTAAAGACTGCGCTAATCCTAAGAATGGATGGCTTAAAAAAGCTGCTTGGCCTAAGCTCAAACAATACAATTTATGCGTTTATGAATTTATTAAGGAAATAAATCTAACAAACCAAATGATTATTGATGCAACGTCATTAGTTGTTGTCGATAAAATAAACGAAATACAAGCAGCCAGAGCATGGAGTAAAAAATACCAGCTTGAGCTAATGTCATGGCTTAAAAACACTTGCTTGATATCTCATTAAACGCATGCGTTTTATTCCCCCGTTTTGATTAACAATCATTCTTTCTAACGGCACTCAACTTATTAATTATCCTTACCTTTAGTTACAGAGAAATAGTGGAAAGATTTTCATAAGGTGCTATTAATTAATAAAGAATAAAAATCTTCTAGTGCGTTTATTAACAAGGAAATATTGCATGTCTTTTTTTGACAAGACAGCCCTTCAAGAAATTTCTACGGGTATTGTTACTTTAGATAAAAATTACATTATTATTGATGTTAATGAGCAGTTTCTTGAAATGACTCAATTTTTACATTCAGAGTTGTTAGATAAGTATGTTGATGTACTTACGTGTCACCTATCACAACAATTAGAAATTAGTTTAAAAAGTAGTGATTTCGGTCATTTTCACACGTGCTTTGTCAAGAAAGATAACAGTAAATTTTCCGTTGAGGTGAGTTATTTCACTCAAGTACAGAATAATGAAAGTTGCATTATTCTGATCGTTAATAATGTCAGCTTTATTGATGTTACAAAATCAAAGTTATCCATTATTGAGCAGATTTTTGACCACTCTAATGAAGCCATTGTCGTTACAGATAAGCACGGTAATATTTTAACAGTTAATAATAGTTTCTATAAAATCACCGGATATCAGCCATCAGAAGTGATTGGTAAAACCCCAGCAATATTAAATTCAGGCAGGCAAGAAAAGGCGTTTTATCAAGATTTTTGGAGCCAGTTGAAAAAACAAGGAGAATGGCAAGGCGAGATTTGGAATAAACGTAAAAATGGTGAAATCTACCCTGAATGGTTAAGTATTTCTAGTATTAGAGATGAAAACGAAGAAATTACTAATTATATTGCACAATTCACCGATATTAGTGCGAGAAAAAAAACACGAGAAGAAGAGCTCTTTCATGCTTATCATGACCCATTAACCAGTTTACCTAACAGAAATTTATTGTTTGAACGACTTCGTAATTTATGTGAGGTAGGTAAGGAAACTAATGAGAGATTTGCTGTACTTTTTTGCGATCTAGATAGATTTAAATTTATCAATGATTCGATGGGACATGAAGTGGGTGATGAATTATTAAAACATGTTGCTGATCGCCTGCACGCTAAGTTAAGAGATAATGATTTGATAGCTCGTTTAGGCGGAGACGAGTTTATAGTGATTATTGACGGGGAAAAAGCAATAAAAAATGTCGATAAAATTTGTCTGCAAATTATGTCTCTTTTTGAAAAGCCCTTTGACACGAAATATGGTGAATTTAAAGTCACTATGAGTATTGGCATTAGCCAATATCCTGCAGACTCCGAAGATATAAGAGAGCTTATCTCTTTCGCGGACACTGCCATGTTAAAAGTGAAAGAGCAAGGCGGTAATCATTTCTTATTATTCGATACTAAAGAAAAAAGAGCAATTACCCAGCGCTTAGAGCTTGAAAGCGAAATTTCAAATGCGATTAAAAATCAAAATTTTGAAGTGTGGTATCAACCGCAAATTGATGCGAAAAAGAAACATGTTTACGGTATTGAATGTCTTTTAAGATGGAGACACCCTACACAAGGTATTATCTCCCCAGATTTATTTATTCCTATTGCAGAAGCAAATGGTGCTATAAAAGAGCTTGGCCTTTTTGTGTTAAAAACAGCTT
Source organism: Colwellia sp. RSH04 (assembly GCF_003545765.1). GTDB lineage: Bacteria > Pseudomonadota > Gammaproteobacteria > Enterobacterales > Alteromonadaceae > Colwellia. The sequence continues at coordinate 121,428 of NZ_QXIO01000003.1, read as the reverse complement.
GTCATCAATTAAGAGAATGGCGCATAAGCAATGTATTTACTGGTGTTATGGCAATTAATGTCTCACTGAGACAGTTTGATAGAAATGATTTATTATCACAAGTAAGAGATGTTCTCATAGAAGAAATGTTACCTGGAGATGCCATTGAACTTGAGGTGACAGAGTCAGTATTTTCTGAAGGTAATAGTTTACATAACCCTATTTTATCCGCTATACGTGGTTTAGGGGTAAAAATAGCTATCGATGATTTTGGTACTGGTTACTCTTCTTTACAACGGCTAAAAAACCTCCCCATTGATAATGTTAAAATTGATAAGTGCTTTATTGATAAAATTGTTCATTCAAAACAAGATGCAGCGATAGTAAAAGCGCTGATTTTACTATCAAAAACTTTTAATGTAGAGTTGATTGCAGAAGGGGTAGAAACCCAACAACAAGCCGATAAATTAATTCAACTTGGGTGTTATAACCAGCAAGGCTATTTATATAGTAAACCATTGCCAGCCAGTGAGTTTGAGCAATGGTTAATACAGTTCAACGCTAGAACTGATACTCATTGCAAGGATAGTGAATGAAGCATGTAAATTTACCTAATCACCCTGATGTGGTGATGATTTACCAAGACAGGGATACCGTTGAAAGTGCGATTACTCAAGTTATGGAGTTAGAGGTAGAGTTTAAAACCTATAAATTTAGCCTAGATACCCTTCATGATATTGTTGAATTGAAACCCAAAGTGGTTTTACTCTCATCTAATAATGTTAAAAATACCATTCAGTTTTATATCGATTACCTTGAAGAATATGAACAAAATATTGCACCACACAGTGCTATTTTATTAATACATAATAAGGAAAAAGAGTGTGCCTTTTTAGCGTGTGAAAATGGTTTATTCGATAACTATGCCATTATTAACCCGTTAAATGATCCTTATCGGTTAAAGCTTGTGCTATTGCACGAATTGAAAATTATTGAAAGCCATAAAAATAATAGTATTGAAAAACTTATTTCTGATGGTGAAGATCAATTAGCTTCGTGTATTGAACATGGCGTAACACTTAAAAAATCTTTTACCCATGAAGCCTCAAAATGTGAAGATAACATTTTAACCGCTACCAATAACTTAGAAGAAAATGTCAAAGCTAAAGAGATGCTTAGCGAACTTGTTGGTGTTAATTTTGGTGAAATGAATGAATCGATTTCCGCTAATATTGATGGCATTTTACAGCAAATGGTTGAGCTAAAAATTAATAGCCAGTCAATAAAGCAAAATATTGAAAGCTATCATGCACCTAAAAGAAAGACAACCTTAGGCGTGAATCCAAACGCTTTTACTGAAGGCAGCGAACAAAAGCATAAAACATCCAGTTATAAAATATTAATTGCAGAACCCTCTGATTTATTCTCTCGAGTGATTGAAGAAATATTTGCTGAAACGGTATTTAAATATTTATTAGTAAACGACGGTAAAGATGCCTTAAATCAGATAGAAATATTTGAGCCTGATGTGGTTTTATTAGCTTATGATTTACCTTCAATTAATGGATTAGAAATTACTCAGCAGCTTAGAGCAATGCATAATCACTTACCAATAATTGCTTACATTCATGACCGAGATAAGCAAGCCATTAATCAATGGATAACTTACGGGCTAAGTAGTTACTTAATAAAACCTTCTAAAAAAAGTATTATTTTAAAAAGTGTTACGAAAGCCGTTAAACACCCAATCGATATTATACCTGGAAAATCTGGCCAATTAACGCAAGAAATTAAATGGTTGCCAGAATATACTGTGGGCAATGCAGAGTTAGATGAACAACATAAAATGTTGTTTGCAATGACTAATGATTTTTTTAAGCAAGAAGGTAAAGCGGCAACCGTAGCAATTTTTGATAATTTAATTTCTTATATTGATTTGCATTTTGAATGTGAAGAAAACTTATTAAGACAAATAAACTTTCCTAAAACCGAAGAGCACGTGATACAGCATAATGAACTGAGGGAAAAGTTTTTCGTTATTAAAGAAAAACTAAATGACTATGATTTAGAAGTTCATCATAAAGTCGCTATGTTTTTATATAAATGGTTAGCAAAACATATTTTAAAGGCTGATATGGAGTTTAAAGAATATGCTTTATCAATTGAGGAAGATAGCTTCAAAAAATAGTAAAGAATTATCGTTTTTTACTATTCACTTTGTGATGTCTTTACCGTTTTTGTTGTTGACGGCGATGTTGAGTTTTTTCAATGATCGCTAGCTTGCTTTGGTTACTTGCTGAGCTCCATTGTGTAATCTCTTTTAAGCTTCTAAAGCAACCTAAACATATATCTTGTTCGTTTAAGCAGCAATTTCGTACACAGGGTGATTGAACATTATTCAAAGGCATTCTCAATATAGTGTCAATTTTTTAATCGTTTTGTTAACACTATTACAGCATAACTTTTATTAAAAATGAAAGTTATGCTGTAATTTTAATTGAATAACAACTGTCCTTTATATTAAAGGGAGCTTTGCACCAACTATGAAGTCAATAACAACGCCATTTCTCTTACGTGCCTCTTTATTAGCCATAACAATTATTTTGATGGGCTTAGCTTTATCTTGGGTGGTTTATCAATCAACGGCAAAAGTAAAAATAAATACTGTTGATGTCGTAGAGCAACGGATACCTATTTTAATTAGCATTAATGAGTTAATAGCCGATCTTAGTGAACAAGAGCGCATTATTTATGAGTATTATCGATCTCAGAATGATGATGTTTTTCTACAATCTTCTAAAAATATTCGTCAAACCTTCAATATGCACTTTAGTGAAGTATTATCGCAACCTCGGTTTAAAGCAGAAGCTAAAGAAATCGCACTCAGACAGCAACAGATAGAACAATTATTTACTGATTTTTACCAAGCTATGCAGGTAAACGACGATAACTGGGATGAAATGCGTACTATTTTATCTCAGGTATCGGCTATTAGAATACAGTTGCTACCGACGTTAAAATCAATTGAACAACAAACGAGCGAAACAGTTGAAGAAGGACATCAAGCGACGTTAGCTCAAATGGCTTTTTCACATCAGTTAGTATTAATTTACGGTATTTCAATCGTACTCATTGCTGGGTTAGTGTCATGGTATATTCGACAATATATGTTAACACAAGCAAAAAATACGCAATTAGCGTTATTCTCACAACAAAACCCTAACCCTATTATCAGTGTTAATAATGTAGGTGAAATTTTATTTGCTAATCCAGCATGTCAAAAATTATTGAGTTGTGTTGGTTATGATGCAAAGAATGTAGAGGCATTATTACCGAGTAATTTTATGTCTTTGCGGGAAAAATTAAGTCGAGCAACTGAACATAGTGTTGTGCTTGAACAAACTTTTCAAGAGCGTATTTTACAAATTAGCATTTATTGGCATGAAGAAATGGATGCTTATGATATTCATATCAAAGACGTAACAGAAGAAAAAATTGCACAAGAGCAAGTCAACCATTTAGCCTTTTATCACCAAGAAACTAATTTACCAAACCAATATAAGTTAAATAATGATGTTGACGACATCATTATTAGCGAAAAGGCGTTTGCAATAGGTGTTATTGCTATTAAAGATTTTGATAATAAAATAAGTACCTTAGGAGGGGATACCGTAACAGAATTAGTGAATGTATTAGCGGGTACTATTTCAAAATCTTTACCTAGCGGCGTGCGCTTTTATCAAGTGGCTGACGGACAATTCGCTTTATTGTGCACGCAAAGTAAAAGCCAAGTGGCGCTGAAAAAATTAACGGAACATATCACTGCCATTGCTGAATCGTCTATTATTACCGACAGCGGTGAATATTTTGTTGAGCTTGATTTTGGTTATAGTCGTTATCCATTGCATGGCGCTGATAGAAATAACCTAATCAAAGATGCTCACATGGCGTTGGCTGTGTCGATTAATAACGAACATGAAAACTTTGCTATTTATGATTCTGATTTTAGTGAAGGAATTCAGCGTAGTAATGAACTTGTCGATAAATTAAGACAAGCAATAAGTCATGATGAGTTGTTTCTTGTCTATCAACCTCAACTTGATATACAGCACAATAAAGTAACAGGTATCGAAACCCTAGTTCGTTGGCAGCACGAAGGCAGTGTGGTGTCTCCTGCTGACTTTATTCCTTTAGCGGAGCAGTCTGGCTTAATTGTTTCTATTGGCGAATGGATTCTGACTCAAGCTTGCTTATTTGCTAAAACACTTGTGGAGTTGGGCTATAACGATATTGTTGTTGCTGTGAATGTATCACCAAGGCAGTTTAGCCATCCACAATTTTGTACAATGGTGAAGCAAGTGCTCAAAGACGTTTCGCTAGCCCCAAGAAATTTAGAGTTAGAAATTACAGAAGGAGTGTTTATGCATAATGAAGCAAACACCTTATCTGTACTTCAGCAGCTTAAAGCCATGGGGTTACACCTATCTATCGATGACTTTGGTACTGGTTATTCGTCACTCTCTTATTTAAAACGTTTCCCTATTGATAAGTTAAAAATAGATCAGTCCTTTATTCGTGATTGTCACAACAACGATGAAGACAAAGCTATTATCAAAACTATTGTCTCCTTAGGTAAAAGCCTTGGTTTATCGCTTATTGCTGAAGGTGTAGAAGAGCTCGAACATGTAGATTTTTTAACAGCATTAGACTGTGATGAAATACAAGGATATTGGTTTAGTAGACCCATTGAGCCTGGCGCATTGATTAAGTTACTTGCGGATAAAGGTGGCGATATCAATAGCGCTTGTTAAATTTTTCTATGTTAAAACGAAATAATGCAGAAAGTGCGCTCCACGAAAGAGAGCGCAATACGGTATCGTTTACTTCGATAACTCCACAATCACTCTGCCTCTGATCTGACCATTCATAAGCTTATTTGCTGTTTCAATCACATTATCAAGTGAAATAGTGTGGCTAATTTCATTTAATGTTGCATCGCTTAGCAAGTCGGCAATACGTTGCCATGCTTCAATTCTATCTTCAATGGGGCGCATAACGCTATCAACGCCAGCTAAAGTAACTCCGCGCAAAATAAAAGGCATTACCGTTGATGGTAAGTCCATGCCTTGTGCTAAACCACAAGCTGCTACCGTACCGCCATATTTTATACTGGCACAAATATTAGCTAAAGTATGACTACCAATGGAGTCAATAGCACCTGCCCAGCGCTCTTTTGCTAGTGGTCTACCAGGCTCTGATAAAGTTTTTCTGTCTAAAACTTCATTAGCACCCAATGTATGTAAATACTCACTTTGATCAGCTCTACCTGTAGAGGCCACTACTTGATAGCCAAGTTTGGCAAGTAGTGCAATAGCAAAACTGCCGACACCACCGTTTGCTCCTGTAACTAAAATTTCACCTTTATCAGGTGTTACACCATTTTTCTCTAGAGCCATAACACAAAGCATTGCAGTATAACCAGCGGTACCGATTGCCATGGCTTGTTTCGGCGATAGTTTTTTGGGTAGAGGGATAAGCCAGTCACTGTTTAAAGTGGCTTTTTCTGCTAGTCCTCCCATATGTGTTTCGCCAACACCAAAACCATTTAAGAGTACTAAATCATCAGGAGAAAATTTATCAGATTTACTCTTCGTTACTTTACCTACTAAATCTATACCAGGAATCATTGGGAACTGCCTAACAACTGGGCCTTTACCAGTAATAGCTAAGGCATCTTTATAGTTTAACGTGCTATACAGTACTTCTACATCGGTATCACCCTCAGGTAAGAAGGTCTCATTTATTTCTTGCAGACTACTTCGGTACCCTTGTTCGTCTTTTTCAATAACAATTGCTTTAATCATAATAACCTCCAAATTTAGACTGATCGTCTATAAATACTCCTTAATAGTTAAGGTGCATACTTTTAATAAAATTAATTGGTTAGCTTGATGTTCTTTAGGTAGTGCTCGAAGAACAGCGTTAATGGCGTGGTACTTTGAACTAGCCTTGCTCTACTGACAGCGCCTTCCCAGCCAATCCAGAATAGTTCTGCTAATTCACAGCAGTTTGCTGATGGGCATATATCACCAATTTCTTGAGCTTCTTGTAAGCAGGTGGCTATTTTATTTTGCCAATTTATGAAAACATTGATGAGTTGTGCTCGGTAATTTGTTGGTAAGAGGGTTACTTCTTGTTCCAAATTGCCGATTAAGCACCCTCGCTCAAATTGATAATGCGCCATTCTTTCCTTGGCGTCATTTACATAACTAGCTAGTCGATCTAGTGGTTTATTGGCATTATTAAGTAAGTGTGTATCAAGTTTCTTCTCGAAGTATTTTGCATAACTATCGATTACTTCACGGCCAAATGCTTCTTTGCTATCAAAATAATGATAAAAAGACCCTTTAGGCACGCCAACTTTTTTTAAAATTGAGTCTATGCCTGAAGATGAGAAGCCCTGTTTGGTTAGTAACTCTAATCCGCTTCGTAATAGCTCAGCTTTTGTGTCTTGATTGTTTCTTGCAATTTTAGGTGGTCGACCACGTCGAGCTGTTGTTTGTTTTGTGTTCATATTTTTATTATAGACCGATCGTCTAATAAATAACAAGTAAGAAAATATTTTCGCTAGTATCAATAAATTCAATCTATGGTGTTATCAGCATTTGCTTTTATGTGGTTGTCAATGGTTGCTAAGTGAGTAATCTACATAGGTCAACATGTTCTAGGGATTGTTGAACTTTGTTGTGCGCTTTTATAGTGATTTTTTAGGTGTGTTTGATGTAAACTATATTGAAGCTGATACGAATATGGGTTGGTGCGGTGAAACAATATATTAACCCCCCCCCTTTAATCACCCATGTCAAACGACAAAGTTTGCCGTAGAAATAGATCAGCATGTTAGCTCTTCATATATTTATTTAATTGGTGCCCAATGGAATATTACCGAGTAATGGGCTGTTATTGCAGAAACTAATTTTGTTTTTAGTGATAGACAGCAATTTATGATGCAATTAGGTTATAGGTTATAGGTTATAAGGTGGTCAATAAAATGAGTGAACTGATAACAGAACAATTGCCGTTAACCATAAAGGCATCATCAGATTTAACTGAAAAATTTCAGAAGCTTAATTCTAATTTGAACAAGCTAGAGGCACAATTAAACTTTCATACCCTAACGGCTAATTGGTATGGGGATGAAGAAGATATTCTTAATGTAATGTTATGCGTTATGTCTTCAGAGAGTTTTATTGTGCAGCGAGAGCTTCTTGAAAAAGTTAATGATAACCATATGAAAATTGAATTTTTTAGTGATGATGTTTTACATTGCGCGCAAAAACAACAAAGTGAGTGTTATATCGCACTTACTGCATCAGAATTATCCTTATTAACTGAAAAACCCAAAGTACTTGCTGATTTTTTACGAATTAAGTTATCGAAAGTACTAAATTTAATAGCTCATTATTATCAGCTACCTACAATTTAGGTGATGATTAATTGGCTATTTGTCGTGCTCGCTTAGATCGGTTTTTAGTTAAACAAGCTCACCTAAATAAAAAAGCAGTACGGTTGTTGCTTGCACAACAACGTGTTCTGATTGATGGTATTGTCGAAACTTCTGCAGATTGTCTCATTGACTACTTTACTAAAATAGAAGTTGATGGTGTTGTATTACAAAATAATATTCCGCGTTACGTTATGCTGCATAAGCCTGTAGGGGTTGTAAGTGCAACGGTGGATGATAAACATAAAACGGTGATAGATTTACTTAATTATGATTATAAGTCAGCGCTTCACCTTGTTGGCCGATTAGATTTAAATACTTCAGGCTTAGTGCTTTTAACCAATGATAGCCGATGGTCTGAACGTTTAACGCAGCCAGATAATAAAGTTGAAAAAAAATATTTGGTGACTTTAGCTAACCCAATAAATGAAGAGTACGCTAAAACATTTGAGCAAGGAATGTATTTTGCCTTTGAAGGCATAATGACTAAACCAGCAAAATTTGTGAAATTATCAACTTATCAAGCACAAGTTACTTTAGAAGAAGGTCGTTATCATCAAATTAAACGAATGTTCGGCCGTTTTAGAAACCCAGTAGTAGCACTTCATCGATACTCTATCGGTAGTTTAACATTAGATAAAAATTTACTTGTAGGCCAAAGCAGAGTTTTAACAACCAATGAAGTCGTTTCTATTTTTTAATGAGGTTCATATTAATGTTTGTTCTCATATTCACTTGCTTTGCGTATAATCTTTGCAAAAGAAAAATATATTAATGGTGAGAGTGCAAAAGATGAAGAAACGAATTTTAGTATCCAGTGTTTTAGTAACTTTAATAGCAGGCTGTTCAAGTTCAAGCAATGAATGCGAGGACATAACACTGGCTGCCGAACAATTAAAGCAGTGTCAATCTTTACACAAACAAATTATGAATGCTAAAGGGCAGCCTATTCTTCGTACTGAGTTAGAACGCAGATATCAAAATGATTGTATTGATATTCGTTATTATCGCGATGACCAGCAATTAGCCAAATGTGGTAACAAGCATAAAGTTGAAAAAATTCGTGAATCGGCTAAGGCTGAAGCTAAGCAATAAGCTCATTGGTAAATTATATTATTTGTTGTAATATCAATAAGGGAAACACGCTCTAGGGCGTGTTTCATTTTTAGGTACGATTTATGTGTTAATTAAATACGTCTTCTTATCATCTGATCTATTAGTGATTTTCTTCTCTAATTAATCATTAGAGTAATTTTTTATTGGGTAAATTTTTTCTTTATGAATGATTCGACAAAGTTTAATGAAGAACTCGATAATAACCTGCAAAATCAAGGCGATTTAACTCAAGAATTTTTATTATTACGACAGAAAAACAGCGACTTACAAGCTCGTTATACTGCACTTTTTCGTTTAAACCAACTATCACAAGAATGTGATCAGCTTACTAATTTTTATCCTCAAGTTCATCGCACTATTGCATCATTAATGACGGCAAACAATTTCTATATTGTGCTCTTTGATCAAACATTAAATACCCTTGAGTTTGTCTATTATATTGACGAAAAAGATGACTGCCCTATTGGTGTGATAGATTTTGATGAGTATGAAGGATCTTTTACTTCGTTAGTTGTTGAATCTAAACAAGCACTTTTGGTGACACCATCGCTTAGAAAACAATTAATAGAAAATAAAAAAATAAAAGAGTTTGGCTCTCAAGGCACCGACTGGCTAGGTGTACCATTGATTCATGGCGATGAAGTTATTGGTGTGATCGTTGTTCAGAGTTATAGCAAAAGCCTTAGATACACAGAGCAAGATCTCAATATGCTAACTTTTGCAGCACAACATGTTGTCGGTGCAATGCTTAGGCTTCAAGATCAGCAGCGCTTAAAAAATGCGGTTGATGCTAGAACCAAAGAACTGATGGCTCAAATTCGTGAGCGAGAAAAGTCTGAGTTATTACAAGAATCTTTATATAGAATCTCTGAATTGAGCAATGATGCAGAATTAGAAATTAATGAATTTTATGCCAAAGTGCATAATATTGTTGGTCAATTGATTAATGCGACAAATTTTTATATCGCAAAGTATGATGTTGAAAAACAAGTGTTAAATTTTTATTACTATGTTGATGAGAAAAGAGATGCACGTGGAGAAGGCTTTAAATCAAGAAAGTTATCTAACCACTTCTCAGAATTAGTCTTAAGACGTAAAGAAACTATCCTGTTATCACAAGATGAAATGCAAGCGTTGTATCGTCAAGGAGAAACAGTAAAGCCTGATGACGACACTCATTCTTGGTTAGGTGTACCTTTAATTTATTCAGGCCAGTTGCTTGGGGTTATGGTTATTCAAAGTTATTCTAAAACCACAACTTATAGTAAACAAGATGCCGAACTTTTAAATTTTGTCTCCCAACATGTTTCTGCCGCGATAAAAAGAAGAGAGTTGGCTGACTTTGAACGCAGAAGCCATGAACTGTTAGAGCAGCAAGTTAAATTAAGAACGTTAGCGCTTGAAGAAGAAATCGTGCAGCGTAAGCAAGCTGAAAAACTACTTAAGCATACTGCTGCCCATGACAGTTTGACAGGTTTAGCTAATCGTACCGTGTTTATAGATTTACTGAATCATGCTATTGCATGTAAAAATCGTAAGAATGATTTCTCATTTGCCATTTTATTTCTCGATTTAGATCGTTTCAAAATGGTTAATGACAGCCTAGGGCATCATGCTGGTGATAAGTTACTAAAAATTATCGCGGCAGAATTACAAGCCTTGGTTCGTGATAAAGACACTGTCGCTCGATTGGGTGGCGATGAGTTTGTTGTGCTGATAGAAGACTTAGAGTCAGACCAAGAAGCTTTTGAAATATCAAATAGGATCACAGAGTTTTTGCAGCAGCCGTTTACTATTGATAATCAGCTGGTTTATACCGGTACAAGTATTGGTATTTTATTTAGTGATGAACGCTATGACAATGCCAATACTATGTTAAGGGATGCTGATACTGCGATGTATCATGCTAAAGATCGTGGTAAAGGGCGGTATGAAGTGTTTGATGCTAGCATGCATAAAAAAGTGCAAAATGCTCTTAGCCTTGAGGCAGACATTCGAGAAGCGATAGATTGGAATGAATTTGAGCCTTATTTTCAGCCAATCCTTCGATTAGAGAATAATAAATTAGCAGGTTTTGAAGCCCTTGCCCGTTGGCAATCACGTAAACGGGGTTTTGTTTACCCAAATGATTTTATTCCTTTGGCAGAAGAAACGGATTTAATTTTAGAGATTGATTTACAAATTATTGAAGCCTCTTGTAAACAGGTTAGGCATTGGCAGAATATATTCAATGATGACCAGTTATATGTTAGTTGTAATTTATTTTGTAAGCAGTTCTTTAGTCAAAGTTTACCGAGTGATATAGCAAATATATTGAAGAAAACAGGGCTATCTCCGAAAAACTTGCGCATAGAGTTGACTGAGCGAGCATTGTTAGAAAATGCTGATGTGGTATTGGCTAATATGCAAGCACTTAAAGAAATGGGGGTGAAATTATTATTGGATGACTTTGGTACTGGATATTCAAGTTTGAGCTATTTACATCGCTTCCCGTTAGATGTACTGAAAATAGATCGATCATTTATTAATAATGTCCATGAGCATGATAATCATAGAGCAATCATTAAAACAATTATTGATTTAGCGACTAATTTGCAAATGGCAACCGTGGGCGAAGGTATTGAAAATATAGCGGATGCACAATTGCTCCAGCAAATGGACTGTTTATATGGACAAGGCTTTTACTTTGCAAAACCAATGTCTGCACTTGATTGTACATCTTATATTGGCAGTATGTTAGGCAACTAGTTTTATAATGAACTGATTCTTAATTGCTACTAATGACTTAACATAACTTAACTTTGCTCTTGATGTAATTGCTTCTTTATCATCTGACTACAAAGCGCACTCATAACATCTCGCCAGCTTATAATACCTATTGGCTTATTCAATTCATCAATTACGGGAACGCAAGATATTTTATATTTATGAAAACAGCTAACGACGTCTAATACCGTTGCATTGTTTTTAACAGTCACTAGTCTCCTGTTCATAATTTGATGGGCTCTTTTCTGTAATGGCATTTTATCTCTTTCTGTTTCAATTGGAGTACCTAGCCTAGGGCCAACCGCTTTAAAATAATCTCTGTCTGATATTATTCCGACTAACATTTCATCTTCTAAAACGAGAATATGATGAAAAGTGACTAATTCAAATATTTCTCTAACAGAAGATAAATAATCATTTGCATCGATTGTGACAAGCTCTGTAGTCATTAATGATTTTATCGACATTTGTTTCTCTCTTATCATTGCTCACATTATTAGAAAACTTCACCTTGGGGTGAGTAAGATGACTTAACCTCAACTCGGGATAATAAATAGCTCCCTAGCAGCTATTTTTCCTTACTTCTGTGTTAAATTCATAAACAATAGAATAACTATTCTTAATGAATTTTCCTTGAATGAAAAAACTATCAAGCTAGTGAGTTGCTTAAACCACAAGTCTCACATTTTCAAACGATTAACTTATCTCTTAACCCGAGCTGAGGTTATTTAGTCAGTTACTCTCATTAAGTGAACAATTCATTTATTCACTTGGTATGATTGTTAGCTTAGCACATCATATTGCTGTATTTGTAATTAAGAACAGCGATATATCAGTCAGTTAACTGTTAAATAGGCTTAAGCGATATACTATTAACTTTAGTGCTTCTAGTCGTAATATTTAAAGTTTAATTTATTCAGTGCCTTAAATTTTATCTTTTGTAATGTCGTTCATGTTGCATTAAGCAGTTAATTCTTTATGCTAAATGCTATAAAATTGGTCAATGTATATATCAGCATTAAATTCTGTTTTTTTTGGTTTTGCCATAGTAAATTTGGTAAAAGCTGAAAAATAACCAGCACATTCTGTTGTTTTTCTCATAAAATTCGCCCACAAATTGTATATCATTAATTAACGACTATAACTAAGACAGGTCGTTATTGCCTTAATTAAACTGTTTTGAGGACACTTACATGCTTTTTACTGGTTCATTAATAATTGATTGCCCAATTAGGCAAAAAATTCGTGAATTTTATCGTATTGATGAAAATGTTGCCGTAGATCATATCTTACCTTCAGCGGAAGTGAATGTAAGTGCGCGAAGTAGGGCGTGGGAACGAGCCCGTAAAATGGTATTGAAAATACGTAAAGATCAAGAAGGCAATGGTGCTATTGACGCTTTACTCAATGAGTACTCACTTTCATCAGAGGAAGGTGTTGTGTTGATGTGCTTAGCAGAAGCCTTACTTCGTGTTCCTGATAAGCATACTCAAGATGAATTAATTAGAGATAAAATCTCTCAGGGGCAATGGAGCGCTCATTTAGGTTCAAGTGACTCTTTATTTGTAAATGCATCATCATGGGGGTTATTAATAACAGGCTCTATGGTGGGCTATGCAGATAAAAAAAATCAAGATCGATTTGGATTGTTAAAGAAAACAGTGGGTCGTTTAGGCGAGCCTGTTATTCGCAAATCAATGAACTATGCCATGAAAGTTATGGGCAAGCAGTTCGTTATGGGTGAAAACATTACGGCTGCAACTCAACGTGCGGCTGAAAAAGAGCAACTTGGCTATGTTTATTCATACGACATGTTAGGTGAAGGCGCTCGTACCATGAAAGATGCTGAGCGCTATTTAAAAGCTTATCAAGATGCGATAGATGAAATAGGCAAAGTGGCTGCAAGCAAAGGCGCAGGAAAGAACGACCCTAGAAAAACGCCAGGTATTTCAGTTAAATTATCTGCCATTCATCCAAGATACGAATTTACCCATCAAGCACGCGTGATGGAAGAGCTAGTGCCTAAACTTAAGGCTCTTTGTTTACAAGCAAAAAGTTATAACATTGGTTTAACGGTAGATGCCGAAGAGTCTGAGCGTTTAGATATTTCATTAGATATTATTGAAGCGGTTTTTTCTGATAGTGATTTAGGCGATTGGCAAGGTTTTGGTATTGCGCTACAAGCATATCAAAAACGTGCTATTCACGTGGTTGACTGGTTACGAGAACTTACTGTTCGTGTTGATCGTAAAATGATGGTGCGTTTAGTTAAAGGTGCATACTGGGATACAGAAATTAAGAATGCGCAAAAAGATGGCTTAAGTCATTTCCCTGTCTTTACGCGTAAATCTTCAACCGATGTTTCTTATCACGCTTGTGCAAATAAGTTACTTGAATACCGTGATAGCATTTATCCTCAATTTGCTACGCATAATGCATACACTGCAGCAACCATTGTTGAACTTGCAGGTGATGACAAAGAAGGTTTTGAGTTCCAATGCCTTCATGGCATGGGCGATTCACTTTATGACCAAATTGTCAGTGAAGAAGGGATACAGTGTCGTATTTATGCACCTGTTGGTCATCATGAAGATTTATTAGCTTACTTAGTACGTCGTTTACTTGAAAATGGTGCAAACTCTTCGTTTGTTAACGCCATTGTTGATGAATCACAGCCAGTTGAATCTTTATTAGAGGATCCGGTTGAGAAAACGCAGCGCTTAAAAGAAAAATACAATAAACAAATAATTAAACCGATTGATTTATATGGCAAAGAGCGTGATAACTCAAAAGGTTTAGACTTAACCGATATTACAGAAATTACGCCACTTAAGGTAGCGTTAGATAACTGGTTTGTTGATAATTTACTGAATAAAAACGATGTGCCAGATGGCGCAAACGCGGTGAAGAACCCTGCTAATCGTAGTGAGATTATTGGTTATCAAACCCATTTAACGACTGAGCAAATGCAAGCGCAAATTGATAAAGCTCATGCGACCTTTGAAACATGGTCAAAGACACCTGTTCAGGAGCGAGCTGATTTATTATGTCGTATAGGTGATATTCTTGAGCGCCATATGGATGAGTTAATAGCCCTTTGTATTAAAGAAGCAGGTAAAGTTGCGCAAGATGGTATTGATGAAGTACGTGAAGCCGTCGATTTTTGTCGTTACTATGCGGCTCGCGCTATTGAACTTAATGAAGATGAACGTATGGAAGCACGTGGTGTTGTATTATGTATTAGCCCGTGGAACTTCCCATTAGCGATATTCTTAGGGCAAGTTGCTGCAGCTATTGCGACTGGTAATACTGTATTAGCAAAACCTGCAGAACAAACTAGTCTTATCGCTTTGCGCACTATTGAGTTAATGGAGTCAGTTGGACTACCAGATGGTGTGGTACAAGCGTTAATCGCACGCGGTAGCCAAGTGGGTAATGTAGTTATTCCAGACTCAAGAGTTCAAGCAGTGATGTTTACAGGCTCAACAGATACGGGTACACGCATTTCTCAAACATTAGCTGAACGTGGTGGCGATCAAGTACCATTAATTGCTGAAACGGGTGGTCAAAACTGTATGGTGGTTGATTCAACCGCTTTACCAGAGCAAGTGGTTGATGACGTTATCTCATCGGGTTTTCAAAGTGCTGGTCAACGTTGTTCAGCCTTAAGAGTATTGTTTCTGCAAGAAGACATTGCTGATCATGTAATTGAAATGATCAAAGGTGCGCTTATGGAAATGCACGTGGGTAACCCTGCCAAATTAAGCACAGATATAGGGCCAGTAATTGATAAAAAAGCGCATGATTCTTTAACGGCTCATGCCAAGTACATGGAAACACATGGCAAGCTGATTTACCAATGTGAAATTTCTGATGAGGTTGCTGATAACGAGCACTTCTTCTTTGCACCACGTTTGTATGAAATTGAAGATATTAGTGTATTAAAAGACGAAGTTTTTGGCCCTTGTGTACATGTGGTGCGCTTTAAAGGCGACGAAATAGAGTCAGTTGTTGATAAAATCAACAGTACTGGTTTTGGCTTAACAATGGGTATTCATACACGTATAGAAAACCGTGCTATTGAGTTAGCGAAACTTTCTCGAGCAGGTAATATTTATATTAATCGCAATATGATTGGTGCGATTGTTGGTGTGCAGCCGTTTGGCGGTAGAGGTTTATCTGGGACGGGCCCTAAAGCGGGTGGTCCTAATTACTTAACACGGTTAGTGAAAGAAAAAGCCACACCAGTAGAAGAAATTAACGACATTGTAGAAGAAGTGTTAAGCGGTAACAGTGAACAGCAGCATGAAGCGACACGAATGATGACGAAAGCTGAGTGGGCTGAAAAAGACTGGCGTGCAACAGAGTTAAATACACGTATTTCTTGTGTAAGACAGTTATTAGCAAAAATTGCTCATGTTGAAATCGTTGATGATTTGGCTGATGATTTAAACCGAACATTAGCTTCGGCTCGTAATCAGCTTATTAACATTGAAAAGCGCATGAAAAAACCGACACAATTACCAGGGCCAACAGGTGAGTCGAATATTATCTACCTAGAAAATCGCGGTATTGTATTATGTTTTGCTGATAAAGAGGTGTCATTCCACTTCTGGGTTATCTCAGTTGTTACGGCATTAGCAACGGGTAATACGGTAGTGTCAGTGGTATCAGATTTGTTCTACGACGAAGCCATTGCTTTTAGAGATAAGTTTATAGCAACAGGTGCTGGTGAAAATGTTTTGCAGGTTGCTAAATTACATCACTTAGAAACAATGTTAGCACACCCTACACTTGCTGGTGTAGTTGTAGATAGCCTATGTAATCGTAAGCATTATATGAGCGAAAAGTTATCTCAACGACAAGGTGCGATATTGCCTGTAATCACCTCGGAACATTTTGACAATTTAATACAGCGATTGGTGACTGAAAAAACCATCAGTATCGATACCACAGCTTCTGGTGGTAATACTTCGTTAATGACTTTGATTGAAGAAGATGAGTAAGCTGCTTTAGGTTAATCACTGCTGATAAATAAAGGCGAGTACTGATGTGCTCGCTTTTTTTTATCCCATTTTTATGTCAGTATTAAAATATGCATTTTTTGAAATTTAAAGTATAAAGTGATGTCATTATGTTAACTGGCAAAATAAAACCGCTGGATAAAATTGATAAGGTGATTTTATCTACGTTACAGAAGTTTGGTCGTATATCCAATGTTGAACTAGCTAAAAAGGTCAACTTAAGTGCGAGTCCTTGTTTAGATAGAGTTAAGCGTTTAGAGAATGAAGGATACATAGAGCGGTATGGGGCATTTTTAAATGCTAATAAACTTAATTACGGTATGACGGCTTTTATCCATGTTACTTTAGATAGGACAACTACAGATGTTTTTAAGCTATTTAAAGCTGAAGTGGTTAAAATCAAGGAAGTTGTCGAATGCAATTTAATTGCAGGAGGATATGACTATTTATTAAAAATTCGCTTTGGTGGCATGGATGGATATCGCCTTGTACTCGAAAAAGTATCAGCGTTACCTTCTATTTCTTTAACGCAAACTTATATTGTTACTGAACATATAAAGCAAGATAGCGGAGTGCCATTTGACTGATGCATTAAGGAGTGGTGCAGCATAGCGTAAAGCAATTTTAGCGCATTGCTGAAAATACCCACAAACGTCAACAAGCCCTAGTAAAAAGCATTTTTTATAGTATTTTTAATACTAGTTAGTTAACTACTTGGTAAATTTTCACTCCAAACACTGTTAATAGTAAAACGAGGTTGAAATGGACGCACATAAATATGCATTACAAGCGAATGGCTCATTTGCTTTACCTGATGCTTGCTTTAAAGTGAAAGCACTTATGGAAGATGAAAGCTCTGAAATAACTGATTTTGCAGATGTTATTGGCATCGACCCTTCTATGACCTCAAGACTACTTCAAATTGCAAATAGTGCTATTTATAGTTTTTCAGGTGAAATTAGTACTATTTCTCGGGCGATTACCATAATAGGCACTCAGCAAATTTATAATATGATGTTAGTTGATGTGGCAGCGTCAGCATTTAAACACTTTGAAAATCAAGCGATAGATCTGAAACGATTTTGGCGTATAAGTGTTTATTGTGGTTTGGCGAGTAAATACTTAGCAATTCATTCCGGGATTAGAGATATTGAGCGCCTATTTGTTGCTGGGTTGTTGCAAAATTTTGGAGAACTTTTAGTTGCAAAAATCACCCCTGAAACAGCCAAACGTTGTGAACAATATAGTGCAGATAGACTCCCTTGGCTACTACAAGAATTAGCACTTGGCTTTACCTATACTGACATTTCGGCTGCGTTACTTAAAATATGGCAGATACCTGAAAAGATAATATTGCCGATAAGGCATTTCAATGAAGCTAAAGATATTCAAATCAATAAAGATGTTAAAGTTTTATATATTGCCTCTAGGTTAGCTCTAGTTGATAGCCATCCTGATAAGTTTACGATAGATGAGCTTATAGATGACTCACTATGCGATGCTTTATCGTTATCTGAAGATGATCTTAATCATGTCGCTGAATGTGCAGCTAAAGAAGCTGAAGGCATTTTAACCATGATGAACCCTAAACTATTTTCAAAATAAGCTTTCAGGTGTGCATAATATAAAGCGTGTTGGCAGGCTTTAGTTACATTTGAGCAAAAAGCTTTTCATTTTCTAGCAAGACATCTTTGATAAAGCTTGTTAGCATCTAAGACGTTTCGTTTTTCTAATAACGCACATAAAACTATTCTAATAAAAATAATGAAGGAAACGTATGGCCTCATCTAGAGAGAATTTTAGCTCACGCATTGGTTTTATTTTAGCTGCTGCGGGATCTGCTGTTGGTATCGGAAACTTAGTTGGTTTCCCTGTTAATGCGGCAAAAAATGGTGGTGGTGCATTTTTAATAATGTACGCTTTGTTTGTATTTCTTATTTGCTTACCTGTAATGATTGCAGAGATGGCCGTAGGTAGAAAAACAGCAAAAGAGCCTGTAGGTGCATATAAATCGTTAAGTCAAAATAGTGGTTTTTGGGGAGCGGCAGGCTTTTTAGGAGTATTAACGCCGTTTATGATTGCCGTATTTTATATGGTGATTACCGTATGGGTATTTGGTTATATCGTTATCACTTTATCAGGCAATCTTGATTATTTGGCTAGTGGGGCAGGGTTTGGTGAGTTTATTAAAAGCCCGTACTTATTTGTAGCCATGATTGCGGTCGCGGCTATAGTCAACTTCATTCTTGTTGCTGGTGTAAAAGATGGCATTGAGAAAGCAGCAAAAGTGCTAATGCCATCGTTGCTGATTATGCTTGTTATTATGGTGGCTTTTGTATTAACGCTTGATAATGCCTTTGCTGGCATTGAGTTTTTCCTTATTCCTGATATATCAAAAATTACCCCTAGCGTTGTCAATGGTGCGTTGTCTCAGGCCTTTTTCTCACTATCGCTAGGTATGGGGATATTGTTAACTTATGGCTCTTATATAAATCGTCAAACGAATATTCCAAACTCGGCAAAACTAGTTGCCATCACGGATACTGGTGTTGCTTTTATTGCTGGGTTAATGATTTTACCTGCGGTTTTTTCTTTTAACCCTGATGTTAATCCGAGTGAGTTAAGTGATAGTTCTGTTTCGTTAATTTTTACGTTCTTACCAAAAATATTTTTGGCTTTGCAAACCTCTATTGGCTATTTTGGTGCAAGTGCGGTAGCGACTTTCTTTTTTGTGCTGGTTTTCTTTGCAGCCATTACCTCGTTAGTTTCTATTATTGAAGTACCTGTTTCGTATTTAGTTACCGAGAAAAATCATACTCGTAAGAAAGCACTATTTATATTAACGCTTACAGCAGGAGTTTTGACCTTATTCGCAACCACTTCGTTTGGTATGGTGTCTTTCTTCTCTGAATTTACTGAATATGCGGGAGCCAATAAATCATTTTTTGATGTGATTTACGATGTATTTTACGACACTATTTTACCGTTAAATGGCTTTTTATTATGTGTATTCGTAAGTTACCGATGGAAGAAAAGCCAACTATCAACAGAGTTAAGTGTAGGTAATGACGGTTATATCGGCTCTTGGGTCGAAAAGTATATTAACTTTTCACTAGGGACATTTATTCCTGCTATTGTTTTAGCGATATTTATAAATACTGTTGCGATTAAATTCTTTGGCTATAACTTGTTTGGTTTGTAACAGGTTAAATAGCGCTAGAGCATTATATTGAGAACAAATAGCCTAGCAAATTTTGCTAGGCTATTTTTTGTTAATTCATTTGTTAAGCTTTTTTTGTTAAGTAAAAACTATGCAGGTAAGTAGGTAAAAATGAGTACTTTTAAGCCTTTGCCTTGATGCGCTTCTTTAAAAACTTCAGGTGGTTTAATTTGCTGTTCAAATTGGCATTCAGGACAGTGAAGCTTTACTTGTTCTGTTAAAAAATCTTCTGTTAAATCAGGCGAGTTAAGGCATAACATAATTTGCCCACCTGGCTTTAACCATTGAGGTATTTTTCTAATTATTTTCGCGTAGTCCTTAATAATGTTTACACTGCCAAATTGTAATGTTGGAGGATCACTAATAATTAAATCGTATGGGCCGTGTTTTTTGATCCGACTATTAGATTTAAAGATATCAACACCTTCAAATTTTACTTTCTCTAATGGGTGCTCGTTTAAGCGATGGTTTTCACGCCCTTTACTTAAAGATGATTTACTGACATCAATATTGACTACTTTATTTGCTCCCCCTGCAATTGCAACCACAGAAAAAGGGCAGGTATAAGAAAATAAATTAAGTATATTTTTGTCTTGTGCGTGCTCTTTAACCCACTCACGTCCATTTCTCATATCGAGAAAAAGTCCAGAATTTTGTGCTTTGCCAAAGTGTATGTTGTAGCGCTGTTCAAGTTCGTTGACAATGGTGTGCTCAATACATTCACCAATTAATAATTCTGTCGGAGCAAGTTTTCGACAGCGATATTGAACTTGTACTGAAGTACATTCTGCGAATTTAGCTTTTAATTGCTTAGCAAGATCAATTAACCATGGCTGTTCAACCTCTTGGTATAAGGTAATCAGAATAACAGGGGAAAACCAATCGATATTTATATGGGATAACTCTGGGTAGGCATGGCCACGCCCATGAAATAAACGCTGGCATTGTGAAAGATCTTCAGCAGAAATATATGAAAGCATATCTGATTATTTAGGTAAAACGATAAAGTTAACGCATTATACGTTAATAATGCTTTGCTGTGTAAGCTTGTCATTGCAGTGGGGGTTAAAAGTTAATGGTTTTAATCGTTACTTCTAATACGCCAGTATCGAGCAAACCTTGGTATGCCTGCATCGGTTTTTCCATTGTATCGGTAGGTAATTGTGCTGCCTATTTTAGGTGGGTTATTGCGTTCATCATCAGTGAAGCCTGAGCCTATTTTAAAAATGACTCCTTGGTTATTTTTTACCAGCAATGAGCCCAGTTTATTGTGATACTTTCCTTTACCTACATTATGAGCTAATACTATTGCTTCATCGTCTTGATGTGTTTTTAGTTTAACAAGATCATTATTTCTTCCTATTTTGTAGAACGCCGTACTTTTGTGAAGCATTAACCCCTCGCCACCCTGTTTAGTTATTTGGGTTAATCTGCTCTCTAGTGCTTGAATATTGTTGACTTTATATTGCTTAATCAAAGCTAAATAAGGTGAAGGGCTCTGTTTTATGGCAAGTTCCATGGCGGTTATCCTTTGCTCAAAATTACCTTGATGAAGTGGCATATCAAAGAGATAAAAGCGTATTGTTTGCCAACAATTTGAGTTATTTGCTGATTTAATACAAGACATTAAGCGTTGAAAGCTATTTCGCTCAATCCATAACTCACCATCTAATGGTGTATTAGGCCAATGCATTGTAAACCAAGTCGGTGCATTGATTTTATTACCTTGTCGAGAATAGAGGTTCTTACCATCCCAATAGCCACGCATACCATCAAGCTTTTCTGATACAAAATATAGATGAATATTATTTACTATATCGCTTTGGTTGCTATAGCTGATACCGTGCTGAAGTAAAGGTTTTGTAGCAGCATGAGAGGTACTACAGGCAGTGATGATAAAAGAAAATAAAAATACGTAGAGGTATCGATTCATGATAAACATCCTTGTTTATGTTGTAACGTGTTTTCGTCGTGATAAGTACACTTTGTTATTTTAGACTATAATTTAAAAAACTTATTTTATTCACAAGGATGTGTCATGTTTAATAAGCGCTATTACCACTATTTCTGTGTTTATGTTTTACTTTGCCTTTTGTTCAGCTTTAATGTGCAAGCCAAAAAAAGATGTAAACCCTTACTTGAAAAATTGCACCAGATTCAGTCATTACAACGTAGTAGTTATTCGCTTAAGCGCGGGCAAAGTTTGCGCGCTAGAGAAGATAAAGCGAGAGATAAATGGTGGCAATGTGAGCACCCAAGTTATGGCAAAAGTAAGCAGGTAAAGTTAACAAGTAAAAAGAAGAAAAAACAAAAAGCATCCAAAAAAAAAGCATATGCTAGTCATGCAAAGAAGAAAAATAAGCCATTAGCATTTAATTTTAAAGCTAAAAAGTATGCTAACTCGCCTTTTAAAACAGATAGGGCGATAGCATTAAAAAGCAGTTATCAAGGTAAAATGCAACAAGCTTGGCTTAATTTTTATCAACAACCAGAGCAATGCTTAAAGCCAAAAGCAATAAGTACTTTTGCTTATTGTAGCGAATACCGAATAGCGCAAAAACGGGTGTTTGAGCAAAGCTATAAAGAATAAATAGCTTTGCTTGGGATAATTAATAAAAGGAGGTTAAGCTTGGTAGCTTTCTTTGCTTTGACGGTACTGCTCTACTAATGAGTCAATACTTTCTTGGTTATACTCACGCAAACCACTCATCAGCATATGTTTTTTACCGTGGCCAACATGCTCACCGTTTGAAATTAAATCAAACTCTAGCCATGTATCACCGCGTTTTCCATCAATGGTTAGGCTAGTTTCCGCCAGCTTTAATTCTAACGTTTTAACATCTAATCGAAACAAGTCAATAGACATGCTTTGATACATAACCATAGGCCTTGCAGGATTAATCATGACATTGTTTTCAGCCATGAGCTTTACTAATATGCCAGGGAAAGTATGACCAGAAAAGTCAACGTAAGCTTTTGTTAGCGCATCAATTAATGCAGGGCAATGCGTTTTTTCACCACAAGCATTAACACTTAAATACGTTTTATTATTGTCATCTACAATGTCAGCGCTATCTTTAATTTCAGTGGGGAATGTTAGCGCTACGCCGTCATTAACCATACCTGAAAAATCAAAAGTCATTTTTTTATGTAAGCCTGACTTAGCGATAATGATGGAGAATAATAAATCACCAGGAACACAAAACTTTTTTGCATCGACATTATGTAGGGGGTTGAAGTCATCAGCAACTTGCTTGGCAAACGTACTACCTTGCTCGCGAGTGAAACTGATTTTCTCTTGATCAATAGCGCAATAGTTCTCGATGAACATTTTTTTATTCTGTGTATTTTCTAATGACATATAACTAACAACTTCAATTTTTAACAAAAACGCCGCATTCTATCAGTAGTTAGCGGCTAAATCGAAGAAAAAAGCGATATAATAAGAGAAAGCAGACCACTGAGTATCATGACTTAGTTTGTCTCGTTTATTAAATATTGCTCGATAAGTTGCTCTTTTTTTGCTTTTGGTAACTTCTTTAACGCGTATTCTAATTTACTGGCTTGGCTTCTATTTTCTGAACTCTTTGCGTAAACTAGTGTTACAGGACGCTTGTTACGGGTATATTTGGCACCTAACTTACTGTTATTATGCTCTTCAACTCGACGTGATAAGTCGGTAGTTATGCCTGCATATAAACTATTATCATTGCATCGCACCAAATAGGTGTACCAAGTATTTTTCATGTATTTTGTTCTGATAAAAGTAAGCAATAAGATAGTGTTTGATATAGTACACAATATTTGCTGAAAAATGCGAGTAGTAACCTATGTCATTTTGATCTTTAAGACCAATGAAACCATGTTAGAAATATCAAATAATGTCACCCTAGCTGAATGGGAAATCGAACTTAATGCGATTAGATCGCAAGGTAGCGGCGGACAACGTGTCAATAAAGTCGCTACTGCTATTCATTTGCGCTTTGATATTAAGCGCTCTTCATTACCCAGTATATATAAGGAAAGGTTACTTGCGTTATCTGATAGTAGAATCACGTCGGATGGTATCATTATTATTAAGTCGCAATCTCACCGTACACAAGAGATGAACAGGCAAGATGCATTAGAGCGTTTGAAAGCATTGATACTGTTAGCGATGGTAGTACAAAAGAAACGAAAAGCGACCAAGCCTACAAGAGGCTCAGTAAAAAGAAGGTTAGAAACTAAAGCCAATAGAAAATCAGTTAAACAAGCCCGTCAGAAAGTAAAATTTTAATAAAATATTCAATAAGAAGAGAGTATAAATGCCAATCAGTGAAATAGGTTCCTTAGAAAAGCTAACAGCCCACTTAAACGATGATAACTTAGTGCAATATCAATTGCCTTTGGCCGCAATAGAAGACCAAAGTCAGGCCCAATCTATTGAATTAAATCCCTTGATAGGTCAAACGATTAGTTTGCATTTTTCTGGCAAGATAGCGTGCAAACATTGCGGTAAAGGCACTAAAAAAAGCTACTCTCAAGGGTTTTGTTACCCTTGTATGACTAAACTTGCTCAGTGCGACATGTGTATTATGAAGCCAGAAACCTGTCATCATCATCTTGGAACATGCCGCGAACCTTCTTGGGGTGAGAAACATTGTATGGTTGACCACTATGTCTATCTTGCCAATAGTTCAGGTCTAAAAGTAGGCATTACACGTCATACTCAAATCCCGACACGTTGGATAGATCAAGGAGCTACGCAAGCATTACCCATATTTAAAGTGTCTAGTCGTCTTCAATCAGGTTTAGTGGAAACTGCGCTAGCTGAATTTATCAGTGATAAAACTAATTGGCGCGCTATGCTAAAGGGGGTTGCAGAGCCGCTTGATTTAAACACTATCGCCGATGAATTAGTACCGAAAATTGCTGATAAATTAGCAGAACTACAACTTAAATTTGGTGAAGATGCGATTCAACGTTTAGATGAGGAGTTGATTAATATTTCTTATCCAGTAGAGCAATATTTAAGTAAAATATCATCCTTTAACTTTGATAAAACACCTGTAGTGACGGGCAAACTTGTTGGTATAAAGGGGCAATATTTAATCTTCGACTCAGGGGTTATTAATATGCGCAAGTTTAGCTCTTATCAAATAAGTATTGAGTATTAAATTTTATTTTAAGACAAGCATGCTCTTATGTTTAGGCTATACTGAATAGGCAAATAAAATTATTTAATCATACTTTTTCTTTAAGGTATAAATATATGAATGTAGAGCAAGCGACTATGATGAGTGCAGAAGAGTATGCAGAACAAGCAGAAGATGTATTTGTATTGTCAGACTCATTTCTTCGTATTAAAGAATTAATTGATGATGAGTCTTCAACAATAGATGACATTTCTGATGTTATTTTACTTGACCCTGCATTGACAGTGACGGTATTAAAACTTGCTAACAGTTCATTTTTTAATTATCCAGGCAAAATAGATAGTATTTCAAAAGCAGTCTTAGTGCTTGGCATAACAGAAGTTTATAATTTAGTTATTGCGTATTTTACTAAAGAAGCCTTTGATGCTATTGATGCCGATGCAGATTATTTAGATTTGTTTTGGTTAAAAAGTGTTGATTGCGCCTTGTTAATTAAGTATTTGGGAACTCACCTACGAGTTGCTAATGCTGAACGGTTATTTATTTTAGGTTTACTGCATAATTTAGGGGAATTAATTGTAAAACAAATCACTCCTGATTTAATCGTTAAATGTGAAGTGAATGATTTGACTGAATTACCTTGGGAAAAGCAACAGTCAGTATTAGGCTTTACCTATGGTGAGTGTTCTGCTGAACTAATGAAGCTTTGGCAGTTACCATACAGTTTATTTTCACCTATTAGGTATCAAGATCAGACTGAGTGGCGTCATTATAATATAGAGACACAGCTACTTAATATATCAAAACGTATTATGCATAAAAATGTTGTAGTTAAGCAAACTAACTACGCAGATATTATTGATGCTGATTTAATGGAGGAATTAGGCTTAGATAATAGAATATTTAATACTGCTGCTGATTATTGTGATTTAGAACGTTTAGGAATGTTATCAATATTAAACCCTAGTGCAGCCATGGTATTCTAACGAATTTTAATCATTGTTTTTGTAAAAGTTTTACCTAAAAAAACGAACCTTGTCCCGTCCTAAAATAAAAAAGCCCGCAAAATGCCGGGCTACTGAATGAACTTGGAGTTATTTCTTATGATGACTCCAAAGTTTATTTGTAATATATCTATTTATCAACAATATAGTCTTATCTATCTCTTTATAAACTCCACAATTAGCTATTATATTTCATATAGATAGTGTATCTTTTCATATCATAATGTAAAAATCTTGAGATTTCCGTAATCTCAGTTCAATTATTTGCTGATATGGCTTCTGAAGGATTAGTCAAAAATGCTTAATCAAGCTTTTACACCTAAAAACTATCTCCGTTTAACCAAAAAAGTAGATCCCCGAAATTATAAAATGGGGGGCAAAAAAGAAGACTATCTAGAGTTTCATCAAGGACTGACGGATGAACTTATTAACTCTAACTTTGCAATATCTCCTGTTCGTCCCAGAAAAACCAAAAAAGGTGAAATGGTTATACTAGGTACTCATCATCCTGTATCTGAATTTGCACTTAGGAAAGCAAATGATAACTTAAAACGAATATTCAAAATAAAACCAAAAAATAGAGAACAGATCGTTAAGCAAGTAGAGGCTCTTCTGAAAGAACCTGTGCCATTTACTGTTTTAAAACTAGATATAGAAAAATTCTATGAAAACATACCACTTGAGGTAGTTCTAAAGAAAATCAATGACAACCCTGTGCCAAGCAGCCAAACTAAAAAAATAGTCAACACTTTTTATAGTAACTCACGCTCTGGCCTTCATAGGGGGCAAGCTATTAGTTCAACTTTATCGGAATTATTCCTACAAAAGTTTGACCGAACTATGGCTTCACATCACTCGATTTATTACTACGCTAGATTTGTTGACGACATAATAATCTTTACTACAAAACCAAAAGAATACATAGAATGTCTCGCAGAAGATACATTGCCTAGCGGACTAAAATTTAACAATAAGTCAGACCATATCAAAAAAGAGTTACTTCCTAAAGGAGCCACTGCCGTTGAACAAACTTTAGAGTATCTAGGGTATAAGTTCGTAATAAAGAGTGACAAAAATAAGCAGGTAAATATTGGAATAGCTAAACCTAAATTGAACAAAATTAAGTCTAGAATTATTTGTTCATTGAAGCGATTCTGTAAAGACGGTGACTATAACTTGCTGTTAGAGCGTATTAAATTTCTCACGGGAAATTATACCATTACAAGTAATAGAAAGGGGTTAAAAGCTGGAATTTACTATAATTACCCATTGATAGAAAAACAAAAATTAGGTGAAAAAGACCTACGGAAACTCGATATTTTTTTGGCTAGGAGTGTGCTTTCTAAGCATGGTAGTTTAGGTACTAAACTAGCTGGTCTGTTATCAAACTCCCAGAGAAAAAAGTTAATTCGCCTTAAGTTTGTAACTGGCTTTAAAAATAAAAAACTTTTTAAATTTACCCCTGAGAAAATCATCTTAATAAGAAAGGCTTGGAAGCATGTCACGTAAATCTAAAAAACAGTTTATTAATAAAAATGACGCTTACCGAGCTTTACTCACCGATACGCTCCCTTACGAAGTCCCTTTTAAGTTTTCCAATACTGGATTTTATAAGGCTTTAAAAGATAATGATGATAAGTTGAACTTTCCTTTTCCGCTTAATAGCGTTAAAAAAAAGGTGTATAGCATTCCTTATAATTACAAAATTAAAAAGGATGAAAATTCATATAGAACTTTATCGGTTATTCACCCTCTACACCAAATAGAGTGTTCAAAATTTTATTCAAACTTTGAACAAGTAATTTTAAACCTTACGGCAAACAACAAGTATTCCCTAAGATATCCTAGTGATGTAGGTGCTTATTATTATGAAAAGAGTAGGAAGACTGAAGATAGCGATGTTGAATGGGGAACTGTAGACAATAACTCTAATTCTAAGTTGACATCTAGTTCATATTTTTCTTATGAAAAATATAATTTCATGTATAAATTTTATGAATCTTATGAGTTTCATAGGCTTGAAAGAAAATTTAAAAACCTTTTGAGAATGGATATATCTAAGTGCTTTCACCATATTTATACCCATAGTATGTCGTGGGCAGTTAAAGGTAAAAACTTTTCAAAAAACTACGTCAATGCAGATACATTTGACGGTGGGTTTGACAAGTTAATGCAAATAATGAATTACAATGAAACTAATGGTATTTTAATTGGCCCTGAAATATCAAGAGTTTTTTCGGAGATTATCCTACAGTCTATTGATACTAAAGTTGATAATGCTTTATCTAGTAAGGAGCTTACTCGTGGTGTTGATTATGAAATTAGACGTTATATTGATGACTACTTTATATTCTCCAATAACAAGTCAGTTTCAGAAGCGATATCTCAAATATTAGAGAAGAATTTATCAGAATTTAAGCTCTATATTAATGAATCAAAAACAATATCTGTTAACCGACCATTCATGACTGGCGAGACTATCGCTAAAATTGAAATAGGAAAGACAATTGATCATTACTTTTCTCAACTAGTAAACTTTAAACAAGATAATGACTATTCAGAAGAAAAGCTTTTAAAAAAGATTTGGAATAAAAGTTCATTATCCAATTCCTTCATTAGAGATGTTAAAGCTATAGTAAAGAAAAATGAAATAAGTTTTGATGCTGTGATTAGCTTCTCTATATCAATTTTAATCAAGCTCCTTAAGAAAGTTCTTAACGCTATTAAAAACCATAAAGCAGAGGTGAACGAAAAGGATCTGGAAAAATTAAAGATTTTTGTTTTAGAAACGACCTTCTTTATTTTTGCTATGAGTCCAAAATCTCGGAGTAGCTATTTGATTTGTAGGTTAATTAATCTGTTAAAAGAAGAGCCTAAAGAAGATTCTGATGATTCTAATATAAATAAAGCTATTTTCGATGAAATCACTGCTTTAATTCAATCTAGTTCACATCAAAATAAAGAACCTAATATTGAACTTTTTAATCTTGTCACGACTTCAGAGTCTCTTGGGAAGTCATTTATGCTATCTGAAGAGCTTATACAGCAAGCATTTGGGTTAGAAGCAGACATAAAAAGCTTAGATTACTTTCGCATCGTTTGCTGTCTAGATTACTGTGGGAACAAACGTAAGTTTAAAGGGATAAAAAAGCAGGTCATAAAATTTTTAATAGACACTAAGTTTGGCGAGTTCGATATGATTGAGAAATCAACAGAAGCCTTTTTGTTGTTATGTGATCTATTATCTTCTCCTTATATATCTACAGCAGAGAAAAAAGCAATCGCCAAATCTTATTTGGTCGCATATCAAAAAGAGAATATATCACTTAGAACAGCACAAATTGGTCAAAAAGCTGCTGCTCTTACTAATTACTTTAGCTCAGAAAGAGAGTGGTTTTATGCTTGGAAGAGCAAACCTGATGATATTCAAAGATTATTGATGCGCAAAGAGTTGCGTACAGCATACTGATATAATAACATCGTAGTTGCAAAGTGGCAGGCTGCAAAATTTGAGCCGCGCCTAGAGATCTAAGTAGATGACACCTCTCATGATTAGTTTAGCAATGAGTTATGACTGATGGGTTGATTTTATTTGGGTCTACACGATGCTTATAGCTTTGTCTGTAGTAAGATGCGTCAGAAACGGGTCATAGGTGTAAGGTTTGGAAAACGTTACGAGCCTAACATCCTAAGACACCGGTTAAAGTGACCTTAGGGTCATAAAGCCTAAAAGCTTAGATTTAATGATCAAGCTTGATGGTTAACTGTTGATGTTTAACATTATGAAGCTGGATAGCCTCGCTAGAAAGTTGACTTTTTTGAGAATGGATGCAGCACACACGAAAGGCCCACTTTGCACCTTTTCAATATATCCCAATAGCTTATGTATTATTGATTCATTTGTTAAACATTTCTTTATTGAAACTAAAAGAAATAATGTCTTCGGCAGTAAATAAATCACCCGCAAAATGCGGGCTTTTTATTGTCATATTATTTGATAGTTATATTACATATTATTTTTCATATTGTGTTTAATAACAGTAAGTAAAACATTAATGGTTATAGTTTAAACTCTTGTACTGATTGTTGCAGCTCTTCAGCAAGCTTAGCAACTTCACTACTTGATGATGCCGTTTGTTGTGAACCAGCAGTTGTTTGCTCTGCTATCGCTACAATGGATTCTAGATTCTCACTGATTTCATGAGCAACAACGCTTTGTTCTTCTGCCGCGGTAGCGATTTGTGAACTTCTATCAAAGGCTTCATGTACTGCATGAGTAATCGTCTCTAGAGCTCTATCTGCTTCTTCGCTTTGATGTACACAGTCAGAAGCTTTGTTCTTACCTGTATCCATCACGTTTACTGCTTTGCCTGCACCTGTTTGTAATGCTTCAATCATTGTTTGAATCTCAGAAGTTGATTCTTGAGTTCGACTTGCTAAAGTACGAACTTCATCAGCAACGACGGCGAAACCTCGACCTTGTTCACCAGCGCGAGCAGCTTCAATGGCCGCATTTAACGCGAGTAGGTTTGTTTGTTCTGCAATACCACGTATAACATCAAGAATACTACCAATTGAAGCGCTATCTTGCTGTAATTGGTTAATGACTTGTGCCGCAGAATCAACCTCTGAAGCTAATTCTTCAATGGTATGTCGATTGCGTTCTGAAATAACTTTGACTCGTTCTGCCTCATCATCAGCATGTTTAATTTCACTAAGTGCATCATTAGCACTTGATAATACACTTTGCGAGGTACTGCTCATCTCAGTAGTGGCAGAAGCTGCTTGCTCTACTTGATTTCGTTGCTCTTCAATGGCACTTGTACTTTGTGAGGTTACCGCTGAAGTTTGCTCTGCAGCTGCTGCAAGTTGTGTGGAACGGCTAACAATGCTTTGTATCAGGGTTCTTAAGCTTTCAATAAGTAAGTTACAGTTAGCTGAAAGTTGTGCAAATTCATCTTTGCCACTCTCGTCCAGCTTGTGTGATAAGTCACCAGATGCGACTACATTAAGCATATTATTAACGCGTGCTAATGGGCGGGTAATACTAAGCAATGTGAATCGAGCAATAATGATCGCTATTATAATTGAAGCAACAGAAATAAAGATGGTTTGACTTGTTCCACTGCTAACAGAACTCTCTACTAATTCACTGGTTTCAATCGTGGTTTTATTGGCTAAATCGACTTGCTTATTTAAGATGTCATTAACTTGTTTGGCATTTTTTTCCGACTCTTCTAACTTGCTTTTTGCAGAGCTATTAGCATTTAACTGTGATCGCTTGTGAGCAACAATACCATTGGTTGTTGACAAAAGGTCGTTAATTTCTGCAAAAGCACTCGTTAATTCTTCTTCGACACTGCTAACATTATTTGCTTTCAGTTCCAGTAAAATTTCGTCGATAGACTTTGTTGCTTCTCCTGTAGTAAAAGATAATTCACTTTCAATTAAATCAGCTGTACTACTTGATAAAGTGTCTCGGTATTCAAAGGCAGAAGAAACAATTGAGTTAAACTGATTTTCAACTTGCTCACTTAAATTAATTGCACGTTGAAGTTTAGTATCGGCTAAGTCATGGTCAGCTAAATCAAGTAGTAACATCACTGCATCATCTGCTTTCTCTTCAAGCAAATCTACTTTTTCTATTAGTGCATTTTTTTGTTCGATGCTATTTTTATGATTGTCAAAAACGGCCAATGAGGAAGCTCTAAATGCGGCATATGCGTTATCAACTTCTTTTAGGTTTGAGAGTAAGTTATTTTCTTTGACAACGATAGACTTTAAATCATTCAGCTCGGTTGAGAAGTTACTGTCTTTACTTTTAAAATTATTTAATCCTGTTGCTAGCTTTGTTAAATCTGTTTCGTAATAACCTTTCAATGAAATATTCGCTAATTGACTTAATTCAAGCGCCAGTATGTTACTACTTTTGAGAGTAGGAATTGCTAATTCGTTTTGTTGATTAGTAGAGTCACTAATAGTATTTAAATTGGACAATGAAATGATACTGGTTGCAATTAGTAAAATTGAAATTATGGTAAAACCACCAATAATTTTCATAGCTACTGTCAAATTCATAGATACCACCGACTGAAGTTTGTAATGCATTAATGATAGAATTTTTAATAAATTCTAAACGTTTGAATAAATGTCTTTTTTAATTAGACATAACGTTAAGTTTTATCGACCAAAGCAATTAAAACTTAACGTTATTTTTTATTATAACAACCTAAATGGCTTTTTCATCTTTTCATAGACATTTAGTGTTATTATTTTGTTGATTAGTTTTATATAGCGTTGATATGTGAGTGTGCAGGCACATTAAAGATTTTTTTATCCTCCCATCGCATCATGCTTAGATAGTTACCCCAGACGCAGCCTGTATCTAAAGGGATAATGTTCGATACTGGGCATTGTCCCATTAAAGACGCCCAATGACCAAATAACCATGTAACGTTAACAGGAACTTGGTTTAATTCATACCATGGGGAGATGATATGTGAGTTAACTTGCTGAATTTTATTCGGTGCTTCTTTGCAACTAAACTCTAAGGAGCCATCATTAAAACAATATCTCATTCGCGTTAAACTATTAATAGTATAACGAAATTTGTCTTCTTCACTGTGTGCATTTTTCCAGCTATTGGGTTGTTCTCCGTACATAAGTGATAACCAATCAGGTAACTTTGCAGATGCTAACTTCTTTTCAGCGTTGGTTGCACAGGCAAGTGCTGTGGTAATATCCCACTGTGGTGGCAAACCAGCGTGGCTAACAAAAGCTTTTGATTCTCTATTTGCGTGTGTGGGGATTTGTTGAATTAATGGTTGTTTTGCTAACCAGTCCATTAAGTCTTTAATATCATCTGCAGCAAGTAATTGATCGAGTTTATCAGCTTTCTTAACTTTTTTTACTCCGTGATAAACAGACAATAAGTGTAAATCATGGTTGCCAAGTACAACCTTGGCTGCGTTTCCCAAAGATTTTACAAAACGCAGTGTACTTAAAGAGTCAGGACCACGTGCAACAAGATCACCCGCTAAATAGAGTGTATCGCCTTTAGGATTAAAGTTGGCTTTATTTAATAAGGCTTTTAGTTCATTAAAACACCCTTGAATATCGCCAACTATATATGTCGCCATAAATTACTTAATCACTTTGAGTTTTTTTAGCGGTTCGCTTTTTACTTTTAGGTTCTGGTAGTTCAGGTGGGTTATCCACGATAAAGTTAGCTAATTTAATATATTCGTCTATAGATAAATTTTCAGGTCTTAAGGTAGGATCTACCCCTAAGCTGACTAACTGCTCTACACTAATTAACTTTTTAAAACTATTTCTAATGGTTTTTCTTCGCTGATTAAAAGCCGTTAAACAAACGGTATTTAATGCATTTAGATCTTTAACAGGGTTTGCAATTTCTTTATGAGGAATTAGGCGAACTATAGCTGAATCAACTTTTGGTGCAGGTTTAAATGCTTCAGGGCCAATTTCCATTACTGGAATCACCTGACATTGGTATTGAGTCATGATAGATAATCTACCATAGGTCTTACAATCAGGACCTGCTGCCATTCTTTCAACAACTTCTTTTTGCAACATAAAATGCATATCTTGCACTTTATCTTTAAAGGTTAGTAAATGAAAAATAAGCGGTGTGGAAATATTGTAGGGTAAATTACCGAATATTCTTAACGGTTTTTCATCACTTGATAACTCAGCAAAATCAAACTTTAATGCGTCGATTTCATAAATGGTTAAATGTGGTGCTAAAAATGGGTGGTGTCTTAATCTGTGAGCTAAGTCTCTATCGAGTTCTACAACCGACAATTTTCCTGCACGCTCAATGACGGGTTCAGTTAATGCGCCTAGTCCTGGTCCAATTTCAATAAGGTTTTCATTTGGCTCAGGGTTGATAGCATCAACAATACTGCTGATTATAGCGTCGTTATGAAGGAAATTTTGACCAAAGCGTTTCTTAGCATGATGGCCTAAATGGGCTTTACTGCTCATATAGCGTACTCGTTTGAGTTAAATTATTAGATTATCCAATAATAAAAAATTGATTAAGTTAAAAAAGGTATAGCTAATGAATTAAGTATTACTAGCTAAATTTATCGCATTTTTAATAGCTTCTAAAAAACTACCAGAATCTGCTTTTGTGGTACCAGCCAGCTCTAGGGCTGTACCATGATCAACAGAGGTTCGGATAAAAGGTAATCCAAGTGTGATATTAACAGATGAACCAAAACCTTTATATTTTAATACCGGTAAACCTTGGTCGTGATACATGCTTAAAATAGCATCAGCTTCTTTAAGGTATTTTTCTTGAAAAATTGTATCAGCAGGTAAAGGGCCAATAATATCAATACCTTCTTCTCGTAATTCAGCAAAAGCAGGTTCCATAGTCTCAATCTCTTCACGTCCCAAATGGCCATCTTCGCCAGCATGGGGGTTTATACCACAGGCATAAATTTTAGGTGAAGCAATCGCAAATTTCTCTTTTAAGTCATGATAAAGAATACGGGTTACTTTTTGAAGGCGTTCAAAGGTAATCGCTTTAGACACGTAGGCTAATGGAATATGGGTGGTGACTAAAGCAACCCTTAATCCTTCTGTAGCTAGCATCATAACAACATCACTACAGTTCGCTTGATGTGCAAAATACTCGGTATGACCACTAAAGGCTATGCCAGCTTTGTTGATTAGTCCTTTATGAACAGGGCCGGTTACAACCGCATCAAATTCACCGGTTATATTCTTCTCACTTGCAACGCGTAATGTTTCAACAACATATGCACCATTGTTTACATCAAGTGTGCCTGCTATGCATTCAGTGCCTAACTCAATATTTAAAATAGTCATTGTTCCTGCTGCTTGAGCACTTGCAGGCTTATTAACATCATAGTCAATTAAAGTGATTGGCAAGTTTAACTGCTTTGCGCGTGATTTAATTAACTCTTTAGAGGCAACAACAACCATCTCAATAGGCCAAGCCTGCTGAGCAATCATAATGACTAAATCTGGGCCAATGCCAGCAGGTTCACCGGGTGTGATCGCAATGCGTTTAGTCATTACTAGCTTCCTGTTCAAAGATTTCTATGTAAGCTTCATCACGTGTTTCTTTAATCCAACGGGCACTTTCGATGCCAAACTTTCGATTGTAAAGTATTTGATAAGCTCTGTTTTCGTTCATTTGTGAGGTTGCATCAACCATACGACGATCATTTAACTGAATAATGTGCCAACCAAAAGAAGAGCGAAAAGGCTTATGATATTCGCCAACTTTCATTGAGGCTAATGCATCTTTGAAGGCTGAATCATATGTAGTTGGATCTGCCCAACCCAAATCGCCACCTTTAACTGCGGTAGGGCCATCAGAGTATTCTTTAGCTAGCTCAGCAAACTCAGCTTCTCCCGCTTCAAGTTTATCGAGTAACCCTTGTAATATTGATTTAGCTTTATCATCACTTAAAATGATAGTAGGTTCGATGAGGATATGGCTTGCTTTGACTTCTTCAACTTCTACTACTTGTCTTCCTCGTATATCAAGTACCTTTACAATACTAAAACCAAGGCCAGTTCTTATAGGGCCAACAATCGTATCTTTTTCTTTACCGTCAATAAGTTCTGAAAATAAAGTCGGCATTTCATTAATGTTTTTCCAGCCTAAATCACCACCTTTAAGAGCGTTAGCATCACCAGAAGAAGCAATTGCTATTTTATTAAAGTCAGAGCCACCGTTAAGTAACTCAATCACTTTGTCGGCACGTGTTTTCGCTTTAGTCATGTCTTCTTGTGTTGGGTCTGTTGGGAATTCAATTAAAATATGACCTAGGTGATATTCGATGTCATTGTTTGTTTGCTCTTTCATAACAGCTAACAAGTTTTCAACTTCTTGGGGAGAAGTAAATATACGTCGCCTTACGCTGTTTCTTCTAACTTCACCTGATATTAACTCTGTACGAATACTTTCACGGTATTTTTCGTATTCCAAACCATCAGCAATAATGCTGTCTCTAAATTGTGAGAGGGTTAGGTTGTTTTCTTTGGCCATGTTTGCAATGGTTTGATCTAACTGCGCATCACTAACTTGTACACCCATTCTTTCACCAAGCTGAGTGATTAGGCTATCATTAATAAGCTTATCCATGACTTGAGTTCTTAGTGCTGAATCAGAAGGTAAGTCTTGGTTATTCTTTTGGGCTTGAAGCTTAATACTATTAAATAAGTCAGTCACTTCTGATTCAAGTACTACACCACCATTGACAATAGCAGCCACCCTATCTAAAAGTTCTTCTTTAGCATATGCCTGACTAACAGAGCCTATTATCAAGCTGCTTACTAATGCTAATGTTTTAAATGTATTTTTCATGTAATTATCATTTCTTCTTTATCGTTCGCTATGAATAGCGCTAATTATTTAAGTAATAAGGTCTTTTATAGCCAAATATACTGTCGTCAAACATTTCTTGTGTGCCAATAGCTGATTGCTTTCCATCTAGACCTTTGATGATGAACTGTATCATGAAACCACTATCAAATTCATCGCGGTTTTCATTTATGAAGTCTTCATCATCCAGATTTGAATTAATATGACGGTGATATGCCAAACGTACTGCCCAGCAACAACTTTCATATTGAAAACCAGCATAGCTTTCTAAGCTACGATCTTGCTTTAAATCTTGCGTTAATCGACCAACAAAAGCCCACTCTGTATTAATGGCCACACTCGTTAGTAAAGAAACTTGTTCTAAACTATTACCTGAGACATTACGAGTATATCGATGGTTCAATTGAACTGTATTATATTTGTTAAATTGATAGTCTAAATTCATTTGCCCTTTGTTGGTAAAACTTTCTTCAGTATTATATTGAATATCTCCACTTACTTGCCATTGATGGTTAATACGATAAAATAAATCTGCTGCTAATGAAGACTTTTGGTTCTCGAGAGAAAAGTTATTGTCAACAAGAAGGCTATCCATTGGTGTCTCGTTTGAGTTTATATATTGAATTCGACCTAGGCTGATTCTAAATACTTCAAGGTTAGAATCATCCAATACGCGGCTAGTGACACCCCACGTATATTGATTTGCTCCAGCGATGCGATCTAAACCACTGAATCGACGGTCTCTAAATAAACCATTGTAATCGTCTTGAAGGTTTGTTGTATCGTATAAGCCAATGTTACTTTGGTCTTCATCAGGTATATATAAATATTGCAATTGAGGCTCAAAAGTATGCCGGTAATTGTTGCCAAAAGCCGTTATTTGTCTATCAAAGTTTATCCCACCATGAAAGCGGACTTTAGGTAATGTACGTTGTACTGTTTCTTCAAGTTCACTGTTTAATTGAATATTATCTTGCTGATAATAGGTATGCATTAGTTTAACTTCAGAGTTAATAAACCAAGCAGGTGTGGAAATAGGGAATAATATGCCTGCTTCTACATGGTACCTATTCGCTTCAACTTGTGCTTTTTTGGCCGATTGAAAACTAGTCAACTCAGAGTACAGTTCAAGTTGTCCTGCTAAAAAGTTTAGCGGTTGTTGAGCTGCAACTTCTATGTGCGGTAATGTTTTATAACTTGGTGTGTGATTACCCAAAACCTCAAAATCTTGAATTTTCAATGTGGTTTGCCATTGCTCACCAAAATACGCTAATTCACCTACTTGATATAAATAGGCATCATTTGAGTTATATTGCCTACTACCAATGTCAACTAAGTAGTTATCATCACTCATGGTTGTGTAATCAATGTAAGCTCTGAAACCATCAGAAAAACTGCCTATGTGTTGAAAACGCGCTAAATAACGTGGATCATTATTATTCTTTAAAGCTTTATCTTTATTGAGATACTCTAAGTCAATCTGCCCTTGTTGATCACCCCATAAATACCTGAACTCCGATTGCAGCTGTAAACCACGTTTTGACATATAATGAGGGGTTATCGTTGCATCTAAGTTTTCTGCAATGTTCCAATAAAAAGGTGTTTCTACTTCAAGCCCTGAGTTGCTGGAGCTTTTAATTTTAGGGTAAAGAAAACCAGTGGTTCGCTTTTGAGAAACAGGGAATGAAAAATAAGGAATGTATAAAATCGGTACATCTAACACTCTAAATTGAGCATGGTAAGCTTCACCGAAATCGCCTGTAGCTGAAAGATTTATTTCACTGGCTTTAATTTGCCAATCAGGCGTTTCATCAAGACAAGTGGTAAAGGT
Organism: Colwellia sp. RSH04; assembly: GCF_003545765.1. Lineage (GTDB taxonomy): Bacteria > Pseudomonadota > Gammaproteobacteria > Enterobacterales > Alteromonadaceae > Colwellia. The sequence goes on along the minus strand of NZ_QXIO01000003.1, from coordinate 83,462 downwards.
TGAGTCAATTAAATTTAATTGACCATCTGTCGAAATAAATAGTTTCGCAGCACTACCGTGACCAGGGTTACCATCTAGCTGATACGAGGCGGCGGTCATTAGTGTCGATTTTTGCGCTTTACTGGCATTTAATGTATTGGCAAAAATATTGATATTATTGCTTTGATAATGAATGTCGCCTAAAGCATCTAGTTGCATTGATAAACGGTTAAAAGCTAATTCATCGGCGATAATTTTTTGATTTTTATCAATAAGGGTTACGCCACCACTAAAAGCTGTTATTTGATCTTTTTCGATACTGGCATAGGTTGAAAAAATATAGATACTGTCATCTGTAACGTCTGGTGTATTTGCAGCAATTTCAGCGAATTCAGGAATAGGGCAGTTCATTGGCCTCGTTTCAGGGCCTTCACTTTTTATGCTGTCATTATTTGCCTGCACCTTGCTCATTGGCACTAGCGCCAAAAAGAGGCTGAAAATAAAAACTATTTGAGGGGGAAAAAGCATTTAATGTCCGAAAAAATTGAAAATTATTATTATTTGATTTGTTTATCGCGATGAATCAAGTATTTTAACGGCTAATTGCTTTATGATATAGCACTTTTTTTATTGATGCTAACATCTGCGTTATCAAATATTTCATTTTAGCTTTAAGGGTTTGTTAATTCTATGCGTATATGGGGAAAAATATTAGGGTTTATCTTTGGTTTTATGCTGAGTAAAACTATTATCGGGGCATTAGTTGGTACTTGGCTAGGCCATTTGTTTGATAAAGGTAGAGGCTTTGATTTCAATGGTGTTGACGGAGGAAGAGAAGATGAAGTCTCTCGTCAAGCAGCGTTTTTCTATACGACCTTTTCCGTCATGGGAAATGTCGCCAAAGCGAAAGGTCAAGTTACAAGTCATGAAATAGCATTTGCAAGTGCGTATATGACAAAGCTGGGGTTAACCCATGAGTTAAAACAGCAAGCACAAGATGCATTTCGTGAAGGTAAATCGACAAGTTTTCCCTTAAAAGAGCGATTAAGAAAATTTAAACGGTTAATGGGTAACCGCCATGACTTGTTACTAATGTTCTTAGAAATACAAATACAAGTTGCCTTTTCTGACGGAGAGCTTGATGCCCAAGAGCGAACAGTTCTGCATACCATAGCGAAACACTTAGGTTATTCAGCTAGAGAGTTAGACAATTTATTAGAAATGATCATTGCCGGTGCAGCCTTTCATCAACAAGGCGGGTATCAACAATATCAAGGTGGCCAAGGGGTTAAAAGTGAACAGCAAATTGGTCATGCTTATAAAGTGTTAGGTGTTGATAAAAATACACCAATGAAAGACATCAAAAAAGCCTATAAGAAATTGATGTCTCAACATCATCCTGACAAGTTAATCGCAAAAGGACTTCCTCCTGAAATGATGGAAAGTGCTAAAGAAAAAGCACAAGATATTCAAGCGGCTTATGATGTTATTGTGAAGCAATCTAAGTAACCTCAAGCAGTAAGCTTAGTTTATCTACATTCGGTTAATTACCAACCTACGGCTTTTAACCAACTGCGAATTTGGCTTAAGAGTTCAGTCTCAGGATAATAGCCAGTGACGGTATTATTTAACTGTCTTTGGCGGTAATAAACTTTCATTTCTTGTTCTGCAATAGATTTTCTTTGCTTTGCATAAGTAATTGTTTGCGGATGATCATTTTTTAAGAGTAAATCTAACACCGGATATTCACTCATGGCGAGTTGTTCGGCGAAGAGTTTATTTTCTTTAAACGCAAATTCTGCGCTTGTATCAACATAACTACTTAACAAAATTACAGCATTGGCAGGTTCATAGTTTTCTTGATTAAAAAGATCGACTAATAGTGTGCTATGCATTCCTTGACTAATTATGATCACTATACCGGGATATTCCTTCGCTTTATTCATAACCGCTTGTATAAGTGAACTAAAACCTTCTTTATATGTCTTGATTGCTTTTTTATTCGCCTCGACTTTTTCACTTGTTTTGATAGCGACAGACGGGTAATTATCAGGTTTATTATTAGGCTGAATAGATATGGTCGTCCAACCATGATCTGGCAAAGTGTTTGCTAAAAAATTAATTGCTTTTGGGTTGGTAGCACCTTGTTGCCAATCGGGAAGTAAAATGGCTACGCCTTTGCTATTTGCATTAGTGTAGTTTTTAACTAGCGTAACGTACTCTGTTGGCCCTACAAGTAAGGGTGAGATATGTTCTTTTGCCAAGTAATGCTTTAAATCTTGTTTCTGAAGTGTCGACGTTTTTATTGGCATAGGTTGCTTGATTGCATTTTTTTCTGCCGAACTGATATTTTCTGAAGTAGAGGATGCTTTGTTCTGTTCATTTTCTTTTTGAGATGCTTGTTGTTGAGTCGTTTGTTCTGACTTTTGTGCATCCTGTTGCTGTGCCATCGTCATCAAAGGCATAAAAGATAATAGCGAGATAAAGAATATATGATTGAATTGCACAGATAATCCTACTAACGGTGGTTGATTAGCGTTTTATTCGCTTGTTATGACGATGCTAAGTAATAAACGTGGTATTCGTTGTTTTACTGAGTTTTTATCGGCGAGTAAAGCGAAAAGATTAATTATACTAAGTGAATTAATGAAATGAACTCTTAGCGTTTAGCTTGATAAAACCACTGTGACTTGTTTAAGAGAATGAGCAAGCAGCGCTAAATTCAATCACTTCATTGCTTACAGGGTGATATATAGTGAGTTTTTGCGCATGTAATTGTAATCTATTACTTGCCTTTAATGCCTCTTCATGGGCATAAAGCCTATCTCCTAAAATAGGATGGCCTAATGCCAACATGTGAACACGAAGCTGATGAGAGCGTCCTGTTACCGGTGTTAATTCTACTAAGGTTGTTTCAGGCTCTTCTGATAGCACTTGATAGTGCGTTAATGAAGGTTTGCCTGAGTCAAAATCAACCTTTTGCTTCGGCCGATTAGGCCAATCACAAATCAGCGGTAAATCAACACTCCCTTGCGATTCTTTTAACTGACCATATACACGGGCAATATAACGTTTACTGGTTTTTCGTTTCTCAAATTGCTGGCTTATTGCAACATGGGCTTTCTTATTTAAGGCCAGTAAAATAATGCCAGAAGTAGCCATGTCGAGTCGATGAACGATTGTGGCGGTAGGCAGCACTCTTTGTACTCTGTGTTGTAAACAATCTTGGTGCTCAGGTAATCGTCCCGGTACAGACAACAAACCACTGGCTTTATTTACAACAACAATATCATCATCTTGATAAATGATATCAAGATATGGTGACATTGGTGGTTGATATATAAAATCAGGGTTTGCAGCCATGGATTTATTACTTTTTTTGTTGTTAGTGAGTCACTACTATCATGCGAATAGCTTCAAAGGTAAGCTGAGCGTGCTCAATGTAATGAGTAAGCTCTTCTTGCTGATGCACAATAAAATCTAATTCTGCTTGTCGAACACTTGGGTTAATCGCTTTTAATGCGGTTAATCGTTGGTGCTCTTGGCTTAATTTATCTTGCATACTTGCTAGGGCTTTTACTTGTACTTCGCTGATATTTTTTTCAGCATGTGCTTCAGCCTTTGTGACTAACGGACCAATTTGCGATTTTAGCGCTTTAATTAACTGTAATGCCATTTGTTTTTTCACTGGCGCTAACTGTTTATCAAGAACGGCCTCACTGACTTTGTCTGCAAGGTTATTGCCTTTTTTATCGACCAAAATACGAATTGGTGTGGTTGGTAAATAGCGATTTAACTGTAAATGTGCAGGTGCAGTGGCTTCAACAGTAAATAAGCACTCAAGGAAGAAAGTCCCGACAGGTAAGGCTTCATTTTTTAATAAACCGATACTCGCGTTACCTATTTCATCGCTAAGTACGAGGTCCATAACGCCACGTACCATTGGGTGATCCCAAGTTAATAATTGATAGTTTTCATTAACTAAAGCGGTTTCACGATTAAAGGTAATTGTTGTGCCATCTTCTGGTAAACAAGGAAAATTACTATTGAGCATATGTTCACTTTGATTTAAGGCAATAGCATTATCAGCTTTATCGTCTTGTTGCACACCAAAAACATCTAAGGCTTGGAACATAAACTGCGGTAGATCAATTTGTTGATCTACGTTGGCAATTTTATCGACTAATTCATGAGAACGACCTTGACCAGAAGAGTTAAGCTCAAGTAGCTTATCACGACCCGATTCTAGTTCAGTTTTAACGGCTAAATGCTTTTGCCAGCTATCGGTAATAAGTTGCTCGGTGCTTGTTGAGTTTTGTTCTCCACTGAGAGCAAGAGCCAATAACTGCTTACCGAAAGCTTCATATACCACTCGACCCGTAATACAAGTATGTTCAAATGCTTGCATACCTTGATGATACCAATCAAACAGTAATGCTTGCGCTGAATTTTCAAAATAAGGCACATGTAAACGAATTTCTTGCGTTTGACCGATACGATCAAGGCGACCTATACGCTGTTCTAGTAGGTCAGGGTTACTTGGTAAATCGAATAACACTAGATGATGGGCAAACTGAAAGTTTCGACCTTCACTACCAATTTCAGAACATAGCAACAATTGCGCACTGTCTTCGTCTTGGGCAAAATAAGCAGCAGCTCTGTCTCGCTCAAAAATAGATAGACCTTCATGGAAAACCGCTGCACGAATACCTTCTTTAACGCGCAATGCCGCTTCTAAATCAATGGCTGTTTGTGCATGAGCACAAATCACTAAGACTTTTTCTTTGTTTAGTGATTGTAGTAAATCAATTAAGTAATTAACCCGCGGATCAAAGTCAGTCCAAAAATCAGTTTGATGGTCTAAACCAAACAGTATTTCAGGGGTAAACACGGTTTTTGCTTGCTTAGAATTAATCAGTGATTCTGGGCAATCACTTAGCATAAATTCATTAATGCTTTCTTGGTACTGCTCAGGCATAGTGAGCGGTGCAGGAACAAGGTGTCTTGCAGGAAAGCCTTTAATAGTATTGCGAGAATTACGAAACAGAATTCTGCCAGTACCGTGACGATCTAATAACTGGCTAAGTAATTGTTTTCTTGCTGATGTCTGTGCCTTTTCATCTGTTGCGTTTAATTGAGCCAGCAGCTCTGAAATATCAGACTCTTTTAATAATTGTATTAACGTTGATTCTTGATCATCCGCTAGCTTTTCGCCTTCAACTAAGGCATTGGCTGCATCGGCAACTTCGCTATAGTGAGACTCTTCCTCAGTAAATTTTTCATAATCGAAGAAACGATCAGAGTCGAGTAAACGTAATCGAGCAAAATGACTTTCATGGCCTAGTTGATCAGGTGTTGCTGTGAGTAATAACACGCCTGGTATTACTTGCGCTAATTGTTCAACACATTGATATTCAAGGCTTGGGTTACCCTGTTCCCAGTTAAGGTGATGTGCTTCATCAACCACCATTAAATCCCAATCTTCGCTAATTAATGCATCATACCATTCTGGGTTATCGGTGATAAAACCTAAATTTACCAGTACTAATTGTTCGGTACTAAAAGGGTTAGTTTGTTCGCTTTCATCACCAGCGGTTTCAACACAACGGTCTGCATCGAATATACTGAATTTTAAATTAAAACGTCGCAGCATTTCGACTAACCATTGGTGCATTAATGATTCAGGTACAATAATTAACACACGCTTTGCTCGACCCGTAACAAGTTGTTGGTGAATAATAAGGCCAGCTTCAATGGTTTTACCTAAACCGACTTCATCGGCAAGTAATACTCGAGGAGCAAATCGATTACCAACTTCATCGGCAATATATAACTGATGAGGGATTAAGCTAACGCGACCACCTGTTAAACCTACTAAATCTGACTGTTGTTGCTGAAATTGATGCTCTAAGCAGTCTTTACGAAGTCTAAACCAGTCTAATCGATCTACTTGGCTATTGAGTAATCTATCGTGCGGTTTATTAAATTTTATAAAGTGATCTATCATCACCTCTTTTAAAGCGACTTCTTCTGAGTTGTCTTGTCGAATACCTTGATAAGTGAGTAGCCCATTATCTTCCGTTGCACTTTCAACTTTTAGCATCCAACCTTCGTGGCTTGGAATAAAGTCGCCTTTATTAAAAATAACGCGTGTTAATGGTGCATTTTCTTTAGCATATTGGCGAGACTCACCCGTTGCAGTAAACATTATATTGACAAAACGGTGTTCAACACCTGTTACGGTACCTAAACCTTGATCTGATTCACTGTCACTAATCCAACGTTGACCGGGTTGAAATGGCATAGAAAGTTCTCTCCAACTGCTTAAAAATGGCTAACTAGAATCCCTTAATAATTCAGGGATAAAAAAGGGGCGCTATAGTACTCTTAATCATAGAAGTGATCATTAAAAAAATAACTAAAATCACTAAAAAATCTACTTGCTAGTTCATAATTTTACTGGCACTGTGAAGGAGAGCAAATTAGAAAAGAGTGGGTGATCGAGATATTTTTAATTATTTTTAATTATCTTTGATTGAATAACTCAAGCAATAATTTGTAATAAGCTATAATTAACATGGCGTTAAAAGAAAAGCTTATTTTCTCAATGTGTTTATTTTTTTGTATCGGTTTTGTCAGTTAATCATGGAGATTGCTTATGGCTGAGAAGAATATGAATAATGAAAAAGCGACACCAAGTACTTCACTCGAACAACCTATTATCTACCTTTTAGATACCAATATCTTACTTCATGAACCGTTTGCCTTTTTATCATTTAAAGAGCATGACGTGGTTGTGCCAATGACGGTACTCGAAGAATTAGATTCAATAAAAGATAGGCGCAAAGATGTTTCAAGAGATGCTCGTGTAGCTATTCGTGCACTTGAAGATACCTTATCAAATGCGAGTCCAGAAGAAGTTTTAGCAGGGGTGAAGTTACCACAAAATGATGAACAGCACCCGAGCGGGTGTTTATCTATTATCAATGATTATTCATTGGAACAGACAGCGAATACCTTGTCTTTTAATGAAAATGATAACCGTATTATTAATGCTGCACTGCATATCCAGAAAAAAAATCCTAACAAAAAGATAGTGTTAGTGACAAAAGATATAAATATGCGCCTTAAGGCCAAAGGTGCAGGGTTGGCGCATGTTGAAGATTATCGAACCGACCAATTGATTGATGATATTAAATTTTTAACGAAAGGTTACCATCAATTTGAAGGTGATTTTTGGCAACAAGTCAGTGCATGCGAAAGCGAAACAGAAGGTAGACAAACCTCTCATATTATTGATAAATCTACTTTGCCTCTTACTTACATTAATGAATACCTTATCGATGAAACAGAACATTTTGCAGCAAAAGTCACGGGTTTTGATGATGAAAAAATATCAATGCTAGATTTAAGTTATGAGCGTTTAATGGGGAAAAATGCGTGGGGTATTCATCCAAAAAATATTTATCAAGGCATGGCCATGGATGCCTTGTTAGATCCCAATATTGAACTCGTTATTCTTACAGGGCCTGCAGGGTGTGGTAAAACACTACTCGCTTTAGCGACAGCATTAGAGCAAGTGATAGAGCGAGGGCTGTATGACAAAATTATTGTTACACGCAGCACCCCTGAAATAGCTGAATCTATCGGCTTCTTACCAGGCACCGAAGAAGAAAAAATGGCACCTTGGCTTGCTGCTATTACTGACTCATTAGAAGTGTTGCATTCTCAAGATGAAAATATGAATGGTAGCCTTGATTATATAATGGAAAAAGCGAACATTCAGTTTAAGTCTGTTAACTTTATGCGTGGGCGCAGTATTCAAAACGCACTTGTGCTACTCGACGAATGTCAAAATCTGACCGCATCTCAATTAAAAACGATAATTACCCGTTGTGGTGAAGGAACGAAATTAATTTGTAGTGGTAATCTTGCGCAAATTGATAGTAATTACTTAACCGCAGTAACCTCTGGTTTAACTTATATTGTTGAAAGGTTTAAAGACTTCCCAGGTAGTTCTACTATTAATCTCAATGGTGTGGTAAGAAGCCGACTTGCTTCATTTGCTGAGGAAAACTTGTAACGACAATAAGCTAAGTTAACGCTTAAGTAGTTTATCTATTGAATCTTAATTGTAACTGATCTGAATAGTTAACTTCAGGTCAGTTTATTTCCTTTACTTCTTTATCTGCAAATCAATGAGTTACTCTTATTAGTGAGTCATTATCAAATAACTATATTATTGATTTTTATTACTGTTACGTTCTATTTTTCGTAATTCTATAAGGTTTTTATTTATATAGATCAATAAAGTGAATGATAAGTCTTTAATTATCGAGATTAGACTTTTTTCCTATGTTACCTCAGCAAAAAATAGCCTACAGTGGTAAACAACCACGGAGGTTTATTAGAAGAAATGAAATCGTCTTTATTAAATTTCTTACAAGCTTGTTTAAACAGTTTGCGAGATTTATTACCTATAGTTTTTGTAGTGGCCTTTTTTCAACTTGCTGTTTTGCAGCAACCTCTGCCTGACTTTTTTAATATTCTCCTCGGGCTATTGCTTGTCGTTTTAGGGCTAACCTTTTTTATTATTGGCCTTGAAATGAGCCTGTTTCCTATTGGTGAAACCATGGCTCATGCGTTAGCTAAAAAAGGCAGTATTTTTTGGTTAATGACTTTTGCTTTTTGTTTAGGCTTTGGTACTACAGTCGCAGAACCCGCTTTAATTGCGGTGGCAGATGAAGCGGCCGAAGTTGCTGCTGAAGCTGGCCTTATCCTCGCTAATGTGGAAGCTAAGGAAGGATATGCTTCAGGGTTAAGGTATACCGTGGCATTTTCTGTCGGTTTTGCCATTGTATTAGGCGTATTACGCATTATTAAAGGCTGGCCAATACATCGCATTATTATCTCTGGTTACGTTTTAGTGATAACCATTACCTTTTTTGCTCCGAAAGAAATTATTGGTATAGCGTATGATTCAGGTGGTGTTACGACCTCGACTATTACAGTGCCTTTAGTCACCGCTTTAGGTGTTGGCTTATCTTCGTCAATTAAAGGACGAAACCCTATGATTGATGGCTTTGGCTTAATCGCATTTGCCTCACTAACACCGATGATTTTCGTTATGATTTACGGCATAGTGACAGGAGGGTAAATGATTGAATTAATAAGCCAGTTTTTAAAGACCTTCGCTGATACATTTTACGATGTTATTCCTATCATCACGATTTTTTTAGCCTTTCAATTTATTGTTATTCGAAAGCCTTTAGGTAACCCTGTTAAATTAGGGATTGGCTTTTTCTATGTATTGTTAGGGCTAACTCTTTTTTTGATGGGGCTTGAAAAGGCTCTTTTCCCGCTTGGTGAACTTATGGCATCTCAATTAACCAGTGCCGAATTTATTTATGACACCGCAAGTTATAGCGAGATTCATTGGTCAGATTTTTATTGGGTTTATATTTTTGCTTTTGCCATTGGTTTTAGTACCACTATTGCTGAACCCTCATTAATGGCTGTGGCGATAAAAGCCCATGAAGTTTCTGGTGGGGCGATACATCCTTGGGGATTAAGGATTTCAGTTGCTTTAGGTGTCGCAATAGGGATTAGTTTAGGGGTTTATCGTATTATCGTTGGTGATCCTATTCATTATTATATTGCGACAGGGTACCTCTTTGTCATATTCCAAACGTTTAAAGCGCCTAAATTAATAGTGCCCCTTGCCTATGATTCAGGCGGTGTAACGACTTCAACAGTAACGGTGCCGCTTGTGGCAGCACTTGGGCTTGGGTTAGCGTCAACTATCCCTGGAAGAAGCCCACTTATTGATGGTTTTGGTTTAATAGCCTTTGCTAGTTTATTTCCAATGATCACTGTGATGGCATACGCACAATTAAGTCAGTGGTATGCTGATAAACAAAACAAGATAAAACAAGAAAGAGAGTAAATAATATGCACTTTAAACTTATTGTTGCTTTTGTTGATGATAGTAAAACCGATATTGTAATGAAAGCAGCGCGAGAAGCCGGCGCAACGGGAGCTACGGTAATTAACAATGCCCGTGGTGAAGGGTTAAATACCAAGAAGACTTTTTTTGGGATGAGCCTTGAAACACAGCGAGATGTACTGTTATTCGTGGTAGAAAAACACCTTTGTCGCCATATTCTTGAAACGATCGACAAAAAAGGTAAATTTGATGAAACGGCGGGTACAGGAATTGCCTTCAGTTTAGATATTGATGATGTGGTTGGTGTTAAGCATCAGGTAAGTGAATTATATAAAAAGATTGAGGATGAGCTATGAGCCATAAACTAGTACAAGTTAAAGATGTGTTAAATGATCGATTTCATGTGGTTGATGGTAAGTTAACTGCATTAGAAGCGATGAAAGTTGCACAAAAATATGGCAGTGAAGCGCTTGTGATTGAAAAGCGTCATGATCATGATGAATTTGGTTTTCTTACTCTTGCGGATATTGCTAAGCAAGTGATTAGTAAGGATAAATCACCAGAACGTGTTAATGTTTATGAAATTATGGCTAAGCCTGTTTTAGGTGTTAGGCCAGATATGGATGTGCGTTATTGTGCTCGATTATTTGAACGCTTTGGTATTTCTAAAGCTCCGGTTATCGATGGTGAAAAAGTCTTAGGCATCGTCGGTTATGAGGATATCGTACTGAAGGGCATGTATTCAGAATAATATAAGCATCTAGGGTATATGTTTTTGTAATCAAAAGTGTGTTGAAAGTTATTTTTAGTACTTGTTTTGAATAGATTCTTTTTACAAAAGAGGTATGCTACGTCGAAGTACAATAAAAAACCTTTTTTTAGAGTTTAAATATGAATAACCCAATAATTAATGATTTAAAGTGGCGCCGAACAACTAAGCGTTATGATGCAACGCGAAAAGTCTCTCAGCAAGATCTTAGTATTTTTCTTGAAGCTATACGATTATCAGCCTCTTCAATTAATTCACAGCCTTGGCGATTTATCGTCATTGAAAGTGATGAAGCAAAAGGTAGAATGGATAAAACCTTTGTTAACATGCATCATTATAACAGGCCGCATGTGTTTGATAGTTCTCATATTATTCTCTTTGCCTATAATCCTAAATATACGCGGGATGATTATGCCAAGGTGGTTGATAAAGGCATAGCAGATAAGCGAGTACTACCTGAAAATAGAGAAGGTGCTTTTGCCGTATATTCTTTCGCAGAAACAAATACCTTAGCTGATGGCGATACTAGTGCTTGGACTAAAGCACAAACCTATATAGCATTAGGAAATGCTCTTCACACCTTAGCGCGGATGAGAATTGATGCAACACCATTAGAAGGTATCGATATCACCTTAGTAAATGAAGAGTTTAAAACAGAATTAGCGGGTTACCAATGTGATGTTGCTTTGGCGATTGGCTACCACCATCCAGACGATGATTTTAATGCAAAACTACCTAAGTCACGGCTAAACTTTGAAGATGTTATCTTTAAAATTTAGTTAATAAAATAATTAGCGCGACTATAATTTCTTAGATAAATTACTGTGCAGCATCGTTATAACCTTATTCGATGAGATTAAATGAGCGCTGCCACAAAGCTTATAATACTTCACTTCTCATCTGCAATAATTTGTTGGTAAAATATTGTTTTATAAGATAGTACTCGTAGCACCACTCACCTTAATTACCCTCACTAAATGTAACGATTTGTTTCTTTTATACACTTTATCGTATTTAATGGCCGCCTTGGCTTAACTTTTTACTTTTTCTATGCACTATAAATATACTAAGGGCATAAGAATGGATTGAGTAAATTATATGAACTACACACGGGTCGCCTTAAAAAATCCTGCTGCTATTATCGTCATTGTGGCTTTAGTCATGGTTTTTGGCATAATGAGTGTCTTCAAACTGCCACTACAGTTAACACCAGATATCGAACAACCTCAAATTAGTATTTTCACTGGCTGGCGCAGTGCTGCGCCTTCAGAGCTTGAGTCAGTTATTATTGAACCTATTGAAAATGTCGTTAAAAACACTCAAGGAGTTACTAAAGTAACTACGAGTATTGGCCGAGGCTTTGGTAGCATCACGCTAACATTTGATGTTGGCGCAGATATGCAAAAGGCCATGCTTGATGTTATTAATAATTTAAACCAAGCGCCTCCGTTGCCCTTAGACGCTATTGAACCAGTGGTTTCTGCTGGCGGTGGCCGCGGAGGACCAAATACAGCTTCTTTGATGATTAAGACCTTACCTGATAATCCTGCAGAAGATTTGGGACAATATCAAAAACTTATTGAAGATGTTGTTCAACCGCGTTTCGCTCGAATTCCTGGTATGGGACAAGTTAATCTTGCAAGTCATCGACCAAGAGAGCTTCGCATCACATTTGACCCAGTAAGGACCGCTTCTTTAGGTCTAACTATTGCAGATATAAGCTCAACCATTTCACGTTCTAGTGATGTTTCTGGCGGTGTTGCTAATGTTGGTAGAAGGCAATATACCGTCAGGTTCTCTGGTCAATATAGTATTGAAAACTTAACTGAAATGATCATTGGCTATAGTGATGATAGACCTATTTATTTGAAAGATATTGCTACTGTAGAAAATACCTTAGTTGATCGTTTTGGTTTTAATTTACGTAGCGGTCAACCTTCATATTATTTCACTTTAGTTCGTCAAAATGATGCTAATACTGTACAGCTGCTTGATGAAATTAATATAGCCATTAAAGAGTTAAATGAAGGTCCAATGAAGGCTGCAGGTTTAACAATTGACCTAAGTTTTGATTCTTCTGTTCACATTAGGAATGCGCTTAAACTAGTGCAAAATAATTTAGGTTTAGGGGTTATTTTAGCGTTAATTATTTTGTGGTTATTTCTTCGAGGGTTAAGGAATACCTTAATTATAGCGACGACTATTCCAATCTCTTTATTAGTTGCTTTTGTTGCTTTAACCGTTTTTGAACGTACTTTAAATGTGATTTCTTTGGCAGGATTAGCCTTTTCAGTTGGTTTAGTTTTGGATGCTGCGATTATTGTGCAAGAAAATATTGTCCGTTTGCGAAGCCAAGGTATGGATAACCATAAAGCCGTATTAAAAGGTACTCTTGAAGTGACTGGTGCACTGTTTGCTTCAACGGCGACTAGCGTTGCAATATTTTTACCGATTCTATTTATGGAAGGGATCGAAGGGCAGTTGTTCTCTGATCTTGCCTTGACCTTGTCAATAGCAGTTATTGCTTCTCTATTAGCTGCTATTACGGTATTACCTATTGCGAGTAAATATTGGCTTAAAGAAGAAAAAGAAATTGATCCTTATGCACATTATTGGCAAAAGCTAACGCTTTTAGTTATGAGGTTAACCAATAACCGAGTTAAACGTATAACATGGATAGCACTACTCTTAGGTGGATCTATTGCGCTAAGTATGGTGTTACTTCCTAAAACAGACTTTATGCCAAGAGCGCCGATTGATGGTTTTTTCTATAGCTTAAATATGCCCCCTGGCGGTAATGTTGATTTTATTGAACATGAAATGGCAACGTTAGTTAAATCACGTTTAGCGCCTTATTTATCGGGCGAAAAGCTACCTAAAATAAAAAGTTATAACTTTTATTCTTTTGGCTCAGGTTCTACTGGCGGGTTTATTTATTCTGATGATCCAACTCGTGTTGAAGAACTAATGAATGAAGTAAGAACTGAAGTATTATCTGATCTACCTGATACTCAAGTGTTCTTATTTCGCGGTTCAATGATCAATGTATCTGGCGGTGGAAATGGTAGAACCATTGATATTGACATTAATGGATCAGATATTGAAGCCTTGATGGCCGTGGCTCAGGCAGGTATCAGCACCATTCAAAGCAAAATGGAAGGGACTACCGCTTTTCCTATTCCTAGTTTAAGCCTTGCTGAGCCAGAGTTAAACCTGACACCTAACGATCAACGAATTACTCAGGCTGGTTTAACTCGTCGCGATGTTGCAAATGCTATTAGAGCTTATACCAGTGGTTTGTTTATAGGTGAATATTTTGACGGCAATGACAGAGTCAATGTCATCTTACGTGGAGAGCAATGGGATACACCTGATGAATTAGCCGCTTTACCTATCCACTCTCCGTTAGCTGGTAGCCAAACGATTGGTGAATTGACACAAATTAATCGAACAGCAGGACCCACACAATTGCGACGTGTTGATGGTAAGCGTACGATTAGTATTCAAGTATCACCTCCTGCCACTATGTCATTAGAAGAAGCGATTGTTATACTCAATGAGCAAGTGCTTCCTGAAATGGAAAAACAATTACCTGAAGATGCGGCAATTTTATTAAGTGGTAATGCGAACAAAATGGCATCTGCAATTTCTGATATGGTGAAAAATTTTATCTTGGCTTTAGTGATATTGTTTTTGTTAATGACAGCACTATTTAAATCAGCCAAAGACAGTATTTTAGTGCTGTTAGTGATGCCATTAGCCGTTTCTGGAGGGGTTATTGGCTTAAGTGTGCTGAATATATTTGCCTATCAATCGCTAGATTTATTAACCATGATTGGTTTTATTATTTTATTAGGCTTAGTTGTTAATAACGCTATTTTACTTGTTGATCAAACAAGGCAAGCAGAGTTTAGTGGCTTATCACGTTGTAATGCGGTTGCACAAGCGATCCGTATTCGTGCGAGACCCGTTTATATGAGTACATTGACTAGTATATTTGGCATGATGCCATTGATGTTAATGCCCGGAGTAGGAAGTGAAATATATCGTGGTTTGGCAACTGTTATTGTTGGTGGGATGACAGTTAGTGCTTTGTTTACTTTGATACTGTTCCCTAGCTTATTAAGATTAACAGAATCAACAAATAAAAATGATAATGGACAGGTTGTGTCTATTGTACCACAACAAGAATTACGCGTGAGTAACCGCTAGGAGAGCAGTATGTTAAATAGCATGAAAAATAATATGAACAATACAATAAAACACTTAGCGTGGGGTAGTGCATTATTCTTATCTCTTACAGGTATAGGGTTTGCTGCAGATGTCGCTGGAAAGCCCGTTAAAGTTGATACAGTTCAAAACCAGGTTTTAGCTTCTACAACTGATTTAAATGCGACTTTATATAGTCGCTCACATATTCCAATTACTGCTGGGGTTAGTGGCAAACTTGAGCGTATTGCTGAGCCAGGTGAATATGTTGATAAAGGTGGTTTACTGGTAAGTTTAGACTTAGTGCCTTTACAGCTTAGGCAAGCAGAGCAGCAAGCTCAAATAAAAAGGGAACAAATTAATTTAGCCTATTTGAAGAAGGAACTTTCTCGTTTAGAGCAACTAAGCTTAACAAAAGCGACGTCTCAATTTCAGTTGGATCAAACGCGTTCAAAATATGAATTAGCGTCTGCTGATTTAGATATTGCGCAGTTAAAATTAAAACAAGTAGACGATCAACTTTCACGAGCAGTGTTAAAAGCACCTTTTGCTGGTGTAGTTACCGAACGTATTGTTAGAGCAGGTGCCGATGTTAATAGGGGTGATGTACTACTTAAATTACTTGATACACAAAATCTCGAAGCGCGATTATATATACCGATAAAATATTTAGCATATGTAAATAAAGGTGATGAACTCAGAATGTCAGCTAGTGATAAATCTGTTTTTGGGGTTGTGTTTGCTAAAATACCTAGAGCAGACCCTCGTTCACAAACCTTTGAGGTGAGACTTTCAATTCCTCAATCACTGAATAACTTTTGGGCTGCGGGACAGCTTGTAAGAGTTACAGTGCCTACACAGGCTGCCAAAAAGGGATTAACTGTTCATCGAGATGCGTTAATTTTGCGTAAAGATGGCACTTATGTCGTCAAGATTGATGCACAGAATAAGGTTACTCGTCTATTAGTCAAAGTTGGTCAAGGTGATAAAGAGCGAGTAACGATTAATGGTGAGTTAGAGCATGGAGATAAAGTCGCTATTCGTGGGGCAGAGCGTTTATCAGATGGTGAGACCGTGGTGGTTCAATAGGGTATGTGTAACCTTGGGATACAAACTTTGTACTAACCAAACATAATATCAAACAGAATTTAATTGAGGCGTAGTGATTAAAATCTCATTAATCTACATAAATTAACTACAAAGAATAGTAAATCATGGTTAAAGGTATCTCAAGGACAGCAGTGTTCAATGGATTTTCTACCACAAAATCAAAAAAACTAAATTGCTCTGAATAATTAGCATGTTAAATCAGAGTGCTATGTGTTCTTTAAAAGGCTTTTGACAAGCTTTTTTACATTCACTAGTATTGGCGTCGAATGCGTTATCTTATTAAGGCCTGTTGATGTTTTAGGGTTGTTGCACAAATAACCTTGAAAAATCATAAATTCCTAGTCAATCGTGATGAAAATTTACCGATGAATTTATCAATTATCCCTCAGTTTAAAGGCAAGCGTTGGCTTAAAATACTATTGAGAAGTATTCATTTAGTTGGTTTCTCAGGTGTTTTTGCTTATATTTTATTTGATGAGCCTCAGGTGATCTATTGGGTGATTATGTTGACATCAGGTTTGGGATTACTGATTGTTGAAGCCTTTTCAAATTTACTTTGGTTTGTTCAAGTTAGAGCGCTTTTTATGTATTTAAAGCTTGTACTACTTGGTGTGGTTTTTCTTTACCCTAGCTATGCCTTTCATTGCTTTATTATCATTGTCATGATGTCTGGTATCATCGCTCATGCGCCAAGCTCTGTGAGGTATTTTTCGTTTATTCATTTTAAAAAGGTAAAATCTGTTCATGACATCAAAGGTTAATGCTAACGAACCGGTTAGTGAATTATTACTACAAAGCTTGGCATACTTAGCACCGCTGAGTATTGATTATCCTATTTTAGATTTAGCATGTGGTCAGGGGCGCAATGGCTTATGTTTGATCGAAGGAGGCCATGATGTCGTTTTTGCTGATAAAAACTTAGCATCTTTAGCTTATATCAAAAAATCGCTGCGCCATGAACTTTATGATGAAAGTAAAGAGTACGCTGCTTTTTGGCATGTAGATTTTGAGCAGCCAGATTTTACGGAGTTAGCGAACAAGAAATATTCTGCTATTGTAGTTTTTCGTTACTTACATCGCGCTTTGTTTACGCAAATAAAGCAGGCGATTATCCCTAATGGATTAATCGTTTATGAAACGTTTACAACAGAACAAGCTCAATTTGGTAAACCTTCAAACCCAGATTTTTTATTAAATAAAGGTGAGTTGAGATCTATTTTTTCAGATTGGCAAATTTTGCATTACTTTGAAGGGATTGTTAGTTCAAATCATAGCAACACAAAACAAGCGATTGCCCAAATTATTGCTATCAAAACCGAGTGATTTATTAAGTGGCATAATTTATATGTTTTTAGTGATAGCTTTTCCAAAGTAAAACATTTCATTTTACATATTTCTCTTGTTTCAGCTGCTCTACTACATTAAGTTAGAGTTATTATATTTCACTTTTTCAGTGATAAAATAAGGTAGTCTTTTGTTTAATCAAGCAACTAAAAATACTGTTTTTAGGCGTTATAACATTGCAGTAGTTGTTGCATTTATTGCTATTATTTTAATTGCTTTATCATTAGCAACGCTCCGCTATTTTAATGAACTTGGCCAACATAAAACTGATGATTTAAAAGCATTACAAAGAGAAGCTGAGCAGTTAAATACTATTTTAATGCAATCGGTCTTTGCAATAGATGGCATTCAAGAATTTGCACAATACACTTTAGAGTCGCCTCTACATGTAAACCCTCCTTTCCCTAAATTAGCCCAAGATGGCGATTTCTTTTATTTAGACAAAGCAAAATATGATGTCCTTCAACAAGGTAGACGATTAAGTGCCAATATTACAGGCTTTGGTAAAGTTGAAGAGTTTAGCGAGCTAAAAAAACGTGAGATAGCTATGGCGAATGCATTAACGCCTGCCTTTATCTCAGCACAAAAAATAATCGAGCAAGCCACATGGTTTTATTATGTTTCTTACCAGAAGTTCGTCAATTTATATCCTTGGGTTGATAGAGATATATGGCAATACAATAATGAAATGTTATCAAACACCCATAACACGGCATTGCGTCAATTAACTGAGTACAATAACCATATCGTTTGGTCTCCTCCTTATTTAGATTCAGCGGGTAGTGGTATGAATGCCTCATTAGGTAAAGGGGTTTTTTATAAGGGTAAACTGCTAGGCTCAGTAGTGGTTGATATTAATTTAGCAAGGTTACACCAAAGTTTGCCTACGTTATCGAAAGCGAATCAAGGTTATGTTTTGTATAACGAAAACAATCATATCTTTTTATTTAAAAGACTAGGTAAAGGACCATTAACTTATCGTGCTTCTTGGCAAGAATTATTACCTGAATCGTTAAATGAACTCAGTGCTACAAGCTTAGAAAATATCGGTGATTCTGTTCGCTTTGGTGATTGGTTAATTGAAAAACAACCCTTGGCAGTTAATGGCTGGATATTATTAAAATACCAAGATTATGATGATTTTACTCAACCGCTTCGTAGTCGCTTCATCTTTATTTTTGCTCTATTATTTATTGGCTTACTTGCTTTTTTAATGCTAGTTAATGCGATGACAAGGCGTACTTTTATTGCCCCTACAACCGAGTTTATTAGGCACATTGAATATTGTGCTCAAGGAGATCCCGGTAAAATCAAACCTAGCTTAGATTGGTTACATTGGTTTCAAGTGGTGGAAGATATTTTCACTCAAAACCGTAGCTTATTACTGCAATTAAAAGAACAAAACGACGTATTAGATACGCGTGTTAATGAAAAAACCAAAGCATTACAAGAAACAAGTAAAAAGCATCAACGTGATTACGCTTTATTGCGCTCTGTAATGAATGCCATACCTGAGTTAATTCTGTTTAATGACCCTGATGGCCTATTGATAGGTTGTAACCAAGCATTTGAACGCATTACCCATCATCAAGAGCAGAAAATGTTAGGTCAAAAAGCGTCGCAATTTATGCCTAAGGCACTAGCGACAGAAATTAACTACCTTAACTCGCTTAACGATGAAGTATTCCCACAGCAAGCGTTGATTGAAGCGGGTGCATTTATATATCAAGGTTTTTGCAATCAGTTTGTTAATGAGCAAGGTGAAGTACTCGGTACAATTACTATTTTGCGTGATGTCACTAAGCAACATGCGACTAGAACAGCCCTAGAAAAAGCCAAAGATCAGGCCGAATATGCCAATAAAGTAAAAATTCAATTTTTGGCGAATATGAGTCATGAGATCAGAACGCCTATAAATGCCATGCAAGGCATGATGGATTTACTACAGACAACTTCGCTTAATACTCGTCAACATCACTATTTACAAAACGCGAAAACAGCTTCTGTGACCTTGTTACATCTAGTTAATGAGTTATTAGACTTATCTAAAATTGAAGCCGGTAAGATGGTCATAAGTAAGGAGCCTGTCAATCTTGCCCATGTCATTGATAAAGCGTTAAAACTTAACATTGTTAATGTAAATCATAATAATGTCGACTTGCTTGTTGACGTTTCGCCTGATGTGCCTAATGACGTCATCAGTGATGAAATGCGCTTAGTACAAGTTATCGCTAATTTATTTAATAATGCGATTAAGTTCACTGAACACGGCAGCATAGCGCTTAAAGTCGATAACATTGGTAGCGGTGAAAACAATGTTTTAGTGCGTTTTCGTATGCAAGATACGGGGATTGGTATTGCGAAAGAAAAACAAGGACTACTATTTAAAGCATTTAGCCAAGCAGACGAATCAATGACACGTAAGTATGGCGGCTCTGGTTTAGGGTTATCTATTTGTCAGCAAATTATTAAATTATTAGGCGGTGAAATAAGCTTAAAAAGTGAATTAGGGCGGGGAAGTGAGTTAAGTTTCGTTTTACCATTGAAATTAGCTGAATCGACGATAAATACACCAAAAGAAATCATTACTATTTGCAATATTCAACAGCAGTTAAACCAAAGTTTTGTTGATACTATTTTACGAAGTGGCGCTCATTATTTTTACTTTGAATCGTTAGACGCTTTCATAAGGCAAAACTTTCAAGGACCAGTAGTAATACTTGTTGATGAAACAATATTTGCGCAAGAGAGTACTTTACTCAAGAGTTGTTACGATAAAATATCGCTTCTCGGTTTATGCCATGCTGCTATGGTTGAACTTTCGCCTGAGACATCACGTGAAATTTCACAATTAAATGTGCCATATACTTTACTCGATTTTCCTTTGTATCGTTTTACATTAGCGCAAATATACTCGGCACTTAATGAAAATTCAGAACAGCCTATAAAGACAATAAATACCGAAGATATTGCTAACAATGTAATACCTACGGTTCAAGAAAGTGCCGTTGTTACATCAGGAGAAGAGCTTTCAGGAGTGCGTATCTTATTGGTTGAAGATAACCTAGTGAATCAACTGGTGGCAAAAGAGTTATTATTAAATATGCATGCCCATGTAACGATAGCTGATAATGGTCAACGAGCTTTAGAATCATTAACGCAGCAATCATTTGATATCGTCCTTATGGACATTCAAATGCCTATTATGGATGGTTTAACCGCAGCGAAAAAAATAAGAGAGCAAGCGTGTTTTCAATCGCTGCCTATTATCGCGATGACAGCGCATGCAAGAGATGAAGATATTAAGAACAGTTTAGATGCAGGCATGAATCTGCACATGTCTAAACCAGTGACTAGAGAAAGTTTGTGTCAAAGTATTGTACAACTGCTTATGAAATAGCAGGATTCTAAGTCGCAATGCCTTTTTTTAAGCAGTAGATTAATTTAGCAGACGTTTTGTTTAGTAACCGTGCGCCAAAGCATTGCGAATATATTTTATGATTAGCTTAAGCTTTTAGAGAAAAGTACTTCAAGCTTATTGATGGTTTCTTTTATTTTCGTCACATCGGTTGGGGCAATAAAAATAGTGTCATCTCCTGCAATAGTACCTAAAACACCATCGCTCTTACTCAAACTATCGAGTAAGCGAGCAATTAATTGCGCTGCACCAGGGCTGGTTTGAATAATGATCATTACATCATTATGCTCAATCTCTAGTACCAGTTGTTTCAACGGGCTTTGTGCCGTTGGCACACCTAGCTCTGCTGGCAAACAATACACCATTTCTTGGCGGGCGTTCCGTGTTCTTACCGCCCCATATTTGCTCAACATTCGAGAAATTTTCGATTGGCTAATATTATCAAAGCCATTGGCTTTTAATGCATCAACAATTTCACCCTGTGAACCAAATTGTTCTTGCTTTAATAAATCTTTAAATGCTTGTACTAGCACTTCTTGTTTTTGCTGGCCGCTCATAATTGTCTAAAAAACCTTTCTAATTGCTTGTAATCAAGTTTCATACCAGTGAAAGTTGCTATACTTTAGAAGTTAGAATAACTGCACTAATACTAAAGTTGAGTTCTTTATTGTTATTTTTCGTTTTATTATACGTTATCGCACCGTAAGTTAATAATAATTGTTTTTTACTTGCTTATACTATATCGTTTGCGCAATAAATTTTACGTAATTACTCAACTTTTACATAATGAGTGAATTATACTTTAATAAAATTCATAACACTTCGGAGAAATCACATGAAAGTAGCTGTTTTAGGTGCCGCTGGCGGTATTGGTCAAGCATTATCTTTACTATTAAAAACTCAATTACCTGCGGGTTCTGATTTATCACTATACGATGTAGCACCCGTTGTTCCGGGTGTTGCTGTAGATTTATCACATATCCCTACGGCAGTTAACGTAGCTGGTTTTGGCCGTGATGATTTAGATGCTGCTTTATCAAATGCTGATATCGTATTAATTCCAGCAGGTATGCCACGTAAGCCAGGTATGGATCGTGCTGATTTATTCAACGTAAATGCTGGTATCATCAAAACATTAGCGGAAGGTATTGTTGCTAACTGTCCAAAAGCTTTAGTAGGCATTATTACTAACCCAGTAAATGGTACGGTACCAATTGTTGCTGAAGTATTTAAGAAAGCTGGCACATATGATAAAAACCGTGTATTTGGTATCACTACGTTAGATGTTATTCGCAGTGAAGCATTCGTTGCTGAATTAAAAGGTTTAAATGTTGCTGACGTAAAAGTACCTGTAATTGGTGGTCACTCAGGCACAACAATTTTACCATTACTTTCACAAGTTGAAGGTGCAACGTTTACTGAAGAAGAAGTGGCAGCATTAACGCCGCGTATTCAAAATGCAGGTACTGAAGTAGTAAATGCAAAAGCGGGTGGTGGCAGTGCTACATTGTCAATGGGCGCAGCAGCAGCTCGTTTCTGTATGTCTTTAGTTAAAGGCTTACAAGGTGAAGACGTAGTTGATTACGCTTATGTTGAAGTTCAAGATGGCGATGCACCTTACTTTGCACACCCAGTACGTTTAGGTAAAAATGGCGTAGAAGAAATTTTATCTTACGGTGAACTAAGTGCGTTTGAACAGAAAGCAAAAGATGACATGCTTGACACATTGAAAAAAGACATCCAAGAAGGTGTTGATTTTATGGCTAGCTAATGTAGCCATACTAATAAAAACGCGCTGTTACTTGAAAAAGTAAAGCGCGTTTTTTTATGCCAGAACTTTAGGGCGTGTTGACCTTTGTTTTTATTCTCAGCAGGATGTTGCTATTTTACACCGAGCTTTACTAAAAACTGGCTATATTCTTTATCGCTTTTTTGAATATGAAAAGTTAACCAATCTTTCAAAAACTGCATGACTTGTTCAGTCATATCCATTTGGTAATGATCAAATCGATCTTTTAGCTCCAACAGCTGCACAATTAATTCATCATGCTGACGTTTATGCTCAATACCCTCCTGATAGCCATATTGCTCGAATAGTTCTTCTTCATAGGCAAAATGCGTTTTGGTGTATTGGGTTAAATCGGCAAAAGATTTTTTAAAAATATCACGAGGATCGTCCAAGTCCATAGCATCATTTAATGTGTTAATAATTCTTATTAATTCTTTATGTTGTGTATCAATACTCTCAATACCTACGCTTAATTCTTTTGACCAAGTGATCAGCGGCATAACATTTCCTTTTTATTAGCTTTCCATGATAAACAGCCTAAGTGTTAGTTGTGGTAGCTTATTATTTGTGGATACTTATAACTTAGTTGCTGTTGATAGAATGAACAATGTTAAGCGGAACTAGCTTGATATGGATCAATAAAAATAGGTGATAAGGGATTTTTCAAGATATTGATACAAGAGCATTGAGCTATTTTAAGCACAATGCTCTGATCAAAGATAATTAAGCAGTACGATTTGCGGCAATGTGAGCTAAGCTTATCAGCGCTGTCTTATACGAAGATTCAGGTAAAACACTTAGCGCGTTAATGGCTTTATCAGCCTCAATTTCAGCTTGTTTTTGTGTATAGACTAATGAGCCTGTATCTTCCATCGCTTGAAGTATTTCATCTAAGTGATCCATACCATTACCGTGTTCAATAGCATCACGAATAAGCTGTCTTTGCGTGTCAGTACCATGTTTCATTGCATAAAGTAATGGTAGCGTAGGTTTTCCTTCAGCAAGGTCATCACCGACATTTTTGCCCATTTCTTTCGCATCAGCAGTGTAATCCATAATATCGTCTACTAACTGAAAGGCTGTGCCTAAATATTTACCGTAATCGGTCATTGCTTGCTCAACAACTGCATCTTGACCTGAAATCACGGCGGCTAAACGTGTCGCGGCTTCAAATAACTTTGCGGTTTTACAATAAATGACTTGTAGATAGCTTTCTTCAGTCGTGTCAGGATCATTACAATTCATTAATTGTAATACTTCACCTTCAGCGACAATATTAGTGGCATCAGATAAAATATCCATAATGCGCATATTCGCCAATTTAGTCATCATTTGAAAAGAGCGGGTATAAAGGAAGTCACCGACTAAAACACTGGCGCCATTACCAAACATTGCATTGGCTGTTTCTCGTCCTCTACGCATATTCGATTCATCAACAACGTCATCATGCAATAAAGTGGCTGTGTGAATAAACTCTATGATCGCAGCGATCGCGCAATGATCTTTACCAGAATAACCTAGCGCACGAGCTGCTAACACGGTTAACATGGGGCGCATACGCTTACCACCACTGTTAACAATGTAAATACCAAGTTGGTTAATTAAAGCAACATCAGAGTGTAGTTGTTGGTAGATTAAATCATTAACAACTGTCATATCGTCTTGTGTTAATGCTTGTATTGCTTTTACATCCATAATGAAAAAAATAAAGACCGTTTAGTAAACTGTATAATATGCGACAAAGTTTACACGAAATTGACGACGAAAGAAGTTTTCAAAGGGCTTAGTTTTAATTCTATTGAAGAAAATAATAAAATTTAGAAAAAAGAAAGAAATCATCATATTTATACTTGCCCTACATCGTATCTTCGCGTAGAATTCGCGCCCTATATTTTAAAATTTAGCGTCATCATATTATTGGCGCAGTACGGAGTAGCTATGTACGCGGTATTCCAAAGCGGTGGTAAACAGCATCGTGTAACCGAAGGACAAACAGTTCGTCTAGAAAAGCTTGAGCTTGAAGTAGGCGCAACAATAGAGTTTGATAATGTTTTAATGATCGCCAATGGCGACAACATCAACGTAGGTGCACCTTACGTTGCTGGTGGTAAAGTAGTAGCAGAAGTAGTAAACCAAGGTCGTGCAGACAAAGTTACTATTGTTAAATTCAAACGTCGTAAGCATTCACGTAAACAAGCGGGCCATCGTCAATGGTTCACTGAAGTGAAGATTACTGGTATTAACGGCTAATTAGGAGCATTTTGACATGGCACATAAGAAAGCTGCAGGTAGTACACGAAATGGTCGCGATTCTGAAGCTAAACGCCTAGGTGTTAAGCGTTTTGGTGGCGAAACTGTTTTAGCTGGTAACATTATTGTTCGTCAACGTGGTACTAAATTCCACGCTGGTAACAACATGGGTATTGGTAAAGATCACACTTTATTTGCTTTATCTGACGGTAAAGTTCAATTTGAAGTTAAAGGTCCAAAGAATCGTAAATATGTTAGCATCATTGCTGACTAATTAAGAAAACGATTTGATAAAAACCTCGCTTCTCAGCGAGGTTTTTTTTTGCATATAAGGTTTTATAGACTGATATGTGATTAATTAATTTAGATCGCTGGTAAAATAACAACCCAGTAAGTTTACTCATTAAGCGCTAATGAGAAATAACTTAATAGGTTTGGTATAAGATCTAAATCGTTTATACTAGTACAGGTTAATGTACTAACAAGTTAAGGTTGTTTAAACACCATGAAATTCGTTGATGAAGTTGAAATCAGAGTTGAAGCAGGCGATGGCGGCAACGGCTGTGTCAGTTTTCGTAAAGAGAAATATATTGAATTTGGCGGCCCTGATGGTGGCGATGGTGGCGATGGCGGTGATGTATACCTTATTGCCGATGAAAGCTTAAACACGTTAATTGATTATCGCTTTGAACGTTTTCACCGTGCAAAACGTGGTGAAAATGGACGTAGTCGTAACTGTACAGGTAAAAGCAGTGATGATTTATTCTTGAAAGTGCCAGTCGGTACGCGCTGTGTTGATGAAGATACTGGCGAACAAATAGGCGACTTAACGGTAAAAGATCAAAAACTTATGGTGGCCAAAGGTGGCTGGCATGGTTTGGGTAACACCCGCTTCAAAAGTAGTACTAACCGTGCACCCAGACAGAAAACTGATGGTACCGCAGGTGAAATTCGTAACTTAAAACTTGAATTACTTTTACTTGCAGACGTTGGTTTACTCGGTTTACCTAATGCTGGTAAATCGACCTTAATTCGCAGCGTATCAGCGGCAAAACCTAAAGTGGCAGATTACCCATTTACTACCTTAGTGCCTAATTTAGGTGTAGTACGTTTAGACTCACAACGTAGTTTTGTTATTGCCGATATTCCTGGTTTAATTGAAGGTGCGGCAGATGGAGCTGGCTTAGGAACTCAATTCTTAAAGCATTTAGAGCGTTGTCGAATATTACTTCACGTGATTGATGTAATGCCAGCCGATGGTTCAGATCCTTTAGAAAACGCCAAGACTATTATCAACGAGCTTGAACAGCATAATGAAAAGCTAGCAAATAAGCCACGTTGGATCGTTTTCAATAAACTAGATCTTTTATTAGAAGAAGAAGCAAAAGAATTAACTGACAGTATTATCGAAGGCCTAGGCTGGGAAGGTAATGTTTATAGTATTTCAGCCTTTAATAAGATGGGAACTGAATCACTTTGTCAAAAAGTGATGACCTTCATTGAAGAGTTACCAGAAGAAGTTGAAGAAACAGTAGAAGAGAAAGCTGTTGACTTTAAATGGGATACTTACCATCAAGATGCTATGGATGATCTTTCTGATGATCTTGATGACGATGATTGGGACGAAGATGACTACGATGTAGAAGTTGAATATCGCCCATAAAAACAAGAATATATGACGAAGGCTGTGATGATGAATCACAGCCTTTTTTAATAGTGAACGATCAAAACATATTTTTAGGATCAAGATGACAATTTTATCTATGATAGTGGCAACAGCTGCTGATAACGTGATTGGTAAAGACAATGACATGCCTTGGCACCTACCAGCTGATTTAGCCTACTTTAAAAAAGTGACCTTAGGTAAGCCGATAATCATGGGGAGAAAAACCTATGAATCTATTGGTAGACCTTTACCTGGGCGAAGAAATATTGTGATCTCTCGTGACGAAAACTATCAAAGAGACGGCATTGATACGGTAATGTCTGTTGAGCAAGCACTGGCACTTGTTGAAGACGTCGCTGAAATAATGGTCATTGGCGGTGGCGCAATCTATAAGCATTGTTTACCTGCTGCAACACGACTTTACATTACTCATATTGATGCTGAAATTGATGGGGATACTCGCTTTCCTGATTATAACGATGGCAGCTGGAAAAAGGTTAGTAGTGAAGTTAGACCAAGTGATGAAAAAAATGCTTATCAACTAGACTTTTGTGTTTATGAACGTATTTAAATAGACAATATTTAGCATATAAAAAGCCGATAGCATTATCTGTTATCGGCTTTTTACTTAATTACTAGCTAGTTATTTACTGGTTAGTTAATTACTGGTTACGAAATCCAAAATACCTAGCGCTGCTTTTCGACCCTGATCAATTGCGGTAACTACTAAGTCAGAGCCAAGTACCATATCACCACCAGCAAAAATATTTTGTTTACTGGTTTGCAGGGCAAATTCAGAGTTGTCTCTAGCGAGTACTCTGCCACGAGAATCTAGCTCTATTCCTGCATCTATCATCCATTGTGGTGGGCTGGGTAAAAAACCAAAGGCAATCACTACGGCGTCGGCCTCCATGACAAATTCTGAGCCTTCAATGGGCTCTGGGTTACGTCTGCCGTTAGTATCAGGTGCGCCTAGTTGTGTTTTAACAAAGCGCACGCCAATGGCTGTACCTTGCTCATCAACCGCAATATCAATAGGTTGCAAGTTAAAGGCAAAGTTAACCCCTTCTTCTTTGGCGTTTTGCACTTCTCGAGGTGAGCCTGGCATGTTGGCTTCATCACGACGATACGCACAAGTCACTTCAGTAGCATTTTGTCTAATCGAGGTTCGTACACAATCCATGGCGGTATCACCACCACCAAGAACGACGACTTTCTTGTCTTTAAAATTAACGTAAGGTTTAGCATTTTCAGTGATTTCCATTAATTGTTGTGTGTTACCAATTAAGAAATCTAACGCATTATAAACGCCTTCAGCGTCTTCATTATCAAAACCACCGGTCATGTCTTTATAAGTACCAAGACCTAAGAAAACTGCGTCATATTCGTTGCTTAGGTCGCTAAAGCTAATATCAGTACCGACATTGGTGTTAAGTCTAAATTCAATGCCCATGCCTTCAAGTATTTCGCGGCGCGTTTGAATGACTTCTTTTTCAAGTTTAAATGACGGAATACCAAAGGTAAGCAAGCCACCAATTTGCGCATGACGGTCAAAAACCACAACATCAACACCGTTTCGGGTTAACACATCAGCACAGGCTAAACCGGCAGGTCCAGCGCCAATAACGGCAACGCGTTTTCCTGTTTTAACGACGTGTGATAAATCAGGCTTCCAACCTTGGCTTAACGCGGTATCGGTAATATGCTTTTCAATATTACCGATAGTCACTGCGCCAAACTCATCGTTTAAGGTACATGCCGATTCACATAACCTGTCTTGTGGACATACTCGACCACACATTTCAGGTAGACTATTGGTTTCATGACATAAGTCTGCTGCTTCAAAAATTTTTCCTTCAGTGACTAATTCAAGCCACTGTGGAATGTAGTTATGCACTGGGCATTTCCATTCACAATATGGGTTACCACAATCCAAACATCGATCGGCTTGCCCAATACTTTGATCTTTACTTAGCGGTTGGTAAATTTCTACAAAATTTATTTTACGATCGGCAATGGATTTTTTCGCTGGATCGATTCGTTTTACATCAATAAATTGATAAACATTTTTACTCATAATTTTATTCCTCTGTTATCAACTTATTAATTATTGCGCTTGAACACGCAGTTCTGCACTAGAGCGACTGCGATGACCAAGTAAGGTTTTCACATCAGTAGCTTTAGGTTTAACAAGTTTGAACATAGGTGCAAAGGTATCGAAATCATGTAAAATTTCGTGGGCTCTTAAGCTACCTGTCTCTTCAAAGTGTTGATTAATAATGCCGCGTAAGTGTTCTTGGTGAATAGCTAGTTCATCGATGGCTAGCATTTCAATAGACTCTTTATTTAAACGCACATCAAGATCATTAGTTTCATCTAACACATAAGCAAAACCACCAGTCATACCAGCACCAAAGTTAACGCCAACTTTACCTAATATGGCCACAACGCCACCTGTCATGTATTCACAGGCGTGATCACCAGTGCCTTCAATAACGGCATGACAACCAGAGTTACGAACAGCAAAACGTTCACCCGCTCGGCCACAACCGTATAATTTACCGCCAGTTGCTCCATATAAACAGGTGTTACCCATGATCATGGTTTTATGACTTAAATATTCAACACCGCGAGGTGGTTTAATGGTTAACTTACCACCGGTCATGCCTTTACCCACATAATCATTGGCATCGCCCGTTAGGTTCAGGTGTAAACCACCTGCATTCCACACACCAAAACTTTGGCCAGCAGTACCCGATAAGTGAATGGTAATTGGATGAGCTGCCATACCTTGGTCACCATGATGACGTGCAATTTCACCTGATAAGGTAGCACCTACTGAACGATCAGTATTCTGTATGGTAAAGCGGTGTTCACCACCACTACTATGGGCAACCCCATCTTGGCAAGCAGCTAACATTTGTTGGTTTAACTTGCCTTCATCAAAGGCAGTATTTTTTTCTGTTTGATGTAATGCCGTATGCTCACCAGCGATAACAGGGGCAATAATAGGTGATAAATCAAGCTTTTGTTGCTTAGCGCTGATGCCTTCTACCTGCACTAACAAGTCAGTACGACCAATAATATCAGTTAGGCTTTCAACACCAAGTTTGGCTAATATTTCACGCACGTCGCGAGCAATAAACTTAAAGTAATTCATGACTTGATCAGGTAAGCCTTTAAAGAACTGTTCACGTAATACTTCATCTTGTGTAGCAACACCTGTTGCACAGTTGTTTAAATGACATATTCTTAAGAATTTACACCCTAAAGCAACCATAGGCGCTGTACCAAAGCCAAAGCTTTCAGCACCTAGAATAGCGGCTTTTACAATGTCTACGCCGGTTTTTAAACCGCCATCAACTTGCAGGCGTACTTTATGACGCAAACCATTTTCTACTAGTGATTGGTGCGCTTCCGCTAAACCTAACTCCCAAGGGCAACCCGCGTATTTAACTGAGGTTAGCGGGCTAGCAGCTGTACCGCCATCGTAACCAGATATCGTAATGAAATCGGCGTAGGCTTTAGCAACCCCAGAAGCGATAGTACCAACACCTGGGCCTGAAACCAGTTTTACTGAAATGACAGCTTTCGGGTTAACTTGTTTCAAATCGAAAATTAGCTGAGCTAAATCTTCAATAGAATAAATGTCATGGTGTGGCGGTGGAGATATTAAGGTGACGCCAGGGACTGAATAACGCAATTTAGCGATAAGCGGAGATACTTTATCACCCGGCAATTGACCACCTTCACCAGGCTTAGCGCCTTGTGCTACTTTAATTTGTAGCACGTCAGCATTTACTAAATAATGCGGTGTTACGCCAAATCGGCCTGAGGCAATTTGTTTTATACGAGAATTCTTAACGGTGCCAAAACGGCGTTCGTCTTCACCACCTTCACCTGAATTAGAATAACCGCCTAAACGGTTCATTGCGATAGCTAAAGCTTCATGTGCTTCTGGACTTAATGCACCAATAGACATTGCAGCAGAGTCAAAGCGTTTAAACATTTCACTTTCGCTTTCTACTTTATCTAAACTGATTTGTTCAGTGTCTTCTTTAAATTGCAGTAAATCACGAAGCATAGCGATAGGGCGCTCATTCACTTCTTCGGCAAATTTTCTATAGTCACTGTAGTCGCCATTTTGTACTGCACGTTG
This sequence comes from Colwellia sp. RSH04, assembly GCF_003545765.1. GTDB lineage: Bacteria > Pseudomonadota > Gammaproteobacteria > Enterobacterales > Alteromonadaceae > Colwellia. The sequence goes on along the minus strand of NZ_QXIO01000003.1, from coordinate 52,823 downwards.
CAAATAGTTAACCACATCAGGATTAAAGGCGTGATATTCACCACCATGAACGTATTTTAATAAACCACCATGGCTCATTTTTTGATGTGGTAAAAAGGCTTTGCGTGCTAAGTTAATCAGGTCTTGTTCAATATCTTTAAAGTCAGCACCTTTAATTCGACTTGGTAAATCGCTAAAACACAATTGCATGATGTCGTCATTAAGACCGATAACTTCAAATAAGCCAGCACAGCGATAACTGGCAATTGTTGAGATGCCCATTTTAGATAGGATTTTCAACAAGCCTTTATTAATGCCTTCTCGGTAATTGACAATAGCATCGCGAGCACTTAAATCAATTTGACCTTGCTCTACTAGCTGTTCAATGGTCTCAAACGCTAAGTACGGATAAATTGCCGTTGCACCTAATCCAAGTAGTACAGCGTATTGATGTGAATCACGTACTGAGGCGGTTTCAACAATAATGTTAGAGTCACAACGAAGTTGTTGGTCGACTAACCGTTTTTGTACAGCACCAACAGCCATTGCTGCAGGTATAACGAGTAAACCCGGATGGATTTGTCTGTCTGATAAAACTAATATTACAGTGTGCTTATCTCTTACTAAATTCTCTGCTTCATTACAAAGTCGTTTTATGGCTGCTTCTAGACCTTCTTCAGCATCATAGGTTAATGTTAGCGTGTCAGAACGATAATGCTCAGGATCAAGCTCTCTTAATTGCTTCAAGCCTGTGTACATAAGTACAGGCGTTGAAAAGAGCATACGATCGGCATGCCCTGAGGTTTCATTAAAAACATTATGCTCACGACCAATACAGGTACCTAATGACATGACATAACGTTCACGTAATGGATCAATTGGTGGGTTAGTAACTTGAGCAAACTGTTGACGGAAATAATCGTAAATGGTGCGTGGTTGTGATGAAAGCACAGCCATTGGCGTGTCGTCACCCATAGAACCTGTAGCTTCTTGACCATTTTCTGCCAGTGTTTTAATCACCTGATGAATTTCTTCATAACTGTAATTAAACATTTTATGGAATTGCGCCATTTCTTCATCTGAAAAAACACGCGTGCCAATGAGGTTGGCTTCAAGTTCGTCAAATGGCACAAGGCGTCGAATATTTTTGTTTAACCAGTCACGATATGTATGGCGCTCTTTAAGATCGTTATCAATATCAGACGAGTTAAACAACTTACCTGTGTAGGTATCTAAAGCGAGCATTTCGCCGGGTCCAACGCGTCCTTTTTCTACGACTTCATCTTCACCATAGTCCCAAATACCAACTTCAGAAGCTAAGGTGATAAAACCGTTTCGGGTAATAACGTAGCGGGCAGGTCGCAGACCGTTTCTATCTAAGTTACAGGCCACATGACGGCCATTGGTCATAACTACCCCTGCTGGGCCGTCCCATGGTTCCATGTGCATCGAGTTAAATTCATAAAAAGCACGTAATTCGTCATCCATTAAGGGATTGTTTTGCCAAGCAGGAGGCATAAGCAAACGCATTGCACGGTATAAATCCATACCACCAGCTAAAAATAGTTCTAGCATGTTATCTAATGATGAAGAATCTGAGCCACTTTGACCAACAAAAGGTGCGGCATCTTGTAAATCAGGTAATAGCGGAGACTTAAATCGGTAAGTACGTGCACGACTCCACTGACGGTTACCATTAATGGTATTTATTTCACCATTATGAGCTAAGTAACGAAATGGCTGTGCTAAATGCCATTGAGGAGAAGTATTGGTTGAGAAACGTTGATGAAATACACATATTGCTGTTTGCATACGAATATCAGCAAGGTCTAAATAAAAGTTTGGTAAATCTACCGGCATCATTAAGCCTTTGTAGATAGTTACTAAACATGACAGACTGGCAACGTAGAATCTGTCATCAGTGATACGTTTTTCTGCACGACGACGTGCCATATATAAGCGACGTTCTAAGTCTCTATTTCTCCATCCTGGAGGTGCATCAACAAATACTTGTTCTATTTTTGGTAAATTGCCTAAGGCTATTTCACCTAATACTGAGGTATCAACAGGTACTGTTCTCCAACCGACTAGAGTTAAGCTCTCATTGGCGAGTTCTTCTTCTAGAACCTTTTTAGATAATGCAGCTTCGATTGGATCTGGATTTAAGAAAATCATCCCAACCGCATATTTCTTACCTAGCTTCCAATTATTATCTTCAGCGACGGCGCGGAAAAAACTATCTGGTTTTTGTAATAATAATCCACAACCATCACCTGTTTTACCATCGGCAGCAATACCGCCGCGATGTTGCATACGATCAAGAGCAGAAATAGCTGTCTTAATTAATTTGTGACTGGTTTCACCTTGTTGATGGGCAATTAAGCCAAAGCCACAATTGTCCTTTTGGACGCTATGATCATAAAGCTGCATTTTTTTCTCCTAAAATATATTCAACTTACTCACAGGACGAATGGAAGAGAATAAAGGCATGAAAAAAATGCATAAATACTCTTATTTAAAGTAAGTGGAACTTTCAACATTACCGACTAATAGGTGAAAGGTCAATTTAAATAGAGCTTTTGCTCGTAATTTATTTTCATTATTTGTAAGCTTTTAATAATTATTATTGAGTACCTATATTGTTAACTTATTGTTTTTCCGTGCTTAATGTGTTTTTTGTTATTTAAATTACAAATAAAACACTATTTTATTGTAATTTTATTACATTTTGGTTGGTTATATAGTTTTTAGGAATATTCAATATTTATTCAGTTTATAATAGTGTAAAACAGGATATCTATGTTATTTTTTAATGTTTGATATAAAATAGAAGTACAGAAAGAAAACTAGAAATGAAACCTTAAGCCTTTAAGCGGTCGAATGTTTTATCAACTATAGGTATGAGATGCATGTATTGCCCTTTGATGAACGGGCATTGCTGCTTGCAACTTGATTGGCAAACATAAAAAAACCAATAGGAGTTACTATTGGTTTAATGTTTAACTATTCTTGTTTTGCGTTATTGAAGATAGGCTAGTTAATATTAAGGCTGATAACCGTCAGTTACACCTTTGGTTGTAATACTCACCGCATCATGAGCATGTAAAGATTCAAGGTGGTTTATTTTGAGCCAAAAATCATCAAACTGCGTTGTTTGATTCATACTGTACTGTAAACGTCTTGCCGCATCTTCACAAAACATTAAGTTTTGACCATTAAGACGTGCAAACTCTTGTTCATCTTCACGTTTTACTGCCGCTTGCACGGGAGTTTGCAATGACTCTTCTATAACATCAACTAGGTAAGTAATAGGAAAATCATTCACTTCGCTATTAAGTTTTACTTTAACCTCAGCAACAGAACGTTGAGAATGCGGAGTTGCGACTATTCCTTCAGTGGTGCCTAACCATTCGTGAACATCTGCTAAAGCAAGTTCATTTTGAGTAGAAAATTTGTCTTGAAATGCTTGTTGAATTAATTGTCTTGCTAGTGCAGCTGAACAAGGACAAGTTGATGAATAACGCACATCAATTGCTAGTTCAACCGTTAGCTGACCTTTATTTAGAAGACCTGTTATGGTAACAGGGTAAGCTTTCCAACCTTCTTTACCACTAACTAATGACTTTCTACGTAAATGGTATTCAAAATTGAATTGCACTTTAGCTTGATCAGATAAATCATCGTGACTTGAAATAAAGCCATCTAACAAGGTAACTAAACTTTGGTAAGTTAACGTGCCATTAGTTGAAAGCTCATCAAGTAATAAATATAAGCGAGACATATGAATGCCTTTAGCTTGCGCTTCTTTTAGGTTTACAAAAGCATCAACATGCGCTGAAACCATACGCTCTGCTTCACCATTAGAGGCAACCATTATAGGCATTTCTATATTACTCATGCCAACCCAATCGAGCGTACCTTCGGTTTGGGCTGTAGTATGGTTTGCAATATCAGGCATGGATGTCGGCATTACGGCTCCGCATTAATAAAAATATATAAAATAAGTAGGTAGGCGTTAAAGCTAAACAAGGATTAACTTAAGCCCCTACCACAAGTAAATCTAAGGGCGCATATTCTAGCTTATTTTTTAATACGGATCATTATTGTTCTAACTATTGTTGTGATTAGGTTAGTATTAATTGTTATAAAAATACAATATGGCCATATTTTTCAGTACATTAACTAAATTTGTAAAGAAGGTTTTACGAGAATAAAAATCGGCTTTTCAGTGACTTATTACTGGCTTGTTGAAGTGAACTAATTTAGGTAAAGTGGTGCTCTTTCATATTATAAATGGGGTTGCTGTGAATTCAGAACAAACACTACCACTACTTGATATTGCACTTTTACAGGGATATGTAGATAGCCTAGGAAAAAATATTGTTGAACAAATGTTCGCGCTTTATCAACAACAAGCAAAAGTATACTTGGCAGATATAAAAAAAGCACAAGTAGCAGATGATAGTCAGCTTTGGCAAGAGCATTGTCATAAAATGAAAGGTGCATCAGCAAGTGTTGGTTTATTACAGTTACATAAGCAATTAGTTGCTTTAGAAAAGTCCACTGCAAGTCAAGCTGAAAAAGCAGAGTGTTTGTTAGTGTTAGAAAATGAAAACCAACTTGCTATCAATGCATTTCAAGATTGGCTTAATTTGGATTGACCCTGTAAAGAATATAAAAAAAGAGTGGCTAATAGGCCACCCTTCATTATTTATGCTTGTATGTTTAGTTAGCTGTTAATCTATTGTGCCTACAAATCGGTAACCTTCACCATGAATAGTATTAATTAGTTCACTGGCATTATCTATAGATTCAAAGTGCTTGCGTAAACGTCTTATCGTTACATCAACAGTTCTATCGTTTTCACGAAGATCTCTTCCGGTCATTTCTTTAATCAATTCTTGACGAGATATAATTTTACCTGCATTTTTAATGAGCAAGTTTAACGCACGAAATTCACCTCGAGGTATAGCAATGATTTCACCTGTTGGGCTAGTCATTTGTCGAGAGTTACCATCTAATGTCCATTGATTGAAAGTAATAACACTGCTGGTTTCTTCTTCTGATCTCGGTTGGCCAATACGGTTTAAGATATTTCTAGCTCTTATTGTTAACTCTCTAGGGTTAAATGGTTTGGTGAGATAATCATCTGCACCTATTTCTAACCCTAAAACTTTATCTATATCACTATCTCTTCCAGTTAAGAAAATCAGCCCTAAATCTCTATTTTTAGTGAGTTCACGAGCAAGTAATAACCCGTTTTTTCCTGGTAAATTAATATCCATAATGACTAAATTAATAGCATTCTGCTCAAGCTGTTGAGCCATGGATTCACCATCTATCGCCTCGAATACCTGATAGCCCTCAGCTTCAAATAAATTACGTAAGTTGAACCGAGTTACATCTTCATCTTCAACGATGAGAATTTGGTAAGTTTCCATCTTTTTTATACACCAGTTTTATATGTCAGAACCTTATAGATTGAAGTGCTGGACATTATTAACATTTATTTAACTATGTTAGCTAAGTCAGTTCAAAAAAACAATCGAGACATAGGTTTAGTTGTCATTTTGTTGATAGGCTTCAATTTTTACAGGGAAAGTTATATCAAAACTTACCCCTTCATTTAACTCACTCTCTACGTTAATGTGACCATCTAACGCTTGTGTTACAAGGTTATAGACTAAATGCATACCTAAGCCACTGCCACCTGAGCCGCGTTTGGTTGTTGTGAAGGGTTCAAAAATTCTCGCTTTAATCGCCTCATTAATACCGACACCATTATCGCTATATACCATATGAAGTTGATCGCTCAAGCTCATGACTTTAATTTCAATAGCTCTGTCCTCAACACCTTCAAATGCATGATAAATAGAATTTAAAATAAGGTTAATTAAAATTTGATTGATAGGTCCTGGCTTACTAGTAACTACTAAATTACTTGGGCATTCTAATTGGTAACTGACTGAAGATGATTTAAGTTTCGCTGCGAGTGTTATTAATATTTCATCTAATAACTCTTTAACATTAAACGTTCTTGATTCGGCACTAGATTGGTCAACGGCAACCTTCTTAAAGCTTGATATTAACTTGGCGGCCCGTTCTAAATTTCTAAAAATGATAGAAACATTTTCTTCACCATCATTAAGAAACTTCTTCAACTGACTGGATTTTAATGTTTTTTCTTCGAAGGCGGTTTTTATCTCTTTAAGTTTGTCGGCAAGTAGACTCGATGCAGTTACGCCAAGGCCAATGGGGGTATTAACCTCATGAGCGATACCTGCCACCATATCACCTAAAGAAGCCATTTTTTCTGTTTCAACAAGCTGACCTTGGAATTGATGAAGCTTTTCTAACGTAGATAATAACTCTTGGTTTGACTCCTTCAGGGCATCAGTTCTTGAATTTACCTTTTCTTTTAACTCATCGTTTATGTCAATCGCATGTTTTTGTGCATCTTCAATGTTGGCAATATGCTTTTCTGTTCTGTTGAGTAAAATATTAATATTTTGCGCTAATATATCAAGTTCAGTGAAGGATTGTTGTTCGAGTCTTAGGCTATAGTTTTTGCTTTGAGATATTTGCTGTAACCCCTCAATTAAGGAGATAACCGGCTTTTGAGAATTGTTATATATTTTTAGTGCGATAAATACTGCTAATATAATCGCAATCGTCATAAGCATAAAGGCAAGATAAGTTAGTTTTTTTAGCAGGTTATTTGTATCAGCTAAACTTGCTTGTAAGTAGACATGACCAACCACTTTATTATTAACTGTTATTTTTCGCATCAACTCTAAGTAGTTACCTTGATAACGAACAGATGTTAATTTTCCTATTTCATCAATTTTGTTTGTAATGGCAGGAAAGTTGTGGTTTCGGTTATAGCTAGTGAAAAACTCCGCATTCTGATCTTCGGTAACACGGTAAATATGAACTCTATTGATTTTTTGGGTAAACAGAATTTGCTTGAGTTTATCTTTTAATTCACCATGATGTTTTTCAATATTACCTTGTAAATACGGTGCACTTTGCTTAGCGATATATTTAGCCCAAGATTGCGCTTCCTGTTCTAATAGTTGACTCTCAAACTCGTGACTTTTTTCAATAATGACAATAAATGAAGTCAATAAAACCACACCAATAAGACCAATAATATAATTAAGGTAATAACTACGCAGAGATTTTATTTTTGTAATCGTTGACATATTTGGGCTTACCAGCTTATTCAAATAAGTAGGAATCTATATATGATAATTGTTTAAAAAGCTTAAGAATTCAACCTTTATCATACTCAACACGACTATTATTTCGAATGTTAATAACTTATCAACACTGTGTTTTATATATTAAGAATCCTTTTTTACAAAGCAATTGCTCGGTTGAGCCGATATATTGCTCCATAATTGGTTGATATCGTAAAAAACTGTTCGCGACAATGGTGATATTAGCCTTGGGTAACATGTTGGCTTTTATACCTGACAAAAACTGCTCAGTAGCATGATAATGTGTTTTTATGCCTTGGTGAAAAGGAGGGTTAGAAACAATATGTTGATACTTTTCAGTTACGCTAGATAAACTATTAGAAGCAAATACCTGACCTGTTAACTCATTGATCTCGAGTGTTTTCATCGCAGAGGTTAAAGCTAATGCGTTAACATCGAGTAAAGAAAGTTGGCAATCAGGATGTGTCTTGCCAATAAAACAGCTGATAACCCCTGCACCACAGCCAAAATCTAATACTTTTCCTGACATCTTTTGTGGTAAGTTTTGCAGTAATAATTCTGTTCCTATGTCTAGCTGTTTTTGGCTAAAAACGCCAGGAAGAGAAGCAATTGTTAAACTAATGTTATTAATATTAAGTTGATATTGCTTATACCAAGACGCTAAGTCAAAGGGGGTTGAGCGCGCTTGTTCAGCTATACTTCCAGCAAATAACATGCAATGGCGAGCAGAGTCAATTTTTTGGTAATTATCGATATAATCAATAACAACTTTCTTACTTGATTGAATTCCACCTTTCTTCTCTCCAACCATTAATATGGTTGCATTGGGTGCTAAGCTATTGGCAATCATTGCTAAGGTGAAGGGGAGTTCGGCCTTACTTTTAGGAAATGTAATAATGACTAAATCGTGTAAGGTTTTTGATTGATATTGACTGTCAAAAACACAGTGTACATTCTCTTTATAACGAGAGGATATCGCACTATAGTCAATGAAATTAGTGTTATAACAGCTTATTTTACTTTTTGGATTAAGCGCAAGGTATTCGTTTATAAAGCCATCTTCAGACATATTGACCAATAATGGGCATTGTCCGCTAAGTAAATGTGGGGTGCGAAGTAGTACTTGGCTGATATTGGATAAACCAGATTGACTATGTGACATAAAAACCTAATAACGGTGAGTGAGGTACTAAACAAGAAAATACTTACATAAGTTAGAAGAAAGCATTCTACCTGAAAAGCCCAAGAGCCCACAAGTATTGCGAATTAAGCCTGTATTACGGATTGAACTGAAATTAAAAAAATGATTAAATAGCGCTTGTCCCTATTCGATGGTTTGTTGTCTACGTTTAAATAGTTAGCAACGCACTATCAAAGGGGTCAGAAGAGGAGCGTTAACCAGGTAGTTATAACTGTTTTAGGTAATAAAACATAGAGATCAAACTCTAGTAGTTATAACGAGGGGGATTAACGCCGAGATAAAACCATATTTGATGATGGTTTTGTCGGTTGTTTATTAACAGTATATTTTGCAATTGTTAATATCGGGCTGAATCCCAACAACTGTCACCTGTTACCTAATAAATTAGGTATATGAGTGGAGAGCTTCTGGCCTTTGCATTATCAGCCAAACACACTCTTAATGAGTGTTAGCTCTTCATTGTAAACGCCTGATCTCTCCGAACTAACACTGCCAATTGTTGGCAACTAATGAGTTCGAGAGTAATGAATACACATAATTCTACCTCAGTTCGTACTACGCGAACCACTACATGTCCATTATGGACAGCGCTAGTTACACCTTTCAATCAAGATAATAGTGTTGATTTTACTAGTTTAGAGAAGATTGCTATTGCACAAGCCGATGCAGGAAATGGCATTTTGTTACTTGGCAGTACTGGCGAAGGCTTAGCGCTAACAACAGATGAGCAATATGCCATTGTTGACTATGTCTGTAGTCTCAAACTTAATACACCTTTAATGGTTGCTGTAGCAGGCTATAACCTTCCTGAGCAAGTTGACTGGGTAAAGCGTTGTAATAGCCTAACTATTGATGCGTTTTTATTAGGTACGCCTATGTACGCAAAGCCTGGCGTGGTTGGACAAACCCAATGGTTTTCTGAGTTACTCGATACAGCAGACTTTCCTTGCATGTTATATAACGTGCCTTCTAGAAGCGGTATTGCAATTCCTGTTGATACTGTCAAAGCTTTACAAAATCACCCTAATTGTTGGGCGATGAAAGAAGCCAGTGGCGATATTAACCAATTTTTACAGTATCGCGAATATTGCCCGAACATTGAACTATTTAGTGGTGAAGATGCCATGATGCCTTATTTAGCCTCTGCAGGTGTTAAAGGCTTGGTCTCAGTGTGTGCTAACGTCTGGCCTCAAGCAACAAATGCTTATGTAGAGCAGTGTTTACAAGGCACTTCTATGCAAAATCAAGCATTATTTCCTTTATGGAAAAATGCGGTTAACGCGCTATTTAGTGTCGCAAACCCTATTCCTGCAAAAGTACTTATGCATCATCAACAATGCATTAACACCCCAAATTTGCGTGCGCCGTTAACTCATGAAGAGTTAACAGACAAACACGAACTGCTGCATTTTGATTTACAAATTACACAGTGGTTAACAGAGAATTTACCTACAACAAAACGTTTTGCTTAAAACGTTAAAACCCTTTTATTTATTATTAGAAATTCGGAGAAATATATGAACTGGCAAGATGTTTTAGCACAGTTAGAAGCAGGTACATTACGTGCGGCAAATCAAGATGAAAATGGTAATTGGCATGCAAATGTTGCTGTCAAAGAAGGTATTTTAGCTGCCTTTAAAGCAGGTGAAAATATTGCTTTTGGTGAAAACTATCAAGGTTTTGTCGATAAAAATAATTTACCTGCACGTCAATTTTCACCGAGTGATAATGTGCGTTTAGTTCCTGGTGGCTCATCGGTTAGAGCAGGAGCGCATGTTGCTGCTGGTGTTATTATTATGCCTCCTGCTTATATCAATGTAGGGGCTTTTGTTGATAGTGGCACTATGGTTGATAGTCATGCACTGATTGGCTCTTGTGCGCAGGTTGGTAAAAATGTACATGTATCAGCCGCGGTACAAATTGGTGGTGTATTGGAGCCTGTTGGCGCTAGCCCTGTTATTATTGAAGACAATGCTTTTTTAAGTGCCGGTGTTGTTGTGGTTGAAGGTATTGTAGTGAAAAAAGGTGCTGTATTGGCACCAGGTGTTTCGCTATCTAAGTCTGTACCTGTTTATGATTGTGTTAATAAGGTAATGCGTGAAAAAGGCGCTGAAATTCCAGCAGGCGCTATTGTTGTTCCAGGTACACGTCCTGTGCAAAGTGAATGGGCACAAGAGCAAGGTTTAAACATGGCTTGTGCGTTAATTGTTAAATATCGTGATGAAAAAAGTGATGCAGCGTTAGAGTTAGAATCGATTTTACGATAATTACTTACCTGCTTTAAAGATGAATGCCTTAATTGAAAATAAGTTGAGATTAAAATGACAATAACCCCAGATTGGTATGATAGCAATATTGCTTCGGCGCTAGAGCAACATAGCTCACCTGATGATGAACAAGCACTTTTTGTCTATCAGTTAGATGCATTGAAATCACATTTAGAAAAGCTACAGCAGCAAGATGTAATTAAACTGTGGTTTGCAGTTAAGGCAAATCCATTATCTAAAATATTACAAACATTAGATGGTGCAGGCTTTAACTTTGACGTAGCAAGCTCAGGTGAACTCAATCAAGTTTTAGCGCAAGGTGTCTCAGCAAACCGTATCCTTAATACCGGACCTGCAAAAACCAAAAAACAACTCGCTGCTTTCATCAAGCAAGGAGTTGAAACTTTTGTTGTCGAAAGTTTAAACCAACTAACATGGCTAAATGAGGCTACAGCTGAACATAATCTAAATACCGGTTCAGCAATAAAGCCGACAGTGTTATTAAGGGTTCAGTTACAGTGGCAAGAGGGAGAGAAGAACCCACTTGGCGGAAATAGTTTGACGCCTTTTGGTTTGTCAGTAGTGCAATGGCAAAGTATCTCTCTTGAGCAATACCCTGCTTTAGATATTTGTGGCTTACACATTTTTCAATGGGGCAATATGCTTAGCAATGAAAAAATGTTTTCTTTATGGGCGCAAATGGTGACACCATTAGTCGAACTCGCCAAAAGCATAGGTATGCCATTGAAAGTGCTGGACTTAGGTGGAGGTTTAGGTATTGACTACCTAGCAGAAGGTCAACAGTTAAACTGGCAGCAAACCATTGATGACCTTGCTGTGATTAAAGCGCAAGCAGGTGTTGATGAGCTTTGGTTAGAATTAGGACGATATGCTGTTGCAGAATGTGGTTACTACATTGTGCCAGTTGTTGATAGAAAAGAAAATTATCAGCAAGAACAATTAGTGTTGGCAGCAGGTATAAACCATTTATTGCGTCCAGCCATAACAGAACAGCCGTTTCCTGTGCAATTACTTCGCGATTCAAAGCAACAATCAAAAATGTTCGATATCCATGGACCTTTATGCACGAGCATGGATAAGTTAGGACAGCTAGCATTACCTAAAGATGTCGATGTCGGAGATAAACTTGTTTTTGGCTATTGTGGTGCCTATGGGTTCACAGAAAGTATGCCATTTTTCTTGTGCCATGAACTTGCTGCTGAGTATGTCTTTGAACAAGGTGAAATGATCCCTGTTCGTACAGCAAAAGCTGCGGCGAGTTATTTAGCTTAATCTTAGAAACGATATTAATATGTCAAAAAATCAAAATATATTTAATAAAACCGTTATGTCGGTTGGTGAGATGGCCAGTGGGGCAAAATTAACGGTTCCAGTTTATTCTTATAAAACACCGAACCCTCAAGGGCCAAACGTTTATATTCAAGCGAATATGCACGGTGCTGAAGTGCAGGGCAATGCTGTTATTTTTCAGTTGTTAGAGTTATTGAAAGACTGTGATATTCAAGGGAATATTACTTTAGTTCCTTATGCTAATCCTGTGGCTTGTAATCACAAAAATGGTGAATATACCTTAGGGCGTTTTGATCCCATAACCGGTGTAAACTGGAACCGTATGTATCATTTTGATGAATCCATAATATTACCTTTCACCGAACAGTACATTAATGCAACCGATATTGATATTGAACATCAGTTTAAGCAATTAATGATTAATGAGATTGAGCAAAAGCTTGATCATAATATTTTTGGCTTAACCACAGGTCAGCGTATTGCTTATCAGTTGCAACGTTTAGCCCATCAAGCCGATTTAGTGTTAGATTTACATACAGGCCCCATTTCCAGTAAGCATTTATATTGCCCTGAATATGCACAAACTAGCGCAAGTTACTTTGATATTCCGCACACTATTCTTATCCCAAATGAATTTGATGGCGCAATGGATGAAGCGACTTTTTGTCCTTGGTGGCATTTACAACAAGCGTTTGTAGCAAAAGGCCGTACTTTTACTATGGGGCAAGGGGTTTTCAATAAAGAAAGCTTTACTGTTGAGTTAGGCTCTCAAGAACAAATTGACTTGGATGTAGCTCATCAAGATGCCATGGGAATTTTAAGTTATTTGCAACATAAGGGCGTTATTAATGCGGCTGAATATAAGCCACAAGAGATGACTCGGTATGCTTGCTATTTAAAAAATTATAAAGCGCTATATTCACCAATGGGTGGTATGGTTGATTTTCTAGCAAACTTCGGCGAGCCTCTAGCTACGGGTGAACCACTGGCCAGAATACTAAGAATGGATAATTACGGTGATGGTGACCCGTTACACTATGTGACCTTAGATCATACAGTGCTACCTATTTTGCATTTTGCTTCAGCAAGTGTGAATCAGGGCACTGAATTATATAAAGTATTTAGCGATTTCTTTGTACTTGATTAGTGCCAACTTCTATGCGAGTAGACGATTAAACAAAAAGCACACTTTTGTGTGCTTTTTGTTTATCAATGATTAATCCCTGTCAGGGGTTTTTAAGCTATATTTTCAAACCAAACTCAATAGCAGCACCATATGTTTGATGATCACCCATATAGCCTGCAATATCGATTGAAACAACATCCCATGGAGATATGCCAAGACCTGCTGTCATAATATCAGCATCAACATCATTTAAATCTGCACGGTAGCCTAGCCTTAATTGTAAACTGTTATTAACCGTAAATTCAGCACCAATACTAGCGTATTTTGATGCTTTTACTTCAATTAAGCTCTCTCTATCAGTTAAATCAAATTCGGTGGCTAAAGTTAACCAATCATTTTGATAGCTTAACCCTGCGATACTGGTAGTTTCAAGCAAAAAAGCAAGCCCGACTTTAGGGTGTTTTACTTCATGAGAAATCAAGTTATTTGATACGACAGCCGCATGCCATTGTCTTTCATCACCCCAAGCAAAATAAAGACCTAAATCTATATTGCCATTAGAGTCATCAGTAATGTTGTCTTCATTTCCTAAGTCAAAGTCATTATCATTAAAATCACTAATGTTTTTAGTATTGAAAAGTAAATCAATGCGTTGATATTTTAATTTAATGCCTGCTGAGACATCATATAGCTTAGTTTTATGCACTTCGCCACCGAGCATAACGCCTGCCTCTGCAATCGAGTAACCTATGCCTGTCGCTGTAGATTTTAACTCATCAAGTTTTAAATCGCCTGAATCTATTGCATTGCGCAATAGTTGCTCATCGGTTTGATTATAATTGATTACACCATTATACCGACCATATTGATTAGTGAATAAACCGAAGCTTAAATATTTATTGGGTACAATTACCTGAAAACTTAAACCATTTTGTCCACTAACTACTTGAGAGTTTATAGCCTGTAATTCGTGAATAATACTATCGACTTGTGTGTTGAGAATATCTGAAGGAATGCCAGCATTTATGCCATCAGAAAGAGTTGCTAAGTCTTGAGCAACATTGCCACCTTTATCAATCACATTAAATTCGTCTGAAGCTAAAATGCCAAGGTTGAGTGAAAAATAGAAGTCATCTTTACTTGTATATTCCGTCAGTAGGGCTGGGTTGCTTAAGGCATTGGTATAGTCAAGAGTTATCCCTGTGAAACCTTGACCTGCTCTTCTTGCATTGAAGTTTTCAGCCATACTTGTAGCAGATGATGTAAGGATAAAAATAGCAAAACTAGCTTGGCCTAATCTGCGAGGTAAATGTGAGATTCTTTTCGTTTTTTTTAGTAATAATGAGGATAATGATTTTGACATAAGTTACCAATAATTAATGAAAAAACAGAAGATGATGGGTTGGTACTCTTTAAGGTTAGTCTTGGCGACTGGTGTTAGTCAATGAATATTGTTGAATTATTATTGATGCGGTAAATCAGATGTTATAATATAACAAACATTATGATGTGCTCTATTGATAAAAACTCTACAATGTTGTCAAAAAGACGACGCCTAAACCGTTACATTAGTACACTTGTGTTAATGGTTTTTTTATGTGCTTTTATTTCTCATAGTGACCATATTACTTCGCAAGCTTCCCAGTTTGAACAGCAAGACTGTTACCTTTGTTATCAAGGCTTAGATACGGTAGAAGCTAATAACTCAGTTAGTATTTTCGTAGTTAAACACTTTCAAAATGTAGTAATACATACAGAATTAATGCTCGCGCATACTCCTTACTTTGGTTTAGCGAAGTTAAGAGCCCCACCACGTTTCTAATTTTATCATCACGAAGAACGTATTAGGTACTTAGTATTTCTGAGTTACCGCTTGTTATGTAAAATTACTGGAATATAAGATGTTTAATAAATTAGTTACTCAAACACATAGTTTGAGTAAAGCTTCTGCTATAAAAAAAAATAAACTTAAATCACGCAAAACAACCCGAGCAGCTGTAGTTTCCGCTATAACGGCTTTCCCTTTAGTCTGGTGTAGTCAGGTATTGTCAGCTGAACTTTCAGGACAAATAGTCGATAAACAAGGCAATGCAATTGCTAATGCTAAAGTAAGTTTAAAAGGGTTAGATAAAAGTCAGCTAACTGATGCCAAGGGATATTTTATTTTTAACGATATTTCTGCGGGTACTTTCGAATTACACACCAGTGCTAAAAACTTCAGTCATAACTCCTTAATAGTAAAAGTTGAAAACCAGAATATAAGTAACCTTAGCGTATCATTATTACCCTCTGTAATTGAAGTTATCGATGTGAAAGGTAGTGTGTTACATGCATCAGCTATAGAGTCAGCACTCCCTGTTAATGTGATCAGTGGTGATGAGCTAAAGTTAAAGCAAGCTTCTACTTTAGGCGAAACACTGAAAAATGAAGTGGGTGTTCATTCTAGCTATTACGGCCCTGTTGCCAGCTCTCCTATCATTCGAGGTTTAGATGGACCCAGAGTACTCATTACACAAAATGGACTTGATGCTGGTGATGCATCACGTTTAGGAGCGGATCACGCTGTTGCTGCTGAAACGAGTACAGCACAACAAGTTGAAGTATTACGAGGCCCAGCAACATTGTTTTATGGCAGTGGTGCGATAGGCGGGGTGGTAAATGTTGTTGATAATCGTGTACCTACAAGTAATGAAACCATAGCCGATTGGATGTTGCAATATAATGATGTTTCTAACGAGCAACAAGCTGCAGTTAACTTACAAGCAGGGTTTGATAATTGGGCATTTCATGGTGATGCTTTTTGGCGAGAATCTAAAGATTATAAGCTTGCTGGTGAAGCAGAGCTTGATGATCACGATGATCACGAAGCTCATGATGATGAGCATGAAGAAGAGCACAGTGAAAGGTTAGCTAATAGCGCATCAAAATCAAATGGTTTTACATTGGGCAGTAGCTATTTGTTTGATCAAGGTTTTGTTGGTTTTTCTTATGGCAATATGACGCGAGAATATGGCATACCAGGACATACACATGGTGAGCATGAAGAAGAACACGATGAACATGAGGCTCATGAAGAGCATGAAGAAGAGCATGAAGAAGAGCATGGCGTATATGCCAAGATGAACCAAGATAGACTTCAAATGTTGAGTGAATTGAAATTTGAAAATACTTTTATTTCAAAGTTAGCAACTAAGCTAGCTTATACCGACTATAGCCATGAAGAAATTGATGATGGTGAGGTAGGCACACGTTTTGATAATGAAACGTTCGAAGCAAGAGCTGATATCTATCATAAAGCGATGAATGACTGGCAAGGGGCTTGGACATTACATTACAAGCAAAGTGATTTTTCTGCGCAAGGAGCAGAAGCTTTCACACCACCATCTCTTACTCAAAATATTGCTGCTGCATGGCTTGAAGAGAAGCATGTAGGGCAAGTTTTGATACAGTTAGGGGCACGTATTGAGCATGTCATGATTGATATTGATGGATATGAGTTTGAACATGGGCATGAAGACGATCATCATGAGCACGAAGAAGAACACCTAACGTTGTCAGATCAATCATTCACGCCATTAAGCGCATCGGTAGGTTTGGTCTGGGATTATCAATCTGGATATAATATTGGCGCTTCTGCTGCTATCTCTCAACGAGCGCCTAGTGCCGGCGAACTTTTTGCCTTTGGTCCACATATCGGTGCGAATACTTATGAAGTTGGCGCCATGTTTGAGGTTGAGCAGGAAGGTGAAGAACTGCATGTTGAGTTATCTGATCATGAGCCAAATGTTGAAACATCATTTAATTTAGATTTAACTTGGCGAAAATTCTCAGGTGATTTTGGCTTTGTGTTAAGTGCTTTTTATAACCAAATTGATGATTATTACTATCAACAAGATACTGGATTTGTTTTTCATGATGAACACGGTCATGGCGAAGAAGAGCATGTTGATGAAGAACATACAGAGGAATCATCTGGCTTGCCTGTTATGCAGTATGTGCAATCTGATGCGCAACTATATGGTTTTGAAGCCGAAGTTGCCTATCAAATTTCAGATGAATTTAAAGTGACTGTGTTAGGTGATTACATTCGTGCCAAGCTAACTGATGTACAAGATGGTGAAAATGATAATTTACCAAGAATCCCTCCTTTGCGTTTCGCTGGCTTACTTAACTATCAAGGTGAGCAATTTGATGGTGAATTAAGTCTTAGTCACTATTTTGAGCAAGATGATATTGCTAAGCTTGAAACAACAACAGAGGCTTATACGATGTTCGATGCTCACTTAAATTATTATATTGATGGAATTGGTGATGATTTAGTGCTGTATATTAAGGGGCAAAATTTACTCAATGAAAATGCTCGAGTACATTCGTCATTTTTAAAAAATGTAGCTCCTTTACCCGCAAGAAGCTTTAGTGTGGGTATTCGAGGTAGTTTCTAGCAGGGTAATCAGCGCTTGAAATAGTTATAAACGCTATAAAGCAAAACAATATCTTTTACTTTATAGCTTCATCTCAGGTTAAGAGATAAGTTAACCTGAGATGAAATTGTTAACATATGGTTAAAACAACTCACTAACCCCCACTAAATTAGTAGCTTTTAACACAGAGTAAAGTGATTTTAGCCTCAGCCCTAAGGGCAATAGCTTTTTTAACACTAGCGGTATGAGTATTCACTTATTTGGAACAACCAAATTGCGCTCATACTGCTTTGCTATCAATAAAATAGCGCATTGCTGAAAATATCAGCAAAGGTTAATACGCCTTAGTCAAGAGAAGCTAAAATATGCTTAGAATCCCAAAAGCCTTAATGGCAAGTATGATTAGATGCGCGATTTATTTGCCTATTTAATGCGTTAATTGAAAAGTTATAAACACTTTCTTTTGTGTACGTTTGAGTGAAGCAATAAAAGTTAATATGGAAAAAGTCGTTTTGATAGGTCAATTTTTCCATGGCATTTACATTGTGAATATCAATCAAACTAAATTCACTACTTGGAGATTGAATACCTGGATGAAACACAGTTTTAGTTTGAAAATGATCATAAACCTTGGCCATTAGCCAAGCTACACTATAGATATGACCGCCAGCCGAAGCTGTTAATTGTTCTTGCTTAATTCCTCTTATCGCTTTTCTATCCCAATCAAAACCACCAATAAAAATGTCTTTATTAGGTATCAGGCCAATGTCTTTAGCTCCTTCAATCGCTGCAACAGCCATATGATCTGATGCTGCCAATACAACATCAATGCCTTTATGTCGCCGATATAGGTTTATAAAATAATCTTCGGCTTTGTCATAATCCCAATAAGCGACAATATTTTGTACAAGAATGGCTTGATTATCCTCGTTAACACTTTTGGTAAATCCTGCTGTTTTTTGCAGTGATTGCGCAGCAAAATCTCCATTTATTGCTAACACTTTAATGAGAGGGTTGTCAGGCTTTACTTTTTTTGCGCGTGTGAGCAAATTATTCATCAGTAAATAAGCCCCTTGAGTGTGGTCATCATAATGCTCACCCAACCAAAATTTAAACTTTTCTTGTGGGTAGCCAATTTGAGGTTTGAGGTTAAGATTATCTTTGTAGGTAAAATGAGAAAGAGTCACAAAAGGAATTTTTGCTTGCTCAAGTAGGGTAAAATTTCTCAAGGCACTGCGTTTATGCGCCATAAAAATAAGTAAGTCAGGCTTAGTTTTTGCCTCAACTATTTTCTTTATGACTTCATCTTGATATAGACGATGCCCCTCACCTCGAACGAAGGTTAAGTTAATATTTAAGTCTTGAGCAGCAGCCTGAGCAATATCATGAACATTTTGCCAAAAAGGGGTGATTTCATTGGTATCAGCAATATAAGTGACATTAATTGCGTTAACTCGGCATGAAAATAGGCTGATTATTATCAGAAAGACAGTTAACTTTGTTCTCATATTACAGTAGTTTTATACCATTCTTCTCTATTGAAACTTTTCCTTTTTTTAGTAAATTGCCAACCGTAGCCTTAAATGTTTTTTTACTTACCCCTAGGGTTCTTTTGATTAATTCAGGATTACTTTTGTCGTTAAGCGTTGTAAAACCATCGTTGTCTTGTAAAAAGCGAATAAACTTATCGGCAAAATCGATAACTTTACCTTTACCACCACGTGTTAATATTAAATCTAGGCGACCATCATCTCGAACTTTTTTTATATAACCAGTGATTTTTCGACCAACGCGAAGTGGTTGAAAAATTTCATTATCGTAAAGTAAGCCCCAGTGCAAATCATTAATAATCGCTTTAAAACCAAGATCTGTTTTATTAGCAATAGTTAAAGAGACCTCTTCACCGTCAGTGTATTCTGCAGGCCAAACATCAATAAATTTATCAAGCTTACTTGATGCGGCAATACGCTCAGTACGTTGATCAAGAAATACACGAACTAAATAATATTTACCTACTTCCATTTTGGTATGTTGTTGGTTGTAAGGAACTAATAGATCTTTGGGAAGCCCCCAGTCTAGAAAAGCTCCCATCTTATTAACTTGTGCGACTTTAAGGGAAACAAATTCGCCTACTTGAGCAAGAGGTTTTTCGGTTGTTGCGATAAGTCTATCTGCTGAATCTAAGTAGATGAATACAGAAACTAAGCTATCAACTTCACAGTCATCTGGGAGAAAACGGTTGGGTAATAAAATTTCACCTAAATCACCAGCATCTAAATAGGCACCGTTATCTGTTTTTGCGATAACCTTTAAGGTGTTGAATTTACCAATTTCAGCTTGGTTTGTGATGGTGTCTTGAGTCATTAATACTACCAATAAAAAAATCTAAGTGTCTATTGTAACGTAATATCTATAATAGGTCGAAAGACAAATGAGCAATGTGGTTTAATTGTTTAATCATATTAGGGCGTGTTGAGCTTTGTTGATATTATTAAACAAAGTTCAACACCTAGTTTGTAGATACAAATTTTTTCTCTGCTTGGATTTTGGTCGCGATATATTCACTATGTCTTAAATGTAATAAATCGGCAATACGTCTAATAATATGTTCTTCTATGCTCGCTAACTCTCCATCAGCATAAGCGATTTGCCACAGCAAAACGACAATGTTAATCCTGTCGTCTAATGATAAATGTTGGTTAAGCTGACTGGTAAATTGATAAAAATCGTTTGCATTTTCACTGAGTTGAATGGCTTGTTCAAGAATATCTGTAACTTGGTCATTAGAGAGTGAGAATTGATTTTGTAATAGGCAAGTGAGCTTTTCTTGTTCTTCATTCGTATAATTGTCGTCTGCTCTCATGACTTCACAAAATAAGACAGCGCAAGCCAATTCAGTAGATATTGTCGTGCTGCTTTGTTCTGTTTGATGCAAGCTTGAAAAAAAATCTTTCAATTGAGAAAACATAGACTAAACCTTATATGAAAAATAACATTTAATATTCTACGACTTATTATTCATGAAGTCTTAGACCTTTAGTAAGTATATATTTCATAAATAATTGAGTAAAAGCATGATTTTTTGGTTAAACATGCCAATGCAAAAAAAACTTCGTTGGTTCTACTTAAGGTTATTGTAAACAATGAAATAAAAAATAATTTGTAATGTATTGATATGTAATGTTTAAATTTGAGATTGTCTATGGTTTCTTAGAAAGAAGTCGAAAGTGGTGCGAATTTTGTAATAGAGCGTTACAACTTTGTTAATGCATGTAACCAAAAACTGGTTATGCTATGAAGCATTACAATACCGTATCTGTTAATTTATTAGTATTAGGGATTTAAAAAGTGGCTCGTAAAAAACAAATAATTATTCCAATTGTCATTTTAGCTGCCGGCGTTCTTGCCATGATTGGTTTTTCTAGTATGAAAAAACCACCAGAAGAAAAAGCTGAAGTAGATAATACACCTATTGTTGCCGTGGAAAACATTAGTGTTGCACCGTTAACATTAGAAGTTAGCTCTCATGGTATCGTTAAGCCTAAGTATGAAACTCAATTAGTTGCCCAAGTTAACGGCCAAATTGTTGAGTTAAGTGATACGTTTGTACGCGGTGGCTTTGTTAAGAAGAACCAATTACTTGCTCGTATTGATCCAAGTGATTATCAAGCTGCGCTTATCGATGCCCAAGCTAATATGGCGTCAGCAAGAGCTGCATTAGAAAAAGAAGTCGCACAGGGTAAAGTTGCTGAACGTGAGTGGAAACAAATTACGGATACTTCACCAACAGAGTTAAGTTTACGTAAGCCTCAACTTGCACAAGAGCTTGCTCGTGTAAAAGCGGCACAAGCGGCAGAATTAAGAGCCGAGCGTAATTTAGAACGCACAGAAATAAGAGCACCTTACGATGCGATGATTGATAGCAGAGATATTGGTTTAGGATCTTTTGTCAGTGTCGGTAGCAAGTTAGGACACGTATTAGGCACGGCTGTTGCAGAAGTTAGGTTGCCAGTTGCCGATAATCAGCTTCAATATTTAGTTGAGCAAGGTAAACAAGCGAAAGTCCATTTAAATGGCAAGTTTGCTGGACAAAACACACAGTGGCAAGCTGAGATAGCACGTAGTGAAGGTGTAGTTGATAATAAAAGTCGCATGACTTATTTGGTGGCAGAAATTAATGATCCTTACCTATTGTCACAGCCAGCTAATGGTGAATCTCCACTTCGTTTTGGAAGTTATGTAAACGCTAATATTGTTGGGTTGAATATTGCTTCAGCCGCGTCAATTCCTAGATATTTAGTTGTTGATGGTAAAGTAGCTTTATTAGACAGTGAATCAAAATTACATTTTGCTTCTATTGACATAGTTCGTCAACAAGGAAGCAATGTTATTGTAGGTAAAGGTCTAGTTGACGGTGATCAGTTAATTATTTCTGCACTTGACTACCCAATTAATGGTATGAAACTGGCCTTGGCGGGTGCAGAAGAAACACCAGAGGCTGAAGAGTTAGAAGCTAAAGAACCGGTAACTCAAGTTGCAAATAATGAGTCAGGAGAATAAATATGGCCTCTTCTGATAAGCCTAGTAACGATGCGTTAGAAAAAGATAACGTGAATAGTCAAAACATTGATGGTATTGATACCCATAAAGGTTTAATTGCATGGTTTGCCCGTAATAGTGTTGCGGCAAACTTATTAATGATTTTTATCTTGGTTGGTGGCTTTCTAACGATCAATACCATAAACAAGCAAATGTTCCCACAAGTTAAAATCAATTGGATTTCTTACGCTGCACCATACCCAGGAACCGCGCCACAAGAAGTTGAAGAAGGTATCACCATTAAGATTGAAGAGGCGCTTGAGTCAGTTCAAGGTCTTAAACGTGTGATTACTTATTCAAACCGTGGTTATTCAAATGGTTGGTTTGAAGTGGATACTGACTATGATCCTCAAATTGTATTAGAAGAAGTGAAATCAGCAATTGATTCTATCCCAAGCTTTCCTGACGGTATGGAACGCATCAAAGTCGAGCGTGAAAAGTTCCGTCAAGAAGTCATGTATATCAGTTTGTTTGGTGATTTAACTAATAAAGAACTTAAAGAACTAGGGCGTAAAATACATGATGAAATACAACAGCTTCCTTTAGTTAATGTCTCTGAATTTTTTAGCGGATTAGGTTACGAAATTTCTATTGAAGTCAGTAAAGATAAATTAAGAGAATATGATCTTAGTTTTAGAGATGTTGCTAATGCAGTTCGAGGCTATTCCCGTAACATGTCTGCTGGTCAAATTCGCGCTGAAAATGGTTACATCAATTTACGTGTTGAAGAACAAGCGTATTATGGCCATGAATTTGAACAAATACCTGTAGTGACCTTGGAAGATGGTACTAAGGTTATGCTTAGTGACTTAGCGACGATTAATGATGGTTTCGAAGAAGGGCTACAGTACTCGAAATTTAATGGTAAAAATTCAGTGACCTTCTTCATCGGTGCATCAGAGAATCAGAGTATTACCGATGTTGCTGCGGTATTAAATGATTTTGTTGAGAAAAAATCAGAGTTTCTTCCTCAAGGCGTAAAGCTAGAGACATGGGTAGATATGACATACTACCTTGAAGGTCGTCTAGAAATGATGATGGACAATATGAAAAGTGGTGCGGTACTGGTTTTCTTAATGTTAGCTTTATTTTTACGTGTTCGATTAGCCTTTTGGGTCATGATGGGTTTACCTGTGTGCTTCTTAGGTACATTACTGGTTATGCCGATGGAGTTCGTTAATGTCACGATTAACATTACCAGTTTATTCGCCTTTATCTTAGTACTAGGTATTGTGGTCGATGATGCAATAGTAATGGGCGAAAGTGCTCATGATGAAATTGAAGAGCGAGGTCATAGTGTTGATAATGTAATACGTGGCGTAAAACGTGTTGCCATGCCAGCAACCTTTGGTGTTTTAACCACAATAGCCGTCTTTTTACCTTTCGTGTTAGATAATGAACCTGGCTCTGCGTTTAGCAAATCTATCGGTTTTGTTGTCGTTTTCTGTTTAATATTTTCACTTATTGAATCTAAACTGATTTTACCCGCGCATTTAGCGCAGATGAAAATGAAAAAATTCAACCCGAAAAACCCTTTAGATAGACTTCGAGCTATTATTGATAAGTCATTAAAAAGTTTTATTGATAACGTATATCGCCCAACGCTAGCAGTATGCATTAAATATCGTTATGGCGTATTGATGTTTTTTATTAGTGTTATGTTATTAAGTGCTGGTTTGTTCCAAGGTGGTTTGGTTCGTTTTATTGGTCAACCAAAAATTCCCCATGACTTTCCTCGCGTTTCAGTAGAGATGAATATTGATGCATCTGAGAAGGCAACCCTTTCAGCGGTACTAAATATTCAAAATGTGCTGTATAGAATTGATCAAGAAATTGAAGCAGAGCATGGCAATGGCATGATTTCAGACATGCAAGTTGATTTACAAAGCCGAACCAGCGGTCGCGTTATGGTTAAACTTGTTGATCCTGAATTACGTGCAATGGATACTTTTGAATTAGCCGATAAATGGCGAAATGCTATTCCAAACTATCCCGGTGTTAAATCGCTAACCATAAGTGACAACCTTTTTGGCGGTGGTCGTGATGATGGTGATATAGCCTTTAGATTAGAGTCTCAAAATGACGAGCAACTACTTGCCGCAGCAAAAGAGTTAAAGGTCAAACTTAACTCGTTAAAAGGGGTGGGGGATGTAAATGACTCACGTCAAACGAGTGCTAAAGAAGTTCAGTTTGAATTAAAGCCATTAGCTTACTCTATGGGATTAACCTTAGCAGATATCGCATCACAAGTGAGCTATAGCTTTTATGGCTTAGAGGCTCAGCGTATTCTTCGTGATACAGAAGAAATTAAAGTGATGGTTCGTTATCCGCAAGAAGAACGTAGTTCTGTGGGACATGTTGAAGATGTAATGATTCAAGCACCAAATGGCGCTGAGCTACCACTATCAGAATTAGCTGAGATAAAACTGACTGACGGTGTAACCCGTATTCGACGTGAAAATGGTAACCGTACTATTAACGTATGGGCTAGTGTAGATGCTGAGCAAGTGGAACCATTTAAAGTGGCTAATGATATTCGTGACAACTTTATTCCTAAATTGCTACGTCAATTCCCATTAGTTAAAAGTGAAGTAACAGGTAGTATTCAAGAAGAGATGGATAGCATTAATAATCAATTACGTGATTTTGCTATATCATTGATGGTTATTTTCTCATTACTTGCCATACCATTAAAATCTTACTCGCAAGCTTTTATGATTATGATAGTGATTCCTTTTGGAATAATAGGTTCTGTATTTGGTCATTTAATTCTAGGTATGAACTTAAATGCACTATCTGTTATGGGGATTCTAGCGGCAGCAGGTGTTGTGGTTAATGACTCCTTAGTGATGGTTGATTATGTTAATAACGCAAGGCGACGAGGTGAAAGTATCAAAGATGCTGTTATGCATGCAGGAACTAAACGCTTTAGAGCAATACTGTTAACTTCATTAACAACATTTATTGGACTTGCGCCGATCATTTTCTTTGAAACGAGTATGCAAGCACAAATTGTAATCCCAATGGCTGTGTCATTGGCTTTTGGTGTACTATTTGCAACAGTGGTGACATTAGGGTTAATTCCTTGTCTATACCTTATTATTGAAGATATTCGCCAATTGTTTTCAAGAAAAAAACACAAGAAAAAAGCACTTGAACATAGTAATGGAACCAAACAAGAAGAACTACCTTCTAGTTAATATGTTTTGAGTTGTCCGTTTATAAAAAACCACTGTTAATACAGTGGTTTTTTTTGTCATAATACTTTTATCCTTTTGTACTCCTAGTACAAAAGGATAATTATCGTGTACTGTGAACAATAACACTCATAATTATAAGGAAAAATCGCTAATGCCTACCCAGCACAGTTGTGATGTCACACTATATCGTGGCAATGCAAAGGAGTATAAAGGAATTAAGACTGCGATTGTAAAATCGCTAATTAGTTCTAAAATTTATCTGTCAGAACAGGGGGTGGAAGGTGATGTTTGTGCTGACACAAAACATCATGGAGGAATTGAGCGGGCTTTGCATCAATACCCTTGTGAGCACTATCATTATTGGCAATCCCTTTATCCGCAAAGTAAATCATTATTTCATGCATCAGCGATGGGGGAAAATATTAGTACTATAGGTATGACTGAGCGAGATGTATTTATTGGCGATCAGTATCAACTTGGAGATGCCATCATTGAGGTAAGCCAACCAAGGTCTCCTTGTTATAAATTAAGTCTCTTTATGGAAGTTAAGGACTTTGCTTTGCAGGTTCAACAAACAAGTCGTTGTGGTTGGCTGTATCGTGTAATTAAACCCGGCTTTATTAATACTAATGCTAAGCTAGACTTAGTGAGTAGGGTAAATCAAAGTTTATCTGTTTATAATGTTGCAGATACTTTTTTTAATAACCCTATGGACAAGGAAGCATTACAGCAAATAATTGAACTTGAATCATTGTCTCAACATTGGAAAAACTATATACAACAACGATTAGAATTGGGAAAAGTTGAAAGTTGGCAAGCCCGTTTAACAGGTGTTTTTTAAAAGTTATTACTTTAAAAAATAGACTGCATCATTTTAGGGCGTGTAGAAGGGAGTGTTTTCTTACTGAAAAATACACAGTAGCCTTATTTATTAACGCACAAGTTATTTTGCTCACTGTGTTGATATAAAAAGGCTATATCAACATTTCATTAAAGCCCTGCATACGTTACACTGCTATGCTTTATTCAAATTATGTCTTTTATTTTAAGAGCTTATTATGCGTTGGTCTTACTTTTTTATTTTACAAATTATTATTTTGTCTGTGGTCGTGGCTGTTGTTTATCAACATGAAGACAAAGTTACTCTTATCAAAACACCTCCCGAAGAGTTAGCGCAATGGTATAAGCCTGAAAGTAAACGCCATGTCTGGTTACATACGATGTTTGCCTTAAGAAGAGAAATGCAAGCCATGTCATTTTATGCTGCAAAAGAAGATGATATTCATTTAAAGCAGTGGAATGAAGGTTTTAAAAAACATTACTTAAGTATTGCTGAAATGGTGCCTCCATGGAAGAAATTGCTCAATGAATCTAGCATGCAGCAATTAGAAAATGCCATTATAGCGAAAGATTATAAAAAGGTTTCGCAAGAATTGGATACTCTGCAGAAAGGCTGTGATTCATGCCATAACGATTATCAAGCAATCACGGCATTAACATATCGCGCACCAGATTTTTCCAATAAAACACTACCAAGTGGAGAGGACTTTACAGAGCATATGAATAAGTTAACTCAGCAAGTAAACCAAGTGAAAATTTCTTCTCAAGATGGTTTTACCGAGTTAGCATTATCTTCTTTGGAGTCGTTAAAAGTTGAGATGAATGAATTGGGTAAAGTCTGTGTTGACTGCCATAAAAAGGATAGAAGGACGTATCCTGATGAAACTATGAAGGCAACGATGGTAAGTTTAGAAACCGCAATAACATCGGGTACTTTAAAAGAGCAAGGAAGACATTTAGGTACTTTAGCTGTATTGGCCTGTGCTCGTTGTCATGGTACACATCGAATAATTAACGGTGCTAAAGAAAAAGTCACTGATGAGGTAAGTTTCAAAGCGTTATTCAAGCATAATTAACCTCAGTTTGGGTTAAGAGATAAGTAAATTGTTTGAAATTTGTTAGACTAGTGGTTTTAGCAACTCACTAGCTTGATAGTTTTTTTCATTCAAGGAAAATTCATTAAGAATAGTTATTCTTTTGTTTATGAATTTAACACAGAAGTAAGAAAAAATAGCTGTTAGGGAGCTATTTATTATCCCTAGCTGAGGTTAATCAACTAATTTAAGGAGGTAGTTATGCACTACCTCTCTAAATTGCTACAACCTTATTACGGCCTTGCTCTTTTGCTTGATAAAGAGCAGTATCTGCATTGTTAAATATTTCACTGAACGACTCTTCTTTTTGGGTTAAGTGAGCAACACCAAAACTCGCGGTAATTTTAATTTCTTGATTATCATTGGTGACTATCAAGTCTTCAGTAGCACAACGTATTCTCTCAGCAATAACCTTTGCTTGTTCTGAAGATGCGCCAGGAAGAATAATAAGAAACTCTTCGCCACCAATTCGGCCAATAATATCGTTTGCTCTTATATACCCACAAGCTAAGACAGATAAGCTTTTTAAAACGGTATCACCTGCCGTATGACCATATTCATCATTAACATGTTTAAAAAAATCAACATCAAACATAATCACTGCAAAGTTATTCTTTATTTTTTTTGCCTGAGTTAAATACTTTTCTGCTTGGCTAAAAGCAAAACGCCGATTCGATAAGCCCGTTAACGAGTCAGTATTAGCGAGCATTTGTAGCCCTTTACTTGTTTTTAATTGTCGATAAACAAAATAAGTTAGCAATAAAGATAGGGCTGAAATAATTGCAATAATAAGGTTTTGTAACCATTGTTCATTTTGAGCATTTTCAAGCGCGATACTATTAAGTTGTTTTTCTTGTTCTAATAATTTGTTTTTTAATAATGCTTGGTCAGTATCAAAAATAACTTTTAATTTAGAACGTACTTTTTCTCGTTCAGTGTTACTGTAATTAGTTTGTAGTTTTCTTGCTTTTGATTGTAGCGCGTATGCAGTTTTGTAATCATCTTTAAGCGTTGCTAATTTAGCCTTTAAATCATAAAATCTTCTGTAAATTGATAATGTATTTTCTTTTTCTAACGTTAGTAATACTCTTTCTGCACTGGTAATTGCGTTTTCCGCTAGATCTAATTGCAAATCATTTAATTCTAATTCTGCCAGCAATAAAAAGTCATTTACTGTGGCATGAGGCGTATTAACTGGAATTTGATATTGTTGGTATTTATTAAAGTAATATCGAGCCTTGTCATTTTGTTCATCGTTTAAAAATACTTTAGCTAACCCTAAGTATGCCCTAGCAGTATAATTTTCATTGTTGGCTTTTTTTGATAATTGAATGACTTTATAAAATGATTCTTTGGCTAATTCAAAAGACTTTTTACGTAAATAATTATAAGCGAGTGCGTTTTGTGCAAATAAGGCATCAAAAAACAATTCATGTTTCAGAAAGTATTCAAGTGCTTCATTAGCGTAGCGTATTGCTTGTTCGTCATCATAAAGTAACGAGTACGAGGTAGACATCTGTATTTTTAAATAAGCTAATTCTAGTTCATCACCGAGTTGATCGAATAAATGATAGCTTTTGTTAAAATATTTTATCGCTTCAATATCGTTATGATTCATTGAATAATAGCCAGCTAAATAGCTATAGCTGTCAGCGAGGGATCTAAAATCTTCGCTCTCTTTAGCGTGTTTTTCTGCTGTTTTATAGAGAGTTAATGCTTCTTTCGCTTTTCCTAGTGAATCGTAAATGCTTGCTTGAGTCAGTAAAAGAGATATAGCGGTTGGGCTTTTTTGCTCGGGAGAAAGTGTGTTTGCGGTGTTAATAAATTCTTGGCTTTGATCAAACTTACCTAAAAACGAACAATATAGTGCCATTTTAGCAAATAGTGATGCTTTGTCGGCATTGTTCATTTTATCAGATGATTTAGCATAGAGCTTTTCTGCAAAATCCAAGGCAAGCGCGGGATCTTTTTTATTTAGCTCTTGTAATTGCTCAAAAGAGGTCTCCATCCAAGAAGAGTGTGATTCGCTGGCTATACCCGCTGAAATTGCAGATATATTTAAAAGGCAACCGCAAGCTATTAATAGAGTAAGCTTAAAAAGAGTTGTAGAATATTCGTGAATTTTATTTGTCATAAATAGTGTTCTCATCACGATAGTATTAGTCAATTAATTTATATTTTTTTATCATTTTTGCATCTTTTTTTATTTTCATAAGTAACATAACTGTATTAATTGTAGTAGTTTTATTTAGATTTTTATAAATTTTTTTTAGATAATTAATCAAAGTACCAATAACTTAAAGGTTTGTTTATGTATGACCCATTACTTCACCATTCACCAGGTTGTGGAGAGCCTTATCCTAAAAGTTACTGGGCAGATTCTCACTTCTCTAAAACCAATAAAAGGTCTGATCAGAATGAAAAAACATCGATACTTAATGCAGATATCGATGTTGATGTAGCAATTGTTGGAGCTGGTTATACAGGGCTATCATGCGCTATTCACCTTGCACAGCACCATGGAATAAAAGCGCATGTTTTAGAAGCAAATCAAACAGCTTGGGGATGTAGCGGACGAAATGCTGGTTTTATTTTAAAATCTTCAGGAAGAAAACCCTACTCTAGTATGCTTAAAGAGTGGGGCAAAGAAGTCATGTACGGTATTTATCAAGAAATGTGTCAAGGAGTCGAAACTGTTAATACTCTGATTGCTCAAGGTATTGATTGTCAGCAACAAGAAACGGGTTTTATTAAGGTTGCTCACAAGCCTAAAATGATGAATACATTAATTAAACAAGCAAAACTTCAACAGCAAATGTTTAACTACCAAGTTGAAGTACTTAGTGAGCAGGATGTTCGCCAACGTTATATGGATGACAAAAATGCATACGGAGCCATCCGATACCATGATGGTTTTGGGTTAAATCCTTTGAAGCTAGCTTTGGGTTATCAAGATATAGCGCTTAAGGCCGGTGTTACGATTCATACTTCGTCGCCTGTACAGTCATGGTCTACAAGTAATAATAAGCAAATATTACACACCCCAAAAGGGAATGTAAAAGCAAAAAAAGTTGTGATAGCGACAAACGGTTATACGCCAAAAGGCTTTCATCCACTAATTGAAAAAAGAAGCTTGCCGGTATTATCTCAAATTATTGTTACTGAGCCATTAAGTGATGAGCAAATAGCACAATGCAATTTTATTACTTCCAATGTTGTTATGGATACGCGAGCGTTAAAGTATTATTACCGAAAATTACCTGATAATCGTATTCTATTTGGTGGTAGAGGAGCTATTACAGGAGAAAAAGCCGATGATCCCTATTACGCTAACCGATTACTTTCAGTGTTAAAAACAAGCTTTCCTTCACTTAGTAGGTTAAAGTTTGATTA
Organism: Colwellia sp. RSH04; assembly: GCF_003545765.1. Classification (GTDB taxonomy): domain Bacteria; phylum Pseudomonadota; class Gammaproteobacteria; order Enterobacterales; family Alteromonadaceae; genus Colwellia. The sequence continues at coordinate 22,169 of NZ_QXIO01000003.1, read as the reverse complement.
TGCATGGTCTGGTTGGATATGCATGTCATTAGATGATATTCCACATATATATCAAGATGAAAATCAGCAAGTATTTTATGCGATGGGCTACTGCGGTAGTGGGGTGTCTTTTTCAACCCAAGCAGGTAAGCGCTTAGCTGAAAAAGTAGCAGAAAAACCTGTACCTCAATTACCTCTTTATCAAACCCCTTTACCTAAGTTTCCGCTTGCACCTTTGAGAAGAGTAGGGCAATGGAGTTATTTTCATTACGGTAAAGTAAAGGATAGCTATTTTTGAAGTTATTTATGTAACTTTACCAACAGTGAGACTATCGGTTGATCAAAATCAAATAACTTAGCTTAGTTTAGCTATGGGCTTTAACAACAAGATGGTATAATCTAAACGAAAGTAATTATCATTAACTATTCTTTTTGTGCTGAGGTAATGCATGACATTAATTGATTTACCTAAAAATAAACGAGCAAAAATACTGGCTTTACCAGAAAATAAGCAATTAGCTGCTCAGCTACTTGAACAAGGCTTTGCTGTTAGAACCGAAATTTCTTTAGCTCATAAAGCGCCCTTTAATGGTCCTATTGCCTTTCGTTTACACAATACCAAAATTAGCCTTGCACGTGCAGTGGCCAAACAAATTATGGTTGATGCTTAATCATATAGGTTTCGTTCTGTTTTCTTCTCTCAAGTGAGCTATAAATGAGCACTAATAAACACTTTGCCTTAGTTGGCTTTGCCAATTCAGGTAAAAGTACGCTGTTTAATGCATTGTTACAATCAAGTGATAAACAATCGCAAAAAAAGAATCATCAAAAGGTAGGTAACTGGTCTGGTGTGACCGTTGCGGCAAAAAAATCTCCTATTATATTAAATGATGAAAACGCCTTTTTATCTGACCTACCTGGCATAAGCTCATTGAATAAACATGGCGAGCAAGGCCAAGATTTAACAATTTCTCAACAGTTTATCGAGAACGCTGAAATAGATGTATTGATTAATGTTATCGATGTTAACCAACTTAGCCGTCAGTTATATCTAACTAGTCAATTATTAGAGTTAGGTATACCTACACTTGTAGTGTTGAATAAAGTGGATATTGAAGATGATATTCCAGTAGATATTGAATTACTTGCAAATGAATTAGGTTGCCCTGTTGTGGCAATGAGTGCTAAAAATAAAGTCGACAAGTCCATATTATCTAAGCAGTTATTACAATTAGCTAAAGTAAATAAAACCTCTGAACAATTAAATAATGACGCTGCTAATTCAACATCTAGATCATCGGTTAGTCATATTCAAGCACGTCATGATTACGTTGCCGATGTTTTATCAAGAGCCCACCTAGGCTCTGCAAAAACGTCAACAATCACCGATAAACTAGATAACTTTATTTTGCATCCCATCACTGGTGTACCTGTTTTTTTGATGATGATGTATTTACTCTTTATGTTTGCCATTAATGTTGGTGGCGCATTTATTGATTTTTTTGATATTTTAAGTGGCTTTATTTTTGTTTCTTATCCTAGTGAGTTATTAAGCCCACTAAACTTACCTGCATGGCTAGCTACAATTTTTGAAGGACTCGGTGCTGGGCTGCAAACGGTTGCGACCTTTGTACCAGTCATCGCCTGTTTATTCATTGGTTTATCCTTATTGGAAAGTTCTGGCTATTTAGCGCGAGCGGCTTTTGTTGTTGATACTGTTATGCAAAAAATCGGTTTGCCGGGTAAAGCTTTTGTTCCGTTAATTGTTGGCTTTGGTTGCACCGTACCTGCAGTGATGTCAGCTAGAGTATTAGACAGCGAACGAGAACGTATTACTACGGTTATGATGTCGCCCTTTATGTCTTGTGGTGCAAGGCTTCCGGTATATGCTTTATTTGCTGCCGCTTTTTTTCCTGATAACGGGCAAAATTTAGTTTTTTTACTGTATTTAATTGGTATAGCTGCAGCATTATTTACTGGTTTTCTGCTTAAAGCGACGGTTCTAAGTGGTAATAGTTCGTTGAATATAATGGAATTACCTCAGTATGAATTACCTAAACTGTCTGATATTAGTAAACGAGTTTGGCAGAGAACTTCAGGATTTGTTACTGGCGCAGGTAAAACGATTGTTATTGTGGTTTGTCTTTTGAATTTCTTAAACTCAATAGGGACAGACGGTGAATTTGGCCATCAAGATAGCGAGCAATCTATTTTAAGTGCTAGTGCTAAAGTTGTGATGCCAGCGCTGGCTCCTATGGGGGTGAAAGAAGAGAACTGGCAAGCAGGTGTTGGCATTATTACCGGTATATTTGCGAAAGAAGTACTTGTTGCCACTTTTAATAGCTTATATTCACCGGTAAATTCTGATGATGAAGATGAGCTAACTTTTAGTGATAGTTGGCATGAGGCTATTGAAAGCATTAAGCTGAACTTATTAGGTATTGAACCAGAAGATCCATTGGGGATATCGGTTGGTGAAGTCAGTGACTTATCTATTGCAGCACTTGAACAAGATGTTGAACTAAGTACTTACCATGTTATGCAGGCGGCGTTTGCAGGTAAACTTGGCGCTTTTTGTTACTTACTTTTTATTCTTCTCTATACACCATGCGTCGCAGCAATGGGGGCTATTAAAAATGAAGTTGGAAGTCGCTGGGCTGCATTCGCAGGTATTTGGAGTTTTACTCTTGCCTATCTCGTTGCCACTATTTGTTATCAACTAGGCAGCTTTTCTACGTCTCCAACGACATCAATGGCGACTATTACTATCGCTATACTCGTCTTTGTCGGTATTTATATGTGGCTTAAAAAACAAGGTAAAAAAATTCTTACTATTCCTGTTGCAGTTAATTACTCTTAACATAATTAATTACCTAAGCACGACTATAAATTAGGACGGGGTTTTAGATGACATCAGCAACAAAGCAAGTAAAACGAATAGGGTTGTTAACCAGTGGCGGTGATGCACCCGGCATGAATGCGGCCATTCGTTCTGTAGTTTTGGCTGCGCACCATTATCATATCGATGTGATAGGTTTCGTTCATGGGTACAATGGTTTAGTACTAGAAGAGTATATATCCCAAAGCAAGACACTTACCTTGAATGATGTAAACAGTATTATTCACCAAGGTGGGACGATTTTAAAAAGTGCACGTTGCCCAATGATGCTAGAAAGGTCAGGCTTAGAACAAGCTGCAAACACCTTAACAGAACAGGCAATTGATGCACTTATCGTTATTGGTGGAGATGGCTCTTTTACAGGCTTGCTAGCTCTTCAACAATTATGGCAAGGACAAGTTATTGGTGTGCCGGGCACTATCGACAATGATTTAGCAAATACAGATTTTACCATTGGTTTTTCTACAGCAGTCAACACGGGTATTGAAGCTATTGATAAGATCAGAGATACCGCTGACGCCTTTGAACGTGTTTTTATTGTAGAATTAATGGGTAGGCATAGCGGGCACATTACCTTTAATGTCGGTATTGCGTGCGCAGCAGAGCAGGTTCTCTCATTTGAAAATTTTTCTCAGGAAAATGAAGCAAGTAAGTTAAAGCAACTGGCCGAAGAAATACAGCAAGCGCAACAAAATCGACATGGTAGTTATATCATAGTGATGGCAGAAAACTTGTGGTCAGGTGGTGCGACAAAGCTTGTTGAACAACTACAAACGTTTGCTGGCATCGAATGTACAGCCTGTGTGTTAGGGCATATTCAACGCGGAGGCTCACCTGTTGCAAAAGATAGGATATTAGCCACTAAAATGGGTGTTTGTGCAGTACAGGCAGTGATTGCTGGTGAAACAGGTATAATGATAGCTGAGCAGCAAGGTGCTATGAGCCATGTATTGTTAACCAGTGCTATTTCAGAAGGTAAACATGTGAGTAGTCAGTTAGTGGATGCTCAGCAAAATATTTTAGCGCTAAGCGCGCAAACACACTGTTAACTATCTTCAAGCGGTTAGTAAATATCAATACTTACAAGTTCTTTTGATAAAACCTATTGTATAAACTGTTGTAAATTGTCTTCTGCTTCAGTGATTAATTTATATAATTGAAATTGATTTTTAGCTCTATCCAGGTTGTGATTTGTATGAGCTGTTTGAAAGTATGTATCACCATTTAAATAATCAGTTAAAAAACGCGTACCAATAATAAAAGGTAACAGTCTAGCACCCACAATGAGGCTTTGTTTTTCTAATGCAGTAATATTATCTGCAAACGTTTCTTGATAGTTTACAATTAACGCTTCAAAAATACTTAAATTCAAAACCATATTATGAATATCAGTATCATCTTCAGCTAAATTACTACAACAGGTACGTACCATATCACCAAAGTCATGCATGAGTAGACCAGGCATACAAGTGTCTAAATCAATAACGGCGCAGGGCTGATGACTTGAAGAAGAAAAAAGTAGGTTGTTTATTTTAGTGTCATTATGCGTGACATGAATAGGTAGTTTTTGACATAAGGTCATTACATGGTCAATGAATGATTGCTGTGAAAAGCAAAAGTCGACCACTACTTGGCAGTGCATTAAGCGATTATGCTCATCTTTTGAAGTGGCTTGTTTTAACTGTTCCATGCGTGAAGATATGTTATGGAAATCTTTAATGATTACCGATAAATTTCTTGCGGGAAATTCACTTAATGCATGGCTAAACTGAGCAAAAGCCTGAGCAACTAATGCCGCTTGTTTAGCAGAAGTTACCGATTCTAAGGTGTAGGAATTTTCAATAAACTCCATAATACGCCAATAGTTATCACCAATTTTTACCGCACTTTCACCACGTTTTGTTTGTAATTGCTGTGGCACGCAGTATGGGTAATTGCCGATAAGTTTTTGCTTATTCAGGTGTTGATTAATATGTTGTGTGTTATTACATACCGCGACAGGATCAGGAAATACCGTATGATTAACACGCTGAATAACAAAGTGATTCGTTGTTGTCGTTAGTTTGAATGTATCATTAATATGGCCGTTTCCTAAGGGAGCAATTGAGGCTGTGCTGAAGTCTTGCTCAAATTGGCTTAATAACAGCTGGATATCCCTGCTGTAAGGTTTATTTTTATCATCCATATAACTATTTATGCTTAATGATACTGCTCAAACTGATTTTGCGGGAAAATCGTGAGAAATGATTGTTTGTTGTTTAATAACAACCTGCAAATTAGGCCGCTATTCTACATTTTTTTAGAAAAAAGAGCAGTTATTTTTTCTTCTACAAGGTCAGTGTCTTCCCTAAATGTTAAGCCAAACCATTTTGCTGAGGTTGTTACCACCTTAACTTGTTTTTGCACTGTATTGATTTGTGACATAACAACGTCGGGTAAGTAACATTCAGCCGACTGATTGAGTTTATCCACGGCGTCGTTTGATAATAACGAACAAAGTACTTGTTCAATGGCTGAGAAAATATCTGAAGTGAACAACCAGCAATTCATCGAAACTAAATTATTATCTGTTAATTCTCTGGTGTGATCTGAAAATATTGCAGTTATTTTATGATTGTGTTCAATAATATTTTTACCTTCTTCAATCGAAAGTAACGTGTTGTGATCGGACAGTTTGCATATACCTCGGTTAACACCGCCAAATTGAGAGAGTGTTTGTTCAAGTTGATAAGCAACCATTAAATAGTTATTAGTTGTATGTTGATAATGTAAAATGAGTTGATTAAAGCAATCAGCGCCATAGTAATCGTCAGCATTTATTACGGCGAAATTACCCGTTAATTTTTTGCGACAACACCATAGCGCATGGGCAGTGCCTAATGGTTTCTGTCGAGTCTCTGCTATTGAGCAATTTAAAGGTAGATCATGGGTTGTTTGATGAACGAAATCGACAGTGAGTGATTTGGGTAGTCGGGGAACTATTTGCTTATCAAAGAAAGATTGTAACGCTGGACGAATAACAAATAAGCATCGTTCAAACCCAGCCTCTACAGCATGAATTATGTTGTATTCCATCAGGGTTTTACTTTGTGGGCCAAATTCTGTTAGCTGCTTGTCGCCACCAAATCGAGAACCTAAACCAGCGGCTAATATCACTAATGTTTTCATTTAAGCGTAACTTTACTCAACGTATTCTTATAGTATACCGCCAATTATACACCGTTAATTGCTTGGAAATTTAAGGGTAAAACAAGCACCAGTTAGTTTGTCGCTTCGACTCGCATAAATGCTGCCCTTATGCCAATGCATAACCTTGGCACAAATTGCCAAACCCAAACCAAAATGGCCTTGTTCTCGAGGGATATCAGTATCTAATTTTACAAAGGGTGTGAAAATAATATCTAACTTATCCTCATCAATGCCTTTTCCATCATCTTCAATGGTTATAATGAGTTGCTTGGCTTGCTTCTTTAACGTTATTTCAACGGTACTATTTGCATAACTTATTGCATTGGTTAATAAGTTTGTCAGAGCCCTATAACACCAGTGATAATCAAGAATTTGCTTAGTATTCTCCTGATGATTAACATGTAAATTAATAGTGATATTTTCTTTGATAGCGAGCGGTTGGCAATCATTTTTAACTGATGAGAGTAATTCAAAAACAGAGACTTTACTTTGTTTAAGATGTAATGCCTGCCTTTCCATTGAAGCAAAATCTAAAAATGCGCTGGTCATGTCTTCCATGCGGGTTAGTTCGTGTTCCATTCTATTGAGATATTCATTCTTTTTTTCAATAGTTGGCGTATCAATAGCGGCTTCTAAACCAAAGCGTAAACAGGCAATAGGTGTGCGAATATCATGTGATAACCCTCTTGCTAGGAGTTTATTGTCTGCGACTAACTTCTCTATTTTGTTAGCCATATCATTGAAGCTATTCTCAAACATTTTGATATAGGAAATAGTACTGGGCTTTATTCTGGCATCAAGTTGACCCGCACCAATCTTAGCCGCGGTTTGGTTTAATAAATAAAGGCGCCTAGTAAGAGGGAACAACCAAATAATCAATATACAGCATATGCTGAGGTACAAAATTACAGTGAGCACAAAGTTGAATGAACTGTCTATTTCAGGTTCGTCAGGTATATCTAATTGCAATAATAATTGCGGATGAGAGGCTAATGTTTTCAGTAAATACTGTGCATCATCTGTTGCAAGGTATAAGCTACTTTCTTGTTCCAGCTTTTGATGCAAGCTAACGGGTAAGGCTATATTTTCTCGTGAGATTAGTGATACATTAAACTGATAGAGCTGATGAAAGTTATGCAACTTTTCAGGTAAACGGTGCACGGGAAATTGGTTTAATTCTTTACTTAAGCCATTGATAAGTTGTTGGTATACGTCAGTGGTGTAGTTTTTTTGATGAGAAACTTGAGCTTGTTCAACTTTCTCAGCTAATTTATCTAGCCCTAGGCCAATAATAAAGAGAGAGCCTAATACAGTAAAAATAATACTAAGGTAAAGCGTGCGCATAAAGCTTATTGACTCTGTTAAGTTTCAGACTTGGGAGTAGTTGAATTTTCTTGCCAAGCGTCACTGACAAATAAATAACCTTTTCCCCATACCGTTTTAAACTTTTGCGGTTTTTGAGGATCATCGTTAAAGACTTTTCTTAGGGTTGAAAGCATTACATCGAAACGACGATCTTGCCCGTCATATTCTCTTTTCTTAAGCGCTTTAAAAACAGAGTCTCTGTCTACAACGGTACCTGCATGTTCAGCCAAAAAGGTTAAAAAAGAAAATAGACTGGTTGATAGTTCAATTTCTTCACCTTGATAAGTGACTCGTTTGGCTTCTTGGTTGATAACTAGTTCACCAAAAGTTAATTTGTTATCTGGGGGGGTATTGAGCTGTTTATTTGTTAATTGGCGATTAATTCTCGCGAGTAAAGCACGAGGACGTACGGGCTTAATAACATAATCATCAGCACCTGCTTCAAGCCCTATGACTTCATCAAACTCGTCAGCCCGCGCGGTTAACATAATTATAGGCAATGATTTGTGTTGTCTTATGGCACGACATACTTCAATGCCATTTAAACCAGGTAACATAACATCGAGTAATACTAAGTCTATCGGTGTGTTAAGAATAACATCGAGTACCTCATCGCCACGTGCTTTGTGGGTTACTGTAAAGCCTTGTTCCGTTAAGTATTCACTTACCCAGTTGGCTAAACTCATATCATCTTCAACAAGTAAAATATGGTGCATAGAATTTCCTTAATACATGCTAATTAATGTGCTCGGTGCACTGTTTTCTTAGAATAGTCGCCAGCGCTTTTTGCGAGAGCTTTTTTTATGTAGCCAACTTACCTTGATTTGTGTTTGCGCCATAATTTCTTGGTTTTCGTTGCTTATCAGTTGATAAACGACAGTCTCATTAGACTCAAATTCAAACTCAACTTTGGCGTTTTTATTACCTTGCCAACAGGCAATTTCTTTTTGATGACCATATTCGTGTAAACACAAGCTTTGTTCTGTTTCGGCTTGCCACTCAAGTGTTACGCTGGCAAAACATTTTCTTCCTTGTCGTAATGTTACACATTGTTCAGGTTGAGCTTTAAAACTAATAGGTGTTTCTTCAATTTGTTTGAGGGGAGTTTCACTCACGTTAACTAAAGCTTCAGCTAAAGGCATGCTTTTGCTTTGCTTTTCAATTAAGGCTTTACTATTACTCGGTACACTCACAAATAAAAACCAAAACAAGACAACTCCTTTGCCTAGATTAGAACACATAGAGCACCCCAACCATGACCTGAGTAACTTGGTTTGTGTCGACGAGCGGACTATCTTTTACATTCGATGAAAAATAGCTATGTGTTACTCCAGTATTAAAAGACCAACTTTCAGAAATAGGGTGTTGCGCATATAGCTCTAATTGTGTTCTGTAACCTTCGTCAGCGGTGAATTCTGTTCTGTTCTCATTGGCCTCTATAGAGCTAACACCAATGTAGTAATCCATTATATTTTGCGAATAATATGTAAAGCCTCCGCCCACATAAATATCCCAGTTACGATGCTGAATTAAGTAGCTATAAAAACTATCAAAAATAAAGCCTTGGACATGATTACCATTTTCATCATCACCTGCTTGAGCTGAAGCAATATCGAGTGTTAATAATGCATCATCGGTATAATATGAATACCTTAAAGCAACGCCAACGATACTGTCACGCTTACTTAGCCCTTTTAGGGCATCATCGCCACTGCCATACTCAATTAAAGATTCCGAATCAAAGCCTTCCATATAACTTTTGATTAGAATATCAAGCTGCCAATCTTCTTTCTCTTGAATGTGGTAACCAAACTCAATACCGCCTAATGCTAAGTTAGTGCGACGCTGGTTGCTTTGCAGAAAAAAACCTTTATACGATAAGTCGACTAACAGCCCTGGTTTCATATAGTGCCATGGTTTTTCTTGTTCAATTCCCGTTATAATTTTAGGGTCATAAACCAACGCTAAATCCAATACTATTTGCCATTCGAATGCGCCGGATTTCTCTGTTTGCTCTGGCGAAGTTTCGTTATCGGCAAAACTTGGTAAAGAAATACTAAGTAAACAGGCAGCAAAAAAGAGCGATAAAGCGGTTGATAAGCATTGTTTACTAGGCATAGTCATGATTAATTAATGATAATTTGCCGACATGTTACCATAATGTAACTGACACTGACTTTGCCCATTGATGCTTATTTGTTTAAAAAGTGTAAATGATGATGGCTGTTGATTTTTAAAAGATAACGTTAACGGCTAAGTCAATACTTTTTATTGGCACAAAAAGCAATGTATGACAGCGCGAAAATAGCTTACTGAGTCATCTTGCTTATTTCGTGTTGAGATTTATTAGTCGATGTTTTTTGCATAGCATGCAAAGTAAGCTTGTGTGAAACAGTAATGTAAATATCGCTAAACTGTTTTGCTTTGTCAGACAATATAATGACATTGTTTTATTGTTCTAGCGCATGTCTCATTGTGCTTTAAATTGACTTGTGCACGCTTTCAATTACTATTTCAGCTAAATTTTTATTGCGCATAATAGAGAAGAACATGGCGACTCAATCACAATCATCAAAACCTCGTTTTAATTGGCAAGATCCATTACTGCTCGATTCTTTGCTCAGTGAAGAAGAACGCATTGTCCGTGATAGCGCACATCAATATTGCCAAGATAAGTTGATGCCACGTATTTTACTTGCCAATCGCAATGAAGAATTCGATGTGAATATCATGAAGGAATTTGGTGAATTAGGTTTGCTAGGGGCTACGATTGAAGAAAAATATGGCTGCGCTGGTGTTAATTATGTGACTTATGGCTTAATCGCGCGAGAAGTTGAGCGAGTTGATAGCGGTTATCGTAGCGCCATGAGTGTTCAATCGTCTTTAGTGATGCACCCCATTCATGCTTATGGTAGTGAAGCGCAAAAATTAAAATACCTACCCAAACTTGCTTCTGGTGAATACATAGGCTGTTTCGGTTTAACAGAGCCTAATTCAGGTTCTGATCCAGCGAGCATGGCGACAAAAGCAGTCGAGGTTTCGGGCGGCTTTCAAATTACTGGTAGTAAAATGTGGATCACTAATTCACCCGTTGCCAATATCTTTATTGTATGGGCGAAGTTAGAGGGGGTTATTCGAGGCTTTATTCTTGAAAAGGGCATGATAGGTTTATCAGCACCAAAAATTGAAGGTAAATTTTCGTTGCGTGCCTCAATAACCGGAGAGATTGTCATGGACAATGTCTTTGTACCTAAAGAAAATATGCTACCAAAAGCGAAAGGGTTATCAGGGCCTTTTGGTTGTTTAAACAAGGCTCGTTATGGTATTGCATGGGGCGCATTAGGCGCAGCAGAGTTTTGCTGGCATGGCGCAAGACAATACACCTTAGACAGGGAGCAGTTTGGCAAACCTTTAGCTGCAACACAGTTAATTCAAAAGAAATTGGCTGATATGCAAACTGAAATTACAACAGGTTTAATGGCTTGTTTGCAGGTAGGGCGACTAATGGATCAAAACAATCTTGCTCCAGAAGCAATATCATTAATAAAACGCAATTCTTGTGGTAAAGCGCTTGATATCGCGAGGCAAGCACGTGATATGCACGGTGGTAATGGTGTGAGCGATGAGTTTCATATTATACGTCATGTAATGAATTTAGAAGCCGTTAATACGTATGAAGGTACGCACGATGTCCATGCGCTTATTTTAGGTAGAGCGCAAACAGGCATTCAGGCATTTTTTTAAGGGAATAGTTTCATTTTATTCAGGCATGTCTATACTGTGCGCAGTAGTTAAACAATGTTAATTGAGTAATATTTTTAACTGATTAGGGATTTTTGCATTTGAATTAAAGGAATAAAGATGGTTAAAGTGATAAGCTGTTTGCTATTAATAACGACTTTAAGTGTGTATATATTTTCAAATGCTCATGCGGTTTCTGAAGATGAATTATCCAGTGAAATTGCTAGTTGCTATGTAGCGCATAAGCGATCAGGTACCGATTTTTATAATACCGGAGGTGCTGATATATATAAGAAAATTATCAGCCAGTTATCTGGTGAACAAAACGTACTGACTATTATTAATATAGCGGCAAATAAGCAACGAAGACAAGCTGATCAAGAGGGATTAAAGCCTAATATCCACGCACTAAAATACTGCACTAAAGTCGAAGAAAAGTTACTGTTGCTAATGGCTAATTAGTTCTACGTTACGCTACCGAGAAAAATAGATAAGGCATGATTTTTCATGCCTTTTTATTGCCAAATTTTTTCAACGCTCTCCTAAACTTCTACTACGCCAACCGATCAAAAGTAAACTTTACAGTCAGTGTAAAAAACCGTGAACATCTAAGTGTTCATTGGTTTGTTGTGGTTTAGGTAAACTATGATCTCGATCAGCGCGTAAACTTTTTTCTCTTTTAGAGTATTGATTTATTTATTATCAATACTCAGGTGACAAAATGTCCTACGAAACAAATTTCGGGAAAACCTACAGCGAACAATTACCCACCTTAGGTGAAGTCATGCGTGAAGTTATTCAATTCTTTGGCGGTAAACATATCTATGGTGTAGGAGGTGATTTTGCTGCAAACCTTATTTCAGCATTAGGTGATGAAATAGATATTTGCCCATCGAGTAATGAAATGCATGCTGGCTTTTCAGCATGTGCACAAGCTGAGTTAGATGGCATGGGTTTTTGCCTAACTACCTATATGGTAGGCAGCTTACCTTGCACTAGTGCCGCCGCATTAGCCGTAACTGAAAGTTTGCCTGTTGTGTTTATTTCAGGCGCACCAGCTGAAAGTGAAGTCAATCAATTGGCTATTCACCATACTATCCACCCTAACGCTTCATGGAAAGCCGAATATGATAATGCGCTAGAAGCATTTTCTGCTTTAGGTATGCGCGTAGAAAGGCTACAAGGTCAGCGCCTTGAAGGGCACCCAAATATTGCCGGTCAACGTTTTTATCAAATAGTTGTTGAAGCGTATAAAAGTAAACAGCCTGTATTTATCGAGGTACCAAGAGATCAAGTGTTTGCTAAAACCCAACCGTTACAGTTGCCAGACTCTGTTGACCATATTTGTTGTGGTGGCAATGTACTGGGCGGTACTAAGTTAGTGGTGCAATCAATTGTTGAAAAATTACAGCAGTCAAAGAAACCAATGCTTTATATTGGTGACAGGTTAAAACACAATACCGAGCTGAAAAGTTTACTTATTGATTTTGCCAACAAATTTAATATTCCTTATGCAACAACCTGGTTTGCAAAAGGGTTGTTTGACGAGTATGCGCCATTAAGTTTAGGTGCATATAACGGTGTATTCACCCAAACCTCAGGTAAAGACTACATAGAAAATGATGTTGATTATGTAATTGATATTGCTACCAGCATCTTTGCACAAGACAGTAATATTGCTTTTGCTACAGGTACTCATGTTATTGAAAGGTTTAGCAATAAAACCTTACTCAAAGGTGGCTCATTACTTGAGAAAGATCTGATAGAAATAGTTAACTATTTACTTGATAGTGATATTCCTCGTTTTGATATTCAAGCCCTTGCTACTAAAACGGAGCAAAAAGCTAATGAGCAAAGTGCATTGTTAGAAGCCGAATTACAAGACATTGATTTCAATAATTTAGCCAATACCTTAAATGAACTGCAACAGCAAAGTAATAAAGTTCATGTTTATTTACCTGAGGTGGGGAATTCCTACTTTGCGAGTTATAGTTTAACAGTTAAACAGTCAATGCTTGGACGTTCGTGGATAACGAATCCTTGGTATGGTGCCATGGGGACTGCATTACCTTATGCACGAGTTGTCGCGCAACGTATTAAATCACAACAGGCTAAAGAGCGAGCAGTGGTAATTATAGGTGACGGTGGTTTTCATTTTCAATCGAACGAACTTATTCACTTCTTAAAAGATCAAACCGATGTCACTATTATTTATATGCGCAATAATATTTTTCATTTAGGCAAAAGTGGCGACGGTAAAATATATCACTGTAATGATGAGCAGTTTAATGTTCATCATTTAGTGTCTGCCTATCAAGGTAATAGTCAAACATGCCAAAGCGTGGCTGATTTTAAAAAGGCTTTTATCGAGACTGAAAATACAGCAGGTATTAATTTAATTGAAGTGCTAGCTAAACCAATAGAAGAAAGACAAAGCAATGAACTACAATTACTTAATTTATATATAAAATCTCAAAATGGTGACCCTGCAGCGATGAGTCAGTGGCAAGCGTTGACTATGCCTTAGGCGTGTTAAATAGATAAAAAAATGCCGTTCACATAATGTGAACGGCATTTAACATTTAATTCGTTATTGAATAGCCTTGTTATATTTAAGCGCTTTATTCAACAATATCCATTTCTTCAATTAAGTTGGTTGCACCGTCTACATGCTCCATAACCCAAAGCATATAACGAACGTCAACGTGTATTGAACGGTTTAATTTAGTATCGTAATCCCAGTCACCAATGATGCTTTCATATACACCATCAAACACTAAACCAACAAATTCAGCTTTGTCATTTAGTGTTGGAGAGCCAGAGTTACCACCGGTAATGTCCAAGGTACCTAAGTAGTTAACAGGTACTGAGCCAATTGCTTCTTTTTCGTAACCACCGTAGAACTTATTCTTGATAAGGTCTAATTGTTTCTTAGGGGCATCAAAAGGTGCAACACCAGTATCTTTAGCGACAATACCTTCAAGGGTTGTGTAAGGTGTAGCCACTAAACCGTCTTGAGGTGAATAACCTTTAACATTACCGTATGTGATACGTAAGGTACTATTTGCATCAGCATATACAGGTAAGTTTTTATCGTTAAAGTAAGCTATTAATGCAGCCATGTATTTAGGACGGTAAGCATTAATGTTACCCGCTAACTCTTTTGACTTATCTTCAATCGCTTTGCGTTCTTTAAAACTTGCAACGGCTAGTTTAATGAAAGGGTCTTTACTTTTTTCAAAATCACTCACTGACTTGTTCATCCAAGCTAACCGTTGCTCTTGAGAATTAAGCGTGGTTTTCTTGTACATTTTAGCCAGCGTTTTACGTAATGCTTTTTCATTAAAGTTTTTAGTGGTTGTTTTGCTTAAACCAAAGAACTTGTCAAAGGCAGTGATACGATCTGATTTAGGTAATGCCACGTAATGCGTTAGCATTGCTACTAAAATTTCAGTATCAATTTTTTTATCGTAACGACGATCAACCGCTTTCATGCCTTGTTCAAAGCGTGCTATGTCACGTTCTTGATAACCGCGCTCACGTTCTAAGTTTGGCTTTTGCTTTTCTACGGCTAAGCGATGTAAACGGTTAGCTGTGGTAAGCATTTTACTATAACGCATATAACCTGTGATTAAATCACGAGCTTGTTGTGCATCGTCCATTTTTAATAACTTGTCTAAGCCTGATAACGCTTCGCCATATTGTGCTTTACGTTTAGCGTTACTGTTTACCCACTGAGATAAGTTACTTTCAAGTGCTTGTTTACGTGCAAAGAAAGTACCTGTATTGAAACTGTGGATCATAGAGCCATAGTTTTTAGCATAGTTAGCAAGGCCAGCTAAAGTGCTTTCATACTTAAGACGTGCTTCGCTGCCTTCTTCAGAGTGTGTGTGAATTAAATTAATAATTTCTTCACGGTACGCTTTTGCTTGCGGGTAAGTCCAAGTGAATGTGTTCTCAACTTCATAAGCTGTACGGTAACGGTTAGTACGGCCAGGATAACCTAGCACCATAATATAATCGCCATTATCAACACTGCTCTTATTCACTTTTAAGTGGTGCTTTGGCTTGTATGGAACATTGTCTTTGCTAAAGTCAGCTGGTTGTCCATCTTTACCCACGTACGCACGGTAAAAACCATAATCGCCAGTGTGACGTGGCCACATCCAGTTATCGATATCGCCGCCGTATTTACCAATGCTACTTGCTGGAGCATGAACTAATCGAACATCACGAATAGTTAGTTGTTTGAATAGGTAATATTCTAATCCACCGTGGAAATTAACAACGCTACAACGGTAGCGATCATCATTTTCACACTCAGCAACAAGCTTTTTAGAATTCTCGTCAATAGCCTTATAACGTTGGCTACCTGTCATATTGTTACTTAAGCCTGATTTAACTAGTTTAGTCACTTCAGTAATTTCTTCGGTAACATAGATACGACTACCAGGTGTTGCAGGCACTTCTTCATCAAGAGACTTTGCTAAAAAACCATTCTTTAGCAAATTGTTATCTTCTGTTGAGTTGTATTGAATTGAACCGTAAACACAGTGATGATTAGTAGCAACTAAGCCTTGATCAGAAACAAAAGAGGCGGTACAACCACCTAAACTGACAATGGCACCCATTGGGAAACCTGTTAAGTCAGTTAAATCATTAGGGTTTAGCTTTAATCCCGCTTTAGTTAATTGCTTTGCAATAGTCGGTAATTGATGTGGTTGCCACATCCCTTCATCAGCTATTGCTGTATGACTAGCAAATGCTAGCACAGGTAGCATAAGTAGTTTTGTTAATTTTCTCATAGGAAATATCTCAACAGTGAATGTTATTATATTGTTAATCTTTTTTGCAGCATGGATTTTGCGCGAGGAAGTGAAAACAGTCAAGTTAGTCAACAAACCACACTGTCCTAATTGGTAACAAATAGTGTAGAATACAGTTTTTATGAATAATTATGTGAAGTCGCTGGATGAATAGTAGCCGTAAACAAATTGAATCTAACCTAGTTCAAGCTTTTAAAAAACTACTCAAAGAACAATGTTATGGCTCTCAAGGTCAATTAGCTGACGCCCTTGCTGAACAAGGTTTTGTGAATATGTCACAAGCTAAGATATCTCGCTTATTGTCAAAGCTCGGTGCCGTCAAAACACGTAACGCTAATAATGAA
This sequence comes from Colwellia sp. RSH04, assembly GCF_003545765.1. GTDB lineage: Bacteria > Pseudomonadota > Gammaproteobacteria > Enterobacterales > Alteromonadaceae > Colwellia. The sequence goes on along the minus strand of NZ_QXIO01000003.1, from coordinate 5,826 downwards.
ATGATTTATATTTTGCCTGATGAATTGGCAGTGCCTAAATCGAAGCAATCAATAGAATCTGTGGTAACTAGCGTAAAGCATAATAATATGCAGATTATAGTAAAAACAGGTATAGGTGGAGCACCATTAATTTCTCGCATGTTAGATAGCATGGGAGAATCAGCAGGTATTCTAGGAACATTAGCAGGTGACGATACAATATTTATCGCCCCAGACAATGTACATAATATTGAACAAATAACGCTTTCTATTCGACAGTTATTAGGCGTTAAGGTTAGTGAGTAATCATTTTAAGTGAACTCTGTTAATTCAGGCCTCTTTTATTTTTATCTCAGGTTTTATGTCAACTCGGTTATTATTTAATAATGAATCAAGATAAAATCCCTGAAAAGCTCATTTTAGCTATTGATAATGGTACACAAAGTATAAGAGCGCTTTTATTTGATTTATCAGGTAATTTAGTTGCTAAAAGTCAAATCACACTCACGCCTTATTTCTCAAATCAACCCGGTTGGGCAGAGCAAAATGCTGACTATTTTTGGCAAATGCTCGCTCAGTGCTGTCAAGAGCTATGGCAACAAGAGTATGTTCTATTACATAATTTAAAAACCAAAATCATCGCGGCCACCCTAACTACACAGCGCGGAAGCGTGATTAATTTAGATAAAAATGGTAAGCCACTTAGACCGGCCATGCTCTGGCTTGATCAGCGTTTAGCAGATAAACCAAAGAAAATGCCTTGGTATTGGCGTATTGCTTTCACTTGCATAGGGCAATCAAGCGTTATTGAGTACTTTAGACGCAAAGCACAAGCAAATTGGATCGCGCAACACCAACCTGATGTTTGGCAAAAAACAGATAAATTTCTGTTGTTGTCAGGGTATTTAACTTACCAGCTGACGAACAATTTTAATGACTCAGTTGCCAGTATCGTCGGGTATTTACCATTTAATTATAAAAAGCAGTGTTGGGCTAGTAAATTCGATTGGAAATGGAAAGCATTAAAAGTCACACCGGCAATGCTACCTAATTTGGTGAAGCCAGGAGAGCAACTAGGTAAAATTACCGAGCAAGCTGCACAGTTTACGGGTTTACCTGTTGGGTTAACGCTAATTGCTAGTGCTTCTGATAAAGCCTGCGAAGTATTGGGTTCAGGGTGCATCTCACCTAATACAGCAAGTTTAAGTTATGGCACTACCGCGACCATAAATACCAATAACTCCCGCTATATTGAACCTTTACGTTTTATTCCTCCTTACCCTTCAGCAATTCCTAATCACTACAACAGTGAAGTAATGATATATCGGGGTTTCTGGATGATTAACTGGTTTAAAGAAGAGTTTGGTTTATTAGAAACTCAACAAGCTAAAGCGTTAGGAGTTAGCCCTGAAAGTTTATTTGATGAACTGGTTGCAACCGTACCACCGGGGTCTATGGGTCTTATGTTGCAACCTTATTGGTCGCCTGGTTTAAAGAATCTTGAAGCGAAAGGCGCTATTTTAGGGTTTGGTGATGTACATACTAGAGCACACGTGTATCGAGCTATTCTTGAAGGTCTAGCGTATGCGTTGCGTGAAGGTAAAGAAAGTTTGCAGAAAAAGCAAGGGTGTAAGGTTACCCAACTTATTGTCTCAGGAGGAGGTTCTCAATCTGATGCTGTTTTGCAATTAACAGCAGATATATTTAATTTACCTACTTATAGGCCTCACACCTATGAAACTTCAGGATTAGGTGCAGCTATTAATACCGCAGTTGGCATGGGAGTATATGGAAACTATAGTGATGCTGTTCAGGCGATGACACGAACAGAGGCGAGTTTTATTCCACAACAAGACAATGTGCAACTTTACGATCAGTTGTATTCAAAAGTGTATAAAAAAATGTATCGACAATTAAAACCTATTTATCAAAACATTAAAGAAATAACAGGCTATCCGCAGTAGGCGTCAATGCCTACTGCATGCGATAATATTATTTTTCTATCGGAGTAAAGCTGAATTTTTGTCCACCTAACGCTGCTTCATACATTAAACCACCTTTAGCATAAGTAAATGTTGCCATACCTTTTTGGTATACTCCTTTCTGTTGGGTTTCACTGTCAGTTGAAGTGCCGGCTGAAGCGCCTGTGGTACTTGCTTTAGCGTTAGCACCTAAAGTAATAGCAACGGCAGATGCTTGCGCGCTAAATTCAAAGTTGCCTTTGGTAAAGGCGTAATAAGTCGCCTTATCCTCGAAGAAAATGATTTCACTAAATGCTTGCCCTCCAAGTTGGAAACCAAAGGTTAATTGAGTCATTGTTGTGGTGCCAGTTTTTTTACCTTGTTTGAATACAGAGCCTTTACCATAAGCACCACCAAAGCCTACACCACCTTTACCTATTGTTGGAAATACAGCATAGCCATAAGCATTCTTAAAAAAAGGAGCTAACTGTTCAGATTTTTTAAAAGTAGAAATAGTTGATGTTACTTCGTCAGCAACAGCAATACGAAAGTTTAAAAGATTAATAATCAGTATTAATACTAGGGTAAGGTTTAAGTTTTTCATTGGCTTCTCATTATTAATTTAAGTTAATCAGTATTCTATGGTCTAGCACTATAGAGCAATAATGCTAATTTACCCAATACAATCAATCATTTTTATGAATTTAGGTATAAGGTATACAGTTTGTTAACATTTATAGTCTTTATAAGGTTAAGACATTATTTTGCTTTTAAGAGGCTGTTTACCATAGTTTTGGCGCTATTTAACTGAAATTTGTTTAATTTTTAGCTTAAAATTGCTACAATTATATTTACGTGTTTGTAACAAACCGTCTGTTTTTATTAAGCTTGGAAAAAGTTGTATGCAAGAAGTTAAGCTGGTTGAAGTTGGTAACGTTATTTCTGTTGTTGGTAACGTAGTAATCATTAATGCTGATGGTCAAAAAAGAGCGTTAAAAACTGGGGATAAAGTCAGCCCAGGAGATGTAATTTTAACACCTAATGATGCAAGGGTATTTGTTCAATTTGATGGTCATGCTAATTCTGTTGCTATTGAACCTTCATGTATAGCCTGCATTTCTTTGGATGAAAACGCTAATGCTATTGCTAAAACTCAAGTGATTTCAGGTGATGTCCTAGCTATAGAACAGCAAAATGTTGAGCAATTACAACAGTTAATTTTAAATGGCGTAGATCCTACGGTTACAAACCAAGATGAGATAAATAACTTACAAGAGCTTATTGCAAATGGGGTTGATCCAACCTCTGTCGAAGAATTTGAAGCAGCTGCCGCAGGTGAAGCGGGTAATCAAGGCTCTTCTACTTCACCTAAAATAGATGCAACTATCGAAGAAGTTGAAGTAACGGCTGGTTTTGATACCAGTTACAGCGAAGGCTCAATTCAAAGTACTCCCCCAGCTGATGATGAAAATGCCCCTAGACCAGCGATAATTTCCGGTGAAGATCAAGTCATAGCAATTGAAGATTCATTAACTGTCGTTAATGGTAGCTTAGATGTAATTGATACTAATGAAGATGAAGCGCAATTTATTGTAAACTCTATAGAAACTCAATACGGAGTTTTCACTATTGATGAAGACGGTAACTGGCAATTTCAATTAAATAATGAATTATCAGTTATTCAATCTTTAGATGTAGGTGAAAGTTTATTTGAATCAGTTGTTGTTACTTCAGTTGATGGTACAGAACATACCGTTAATATAGAGATTCAAGGCAGCGAAGATATATCGATCGTCAGCCTTGTAGGGGACGATACTGATGTTGGCGCGGTAACAGAAGATGTTGCTGTCAATGAAGATAATCAATTAACGACCTCAGGCCATTTAACGGTTACCGATGTAGATACCAGTGATACTGCTGCGTTTGATCCCGAGTCGGTTACTAGTAGCAATACGCTAGGCGTTTTAACCATCGATGCTGAGGGTAATTGGCTCTACAACATAGATAATACTCTAGAGGCAGTCCAGTCGCTTGATGAGGGTGAAAGCTTTACTGAAACTTTCATTGTACGCACGATTGATGGTCAAACTCACGAAATTACCGTCACGGTAAATGGTGTTGATGATGTCTCTGTTGTTAGCCTTGAAGCAGGCGATACCGATGTTGGTTCAGTGACTGAAGACACCGCGGTGAATGTAAATAATCAATTAACGACCTCAGGTCATTTAACCGTTACTGATGTAGATACCAGTGATACTGCTGCGTTTGATCCTGCGTCGGTTACCAGTGAAGATACGCTAGGTGTTTTAACCATCGATGCTGAGGGTAATTGGCTCTACAACATAGATAATACTCTAGAGGCAGTGCAGTCGCTTGATGAGGGTGAAAGCTTTACTGAAACTTTCATTGTACGCACGATTGATGGTCAAACTCACGAAATTACCGTCACGGTAAATGGTGTTGATGATGTATCCGTTGTAAGCCTTGAAGCAGGCGATACCGATGTTGGTTCAGTGACTGAAGACACCGCGGTGAATGTAAATAATCAATTAACGACCTCAGGTCATTTAACCGTTACTGATGTAGATACCAGTGATACTGCTGCGTTTGATCCTGCGTCGGTTACTAGTAGCAATACGCTAGGCGTTTTAACTATCGATGCTGAGGGTAATTGGCTCTACAACATAGATAATACACTTGCTGCTGTTCAAGAATTAGGAGTTGGCGAAAGCTTTACTGAAACCTTTATTGTGAGCACTGTTGATGGTCAAACTCACGAAATTACCGTCACGGTAAATGGTGTAAACGATGGACCTGTTGCAGTAGATGACAATGTATCACTTGATGAAGATAGCAGTGCGATTATTATTGATGTGTTAAGCAACGACACCGACCTTGAGGGCGATTCTTTAACTGTGACGGCGGTAACACAGCCGACAAATGGTACAGTGGCACTTGTAAACGGAGTAGTTACCTATATTCCAGAGCCTAACTTCAACGGCGTTGTCACCTTTACCTACACCATCAGTGATGGCAACGGTGGTACTGATACAGCGACAGTTACCTTAACGGTCGATCCTCAAAATGATAACCCTATTGCTGTTGATGATAACGTTTCTATCAATAAAAATGATGGCGCGACCGTTATCGATGTTCTTACTAATGATAGTGATCTTGATGGCGATACGTTAACGGTTACGGCAGTCACTCAACCATTAAATGGTACCGTGACACTCGTTAACGGTGTCGTAACGTATATCCCAGAAGCAAATTTCACTGGTTTAGTGACTTTTACGTATACCATTAGTGATGGGAATGGCGGTACAGATACAGCAACGGTTACATTAAATGTGAATGATAATGGTGATATAACACCACCAAGTATAGCCGATCAAAGCTTTAGTTATGAAGAAAACCAAGTGGCCGATGCGGTTGTCGGGACGCTAGCGAATAATCCTGATGTGGCAACGTATACTTTCAGCAATGGCAGCACTACGTCGGCCGATGGTTATTATCACATTGATAACAATGGTGTTATTACCATTACCGCGGCGGGTATCTTAGCGCACGTCAATGATTTTGAGGTGGGCGCGAACAGCGGTGACTATGACATTATTGCCTCAGATGCCGCGGGTAATGAAACGACAATTACCGTGACCTTAAGTGAAACGGATGTGGATGACACGGCGCCAAGTGTTGCTGATCAAAGCTTTAGTTATGAAGAAAACCAAGTGGCCGATGCCGTGGTGGGAACGTTAGCGAATAATGCTGATGTGACCACATACACGTTCAGTAATGGCAGCCAAACCTCGGCCGATGGTTATTATCACATTGATAACAATGGTGTTATTACCATTACCGCGGCGGGTATCTTAGCGCACGTCAA